>DATMEN010000007.1:0-92418 GCA_035556975.1 Chthoniobacterales bacterium
GTGCTTCGCCCGGCGCCCCCCAGCGAGCAAGCGCCAGACGCGCCTCCTCCTTTTCGATTACATCGAAACCTTCTACAACCGCCGCCGCTCTCACAGCGCTCTCGGCTACCTCACCCCACTGGATTTTGAAAACCGTTCCGCCAACCTCAACTTTTAACCAACAGTGCAGTCCACGTTTTCGAAGCAAGATCACCGCAGATGTGTAAGTGAAAGTTAATGTGTAAGTGCAGGAAAGGACTGACGCGACCCCGCTCAGTCCGGAGCTGCCGTTTTCGGGTGTGGCAATTCTCGGAACGCAGGCAAGATGCTTGTGCTACGCCGCGTCAAAATGAATTGAATCCGCCTCGTTGTGGCGTTTATCTGAAAGACGCATGCGCCAATATCACGATCTGCTTCGGCTTGTCCTCGAACAGGGAAAGCCGCGCATGGATCGCACTGGCACGGGAACCCTCTCCGTCTTCGGCGCACAGGCTCGCTTCGATTTGCGACAGCAATTTCCACTGCTGACCACGAAGAAGCTCCATCTCAAATCGATTATCCACGAGCTGCTTTGGTTTCTCCGCGGCGAAACCAACGTGCGTTACCTGAACGAGCACGGCGTCACGATCTGGGATGAATGGGCTGACGGAAACGGAGAGCTCGGTCCCATCTACGGCGCGCAATGGACCCACTGGCGCGGCGCCGATGGCGCGGTCATCAATCAGATTGACGGCGTGATCGATCAGATCCAAAAAAATCCGGCAAGCCGGCGTCTGATCGTGAGCGCCTGGAACGTCGCCGAGCTCGAGCAGATGGCCCTTTTACCCTGCCACGTGCTTTTCCAATTTTATGCGCGCGACGGCGAGCTAAGCTGCCAGCTCTACCAGCGGAGCGCTGATCTTTTCCTCGGCGTGCCTTTCAACATCGCCTCCTACGCCTTGCTCACGATGATGGTCGCGCAGGTCTGCGATCTGCGCCCGGGCGATTTCATCCACACCTTCGGCGACCTCCACCTTTACCAAAACCACCTCGACCAAGCGCGCGAACAACTCGCCCGCGATTTCCGTCCGCTGCCGAGGATGCAATTGAATCCCGCCGTGAAAAACATCCACGATTTCCGCTTCGAGAATTTCGCCCTCACCGAATACGACCCCCATCCCGCCATCAAAGCGCCGATCGCGGTCTGATCACCTCATCGAATCCGCGTGAGGATTACCCAAGGGCGTTCGTCCACGGCGAGCAGGACATCTGCATTTTGATTGCAAACATACGTTTGCCGTCCATCACGTTGACTGGCCAGGCCGCGCGCGTTCTGTTCGAACCGGTCAGCCAGGGAAAAGCGCACGAAGTCAGTACCTCCGATATCCTGCTGCCAGATGACGTATGGTTGCTGTAAATCGGTCTCTCCGTGGCGAGCCCCAGGCCTCGGCGTGCGCAGCTGGAGAGAAAGGTGACGATTCGCAAACTCATCCGGCGATCTGACCCACGGAACCGGGAAATCCAGTTCGCCGACGGCACTGAGCGGGGAAACCACAATGTCGCCGTCGGGGAGCATTCCAGAATAGTTTACTGCCGGTTCGTCATATCGAGGTTCGACGGCGGAGGAGGATCCGCGCCGGCCCAGGAACACCCGCAGGGTCGGGTGCATATTAACTACCGCTCGTATCACCGTTACGGCCATCGCGTTCTGCCTTCACCAGATAATACGGGATTTTCCGGCAAAAGTTTCCAGCTGCGTGGGGGGAGGCATTAATTTCCGGTGCGCATCGCGGCCATTCAAACCCAATCACGCTTCGAATTTTTTCAGACTCGCAGCCCTCCAAAGTCCCTGGCATGAGACGGCCCCAGGGGAATTACCCTGATGTTATTCTAGTGGCGAGCGTGGCAACATCGTGGGCGCAATCGCCTTACCGGGTTTGGGGTCGACCTCGAGCAACCAACGGCTTACTTGATTCACGGCCGGCGGATTGTTTTGGCCAGTCAAATCTCGATTGGGCGCTGCCGATGCTTCCCGAAACGGAACTTTCACCGCCACTTTTCAAGGAAGCATAACGCAGTTACCCCATTTGGTTCTGAAGGTTGATTTTGGCAAAGTGGTGGTCGAACTCAACGAAAACAACAACACCGCCGCCGTGGGCGTCGCGCGCTAAGGCGCGCCCCTAGCGGTTTTGGCGCCTGATCCCATTGGTGTGCTAACGGGCAGCGCGCGGGCGCCGGCATTCGATCCACCAACGCAAGCCGTCCATTTCCAAGCGCGCCGAGTTAGACGAACGTCGGATGTCGCTGCGGGCATCGTTCTATCTCGCTTCCATGACACTCTCTCGAAATTATCGGCGCCGCTTTGAATCAATGAGTAACAATGAATCCTGGGAAACGTATTCAGCCCGGCTTAGACCATTCTCGACACCGGCCGAGGAACACTTCATCAAACATGTCCTGTTTGATCACTACGATGACTTCATCCTACGCTTTCCTTGGTTTCAGCTCGAATCTTTCACCTACGCCTTTTCAGAGTTTACCGCCAACTGGATAGATTCCAATGTTCTGTACGACGACAACGAGCCTTTGGACTGGTGGTACTTCCAAGTCGACTCGAAACGATCTTTTCCGCTTCTGGAATACATGTGCGCGAATCACACATGGCCAGTCGAACCTGTCATCTTTGACTTTGGATCGCGGCAAGTGCCCTCAAGGTCGGAGCCTTCTATCATCTTACAATCTAATTGAAGGCACACACCGCATCTCATACCTAAAGCGTCTGCTTCAAAAGCGGTCTATTCGACCAAATTCAATCCATAGAATGCTGACTTTGCAACCTTCATAGACCAATAACCGCCACGCAGCCTCTATGTTGGTTGCGCTCACTACTCTCCACGCTGAGCGAGTTCGATAAACACGGTTTCTGCCCCCGGATGGCTGTCACGCGAACGCGAGCTCAGGGCGTCGAAGACCTTAGTTGGCATATCTGGTCCGCCGTCCTGCGTACCAACAAGATCTTCGAAGCCTTTTCCGGGGAAATAGCGGTTGAGCAATGCGAGAGCCCGTTTACGAGTCACGCTTAGGGAAACGCGAAATTCAGTAAGAGGAGCACCCGTTTTTCCGCTGTCTTCCCAGGTCTTTGGAAGGACCGTAATCGTCAGTGCGTTTACGGGGGTGTGGATGAAGGCCTCGAAAACCGTTTGAACGGCTTCCTGGTGCACCGTGCTCTCGATCCAGTCCGAAGGCGATTTCAGAGGTATTAGGGGCGAAATCTGAATGTGAAGAGGATGGTTTGATATCACCTTAAACGTCCCTTCTTCATTAGAATAGTTGGTAGCCGCTTCCTCCATCAGCTTCTGAACTGTCGGGTATTTAGTGGCCCCGTCAGCGCGAAGATTGGGGCCAACGAGTAAGGTTGCAATCACGATCGCAAGGCCAGCAGCGTAGACGTGCCTCATGGCAAGTTCCTCCTGAACGCGGACCCATCCAGCTGATCCAGCACCTCTTGCTCCACGACGCGAGAGCGCATCACGTCGAGAGCGTCATTGTCGGCCGCATCGATCACTTGCGAGACGAGAGAGCGCACTTCCTGCGAGATTTCCGGCTTCCATGTGCCCAGTTTAGAGTCCAGTTTCTCGGCGATGGCATCCACGGCAGAGCACTTTATTCGGTTGCCACCAGCCGGTCAACCCGCACCGTCTAAACAAAGTAATGAAGCTCCGAACGCTTTCGCGAGTGAACTCCGAAAGGTTTCGTGAGTGAACTGATCTTGCGTCCCGTTGGACGACTGAGCGCGCTTGCCCGGAAGCGATCCACAGCGTAATGATTCCCCCGACATGCCAACCGTGACATTAAAGGCACATTACGACGGCGAAAGGATTGTGCTCGACGAGCCATTCGACCTGCCGCCCGACTCCCCGCTTATGGTGACCGTTCTTCCTGCGGCAGCCGACGATCAGAGCGGCCACGCCCTGTGGACAGCTCTCTCAGCGCATAACCTCTCTCGCGCTTACTCGGACTCGGAACCGGATTATACGCAGGCCGACGTCAAGCGGTCATGAGGGAGGCCGATGTTGCTCTCACGCCGCTTCCGCAAGCCGACGGACGCATCAAGAACCGTCCTGTTGTTGCTTTGCGCCAGATGCCGCCGTTCGGAGATTGGCTCGTTTGCGGCATTAGCACGCAGTTTCATCAGCAGGTCGCCGGCTTCGACGACATCATCGAGAGGACACATCCGGACTTTGAAGGCAGCGGGCTGAAGGCGTCTTCGCTCATCCGGCTTGGCTTTCTTGCCGTCCTGCCAGCCAGCAGCTTTGTCGGCGTTATCGGCTCTATCTCGCGAGAGCGCCATGAGCGACTTGTCCAGAGACTTGCTGTGCATTTGTCTCCTCGGAAAGTCGCCTAAACTAGCCGATGCGCTCCAAACTCCGAAAACATTCGCGACAGAACTCCCAACGCCTTCGCGAGTAAACTCATCTTGTTTCTCGTTGGATGACTTTCGCGCACTTGAGCAAGTCGAAGCCTTCTGCCATCGTTTTCCCATGAGCACCACCCAACTTCTTGAAGAATTCGAGAAGCTTCCGCTCGATGCGCAGAGAGAGTTCAGCGATGCCATCCTGCATCGCACGGCGCATTTTGATTACAACGCTCCTTCTGACGAGGAGTTGAGCGCCGCCGCCCGCGAAGTGTTCGGCATGCTCGACCGCGAGGAGGAGGGCGATGCCGCGCCGCGGTGAGGGAAGGAGTCGGGCGCTGGCTCAGACTGTGACTACCTGATCTTGTTTGTTCGATGGAGCGAGCCTCACCCATCATCGGCGGTTGTTATTGCGGAAAGGTGCGCTTTCGGGCGAGCGGGCAGACCCTGCATCAGGCAAATTGCCATTGCGCGAATTGCCGCCGGGCCGCTGGCGCGCAGGCGGTGGCTTGGATCACGGTGAAGCTGTCGGAGTTTGCCTTCGAAAAGGGAGAGCCAAAGCGCTACCAGACGGATACCGGGGCGTATCGCACCTTTTGCGACTCTTGCGGCACTTCGTTGACCTACGAGAATGACGAGCGTCCAAACGAAATCGATATCACGACCGGAAGCCTCGACGATCCGGAACATTTTCCGCCGAACCGGGATGTCTTCCCGGAGGAGAAGCTTTCCTGGGTGGGGCTAGTGCAGGGTAACAGATGAATTTGACTCCGCGATTTTTCCGGTTCGGCGCGGTCTGCGCGGTGCTGACGGCGCTCACCACGCTGGTGGTGCACATCGTGCCGAATCTCTGGGCCGATGCGACCACCTTCGATCAACAGGTCGAGCTTCGGCTCGATCCGATCTATCTGGCGCAACGCTGGACGATCCTAGTCCACTGCACGCTCGTCATAATCTCGATGTTTGTCCTGGGCGCCGCGAAATTGCGCAGCGCGCCGGCGCTGGTGAGCTTCGGTTTTCTCGGGTATCTCTGCTTCGGGTTCACGGAAATCGTGCGGACCTCGATCTCCATTTTCGCCGTGAACCGCACCTGGCGCGCCGGTCATGCCGCGGCAGCCGATGACGCCACGCGGGAGCACTTTCGCTCGCTGATCACCGCTTACGGAGGAATTAACGATGCCCTGTTCTTTGTTTTCTACACGGCGTTTCTGATCGGGCTGGTTTGCTACGGCCTGGCCTTTCTGCGAACTGAGGGCCGCAAATCCCATCTTGGACTTCTCTTTCTGCTGTGGGCGCTACTCGACCTGCCGGGGTTCATCGACACGACCAGGGGAACCGAAGCGCTCGGACGCAATTTTGAATGGGTAGGGCCGTATTTCCTGCCGCTCGCCCGTTTTTATGTCGGCGTGTGGCTGTGGAAAAATGCGGAACGACTAGGCTCGACCTTGCAGCGGGAAGCGTGACGCCGGCGTTGCAAGTTTGATGGTCGAGAGTTGCGGGCGAGGACGTGCGGAAGCACGTCCCTCCGTTTGGCTATCGGGCAAATCGGACGTTCCAACTGTGCGGAAAAGTGCATGATCGGAGCCACTGATGAAACCGACACTACCGATGGATCGCAGAAGTTTCCTTAAGGCCTCCGGAACGCTGGCTTGCGGACTAGCCGGCACGGTCACCTTCCTGCCAACTGTGGCGGCGGGCGCTGAAACCACGCCGGCCGAGCAAGGGCCAAATATCCTGGGGCCGCGCGAGCCGTTCTCTCCGCACATCGGCACCCTGGTTTCGATGTTGAACTGGATGCGAGGCGTGATCTTGCGGCCGGTGCAGGGCCTGACTGTGACGCAGCTCGATTACCTCCACGATGCCAAAGCCAATACCATTGGCGCCTTGCTCCTTCACCTCGCCGCCATTGAACGGCTGTATCAGATTCACACCTTCGAGGGCAAAAAATGGAACGACTGGGACGATAAGACCAGGAAGCAGTGGGACGCCGCGGCGAGTTTAGGAAAGGAAGCGCGAAAGAGCATCAAGGGAAACAACCTCGCCTATTACCTCGATAAACTTAAGGACGTGAGGGAGCACACCCTGGCAGAGCTACAAAAGCGCGATGACGCGTGGCTGATGCAAGTCGATCCCGATGGGTTCGGGGGACCGACGAACAATTACTGCAAGTGGTTTCACGTGTGCGAACACGAATCGAACCACAACGGCCAGATCAAATGGATCAAAGGCCGGCTGCCGGCGTAGCCGGCGCACAGCGCGATCCCGCTTTAGGGCGACGGTCTGGTCGTGGTGCTGGCGGTGGTCGGGCCGCGGGTCAGGTCCACCAGATCGGCGAGGATGTTCAAGCTCTCGTCGCGGCCGGGATCGATCCCGGGTTCCTTGGTGCCGTCATCAGAGCCGGTCGTCTCCGAATCCGCATCGGAAGCAGCTTCCGGAGCGACCTTCTTCTTGTTGGCCGTTTTTCCGGGGAACATGATGAGCTGCAAGTTGGGTTTATCGACGGTGTCGAGCGTGACGCGATAGATCCGCACATCGCTTTCCGCGCGCGCGAGGCGTTCTTTCGACCGCGATTCCTTGCGAAGTTTATCTTCAGTCAATTCCTTGCGGCGAACATCCTCGTTCAGGGAAATGCGATTTTCATCCAACCGCTGGCGGAGCCGCTCCATGTCTTCCATCACGTAGCGAAATTCCGGGTTCGCCTGGACGCGGGCGTCGGACCGGCGTTTCAACTCGTCGGCAAAAAGCTGATGGTTGCCCTCGGACCATTTGGTGAATCGGGCCCGCGGCACTTCGTCATAAGGCAGGCAGTTTTTTAGCGCGCCTTCCCCGAATTCAGGCAGATCGCTCAAGGAAGGCAGCACGATGTCCGAGGCCACGCCATGAAGCTGGGTGGAGCCGCCCGCCACGCGATAAAATTTCTGGATGGTCAATTTTAGCGCGCCATCCTCCTGCGAACGGCTGCCGAGCAGCGAAGTGAACCGGCCGATCTCCAGGATCGTTTGCACGGTCCCTTTGCCAAAAGTGTTCTTGTCTCCCACGATGAGGGCCCGTCCATAGTCCTGAAGGGCCGCCGCAAAAATTTCGCTCGCGGAAGCACTCTGCCGGCTGGTCAAAACGAGGAGCGGTCCCGTGTAGGCGATGCCGGGATCAGGATCGGACGAGACGATGATGCTGCCGTTCGCGCCTTTCGTTTGCACGACGGGTCCGGCTTTCAAGAAGAGGCCGGTGAGCGCGATCGCCTCCTCGAGAGAGCCGCCGCCGTTCCGGCGAAGGTCGACGACGAGCCCGGAGATGTTTTCTTTCTTGAGCCGCTTGAGCAACGCGAGCACATCCTTGGTCGTGCTCTTCTGGTGCTTGTCCATGTCGGCATAAAAGGACTGGAGGGTGATCCAACCCAGTTTCACCGGCTCGCCGTTTTCGTCCTTCTTGATAATGATGTCGGCCCGCGCTTCCTGGTCCTTCAGCTTAATTTCATCGCGCACCAGCTCGACCGTCTTGCGCTTCGAGGGATCCGGCGCGTCGGCCGGGATGACGAGAAGCCTCACCTTGGTGCCTTTCTTGCCGCGGATTTGCTCGACCACTTTGTCGAGGCGCATGTCCCTGACGTCATTGAACTCTCCATTGCCCTGCGCCACCGCGCTAATGCGGTCCCCGACCTTTAAACGGCCGTCCATTTGCGCCGGCCCGCCGGGGACGAGACTCTCGATCTTGGCGTAGCCGTCTTCCGTCCGCAGCATCGCTCCGATGCCGACGAGCGAGAGCCCCATATTAATGCTGAAATTCTTCAGGTCGGCCTTGCTCAGATATTCTGAGTGCGGGTCGTAGGCCTGGGCGAGCGCGTCGAGGAAGAGCTTTACCTGCTCGTCCTTGCCCTGTTCGTGAACATTGCGGGCGAGGCGGTCGTAGCGGCGCGAGATCAGTTGCGGCCCCGGCTCAATCGGGTGTTCGCTCAAGTGTTCCTGGAGCAGCTCACTCGCGATCCGGCCCCGCCAGATTGCATCAGCTTCTTCCGCATTTTTCGGCCATGGCGCCTTCTGGCGGCTCAACTCGATCGTGCCGTCGTTCTTGAAATCGATCGGCTCCTTGAGCATCGCCTTGATTTTCTCCACGCGGTCGTCGACGCGCTTGGTATAGAGCCCGTAGATTTCGTGGGCCGGTTTCAGGTTGCCCAGCAAAACATCGTCGTCCAGCGAGGCGGCGTATTTTGCGCTCAGCGCATCGATGTCCTGCTGGGTGAAAAACAGATGGCTGAAATCGAGCAGCTCGAGATAAGTGCGCAGAAATTTCTTGGAGACCTCGTCGTTCAGCGGCTGATGCGTGTAGTGCCCCTCTTCGAGGAGCCGGCCGACGGAGACCGCGACTTGTTCCGCGTCGGATTTGGCGCGGACCGGCTGTGCCGCTACCGCAAAGGCAAACAGGATTGCGGAAAGAGCGAAAGTGCGAAAAGTGGGCTTCATTCTGGAAAAAGAGGTTTCGAAAAGTCGCAGAGTTCGGGCTGAACGCAAGGCGGCCACGTGCGAGGCATAATTTGTAGAGAGTGAGACAACGAATGCGGCCGATCATTCAAAGAACGAACGAAACCGCCGCCCTTGATGCAGTTTTCATTCCCGCGCTGGAGTGAAGTGCGGCGCCGGTTTTCGATGGTAGTTTGCTCCCGCCATTAACGGACCTCGAACGATGCAATACGAAACCTTCTGCGGCGGGATCTTTGAAACGAACTGTTATCTCCTCAACGCGCCCCAGGGTTCGATCCTATTCGACGCGCCTGATGGGACTTGTGACTGGCTGGTCTCGACGGGCGCCACCCCGAAGCTGCTCCTGCTGACCCACGGCCACTTCGACCACGTGCCGGACGTGGCCAAAATAAAGCGGCGGTTCGGATGCCAGATCGGGTGCCACCCGGAAACCGCCCCGATGATATCGGACCGAGATTTCTTCCGGAGCTTCGGGTTCGAACTCGAGATCGAACCGGTGCAGCCGGATTTCTTGATTGAAGCAACGCCCGCGCGCGATTTTCTGGGCCTGGAATTGGAGGTTTTGGAGGTGCCCGGCCACTGCCCCGGAAGTCTTTGTTTTCTTTCGAGGAAGGATGATTTGCTGATCGGGGGCGATGTTCTGTTCGCGGGCGGGGTCGGGCGCTGGGATTTGCCGCACGGCGACGGCGAACTCCTCTTCCGCGGGATCAAGACGAAACTATTTCCGCTCGGCGACAACGTGAAGGTGCTCCCCGGCCACGGTCCGCCGACCACGATCGGGACGGAGCGGCGGACCAACCCGTTTGTGCACTAGGGGCATGTCATCCCGAGCCGCGCACACGGCAAGGGACCTCCCAGTCGAATATCGACCACACGAATACGCTTTCGCGATGCACGAAGGTCGGCGTGGCGAACATCGTTGCTCGTCGTTCGTGTAAACACAAACCGATTGCGAGGTCCCTCGCCGTCTGCGCGGCTCGGGATGACATGCATCTTACGACGCGACGCTTTCTGCGTTCACCCCACCTGCTCCAGCACGGCCGATAAACTTTCGACATCATCGATCTCACCGAGGAGAGAAAGCAATGCCGTCATCGCCGGTGGGATATAAGGGAGAAAGCTCTTGTTGCCTTTGACCGTTCCGGCAAAACCGTAGAAGCCGACCGCTTGCATCAGCCGTTGAATCCCGCACAAGCGAAAAATTTCGCGAAACTCCGGCGACACGGGCCGGAGGGCGGCTTCTCGCTTTTCCTCATAGGCCGTGAGCAGCTCCTCCCGCTCCGCGCGGGAGAACGCGACGTAAGGATCGAAAAGCAGGGAAGCCAGATCGTACTCCGCCAATCCCGGCCGCATTCCCTGGAAGTCGATCAAGTGCGCCTGCGCGTTGCGAATGATGATGTTTTGCGATTGAAAATCGCGGTGGACCAGAAGCCGCGGGCGGTTCCCAAGGCGTTCTGCGATCTCGTGCAGGGCGGGCAGCGCGGTGAGTTCCGAACGCTTCTCTTCGTCCACCCCAAAATAACGGCCCAGGCAGTTCTCGAAGAAATAGTTTTGTTCCCAGCGATAAAGCGCCGCATCAAATACCGCCGGAAGATTTTTCTCAATCGCGCGACCTGCCTCCTCGGGAAGCAAATGCAGCTTCACGATTTCATCCAGCGCCGATTCATACAGGGCGCGGCGCACGAGCCAGCTTTCCTCGCGATAGCTCCAGAGATCGGCCTTCCCCAGATCTTCAATCCAGATCAAGCCCTCGGCCGCGTCGTGAAAATAGATCTTGGGCGCACGAATCTTGTGCTCGGCGAGAAACTCCGCGATCCGGACGTAGTGCCGGTTCTCTTCGCGCTCGAAGTTATACTTAACCAGAATGATCGTCTGCTCAGGCGAACAGCGGACCCGGTAAAATTTCCGGTCCGAGCCGCCCTTCTCGATCGGGGTGATTTTGACCGCGGCTTCCTGGAGCCGCGGAAAATGAATCCGGGTCTGCCGAAGCAGCAGCTCGGTCTTCGCGGTTCTAGATGTCGGTATCATTGAGTGCGCCTTCCGCCTTTCGATGGCTGCGGACAATACAATTGCGGAGGTGAGATCGGGAAGCGATTTGTGCGCCAGGCCAAAGAATTGTGTTTTCCAGGATGGCGCCGGCGCCGACGCGGCAGCCCGCGCCAATGGAACAAAAGCCGGAGAGGCGGGCGCTTGCCTCGATCTGTGCATCAGCTGCGATCCGAACCGGCCAATCAGGCGATTTCACATAGCCCGGCTTCCAATTTTCTTCCTGAATCATGCGATGCACTTCGAGGTATTCGGCGCGCGAGCCGATGTTGAACCACTTGCCATCCTGTAGCACCAGGCCCCCGATCCGGCCGCCTTGCCCGATCCATTCACCCAGAACGGGAATGTACGAGACATGCCGGCCGGGCGGAATCCGCTCGAAAATCGCCGGCGCCCACACAGAAACCCCCGCGAAATCGTAGCGGCCCTGGTGGCCGTATCGATTTACCATGTCCACGACGCGGTCGCCTTCCAGCGCCACGTCCGTGCTGTGCTTCGTTTCCCGTAACGCGAGCGTGACGTCGTTTCCCGCGCGGAAATGTTCGCCGATCAATGCCGTGACATCGATGTCCGTCAGCAAATCGCCACTATAAGAAATAAAGGGGCCCGGCTTCAGCAACCGCTCGATATTTTTGATCCCGCCGCCCGTCCCGAGGATTTCCGGCTCGTGAACCAGTTGCACCGGGCAGCCGCGGTAGCTGCCTTGCGCAAACAACTCCTGAAAGGCGGCGGAGCGATGATGGGTGTTGATGACGAACGATTCCACGCCGGCCTGGATGAGATGATCGAGCACGAAGGTGATCAGGGGCTTTTGAAAAATCGGGATAAGCGGCTTGGGCAGATCATCTGTCAATGGGCGCAGCCGCGTGCCCAATCCCGCCCCCAGAACAAAGGCCTGCGTGATCATGCGCCGGCGAATACCTCGGTAGGGCGAGACTCTGTCGAGCCGCGCCAGCCCAAGGCTCGACGGAGTCTCGCCCTACCAATGCTTGTGCTATGCCGCCACTCGGATAAAACTGGCTCCATGACGGAAGAAACGATCTGGCGTGGGACCTCTTCGCAACTAAAAAACCTGGGCCTCTTTATTTTGTGCGGGATTTTTTGCATCCTCATTGTGCCGATCTTCATCGCGCTCACGCGTTATCTTCAAACCAAATACAAGATCTTCGAGCTTACGAACGAACGGCTGAAAATCACGGAGGGCGTTTTCAACAAAGCGACCGCGACCCTCGAGCTTTATCGGGTGAAAGACATCGAAGTGCGGCAATCATTCATTTATCGCATTCTGGGTATCGAAAACATCCAGCTCAATACCTCGGACCTTTCGTCCCCAGTCCTCTTGCTCGAAGCGATTCCAAAAGCCGCGGGCCTTCCGGATAAACTACGGTACCAGGTCGAAGTCATCCGGGTGCAGAAAAAGGTGCGCGAGATCGATTTCGAGTAGCGACCTGGAAACGCCGGAGCAAATCAGCGCTTCAGATAAAGGGAGTGGGTTCCGAAATCGATGATGGCGTTATAGCGCTGCAGCATTTCCGAGCCGAGCAAACCGACCACGGGCGGCGACCCCTCCAGCAATCCCTCGTGAATCAATCCGGCCAGGTTGATCGCCGCCACGTTGTTGCTCCGCATATCCATGGAACCGATGGACAAGCGCGAAATAGTGGCAAGCCGCACGCGGCTTTGGGCCAAATTTACCCCGACCGATCTGAACTTCGTCTGGCGGCTGGGAATGTTCATCCGGCGCAGAAACGGGGAATGGAGCAGGGTGGCAAACGCGCCGGTGTCGACCATCAGCCGGGCCGCTTTGCCGTTGACCGATCCGTTGACATAGAGATTGAATCCTTCGCTTTCGTGCATGCGCACGCGGCGGTGACCGCGGGTATCGAACCCCGGAATCGAGCCGGGAACACGTGGATCGATCTTCAGAACGAGGAGCATCCGCTCGTAGTCGAGCACGGCCTTGAGAGGAGATAAAATATCCGTGCCGAGAATGCCGTCGCTTTCGCGTTCCTGTTTGCCGTTACCCGGCGGCCGGAGGTAGGAAAAGTCGATCAGCACCATTGGTTCGTCGACCAAATTCAGCGCGCCCAGGCGGAGGCTGCGGGCGATCGACATGGAATTAAACGCCCCATTGATATTGAGCCGCTGAGGGATTTTCGACTTGGCGGTGACGGGAGACATCCCAAAATGACTTCGCCGGTCGAGGGCCACGGCGCTCAACGGCGCCCCCGTGTCGACCAGAAGGACCGCGGGTTTTCCGTTGATCTCCGCCCGCACCAGCAAGTGGTTTTGGGACGACCGCTCCATGGGCAGGGCCTGATATTGGAGGTTTTCCGCCGGCGGCCGCGTCCTCGCGAGGGCGAGCGAGGGAAAACCGACGACCAAGGCGGCCAGCAGCGCGGTGAGATTTTTCCGCGAAGAGAAAAATGGGATGGCGGCAAACACGGGCGGGAGGATAGCACGTGCTGCGCGAGGGCGAAAACGCTTGATTCCCCTCGCGGCAGCCGGTATTCGAAACTATGAAGCTTCTCCTTCGTTACGCTGCATTACCACTCCTGGGCGGACTTCTCAGCCTGGCCGCTCCAACGCAGGCACAAGACATCATCATTGGCGAGTTCGCCTCGATGACCGGGAGCGAGGCGACCTTCGGCATCAATTCCAGCAATGGAGCACAACTGGCGATGGAGGAGATCAACGCCGCCGGAGGGGTGCTCGGCGGACGCAAAATCAAGATCATTCTCGAGGACGATCAGTCGAAAGCGGGACAGCCTTCCGCCGCGGTGAAGAAACTCATCGCCAGCGACAAAGCCATTGCCATCCTCGGTGAGATCGCAAGCTCACGCTCGCTCGAAGCGGCCCCGATTTGCCAGGAAGCCAAGATCCCGATGGTTTCGCCTGGCTCGACCAACGAGGCGGTGACCAAGAAAGGCGATTACATTTTCCGCGTCTGCTTCATCGATCCGTTCCAGGGAACGGTCATGGCGAAATTCGCCCTCGAGACCCTGAAGGTGAAAAAAGTCGCGATTCTCTCCGACGTGAAGAGCGACTACTCGAAAGGGCTGGCGCAATCATTCCGGGAATACTTTACCAGCCACGGCGGTCAGATCGTGGTCGAGCGTTCCTACAGCGGCGGCGGAACGGACAAGGATTTTCGCGCGCAGCTCACGTCGATCAAGGCGGCGCAGCCCGAGGCGGTCTTCGTCCCCGGTTATTACACCGAAGCCGGCCTGATCGGGAAACAGGCGCGCTCGTTGGGCCTCAAGGTCCCGTTCCTGGGCGGCGACGGCTGGGATTCGCCCAAACTGGGCGAAATTGCGGCCGGCTCTCTCGACGGCTGCTATTTTTCGACCCATTTTTCGCCCAAGGATACCTCGCCCAAAGTGCAGGACTTCGTGAAAAAATACACCGCGAAGTTTGGCGCGTCGCCAGACGGGATGGCGCCGCTGGGGTACGACGCCATGATGATCCTCGCGGAAGCGATCAAGACAGCGGGGAGCACCGAGGGAGCGAAAATCCGTGACGCCCTCGCCGCCACCAAGAACTTCGCCGGCGTCACCGGCAACATCACCATTGACGCCAATCGAAACGCCAGCAAAGCCGCCGTCGTGCTCAAGGTCGCCGGCAAGGAAAACGACTTCGCCGCCACCGTGGCGCCGTAAGGGAAGGTTGATCGCTGATGGTTGATGGTTGATCGAAGCGGAGGGGATCCATGTTTAACTTCGAGAAGCTCGATGCATGGCAGCACGCGATTGAATTCGCGGACGGCGTTTACGAAAAGACACGCTCATTTCCATCTGAAGAGCGATTTGGCCTGACGAATCAAATGCGGCGTGCCGCGGTCTCCGTCTCGTCGAACATCGCGGAAGGCAGTTCCAGATCATCCAGAACGGACTTTGCGCGATATGTAGAGATCCCCACCGGGTCTCTTTTCGAAGTCGTTTCGCAAGCTTTCATCGCGCGCCGGCAAGGCTTTTTGAGCCAAAGCGATTTTGATCAACTTTACCAGCAGGCGGAACGGCAGGGAAGAATTCAGAGCGGACTGCGCAATTCGCTAGTTGATGGCGGGGATTGAGCATCCTCGATCAACCATCAACGATCACCCATCAACCTCTTTGAACGAATTTCTCCAGCAGATCATCAACGGGCTCTCGCTCGGCGCCTTCTATGCGCTGATCGCTCTCGGCTACACGATGGTTTATGGCGTCCTGCGCTTCATCAATTTCGCGCATGGCGACATCTTCATGATCGGCGCCTTCTGCGGATATTATCTGACGCCGCGGCTGATGCCGTACTTTAGCGGGGGATCGGCGCCTCTTGGTGTCGCCGCAGTCCTCTTGCTGACCATGGCGATCTGCGCGCTGCTCGGCATGACCATCGAAAAGCTGGCCTACCGTCCGTTGCGCAGCCAGCCAAGGTTGACCGTGCTCATCACCGCGATCGGAGTCTCGCTCTTCCTCGAATACGGAGGCCAGTTTGTCTTTGGCGCCGATCCAAAAGGCTTCCCTGATCTGGTGGTGGACCGCGCCATCGAGGGCACTGGAGCGCTCACGATCACCACGGCGCAACTGGCGGCCTTTCTGATTTCGATCGGCCTGCTCATCGGCCTGAGTTTGATCGTGAAACGGACCAAGCTTGGCATGGCCATGCGCGCCGTCTCCAATAACGCCACCGCCGCCATGCTCATGGGCGTGAACATCGACACGGTGATCTCGTTTACCTTCGGGCTCGGCTCGGCCCTGGCGGGCGCCGCCGGCATTCTCTACGCGATTTCCTATCCATCCATCGATCCCCTCATGGGAATTCTGCCCGGCATTAAGGCGTTCGTGGCCGCGGTGCTTGGGGGCATCGGCAATATTCCCGGCGCCGCGGTCGGCGGGATCCTGCTTGGGATCGTCGAGACCTTTGTCGGCGGTTCACAGTTTTCTTCCTACCGCGATGCGATCGCTTTCGCGGTGCTGATCATCATTCTGCTCTTCCGGCCGGCGGGTCTTTTCGGAAAAACGCAGGTGGAAAAAGTCTAGACGCGGAGTCGCATGAAACATCGCCACGTCAAGCAACTCGGCCTGATCGCCGCGGTCCTGCTCAGCGCGCTGGCCTCGGCTTATTCGGGGTCGATCAACTCCTACTATTTGCAGGTGATCATTTTTGTCGGGATCAACATCGTCCTCGCAGTCAGTCTCAATTTGATCAATGGCTACACGGGCCAGTTCTCGTTAGGCCACGCCGGGTTCATGGCGATCGGCGCCTACGTTTCGGCTTATCTTTCCACCGAACAAAGCGCGGGCGTTTTCAACGCGCTCGGCGGAGTCGGCACTCTCAGCATCGCGGCGGTCTTTCTGGGCGCGCTCCTGCTCGGCGGAATCGCGGCCGCGATCGCCGGCCTCGCGGTTGGCATTCCCTCGCTTCGCCTGAAAGGCGATTACCTGGCCATCGTCACGCTCGGCTTTGGCGAAATTATTCGCGTGCTCATTCAAACGACCGAAGCAGTGGGCGGAGCCCGCGGTTACAGCGGCATCGCGAATTACACGACACTTTTTTGGACTTACACGATCGCGGCCCTGACGGTTTACATCGTCCTTAGCCTGATCGACTCCACGTACGGCCGCGGCTTTCTCACCGTCCGCGACGACGAGATCGCCGCCGAAGCGATCGGAATCAACACGACGCGTTACAAGGTGACCGCGTTTACGCTGGGCGCGTTTTTTGCGGGAATCGCCGGCGGTCTTTACGCGCACACCACCACTTACATCAACCCAAGCGGGTTCGATTTTCAGTTGTCGATTCAGATCGTGATCATGGTGATCCTGGGCGGAATGGGCAGCACCTGGGGTGTCGTGCTGGCGGCGATCGTCCTCACGCTCCTGCTGGAGTACCTGCGCTTTGTCGCCGGATACGAGTGGCTTCCGGATCTGGTCCGCCGCATCGCCGCCAACCGCACAATCATTTTCTCCCTTGTCCTGATCGGCCTCATGCTCCTTCGGCCGCAAGGGTTGTTCGGGGCCTTGCCCCGCATGGGCGGCGCCGCCAAACGCGTCCGGGAACCGCGGCGGAGGCATAAGCCAGACGAGCCAGGACCCGGGGCCACCCGTTAAGCCACGACGATGTCCATTCCGCTTCTCGACCTAAACAAATGCACGATCCGATTCGGCGGATTGACCGCTGTCTCAGCTGTCGACATGCAGATCGGATCCCAGGATTTGCTCGGGCTGATCGGCCCCAATGGCGCCGGCAAGACCACGGTGTTCAATATTATCACCGGCGTTTATCAGCCAACCAGCGGCACCATCACCTTCAACAACAAACCGACCGCCGGCCTAAAGCCGAACGTTATCGCGAAACGCGGGATTGCCCGGACGTTTCAAAACATCCGCCTGTTCCCCACGCTGAGCGTTTACGATAACGTCCGCGCCGCGTTCAATCTGCGGTTGCGCCATCGGCTCGCGCACGCCCTTTCGCGGTTCCCTTCTTTTTATCGCGAGGAAAACCAGATCAAGGCCCGGGTGATGGAGATGCTGGAGATTTTTGGGCTGGCCCACGAGGAGCATTTGCTTTGCGGCAGCCTTCCCTACGGCGATCAGCGCCGGCTCGAAATCGTGCGCGCCCTCGCGACGCAGCCAAAGCTCTTGCTGCTCGATGAGCCGGCGGCGGGGATGAACCCGCGCGAAAAAGAAGAGCTGATGGAACTGATCCGATTCGTAAAAGAAAAATACCAGATCGCGGTCCTGCTGGTGGAGCACGACATGAAAGTGGTCATGGGGATTTGCCAGCGGGTGGTCGTCCTCGATTACGGGATCAAGATCGCGGAGGGAACGCCGGAGGAGGTGCAGAAAAACGCGAAGGTGATCGAGGCGTATCTGGGAGAGGAACCGTCTGCCGCTTAACATTAATCCTGCGCTTTCACTTGCTCTTGCTCTCATGAACGCTCCTCAGTTCGATCACGAAAAACTGAATGTTTATCATGCAGCCCTCGCGTTCGTCGGCGTGGCGACAGATCTCCTCGAGCGGGTTCCGAAAAGCGCCGCGGTCCATAACCAGCTCGATCGCGCCTCCACCGCGATGCCTCTGAATATCGCGGAGGGCAGCGGAAAGTGGACTGCGCCGGACCGCTGCCGTTTCTTTGATACTGCCAGAGGATCGGCGCTCGAATGCGCTGCTTGCCTGGATGTGGCGGTCGTGAAAAAGATCCTGCAGCCCGGGGACATAATGGAAGCGAAGCAGATGCTCCTTTCCGTCGTGTCGATGCTCGTGGGGCTGATTAAAGCAGTCGCGCCTAATCGAGTTTACGAAGAGCAAGGGACTTACGGGCCGCAATTGCCAGCAGAGCAGGAGCAAGTGAAAGAGCAGGCTTAAAGACAACGATCCATGCTTGAACTGAAGAATCTCGCGGTCTCGTACGGGTCGATCACGGCGCTGCATGATGTCTCGTTGCAAGTGGCGAAAGGCGACATCGTGACGCTGATCGGCGCGAACGGCGCGGGGAAATCGACCACGCTGCGAACGATTTCCGGGCTGCTGAAGGCGCAGCGCGGCAGCATTAAGTACGAGGACGAAGACATCACGAACGAGCGGCCGCATCGCATTGTCATGCGTGGAATTTCCCATGTTCCGGAAGGCCGGATGATCTTCGCGAACCTGACCGTGCACGAAAACCTCCTGATGGGCGGCTACCTGCGCAAGGATCGCAAGCAGTTCGCCACGGATTTCGATTTTATTTTCGGGATGTTCCCGCGCTTGAAAGAGCGCTTGAAACAGGTGGCCGGCACGCTCTCCGGCGGCGAACAACAGATGCTCGCGATCGGACGGGCGCTGATGAGCAAGCCGCGCTGCCTCATGCTGGACGAACCGTCGCTCGGCATCGCCCCCATTCTCGTGAAGACGATCTTTCAGAAGATCGTAGAGATTAACAAGTCGTTAGGGATCACGATCCTGCTCGTGGAACAAAACGCAAATCTCGCGCTGGAAGTGTCCAGCTACGGCTACGTCCTCGAGACCGGGCGGATCATTTTGCACGACAAATCGAGCGCTTTGCGCGTCAACGAACGCGTGAAAAGCGCGTACCTTGGCGGCGGCTAGAATTCTTGGGGGGCGGGCGAGCCGTGCTATGTCTCTACCTTGCTCTTGCTCTTACACTTTCACCTTAACTTGCACTCTCCTTTTCCCCGAGGTGTGTAAGTGAAAGTTAATGTGCAGGTGCAAGAAAGGGCAATTCAGGCTACATCCTGCTGGAGGCGCCGAAGCCGAGGATCGATTCGATCCGCCGGCGGGTGGCGAAAGGGTCGTCGGATTTCCTTAAGCGCTCGCGCTGGAGCGAGCCGGCCTCGGACAAGGTGCAGTCGATCGCGCGCAGCAGTTCGCGATCGGATTCAGTCAGATTGGTTTCCGCTGGGTCGTCGGCGCGCTCCTGGAGGCGGCCGACGATTTCAACCAGGGCGTCGCCGTCGTATCTGGACGCGCGAAAAGTGTCCACCATCCGCTGGAAGTTCAAATGAAACGGGACGGTGGCGACATCGATCGAGGCGTTTTCCGAAATGTCGTCGGGCGGGGTCGCGATGGCATCGGAAATCGCCACGGAATTCCAAACTTCCGGTGGCTCGGAATAGCCAAGTTCGATTCGGTAGGTGCTGCGCGCCTGGGAGACCGCGATACAGTGGCTGCCGGCGAATGGCTCCACGGCAACTTTGACTTCCTCACTGCCGTCGCCGGAAATCACGCGCAAATGCACTTTGCGGTCCGCCGGCGGTTTGCTCCCAAAGGCGGACGGCCAATCGATTTCCCAATAGGCGAAAAGAGTGTGCGGATCGCGCGCGATCCCAAAGAGCATGGGCCGCCCATAGGACCGGGGAAGTTCTCCCAGGTTTTCGTAATCCTGCGACGGACCACAGGCCGATTGCTCCTGCAATTCCAGCGGCACGAGCGGGCGATTCGAAATAACGAAGACGGCGCCGCCGCTTTCTTGTTCGTCTTCCGGGGTCGCTTCGTCGTTCGCGACATTCAGGAGATCATGAGCTTCCATGCCGCGACGATACACAAAATTTCCAGGAGCGATAGCGAGAGCAATTCCGGAGCGGTCGAACGCCCGAGATTGTTCGAAGTTTGGGAACGTTGCCCGGCGCCGTTTCTCCGTGTAAAAGAATTTATGCAACCTCCGCGGCGGAAAATAAGCAAATTCCTCCTGGCGGGCTTAATGTCGCTGGCGTGGGCTTCCAGCGACGCTTCCGCGGAAGAAGCTCAGCGCCAGATATTGGGAATTAACTTCAAGCTCGCCAAGGATGATGTCCATAAACGGCTCAACGAAATCGGGAGCTTTGTGCGCGCGGAGAGAAAGAGCCAGGAGATCTGGCAGGTCCGGGATCCGAGTTTTTCGCACCTCATCGTGGCCTTTGGCAAAGACGGAACACTCCGCTTCGTCACGGCCGTTGCTCGCGAAGACACGGGGGCGAAGCGAGTCCCCTACGGGGAGATTGGGAATTTGGACAAAGCGCGGCAGGCAGGCGACGCCGGCATAAAGAACTTCAATTATGAGTGGAACCTCCCTTCCCAGGACGGAAGCCCCCGGATCCAGGTCAACGCTCGTGGACGCGATCCAGAGTTTTTGGCGACCCTCTCGTTGAAAAAAGTGGACGAAGACCCAGCCGGGGTGAGCAAAACACCTCGCTAAATTCCACTGCGATTCAAGCGCAGCCCAATTCCCCGGCTCGGCGAGAGAATGCAGGCTGTTCAGATCACCACGCGGCTAGGGGTCGCCTAATCTGTAGGCTTCAACCAGCGCCAGTCCACTACTAAAGGTAATACCTGAGGCGCGGACAATGACGGTATATTCGCCCGGACCGAGCGGTCGGAGCACCGCTGCTTCGCGGTCGTCAGCCGGGGGAATCCCGGTCGCCTCGATCTCTGACTCCTGATCACTTCTCCAATCATCATTTTCCTGGAGGAGCGCACCGTTGTTGTCCCGCAGCTCCAAGCGGGGATCTTGCAATGCGTTAGCCACGCCCGAGCTGGGCCCGATCGCCCGCACCAGAACGTCTTGTGGGGTACCGCCTCGCACAATGATTCCGCCGATCAACGCGTCATCGTTCGCGCCTACCTTGCCCCGGGTGGAAATGTTCGCCAGCTCTGAGAAGGTTTCCCCCTCCAGGTCGTAAACTTCCACCAATCCTATCCCCTCGGTATTATCAACCCCGCGAATGATCGCCGTGTAAGCCCCCGGATCGAGCCGGCGGATGATCGCCGATTCTCTGTCGTTGGGCGGCGCTAGCTGGCTATTCTTGATTTCCTCTTCGTTAAAGGTCCTCCAGTCATCATTCGCGTCGATCATCACTCCGCTTTGATTGAAGAGTTCCAGCCTGGGATTCGCCAGGCTGCCGGGCACCCCGATGGAGGGTCCCATGGCCCGGAGAATGACTCGCTTGGTGATTTCGCCTGGCACGATAAATCCTCCGATTCCTACCTCATCTCCCGTCCCCACGCGGACCCGGGTTGAGATGTTGTAAAACTTTATCTTGATCGGCGTAGGCGCTGGGGTCGCACTTGGCGTTGGCGTCGGGATCGGCGCCGGCGTCCCCGAGGGCGTAGCGGTGGGGCCAGGGGTCCCTGTCGGTGTAGTTGTCGGCCCGGGCGTCCCTGTCGGTGTAGGCGTAGCTATGGGCCCCGCCGATCCCACAAGCGCGTAGGTAGCTGCGTTGGCGGTGAAGTCATTGGCTGTTGCATTGGTCGCCGTATCGATCGCATTGGTGGACCGAATCTCGTTTGTCACCACGTTGTAAGTCCTGACGGCGAAGTTGCCTAACAAGTCTCTCCTCTGCGGACGGGCGACTTTGTCCTTCGAAATAACGATGGTGATCAGACCCTCAGGCGTGGAACTGCCGAAATCCGCGTCTCCCACCTTAGTCGTCGTGGGCACGCCGACCACGAGGCCGACAACGGCGGTCGCCACCGTGCCATATTCGTAGGAGACCACACCGGCGGCGTCCTTCGTTTTGCCGACATAGAAATTACCGTTAGGCGCGTTTGGCGAATCCCAGATGATCCGCCACATCCTGTTATTCGGGACGGTGGTGAGATCCACGACTTTAAGATTAAATACCAGCTTATCGGCGTGCGGACCGGAGCTCGGCTCGAAAATCGAGAGCGTTTGGATATCGAGATCGGGATTAGCCAGTGGCGGACCCGGTTCGTCCACGCCAGACGGATCCGTGTAGAGGGTGTAACCAGGGTCTGTCAGCGAATCGCCGACATAGCGAGCGGAGACTTCGTTGTTACCGCAGGAGGCGCCCTGAGCGTTCGTTGCCGTGACCTGGTAGAAATAGGTAACCCCTGGGTCGGTGGCCGTGTCATCGTCGTAGCGCAATTGTGAGCCAGGCACGTTGGCGAGAAATGTTTCGCCGCCACTCGTTGTCCCGCGAGAGATGGTGTATCCCGTTACCGGCGACCCGCCGTTGTTGGAGGTCGACCAGGCCAGGTGCACCACACCGCCATTCCGGAGCGCGGTGACGTAAGGCGCGCCTGGAACGGTGGGCGCATCCGAAAAGAGCGCGTCGTGTTCCGCGAACAGCCCCTTTCCACCGGTCTGACGCGCGATCACCGCCAAAGCGGTGTAGGAATTGCCCGTCACGCCGGGGGCAGCCTGCGAGCACTCGGCCCCCGCGCATCCGTCGTTGTACGCGATCAAAACCCGGCCGCGCTTGTCCACGTCGATGCCCATGAAGTCGAGCATGTTTCGGCAAATGTTCGCGCCGCCCTGGAGCCAGATGCAGCCCCGCTGCATCGGATCGTTCGGCGTAACATCGACCGTGAACCAGGTCAGTCCGCCATCGTAGGTTTGCGCGACGTAGAGATGCCAGACGCCCTGGAAGTGCGGATCCTGCAAACCGCCTTCTGTCGGCGTGCCGTAAAAGGCAAAGGCCGCACGATCGTCATCGCCTGCCACGACCGCGGGGAACGCAACGTTGTTAATTCCGAAAGCTGCTCCGACATCGAGCGGCTGGGTCCAGGTGACCCCACTGTCATCCGAGGTGGAAATGACAGCCCTGGTGTCACCATCGGCGTAGCCCAGATAAACCCGGCCGCGCCCGTTGGTCGCGGGATCATCGCCTCTGCCGATCCCAACCGCGGCATCGCTGTCGGCCGCGGTGCTGCCCGGAACCGCCCGCACTTGCCAGGTGATTCCGTTATCCTCGGAAACCACTACGGCTTGATTGGTTCCGCAGTCCTTATTTGGAAGATAAGCGGTGCCGTCAGGGCCGACCTTGATGTGTCCATGCAATCCGCCACACGCATCGGTATAGGCTGGAACAGCCGGGCCGTAAGTCATCCCGCCATCCAGGCTGAGAGCGCAACTGGAGGCCGGAAGTTGCGCGCAGTAGTACATTGCGTTCGGATATCCGCCGGGCGGCACAATAATAGGCGCGTGGAACGGACCCCCGCCACCGATGGTCTGGTGATCGATCCCGGATCCGAACCCGGCGCCGGTGCTCTCAACCCAAAGGTCGCCATCGTTGTCGCTGAAAGCGGAAGCGGTCGTTACCGTCCCAGCTGGAAAGAGCAATTGTGAAACGATCGTGCGACCGGTGGTGTGATCGGTAAACAAGATGGGATCAAAGGTGATGACCGACGTGCTCTGAAAGCTCCTGTTCTCCCACAGTGAGCTGGGCGACGAGGGACACGAGTCGTTAAAGGTCACGCGCAGTGTTTGGAGCAGCGCGATGTACATGGAGCGTCCGCCGTTTTCGGGGGTTGCGACGAAGCCTGGATCACCTGAAATGCCCTCGGTCGTCCAGTTCACTCCGATCGAGGGCTCGGCAGCATCGATCCCCAGCGTGGCGGGGCCCGCGGCGGGCGGAGTGATATTCTGATATCTCGGGGCGACGCCCGTGGCGGGCGGCGCGACGGTCGGAGGAGGGGCTGCATCGACCACGGAGACGACGCCATTGTATTGATCTGCCGAGGTCGCAGCGAAGTAAATAGCGCGAACGAAGAAGACCCCGGTCCCGATGCTGGGGCTGGCCGGATTCAGCACGACTTCTTCAGCCGTGTTCCCAAAGGCTCCAGAAGAGCCCACTAGTGGCCCGTCAATGGTGTCCTTGTGGACCACAAGGTCGTAGTCGCTTGAGTTCAGGAGCCACTGGATCCGCACTTTGACTTGCTTGCCCGACGCGATCCAGTCGCCCGGCGTGCCAGAGATGGTCAGTTCGAAGGTATCGCAATTGACACCTTCCTCGCAATCAGGCTCACCACCCGCAGCGGGCGGAATACCGGTGCCCGTGCCATTCCAGGTTACCGGGCTGGAGGTGGGAGTGATGCTGCCCGATGGAGGATCGGCGGCGAAACTGATCATTGCCAAGCCCGCACCAATAGTGCAGAGGATGACGGAAAATAGGACGCGGAGACGGGAGAAGCCGGATTCAGACGGTGGAGTTTTTTTCATGGCAAGGGTGATTTCTTTTGTTACGAGAAGACCGTTCCGAGTCCCTTTGCTTTCCCTTGCCCCGGAAAAGAATGCACGAATATATGCGTAGGCTTTTATTTTCGTTCGCCGCGGCCCTTTTGGCCGTCTTTTTTGGGTGTTCAAAATCTGATACTCCGCCTCCGCCCGACCCTGGAGCGAACGCGGCGGCGCCTACTCCGACGCCTTTGCCAAACGCACCGGCTATAAACGCTTGCTCTCTGCTGACGAGCGAGGAAATCCAGGCAGCGCAAGGGGAACCCGTCCAGGAAAGCAAACCCGGCGCGAACTCCCAGGGCAATCTCTCCGTCTCGCAATGCTACTTTGCGCTGCCGACCTTCAGCAACTCCATCAGCCTACAAGTTGTGCAAAGGGGAACTGGAGCCCACGCGGGCGATCCGAAACAGGCTTGGGCTGAGATGTTTCACAAGGAGCCGCCCCCTCCGGCCGGTGAGGGCGCAAGGAGGAAGGAGCCGCCCGAGCCGATCGAGGGCATAGGCGACGAAGCCTTCTGGGCGGGCAACGAAAAGATTGGGGCCCTCTACGCCCTTAAGGGAAATAGCTACATTCGACTCAGCATAGGAGGCGGAGACGACAAGCTAACCAGGATAAAAAAATCGAGAGAGCTCGCGCAAATAGTTCTGAAGCGCCTATAGGTCGCTAAGTCGGTAGGCTTCGACCAGCGCCAGCCCATTGCTAGCGCCAGCCCCGCGCACGATCACGGTATACTCTCCCGCTCCCAACCGTCGAAGGACCGCGGCCTCCAGGTCATTATTCGGCGGGATACCTGTCGCCTGGATCTCTGCCTCCTGGTCGCTTCTCCAGTTATCATTGTCCTGGAGGAGCGCACCGTTGTTGTCGCGCAGCTCCAAGCGGGGATCTGGCAATACATTAGCAATGCTCATGCTGGGCCCGATCGCCCGGACCAGCACGTCTTGTGGGTTACTGCCTCTCACAATGATCCCGCCGATCAAGGCGTCATCATTCACGTCTACCTTGCCTCGAGTGGAAATGTTCGCCAGCTCGGAAGCGGTCTCCCCCTCAAGGTCGTAAACTTCCACCAGTCCTATCCCTCCGTTATTCCCCTCACCACGGATGATCGCTGTGTAAGCCCCCGGATCGAGCCGCCGGATGATCGCAGACTCCAGGTCATTAGGCGGCGCTAGCTGACTGTTCTTGATTTCCTCTTCGTTAAAGGTCCTCCAGTTATCATTCGCATCGATCATCACTCCGCTTTGATTGAAGAGTTCAAGCCTGGGATTCGCCAGGCTGCCGGGCACCCCGATGGAGGGTCCCATGGCCCGGAGAATAACTCTCTTGGTGATGCTACCTGGCACGATAAACCCTCCGATCCCTACCTCATCTCCCATCCCCACGCGGACGCGGGTGGAGATGTTATAGAACTTTACGTCGATCGGCGTAGGCGCTGGTGTCGGGGTCGCACTGGGCGTCGGCGTAGCTGTGGGTGAAGGTGTCCCTGACGGTGTAGCCGTCGGCGGCGGCGGCGTTCCTGTTGGTGTAGCTGTTGGAGGTGGCGGCGTCCCTGTTGGTGTAGCTGTCGGCGGCGGCGGCGTCCCTGTTGGTGTAGCTGTTGGAGGTGGCGGCGTCCCGGTGGGCGTAGCTGTTGGAGGCGGCGGTGTCCCTGTTGGCGTAGGTGTCGGGGGTGGCGGCGTCCCTGTTGGTGTAGCTGTCGGAGGCGGCGGCGTGACTGTTGGTGTCGCTGTCGGCGGCGGCGGTGTCGGAGTGGGCGTCGGGGTCGAGCCCTGCGGCGACACTATGATGACGGCATCTCCCTCATTCAGGCTCTCCAACCCCCGCGAATCCACCACTCTCACGGTGGCGCGATAGTTGCCGTCGAAGGAGTAGGTGTATTGCACATTAGGACTCGCTTGGGTAATCTCGGCCGATCCATCTCCGAAGTTAAACGTGTAAGAGGCGATCGTATCCGGCGGCGGGTCCGTATCCGGATCAGACGATCCGGAAGCGTCGAAGTCAACCGCCAGCGGCGCGATACCACTTGTCGGATCTGCGGTCAGTGCCGCGACGGGGGGGTTGTTAGGCCGGCAGAAAGGATCGTTCCCCACGATCGTGTAGCTGCCTAGCGGGGCCAGGCTATCGTCCATGTTGTCGGGCGTAACAGAGCCCGCATCGGTTCCGACGCGAACCCTGATGAGAAAGCCCGTGAGGGCTTGTGCCACCGCGGGACTCCCTACTTTGTTGCGCGCCACCACAATGGTGATGGTGCCGTCCGCATCAAAGGCACTGCCAGTATCGGCATCGCCGACGACGGTATTGGGCGCACCATACGCACCAGTCATTGTGTTGACCGTGAAAGTTCCGTACTTAAAGCCAACCCCCGTGGGCTGGGTTGGGTCGCTACGCATATCCACCCAACGACCGAGAGCTGGAGGATCGCCAGGAACTCTGAATTGGACCGGCCACCGCGTGTTCGCCGGCAGCACCGAAAGGTTTTCAACCTTGATTGTGAAAACAAGCTTGTCCGGCGCAAAACCATAAGGCTCGGCAATCGAGAGTTTCCGCAGGTCCCAGCCCGGGTTCGTGGTTAAACCGATGGGCGTGATAATATCCCCCGCTTGATCCTCGAGGATCGTTACCCCCGGGGTAAGGCAGGGGTCATCCCCGCCTATTATGTCTCCTATGGGGAACTCACCGCAGTTACCGCTTTCACCGACGGCATTGAGCGCGGTGACTTTGTAGAAATAGGTCGTGCCAGGCAGAGCTGTCGTGTCGTTGTAATCGGTCTTACAGGTCGGACAACCCTGGGTTACCGTCGCCAAAGGCGGGCCATAACTCCCGGGCTCGGTCCGCCGGTAAACATTGTAGCCCGTAAGCGGCAGACCGCCACTGTGCGGCTCCGACCAATCGATCCGGATGTGCTCTCCGGGAACTTCGCCGACAAGATCCACCCGCGGGTTGCTTGGAACAGCCGGCTCCGCCGGATTCGGATCGAATGCCGCGATCATCCGCCTGCCCCCTGATTGCCGCGCGATGGTGGCCTTGGCCGCACGTGAGTCCGCTCCAGTCGGGCTGGTGCAACCCAGGCAGCCATCGGCATAGGCGATGATGACGCGGCCTTCGTGGTCGATTTCCACGTCGTTAAAGTCCAGAAGGTTTCGGTCCTCGCCGCAAGTGGTTCCACTTGTGCAGATCGACCCGCGCTGAACAGGGTCGTTGTCAGGCGAGACTCGAACGGTTGTCCACGTGGCGCCGCCATCGAAGGTATGGGACGCGTAGATGTGCCAGATGCCGTCGAAGACGCCGATTGCTTCATAGGGCCCCGGTGTGTCCGTCGCCAGATACATGACCGTAGCGCGGTTTGCATCCCCGCCTACTGCTCCTGGAAATACCGTGTTCTTAATCCCGAAAGGCGCGCCCACATCGACGGGGGTCGACCAGGTGGAGCCTTTGTCGCTGGAAACCGCCACCCGCGCGTGCCCGTCACCGTCAGCGTAGGCAAAGTAGATCCTGCCGGCGGCATCAATTCCAAGTGATGGATCGGTGTCTCCAGGAGTACTACCAGGGACCGTGCGGATAACGAAAGTGAGACCATTGTCCTCCGATACGACCACGCCCTGATTAGTGCCGCAGCCCTTATTCGGGAGGTAGACGGTGCCGGCATGCCCATTGGCGGTGGTGACGGCGTTGGCTGGGGTGACTTTGACATGACCATGCAATCCCCCGCATTGCGTCAGGTTGTACATCGGCACGGCAGGCCCGAATGTTAACCCGCCGTTATCGCTGCGCGCCATTTGCGCTATCGCGGCATCCTGCGACGCATAATACAAGGCGTTCGGATAAAGTGGATGGGGCGGCGGAGGCGGATTGCTATTCGGATTGTAGGGACCGACGCCGAGGTTCTGGTGGTCCACGCTCGAATTGATCCCGCTGCCCTGGCTCGGGGTATAGTCGTTCGAGGTATCTGCATCTTCGCCGCCATCATTATCGGTAAAGGCGAGGAAGCTCGTCCTCGGCCCGAGTTGAGAGACGAAGGTGCGACCGGTCACGAAGTCGGTGTGAAGAATTGGATCAAGCGTCACCACTGAAGTAGTCGCGTAGCTCTTATCTTCCCATAGCGGCAGGTTCGCCTCGGGCGTGCCGGGGAAACCGGGCCCGGAAGCGGGAGACGAGCAATCGTTCCAGGTCGTGCGCAACGTTTCCAAACCAGCGATAAACATCGTGCGCCCGCCTGGTTGTCCGGCAATGGCCGGGCCCGGGCCGAGGGTCGGCTCGCCCGCGCTGTTTCCCATGCTGCCGGTCGCGGGGAAATTGTGATAACGGGGAGTCCCGGGTCCGGGAGGAACTGGGTCGGGTGAATCTGGCTTCGGGACGAATTCGATTGTTCCCGTGAATGTGCTGCCCGCCACGGCAAACGGAACCACGCGGACAATGTAAACGCCCGAGACCGCATCAAGAATTGCGATTTCCGGATCGGCCGAGGAGGCCGCCGTCTCGATCACTACGTTGTTTTGGAGAATATAAACGTCGTAATCTTCGGCGGGGACCGGCCATTGGATGGTAATCTTAACGTTGTGCGTGCCCACAAACCCGGCCGCGTCCACGGTGAGGGTGTAATCGTCGCACGGCAGGGCGACATTGCAGACCAGGCCTACCTGACCTGAGGGGTTTGATTGCACGTTGGGTCCGGTTTGGTAGGTCAACCTTGGAGTCGCGGCCGACAACGTGCCGCTGGGGGGATCCGCCGCGAAACTGAAGAGCGTGAGGAAGACCGCGCCCGAAAAAAGACAAAGCGCGGCGGCGATTCTGGGAATCAAGAATCCGTGGTTGAAGAGATGTTTAGTACGCATGGATTTAGGTGGGTGAGGTTGGCGGGCCAACGAGACGGCAGAGGGCCGTAGTGTTGCGGGCGGTAACGATATTTCGCCTGCGGGGGTTCATTCGGACGGCATTTATGCCAGAACTTTACCGAAAAAGACAAGAAGTATTTCGCAGAACTACGGAACTATTGAGCCGGCCGGCTTTCCGAATCTAATTTTTGGTCCAGTTTGCGCACTCTCCCCGTCACTGGAAGACTGCGGGCTAGCCGCCGCCGGCCTAACCAATGCCAAACACCTGTATCATTCTCAATCCAGCCGCCGGCTCGGTGAAAGACGCCGATGCCTTGATGGAGCGGCTTCGTTCGCTGCCCGCGACCACTCTCAAGATCACCTCCAAGCGAGGTTCGACGAGTCGCTTTGCGCGCGCGGCTCTGAAGCGGGGCTGCGATCTTATCGTGGCGGCGGGCGGCGACGGGACCTTGAACGAGCTGATTAACGGAATCGGCGAAGCCTCCGGCAACGCTCGCGTCGGATTGATCCCGCTGGGGACCGGCAATGATTTTGCGCGCACCCTGGGAATCCCGACAGACCTCGATCAATGCATCGAATTACTCCTGGCCGGCCACACGAGCGCGATCGATCTCGTGCGCGTCACAAGCGATCGCGCACGCTATTTTGTGAATGTTTCCGCGGGCGGGTTTAGCGGCCTCATGAATGAAAAGTTGACTCCCGAACTAAAGAAGAGCTGGGGCCCACTCGCTTATTTGCGCTGCGCCGCCGCCGCGTTGCCAGAATTACGCGCCTATCGGACCCAAATCGCGCTGGATGACAAGGAGACGATCTCGGAAAGTCTTTACAACGTGATTATCGCAAATGGCCGTTACGTTGCCGGCGGGATTCCCGTGGCTCCCGAAGCGTCTCCCGACGATGGGTTGCTCGACCTCGTGCTGATTCCCGAACGCCCCGTGGCGGATCTCGCCATCCTCGCGCCCCAGATGTTGATGGGCAATCATCTTTCCAGCGCCTCGATTATTTTCCGGCGCGCCGCTCGCATCTCGGTTAATTCAAAACCTGGAATGTGGTTCAATGTCGATGGCGAGCTTGTCGGCAACGAACCGGCTGTTTTCCAAGTTTTGCCGGGAGCGCTCCAATTTGTCACAGCGAAGTCATGAACGGGAAAATTATCGGCGCCGGTGAGCTGGCGGTTGTCTCGGAAAAGCTGCGCGACCAGGGAAAACGGCTTGTCCTGACGAATGGGTGCTTCGATCTTTTGCATCCTGGACACGTCCGTTATCTCCAGGCCGCGCGCGCCCTGGGGGACGCGCTCGCCGTGGCGATCAACGGTGATGAATCCGTGCGCGCGCTCAAAGGCGAAGACCGGCCGCTGAATCGCGAGGCCGATCGGGCGGAGGTCGTCGCCGCGCTCGGATGCGTAGACCATGTCGTCGCATTCCCCGAGATTCGCGCCACCCGTTTGCTCGAAGAGGTGCGTCCCTCCATTTATGTCAAAGGCGGCGATTATACTCGGGCGACCCTGCACCCGGAAGAACAGGCGGCGCTGGAAAAAATCGGCGCCGAGATTCGGATCCTGCCGTTCGAGCCGGGTCATTCGACCTCGGGACTGATCGAGAGAATGAAAAAACTTCCATCCGAATGAGACGCCTCGCGATCGGCATTCTTGGGTCCGGCAAGGGGAGCAATTGCCGCGCGATCCTGGAACAAATTCGCGCGGAAAAACTCGCCGCCGATGTCCGCGTCATTGTTTCCGATGTGTTCGACGCGGGAATTTTGGACATCGCGCGCGAGTTCGGCGTGCCGAACGCTTACCTTCCGCCCGGAAAATTTCGCACCAGGTTCGAACCGGCGGTGGAAATGGAATTAGTGAAGATGCTCGAGGCTGCCGGAGTGGAGCTGGTGGTTCTCGCTGGTTTTATGCGCGTGCTCAAAGAGCCGGTGCTCGAGGCCTTTCCCCGCCGCATCATCAACGTGCATCCTTCGCTGCTGCCAAAATTCCCCGGCATGGAAGCGTGGAGGCAGGCGCTTGCGGCCGGCGAGACATCGACGGGGTGCACCGTCCACTACGTCGATGCCGGAATCGACAGCGGCGAAATCATCGCGCAGCGAAAAGTGCCCATCCTGCCTAACGACACTCCGGAATCGTTGCACGCCCGCATTCAGATGGCCGAGCGCGAACTCTACCCGGAAGTGATCGGCAGATTTGGCGCCACCTGGAATCAGATCCGCTCGGCTTTTTGATCTCGTCCCAGCAGCTCCTGCAGGGCCTGGTCCGGCCGCTTGCCCTCATAAAGAACAGAATAAATCTGATCGATGATTGGCGTGTCGATCTTTAGCTTCCGCGCGCATTCGTACGCACTTTTCGTCGTTGGAATGCCCTCCGCCACCATGTGCGTGCCGGAGAGAATTTGTTCCAGCGTCTCGCCGCGCCCGAGCTTTTCACCCACGCGGCGATTGCGGCTGTGCTGGCTAAAGCACGTGGCGATCAAATCGCCGGCGCCGCTCAAGCCATAGAACGTCCTCGGATTTCCCCCCATGGCGGTGCCGAGCCGCAACAGCTCCGCTAACGCCCGGGTCACGAGCGCCGCCTTCGAATTGTCGCCCAGGCCAAAGCCGTCGCTCACGCCCGCCGGAATCGCGAACACGTTTTTCAACGCGCCGCCCAGCTCGATGCCGATCGTTTCATCGCTCGAATAAATCCGGAACTTTTCGCTGCCCAGGTGCCGCTGCAATTCCTCGGCACATTCCGGAATGGCACAACCAAGAACGGTGGCCGTGGGAAGATCGCGCGAAACTTCGACGGCCAGGTTGGGACCGGAAATAACGGCGACCGTATTGTCCGGGAAAATTTCTTCCAGAATCTGGCTCATCCTCATGCCGGTGCCGTGTTCGATGCCTTTGGTCCCGCTCAAGAGCACGGCCTTGGAACCTGAGAGCGAAGCACGCAGTTGCGTGGCCACGGACCGCAAGGCGATCGAGGGCGTTACGAACACGATCAGATCGGCCTCTGCGCATGCCGTGATATCGCTCGTGACGTTGATGGAATCAGGAAGGTTGACTCCAGGAAGATAACTTTCGTTTTCGCGGGTCGTCCGAATCTTTTCTGTCCGCGCCGGATCGTGACCCCAAAGCGTGATTTCATTCCCTCGTTTCGACCAGAGGACCGCTAGCGCGGTGCCCCAGCCGCCCGCTCCCACAATTGCCGTTCGCCGAATGTTCATTTGCGGGTGAAGCGTTGTTCCGTTCCCTTTAGAAGACGAGAAAAATTCGAGCGGTGGCTCCACAAGACGAGGAGCGTCAGCACAGTGGAAAAGTAGAGCAACACGGTGTCTTCAATCACATTCCAGTAGATCAATGCTACCACCGTCACAGGCAGAGCAGAAGCAGCCACCAGCGATGCCACCGAGACGTAACGGGTTATTTCAAAGACAATCACCCAGACCAGAAAGATGATGACGGCCGCCAGCGGCATCAGGCCGAAAATCGCCCCGGCCGAGGTCGCGACGCCCTTGCCGCCTTTGAATCCAAGCCAGATCGGAAAGGTGTGCCCGAGGACGCACATGACCGCCGCGAGGATCGCAAAGTACACCGCATGGGAGCGGGCTGGTCCGGCATGTTCCGCGAGGAACAAGGTCAGACGGACGGCGGCGAATCCCTTGAACGCATCCACAAAAAAGACCGTGTACCCCCACCGTTTTCCGAGAACGCGGAGAACATTGGTCGCTCCGATGTTACCGCTCCCGAGCGAGCGAACATCAACTCCCGCGATCCGTCCGGCAAAGTATCCCGCCGGAAAGGATCCAAACAGATAACCCAGAAAACAAACGGCCAGCGCAGGAAACCACACGGTGATAAATTTGCTTTAGGATAACGCGCCGTCCTTGGGACGATCTGCGTAGGATAATGGATTCTTTTCTAACCAAATGGAAATAATCGAAAGGTCCGTCGGCGTAATGCCGCTCAACCGTCCGGCCTGACCGATGGAATCCGGCCGGGCCGCCGCCAGTTTTTGCCGGGTTTCAAGACGCAACCCTCTGATTTGATCGTAATCAATCTCGCTCGGAATGGGCCGGGCTCCGCCGCGAGCCAGCTTTTCATTCTGGCCAGCCTGGCGGCGAACGTATCCTTCGTACTTCAGGTCGGTTTCGACAAGTTCCCATAACTCCGGAGTGGCCAGGTCTTGAATCTCTGGAGGAAGCGTCTCCAACCGAAAATCTGCCATCTTCAGGAGGGCGGCGACGGATTTTCCAGCCACTCTCACTGTCCCGACCGTTTTTCTTAGAGCCTCGAGCGCAGCCATCTTTTTTGTGAAGATGGTGTATCTCTTTGGATCGACCAGTCCAATGTCGAATGCCCGTTGGGTCAACCTCTGATCGGCATTGTCCTGGCGGAGGGAAAGGCGCTCCTCCGCCCGGCTGGTGAACATTCGATAGGGTTCGTCGGTTCCATTGCTGGTTAGATCATCGATTAACACACCGATATACGCTTCACGCCGTGAAAGAATAAACGGGGGATCTTGCCTGACCTTAAACGCCGCGTTTGCTCCCGCTATAAGTCCTTGAGCAGCAGCTTCTTCATATCCGGATGTGCCGTTGACCTGGCCGGCGAAGTAAAGACCCTCCACGAGTTTGGTTTCGAGTGTCAGATGAAGTTGGGTCGGTGGAAAGTAATCGTATTCCACCGCATAACCCGGGCGCATAATCTCCGCTCGTTCGAGCCCGGGGATGGAGTGGATCAACTCCATTTGGATGTCGTACGGAAGGCTGGTGGAGAGCCCGTTTACATAGAATTCCTCCGTATGCCTTCCTTCCGGCTCGAGAAAGACCTGGTGCGAGGCCTTGTCCGCGAACCTAACGATCTTGTCCTCGATCGAGGGACAATACCGTGGGCCGGTCCCTTGGATTCTACCGGAATAAAGAGGCGACCGGTGCAGGTTGCGCCGAATCGTCTCGTGGGTTTCAGGCGTCGTATGCGTGAGCCAGCAGGGTAATTGTTCCATGTGGAACGCGTCGCTATTCAAGGTGAAGACGTCGTTCGCCGACGGGTCAGGCAACGCCAGGAAGCTGAATCGTGGCGGCGGATCGTCTCCCTCCTGTTTTTCGCAAACGTCAAAATTGATGGAGCGCCGGCTGATCCGGCAGGGGGTCCCCGTCTTAAAACGCCCCACCTGAAAACCAAGCTCCTTCAATGATTCACTTAATCCCGAACTCGTGTCTGCCATCCGGCCTCCGGGCTTGGAATTTTCCCCGACATGGAGCAGGCCTCGCAAAAATGTCCCCGAGGTTACGACGATCGTGCGCGCGGAGAGGGCCAGGCCCACGTCGGTTTCGACGCCACGAACTCTCCCGCTTGAGTCCGTGCAAATCTTCGAGACGGTCGCTTGTTTCAGATCCAAGCCGGGTGTGCGCTCGAGCACCGCTTTCATGCGGAACTGGTATGCCTTCTTATCACACTGAGCTCGCGGCGCCCGGACGCTTGGCCCTTTGGTGCGATTCAGCATCCGGAACTGGAGCCCAGTCGAATCTGCATTTATCCCCATGGCGCCCCCCAGGGCATCGATTTCCCTTACGATCTGACCCTTTGCCAGGCCGCCGATCGCAGGATTACATGACATCTGCGCGACCGTGTCCAAGTTTTGAGTGACGAGCAGGGTCGAACAACCGAGCCGGGTCGCGGCCAAGGCCGCTTCTACGCCGGCGTGACCACTTCCTATTACGATCACATCGTATTTTTGGGAAAGTTCGACCATGGTTCCACGTGGAACTATTTCAACATACTGTGAACCCGGAAGATAGGATAATCCACGTTATTGATATAAACGTCTATCCACGAAAGTCTTGTGTAGTTACTTCTAGCCCTGGGTCGACCCGGACTGCCGCTTGGCCCGTCGCATCTCGCTCCGCGTCTTGGAGCAGTCGCAGCGCTATTCGACCCAACAACACGAGTATGATCGCCGCGCTCGCAAACCCGCCCAGCCAGACCAGATACTCGATGGCCCTCGGATGTGTCTTGCCCCGCGCGAGGTTTAGCCCCAATTGGCCAAGCGTTCCCAGATAAGAGTAAAGAAACAACCCAGGCGCCTGTCCGATCGCGACCCAAAGCATGCATGTCCGGAACCGAATCTGGGTCATGCCGTAAAGGTAATTCATCAGACTCGTTGGAAAAAGGGGATGAAGCTGGCTGAGAAGGATGATCTTCCATCCTTCTCTCTCGACCGCGGGTTCCAACGCCACCAGCGTCCTGTTTCGCAGTAGCTTCCGCTTTAGCCATGCCCTTCCGATCCATCGGCTTATAAAAAACGAGATCGCCGCGCCCACGACGTTTCCGACAAGGGCGATGAGGAATCCCCACCAAAGCCCAAAGAAAAAACCAGCGCCGATACTGAGCACGCCGCCGGGGAGGAGGAGGACGTTGCAGCAGGCATAGAGCAGCGGGTAACAAATCGCGCTCCATGCGCCCCATTGCATGACGCGATGCTGGATCGCGGCCAGTATATCCACGACCGGAAAGAGCCGTGAGAGAAAAAAGAGTGTGAGCGCGACAACGAACAGGCCACCGACCTGAACAATTATCGCCCGGCGAATTTGCACCATCGAGAGACACTCATCGCTTCAAACCCCCCGCGCAAATTCGGCGAGCTCGACTGTTGTCTCGTATTGCAAAAATGGCGTGATCAGATAAACGCCCGGGTAAGCGCCGAGCGCGGCGCGCGCGATCTCCTTCGCCAGCTTGAGTCCCTGCGCACGACCCTGGGCGCCTTCGAGACCCGCCATGTCCGCGCGGACGGAGTCGGGAACGATAATGCCGGGGACTTCGTTGTGGAGAAATTCGGCCTGACGTCCGCTCGTAAGCGGCCACACGCCGGTGAACATCGGGATTGGGACGTGCTCCGTGCGCCGGACCATTTCGTCCAGGAGCCGCACATCGAAGATGGGTTGCGTCATGGCGAACTGCGCGCCGGCCGCGACCTTGCGCTCGAGCCGGTTCACCTGCACGTCGAGATTTTTCGCGTTCGGATTAAAGGTGCAGCCAATCACAAAACCAGTCGGGGTCTTGATCGATTTCCCGGCCTGGCTGAATCCTTCATTAAGGCGTTTGATAATTGAAATCAGCTCGAACGAATTCACATCATAGACCGAAGCCGCGCCCGGATGATCGCCGACTTTCGCGGGATCGCCGGTAAGCGGAAGGACGTGGCGCATCCCCAGCGCCGCCATTCCCAGAAGGGCGCTCTGCAACCCGAGAACGTTTCGATCGCGACAACTCAGGTGCAGCAGCGGCGTGATGCCAAAGCGCTCCTTGAGCATCGCGCCGACCGCAAGATTGCTCACGCGCAGAATGGCGAGTGAATTGTCCGCCAACGTGATCGCGTCGCATCCGGCTTTCACCAAGGCCTGCGCGCCGGTGAAAAACTTATCGAGCGCCAGCGTCTTTGGCGGATCGAGTTCGCAAATGATCACACGTTTTCCCTGCGCGATCCGGTCGAGCAGGCTCTCTTCGCTCGCTGTCTCCCGGCGGAGGCGATCGGGCGGCGGCTCGGCTACCACGCGCACCGGCTTGCCGCGGACCGGCTGCAAATTCGCTATCGCCGCCGCGATCGCCGCAATGTGCGTCGGGTTCGTTCCGCAGCATCCACCCACGAGGCGCGCTCCTTCCGCGACCATCTCACGGGCCGATTGTGCGAAATAGTCCGGCGCGGTGTGATAGATAAAACGCCCTTCATGATACTTGGGATAGCCGGCGTTCGGATAAGCTGCGAGCGGGTAATCCGCCGGCACGCGTTGCAATAATTGAACCGTGCCATGGGGCCCGTTCATGCAATTGACGCCAACGATTTGCGCCCCGAGCGTGCGCACTTTCTCAAACGCCTCCACCAGCAGCATCCCCGACGAAATCCGGCCTTCCGGAGCACAGGCAAAAGAACAGATGGCCGGCGCATCGCCCAACTCGTTCCTGGCCTGTAACGCCACCTCCATTTCCTGGAAATCCATGAAGGTCTCGAAGAAAATCAATTGCGCGCCTCCCTCGAGCAGCGCGCCGATTTGTTCCCGAAAACATTGCCCGCGATCAATGCCGCGGGCCGCCGCCTCACCCCCGCTAATACCGAGCGGCCCGACGCTTCCAGCCACATAGACGTTCTTGCCCTGCGCGGCCTTGGTCGCGAGTTGAGCGGCCGCGCCGTTGATTTCCGCCACCCGTCCCTCGAGTCCAAACCTTTCCAGGCGGACCGCGTTCGCCCCAAAAGTGTTCGTTTCAATCACTCTTGCGCCTGCGCCAATGTATTGCTGATGGATCGTTGAAATCCTTTCCGGCTCCGTCACACAAAGCTCTTCTAAACAGCGCTCCAGCGGAATCCCCGCTTCCAGGAGTAAAGTCCCGATGGCCCCGTCTCCGCACAGGACCCGCGTTTGCAGTTCGTCGAGCAAATCCATCCGGGATGCGATTACTGTCGGCTCGCCCCTGGGTCAAACCCGCCGGCGCGGTCTCTCTGGAAAACTACTGAGGACAAAAGGCAAAAACGCGTGCGCGAGCTGCATCTCGCGTTGTTAAACGATCACTGAGCAAGAAGCCAACAAGTTTGAATAAAGGCTGACTTGTTTGCCACGGCTTCAGCGCGAAGGGATTTGTGACGCTTTGAGCGTGGTGTTATCAACAGGCTGTCACCGGACTCATTTACTTAGGCGAAAACAGTGAAGAAGGTGGAGTTATTCGGGACGATAAGATTAAGAACTGTCTCGCTCCCAAGAAATAAATCTTAAAGAGGGTGTTAAGAACTTTGCCAAAGAGTCCATTCCCGACCCCGTCCAACCAGATCCTGGATCCAAGGCATCCAGATCAAATCCCAAAAGGTCTGTGCGCGCTCGCGGTCATGACCAAAGCACCGCGGCCAGGGCAGGTGAAGACACGACTCACTCCGCCGCTCACGCCAGAAGAAGCGGCTGCGCTCAATATTTGCTTTCTGCGCGACACGACCACCGCCCTTTCTCTCGCGTCCCTGACTGGCGGCGTGCGGGGGATCGCTGTCTATACCCCGGTCGGGGCCGAGAGCGCCTATGCCGGAATTCTGCCGGCGGAATTTCAGCTCGTGCCCCAGCGCGGCGAGGCGTTTGGCGAAAGACTTCTGTCCGCCATGGAAGATCTGTTTCGGCTCGGGTTTGGATCAGTTTGTCTGATTGACTCCGACAGCCCGACTGTGCCGCCGGATGCTTTTACTGAGGCCGCAACCATATTGGCGCAACCCGACGACACAGTTGTATTGGGCCCGTCTGAAGACGGCGGCTACTACCTCATCGGCTTGAAGAAATTGCATCGAACGCTTTTCGAAGAGATCGCCTGGAGCACGGAGCGCGTCCTGGAACAAACCAGAGCGCGTGCTCGAAAGATAAACCTCCCGGTCCACCTCTTAACGAAGTGGTACGATGTCGACGATCGCCGGACGCTTCAGCGCCTCTGCCAGGAATTTTTCGTTGAGAACGGCAACGCAGCAGAGGGTTATGCCGCTCCGGCCACGCGGGGTTATCTGGAAAAGCTTTTGGAACGGGAAGGGCGGGACCGTATTTGGCCGGACGGTTACCAAGTATGAGTGCGCATCAGAAGCGCGCTCTCGTTACTGGCGGAGCAGGCCTGATCGGTTCGCACGTCTCGGATTTGTTACAGCGCGAAGGCTGGACGGTTCGCATTCTCGACAACCTCGAGCCTCAAACGCATCGCAAAGGCAAGCCGGCCTGGATCGCACAAGATGTGCAGTTCATCGAGGGCGACGTCAGCGAGCGCGAGACAATTATCTCGGCGTTGGAAGGCATCGACGTCGTCTTTCACCAGGCGGCTTACGGAGGATACATGCCCGAGATCGCAAAATATGTGCACGTTAACAGCTTCGGCACCGCGCAGATGTTGGAAGTGATCCGCGAACAGAAACTCCCGATCAAGAAAATCGTCGTGGCGTCTTCACAAGCGGTTTACAGCGAAGGCGCGGCGACGTGTCCGGAGCATGGTCTGGTTTTTCCCGAGGTTCGGCCGATTGAGCAACTACGAGCGGGTGACTGGTCGGTGCGTTGCCCGATTTGTCACGCGATCACGGCAAGCGCGCCTACCCCTGAGAACGCGCCCGTCGGCGGCGAAACTGTTTACGGCCTGACGAAAGTGGACCAGGAAAAATTGACGCTGCTTTGGGGCAAACAAACCGGAATTCCCACCGTGGCCTTGCGCTACTCCTGCACTTACGGCCCGCGCCAATCGATCTTCAACCCATACACCGGGGTCATCGCAATCTTCTGCACCCGGCTGCTCAACAATCTCCCACCCGTGCTCTACGAGGATGGCGAGCAGACCCGGGATTTTTCGTTCGTCGAAGACATCGCCCGCGCGAATTTGCTCGCGGCGGAAACCGACAAACTCGATGGGCTTCCCGTCAACGTCGGGAGCGGCCAGGGAGTCAGCATTCGCAAAGTGGCCGAACGCATTTCCGACGCGCTTGGCATTCACATCGCGGCTGAAGCAAAGGGTGAATTCCGTCCCGGGGAAATGCGCCATCTCACGAGCGGCACGGACCGCATCCGGGCCGCGGGCTATGAGCCGCAAGTTGATCTCGCGTCGGGAATTGAGCGTTACCTCGATTGGATCAGGCAGCAAGCCGACGTGCGGGACTATTTTAGCGAAGCCGCCGGCGTCCTTCGCGGCAAAGGGATCGTTCATCGCGTAAGAGTGGCTGATGAATGAGGCGACGGGCCGGTACCGCATCTCGGTGATCATCCCGGCGTTGAATGAAGAGGAACCGATCGCGGCGGTGGTGCGGGACTGCCTCGGCACTAATCTGCCGGGTGAGGTGATCGTGGTGGACAACGGCAGCACCGATCTCACCGCCGAACGCGCGCTCTCGGCAGGCGCGAAGGTGATTGCCGAACCTATGCCTGGCTACGGCCGCGCGTGCGCCGCGGGCGTTCGCGCGGTTTCGCCCGAATGCGAGATCGTGGTTTTTCTCGATGGCGATGGCAGCGATTGCCCGGAGCTGATGGGCCGGCTCATTCAACCCATCCTGGAAGGAAAACAGGATTTCGTGATCGGTTCGCGCACCCGCGGGAAGCGCGAACCAGGCAGCATGAACTTCCAGCAAATCTTTGCCGGCCGCATCGCGGGCCTTCTCCTGCGAATTCTTTACGGTGTTCGCTATACCGATATGTGCCCGTTCCGCGCGATCCGGCGGGAGACGCTGGATCTACTTGGGATGAAGGAGCAAACCTACGGGTGGAACCTCGAGATGCAGATGCGCGCGGCCCGCGCCGGATTGCGCATTCTGGAAGTGCCGGTGAATCATCGCTGCCGGACCGGCGGGGAATCCAAAGTTTCGGGAACGCTGCGCGGCACGTTCGTCGCCGGAACACGGATCATTGCAACGCTCTTTCGGATCGCGGCCGAGCGGCGGCCCGCGTGATCCAAAATCATTTCTGGCAGCGCGGGCACCAGGCGGTGGTGCGTCCGCCGATTATTCCTTTAAGCAAAGGCGATCGATGGCGAGGACAGACGCCGTCGCGTTTCCACTTTTGATGGATCAGCCAATCGGGCGGCGGATCGGAGAAATCGGGTCCGACGATGCGGAGCGATTCGCTCGCGACAAACCGTGTTTCTCGGAACAATCGCGCGCGCCGCGCTGGAGATAACGCCCCGGCCGAAATGGAGGGCGCGATCTTCGAGCGCCAAAGAATCTCGTCGGCCATCCAGTTCCCGATCCCCGCGAATCCGTTTTGCATCAGGACGACGGCCTTGATCGGCGCGCGCGCGTGCCGATCGAGGAACGCATTGAGAAACTTTTGATCGAATTTATCGGAAGAGATATCGGGTCCGCCCGCCCGCCACCAATCCGGCTCGGACCTGCCATGATGAAATCGCACTCGCCCAAAGAGACGCGCATCGCGCAGAACAAGCGCTTGCCGCTTCTGTTGCAGGACGACGTGATCGTGTTTCTGCGGGCGAAATCCGGCTGGCTCCGTCCGCAACTTTCTAGTCATGCCCAGATGAATTCCGATCCAGTTCCAGCCGGAAAATTCAAAAAACATCTGCTTGCCCCGCGCGTGAGAACGCAGAAAGCGGCGTCCGGTTAAATGCGCCATGATCTGGCGTGGATCGCTCCCGCGAAAAATCCTCTTCCGCGGATGGAGTTGCACCGCGACGATCTTCTGGCCGAGGCCGCTGTCCCATTGCTTGCGAAAAAATTCCACCTCGGCCAGTTCCGGCATCGGGCAAAGTGCTGTAGCCGCCTGGCTCTGTCGAGGCGCCGGCGTGTGGGGGCGCCACTTTCAAACGGCGATCCCGCAGTGGCGGGACCGTTACTACAGCGCCTCGTTTTCGATCATGCAATGTCCATGCTACTTTCATCCGAATGGAAAAAGTGATTATTGTCGGCAGCGGTTGCGCTGGATTGACGGCGGCGATCTATGCCGCTCGCGCGAATTTGAGTCCGCTTGTGCTTGAAGGCCGCCAGCCCGGCGGGCAACTGTCCACGACCACGATGGTCGAAAATTTCCCCGGATTCCCGGAAGGCATCGAAGGCCCGCAACTGATTCTGAACATGCATGCGCAGGCCGAGAAGTTCGGAGCTCGCTTTGCCTATTCTGAAGTGACCGATTACGAAGGCCTGGATGGCCACGTCCGGATCAAGGCCGACGACGAGTGGCTGGAAACGCGGTCTCTCATCGTGGCCAGCGGCGCGGCCGCCCGCTGGCTCGGCCTCGAGAACGAAGAAAAGCTGGTTGGTCACGGGTTGACTTCCTGCGCGACTTGTGACGGCGCCTTCTATCGCAATGTCCCGGTGTGCGTGATTGGCGGCGGCGATTCCGCGGCGGAAGAGGCGCTTTTCCTCACGCGTTTCGCTTCGAAAGTCTATCTCATCCACCGGCGCGACAAGCTGCGCGCTTCCAGGATCATGGCGGACCGGGTGCTCGCGTGCGAACAGATCGAGCCGATTTGGAACACGGTCGTGACAAAATACATCCCCGACGAAAAGGGCGAGATGCGCGCGGTGATGTTGCGCAACGTCGAGACACACCAGGAGCGAGAGCTTCCGGTAGCCTGCGTCTTCGTCGCGATCGGCCACGATCCGAACACGAAGGCTTTTCAAGGAAAACTCGAAACCGATCCGGACGGATATTTGCTCGTCAAGCATCTGGCGGAAAGCAAGCACCCGGGGGTTTTCATCGCGGGGGATGTGGCGGATCGCGTTTACAAGCAAGCCGTCACCGCCGCCGGCTCCGGCTGCGCCGCCGCGATGGAGGCGGAGAAGTACTTGAGCGCGCTCGAGAAGTGATTTGCCGCACGAACACAGCAGGCGGCGTCAGCGCAGCGTGAGCTTGGAACTGTCGGACGGCGCCCTCCTTTTGTCATGCTGAGCGAAGTCGAAGCATCTCTCGCTCTTTCTAAGGCAGCGTGGCTAGAGGGGACATCAAGAGAATCATCTTCGCGTGTGTTTCGCTTCGCTCCACTGCCCTCAGAAGGACAAAAGATGATATGCGCGCGCTAGATCGGAAGGCCCTCTCTTGAAGATCTGCGACCTGACCCAATTCTATTCGCCTCGTAGCGGAGGCGTGAAGCGCTACGTCCACGAAAAGATCAGCTACATCCAAGCGAACTCACCCGATGACGAACACATCCTCGTCATCCCCGGCCCGAAAACGGAAGTAGTCTCCGGCAATCGTTCGCGAATTTATTCGATTCATTCGCCGCTCGTTTCCAGCTCGTCGCGCTATCGTGCTCTTCTTAATCTGCGCGCAATCGGGGAAATTCTTGAACGCGAGCGGCCCAATATTATCGAGTCCAGTGATCCGTATCAGGTGGGTTGGAAAGCGGTTTTCGCCGGCCGATCGCTGAGGATTCCGGTCGTAGGATTTTATCACTCGCATTTTCCCGAAGCTTATTTGCGCGGCCCGGCCAGATGGCTCCGCGCTCCCGCGCGGAAATATGTGCGCGCGCTTTACAATCGCTTCGAGGCAACGCTCGTTCCTTCGCAGCAGCTGGCGGGCGTGCTGGAAAACTGGGGCGTGCGCAACGTCCGCACCGTTAACCTCGGTGTAAATGCCGAGACCTTTTCTCCGACGCCCGATGACGCGGCCCAGACTCGAGGATCATTGGGGATTGGGCTGGACCGAAAACTTCTCCTCTACGTTGGCCGGCTCGCTCAGGAAAAAAACACCGAAACGCTTTTCGCATCATTTGAAATGCTGGCGCAACGCCGGCCCGATGAATTCGAGCTGCTCATCATTGGCGATGGCCCCCAACGCGAACGGCTGCGTCAGCTCCAGGCCCAATCCAACAGGGTGAAATGGATCGAGTACTGCACCGATGCAACGGAGCTCGCGCGTTTCTATCGCGCCGCCGACCTGTTCGTTCATTCGGGCGTGCAAGAGACTTTTGGACTGGTCGCGCTGGAGAGCCAGGCCTGTGGCACACCGGTGGTCGGGATTCGCGGCTCCTACATGGACCGGATCATTTTTCACGAACAGGAATCGTGGGCCCGGGAAAACACGCCGAAAGCCCTGGCGGATGCGATCGAGGCGTTTTCCAGCAAAGATCTGAAAAGCCTGGGCGCGACGGCTGCGAAGGTAGCGGCGGAGGGTTATTCCTGGCCAAGAGTTTTTGAGGGACTTCTTTGCATTTACCGCGAGGTCTGCTCAAACTACCGGCACCAATAGGCCAATGAAGGACGAGAAATCATTTGTGATCCGCAGCTACCGCCCCTCCGACCGTGCGGCCGTGCGACGGCTCTGCTGCCAAACCGGTTTTCTCGGCGAGCCGATCGATCCCATTTATCAGGATCACGAACTCTTTGCCGATTTCCTGACGACGTATTACACCGACCACGAACCCGAATCGTCGTTCGTGCTCGAACTGGAGGGTGAGATCTGCGGTTATTTGCTCGGCTCACGCCGGCCGTTGCTCAATCAGCTTTACTCCTTCCAGCAAAATCTGGTCCTCGGTTTTCGCGCCCTGCTGCGTTATCGCCGTTACAATGAGCCCTCGCGCCGGTTCGTCCGCTGGGTGCTGAGCCACGGCTGGCGCGAAGTCCCGGCCGCCCCGCGGCGCACGCCGCATTTTCATATCAACCTGCTGCCGGAAGCGCGGAAGATGTCGACCACGCGATCCTTGATGAGCGCGTATCTGAGTTACTTGTATCGCTGCGGCGAAAGGCATGTCTACGGCCAGATCGTCACCTTCTCGAGCCGGCGCGGTGAAAAGATGTTCGAGCGCTACGGCTTCCGCGTCATGAACCGGGCCGAGATCACGAAATACAAAGCGTTCTATCCCGAGTCGGTTTACCTCAGCACCGTGATCAAGAACCTTGAGACGGCCGAGCCGCTCACTGTAGACATCCGCTCGCGATTATAGCGGTGCGCTTGTCGCAAACCGGTCGCTGCGCTACACTGCGCCGTCATTGCCGGCATAGCTCAGTTGGTAGAGCAGCTGATTTGTAATCAGCAGGTCGTCGGTTCGAATCCGTCTGCCGGCTCCATTCAACCTTTCTTCAATTAGGAGATTAGCGAGCGAAGTGCTCTGGCGTGGCGGAAAAAACCGCCGCGCGCAGGAAGCAAGGCGCGTTCTGACCAGATCTAAAATCTATTTCAGAAAATGCTTGACCTCTTGTCCATATGGACATATACGAACCCATATGGATAGGAGACCTCCCGAAACCCGGCGAGTGCCAACCGTCTTTGTCCTAGGGGGATTACCCGACGTGCCGGCGGTGCTCGATTTGAACAACACCATGGAGCGTGGCCTGCTCAGGCTCTTCACCTTCAACTCAACCAGCGATTTCGCCCTATCTGGAGGGACAAGCTTGTTTCTCCACTATCTGGTTACTGAGAAGCCTGATGCGATCATCACTCGGCCATCAGCTTTCCCGACCTACGTCGAATCGAGTCACTTCGACGGATTCGACCATTCCTGCTATTTGGGAAACATCGGTGTCAGTGAGCGCGAAATCGCAAAGGTGATCAACCACCCGAAGATCACCGTGGTCAGAGCGAGTGACGGAGGCGTAGGTATCAATGACAATAGTGCGCGATCCGTCGCGCAAGTTGCCCTGATTTTGGGCGCATTACTTAGACGCCCTTTTCACGAAGCGGCAATCATCCCCTGGCTCTCAGGCGTTGAAGGCTCTCTGCTCGACGCCAAAGATTTCCGAAACACCCACATGCGGCTGGTCAACGCACGCCTGCTCAAGGGAGTCCGCTGGCTCTGTATAGGGGCGGGGGACCAGGTACGGTTTCTTTTGCCTTTGCTGGAAGCATTCGAAGTGAAGGAAGCGATCATAACCTGCCGTAACGTTGATCCCGGCACGTTCGAGCGGGCGATCTCGCGAATGCCGGGCATCAGGACTCTTGATGATGACGGTCGCGGGGCGACTTTCGAGGACGGTTTTCGCGTGCGAATTATCCAACAGGACGCGTTGACGCTGGCGGAGGGCCAGGCTGATCTCCTGCGCACGGTGGATGTAATTTCCATCCACGCCGATACTGGACGCCCTTTCGTGGATGACAATTTTCTCGCTCAACTCACTCACGGACGCACCGCTGTCATTAATCTCGCTCGCGGCCATGTGGTGGACGAATCGGCGGTGGTCCGGGCGCTTGAGTCAGGTGCAATTGCCGGGTACGCCTCGGATGTTCTCGATGATGCGGTGGAAAAGACCCAAGATTTTGATTCGAGTCCCCTGTGGCGATTAGCGAAAAGCTCCGGTAACGACGGACACTGCATCCTGCAAGGCGGCTCGAATCTCATTCTCCTGCCCCATATCGGCGGGAGCACCCAAGAGGCGATGGACAGCTTTTGCAGCGTCATCATCCCCAAGATTTTGGACCGTATTGGCGTTGCTTGGCGGTACGCACAGGCAGCATCGGCCCAATCGCAGCAAGCACATCCTTTTTTCCATTTATGAAACACCATCAAGAACTCGAAAATCTTCTTGTCCACGCCTCACGCGAGGAGCGGAGTGCGATCAACACTTTGCTGGCCAAGTCAGGCTCATCCCCTATGGGCGAACAACTGCGCGCCGTGTTGGGGACCTATCTGCGGGCGAGCACACAATTCGACGAATCGACGACAAAAACCGAGCGGCTTCTTTTGAACACGACGCACGAGGAACGAAATGCCATCGACACTCTGGTAAGCAAGGCGGGAGCGTCGTCCGCCAGCGAGTTGCTGCGCGTGGCCTTTGAGCAGTACGCCTGGCTCCATGAGTTCGTCCGCCGCGGCCTCGTGATCGTCTTGCGCAACGAGGAGGGGCGTCAGCAGGTCGGCGTGCCATTGCCGCTGCGTTGGAATCCGGCGGCGCTTATCAAGGAAGACCCTGCGGCGGAACCAGTGGCCCGGCGCCCGCTGGAGATCAGGCTGACTGGGCAGTTGCTCAACCGTTTGAAGAATCTCGTCGCCGCGGGAGCCGCCCCCTCGCTCACGGCACTCGTGGGCTTTTGCCTGAACGTGCACGAACAAGTTCTCGACTACTCGCGGCGTGGCTACAGCCTGCATGGCCAACATCCGGACGGGACCCTGGAAAAGCTGGAGCCCGGAATAGCCGCGCCGAAACCAGCGGAACGCGCGCCGGAACCCTCGAGGGGTGAAGTGCACCAGCGGGACAAAAAAGGACTTGTGGTCCTGCCTGCGGCCGTGGGGATTCCTCTGGTCTGGGTTCTCAAGCATTGGGAACCCAGTTTGAAGCGTAAGCAGGTGAACGGCATGCGCCAAATAGTGAAGGCAATCTATCTAAACGTCAGCCGTCCGATGCTCGTTCGCGATGAGCCAAGCGCCCCCGCCGTAATGCTTGATCTACTGATAGATAAGGACCGCGAGGACGTGCTCGACTACCTCGTCGTGACCAGGAGACCCCCAGATATGGACCTCTTGAAGGCCGCGATTCGCAACAAACTCGCACCGCATCTCCCGTGGTCGGCATTCACGCCCAAGCAGCAGACTTACCTTAAGAAAAGGATAGAGGATTACGAGCGGGTGCATCGTGACTCTCACGTAGACGGATCGGTCGATCCCACACGTCCGGGCAGCAGCCCCGTTTGGTTGGTCGTCCGGGCCATCCCCTTGCTCGATCAGCACAGCCATATGAAGGCGATCGCGGACCGCACGCATGACACGCCGAGTTGGCTGGCGCAGTTCGCCGACGGAACCTGCGATGGATGGTTTCTCGAACCGGAAGGGGGAGCAGAAAGCACCAGTGTAGACGGCAACTTCAACGAGGCGACCCGTGCCATGCCGGGGATGGCACGCCGGCAAATCGAGGCGTTGAAGAGCCTTGAGGAGAACTATCTTTTCAGTCCAATCATTCTCAGCGCGAGCGAGGAACACATCCTCGACCGGCAGACGGCGATCGAAAATGCGGCAATCTCGACGCGGCCCAATAAAACCAGCGCTTAGCGCCTCCATCACATGCCAATCACCAAAAAACTGGGACACATCGGACCGATCCATTTGCCTTTGGATTGGGGAACTCCGGAGGTCAAAGACCTGCAACTCGATCTCTACGAACGGGACGGAGCCCGTTATCTCACCGCTCGCCTTGGAGACATCGACTCGGAAAAGCCGACGCTCGTGCGGGTGCAATCCGCCTGTGGGCTCGCCGACTTCTTCGGCTCACGGTGGTGTGATTGCGCATGGCAGTACGCCGAGGCGAAACGCCGGATCTTTCGTCACGGAAGCGGGTTGATCATCTATTGCTACGATCAACACGGCAAAGGCGTCGGGCTGCGTGACCACTTCCGCATCTACGCTGAAGGTCAGAAGCTTAACCAGGAACTGCTCACCGAAACATTCGATTATCTGGGGCTGCCCTACGATAACCGCCGTTACGATCATGTGATGGACATTTTGCGTGAAATCGGCATTGGCAAAATGACGCTAATGACCAATGACCCAGAACGTCTCAAGACGTTTAGATCCGGCGGTTTCGAAGTCGAGCGTGAGTCGCTGGTGCCACCGCTGGATGAATTCAACCAGGTTGAACTGGCTATTAAGAAGAACAGGTTCGGGCACATGATCGATTAAACGCTTCGAGAGACATAAGAAATATCCGCATGAATGCAAAACTACGCTCCCTAACCCGCGCCTGCTCGCTGGTAGCGCGTCCGCTTGCTGTCGTTCTCTGTGTAAGCCTTATCACAGCTTGCAAACCGCAGAAAGCCGGCTCCGACACCCTGGCGCGCATTCAGCAAGAGAAGGTGTTGCGGGTGGCCTACATCAATTACCCTCCCAGCGCATTCAGGGATCCGGCAACGGGCCAGATGACCGGTCATTTCGTTGACGCGCTCCGCGAGCTGACGCAAACCTTGAATCCGCAGATCAAACTCGAATTTATCGAAACCAACTGGGCTGATTTCGCGTCGATCCTCAACAGCGGGCGGGCCGATCTGTCCATCTGCGGGACGTTCACGACCATTCCGCGCGCCAAGCTGGTCACCTTCACCCGCCCGATTGTTTACCTCGGACGGGGAGCTGTCGTGAGAAGAGACGACACTCGCTGGCGTCCGGACGCTCCAGTCAGCCAGTTCGACCGGCCCGACATTAAGGTTGGCGTGGTCAACGGCGAAGGGTCCTACGAACTGGCAAAGGCAACTTTCAAGAATACCAAGAACATCGTGGTCTTCGACGGGGCCGATCTGTCCCAATGCCTGGCGGCCGTGAGCGCGGGGCAAGTGGATGTTGGCTTAAGCGATTCGCTGGAAACGGGCAAATACACCTCGGTTCACACCGAGGTCGTCGATGTCTATAAGGACAATCCCCAGGATGTCATGCCCATCGCCTGGAGTGTCCGGCACGATGACCACACCTGGAAAAACTTCCTGGACACCGCCCTGACCGCTCTTGAGTCTCAGGGAAAAATGAGCAGATGGGAAGCAACATACGGTTTCAAGTGGACCAAGCCAGCGTTGGATTTGAAGCCGCGCTCTTGACTCTCCAGCCTTTACTGATTCTACCGGCGTGAACTACTCATGGAATTTTACCGCGCTGTCGTCTTACGTCCCCTTGTGGTGGCGCGGTCTGCTGAATACGTGTTCGCTGAGTCTCGCCGCAATCGTCGTCGGTTCCATTTTGGCCGTTGTAATCCTCGCCGCGCGGCGTTCGCCTTATAGGTTAGTTAATCGGTCAGCACGGCTATATGTTGATATTTTTCGAGCTCTGCCGGTCTTTGTGCTCCTGAGCCTGATCTTCTTCGTCGTGCCGATCATTGCGGGGATAAGGCTCAGCGCGTGGCAATCAGCGCTTTGGGCGTTTGCACTCAACCTGGCACCTTTTGTGGCGGAATGTATTCGCGCGGGGCTGGACTCCGTACCCGTCGTGCAATTCGAATCAGGCAAAGTTCTCGGGCTGTCTAACCGCCAGATTTTTCGCTACATCATCGCTCCACAAGCAGCCCAACGCATCATCCCATCGCTGCTCGGTGAATACATCACCACGATCAAGCTTACCTCGCTAGCTAGTGTGATCGGCGTCGAGGAAATCTGGAATGTTGGCGGTCAGATTGTCAGCCGCACTTCGTTGACTATTGAAGCGCGTCTAGTTTCGTCTCTGCTCTATGTGGCAATTATCCTGCCGTTGATCTGGTGGCTCAAACGCCTTGAGAAGCGATTGGGTACCCGCGGCCTCGTAGCTGGGCTGAGTCCCTCCTAATATGCCGTTTTCCGCACAAAGTGTCAGCAAGCGATGGCCCGACGGTGCTGTAGGCATTGCGGATCTCTCGGCCGAATTCCTTCCGGGAACTCTCACTGCGCTAGTTGGCCGAAATGGTTCGGGAAAGACGACCATTCTGCGCCTGTTGGCCGGATTGTTGTTGCCGGATAGCGGCTCCATCAAACATCCACCGGGTCGAATCGGGTTTCTCTTCCAGCGGGGTTCCCTGTGGCCTCATTTGACTGTACGCGAGCAGTTGATGCTCGCCTTGCGGTTGGTTGCGAAAGATCCGGACGCTGGCGCAGCGGCGGACAACACTCTGGCTGGAATGAAGTTGACCGCCATCGCAAGGTGCTATCCTTCGGAGTTGTCAGGTGGGCAACAGCAACTCGCCGAAATCGCCCGCTGCTTATGCTTAAAGCCCCAGGTCATTCTGCTCGATGAAATTGCCAGTTCGCTCGACCCCGTCGCCCAAGAGGAAATCTACCGGCGCGTCGATGGGTTGAGAGAGTCGGGCCTTACCATCGTGGCATCAACACACGACATTCCGTGGGCACGCAGAGCGTCCGATGTGGTTATCTACGTTGCCGATGGCAAGGTAATTCGGCAGGGCCCTCCAAATGAGGTCATGGATGACCCCGCTGACGCTATGTTTTCCGCCTTGCGAACACCTTGCTCGCGGTGAGCTGAATGCGGGACTTGAGAATCAGCGATGATCGCGAGCGCTTCTGTAGAAGCGTGGTTCCCAAAGGCCCCGCCGCCCCGAGAGAGAACAAATCACGTTGCCAACAGAGCTCCGGGGACGGGATTGTGAGAATCTGATGGAGGCCACTGCCAATTACACCGAGGTTCGAACCGATTACCGACTCTTTCACGAATTGTTGCGGTGAATGCTCAAGCGGCCCAGTTAATGACAGCTCATGATTCGCACCTCGACGCCCTGGAGAACCATAGCGTTTTTATTCTGCGCGAGGCGAACCATGGGTTTAAAAACATGGCGATGCCATGGTCGATGGGGAAGGATTCGAACGTGCTCCTCTGGCTGGCGCTCAAGGCGTTTTTCGGCAAAATCCCTTTTCCGCTTCTCCATATCGATACGACCTATGAGTTCCCGGAGATGCTGGAGTTTCGGGAATGGGCGATCGCTCAATACGGCATCCGGTTGGTTGTGAAGATTAACACGGAGGCGCGCACCCGCGGGATCGGCTACGAGACGCACGATCCGGTGACGGTGACGCACGAGCTGAAGACCGTCGCGCTGAAACAGGCGATCGCGGAACATGGCTGGGATGCGCTCATCACGGGCATTCGGCGCGATGAAGACGCCACCCGCGCGAAGGAGCGTTATTTCTCACCGCGAAATACGGATTCCGAGTGGAACTACAAAAATCAGCCGCCGCAATTTTGGGGACAGTTCGTGATGGGTAACGCGCAAGGCGAACATGTGCGGGTGCAGCCGTTGCTCGATTGGACCGAGGTGGATATCTGGCGCTACATCGAACGTGAGAAAATCCCGATCCCGAACCTTTACTTTGCCCGGGACGGCAAACGTTTCCGGTCATTGGGCTGCCACCCGATCACGCACCCGATCGCCAGCACCGCCGCGAGCATCGAAGAAATCATCGCCGAGCTTGAAGCCACCCGGACGAGCGAGCGAGCCGGCCGGGCTCAGGATCATCATGAACCGCACGCCATGCAAAAGTTGCGCGCCAAAGGATTCATGTGAAATCGGAAACCGCAAATCAGAGATCGGAGAGTCCGCGCCTGAAGATCGTTTTCGTCGGGCATGTCGATCACGGCAAGTCGACGCTCATCGGCCGGATCCTGACCGAGACCGGTTCGCTGCCCGAGGGGAAAATCGAGAGCCTTCGGAAGGCGTGCGCGGCCCAGGGCCAGGCGTTCGAATACGCCTTTGTGCTCGATGCGCTCTCGGAGGAGCAGGAGCAAAATATCACGATCGATACGACGCAGATTCAATTTCGGAGCACTCGGCGTGACTACGTCATTATCGACGCGCCCGGCCATCAGGAATTCCTGAAGAACATGATCACCGGGGCGGCCTGCGCCGACGCGGCGGTCGTGGTGATCGCGGCGGATGAAGGCGTGCGCGAGCAAAGCCGCCGGCACGGGCAACTGCTCAGCCTCCTGGGTATTCGCGACGTGATTGTGGCGGTGAACAAAATGGATTTGGCGGATTTTTCTGAAGAGCGCTTTTGCCAAATCGAGAAAGAGTATGCGGCGTTCCTGCAGAATCTTGGGCTTAGCGCACGGGCGTTCATCCCGCTCTCGGCGAGCAGCGGGGAAAATGTAACTACGGATGGCGGCGGCGCGATGCCCTGGTTCGGCGGGACCAACCTGCTGGCGGCATTGGACAAACTGGAGGGCCTCAGCTCCGCCGCCGATCTGCCCCTGCGCTTGCCCATCCAGGATGTTTATCGAATGGAGAATCGCCGCATTTTCGCGGGGCGGATCGAGTCGGGGACATTGCGGGTTGGCGACCAACTTCTGTTTTCGCCCCACCACAAGACTGCTCGCGTGGCTACGATCGAGCGGTGGCCGGCGACAGCATCCACGGAGATCGCGTTCGCCGGCGACTCGATCGGGATAACCTTGAGCGACCAGATTTTCATCGAGCGCGGGCACATTGCTTCGCACGAAACCGACGCGCCGGTTGAGTCGAACCGGGTGCGCGCGAAGGTTTTTTGGATTGGACGCGAGCCGCTCCTGGCCGGCGCGCGGTATCGGCTCAAGCTGGTCACGCAGGAGGTCGAGTGCCAGGTGGTGGCGGTCGCGAATGTCATCGATGCGGCGACGCTCGATTCGGCGCCGGCCGGGCGCTCCGAACTGCGAACGAACGAAGTCGGTGAACTGACACTGCAAACGCGGGCGCCGCTCGTCTTCGATAATCACGATCGCATTCCGAGCCTGGGCCGGTTCGTCCTCGCCGATGGCGGCCACCTGGTTGGGGGTGGAATCATTTCCGGCGCCGTTTACACGGTGCGCAAATCGATCAAGAGCGAGAACATTTTCTGGAACGAAAGCGACATCACGGCGGGCCGGCGCGCGGCGCGAAATGGACATCGCGGCGCCGTCGTCTGGCTCACCGGTCTGTCCGGCGCCGGGAAGTCGACCATTGCGGGAGCGCTGGAGAAGGAACTGTTTCAGCGTTCGATGCAGACCTACGTGCTGGATGGCGATAACTTGCGCCACGGCTTGAACTCGAATCTCGGCTTCGCCCCGGAGGATCGCGCGGAGAACATCCGGCGAGTCAGCGAAGTGGCGAAACTGATGGCCGATGCCGGAACGGTCGTGATCACGTCGTTTATTTCGCCGTATCGGAACGATCGCAGACTGGCGCGCGAGATCGCTTTGCAAGCGGGCGCTGAGTTCGTGGAAATCTTCGTCAACGCTCCGCTGGCCGTCTGTGAAGAGCGCGACCCGAAGGGCCTCTACGAAAAGGCGCGCGCCGGGCAACTCAAAGGGTTTACGGGAATCGACGCTCCCTACGAGGCGCCGGAGGATCCGGAAATCGTCGTGCACACGCACCAGCAATCCCCGCGGGAATCCGTGGATCAGATCCTCGAGGAGCTTTTGCCGCGTCTACGTTTGAAGTAATTGGTGCAGAACCCCAGAGGGACGTGTAAGCAAATCGGCGGCTATGAGAAGCGAATTCGAAGGAGCCAAGATTTTGATTACGGGAGGCCTGGGCTTTATCGGCTCGAACCTCGCGCGCCGGCTCGCCGGCCTCGGAGCGGAGCTTACCCTCATCGATAGCCTGATTCCCGAGTATGGCGGCAATCCTTTCAACCTCGAAGGCTTTCGCGACCGCGTGCACGTGAATATCTCCGACGTGCGCGACACCTACAGTCTGGAGCCTCTCGTGCGCGGGAAAGACTACCTCTTCAATCTGGCCGGGCAGACGAGTCACCTCGATTCCATGGTCAATCCGGTGCCAGACCTTGAAATCAATTGCCGGGCGCAACTTTCGATCCTGGAGGCGTGCCGCACCTGCAATCCGGAGATCAAGATCGTCTTTGCCAGCACGCGGCAGATCTACGGACGGCCTGACTCCCTGCCAGTGAGCGAAGCGCATCCGTTGAACCCGGTCGATGTCAACGGGATCAACAAGATGGCCGCGGAAAAATACCACCTGCTTTACAGCGATGTTTATGGGATTCACGCGACCGCGCTGCGCCTGACGAATACGATCGGACCCCGGATGCGGATCAAGGACGCGCGACAAACGTTCGTCGGCCTTTGGATCCGGCAATTGCTCGAGCACAAGCCGATTGAAGTTTGGGGCGGAGCTCAACTGCGTGACTTCACCGACGTGGAAGACGCCGTGGATGCCTTTCTTTTGGTGGCGGCAAGCCCGTCCACGAAAGGCCAGGTCTACAATCTGGGTGGGAGTCAAACGGTCACGCTGGAAGACCTGGCCAGGCGGATGGTGGAGATACACGGCCAGGGTGAATATTCAATTCGCGAGTTCCCGGCGGACCGCCGCGCCATCGACATCGGCGACTACTACGCGGACTTCTCCAAGATCCGTTCGCAACTCGGCTGGGCTCCGAGGAAGTCGCTTGGCGAAACCATCGAGTCGGCGCTCAATTACTATCGCGAGTTCATCTCGCACTATGTGTAAGTGTGATGAATCAGAACCCAAAGACCGCACTCATCACTGGCATCACCGGCCAGGACGGTTCGTATCTTACGGAGTTGCTCCTTGAAAAAGGATACTCCGTTCATGGAGTTGTCCGGCGCACGAGCAATCTCCTGCGCTCGCGCATCGAACATTTACGGCGCAACGAAAGCATCTACGACAAAAGCCTCTTCTTGCATTACGGCGATCTCTCCGATGGAACCACCTTGCGGCGCATCTTTTCGAGAGTGCAGCCCACGGAAGTCTATCATCTCGCCGGGCAAAGCCACGTCGGTTTGAGCTTCGAAATCCCGGAATCGACCTGCGATGAAATTGGAATGGCCACACTGCGGCTGCTGGAGATCGCGCGCGACCAGCCGGGGCCAGTGAAGGTTTACCACGCCTCGAGCTCCGAGATCTTCGGAAATGCGGCGGAATCGCCCCAAACCGAAACCACTCCGCTTTTGCCGTCGAGCCCTTATGGTTGCGCCAAGGCTTTCGCCACACAGCTCGCCCGCGTCTACCGCGATTCGTACGGACTGTTTGTTTGCAACGGCATCCTTTACAACCATGAATCGCCGCGACGCGGCGAAAACTTTGTCACTCGCAAAATCGCGCGCGCCGTGGCACGGATCTCTCGTGGGCTCGAGAACGAGCTGGTCCTCGGCAGTCTGGAGAGCCGGCGCGACTGGGGCCGCGCCCAGGATTACGTCGTCGCGATGTGGCTGATGTTGCAGCACGAAAAAGCCGACGATTATGTCGTCGCGACCGGCCGGACGCACTCGGTGCGCGAATTTGTCGAAGCCGCCTTCGCGGTCGTGCAGTTACCATGGGAACAGTACGTAAAGCACGACCGAGGCTTCGATCGGCTCAACGATCCGGCGCATCTGGTTGGTTCGCCTGAAAAGATCAAGGCGACCCTGGGTTGGCGGCCCACTGGCTCTTTCACGGAGCTGGTTCGCGAGATGGTCGACGCCGAGCTGGCCAACGCGTCCGCGGAATCTTGAACGCAGGCAACGCTGATGATTCGTCCGAACGATTTTAAAAGGCAATGGGCGGAGATCGGCCCCGCGGCGATGGCGGCGGTCGAGCGCGTCGGGTCAAGTGGTCGCTACATCCTCGGCCGGGAAGTCGAAGCTTTCGAAGGCAAACTCGCGGAGTTCTGGGGCGTCTCGCACGCAGTCGGGGTCGCAAACGGCATGGACGCGATCGAGATCGCCTTGCGCGCCCTCGATTTGCAGCCGGGGCAGAAAGTTCTCACGACGCCCTTCTCCGCGTTCGCGACGACCCTGGCGATCCTGCGCGCCGGCGGCGTGCCGGCCTTCGTCGACGTCGATGACAATGGCAACGTCGACCTCGAGCAATGCCGCGACATCTTCACGCGCGACCGTTCCATCCGCTTCTGCGTCCCGGTGCATCTTTATGGCAATCCGCTCGACCTGGAGAAGCTCGACGGCCTGAAACAGGATTTTGATTTGGCGATCGTCGAAGACTGCGCCCAGGCGATTGGCGCCAAACATGACGGGCGGAACGTTGGGACGGTAGGCCAGGCCGCCGCGACCAGCTTTTATCCCACGAAAAATCTCGGCGCGTTCGGAGACGGCGGCGCGTTGCTAACAAACGATCCGCCCACGGCCAGCCGCGCTCGAGCGCTACGCAATTACGGGCAATCAGACCTGTATTTGCATGACGAACTCGGCCTGAACAGCCGGCTCGATGAGCTTCACGCGGCAGTGCTTTCAGATGCCTTGCTGCCGAATCTGGAGCGCTGGACGGAGGCGCGCCGGCAAATCGCGTCGCGATATCTACGTGAGATTCAGCATTTTCGGACAATCAAACCAGCGCCGTCAGCCGAGCCGGTGTGGCATCTATTCCCGATCTTCGTTGAGGCGGAGGAGCGGGACGGCATCCGCGAACATCTGCTCGGCCGCGGTATTGCCAGCGGCGTTCATTATCCGCGTCTCATTCCCGATCAGCCCGCGATGCAGTTATCGGTGAGCTACGACGTCGCCGCCGAGCCCGTAAACGCCCGCCGTCTCGCTGCCTCGGAGCTTTCGTTGCCAATCCACCCGTTTCTTCGAGAGGAAGAGACCCAGTTGGTCGTGGCGTCGTGCAGTGCGCGTTGAGGACTCATTGCTTTGCCGTGATTGCAGAAAGGAGTTCCCTGACAACGATCACAGAGCCGGCCAGAAGAATAGCATACGCGCACATGAGACCTACAACGCTCGCGACCGGCACCTTGATCGTTACGAGAACGATCCAATAAATGATAAAGCCAAGATAATTCAGCAGGGCCGCCAATTGTAGAAGTAAGACACGCAGCTTCACCACGGCGACGACGGCTATAACGTGCCAGGCAAGAACCACAAAGTAGGGATAATGGTAGACGAAGTGAGGCGCCATCATGACAAGGAACTGCACTACGAAACAGAGCGCGCTCGACCAGACCAATCCCCACAAAACGCCCCTTTGCGAACCTTCTGCCTCTTTCAGGCTATTCCTTTTCAATAACAGCCAGATGAGAGGAACGAGAAGAGCTCCAAGACAGGGAACCAGGAAAAACAACTGGTAAGCACGAAGTGAATCGAAGCTCGCGAAAAGGTTGTTGGTCAACCCCCCGGGAACATCTTTTAATTCGAAACCCCCGAGGGTAGCGAGATCGAATAACTTTTTTTGAATCCAGGTGGAAAGTGACATGGAGCGATAGAATTGGAGGGTCGCATCCAGGAGCGATATCGGCGCTCCAGAAAACCCGAAATCTCCCGTGAGCAGATACTTTGGCAAAGGGCTTCTACTGGGTGAATAAAGTCGACTCCAAACGATCCAGGGCACTACGACACAAGCGGCGACCGCTCCTGAAACGCCCAGACGCCACCAGGCCTTGATCCGTGTACCCCAAGCCCCAAAGGCGAAGATTGCCAGAACCGCCAAACCCGCCGCGGGATGTGACATGATCGCCAAGGCCGAGGCAATGCCACAAATCGAGCTATCAACTGCGAGTGACCGAGCTGAGACGCCGTCCCGGCGATCCGTGGGAAGAAACAGATACTGAACAAAGCAGAAGATGGCGCCCAGAATCTTTGGCGAGATGTAAATCGTATTAAGGAAAAGAAACGGCGTAAACGCCAGCAACAATACCGTTAGCACGGACTCGCGGCGATCCATTCCCACGCGCGCGCAAACCGCCCAAAGCACCACTACCCATGAGTTCTGAATTATGAACCCGCTAACCTGAAATACCATCGCTTCGGCGCCGCTGCCTATTTCTGGCAATAGATCTCGCAGCACGACGGCTGCCGGATAGAGCATGGTTGAGAGCAGTGGGGTGCGGTCAGAAATCGCCCAGAAACCGAACGACCACTCCGTATCGGCAGTGCCCTTCACCAGGAGCTTCGCAAGCGTAGGCGGTATCTGGTTGTCAGTCGACCAGATAGCCGGAAAGAAAACGTAGTTGGTCGTGTAAGGGGTTGAGACCAGGCTGAATGAAAAAACGAAGAACGCCTCAAAGACAGTGATGCAGGCGACGAGCTTCAAGCAATCCCATTCACCTTGAGAAAAAGTGGTGTGCGATCGAAAGAGGTAAATTAGCAGACCGAGTGAAATTAGAAGCCAGCCTCGTCCAGCCCATCGTCCAAGTCCTGGATTGAAGTAGGCGAGATAGAAAAGGGGCAGTGAGACGAAGCCCACCAAGACGAGACAAATGAGGAATCGACGGACCCCATGGATGTCCTGCCATCTTCTCACCAGCGTCAGTGCCGGAACAAAAAGAAGGCCCACATAGGCAAACGCGGCGAGGGTTGAGCCAAATAGCGTTGAGAAGCGGACGCCCGGAAGCGACCTATTCGCCTGATAATAAGGGGTTCCTACTCCCACGTAAGGAGTGCTGGACTGCGCGTAAGCGACGAGGCGAAAGGCAGAGCCCACCAGGTTCTTCGGGAGCCTTATAGTAAAGGGCTGCCATTCGAGATGCGCAGCACCCGGACCGACGAAAAAGCGTTGACCGTCGCTTTGTGACTCCAAATAAACTCCGGTAGACGGCGAGCTGGGAAACTCCGTTACCGGAATAATGAGGTTTCTAACAGGCACCGTAAATGGTTTGCTCCGCAATTCACCTACCGGCATGCTGAGTTCCGGACTGTAATTCCGCCAAAACCTGCTCTCGGGCGAACTGATAATCTGCTTCGGTAATTCGCCGGCTCTCGGTTCGCCATTAGCAAGAAACGTCGCACTTGGCTCCCACTCGGAGCTTTTCAGGCAGAGTTGATAAACCGGTCGGTCTAACACCGCCGGGAGAAGCAGGCACACAGATAATCCGGCCACAGCCCAGACCGCGATCAACGGGCGATGCCGAAAACTAGCTTGTACTTGACGAAATAAACGACCCATCTTGAGACGACTCAAAGACGCACACTTCGTTCCCTTCCTGGCGGAGGAGCGCCACTAAAGGAGCGTCGACAGCGCCCAAGCCGCCTGTGGCTAGAATTTTCATTGGGGGTTCGAAGGTGCGCGCGGCTGAGTTACAAGTTCGGAATTGCGCGCGGCCTGTTCCGATGAAAACGGATTTTCAGTGAAAAGCCACTAGTTTCGAAGATAAAATGTGTAATGCCGTGGCGCCAGATAGTGGTTATAAAGAGGACAGATGAAAGAGGAGCCAGAGGCCGATCAATCCACCCAGCCTTTGTTTCGGAACGAAGGATATTGCCACTGCTGTGATTCCAGGGTCGAGTTTGTCGCGACGAGCCGTTGGTGGCGGGATGATTACCGATGCACGAATTGCCAATCAATTCCGCGGGAGCGCGCCGTAATGTATTGCCTGGAGAAGTTTTTCCCGCAATGGCGGGACCTTGCCATCCATGAATCGTCTCCAATCCTGGGTAGAGGTCCGAGTAGGCGGCTCGTTGCGGAAGCGCCCGGATACCTTCCAAGTTATTATCTTGCAGAGGTCCCCGCGGGAGAGAGCGTAAATGGAGTGCGCTGCGAAAACCTCGAGAACTTGAGTTTCGACGATAAAAGCATCGACCTTCACGTTACCCAGGACGTTTTCGAGCACCTCTTTGATCCCGCCGCGGCGTTCCGCGAAATTGCGCGAACGCTTCGACCGGGCGGCGCTCACGTCTTCACGACCCCTCTTGAGAACAAAGGGGCGGCGACGGAATTTTGCGCACGGCGAATGCCAGACGGCCAAGTCCTCCAATTGATCGAACCGGCGGAGTATCACGGCAACCCTGTTTCCTCAGCGGGATCTCTGCTTACGGTTCGTTGGGGCTACGATATTACCCAGTATATCTTCGATGCCACTGGGCTAACGACCGAACTCGTCGTCCTGGATAACCTCGAGTTGGGAATTCGAGCCGAACTTATCGAGGTTCTAATCACACGGAACTCCGGCGGATGACGGAGTCCAGTTTCTACAGCTCGCCGCGGGTCGTCTTCCTGGCATAGACAAACATCCGATATCTTCGATTGACCACGCCCGAAAAGAAATCGATTACGTCGGAACCAAAGATCATCAGCGGACTGATCGGCACGGTGCGCCATCTCCGGACGTTGGCCGCGCCGAATTGGATGTCCGCCACTTCAAACCCGCTTCTTTTCAGGAATCGGGTGATCGTCCGCGGCGAAAAAAAGAAATTGTGATGGATGTCATAAAAGAGAGCCATCAGGTGTTTCCATCGCCTAAAGGACAGTTGATAAAGAAGGTGGCCCACCGCGGTGAGCAAACTTTCCTGATTGATCGTGAAGACAAACAAAATTCCGCCAGGGGCCATGATGCGATGGATTTCGGCCAGGGTAGCGGCGGGATCATCGAAATGCTCGATGACATCCCAGAGCGTGATGACATCGAAGTGTCCATCCGGGTAAGCCGCTTGTTCCACCGTCCCGGTGAAAATATCCAGATGCCGCTCCTCCCGCGCGAATTTCGCGGTGGACTCACTTAGTTCAACGCCCGAAGTGTTCCATCCTGTGCTTTCCGCCAGGACCATGAATGCTCCGTAGGAGCAACCGAGGTCGAGAAGGCGGCCGGGCGCGCGCAATTCTCCAATCCGCCTAAGGCCGCGCGCAAAGGTAGGCATTGGCTCAATTTTTGGATCGACCGCCAATTTGTTAGCCAAATAGAACGGCGTCTGCATCGTGACCTCGCTCTGGTAGAGCTGGCCATATTCGGCCCCCGTGATGACCGCCGCGCGGTAGACGGTACCGCATTCCAGACAACGCACGATCGTGCCGGTGGGAATTTGGCAGAGCGAACGGCTCTTATTCGCGCCGCAAATGTAGCAGGTAGCCATTCGTTACCGCTCCCTCTGCTCATCTTCGTCGCGCGCCTAGCAGCCGGCTAAGGGGGAGCCGCGGCATATCGACCACATCGAGAACAAGGGCCTGAAGCAGGAGCTGCATACCAATGATGGTAGGCAGAAGAGATAAGGCTACAGTTCCGGCGGATTGGAACTGCCCGGTGAGACTCCCTTCCACCCAACGGTAAGCTCCAAAGGACACTCCACCGATCGTCATGAGACCGCCGATGATAAGACAGAACGTCGTAGCATTGACGTCATAGAAGCAATAACGCCAAAGGAACCGATTCATCAGCCCCCACAGGAGTCGCGGCGGGAACCCAAACAAAGCACGGGTGATGCTTAGTGATGAACGCTCGCCGGCGTAGCGGGCCGGTATCGGAATATCGAACGCGACCGCTCGAATGATGTTCAGTTGAATCAGAAGGCTCGTTTCAAAAAAGTAGCCTTGCGATAACCGCTTGAAGCTTAACAGACGCAAAGCCTCTCGATGAATTGCCAGGTAACCATTGGTCGGGTCGGAGAGGTGCCACTGGCCACTGGCGAACTTGGTCAGGAAGGTCAGGCCAACGTTCCCCATCCGTCGCGCAAAAGGCATGGCGCGCAGGTTTTCCAGATGAATAAAACGGTTGCCCTTCGCGAAGTCGCACAGACCTGATGCTATGGGATGGACGATATCCGCGAGGTGGGCGGGGTCCATCTGTCCGTCGCCGTCTATCTTGACGATGATCTCGTAGTCGCCTTCCAGGGCCTTTCGAAAACCAGTGATCATGGCGCCTCCGACACCCTGATTCGATTCGTGCCGCACCAGAGCTACCCGAACATCAGCCGGACCTTCGCTCAATACTTCATAGGACTTCTCGGGACAGCCATCGTCCACGACGATGATAGCATCAATCCAATCAGGCAGGCTTTCGACCACACCGCGAAGCCTGTCCCGAACTCGGTAGCAGGGAATTACCACCGCAATTTTTCTGAATTCACCGGAGACTTCGTACACGTTGCTTGGTTTGCTCTTTCGGAGCGTGCTAAGGTTCCGGGCCGATTGCAATCTCCGAAAACGCCACGCCGATTCTGCGTTCCCAAGGGCTCGCCCTGGCGCCAGGGAAATGAATATGAATGCGGTCGGCGGGCGACGTAAGCGACACCGGGAGCTTGTATTCCGCAGGGGTGTTACCCGGTTGAAAGGTGGCCGCCGCGTCTCCGAGAGTAAGGACAACGCTTCCACCCTCCTTTATCACCCAGGAGCGGAATCTTAAATAGACGCTCCCCTGGATCCGGTAGGGTAACAAGATAATGGCGTCGTCATCGGCGGTCCAGGCGCCCCACGGCTCGGGCGTGTTGAACCCAAAAAGGGCGGCATTGCGTGTGTTGCTGCCCGTATGAACGACGAACTCCTTTCTGTCCCAGAGCGGAATTGGAACAGAATAGGTGCGGATCATGGAGGCATCCAAGCCATAGATGCGCAGAGGGCCTCTTTCATTGTATGAAACGAAGGGAAACTTCACGTCGTAGGACGCCAGCGTGGCGACCACCTTCACCCCGGAGGGGATCATCGCTGTCGTCAGCTCAGAGTCCTGGATGGCAATCCTCACCCAGGGATCTGCGAGCAACCCGCAAAGAGCATAGGAGAGATCTCCGAAACGCGCGCCGCCGACCAGGAGCAGATCCTCGGCATTCGGACCGGCCTCGCTCCGTAGAGCGCGGCCAAACGCAGCCACAGGCTCGTTTATCCGGGCGTGCGTCTCCTGCCAGAAAGTCACCAGGAACAGCGAAGCCGAGAAGAGCATGGCCTGCCCAAAAACCAGCAACCTGGCCGCATAACGAGGAAAAATCAGACACGCCAGGAGGAGGGTCAATCCACCCGCCACGACAGGTATGCGCAAACCTACAGGTTCCGCCCAGCCCCAGTAGTCATTGATTTTCGAATAAAGGCTGAAGAGCTCCGGGTAGTCCCAGGGGAAAAGTTTCGACTGCGTCAGAAACCAGGTTGTCCCTATCGTGGCGAGGGCGAACACGCCCAGGATCCATCGTTTATGGGCGTAAATACTCAGCCGCCTTTCCGGTTTTTCCTGGAGAACAGAGAGAACGTGGCAAGTCATGATCAGCAGGGAGGGAAAGATCACGATCAGATAGCGCCCGAGAAGACGATTGGATTCGGAGCCGCCCCCGACGCCAGCGTAATGGGTATAGTGGGCGGTCATGGCAATGAAGGCAGCGGCTGAAATTGTGGTAAGGAGCGCCAGATCGTCAAAGACATCCCAATCGGCCTTCTTCTTCCGGTAAGTAAAACGAACGATTGCCTGGATTGAGCCGGCCAGGGCTAGCGGAAACAGCACGATCAAGATGAGACCGTGGAGAAGACCATAACCGGCGACGCTCTGAACTGTCTCGCGAAAATGTGATAAGGAAAACGCGGACTTGACTGCCCCGGCGTAAAGGTTGCCGACAAACGTCGGAGCAAATGATAGTTGCCCAAGAATAGTGAGGTTGACGAAGAAGATGGCGAGAGCCAGTCCCGCAACAAAGGTTAGCGGGAGCAGCCTCCGCGGCCATTCGCGGCTGCGCCAGTTTCGGAGCGAGTGAAAGAGGAAGAAGAGCCCGAAACCCAGGATCGCCGCCGCGGCATGGGGCTTTATGTAAGCGAGAATGCCGAGACCGCCGCCGGCAAGAAAGCCGGCGAGCGAGGGCGCCGGCCGAATCAACAGCACCGTCATCACCGCGATTGCGGTGTAAAGGGTTGCGAAAAGAATTTCGGGCATCGGCGAAAGCACGAAAACGCTCGCGGGCAGCAAGACCAGGAGTCCGAGGAACCACAGGTGGGCATGCGGCCCTGAATGCCGGCGAAGAAGCAAACCTCCGAGGAGCGGAAGAGCGACGAAATAGCAGGCGAAATTCAGGAGCCGAATCACTGGAGTCGGATCGCCGGAAATTCGAGCAGCCACCTGGACAACCCAGGAATAGACATGATTGGAAAGGCCCTGGAGTTTTGGGTCGCGCTCGGATGGGACGGTTGCCGAGAGTTTCCCCAGATCCAAGCCGTGTTTAAGATAGGCGTATTCGTCGCTGGCATAGATCGGCGCGGGGGTGGTGCCAACTCGGAGAAGGACGGCGAAAGCCAGGAGGAAAAAGAAAACAAGGATCAGCTTTTCGTAACGGACTTGTATGCCATCATGTCTCACGTTGGGCCTTATTCCCATGGGGTGGCAGTACTTGACACTGAGAAGGTGTGATGGCAAGAACGCGGATGGAAAAAGATATGATGGGTGTCTCCTTTGGCGAACGCCGTCCATCGTCGAGCTTGTCGGCGGCTTTGCTAGTGGTGTTGGTTTCCTGCGGCAGTCTTCTCGCGGCTTCTGAATCACCGACCCCTTCTGGTTCGACCACGCCGGGCACAATGGCGATAGGCGCCCCGATCCGATTCAACCTTGGAGGGGGCTCGGAGGGCTATCGAGGCACGGGATGGAGCAAGACCGAACAGGATTTTACCTGGACGGAGGGCAACGTGGCAAAACTAAACCTTCCCATACCAGCCAATGCAGGGGCGCTAACCTTAACCATGAACCTGGGCGGGTTAACCAAGCCACCGACCCTCGCCTCTCAAGCAGTTCAAGTAGTGGTAAATGGCCAAAAGGTGGCAGACTGGCAGGTCGCGGACCCGGCCGATTTTACCGCGCAGTTACCCGCCGAGATGACGAAAAATGGAGGGACCTTGACGATTGAGCTGCGCATCCCAAATGCCACAACTCCGAAGGCGCTGGGCTTAGGCGAAGACGGCCGATTGCTCGGTATTCGCGCCTACTCCCTGGAACTCAAACGATCGTAAGCAAGGCAAGCTATCTTGAGGGTTGTGCTGGCGAGTGCTCTCGCCCGTCAATGGAATTAGTCGCGCCAGGACGGCAACATCTTCCAGCCTACCGTCCACGGCAGGTCATAGGCCAGACCGCCATTTTCCTCGTAGAACCGTCCTTTTTCGTCGGCGTCCGCGAATCTATGCCCCGGGTTATACGAACCCTTCGAGGTATAATGGGTCACCAGCGACTTTCTCGTCCGGGCCTGATCCCGAATCTTCGTTCCACCGTGAGCGAGATACCCATGCCAGATAAGCATGTCTCCTTTCCTGGGAAGAAAGACGCGCGGCTGAATATGTAGCCTTTCCATTTCGTTCTCCAGATAGGTGACAAACTCGTGAGGCTGATGGGCCGAATCCTCCTCGAGAGTGATACTTCCGTTGCCCCAATCGAAAAACGGCATTTTTTCCGGCATGTGACTGCCACAGTAGTAGGCCAGCGGTCCGCTATCCTCATGAACATCTTCCAGGGCCACCCAGGATGCCACCACGTTAGCGATGTGTTGCTGGACTCGCACATAGGGGTAGTCGAGATGAATCGGCTGCTGGCTTCCTTTGATAAAAAACAACGATTGTTGCACACAAGGCGTGTCTTGAAAAACGTGGGACAAGAAGGAAGTGGCATACTTATTCAACGCGCATCGGACGGCTGCCTTCGAGATGTGATGCAAATTATTTACCTTCAGGTTACCTCGCTGGAGCAACTCCTCGGTTGATAGTTGCTTGATCGGGATGTGGTTGCCTCCGCCGGGGTCGACCGTGACCTCATACTCAGTCGGGTGCGTGACTAGACATTCGACGTCTTCCAGCAACGAATCGATCACTTGTTCATCCACAGCTTTTTCAAAAATAACAATTCCGTGTTCCCGCCAGTGTTCGAGTTGCTCGTCCAGTTGGTAATCGGTGGGAAGTGATGGGGCCGATCTTATGTAGTCGTCGATGGACGCATTCGGCTCATCAATCCAGGGCCGCCGCTCAAACCAATTCTCTGCTGTTGTTATCGTCGCCATAACAATGGTGGAAGGAATGACGTTTATCTCTCAAGGTTTGTCGCGTTGTCAAGCGAAGCAGAGGCGCTAATAACGGCTGCGATCAGGCTCTCTGATGATACGCAATCAAGTCCGCGAAAGCCTGCACTGGAACGGCAACCTTCCGCGCGAACTCACAGACAGAGTAATGGTCGGTGAAAGAATTAGCCGGGCCGGATTGATTGAGTTTGATTGCGTCGTCCGGCCAGTCTCGATTTTCGGCAATGAAGGCTTTCGACGCATGATCAAGCTCGTGTTTCGCGCCCCAGCGATACAGATCCGCGTTCACCAGATAACAGCAACCGACTGAATCCAGGCGGTAGACTGGTCCGGGCTGGTCGAAATAAGGTTGCGTGAATCGCGCCCATCGGTCGTTCTCGATGAAGCCCGCGATGTCGTAAAACCTGCCGGGGCCGAAGCCAGCTGGATAAGCAGGTTCGCTCAAATCTCCTTCCATCAGCACGAGCGGAGCCGCGATGCCTCCCTCGGCGCGACTGATTAGTTCCTCCAAGAGATTGGCGGGGTAGTCCACCAGATCGGCGTCGACCCAAAAGACCCAGCGTTCGTCGCGCAAATGGCGATCAATCATTGCCTGCCGCAACGGTGTCATGGCGGCAAGACGGTGCGGGAAAGTGGAGCCGCGCGGAGGCGCTTCACCGGTATCGTCGTAAACAATGCGACACCCGCGCATTCCGTTGGTGGTGCGCTCAGCCAGCTCGCGCGCTCGCCGAATAACGGCTGGGTCAAGCGTTGGACTGATTGGGGTGAGAACCAGGACCGATCCCGCTGAAGTCTCCGGCCACGCCTCCAGCTTTTCCTGCTCTGAGCGCTTCAACCGTCTGGTGATCGACCTGGTCCAGGATATCTTGGATGCAGCGGTAGCTTCGCTCCCGTCATCAAGAAACCTTCCCACAGTCTCAGCGAACGAGTGAGTCAGGCCGGAGCTCAGGCAAGCCTGGTCCCCCCGCAGACAGACGTTCCGGCCGGGCTGCCCGAAACGTTCGTGGCAACCCAGACAGTTTAAGGCGGAGTCGAAAAATGCGCAGGCCGAACTGAAGTTCCAGATGGCGGCGCCGGCTGAGGTGGAGCCGAGCCAGACAATCGTCTTCTTGTTTAGGAGCTGGCCCAGCTCCGCGGCCCAGCCATCGGAAGTAACCAGGACATCGGCCGAAGCCAGGTCGGCGAGTAAGTCCAGGCCACTTGAACAGGCGACATATTTCCAATTGCGCCGTTCACTCTTAGGAACTGCGGGCGTTTCCATCGTCCCGTATTCCGAGTAATACTGGATCTCGAAACCCTTTCTTAGAAGAGGCTCCCGCGCTGCCAGGAGGCTATCTGCTTCCGGTTGCCTCCCTTCAAAGAGAACCTGGGGGCGGGCAAGGTAGATCAATGCTTTATTGGTCCGCTTCTGCTCCGGGGCATCGCTGCTTAAGAGCGATTCGAGATGGCTCCGGGCCAGCTGGAACGCAGGGTCCACCGACATTTGTTCAGCGATCCTGACCGCCAGAGGCAAGGTGTTCGCCGCTTCGAGCGACAGTTCGTAGCACCTCAAGTAATCCTCCCGGCGCGGTGCCTGCCACCACGGAATCAATCGAATTCGTGGATGCTGGAAGAGTGGAACCAGCTGCTGATGCACCCCCCACAGATCGAGAACCGCGGTCGGATGTTCGGCGAGCAGGCCAAAGATGGCGGCAAAACTGGCGCATTGAAGTTGCCGGTCGGCGTCTCGAAAATGCAGAGCGAGCCGGTTCGAAAGGCGTCGAGTCGTGAGGTAATTCTCCCAGCGCTGAAAGAAGCGGGCCCGATTTTGGTTCAGGACGCTTTCAACCGCAAACTTTGGCAACAACCGAGTGCTGGAACTCCGTTCATGGAGGCATGGTATATCCAGGGTCTCGATGCGAAGGCCCATCTGCCGATAGCGCAAATTGAGATCGACATCTTCGAAGTAAAAATAGTCAAAGGAAGGAGAGAAAAGACCGAATCGCGCAGCGAGATCGGATCGGATAGCCAGGACTGAGCCATCGACAAAATCAAAGGCGGCTCCAGTTTCGCCGACCAGGACTCCGCAACCATCCTCTCGTAACCGTGAGGCGTTCTCGGCCAGGCCCAAAATGGCCGCATCCGAGTTCTGGAATCGATCCGCGAACTTCACCAGCCAATGGTCATCTTCGATATGGAGGTCGCTATTGAGGATGATAAAGACATCGGAGTCCGTTTTTTCAAAGATGGCGTTATGACCCGCGCCAAAACCGAGGTTGAAACTATTTTCGATAATGTGAACGGAGGTGCTGTCCCGTGGCAAAAGTTGGCTGATCAACTTTCGAAGTTCTCCTAGTGCATCCGGAGAGGGTTGGTAGTTAAACGACAGGAAGAGCTCGCACGAAAGATTCTTGGTCTTGGTGGCTACTTTCAGTTGAGGCAGGAGTTTCTTCACGAACGCGGTTAGAATATCTTCGCGGTGGTAAAACAGGGTGGAGATAACGAGCCGAATGGGGCCTGCCAAAGGCCGGACGACGATGGGAGTTTCCGGCGGTGGTTCCGGATGGGGCCGCGCTCCGGGGAATATCACCGGCGCGCGCGACGGCTGGCGCAGGGCCAGGGCTGTCGCATTCAACCAGGCGTACCCGAAACGTGCGTCCGGTTCCAAATGGCAGCCTTCGGCCCATTCGTTCCAGGCGTTGATAAAAACGAAGCGTTCGGCCGGCGATAATTGGGCCCGGGCCAGACTTACAGCCTCCGCTAACCACTCCGAGTAGGCCTCCGGCGATGAGTTAACCCAGATGCTCGATCTGCCCCCTTGCCGCGCGGTGTTATCCCACGATGGCATTACTCCGGGGTAAAGGGTCGAGCCGGGAGCCGCCGAATGGAGCTGCCCAATCGCTCTCTGGCGCACTTCGTCATAGTTGTAGATGTAACCCGTGAAATCCGCGGCTTTGCCCCGAATGACAGGTGTCACCGGCGTGGAGGGAAGATGCGGGGGGAATTGGACAACGGCATCAAAGCCGTAGTCGGCCGGAGAGATCCCTTCGCTGAAACTTTGCACCATGACCAAATGCAATTCTCCCAGCCCGGCCGATCGGACGTGGGTGCGCCAGCGTTCCAGGGTGGCCTTGGCGTCCGGCAGCAACGACGGACGATAAACGAGGAGAACCGGCTTGCCGGCAATTCGGATATAGTTTTCCGATCGAATAATCCTTTCGATATGCCTGATGAAGGCAAAGTCATCCTCCGCGGAATGGCGCTGGGCAATGAGGATGTCGCTGTCTTTGCCGTCCCAGCGGCGGGTCCAATTTTCATTGGCCCAGCAGATGCAAAAGGGAAAGGCGGGTTTCCCCGTTTCAACCATTCTTCGGACAGGGAGATCGAGCAAGACTTCGCCGCCGAACCAGTAGTAGTAGAAGCAAAAACCGTGAAGGCCTGCTGCCTGGGCTAACGCGGCTTGTTGCTCGAGAACTCCTTCGCGGGAAAGGTCGTAGTAGCCCAACCCGTCCGGAACGTGCGGCTGATAGTGTCCTTCAAAATTGGGCTTTCCTCTTCGAACGTTAGTCCACTCGGTAAACCCCTTGCCCCACCAGAGGTCATTCTGTGGAATCGTGTGGAACTGCGGCAGGTAAAACGCAATAGCTTTAACATCAGAGGGGACCGGAGCCGCAGCGACGACCGGCTCACGTGGAATCTTGAATTCCGGCTGTCGCAGTTCAAAGGAAATGGCCGCTGCGGTCGTGATTCGTTTTTCAGTGCGGCCAGACTGGAGGTAATGACTGAAGGGCTCCTGACCAGCCTCCGCCACGTCGCGATGCACATGCAGATAGAAGGTGGGATCGAAGGTGGGATTAGGCCGGTACCCGAGCTTCCATCCTACCGCCAGGTAATGCCGAACCGGGTCGACCCACTCGGTCTCCCGCGCCATGTAGGTGTTTCGGTAATACTCCGCGTTGAACAGGGGGTGGGTGCCGCGGCCTGCCTTCGTGCCAATAAGGAGGTAGTGCTCCAAGGGAGTCAACCCCGTCTTTGTAGCGTTTGGATTTTGCGAGAGGTAATATTTCGAATCAAAGATGGGATGGGGATCACGACCTTCCGCCGCCCCCCGCACCAGGTAATGCGCAAACGGATTGATACCTGCGGGTTCCAACTCAGGGTTCTGCCTCTTGTACCAGGCCGAATCAAAAAGCGGGTTGGGATTGCGACCTTCAGCAGCCCCGCATTTTACGTAGTGGACCAATGGATTCATGCCCGAGGCGGCCACGCCGGGGTTCTCGGCCAGATACCAACGCGAGTCGAATAGGGAGTGGGGGTTGCGGCCTTCGCGCCAGCCGCGATCCAAGTAATGCAGGAGCGGATTTGCGCCCGCCTGGGCCACGTCTGGATTCTGGGCCAGATACCAGGCCGCATCAAAAAGCGGATGCGGGCTATCTCCGACGGCGGCGCCCCAGGCCAGATAATACTCCAAAGGGTTCATCCCAGTGAGCTCCGGGTTTTCCTTCAGGTAAAAGGCAGCGTCGAAAAGAGGATGAGGGGAGCGTCCTTCCCGGGCTCCATGGGCCAGGTAATGGTGCAGCGGGTTCAGGCCGGAAGCCGCCACATCCGGGTTGTTCGCGAGATACCAGCTTGTCTCAAAAAGCGGGCTGGGATCGCGACCTTCCCGCGCGCCGCGATCCAGGTAATGTTGGAGCGGATTCAGCTCTCCGGCGGCGACGTCCTGGTTACGAGCAAGATACCACTCCGTGTCGAAGACTGGATTGGGGTTGCGACGTTCGCGGGCTCCCCATTCGAGATAGTGCCTCAGAGGATCGACGTTCGACGCGGCGACGTCCGGGTACTGTCCGAGATACCAGGGGGCATCGAAAAGAGCGGTCACGGTCGCTCCACCATCGGCGCTGTTCGCACCCGGTCGTGGCCACTGGACGCCGCTCCACAACGGCGTCCTGGATTGAAACAAGGTTGGAAGCTGAACCGAACGGGCAATCTCTCGCACGTGGCCGCAAAGCTGGAAGAGGCGGGTCGTCTCGATCGCTCTCTCCTCAGGCGATGTTTTCTCGGAAGAGAGAGCCTTGCTAATTGCCCGTAACGCGCGGTTGAGGTGAGTCGCAAGCGCTCTGCGCTCCGACGCGGTCTTTGGCACGCCGGCCGGCGCCCATTTGAGGAGGCCGAAGGCTCTTGCTAATTTCCACCAAGAAGATGGACGGCCGATTCGACCGATCTCGCTCGCGAGAGATTCAATCAGGGCCGGTCCAGCCGGCTCGGGTCGTCCCGGCGCCTGACCGGGGTGGACTAGGAGGCGGGAGATACTGCGCACGCGCCGCTCTAGAATGGAGTTATAACGTTCAAGGCCGGCGCGGGCTGGCTGGGTAAAGTTCAGGATTCCACGCAAGGCCAGGGCTTTCGAGCGGGTGGAGAGAAGCTCGTCTTCGGCGTGCGTTAGCCGGCCGCTCACGGTCTCGAGTTGGTTCTTGAGTTGCTCGACGAACGCGGACTGTTGGTCGACCTCGTCCTGGAAATGGCTGACTTGGCGCGACCTGTTCTCCAGCTCTTCCTTGAGTTGAGTAATGCGCCTGGAATTGTCCCTGGCCGCGGCATCTAGCGCCGCCATCTGGTGCGACCTCGCCTCAAGATCGGCCGCCAGTTCCGATACCTGCTGCGACTTTACTTCAAGATCATGTTGAAGCTGAGTGACGTGTCTTGATTTGTCCTCGACTTCCTTTTGCAGGATGGCCGTCCGGCGCGACCTTTCCTCCTGGTCCTGTTGAAGGCGGAGGACTCTGTGTTGCCGGTCCTCTGGCCTGGCCGCGCCGGCGCCGGCATTATGCTCGGCCTGGGCATGCTCGTAGTCGATGCGGAGTTGGAGAAGTCTGGCGGTGGAGCGTTGCGCAGCTACCAGGATCTGAGGGAGGCGCTTCGAGTAGAGGCTTCGATGCTTATTGATTACATAAGAATTAATCTGAGGGTATTGCTCTTCTGTTAGAGCGGCGCTCATCGAGTTGGGACGCACGCGATAATCGAAAGCCGCGCCTGGCAAATGATGGAACTGCCATCCCCTTTTGGCCGCGCCTATCCACAGGTCCCAGTCTTCCAGCCCTGGAGCAGGCATTTCGGTATCGTAGCCACCACAGACGCTCCACACCTCCTTACGCATCAGGGCGCAGGCATCGATATAGTTGCAGGCGAGCAAGATGTCGAAATCGAACGGGCGAATCTCGATGAGACTGTTCCGCAGGCCGAAGTCCTGGCGATCGCCATAGACGACTCCTACTTCGGGCTGGCTGTCGAGAATTTGCAAGGCGGCCGTAACGAAATCGGGCCGCAGCCGGTTATCGGCGTCCAAAGGAAGAATGTAGGCGCTTCGGGCCATCTCGATGCCGCGGTTTCGAGCGGAAGCAAGGCCAGTGTTCTCCTGGTCGATGACCTGGTAACCCAGGCCACGGAGCAGGTTAAAAACCGCAACGGTATGTGGATCACGCGAGCCGTCGTTAACCAGAATCAGTTCGCAAGGTTCCGTTACGCAACGTTCCACGCTGGCCACGGCTTCAATCAGGTAATCGCCATGATCGTAGCAAGGAACCACGATCGAGAGCCGGGGAGCCGCGGCGCCGGCCGGCACGGCCAACCGGGGCCGTGGGGGACTCTGCGACCAAAGATCAGCGCCCGATAAGTCCGCCGCGCGGTCGAGTTCCGCCAGGAGTTCCGCGCAATCGCTCCGCGCGGCCACACTCAACGCCACGAGCGGATCGTCGCTCTTCTGAGTTTGAAAGAGATTCGGGTCGACAATTTCCTGAACTTGCCGGCCTGGCTCCGCCGGACTCAGCCCCAGCCGAGCCTGGAGCAGCTCGCTCAGCTTTCCCGGATCGCGCCGGGCCGCATCGGAACTGACCAGGAGCGTTCGTTCCCGGTGGCGGCCATGGAAGTCGAGGAGACACCGGTTATAAAACGCCCAAATTCGCCAGGCATAGTCGGGCCGTCGCAGGAAGGCTGCCGCACCCAGACGCTGCATCGAGTCCGCCACCTCCCAGGGGTGTCGATAAACGAAAACAAATCGCGCATCAGGAACGATCGAATCCCAAAAGTCGAGTGCCACAGCCGTGCGCGGGTCTTTCCATCCCCAACGCCGTCCTTGGTTAGCCCCGGTCCGTGCCTCGATCAGGGCGGAGGCGCGTTCACGAAAGCTCACGAAGGCGTTGCGGTCCAGGCTTTCGCTTTCCGTCCACCCCCAGTCTGGATGCCCTCCGTCCTCGGAGGAGGTGGCGGCGCTGAGCAATTCCCGATTGAGTGCGAGAAAATCGACGTCCTCGAAGTAGCCTCGCTGGTTATCGCGGTCGGCCGCGAGGAGGTGGTCGCCCAAGGAAACGCCCAGGCTGGAGAGGATCGATGCCACCAGAGAGGTGCCGGAGCGATGCATTCCGGCGACTATGATTGGGGGAGAGGAGCTCATGAGCTGAGCCCTGTTCCCGTCTGCCAGGTGTTTCCAATCATTGCCATGCCACCATCCCATTACCCGAAAGTCCAGCCAGGGTAAACCGGCCAGCGCAAAGCGCCGGGGATTTGGGGAAGATTTCGTTTGCGACGGGCGCTCATTTACGTGACATCGAAACTGCCAGCAAACCGCAAAGAAATCTACTCGGCTTGAAACACAATAACCCAGGAGAAGGGGGCCTCTTTCTCGAGGCATCGTTCGCCAACGGTCCATTGACCCGCTTTGCCGTCCTCACGACCTGCCATGAGGCGGGATGGCAACAATACGGTCGCCGCATGGTCGAGACCTTCGATAAATTCTGGTCGGCTGACGTGCCGCTGTATCTTTATGCGGAGCAATTCGTGCCCGATCATGGCCGCCCGGTGGTGCGTGGCCTGCCGGCCTGGCTCAGTGAATTCAAAGCGCGGCACGCCGAAAATCGTCGCGCGCATGGACTCGTCGATGGCACGTACGATTATCGTCAGGATTGTGTGCGCTTCGCTCACAAGGTTGCCGCCGTGACTGAGGCGGCGTTCGGGCTCGAAGCGGATGTCCTGATCTGGGCCGATGCGGATATTGTGACCCACGCGACGGTCACCACGGACTGGCTGACGACCCTGTTTCCGGCCGGCCCATACATTGCCTGGCTGGAACGCGACCGGCATTACCCCGAATGCGGCTTCTATATGCTGCGTTGCACCCATCCAGCGCACCGTGAGGTGATGACGCGCTGGCGAAAGCTCTACGAGACAGATGCCGTTTTCGGCTTGCCCCAGACCCACGACTCCTATGTGCTCCAGCAGATCATCCTCGAGGCCGAGCGCGAAGGGCTGATTACCACGCACAGTTTGTCCGGCGAGGCGCGGCAGCACAGGCATCCGTCAATCAATGGTCCTCTCGGAACGCGCCTTGATCATCTCAAGGGGCCACGCAAAGAGCAGGGCCGATCGCCCAGGACTGATCTAATGACGCCCCGCCTGGAGGAATACTGGTGCGAAAACAGGTAAAGGGAATCTGGCTCCCGGAGACGGAGGAGCATCTCATCCCGTTCATTGAGAATGGCCCTGAGTTCGCGGGCGCGGGAACCTATCAGCTGCACAAGCTCCAGGCCGCGTTTCCCTACATCAAGAATTTTCGGCATGCCGTCGACGCCGGCGCCCATGTCGGCCTGTGGTCGCGGATCCTGGCGCGGTGTTTCGCTCGAGTGACGGCCTTCGAGCCAATCGAGGACCATCGCGCCTGCTTTTCCGAGAACGTTCGCCCGGGACAGGGTTGCGAGATAGAGCTGCATCCTTTTGCGCTCGCAGGCAAAGAAGAGGTTCTGCCGTTCGCGGTCTCGCCAGAGAGTACTGGGGGCACGCACGTCAGGATGGAGAACACTGGCGCCGGGCCGGAAGTCGCGGCGCGGCCACTCGATAGCTTTGGCCTCGCTCAGGTCGATTTCATGAAGATCGACTGCGAAGGCTATGAGTATTACATCCTCCAGGGCGCGGAGCAGACGGTGCGTCGGGAAAGGCCCTGTATTGTGGTGGAGCAGAAACCCGGGAAGGGAAGCATCTATGGGCTCGACGACACGGATGCCGTGAAGCTGCTTCAATCGTGGGGCGCCGAACTGAAGTTCGAAATCGCAGGAGATTTCTGCTTTGCCTGGCCCTGAAGTTACCGGATTTAGATCAGGTTAACGATGCCAGGATTGCGAGCAAACGGCCACGCGCTTCGACAAAAGCTTGATCCCAGTCCCGACCTTGTTTTCGCACGAGCACCGTTTTTGGATACCACGGGGTGCGGTCATCTCCCACCGGCCAGATCATGTGAAATTTATCATCCAGCACAACTACGGTGGGAATGCCCAGGGCTCCTGCCATGTGCGCGGAGGTGTTGCTTATCGTCACCACGGCATCGAGAGAGGCCACCTGGGCGGCGAACGTATCCAGGTCGTTGAGGGAATCGATTGCCGGATCGCTCCACGGTGCGACGCCGGAGGACTGGAAACGGGCGAGGTCGGCCGTCACATCGCCATATTGGAGCGAGACAAATCGTGCGGGGATCTCTCGAAGAAACCGCGCCCAACATTCGAGCGGAGGAGAATCCTTCGCTTCGTTGGTGGACGACCAGGCTATCCCAATGACTGGAAGCCGCGAACCATCCGGCCGGTATCGCTCGCGAAACCGCGGAGTCAGGGCGTCATCCGGGCGGAGCGGAAGGAAAGTCGCGGCGAGCGTCGCCGCATCGGGGGCGAGATGTTGCAAGAGTGTCTCGTAGGTAGCGACGGCATCCGCCTCGGCCCGGGCCTTTTCGTGATCTATCCCTTTTGGGCGAAGATCGAGGCTGGGAAAAGTGCGGGCAAAAAGGGGAATAAGGCGAGCGTCCATAAGCACGATGCAGCGGCGGGCGTGTCTGCCGGCCAGACCGATCAGCCGCGCACTGCGAAGTGGCGCGCCGATATGATGACGCACTCGTTGTTCAACCAGGAGGGTCCCGCCAGGCATATCGCTTCCGTCCCACTCGATTCCGGTGGTCTCGGCCACCATCCGTCCGCCTTGAGCCAGGAGGCGCCCCGCGATCCCGAATTCGTTGAATCGTTCCAGGTCGTCTCCTGCCCGTAACATCCCGGCGGCGTCATTCATTGCTTCCGCCGCGGCGGCCGCCGCAAAGGCGTGCTGACGGGCAGCCGGCCAATCGCGCCGCTCCACGCAACTGAGGACGCTGGCGAAATGCTGCCCCAGGGTTTCCTGTTCTGCCAATGAGCTCATTTGATGGGTTGGGAGGCGGGAAAAATCCTACTTGCTTAAGATAAAGGGAGCGGTTCGCCACGTAAAGGTTACCTTGGCGGCTGAGATTAATGTTATGACGCCGTTTCGGATCTTCATTGGGTGGGACGGGCGAGAGCCCGACGCATATGAGGTTGCGCGCTTCTCCTTGGAACGGCGTGCCACGGTCCCCGTGGAGATCGTGCCCATCAAGCTGGATGACCTCAGGGCCCGCGGCGTTTATGCGCGAGGCGAGGATCCTCTCGCCTCCACGGAATTCACTTACTCCCGCTTCCTGACGCCCTTTCTCGCCGGCTTTCAAGGGTGGGCGCTGTTTTGCGACTGCGACTTCCTGTGGCTGGGCGATGTCGCTGAATTGTTTGCGTTCGCGGATACCACGAAGGCGGTCCATTGCGTGCAGCACGACTATCGCCCCACCGAGACCACGAAAATGGACGGCCAGGTTCAGACCGTCTATCCGCGGAAGAACTGGTCGTCGCTGATGCTGTTCAATTGCGACCACCCTTCGGTTCGCAAACTGACGCCCGCACTCGTGAACACCGAGACGGGTTCTTATCTGCACCGCCTCCAATGGGTTGCCGATCAGGATATCGGCGCGCTTCCCGAGGAATGGAATTGGCTGGAGGGATGGTCAAAACGCCCTGCGGAGGGAACACCAAAAGCCGTGCATTTCACGCGCGGAGGCCCCTGGTTCGAACAGTGGCAGCACGTGGACTACGGCGACTTATGGCTTGCAGAACGAGACGCTTTGAAGGCCGATCGTCACTAAGTCGCGCCTCTTTGGATCGCGACGCTCCAGAAACAAAAACTCCCGCTCCGGACTATGGCCGAAGCGGGAGATGATTGGTTGAGGGCTTCCGATGCGCTTAGTGGATCGTCATGCCGCCTGGCGTGGGATTGTTCGTGATGGTGTTGCCAGCGGAGCGGTTGTTGCCGGCCGAGAGGACACTGCTCGTGCAATTTGTGTTGTTGAAGAACATGCCGGAATTCGCGATGCGCAGATTGCCGAGCACGGCTTCGTAGCCGAAATTGTTGCCCGAAGAAACGCTGTTTTCGACGGCGAGGTTGACGCTCGCCGCGGCGGAGCGGACGCCGGAACCGCCGCACCGGCTCGTCTCCACGTTGCGCAGGGCCAAAGTGGTGTTATTGACGCACTCCATCCCGTGGCTGGTCATGCCGTCGATGGCGACGTTTTCAAAGGTGCCATTCACGGCGCCAGCGGTGGTTTGGGTCCGGACGCCCACGGCGCCTTTGGATATCCTGACGTTCCTGAGAAACACATTTCCCGACTGGCTTTGGGTAACATCGACCCCGGCATCGGTGAAGCCGATGATCGTGACGTTATCGAGGATCACCTCCTGCCCATCGATAATCCTGACCCCGTCTGTCCCGGTGCCAGCGCCCTGAATGGAGATGTTGCGGATGACTACTTTGTCCGTCGTCAGGTTGGTGGTGATGTTCACGATGATGCCGGTAGTGCCGGCGTTGAGAATGGATGCCAGGGTCCCATCGCCGTTAAGGGTGATGGATTTGCTAAGCGTTACCGCTCCGAAGCCGCCCGGGTCGAGCGCGCTGATTTCGCCGTTAGTGGCCGTCTTGACAAAGGCGCCAGCCCAGGTCTGACAGGGCGCGGTACGGCTGCAGGGGTTTGCATCGCTGCCGGTGCCGGAGACCCAGGTCCGAGTGGCTTGTGCGTGAGCTGCGGTGGAGAAACCGGCTGCGAGGGTCGCAGCCGCAAAGAAACGAACGATTTTAGATGTCATCATGTGTTTTTGGCTCTGTGGTTGAGGGTTTACTGGCGTTGGAGGGACGAGCAGATTACGCAGCCGCAAGAGAAAACGTCACGCATAATCTTCTTCCCCCGACTCCGGGGTCCTTTTCCAGAAACAAAAACTCCCGCTCCGACTTTCGCCGGAGCGGGAGCTGTGATTGCTCGAATTGCTGGTGTGACCGTTAGTTGATAGTCATGCCGTTGGGCGCTGGCACGTTGGTGGTCGAGTTTCCACCGGAGCGGTTGTTGCCCCCTGTTTGGACAATGGTGGAGAGGTTTGTGTTATTGTAAAACATGCCGCAATTCCCGATGCGGACCGTGCCGGCCGTCGCTTCGAACCCAAAGTTGTTACCCGAGGAAATGCTGTCCAGGATAGCAAGATTTACCGAGGCCGCTTCTGAGCGGACGCCGGAACCCTGACAGCGGGCGGTAAACATATCCCTAATCGCGAACGTTGAATTGCTCACAGCCTGGAACCCGTGGCTGCTCATTCCGTCAATGTGAACATCGACCATGCTTCCGGCGCACGCACCGGACGAACTTGCCACTTTAATCCCCACGGCGCCGTGCGTGATCTTCACGTTCTTGAGGAACATATTGGAAGCCTGGCTCTGATTTACTTCGATGCCGTCGCCGCTGAAGTTAAAAATGCGGACGTTCTCCACCGTCAACGACGCCCCGTCCAGAAAACGGATGCCGTCAACCCCGAGGGTAGTGCCGGCGCCATTGATGCTGAGGTTGCGCAGGATTACTTTGTCGGTCGCGAGGTTGGTGGTGATGTTGATGATGAAGCCATTCACGCTCGAGAAGAGACTCGAACCCCAGCCCGCGCCGGAGCCGCCATCGACTGTGATCGCCTTGGTCACGGTCAGCGTCCCATAGCCGCCTGGGTCGAGCACGGAAATCTCGCCACCGGTGGCGGTTTTCGAGATTGCACCGGCAAACGTCTTGCACGGCGCTGTCCGGCTGCATGGGTTGACGTCGTCACCGACGCCGGAAACCCAGGTTCGGGTGGCCTGCGCGTGCGCTATCGTCGTGAAGCCGACTACGAGAGCCGCGGTTGAAAGGAATTTAATAAGTCTGGATGTGATCATGGGACGTGCTCCTAGTTGAGGATTGTATGACTAACGTGAGGGGCTGAGGATACGCAGAAAGTCTCGATCACAGCAAGCTTTTTCCTTCTTTATTTCCGTCCCTTCCCGGTTCTCCAGCCTCCGCCGCGGCCCGAACCCCCGGGCTGCCTTGTTTTTAAGATTGGAAAGTGAACCGGCATCTGTTCAATGCCCCCAGGCGTAATGAAGAATCTTTGGGACCCGATCGAGGCGAACAAATGCAAGTCCGAGCTGGAGCAGAGGGTTTATTCCTCCCGGCTCCTGGGGCGGGACGCCACGCTCGTGCTGCACGGCGGCGGCAATACGTCCGTCAAGATCACGGAACGCAATGTCCTGGGCGAAGAAGCGGAAATCCTCTACGTCAAAGGGAGCGGGTGGGATTTGGAAACGATCCAGGCCGAGGGATTTGCCCCAGTCCGGCTGGACTATTTATCGCGGCTCGCAAAGGTCGAGAAGTTGTCGGACCCGGAAATGGTGAACGAGCTCGCTACCCAGGTGACTCGCGCCGGTGCGCCGGCCCCCTCGGTGGAAACGATCCTGCATGCCGTGCTGCCGCACAAATTTGTCGATCACACGCATGCAGACGCCGTCCTGGCCATCACCAATTCGGCCGATGGCGAAACCCGCATCCGCGAAATCTATGGCGACGATGTCGTGGTGGTGCCGTACGTGATGCCAGGGTTCGATTTGGCGAAGGTTTGCGCGGCGAAATTCGCCGCCGAGGCGAAACCGGCGACGCTCGGGATGGTCTTGATGCAGCACGGTATCTTCTCGTTCGGAGCGACGGCGGAGGAATCGTACGGCCGCATGATCGCGCTGGTGGACCGCGCAGAAACGTATCTAAAGCAACAGAAGGCATGGGACTTCCCGCTCGCGGAACCGGATCTTCCCGAGAAAAACATCCGGTTGGAGCTGGCTGCGCTCAGACGCGATATCGCCGTGGCCGCCGGCTCGGCGGTAGTGATGTCGATCCACTCCGATCCGAAGTGCCGGGCTTTCGCGCGCTCCAGCGTGGCCCGGGATCTCTCACAAAGAGGCCCAGCCACGCCCGATCACATCCTGCGCACCAAACGCTTTCCGATGCTGGGCCGCGATGTGGACGCGTATGCGGAGGCTTACCGCGCCTATTTTATCCGTAATGCCTCGCGCGCGGCGGCGTCGAAGACCATGCTTGATCCCGCGCCGCGCATCATCCTGGATCCGGAGCTGGGCCTGGCCGGTATCGGTCGCTCCGCCAGGGAGGCCGGCATCGCTTGCGATCTTTACTCGCATACGATCGACGTGATCTTGCGGGCGGAAACGCTCGGTGGCTATCGAGCGCTCTCCGAGCAGGAGTTATTTGAATTCGAGTACTGGGACCTGGAACAGGCGAAATTGCGGCGAGCGGGAACGCCGCCGGTCTTCGGGGGTGAAATCGCCTTGGTCACCGGTGCGGCCTCGGGGATAGGACGGGCTTGCGTCGATGCTCTGCTGAAACGCGGCGCGGCAGTGGTGGGTCTGGATATCGATCCGGCCGTTTCCACCTGTGCCGGCGCGCGGGCCGATTTCCTCGGATTGCGGTGCGATGTCACGTCGGAGGAAACCGTGGGCGCCGCCCTGGAGGCTGGAGTCCGCGCCTACGGGGGACTGGATATGTTGATCCTGAATGCCGGGGTCTTCCCTGGCGGGACGCCGATCGAAGCGCTTCAAATCGAGGAATGGCGGCGCGTTTTTGGGGTGAACTGTGACGCCAATCTCACGCTCATGCGCGATTGTTATCCCCTGCTCGCGCTCGCCCCCAAAGGCGGACGCGTTGTTGTCATCGGATCGAAGAATGTGGCCGCTCCCGGACCGGGCGCAGCCGCCTACTCCGCCTCAAAGGCAGCGCTGACGCAGCTCGCGCGGGTGGCGGCTTTGGAATGGGGCGACGCGGGCATTCGCGTGAACATGCTTCATCCCAATGCGGTTTTCGACACCGCTCTTTGGACGGACGAAGTGCTCAAGGCGCGGGCCGAGAGCTATGGTTTATCGATCGACGCCTACAAACGCCACAACGTCCTCAAGACAGAAGTTCGAAGCATCGACGTGGCGGAACTGGCGGCCGAGCTCTGCGGACCCACCTTCGCCAAGACCACCGGCGCGCAAATCCCGGTCGATGGCGGGAACGAGAGAGTTATTTAGCGGTTGCTCTTATTTCGGCGACGGCTCGACGGAGTCTCGCCCTACCAGCAGAAATACCTCCGCGGGCGGCCACGATGGTAGGGCGAGACTCAGTCGAGCCGCTGGCTTTCGCGCTACGCGTTGAAGAAAGTCTCTTCCAGCTCAGTCGATAACCAATGGTAGACGGGCAAGTGCAGCTCCTGGATTTCGGCTATGTCGTCGGCTGGGACCATGATCGCCGTGTCCGCCAACGGCGCTAAAGCGCCCCCGGACCGGCCGGTTAGGACGATGGTTCGGAGGCCGCGGGCTTTGGCCACGATGACCGCGTTCGCAACATTCTTCGAATTTCCAGACGTGCTGATTCCAAGCAAGACATCGCCGGGACGCCCGAGGCCATAGACTTGCTGGGCAAAAATCATTTCGAAATTGACGTCATTGGCAATCGCGCTGGTGAGCGAGAGCGGGGATGCGAGGGAAATAGCGGCCAGCGCCCCTTGCAGACGCAAGCCTATTGCTGTCCCATTTGCGCCGTCGGCGGCTTCCAGCTGGGCCAGGTGGGATGAAGGGATGGGACGGCGTTTCAGAAAGCCTTTCATTAACTCCGCGACCATATGCTCGCTGTCGGCGGCGCTGCCCCCATTGCCGCAAACGAGGAGTTTATTTCCGGCTTGGTAGGCCGTGACCAGGAGATCAAGCGCGGAACTCAGCTGCTCCTGGCATCCTTGCAGAACGGGATACCGCTCGAGAAGTGATGAAAGACGCTTTTCCATGAAGGGTGTTAGGCGTTGGACGTTAGGGTTGGGCGCTGGGCGTTTCTTACTAGCTGGGAATGGTGGCCAACCGCATCCAGGCTGACAAGGTTTCTTTCCTCTCTTGCTCCTGATCTTGATCCTGCTCGTGATCCCTGCCCCCAGGAGTGATCAATGGGGAGGATTAGGATCAAGATCAAGATCAGGAGCAAGAGGGACAGTTCATGGGGGATTTCTCCTTGACGCTCTCCTCAGGCCCTCAACAAACTCCCGAGATGCAGATTCATATCGCTCGCAACGGACAGCCGATGGGCCCTTTCTCGCTCGAAGAGGTGAATCGTCAACTGGCTGCGGGGACCGTGAGCCTTTCCGATCAGGCTTGGTACGAGGGCGCGGCTGGCTGGGCGCCTCTTTCCACGGTGCCGGGCATAGGCAGTAGCGGCACGGCAGGCAGCACGCCTTCCCAGGGTCCACCGCCGGCGGACCCGACAAGGCCAGGCGGGCCGGCCGTCGCGTCCCCCACAGTTGGGGGCCCGGTGACCCCAATTCCAACTCCGTCTGTTCCGACTGAGCCGCTGGCCATCTGGTCGCTTGTCCTCAGCTTGCTCGGGATGTGTGGATTTTGCTGCACGCCGGTCGTCCTGACCGGGATTGCCGGCGTGGTTTGTGGGCACCTTGCGCTCTCCAAGATCGGAACAAGGACAGATGTTCAAGGCCGCGGACTTGCGATCGCCGGATTGGTTATCGGATACTTCACGATCGTCGGCTGGCTGCTCTGGGTCCTCCTTTTTGGTGGTCTCGCTGTGATGCAAGGGATCATGCAGGGTATTTCCAACTAGCTAGCTGTCATACGATAACCTTCCCGGCCCTCTCAACTTGGGGCGGCGGGGCAACGGGAAGGACCCTTTGAATTATTATCGTTGACAGGCGCTCGCGAAAATTTGTAATCAAACCCTCTATGAAGCGACTCCTTTCCAGTCTTCCATTATTTTTCACTGCTGTAACCCTGCTCGCGCAAGATGCGTCGCCAGACGCCACCGCCGGCACGACGCCTGTGGAGCTCACCGACGCCCAGGCGGCGGGTCTCATGGCGGCGGTATGCGGGATGGGCGCAATTCCCATCGTCATCAGCGTAGCTCTCTGGCTCTGGGCCGCGATCTGGGTAACGAAAGATGCGAACCGGCGCCAATCACCAAATGCCGGTTTGGTGAAAGTGCTGACCTGGATCCCGTTTACCTGGTTTATTGGTTGGATCATCCACTTGGCGACACGGCCTAAGACGATCCCGGGCGCGCCTAATCCGTAAGGCAGCCTTACCGCGAACGCAGGGACCTCAACCGGAGGTCACAACGGACAGCGAGGATACACCTTCGTGACCTTTGCGGGCCTGGTGCGAGATCCGATCCGGAAACGAAAGCGCGCGCTTCCGTTCATTTTGATCGCCGCGGTGGTTCTCGCCGCCGCGGCGATTTGCGATTGGAGGCGGCCACCCCGGCAACAGGTCTCAGTTGCGTTTTACGAAAGGATCGTGCTCGGGGGGTATCGGACGTTCTTGAAGCCCCTTTCCGACCGTTTTGTCAGCTGCCGGTTTCGGCCGACCTGCTCCGTGTATTCGGAAGAAGCGATGCATGCTCATGGTTTCCCCAAAGGGCTCTGGCTCACGACAAGGCGGTTATTCCGCTGCATGCCCTGGGTGCCGGCAGGCACGCGCGATCCGGTGCCTTAAGGAAACCGGATTTCGGAAACCGGAAACCGGAAAGGACGCAACTCCACCGCTAGCCTTGGGTAATCCGGTATCCGGTCTCAGCTTTCGTCGAGGTTTACAAACGATTCCCGCGCGTGTAAAGACGAGTCCATGAAAATAACCTCTCTTGCCCTTCTGTTCGCTCTCGCCCTTCTTACTCCAGCTCTCGCCAAGACTTTCAAGCTGCCGGATGAGGAGTCCTTCGCCTCGATCACCATTCCCGATGACTGGCAATCGAAGGAAATCGACAGTGGCGTGGAAGCCCAATCCGCCGATGACGAAGTCTATTTCTATGTGGAAGCCATGGATGCCAAAGCGATGGATAAGGCCATCGCGGAAGCGGTCGATTATCTGAGTGAACAAGGGGTCACCGTCGATGAAAAGACGATGAAACAAAGCGAGGGCAAGATCAATGGAATGGACGGGGTCGATGTGACCTGGAACGGCAAAGACAAGGAAGGCGATGCGATCATCAGTCTTACCATCCTGGCCGCGAGCAAAGAGAAGGTGCTGCTCATTACCTATTGGGGCTCGCCCGATGGCACTAAGAAGCATGACAAGGAACTTGGCGCCATTCTGAAGAGCATCAAACCTATCAAGTAAGGCCTGGCTTAAGTCTTTAGCTTTAACTTTAATCAAGAGGGGCGGTCGTCGCACGACCGCCCCTTTTGTTGTCTCCGCTTCTAGAGGACTGGGTCGCCGACCTGCCGGGATTCTACGTTTATTGTATTCTAAGTGTCGCAACGTTCTGCTCTAGTCGAGGCCTCCGTCCCCGCTTGTCCTTGAGGTCCCGAGTGCATCCTGAAAAAAGTTTTAAAAAAAGCTGGACAGGTTTTTGCGCGGCGGATAACAACGACTCCACACGTCTTGTACGACGTTGCTTCGGCGCACGAAGCTGGAAAGTGTTTCTGGCCAGAGACACCGCGCAAAAGAGGAGAAATCGCCGCAAATTTCTGAACAACTTTCGAAAGAATTCAAGCGAAGCGCTCGCACAACTTCAACCGCCTAAAACACCATGGGAACACCATTCCTCAGCGAAATAAAGATCGTGAGTTTCAACTTTGCCCCGCAAGGCTGGGCGCAGTGCAACGGACAGCTCCTGCCGATCAATCAGAACCAGGCGCTCTTTTCGCTCCTGGGCACGATGTACGGCGGCAACGGCCAGACCAACTTCGCCCTGCCCGACCTGCGTGGCATCACGCCGCTCCACGTGGGCGGTTCGTTCAACGTTCAGGGTCAAAAAGGAGGTGAGCAGGCTCACACCATTTCGATTTCCGAAATGCCGATGCACCCACATGTCGAATTGGCCTCTCCGACGACAGGCGCAACCAATACTCCGACGCCCGCCAATAATTTCATGGCCGGCGCGACAAGCGTCTACCGCACCGCTGACTCGCTCACATCTCTCATTCCCAGTTCGATCACCAATACCGGCGGCAGCCAGGCGCACCTGAACATGCAGCCGTTCCTTACGCTCCTGTTCTGCATTGCCCTTCAGGGAGTTTTTCCATCCCGTAACTAAGGAGATATTCTATGTCAGACCCATTTGTCGGTGAGATCAGAATGTTCGGCGGCAACTTCGCTCCCGCCGGCTGGATGTTTTGCGAGGGGCAGTTGCTGCCCATTTCTGAGAACGAAACGCTCTTTAACCTAATCGGCACGACCTATGGCGGTGATGGGCAGGAGACCTTCGCCCTGCCTGACCTGCGTGGCCGGCTCCCGATCCATGTGGGCAACGGCTTTATCCAGGCTGAGACGGGCGGAGTCGAAGAGGTGACGCTGACGGTTCAGCAGATTCCGATACACAACCACCCGTTACTGGCTTCGACCGGGCCTGGAAGCGCTAATACCCCGCAGAACAACCTTCCGGGCGCATCCGCCCAGGTGAAGATTTATGCTCAGGATGTTCCGACCGCGAACCTGAACGCTCAAGCAGTGGCCCCAGTGGGTGGGAGCCAGCCGCATACAAACTTTCAACCATATCTCTGCGTTAACTTCATCATTTCACTGTTCGGGATCTTCCCGCACCAGTAAGGAGAATCACCATGTCATCACCGTTTGTTGCTGAGATCAGAATATTTGGCTGTAACTTCGCCCCAACGGGCTGGGCGCAGTGTAATGGGCAAATCCTGCCGATTTCGCAGAACACCGCGCTCTTCTCCCTGCTGGGCACCACCTACGGCGGCAACGGTCAAAGCACCTTCGCGCTGCCGAACATGCAGGCCAGCGCGCCGATGCATCCGGGTCAGGGGCCGGGACTCTCCTTGCATGATCTGGGCGAGACGGGCGGCTCGGAGTTTGTGACGCTGTTGGAATCGGAGATGCCCGCACATAATCACTTTATCAAGGCGGTGGTCGACCCGGGCGACGTTCAGACGCCGTCTGCCGCGACGGCCCTGGCGCGATCATCCGATGGCAACGCTTATCAAGCCAGTAATGCAGGTCTGGTCAATATGGCATTCCAGGCAATTGGGCCCACCGGGGGCAGTCTGCCGCATAACAACATGATGCCGTACCTGGTGCTGAACTTCTGCATCGCGTTGCAAGGCGTCTTCCCGCCCCGCACCTAGGGCCAGCGCCCTTGGCTGCATCCGCCTACGACGAAAATTCGATCGTCCTCCGGCCCATCACGCCGGAGGACGATTCATTTCTGGCCTCGTTGTATGCCAGCACCCGCGCGGAGGAACTGGCCCTCACCAACTGGAGCGAGGAGCAAAAAGCGATATTTTGCCGGCACCAGTTCGACGCGCAGACCGCGGATTACGGGGCAAATTATCCCGGCGCTTCTTTTCAGGTTATCGAGCGCCGCGGTGCGCCGGCTGGGAGATTGCTGGTCTCGCGCGGGGATAAGGCGATCCACGTTATCGACATCGCGCTCATGCCTGAGCATCGCGGCGCCGGTCTCGGCACCAAGCTGCTCAGGGAGTTGCAGGAAGAGGCAAAAACTGCCGGAAAGCCGCTCACGATTCACGTCGAGCGTTTCAATCCCGCCCTGCGGCTTTACGAGCGGCTCGGTTTCAAGCGGATCGAGGAGAGAGGCGTTTATTTCCTGATGGAATGGAGCAGCTAGGAATGCCGAATGACGAATGACGAATGACCGACCGCGGAAGGAACCTCACACGAAGGTCACAACGGGACACCATGGACAAAATCCAAAAACCTTTGTGACCTCCGTGGTCTCCGTGTGAGGTCCGATTAATTAAACACCGCCTCGAACGTGCTGCTGGTTTGATCGGCGGCGATTTGGACCAGGAAAATTTCCATCTCGCCCATCTCCGCGTTGCTCATCTGGTAGATGGCCTGGGGCAGACGCAGTGGGGGCGGCCCGCGAAACGTCAGCGTGAACGGGTCCCGCATCGCGCCCGGCACGCGGTCTCGCGGACGCGCCTCAAAAAGGTTCAGGACCAGCGGGCCCGCATCGGTAACGATTTCGAAATCCTGATTCACGCAGGCAGCGAAGTCGGCGCACTGAACTTTGGCGAGGTCGAGCATGTCGCGATGGTAAACGCACGGCATTTCATTCGGCGAGGAAAAATCGAAATTGTGGGGCGTCTGTCAGATGCCAGCCAAATACGGACGGAGTTTCACAACCGTAACGCAGCGCGAATGGCGCGACGCTAGGCTTTCAACGCCTGTTGCGGGTTCTTTTCTTATCGCTTCCGGTATCCGAAATTGGTTTCCTCCACCCCTCCGGGTCCTCTGTGATCTCCGTGTGAGATTCTTCCCAAAATAAATTCTGGACATGTCTCCGCGTTTTCTCTAAAAACCCACGCTGTGCTCCCTCAGCGATTGACCCCGAATTTCCACATTCTGAATTTACGTAAAATCGCCGGCTCTAACGGCACCTGATCTGCTCAACCCATGATTTCTATGCAACCCCATTTTACCACGCTGAATTATCAACTGACCGCCACCTCCCTTAAGGCGGCTCTGCGCAGCGTTCGCAACACAGTGGTTGCCCTGGCGCTGTTGGCCAGTGCGCAACTTGCGTCCGCGCAGGTGACCGTCACGGCGACGAACGATGATGGGACGCCGTTGGCGACCAAGAAGAACCCGGGCGACACCGTCAATTACACGATCCAGATCAACAGCACAGGGGCCAGTGACGCCACCGGCGTTACGCTGACGGACCCCACGGCGGCCAACACCTCCGAGGTGGCGGGCAGCCTCAACGTCACGCCCGTGGCGCTGAACGACACCTATCCGCAGAACGTCGCTGCCAACATGACCGTGAACACGGCCACGAGCGGTTTCACCGTCGTGACCAATGATTATCCAGGAATCCTGGCCGGCAACCCGGTCGCTCTCTCCGCGCTGACCATTACCACCAGTGGCACCAGCGCCAATGGCGGCCTTGTGTCGATGACCCTCAGTGGCGCCAACGTCGGCCGCTTTGTTTACTCCGCCCCGCCCGGCTTTACCGGCTCGGACACCTTCACCTATACGATCAGCAACGGCGTGGCGGGCACACCCGCCGGCAGTGCCACGGGCACGGTGACCATGAATGTGGTTGGGCCGGTGATCTGGTTTGTCGACGACTCAGCGCCAGCCGGGGGGAATGGCACCTGGACGGGCACCAACTCGAAGGCCTTCCAGACTGTCACGCAAGCCGCGATCGCGATAGGCGCCGCGACGGGCCGCCGCATCTATCTCGCGAGCGGCACTTACGCGAATGGCAGAAGCCTCAATGCTGATGAATGGATCGTCGGTGAAGGCGCCAGCGGCGCCAGCTTTGATGCGGTCATGGGGACTTCGTACGGCACGGATACCCCGGGACGGCCCGCGGTAGGCGGGACCAGGCCGGCGTGGACCGCCGCGGCCGGAAGCAACGTCGCCTTCCTGGCCAACAACAACACGATCCTTGGTGTAGCCATCACCGGGAGTACCGTAACGGCAGTCCAGAGCCAGCCCACTGGTGTGAACACCGGCCTGATCGGCAATGCCACCACTCTTGATACGACAATCGCGAGCGGGAGCGGCACGGGCGGTGGTTTCTTGCTCACCGGTGGCGCCGGAGCGTTCAACATAAACGCGACAATCACTTCCACCGTCGGTCGCTCTGTTTCCGTCTCTGGGCGCGGCGCTGGCGTTGTCACATTCAGTCAATTAATCAGCGACACCGGCATCACCGGCACCACCGGCATCTTGCTTGATAACAACGATGTGGGTGGGATCGGAACAGTCACGTTCACAGGCGGGCTGAATCTTAGTACCGGTCCAAACAATGCCTTTTCCGCAACCAATGGCGGAATCGTTAACGCCACGCAGAACAACACGACGATCGTTAACACGGCGACGACGACGACAGGCACGGCGCTCAACGTCAATGGCAGCACCATCGGCGGAAGCGGGCTAACCTTCCGCAGCATTTCGTCCAACGGCGCCCCCAACGGGATTTTCCTCAGTGGCACCGGCGCGGGCAACCTCACCGTTACCGGTAACACCGCCGGCAATTGTGGCGGCACCACCGGTGGCAACCCCACCGCCGTCGTCATCCCTGCTAATTCCGCGGATTGTTCGGGCGGCCGGATTCAAAATACCGCCGGAGCTGACGGTGCAACTTCCGGAACCGGCATCAGGCTGACCAACGTGACCGGCGCCGTTTCCCTGACCCGCATGCGGCTCGACAACCACTCCAATTACGCCATTCGCGGCGACACGGTGGGTGGCTTTTCCCTGATCAATAGTTTGGTGGAAGGAACGAATGGCACGCTCCCGGGCGGCGACCATCAGGAAAGCAGCATCCTGTTCAATCAACTGACGGGGACATCCGTGATAGACAACTGCACCATCAAGGGCGGCCTCGCGAATAACATTCAGGTCGACAACCAGAGCGGCACGCTCAACTGGACGGTGACCGACTGCTTAATCAGGGATTCAAGCAACGCCTCTGGCGAGGAGGCGATCCTGCTCGAAGCCGAGACCACGGCCAACGTGACGGCGGTCATAAGCAGGAACGTCTTTGCCAACCACGGCGGCGAGCACGTGCAGATCAACGGCATTAACAGCGCCATCCTGGATATCACTTATTCAAATAACACCACGACCGGCGGCCACGCCTCAGGCATAGCCCAGAGCGGCATCTTCATCTTCGGGTCGAACCACAACGGCACCTGTAACTACGACATCCTGAACAACAATATCAGCGGGGCGCCGGAAGGTGGGCTTATTCATGTCAACAAGGGAGCGGGTTCGGCCATCTTCAGCGGCACCATCTCCGGCAACACGCTCACTGATTCTGATGCGTCATCAGGCATCCGGGTCGAATCTCGCGGGACGGGCTCACATACCGCGGTGGTCACAAACAACATCATCACCGACGTCAACAACATCGGCATCCTGTTCGAGGCGGGCGAGGGCAGCGCCTCGATCAACGGCACCGCCACGGGCAACAATATTAGCGCCCCCGGTGGAAATGCTCTCCACGGCATCTACGCAAACATCGGCATCATCGCAGGCGACACCAACGCGGCCTGTATGGACTGGCGGAACAACTTGGTTTCGGGTGCGGCGAATGAAGCGAACGGCGGCGCGGACATGAGGCTACGCCAGCGATTCAGCGGCCAGATACGACTGCCGGGCTATAACCAGGGCGCCGATGGCACGGGCATGATCACCTTCCTGAACACCACCAACGGCAATAATGCCACTACCGTTCTGGCGACATCAGTCTCCTCTAATTTTGCCAATACCCCTGGCGGCGTGCCTTGTGCCACACCAGCACCGCTGCTTCTGGGCGAGGGTGGCGTTGATGCGCGCGAACCGCTTTCGTCTGCCCCAGCGATGAAGAGTCGCGCTCAGGCTCCATCCCTTCGCAAAGGCGTCGCGCCGGCCGTGGCTTCAGTCGCGCCCGCAAAAGAGATTAGTCAGGCGCATGATCGATCCGAAATTTCTCAGCCCGAGCTGGATCAAGCCGTCTCGGCGGCGATGTCGCGTTGGAGCGCGACCGGTCTGAGCGACTATCAGCTGGCGACATTGCGGACGCTGAAATTTGAAGTGGCCGATCTGCCCGACCTGCGCCTGGGTGAGGCGAACGGGAATCACATTCGCGTCGATAAGAATGCCGGCGGCAACGGCTGGTTCATCGACGCTGGCGCGCAGAGCGATTCGCTCTTTGCCAACGCAAACTTCGCGACGCGTGGCTACACCGATCCGGCGAACGCGCCGGCGGGCCGCATCGACTTGCTCACCGCGATCATGCACGAGATGGGCCACGCGCTTGGTCTGAGCGATTCCTATCTCGAACAGGATCGGGATAGCTTGATGTATGGCTACCTGACGAAAGGTGAGCGCCGTCTGCCCGCCAAAGATCAGGCCAGGGGAGCTACCCCGCACTCCGGGACAGAGATGCATTTCCTCGTCTCGCCCGTCGTCATCGGGACGCTGCCCGCGAGCAAGTCGGTCGTCGTTACCTACTCGGTCACGATCAATATCGGCATGACCGCGCCCACGATCTCCAATCAGGGAACCGTGAGCGGCAGCAACTTCTCCAACGTGCTGACGGACGATCCGGAAGTGGCCGGCGCGGCCAATCCCACCATTACCCGGGTCGAGCAGCCGCCGGTGTTGGCCAACATCGCCCCGAGCGTGAACGAGGATGCCATCCTTACCTTCGCCGCGGCGAATTTTGATGCCGGATTCTCCGATCCAAACACCAATGTCCCGCCCGGTGCCCCGGCCGACATCCTCCAGGTCCTGCGCATTACCTCTCTGCCCACGAACGGCCAGCTCAAGATCAGCGGCGCCACCTTCACGGTGCCGCAGGACATCCTGCGCGCCAACATTGGCACTCTCACCTACACGCCGGATCCAGACTACAACGGCGCGGACAGCTTCAACTGGAACGCCTCCGACGGCACTCTCTTCGCACTCGCCGGGGCGACGGCCAATATCACGGTCAACCCCGTCAACGATGTGCCGAGCTTCACCAAGGGACCGGATCAGACCGTGCTGGAAGACGCCGGCGCCCAGACCGTCCCGGGGTGGGCCACCAACATCTCCCCTGGCCCGGCGAATGAATCGACCCAGGTGGTCGATTTCATCGTCACGAATAACAATAATCCTCTGTTCTCCGTGCAACCTGCGGTTTCGCCGACGGGAACCCTGACTTACACACCGGCCCTTAATGCCAACGGCACCGCGATTGTTTCCGTCCAGATCCACGACAACGGCACCACGGCCAACGGAGGGGTGGACACCTCGGCCATCCAGACCTTCAACATCAACGTGACGGCTGTGAACGATGCGCCAACCTTGAACGCTATTCCCGATCCAGCTCCGATCCCGCAGGATTCCGGGCTCCAAACAGTGAACCTCTCCGGGATCACCGAGGGCCCGGCGAATGAGTCCACGCAAACGGTCACCGTGAGCGCGGTGTCGAACAACACCGGGCTAATTCCGAACCCGACGGTGAACTACACGGATCCCAGCACCACGGGATCGCTGAGCTACACCCCTGTGGCCGGGCAGTCCGGCTCTGCCCAGATCACGGTCACGGTCATGGACAACGGTCTCACTGCCAACGGCGGAGTAGACACCACCACGCGGCAGTTCACGGTGGTAGTTATCGCCCCGACGCCCACACCGACCCCAACACCTACTCCAACCCCGACGCCAACGCCGACACCTACGCCGACTCCAACACCAACAGCGACGCCCACACCTACTCCTACTCCGGTAACACCAACTCCGACACCAACCGCGAGTCCGACGCCAACACCTACCCCGACGCCAACCCCAACGGCGACGCCCACTCCGACGCCAACGCCGACACCTACGCCCACACTGACGCCGACCCCAACTCCAACGGCGACCCCGACGCCTACCTTGACACCCACGCCAACGCCATCGGCGACATCAACCCCGACTCCAACGCCAACTCCAGGCGCATTCATCCTTTACGGCATGTCCAACGGACGGGGCACGGCGGCCAATACCCGGGTCTACCAGATTAATCCCGCCAACGGCGACCTGACCAACCAGGTGCCGGTAACGCTCGCTGGTTTCACCTTGTTCAGGTCGACGGCCATGACCGCTCGTCCGAGCGACGGCACCTTGTTCGCCGTGGTA
>DATMEN010000008.1:0-34741 GCA_035556975.1 Chthoniobacterales bacterium
CGGGCTGAGGTAATGGATGGCGCGCGCGAAGATTTCCTTCCCGGTGCCGGACTCGCCCGAGATCAGCACCGTGGCATCGCACCGGGCGAAGCGCGGCACCCGCTGGACTTGTTCGAGGAGGAGAGGGCTTTCACCGATGATTTGCTTGAGGCCAATTTTCTCCTTGAGCTCTTGCACGAGCGCATCGCCCCGATGCGTCACTCGGACTTGGCGCATTAACCGCGCCACCAATTCCGAACGCCGCACGGGAGGCATGAAAAAGTCCGACGCCCCCCTTTCGAGCACCGTAAGAATATCGATCGCATCCGGCTGCATCGTCGTCACGAGCACCGGTCTATTGGGAAATGCGCGGTGGAGAGACTCGAAGAGAGATGCCAGATCGAGAGCTGGAGAATCGCCGAGCGTGACTATGACGACGTCGGGATCGCCAGAACCGCGCGGCTTGATGCCGGACTCCGGACTATACCTGGACCGCGCGTACACGAATTCCTTGGCTTCCCCGAGCAGACTTTCGATGGAGTCCGCGGCGCCGGTCTCTGATGCGCAGACGATCATTACAGAAATCGCGGGCTTTGTTTCCGCGTCAGGCCACAGCTGGTGGAAATGTCTGCTCACATCCGGTCCACGCTCCAGTTCTTTGATGGCTGAATTCGTGCTTTTCGGAAAGCATATTTTCCTGCGACGGCATCACTTGTCTTACTAGTTCCGTTTTGGGGTCCATGCGGTTTGAAAAAAGCGCGATCACCATGCCTTCTTCCTCGCGGGCAGAAACGAATACTGGTATCGCTCACCGGCCGCGCGGAAGCGGCGGATACGGCTAGCGCGTGGCACGTTCCCCGCGTTTCGCAGTCAGGCCGAAGTAGCTCAGCTGGTAGACCAGCTGATTCGTAATCAGCAGGTCACGGGTTCGAGTCCGCCTTCGGCTCCCTCCGTTTGCCAGGATCAACCAGCACCGTATTTCCCATCTCTGGATCGGGATAAACAAGTGGAAGAAGACTCCTCGGCGCCGATCTAGGTAAGCTGGATCAGATCGATTCCAAAAGCCGGGTCGCGCCACTTTCAGGTGAATCTTTCGAGGGTGCTCCAGAGCTGACCAATGCTCGGCGGAACCGCCGGCGTTCATTCATCTCCTTGTAAAAATGGGACTCGGTGCTCCCCACGTGCGGATTTTCAGTACGTGGCGACTTCAAACGATAGACTTCGCCGACGGCAGATAAAATCTCGCACAGGGTTGCGGCGCGCGCAGTCGATCCCGGTTTTCAAAAAAAAGCGGCGGGGTATTTGGTCCCCGCCGGCACGCAAACTAGGATTCGGACCCCTCACTACGGTGAAAACCCAGCGCAAAAGCCGAACTCAAGTTAAACAAGCGAACGACAGGCCAAGAACACGCGCAGCTAACATACCATTGATCGTAAGGTGCAAAGCAACTTGTCGTTTCGCAAAGGACGCGTCAAGGCACATTTTCATTTTCGCTCACTCCGCGAATAAGGTTGCGGATTGCACTTAGGTGCTGGCCGGTCCTGCGATGAGCCAGCACCCCCTGCGCCGCATTCTGCGCAAGGTTGCCGGTGATCAACCACAAACGTACCTTGGGCACCACTTTGGTAACAAAGGCGATTCCGACGTTGAAACCATCCAGGTCGTTGTCGCAGATCACCATTCGTGGCCCCGCCGCGCCGTAGACGCGAATCGCTTCAGAAAAAATGTCTTGTCCCAGTTTTGTGCGAAGACCCTGGACGCGATTGCCCTGGACCTCGAGACTCTCGAAGTTCCCCACGAAAATTCCGTGGCGCTCCCGCCTGGACACCGTGCCGATACGTATTCTCACGCGATTGCGGACGATTACCACCTGCCCGGCCGAATCCGCGGTGTCCGGCGGGTTGTCGCTACGACTCAAGCCGACATGCACGCCTTGCACGAAGCTTTGAATTGAGTTTGCGACGATGTGCACTTCCTCGGCTTGCGCGCCTCCAATCACGATCCCCTGCCCACCGGCGGCAGAATCTTCGGTGAGCGCCTGCTCAGCCAGGTTGGGGATGGTAACAGGCATCCCCACGGTTGCGATGTTGAGGAGAGCACGGTCCGCTTTCGCCTTCAGCAAACTATAGAGCGCCCGCGGACTCGCCACACTTGTCCTGCCGGCCAGGGCCAAGACCCATTCGTTGCTATTGCGATTAGCGGCGTTGGTGAGGGAAGGATCGGTGCGGAAATGGACCGTGTGCCGGCCCACAGTCACCGTGGCATTCGTCATCCTTCCGATGTCCTGGCTCAAGGGGCCGAGGATCCCGTTGGAGATCAGATTCCGCCTGAGCCGCGCCCGGTATCCTTTGTCCTGCAGCAACTGCGAGCTAGGCGGACGGTGGCCCGCACGGAGAATATTGTCGGAAACGAAGCTGCGCGAGACATTGCTGAGCAGGATGCCGGTTTGCAGATGCCCGGTGGAAAAATCGCAGCCGCCGATGCGCGCCGAAACCGCGTTGTGCACGGTCAGGCAGGTCACGCGCCGCGAGCCAAAGCCGCGGCAAGCCAGGGTGGCGTTTTGCACGGACACCGAGTTGCAACTCTCGAAAGTCAGGGCGCCGTTGAGCTTCTTCATGTTGGTGTTTCCTCCACCGACGCTCAAGTGTTCGACCGAGACGCTCTGGCATCTGCTGAAGCGCAGGACGCACTCGCTTTTGGAAGAAAAGAGCCGTGTGCCCGGACCGCACCCGGTGAGTCGAAGATGGCCTTTGTTTGCGATGACCACCGTATCGCGGATCCTGTAATCGCCGGCCTGAAAACAGATCATCGCATTCTGGGCCGGCCCCAGTTTGGCGAAGGCGGCGGCGAGATCATCGCCGGGCGCGATAAGGATTGTGCAGGAGCAGTGCCGGGTCCGGCACAACCGGTCAAGCGCGTCTTGCACGGTGCCGGCGGCGGGATCGAAGTCGCAGACGGTGTTGTCGAAACCTACATCCCGCGCGGTGAGCTGGGTCAACGGAGGGAACACAATCCGGCAGTCGCCCGTGCCGGCCAACGCGCTCCAGTTTCCGCCCTGCTGGCGAAATAGACCGAGTCGCGCGAAATGATGCTTATTGCCCTGTGGAGGACGTGCGGCGGGCACGGGCGGCGCGACGCTGGTATCTTGCGGCCACTCGACCCGTCCTGTCTCGATGTTGACCGCCGAGCGGGCCGGGATAAGCCAGTAGTCGCCCGTTTTGTAGATGCCGGGTTTGAATTGCACCTGGATGCCATCTTCGAGCGTGATCCAATCGGCGGCGTTCAGGGCCACACCGTTGGCGCCCGCCAGTGCACCGGATTGTTCCCACCGCCGCACAATCCGCGACCGCTGCGGATCGAGCGCGGTGGGCGGCCCGCCGGTCAGCGTGATTTTGCGGAGGCCGGGATCCACATTTCCCACTTGGAAGAGCTCTCCGCGCTGTTGTCGCAGATCGAGCACCGAGTCGCTGAGTTCTACCCATGGCTGGTTGACAAAGGCAAGCTTGTCGTCCTTGCGCACATCATCCACTTCGAGATCTTGGCCGTTGACGTTGTTGATTCGCGCGACGACCGAGCCGTTCTCGCGCGACCACTTGAACGACGCCACATCGCGAGTTCCGCCGTGGTGAATTTCCACCCGATAAAGCTGGTTCTCCAATCCCTTGAAGCCGGCCGACGGCGGCAGCACACAGGCCGGATTTAAAGTGACACCTTCCGGCGCGGTGCGCGCTCTCATTTGTCCAATTTGCGCGGGGGAAGGATCGGCGTGCGCAAGCAAGGTGGTCCATTCCGGGATGTTCCCCGTGCAGGTGGCGTTGACCCCCGTGTTCGGGAGCGGAAGAAGCTTTACCTGGCAGACGGTTTGCAACCGTGTCGTCGTGTCGGCGCCGCCGAGCGCGGTCTCGCGCAGCTCGGGCGCTTCCGCGGGACCGAGGTGCCGCTCCCATACTTCGAGATAGGCTAGGTAAACTCCGTCAGCCGGAGGCAGTGGCTCGCCCGGCAAGTCAGGCTGCGCCGTGAACGGCACGTCCTGCTCGTTCTGGCAGAGAATCCCGTCAACGTAAAAGTGACCGCGCGAAATCTGCAGGTTCGCACCGGTAGTAGACACGCGAAAGCCGGGCTCGACCCGCGGCGCGCCGGTCACGCCGACAACGTCTTTGACGGTGGTTTGATCGCGGTGGCGGGCGATCGCTTCCGCTTCGTTCCAGTCTGCGTCCAGCTGCACGCGGCCTTGCTGCTGGAGCACGCCATTGTAATGGGATGCCGGGTTGAAGGTTTCGCGGCTAAAGTCACCTCTCATATGCTTGTTCCTTTCAGGTTGCGTGAAAAACGCCCGCTTCGAGGCCGAAGCGGAGATACTCATCGAGCCGCGTGCGCAAGTCGGACTCGCGTTGCGGCTGGCGCAGATGACGAAAAGCGCCGACTTCCGCGCCATCCTCCGCGCCCTGGCAAAGCGCCATTGGACACGGCAGGGCCAGCTGCGCATACGCGGGGCGGCCGTAGCGCTGGGAGACAAATTGCGGGCGCAAACAGGCCGCTTCCTCAGAGTCGCGTGGGTGACAGCGATAACGCCGCGGGACGATCGAGCTCAAGGGCAAGTAGCTGAAGCGAACACACCCCTGTTGTCGCCGGCTCGCGATCACTGGCGCGTCCCAGCCATCGCCGGGAGTTGTCTCGGCGTGGAGGAGACAATTGGAAACCTTGAGCAGCGCTGCGGAATGGACCTTGCCAATGACCGTGCAGCTTTCCGCGCTCAACGGTGCGCCCGCTTCGTGTCCGGCAGGCGCGGAAAAGGCGACCCCCGTCGGAACCGTTGCGTCGATGATGGAGTGCCGCATTCGCACAGTCGCGGTGGAGACCGCCTGGATGGCGCCGCAGATCGTCCACTCGATTTCGAGCTCGGTGTCCGGACATTCAATGACGATGCTGGGCGCGTCGGGAAAGGAGGGCCGAAGGTTGCGGTGGAGCGCAAGACCGGGGACGAGCGTGCAGTGCAGAATGCGCAATTTTTGCAGCTGATTTGTCCTGCCGCCGATCATCGCCGGGACGACGACACGGCCTCCCGCCAGCAGGAGCCCGTTGAGCGTGATCTCGCTGCTGGACTCGCCGCTAACGACGAAGTCACCGCCGAGCAGCACAGTCGGGCGCACATGATTGGCGCCGCGGATTTCCAACTGGGCATTGGCAGGACATTCGAGAGCAGGTGTCTCGCTGAATGGACCGGGGCTCGTGATCTCAACCGTGCCCTGCGAGTCTTTGGCCGCGGCGGCAGCCTGCAAAGTTGGCTGCGCGCCCGGGTAGGAAGAGAAAGCGGTTGGTTGCGTGGCAAAGGTCCGCAGACGGTTGTATTCCCCGCCACCGAGGCGCGCACTGAAGCCGTGGTGAAAGGACACGAAGACGGCGCTCTGGTCGTCGGGAAAGCGTATGCGCCCCAGGACCGGATCGACGCTTACCTTGGTCGAATGACCGGCCGGCCACGTGCTCGTGTCCGGATCGGCGTCGAGATCGGAGAGATCGCAGCTTTCGATCTCTGGCACGTCCTCCAGCCCAGGCGAGCCAGGGCGAAGCGAGATCTGGCGGATAAAAAAGCTCCCATCCAATCCGTAATAGTTCGTGGTGCGCCGGAGCAGCTCGCGCCGGCTGAGTGGCAAACCGACATTTGCCGGTCCCGCGAGATGGGTGATTTCGGTCTCTGTCTGCGCTCTTGTGAAGAGCGGGATATCGATCCCCAGTGGGTGGAAGAGAAAGCGCCGTGCGTCGTCGGGAGCTGCCGGACGCGCTCGCACCGAACTCCACGAATGGCTGCCGAGCCGCCACAGAAACAAACCTACGTTGGGAATGTTGTGCCGGCCGCGCCCGCTGCCAATGCGCCGCACCTCAACGGTGCGCGGCAGCTTGTCGAAAGCGCTGCCGATTCGCTCAAGCTGCTCCATTTGGTGAAGAGCGGCGGTAAAGGCGTGCCGCGGGCGGAGATGGTTAAGGTGCTGGGTTGTGGCCAACCGCAAAAAATATTCCACCGCAGCCGCGTTCCATCCGGTAACATCGTTCGCGAGCTGCTCGAGCACGGCGGCCGTCCCCTTGCGGCGGCGGTACGCGATTGTGTGTGCGACCTCGGCACGATGGCTTCGCAATGTCCCTTGCGCGCCGTGCAGCCCGCGGCACCCAATGAGGTCGCCGATATACGGCACCGCCCACTGCGCGCAGGTCTCGATGAAGAGATTGTCGTAAAGCTGATCGATGTCTTCCTCGACCGCGCGGAGTTGCTCGGCAATGACGGTGAGAAGCTCCTTGAGCACCTCGTCTTGCGCCGCGTCCCGCACCCGGTGGATTGCGGGGAGCAACGCGTAAAGCGATTCGGAATCGTAACGCATGGCAATCAGGCGCTGGCTGGGATGACGGTGAGGGAGAGCGGACGCGCGTCCAGCAGGAGCAGCTCGGCGCCGAGGTCGTCGCCCGTGATGGTGGCGCGGGGCGGCGCCGCGCTTAGCGCAGTCTCGAGCGTGGCCGGCTGGTCCACGCGATGGAACACATCGAGATCCACGGCCACCACTCCGGGCACGGTGTGGATGGTCGCCACGACTTCGCTCCGCGCGACGGACTGCGAAAACTCTCGCACCGTAAACGAAAACGCGTCGCGCAACGCTTGCTCGATCTCGGCGAATACTTTCGCCTCGAGCCGGTCTGAGGCGCAAAGGATCGTTCCCGCGAGAGTGAAAAAAGCGGGCACGAAAGTCTTGACGCGTAGGGGCACTTGCGAATCCCCGGCCGCCCGCATCGCGCCGACGAGGTTTGCGTAAAGGGTACTTGTTTCGTCGATGGAAGCGGCGTCCGGGCCCGCCACTGTAACCAGGACATGCCGGGCCGAACTGCCCGAGGCCAGCGTCGCCTGCGCCTTCGCCACCCCGGAGAACGCCCGCGCGAAATCGCCGTAATCCCGCAATGACACGATGCGACCGAGTGTAAGCACGGTCAGTGGACCGTTGCCGCGTGCTTCATCAAGCGTTTCGCGGTCGGCCATTCCTGCGGCCGCCACGGGATTCGTCACGGCTCGCACCCCGAGCGGCCGGCCCTGCAACAATGTGAGCTGGCCCGCCTCGACCAGTCCGCCCGCGCCCATCCCTTTGCGATATTCCGCGCGAATGTTCTCCTGCCCCGTCGGCACACGCGCCCCATTTTTCCCATCGCCAAATTGCACGACCGTGCCGCCTTCCTCCGTCGGGCGCAGGATGTAAACACGGTCCTCCGGGGTGGCCCGGAAGAACGATGGCGCTTCACGCCAGAGCAGCTCGTTCACCCGTACCTCGAGCGTTGAAGCAGCGCCGGCCGGTGTCTTTGCACCGATGTAGGTGAGGGGCGGCTGGCGCAGGGCGAACTTCTGAAAAGGCTGCGCGGAATCGCCACTGCCGAGGGCCTCGCGCACCGTTTCGCCATGCGTCGCCAGCGCGACATTAGCGTTGAAGGAGACGGTCCCGCGCACGTAACTGTTCGCCGGTCCCTCCTTGAAAGAGAGCCACGTAAACCCATCCACGAGGTTCGCCTCCGCGATTGTCAGCGCCTCATTTGTCGTCACCTGATCGAGATCCACCGCTTCGCCGGTGATCACCACACGCTGTCCCACTGCGAGCTCGGGATAGGGACCGTCCAGCGATATCGGCGCCGCGGTGACGGGATCGATAATCGGCAATTGCGCGAGCGGCAGTTTCTCGCTTTCCAAAAAAACTGTCGTCTCGCGGATGGGAAAGGCCCCGAGCGGGTCGCCTGAAAGATGGGCGATCGCCAGTCGCGTGACTTTTGCGCTGAGGGTGAAGTCGGAGCGGCTGATTTCGGTGACGTCGGTGACGCGCAGGATGGCGCGTCCCGTTGGTGTCTCAATCACCGCGTATCCGCCGGAAACGATGCGGGTATAAGTCGTGTCGAGATCGATGAACCCTGAACCTTCCGCGTCGGCGAGTGTGCGCCCTTCCCAGTTAGTCTGATACGCGGCGCCCACGACGAGCCGCTGGTCGGCTGGGAGCGAATTCCAGAACGGGGCATTGTGGCCAAATATCGCGGCTTTCTGCCGAAAGGTGAAAACGCCCGTCTCGACCGGACCGATCGGCCTCGTGTTTTGAAAGACGAGGTTGGTTTTCAACGCAGGGAGGGACCACTTCTGCATCCTGACCTGCGCGATGAGATTGGCGTGGCTCCAGGTCCTTTGTTTCACGACATCGTGCAGGTGGGTGGTGGTAAGCTTCAGTGGCTGGAGGGCAAAGCTCGCCAGCGGATGGAGGAGGAAAAAGAAGGGGGGCGGATCGGGCGGGTCGTCCTCGACGAGCATCGTCGTCGTGCCCGCGCCGATATCGCTGGAAAATGAGCGGATGCGCTTGACGATGCGCTCGGTCGCCGCGGTGCCCGCCACGATCAATAGCGTGTTGCCCGGCGTGAGGTTCAGGGCCAGGCCCTGGAGCAGGACGCTTCTCATCGTCGTCGCGAGTGGCTGCGGTTGCGCGAGGCGCGGCTTGATGGCGTTCCATTCGGGCCGCGCGCTGATTGCCTCAATCGTCTCGAAGGTCTGCGGAACCTGGCCGGGCCCGGGGAGACTCTGCACGCGCGTCCCGACCGCGATTGGGGTGATCGCAGTCGCGGTCGCGGCATCTTCCAGGGTAAAGGCGAGGGGGGCGCTGGCAGCGACGCCCGGCCGTAATTCGTAGCCGATCAGGCGCGCCAGCTCGCGGAGCGAGCGGCGCTCGAGGGCAGTGCGCAGGTAGGATTCATTCGCGATGCGCTCCTGGTAAAAAGTGAGCACATCCGCCAAGACCGCTGCGGTGTCCAAAAATGCGATGGCAAAGTCCTCATCATCGCGCGTGCATAACGCCTGAAGGCGTGGGAAGTCGCGCGAAGAAAGCCGGGAAAGCAGGCTCGCCTTGAAACGGCTGTGCGTGCCGATTCGCGCGGCGAGGGCTCGCAGCCCGGCGCGGTTCCAGATTTCCACCGGCGCCTCGATCGTGATGCCGTCGCAGCAGCCGCACGCCGTAAGGTTTTGCAACGTTTGATCGAGCGAGATGCCGGTGTTCATTTACCGCCCTCCATCAACAATTGGAACGTCCCGCGCTCGGGAAAATTTGGGTTGTTTTCCAGCACCGGCACTTCGAGACGGCCCACTGTGATGAAGCCCAAATCTTTTCCCGAACCGTCCGGCGCTTCGCGCCGTTGAAAGGTCCCCACCTCCACTGATTCGACGCCGGAAACGCCCTGCGCCGCGGCCAGCCATTTACTGAGGTAGACGGTCTGTCCAAAGGTGAAGTTGTCGGGATGAAACAAGCCGGTCCCACCGTCGGAACGGCGCGCCGAAGTGAAAATCGCCCGCAGGGCCAGCTCGACACTGCTTCGGAAATAATCTGGTCTTACGCGCACGCGAAGCGTGAGCTCGAGTGGGACGGGCCGGGGCCGATCGATTTCGAGATCGACGCCGGCCATGCGAAACGGCTCGAGATGGTTGCGCAAATTCGCCTCGAAATCGGGATCGATCTGCTTGCCGCTGAGGCGATCCACGCTCACGAACATGGTGTGCCAGCTTCCGGTCCAGCGCATGGTGCCGGCAGCGCGCTGCACACCGGCATAACGGGCCGCTTGTGCGGCATAATCGGCTGGCGTAACCGCGCGCATTTGCTCCTCGATAAACGCATGGGGCGCGCGCTGTCGCGCCTCCTCGATGGTCTCCGGCTCACAACCGCCGAAGGCGGGCATCCAGTTCGTCACCGACTGAATGCGAACATCGCTCGTCACCAGGTGCACGAGAGTCTCCGCGCCGACATTGCCGCGGACTCCGTTGCCGATGCGATAGACAGCGGTGAACTCCATCCCCTGCGAAACCGCCTCGCCATGTTCGCCGTCGCCAAAGCGGAGTAATGTTCGCCCGTCCGATTCGATTTCCGCCACGAATTCCAGCGCGTCAGCCGCGCTGTTAAGCAGATCCAACCGCGGATGCCACGGCACCGGCGAGTCTGCCGACCCCCCCGTCCTAAAGAGCGTGATCGCAGGCAGCGCCCGATGGGGATCCGAGTCAGCTGCTTTGCGAGCTGAGGTAAGCGCCTTGACCGAACCGGGCGGCCGAGCCTCTGTCGGCACGGGCTTGGGTTCGCTGAGAACGATCGCGCCAAGCGCACTGACCGAAACGAGCGGCGCCTGCGGGAGAGAGGCCTCCTTCGGCGGCAGAGGGAGCGGCTGCGCTTGGGTCAGAGGACGTTCCTTCAGCAGGGGCTGGAATCGCACGGGCGGGAACTCCAGCGCTGGTCGGTCTTCGTGGTCGCTCGTGTCGTCGGTAACGTCTTCGCGCTCGGCGGGGAGTCGCGCTACGGGTATTGAAAAGCCGTCAACGCTCTCCTTGTCCTTCAACTTCTTCAAAAAGGAAGATCGCGAGATCGGGACAGGCACGCGGTCGAGTGTCTCTTCCGGAAGCGTCTGGCCGTGATCAACGAGCACGAGATTGCCGAAGGCGAGCGAGACGTCGTCCACAAACCCGGCGCCGAACGCCTTATCGCGCTCGGCCGAGATGCAGAGTGGAAAGGGCAGCGCATCTTCCACCGCCCATTCTATGTCGGTGACATCGATCGGACCGGGAGCCGGGGGATCGTCGAATTGCGCGCCGATAGGGTCCTCCCGCAACGTCACCTCGACCAGGCGCACGACATGGCGGTGCGAGAACTCCGCGTCATCTTCGTCGCCTGAGCGCGGGCTTTTCATTTCGCGAAAGAGCAGGAAATCGCCCGGCTCCAAGTGCGGGAAAGCGCCGCGCAGGCTCGCGCGGACCGCGCCTTTCGGGAGGCACGACTGGCGTTCGCCCCAGGTGTAGAAATGCATTTCGTTGTGCGCCGCCCACAACGTCACGTCATCCATCAGCTCGAATACCTCCGCACCGGTGCCGATGGCATGACCGTAATCAGAGGAATCGGGCTTGATCAGCGGCGGCTGGCCCGCCACGTCTGTCAGCACCTGCACCGGGCGTCCTTTACCGTCCAGCCTGGATAACTTGACGGCGTCGCCGACGGTTGGGTCGATGCGAACATGGAGCCAGGCACGCGCGTTGCACCCATCGTGCATGAAATAGTCGACCAGGCGGGCGTGGCGCCGCGCCGAGACGCGTTTGCGGGCGGTACCCAGGTACGCTTCAGTCGCGACCGCATCCTGGGCATAGCTCAACTGGTCGCCGACGTAGGCGAGTAGCTCGACGAGGGTGATGCCGAGATCCGCAAGGCTGCGGTCCTTCCAAGCCGGCGAGACGACGGCCAGCCGGTCGAGCATGAGCTGGCGCAGGCTGTTGAAGTCACGCGCAAGATAATCGATTACCGGCTCGGTGCGCTGCTCGGGTGGACAGACCAAATGCGTGGCGCAATCGAAATCCGATGGACAGTTGACCTTGAAGGAGAAATCAACTGCGCGCAGCAATGGATCAATTGCCGCGACTGCGTCAGGTGCCCCCGGGTCTTCAACCAGCTCCAACGTATACGTGGAAAAATCGCCGCGCTGATCGACCGCCACCACGAGCACCGGCCGCGTCATGCCGCTGCGCGCGTCAATCACGACCGACGCCGCGGTCACGCGTACGCCGCGAATGCGCTCGCCGCCTTTGATGCGCACATTGGCAGGTCCCAGCACGAGGCCGGTGGGGTCGTTGATGAAATGGACGAAGAGGGTGCGCTGGCGCTCTGGCGGTGGAAGCGCAGGGGAATCGTGCACCTCGAGAAAATCGATGCCGTTCAAATCCGGCCGCCCGGCGATCACGTCGCGGCGGCGATCGTCGCGGGAGAAATAGACGGTGCTCACGCTGGGACCTCCCGGGTAAAGTTTGCCGTGCGGCGCTCCTGGGTGCGGCGGACGAGGTAGCGCACGGTGACTTCGAGGGTCGAATCGGCCGCCACCACCGCCACTTCTTCCACCACGATAAGATCGCCAAGCCATTGCTGGAGCGCACCTTGGACGAGGAACTGCACCGCGGTGGTCAACTGATCGCTCACCGGTTGAAAAACCATCTGCATGAGCCCGCTCCCGAAAGTTGGGCGATTCACGCGCTCGCCTTGTTGCGTGAAAAGCACCTGCTCGATCAACTGGCGAATGTACGTCTCCTCGTCTGTGGTCGCGGTGCGGCCGAGCCGGTCGATCCGGAAGGGGAAATGGATGTGCGTCTGCATGATCACATCGCTTTCACCCGCACCTGGGTCGCGGCGATAATCGGGGGGCCCTGGGGGATTTGCTCGATGCTTTGGCACAGACCGGTGCTGCTCTGCACGAGCACGAACTGTTGGTTCACTTTCACGCGCACGGCCGGGACGAGCCATTGCACCTTCACGCAGGGTTGCGGCTTGGTGCCGGTGCCGATGGGGATTTGGAATGGGCAACCGGCGACCGTCGTCAGGTCGTTCAGCACGGCGGCGAACTGGCCGCCAATCTTCACCCGCGGCTGGCCGGGAGCGATGGTGGCCTTGGCGCCGTGGGTGCAATTCACCGACGACGCGATATTCAGGATAAAGCCCGGCATATTAAAAGAGGACCTCCAGCGCTCCGTTGTTCACGGCGATCTTCGGGCCGGGGCCCATCGAGATCACCGCTTGTTGACCGTTCGCGATCTCGATCGTTCCGACTGCCTTCATGCTGATCTTCACTCCCCCGGTCATCTCCAGCGTGATCCCGCCCACCGCCGGCAGATCGGTGACGGTGACCGTGCACGTTTTCGTTTTGAGAAAGACACTGCCCATCCCGGGCGGGACCGGCGGCACGATCGGAAACTCGCCCACTCCCCAAAAACAACCCGACCAGATCGGCTTGTTTGGATCGCCGCCCTCGAATTCCACCCACACGTTCCCGCCCACCGGAGGTAGCGCAAAGAAACCGACCTGCGATCCGGCATATGGCGTGCACGGCATCGCCCAGCTTAGCGTCCCGTCGCCCAGCACCGCCGGGACCTTGACCTGAACGCGGCCGAGCTGCATCGGATCGATATTGTTCTTCACCTGCCCGCGATACTTGGCGAAGTACTGGCTCATGGGATAACAGCGGGGGTGATTGCGCCGTCGCCTTCGCGCGTGATGGTGAAATGCTGTTTGTATTGGCCGCGGCTGATGTTGTGGGTGACCGATTTCACGTAGTAGACGCCATCGTGCGTGAAACCCGCCCCGCGCAGCCCGACGAGAGCGCGCGGCGTGAGGATGTCGCCGTAGCGAAGCGCATCGAGATCCCCCTGCCCGGTGACGACCGCATCGACAGAGCGATCGGTGAGGGATTGCGCGCGCGCGTAGGCTTGAGTGAAAGTGAGGCCGCCGCCGCTCTCACTCTCGAGCAAGGAGGTGCGAACGTTCGGAAGCTGGAATGGAAGCGCCGGCATCGGCACCAGCGGCGGCCGCAAGCTCACGAAAGTCATTACCGGCAAGGTGACGTTGAGCCGGCTGTCCTGGACGACGTCGGAGACGATAGCCGGGGCGAGCGCGTTGTACTGGAAGCTGACTGAGGAGACATTCGTTTCCGGGCCCATGTTGACCGAGAGGGCGCGCTGCAAAATGCCGACACGCACGGGTGGGCCCCAGTAAGCGATGTTGGCCAGGGGCGCGGGCCCGGGAACGATAAAGAACGTATGGCCGTAGCGCTGGCCCATCTCATTGAGGTACTCGAGATCGGTGCCTTGCTGCACCGGGATGGTCTCGAGCGGGTTCGGCACATCGAGTGCAACAGGGGGAACGACAAATGGAATGAGCCCGTACTGCGCGTAGCTGGCGATGAGTTTAAGCGCGATGACCGGCTCGGGCTGTGCCGGATGTTCAGCGCGCACCTTTTTCAAGTCCATCATTACACTCACGTCCTCCCCCGTGATGGTGAGTGTGCCCGAGCCGGGCGCATCGCCGGGCGAGAGCTGGCGGTTGGTGATGATGCCGTCCATGACCACGCGCGGGATGGCGTTGAAGACTGCGGTGAGCACCACGCGGTTGAACGGACGCAGCAGCGGGTTGGCCAGCAGTGAGTAATCGAGGAGGTCGGCGAGCCCGGTGCGCCCAAGCTGGAAGGTGATCTGGAAGCCGGACTTGCCCTCGTCATTGTGCGTTACCTCGATGCTCCGCACCGCCTCCGTGAGGTCGGGTGTCGCCGGAATGGCGATCGTGGGGCCGATCATCAATTGGAGGTGAAGTCCCAGGAGCATGGGTGCGGAGGGGTTTAAGCTTGCGGCAGTGGCACTCGCACGGCGCGACCAGGCTCGGCCGTGAGTTCGGTCGGGCGCATCAGGTTGTTCGCGTCGCACACGCGCCAGTATTGGAGCGGGTCGCCCAGCGTGCGTTGGGTGAGCGTGTCGGGCCGCTCGCCTTGCGCGACCGCGGTCTCGACCAGCAATGGCATCTCTTCGCCGGCCGGCAAAAAGCGGCGGCGCTTATAGGCAACGGTGCGGCCGTCCGGAAGGGTGAGGGTGGCCGTCTCGATCGCGTAGTAACGGCTGGTGTGATCAAACATGAGGGAGATCCTCCGTATCAGATGAGTTTCAATTCGCCGCCGGCGACGGCGCTGACATTTTGCACCGTGCCGACCACGGCCATGGCTTCCTTCACCACCTGGTGGGCGAGGAACATGTAGTAGCCAGGGTTGGTGAGAGAGAGGTCGTTATAACTGAGGACGCGCAGCCCGAGTGAAACCTTGGCCCGAAGCGGATTGAGCGCGATATCGTGCGCGTCCTCGGTAATGCTGAACTCCTCCACCCGCACCGGCAGAATGCGGCTCACGCCCCAAATAAAAAGTGTGAACGGACCCGTGGGCGGCGAAATTTCGATCAAGCCCGCCGCCGCCAGCACCGTGTTTGCGATGACCAGCGCGCTCTTGGGATAAATGAGCATTTCGAGCGCGGACAGCTGTGGATAAATCCCAATCGCCGTTGCGACCCCTTCGCCCTTTTCGAGTTGATCGGTCGCATCGAGCTCGACATCGATTTTGATGGTCTCTTCCGGAGCGCCGTTGAGCCGTGTCGTATCGCCGCGTCCCGCGTCGCCTTGCGGTCCGCGCGCCTTGAGCTGCCGCGTGAGGGTCTCGGGATTGTATTGAAAGACGATAACCTGCGGAATCGGGAACGTCGGATCGACCGACACAAGCGCGCCTTTGAGAAGGCGGGGAGCGAGAGGAGATGCGGTCATGAGTTTGGGGAACTCAATGCTTCTTCGGTCGGCGGAGGAACTTGACGCTGGTTAGCGAATCTGGGCCACCCTTGCCGTAGAATTTGTTTTTCTCGGACCAAAAATCGGCCGTGAAATAAAAATTCACGTGATCACCACCGATTTGCTGCCGTCTCCACGGTTTCGCTTTCGACCCGGCTGTGAAACGTGATGCTGACGCCGTCCAGCGTGAACACCCGGCCCTGGTCGTCGATGAGGAGCGAGCAAGTGATCAGGTCCCCTTTGTTCGGCGTCGAATGGCCGGTGAGTCCCGACGGGAATTGGAAACTAAACTGGCCGGCCGTATCTCGTTTCGCTCCCTCCGGCGGCGCGGCGGCTCGATCACGCACGCCTGAGCCCCCTTTGCCGGTTTTGGCGACGTCGGGCTTGGCTGCCGGCTGATTGTCGGCGGCTTGGTCGCCGGCCATTGCCCCGGCGCGATCGCCGGCACCCGTGACCGCCCGTGCGATGGTGTTGTTCGATTGAAGCTGAGCGCTGGCCGGATAGACGAGGGTCGTCGCATCGATCTCCGCCTCGAGCTTGCGCGTCTCCGCCGGCGGCCCCTTGAGCCGCAACGCTTCCGCCCGATCCCCACCGTCGCCCCCCGCCCCTGCACCTGCAAAGTGCGCGTCAATGTGTCGGGATTGTATTGCAGCGAAATAATCCGACGCACCGCCGCCGTCTCCGGATCGAGCAACACGGTGCCGCCTTTGAGCAGGCGCGGGGAGTTGGGAAAGATGCTCATGGCGCTGGATCAAGTTTCACTGGCTCATCGACCGTTACGGCACCACCGCCTTGTGGGGAGAGATCTACGCGCACGGTCCGAACGTAAACTTCGCGCGGGACTTCGGGAGGGGGGGTGATCGCCTCACGAATGGCGGCATCGATTTTCGGATCGCCGAAGCTCAATCGCTGACCTGCGACCGCATCGGAAAGTTCGTTATTCCATTTTTGGTGCGTCTCTTTGGACGCCTTCGCGGTCCCGGGGGTGGTGAAGTCGTTCAGGTATACCTTGGCTTTGCCGTTCTGAATCCTGGCGGTGATGGCATCAACTCCACCCGTGCTGATGTTGCCTGGGCGAAGGATTCCCAGCTCACCGTCGTCGATGAGATGGTTATATCCGTGCGCTTGCGCACGATCAGCGGCAACGGTCCGTGCGAACGCGTGTTGCGCGGACGGGTCTTCTTCGCTGGCCTCGAAGTCCCGCGTGGCTCCGGCTCTTTTCGTTTTGACGTCCTTCCGTGCGGTGCGCGCGGTGATGTCGTGCGGACTTCTCCGCCCCGCGCCGCTCGACTCGATTTGCACGCCTCCAAACGTCCGCCGGGGTTCGATGCTGAAGTCCGGCGCCGTGCCGGCAGGGCGGAATCCCAAGTCCTCTGCCTGACTTTGGGACATCACCGATACTTTCTTACTCGGGTTACTCTTCGCGGTTCCGGCCTGGGAATCGAATTCCGGCGTTCCCTGCACCCAATACTCACCCTTCCTAGCGCCTTGGATTCGGACGACAACAAGCGGGTCGTCGGTCTGCGGTGGAGTCGCCGAAACCGGGGGTTTGGACGGAGCCACGCGCGCTCTGCTGCGTGAGCGGTCTGAGGTCGGCGCGCTAGCCGCGCTGCTTGTAGGGCGCGGCGTGCTCGTTTGCGCGGGGGACACAACCGCTTGCGGTGCCGGCGTTGCCGCCTGCGAGGATGGCGTTGTCGCAACGACGGGCCGATTCGTTGGGGCGTCGCCGGGCGGCTTCCCGCCAGCCATCGCCACCGGGGATGTGGAGGAGGATAAGTGCGTGCCGCTGGCTCGGACAACAATGACGGGAGCGACGTCGCCGGTTCCCGTTGCAGCAAGCGGCACCGGTTGGCGTGTTTGGATGCTTCCGGGAGCGGCAGCGTTGTCATTTGCCGGACTATTTGCCGTCGGCATCGCGGATTTCTGCACCCCGGCTTGAGATTGTGGCGTGCGGACGTCGCTCAAGTTGCTCACCGGTCTGGCGACTGATTTCAACCGATCTGCGGGGTTCGGAACAGCTGGGTGGGTGGTTCGCCAGAACGCCTGGCTCTGGCTGCCTGGGAGCGGGGCACCATGCTTGACGTCCTTCGCTGTGTTACTGGCGGCAGCAGACGCGATTGGGCTTCCGCCATCGCCGCCATTGTCCGGCTGCGGCGCCGCTTTTGATCCGCGCCAACTTCTGTAGGTGCGCGAATCGGCATAGCCTTGAGCGAGCGGGGTCAGATCTGCCGCAAAACGGGGAAAGTCCTCCCACTGCCAACCCCGGCTCCGAATCTCTTGCACATGCTGACCAAGCGACACCCCGCTCGCCACCGCCCCTCCATAAAGCAGAGCGTCGCCGAAAAGTGCCGGCGCATTCAGATAAGCGTAAGTGCCCACCGCTCGCGCCGATTGTCCGAGTCCTCCCCCGATCAGCCCGCCCCCACTGAACGCCCCTCCAGCTGCGATGCCTCCCGCAGGCGCGACACCCAACGCCGTGCCAAACAGGACACCTCCTCCCAGCGCCGCAGTGCCTAACGCGAAAGTGCCAATACCCAGGTACACTCCAGCCTTGGCATCCACAACTCCGCGCCGCACGGCTTCAAGCTGGGAAGCGCGTCGGCTGGGCACGTCGCTCAAGAGATTGTTCAGCTCATTCGTAAAGCTGTTGGTGATAGTCAGCGTCACTTCTCCGCCCTCTGGAATCGCCTCGAAGCTTTCCTGCCAGGCCGAGAGCTCCATGCCGGCCGGCGGTGCCCACCTCTTCTCCAAACCGAGCTGCGACACGACCCGAGCCAGTTGGTCCGCCGTAAAACCTGACCGCGTGCTCGCAATCACGAACATCATAATGAGCCGCTGCCCTTCGTCGGTGGTGAGCGTCATCCCACGCTGTTTCGGAAACGTAATGTTCGTGGCGGTTCTTTTCGGCTCGCGCTCCGCTGCGGCTTTCTTGGTTTTTTCGGCTGCGGCCGCCTTTTTCTTCCGCCATTGCCCGGCTGCGCGCGGTGAATTGGCGACATCTCTCCATTTGGCGATGTTTTCCGATGTAAACGGCGCCACCTCGTCCAGGCTCCGCGCCCCAGCCTCCGTCCATGGCAAATCCTTATCATTGAAGTAGCTCGAATAAACGAGCGCTCCGGCGGCATTCCGCTCCGCGCGGCCTTCGAACGTCTTTAGCTGCTTGAGCACGCGCAGGAGGCCATGCGCGAGATACTGAGTCTTGCTGTCAGTCGTGTCGGGCTCATTGAACTCCGCCTCCTGTTTCTGTGCCCACGCGATCAGCGTAGGGGCATTGTCATCCATCACAATCGGCGGGATGGCCGCAAGCCAGCCGAGCGACGAGAGCGCTTCGCGACGTCGCGCCTCTTCACTTTCGCTGTCAACCTCACGCAACACTGGCAGGCCCTGCGCCGCGGCCATGCGCTGCGGCGACGCTACTTCGTTCATTTGCACGACATGGGCCAGTTCGTGCGTGAGCAACCTGCGCCCTGCCGGATGACTCGGATCAAAACGGCCCTGCGCGAAAACAATGTGATTTCCGACGGTGTAAGCGCGGGCGTTTACCGCGCGTGCAGACTCGGATGCGGAAGTTCCCGTGTGGATCCTCACGTTGCCGAAGTCGAATCGTGACGGCTGCTGTCCGGCGTCCGGATACGCACCTTTTCGTTCACGCGCCTCTGGCCGGGTTTGCATGACCACCGCCGCCATCTGATCGGCGTCCCGCTCGTCATGATCTCCCCGCATGCTGATCATCTGCGCTGGCGCAAAACGCGGCTCCATGAAACTCCGTGTCGCCCCATCGAGCGGCTGGCCCGGGGTTCGCAACACATCGTGCACGATGGGCGGTGCTGCAATCTGTCCCGTGTCGTTGGCTTGGACGCGCTTCGTCTGCAGGCGTTCATCTTCGTGATTCGATTGCTTCGCCTGAGACTTTGGACACCCTCCGCCGCACTGGCAAGCGCGCTGTAGCTGTGACTCCGGCCTCCGCATCACTTGCTCCGCTACCCGATCCGCCTCCTGCTCCCATTCGTCACCCGACGCGTTGACGGCGAGCTTGGGCTGGAGCGCGTGGCCGCGGTTCATTCCGGCGCGCCGTTTTTGTTCGCACGCGGTGCATTCCCCACCCGGCGACGAGGTGGGCTTTCCGCAGGCGCATTGCCGTTGCAACCGCGGCGCTGATTGTCCCGTCGGCTCCGCCGCCGCTCGATCGGCGTTCCTGTTCCGCTCGGAAAACGCTGGCCAAGCGATCTTGCCGAAACTGTGGCGAAAGCCGAGCGCTGACCGTGCAACGGTCTCGCTCACGATTCGCTGGTCCTGTGAGTCAGCCGGCATCTGCGCGTAAGAGGGCGACGCACCTTGTGCTTGGGGAATGAGTGCGCGCTCGGTCATGGACGTGTTTCCCTGCGACGAACAATTTGTTTCAAGAAATGACGCGCACGCATCGCTGAATGTTTGCGGGCTCAAGTTGCACCGTTCGCATATCTGGGGTGCAACCTCATCCAGGGGGAAAGAGAAGGGAGGAGTTATGGAGAATGTCCGAGCAAGTGGATACCTAACGACTCAGTCCGGCAGTAGGGGAACGCCGTCACGAATGCGGCCGATTCACGCAGGAAGGGCGATCCCTCCAAATGCAACTCCGGGGCGGGCTCCAAGATCTTTGTCCCGCTTCCGAGCAAGGTATTTTTCAGCCAGTTGCTAAGGGTCTCCAAGTTTCGCGTTGCGCTGACGGCACCAATTTCAGATTGCAGCCAAATGTTCGAGGCACTTCGCACTACAAGGCCAATACACCCGGCGTCGGACGAGCCGCGTGCGAGGCGAAGAGTAATCAAGGGCTGCGGCTCGGTACCCTCGGCGAGAATCTGGCGGTAACGCTTCTTAGTGATTGCCCTCCGGCATGATACCGAGATCTCTCCAAACAAATCAATTATGACGGTCTCGCGCGGTCGCTGCCACCCCTCCAAGGCGACTTCCTCGTATTGATCGAGAAACGGACCTTCGATAATCGTAAAGCCCGTCGTTGCCTCCAACACTTCAATAGGTGAGAGGGAAGCCCGGGAGTTTTTCTCGGAGAGTTGCGCTCTAATATTCTCCAGATAATCGATGTTTGAGCCGCTTCGATGCGGGTGAAGGGTCACCGAATTCTTTGATATTCTTAGCCAATCCCGCCCGGCCGAAACAAAAGGTTCAAGGGCATAACCGGCTATCCACACGTGATCTTCTAGGCGTCCAGGCGCGACAGCAGCGATAGCTATTGTCGAAAAGAAGCCCCCCTGACGCAAACACTCTAACCAGGAGGCGAGGCCAAATGGTTCCGTCAACCGCGCCGAGACCGCGAAATACGAACTCATTTTAAGGCGGTCCTCCAAACCGTCCATTCCACCACGTGGACCCGTCTGGACCGAAAAACCTGACGAAGATGTTCCGCAGCTCTGGGAATGCGTTCCGTATTCCCGGCACTATCTGCAATAAACCCTCTCGAGTGGCACCGGCACTGTTGATCTGCAGAAAGACCTCGGTAGTTCCAGCCTGAGCAACTTCAGCTTGCAAGTGGTTGCCGACTGAATTCGACGTAAAAGCGCCCTGATGAACAGAGACCTCACGACCACCTCCATTTAGGAGGGGAACGTCAGCCCCCGCACCGCCAGGGCCCATGACAGTCCGTGCCCCCCTTGAAGCTTCGGCCGCGACCCTTGGATTCAAACCTGGATGCTCGCCAAGAAGTACGTTCTGGATCCGTTCCTGTTGCGCGGTTAGCGGCGTGCTGGGAGCTGGTTCGCGTTCCGTTCCGCTCCGAACGGATGCGCTTCGATTACCAGGTCCACTCGTGCGCGCTGGCGCACCCGGCGCACGTTGCGGAGTCGGCGGACTCGGCGTTCGTTGCGGGGACGGCGGACTCGGCATCCTAGTTTCCGGTGCCGGGGGTGTAACGGTTTCACTTTCGCCTGGGCTTCCGCCGGCTTGTCTGCCGGACGGAGGAACACGGCTGCGGCTTGGGGATGCCGGACGGGCGGTCACTCCTGCGCCCGCAGTGAGAATCATCCAGACTGTCGGAAACGCCGAGAGGATGAACAAAGTGTTATAATCGTCCATGATCCTCCACACCTGTTGCCTTGCGTTCCAAAGAGCGGGCGTCGTGCTTCGATTCATCTCGTGGGGGTAGATCCTGTTGCCGGCTCCCCGGTGGTGAAACATGTAAGTGGCCATTTCGCCAGCGGAAGAAGTGCTATCGGCGACACTGTCGATGGATATGTCGAGAGTTGTACCGTCGCCGTATCTGACTTGGAGAAATCTTGAGAGACCGCCGCGATCGCTACGGTAGTTGAGGTCGTAAATGATATGGTCGAAGGCGTCAACGTACTCAGCCATCGTCGCATTATCGAGATTCTCCTGTTCGCCGAAGCCGTATGGATCGTTGCGGCCGCGACGAGCCCATCCTACATCTCGATGAATGCCTTCCGGCACGGCCTCGATGGCTGGAGCGCTTTCACCGCTGGCGAGGGCATGTGCAACCCGTGAGGCTTCCTTCTCGGCGGGATGATCTACCGGTGCTACCCGATTCGTCCGATCGGCCCTTTGATGCCGTGCTGCTTGGACGACATGAGTCAGTTCGTGAGCGAGCAGAGATTGTCCCGCAGGCGAAGTGGGATCGTAGGTTCCAGCGGCAAACACGATGTGGTTGCCGAGGGTAAATGCCTTTGCGCCCAAGCGCGCGGCGGCATCGGCTGCGCTCTGGTCTGCATGCACCCGCACGCGATCAAAACTGTGGTCAAAGTGGGATTCCATCCTCTTCTGAACCATTGGCTCCAGCGGGTGAGTTCCGCTGTTTTCCAGGCTGTCAAAATTAAACAAACGCGTTGGCTCGTTAGCAAAACTGTCAGATTCCCGGCGGTTTGCAGGCAGCGCGGAAAATCTCTTCACTAACGATGCCCGTGTCATGAGAGGCGTATGATGAGCCATTCCGTGAGACCTACGAGATTGTGACTTTCACGAAAGCGAATAGATGCAGGCGAACGCGCGACGACGCACCCAACCTGAAACCTGACGCAGCAGTGTGCTCGCGGCAGCGAGGAGAGTGGCTAATTCTACAACAATTCATCATTCAGGGAGTTCGCGCGGGTTGAGGATTGGCCCCGGGGCCGGCAGCTGGAAGCGGAAACCTGCCGCGAAAAAATTGGAAGAGGTTCGGGCGGATCAGTCTGAAAAGATTGGGGTCATTGACATAGAGCGAGAACGACTCCGCAAATAGCTCTTGCCAATCTGTGTCCGAATAACTTGTGGGACCGCCGCTCAATGGATCTGCGCCACCCCGGCCAGGACGGATTCCATCGCGCCGCGCTGCTTCGCGAAAATCTGTACCTCGCATGGCGGTTCGGGCATCTGTTTGCGAAAACGTGGACCCGGCACTCCAGCGCGAGCCGGACAGCGATCTTGCGCCCAATAACGTTCGCCTGCCGCGGGCGGTTTGTCCTCCTTGGTCAAAGGTGCGCCAGGCAAGTTCAAGCCTGCGCAAATCAAGCAAATGGCCCACTTCATGAGTGATTAGGCGGATGCTGTCATCGGCCCCGCCGTAGGTCGTCACGGCGACTGGGAACGCGTTGGTATGTATCACGATCTCGTCCTGCGGCGCGTCATAATTGCCAGCCTCAGCGGGAGTGCCCGTCCCGCGCCGGCTAAAAGTCGTCCCGGCCGCTTCGGTGAGGACTATCGCCGGGAGTCGAGCCAAGGCCGCTTGCAGACGCGCAAATTGGGAATCGTTCCAACCCGGCCCCAGGGTGAAGGTTTGCCCCCCAGCCATGAATGTACCAGTTGGCACTGGCACGGGAGCAATCGCAGCGGGGGCCGGGCCGACGTTCTCAATCAGGAGGATATCGGTAGCCGCTTGACCGGTGCCGTGCCTGAGGCGGGAAAAGCGGAACATGGCGCTCGGGCCTTGGAACGGCGTCAGATCAAGCACCAGCGTAACAGTCGAATGGGGGGGCAGAACATTAGTGTAACCGTCCAAATAGGCTCCGGTGCTTTGCAGGCCACGATGAAGAGCGGCTGGAATGGAGGGATCGAAAACAGTCTGTGCCGCTGGAGTGTACCTCATGGCAGCGCCACCGTTTTGCTCGGCTGTGCCGAAAACGGTCATCAAAAATGGCGCATCGATCATTGTTGCTGGGACTGTGCTCTGGACGAGAGCGAGCCGCTCATTTTCAGGATATGCCCCCAAATTGGTCGGCTGCCGCTGCAAGACAAAGCCTTGGCCTAGCCCCGCTGCGCTCAATTCACCAAAATAACGGCCTCCTCGCGCACCGCCGGCTACTATGGTCGATACACCATTTGCTTCCGCCTCGTGAGAAGTTGACTTGGCAAACCTTAGACGGTCGATTTCTCCAGCAAACGAAACAGGCCCTTGCTGAAGTACGTGCGTCAACTCGTGCGCCAAGAGAACCTTGCCGGGCGGCGTCCACGGCGCGTACTGCCCCGCGCCGAACGCAATATCGCGCCCTACAGTATAAGCGCGCGCGGATATGGCCTGCGCAGATAAGGCAGCCTTACTGTCGCTGTGCACACGGACGCTGGCGAAATCGTGGCAAAAGCCCTTTTCCATGAATGACCGGGTCTGGCCGTCGAGCGGCTGGCCGGGCGCCTGCAAGACCTGTTTAACGATGGACGGAACTGCTTCGGGCCCCTGTCCGATGCCATGGCGTCGCAGCGTTTTTTGCTGCTCTCCGCCGGTTTCCTCGCTGTCGGTTTCGTCCTTTCCTTGGTTCCAAACGAGGCCTTGGCCGCACGCTCCCTCGCCCGCGGCGAGATGCGAACCGAACACGACGTTGCCGAAACAATGGCCAACATCATATGCCGGGCTAGAAGCGGTCGGGCACGACCTGCTCTGCTTTCGTTCGGAATCGCGAATTGTTTGGGCATGCGCGGGAGGCGCGGTTGGCACGCGCGAAATCAGAGCGCGTTCACTCATGGCTGGGACTCCTCGCGTCCGGCGATTTCCCGAAAAATGGCGCGGGCCAGCTCCCGGCCGACCGTTCGTGCGGTCGGTTGCGTGTGGAACCTGAGGCGTAACGGCGGCAATTCATCACTGTGGCGTCCGCTCCACGCATGCTGTCGAGCCGGCGCCGTCCGCAACAGGCGCGAAAGCTCGACCGAGAAAGCTGCTTCGACACGCGCTGGCATCATTGGCGGAAAACCGCGCAACACGAGCGTGCCGATATTCGCGGTTACGCGACCTTGCTCGCGCGGAGGCGCGGCCGCGCCGGTCAGACTCGCCGGCTGGGTCAGATCCATCCGGCCACCTCCTTTTCCATCAACGGCCGCTCGAGTTTCGCGGTCTCGGCTTGGGCGGCGGCGAAGACGTGGGGCATCCGCACAGGCTCGCCCGATTCGGCCGCGAGGAAGGCGGCATTGATGGCGATATTGTGGATGTGGCCGCCTGTGACATTGAGCTGGGCGAGCTTGGCAAAATCGAGTCCCTCGGTCGGCGTGGCTCCAGGGAAAATCTTCTCCCAGATCTGGGCGCGCTCACCGGCGTCGGGATAGGGAAATTGGACGATGAACCGCAGCCGCCGAACGAAGGCGGCATCAATCGCGTGCTTCAAGTTCGTGGTGAGAATTGCGAGCCCCCGATACGTCTCGATGCGCTGAAGCAAGTAGCTGACTTCTATGTTCGCATAACGGTCGTGACTGTCCTTAACCTCGCTGCGACGGCCAAAGAGTGCGTCGGCTTCATCGAAGAGCAGCACGGCTCCGCCGGATGCCGCGGCATCAAACACGCGTCGCAGATTCTTCTCGGTCTCGCCGATGTATTTGCTCACCACGGCGCTGAGGTCGATGCGGTAAAGATCGAGATCGAGGAGGCGGGCGAGCACTTCGGCGGCCATGGTTTTTCCCGTGCCGCTCGGCCCAGCGAAGAGCGCGCCGAGTCCAAGCCCGCGTTCGCTCCGCGCAGCGAAGCCCCACGTTTCATACACTTTTGTGCGCTGGCGAAGCTGCGCCGCGATCGTACGCAGGATGGTCTTTTGCGCATCGGGAAGGATGAGCTGGTCCCACGTAGCGCGCGCTTCGATGCGTTGGGCGAGCTCGCCTAGCCGCGAGCTAATTTGCGCGCGGCACAAATTCCAAAGAGGCGGATTCCCGTCCTCGCCACCGCCGGCGCAAGCGAGCCGGGCGGTCATGGCGATGGCCGCCGCCGGGAGATCGAACTGCGCGATGACGCGATCCAGCTCTCCGTTGCATCCGCCCGCCGCGTCGCCCAGCGCATCGCTCCAGAGATTGCGCTGCTCGATATTCGTCGGACGCGGCACGTCCACGCGCAGGCTGGCGCGAGGCGTAAGCGGGATGGCCTCGCGGGCCGAGGCCAAGACGGCGCCCCGCGCTCCCTGCATGGCCCGGATGGTATCGGGGCTGGCGCCGTCCCCGCATTCGATGAGGAGCGCGCTGTCGCTGAGGATCGATTCGCGCTCCCAAAGCCGGAACCACGCATGGCGCTCGGACGCGATGACGGGAATGTCCCGCGCGTCGAGCGCGTGCAGCTTCAGGCCGAGGCGTGCGCACGCTGCCGCAGCGATGGCGCGATGGGCGGAAGGATCCGTGCCGCACAATTGCAGCACCGGCCACTCGCCGCCCGCGTCGATCCAAGTGACCGCGAGTCGCGCGGCGAGAATTTCATGCGACTCCGGCAGGCGCGCGGGAACGGGAATCCGCTCGAGGAGATTCTCAAATCGGGAATCGAGGGCGGCCGTTCCCGTGAGGAAATGAAGCACACGTTCGTCAATGCGCAGGGAACTGCAGACAAGGCTCTCGCCGCTTGCTGCCGTAATCAGGCTCCAAAAGCGAAGGGGCGCAGAGGGAGTGAGAGCGCTCCAATGCGCGCCATCGAGTCCGGCAAGCGCCAGGCTAAAAGTGACATGCCCCGAGCCACTAGCCCGCGGCAGCTTCGAGATGGTTTCACCAAACGCGCCATCCAGTTCGATACCCGCACAGAGCACCAACACGTCGCGCTCGAAATCCGAGAGTCCAAACGAACGGCACAGCGTCTCCAGCGCGCCGGGCGCTTCCAGTTCAGCCTCCGCAGCCGTGAGCTTTTGGCGCGCGTCCGCGAGGCGGTCCTCGTGTTCAAAACGGACGGCGAGCTGCGCCTGGACAAGGCCCACCGCCGCCATCAAGTAGCGTTGATTTGCCGTTAGCCAATCCAGGCAGGGCGCGCGTTCTTCGTTGGGAGCGGGCAAACTCATGCAAACCTCAATTTGGGCGCGATAAACTGTCCGAAAGTGGGGCTTCCCGCCGTGGTGGCGCGGTCGAGCGAACTTTCGGCGCCGTTGACACGAATCCGCGCGAGATAATCCCCCGCGACGACATCACTGACGGCGAAGGCCAGCAGCGTACCGTCGGCCGCGCGCGCGTTGGCAAAAAAGGTGTGCATGACGCGGGCATCGGTGCCTACCCGCGTGAGCAGCTCGAGCGTAACCTGCTGACGACGGCCCACGACAGTGGTCGTAGTCACGTTCACGTCCGCTGATCGCGGTTCGGCGTTGGCGCCGACGACATTGGCTACTGCAATCGCATAGGCGCCCGCCGGGTTCCGCGCGATTTGCGGATGGAGAACGAACTCGCCGGGATTCGAGGCAAAGCCTGGATGCGGCACTGGGGGTTCCCCCATCAGCACGTCATGGCGCACTTGCACACTCTGCGGGCCGGCCTCGAGATCCGCCGGAAGCGCCAGCTCGATCCGCGCGTCGTTCACTGCCGTGGGCGGGACTGGGTGCCCCCCCACGAGGACTTTGAGTTGATCGGAGCGGAGTCGCTCTCCGCGGATGTGAATGGCGCTGGCCGGAAGGATCGGCGCATCATCTCCGGCGACTGAGACTACGCGCTCCACGTGCGGACGGCGAATGGGAACGACGAACAGCCGCGGCTCGCGCACCGGCAGCGCCGAAGAGATGGAAATCTGCGGCTCGATAAACACGGCGGAGGCGCGCCAGGCCATGGAGAGGGTGTAGGGGGTTTGAAGAAACACCGACCAGATTCGCGAGATGTCCTCGAGGCTGAGCGACAGCGGGGTGAGTTTCACGCGGTCCAACTGCGCCGGCAGATCTGAAGCGGCCAGGAATGGCGTGCCGGGGTCGGCGACTGCTTCATCGAGGCGATCGCCGGTAAGAAGCGGTTCTGCCATCAGCCGGGCGATGGTGCTGCCCATGAGCCGTTGCGGCTCGTGGGCCGCGTTGTCGCCGTAAAAGCTGAAAAGGTAATGCAACTCAAGAGCGGCGGAAGGCCGCTGGACGGCCTCGCCGCCATTGCGCCGGGCAGGCAGCGCGACGTTACGCAGCTGCGCCACTGGGATCACCTGGTAAAGAAATATATTCACGCCGAGGTTGGAGATGCCGGAAGCGGCGCCTGGCACCGCGGGGCGAAGCGTGGAGACGCCGGCGCCCGGCACATCCGTCGGCACCGCTTCGAGGAGCAAGCGGCGCAATCCGGCCGTGACAGTGGCGATCGCCAGAAAATTGCTCATGTGCGAGAAGCGTTTCGACGGGTGAGATATTCGCCGAGGGAGAGCACAGGCGCGGCCTCGCGTCTGGGCGTCGGGGATGGCACCGCCGCCGGCGGAAGCGAAGCTTGGACCTCGATTCGGCCGATGGTGATCTGAATGGCCCGCGGCGCCGTTTCGGATGCGGCGGGAAGGGAAGCACCGTCGCCCTGGCGGGATGAGCGTTCCGGCCGAGACGGAGTTCGATCACTGGGAAGGATGGTGACGTTTGCCTGCGTGACGCGGTCGGCCGCCGCAGGCCGCTGGTCGCGGTGGCGCGCTTTGCGTTGTGGGAGAAGGGGCTGGTCGGGCAGGGAAGGCAAGAGCGTTGGCTGGGGGGCGGCACGCCGAAGCTGATCGGGCGCCGGCTTACTGCTGGGGACAGACGCAGGTTCCATTGTCGCCGAAGGCGGGGGCGGGGACGGGACGATTGCGGGTGAAAACTGCCGGACGCTCGACGGCGTGCTGAATTTCGAAGGCTGACTGGACCTCTCCGTGGCTGCGTTCGAGCGTTCAGGAAACTTGTGACCGTGCAACTGGGTTTTCGCAGCCGGATTTATTTTCTCCTTTTGCCTGGGTTGCGCCTCGGAAGGCAGGGGGCCCAAAGAATCGCGTTCCGCCTCTGCCAGCAGAATCTCCTCGCCTTCGCCTGGCTTGGCGGCATCGGTTTTGGCTGGCTCGAAGCGGGACGGGAGCATCGGTCGAACCGCCTCCGGCGCCCCGGCGAGACGGGAAGCAAGGATGGCGAAGTAGTCACTCATGCTGCTCTACCAGGGCGAGATAGGTTTCGCGCCGTTGCGCGCTCAATCCGAGGATCTCCTGTTCGGACCATCCATACGCCGAAGCGAGCTGGTGCACGTAACGAAGCAGCCGCTGGCAGTACGCGTCGATTTCCCGCCACAAAAAGCTGCCGATATCGAAAAGTGCGTTCCACAGATGTCCGCAGCTTGGGCAGGAGGCGGTCAGCTCCGTGTGCGCGTCGGCGTCGCGCTCGGCAATGGCGGCGCCTATGGCAGTTAGCGCCTCGCGCGGCAGAGTCTGGCTGGGAGGTCGATCGTCTCCTCCTTCCAAGGAAACCAAGCAGCGCAAGGCAATGGCGTCGCGGACCTCCTCGGGAGCGGCGCAATCGGGCGGCACGGCGAGCCAGTCGCCACTGATTGGAAGTCGAAACGTGCCGGACACCGATCCTGTGCGAAAAGGGAAAATTTCGCCATGGCCGTTCGGCGGTGTGGCCGGCCACAGATCGCGTGTTTCGAACGCCAGCTCCACTTCCCGGCCGCAAACCGGACAGGGCGTGAGGCTTCGAAGTTGCGTGCCGAAAAGTTCCTCACGCAATCCGAGGAGGAGCGTATCCCGCGCGGACACGCGGAGCTGCTCGAATTCGGCGCGCGTCCGTTCGGGATGGGCGGCTTCGAGCAGGAGTAGCACGCGCGTGGCCGGGGTGGCGGATTCGGCCTTCTCCCAGGTCTCGAGAAGGTTTGATGGCGTAAGCGAGCTCACTCGGGTGCACGGCCGCTAGTTTATCCTTAAGGCTCGGTAAACGTCGGCTCTTGAGGCTCAGCGACCTCGTAATCGCGCTCCCATCCTTCGTTTTCGAGTTTGAGCGACTGGATGGCGACTGCGTTCGCGTTGGCGTCAAGCTCGGGCTGCGCCTGAAATTCGGAGACCCAGCAGCGAAATACTTTGTAGCTGATCGCGAGCTGGCCAGCCTCGTTGTACATCTCGATGATGATGTCTTTGCGGAAGTCCTTGAGGGAGACTTCCGCGCCGAGCCCGGAGCCGAAGTTCCACACTTTGTTGGCCCACCGCTCGAACTCCGGGTCGTGGGTGACCCCACGCTCGAGCGTGATCGCTTCGTACTCGGAACGGCCGGGCGATTTGCGGCTGCTCCCGGGGTCGCCCCCCTCCCGGTGCTTGACTACTTCGGTGGTTCGCTTGAGCGCTCCGATCTTACTGACGCCGGCGACGTAGATGCCGTCCCATTTGATGCGGAACTTGAAGTTTTTGTAAGGGTCGAAGCGAAGCGTATTAACGCTGAATTGCATGGAAGTGTCTCCTTAAGTTTGGATTTGCCCAGCCATTTGTTGAAGTTTGATGACAACGAATTCGGCCGGCTTGAGCGGCGCAAAGCCGACGAGAATATTGACGAGCCCGCGATCGATATCGTTCTGCGTGGTGGTTTCGCGATCGCACTGCACGAAATACGCTTCCCGCGGCGTTTTTCCCTGGAACGCGCCCTGGCGGAAAAGCACGTTCATGAAGGCGCCGGCATTGAGCCGGATCTGCGCCCATAACGGCTCGTCATTCGGCTCGAAAACGACCCATTTGAGTCCCTGATATAAGCTTTCCTCGATGTAGAGCGCGGTGCGTCGAACGGGGATGTACTTCCACTCGCTCGCCTTCTGATCCGCGCCGTCCAGCGTGCGCGCGCCCCAAACGATGTTGTTGAAAATTGGGAAGTTACGGAGCGCGTTAATGCCGAGCGGATTTAAGGCGCCATTCTCGAGATCGGTGAGTTTGACAGTGAGCGTTGCACCTCGCAGCGTCGCATCGGTGCCCGCGGGCGCCTTCCAGACGCCCCGCGCTGCATCCGTTCGGGCAAAGATTCCAGCCACCGTCCCACTCGGCCCGACAATGCGCGGACGGTATTCGTTCAGTGGATCGGGAATCTCCAAGGAGGGGAAGTAGACCGCGGCGCGATCCCCGCCCATGCCGCTATTCGTTTCCATCCAAGAGATCATTTCCCTGTAAGTACCGGTGTCCTCGTATCGCGGATCGATCAGGAGAAAGGCCCGCTTTTCCAGGCAGTATTTGGAGCACTCTGTGTAGACGCTGTTCAGCTGTGCTTGGGGAAGGCGGGCGGCCGCCGGCACGCAAAGCAGGTTGAAGATAAAGGGTGCGATCTTATCGAGTGCATAGATGCCTTTTTTCTCTGATTCACTGCCCTTGATCAGATCCGCCGCGACACTCTCCCAGGCCGTGCTTCCGGGCTCGTCTCCGTCGGTTCCCCCTTGCAGGGCCGTGAAGTTTTTCGACTCGGGTATTTCCCCTAGATTCTTATCCTCCACCTGGATGAACGCCGGCTTATTATTAATCACGTCGGCCGCATAGCGCGGCACAGTCTTATCCATGCTCAGGTTCCGGAACATTTCCGAGCCCAGGACCTGTTCGCGTCCACTGACGATGTCCACTTCGCGCACCTCCAAATTGAAGCTATTCGCGTCGCGCGTGTTGTGATCGACGGCGATCTTGAGGAGGTTTCCCCATTTCCCCGGGCTGGCCGCTCTTACAATAAGAGTGGGACCTCCCGCCGATGTCGACCCACCGCTCAACCCCAGACTCGCCGCGGCTGCGTTCTTGGCGATCACACGTACTACCCAAGCGATGCTGCCTCCGTTCGAATAGAACTGCTTGATCGCGTAGCTCGCTTCGCTCCGTTGGTCGAGCCCCCCGAAGGTCCGTTCGAAGTCGCCATAACTCGTCAATCGCACAGCCGTATCGGTCGGACCGCGCTTGAAGAAATCGATGAAAGCAGTGTCGGAAGTGCTGACTCCGGTGATCGTCCGAACTCCGCTGGGAATCTCCTCTACATAGACTCCAGGATAGGTAAGTGAACTAGGCATAGTGGACCTTTCTTTTCATGTCGCGAGCGTTTCTGATCTCATGGGGAAAAAGCTAACAAAGGCGCCGGCGGCGGCGCCGCTTCCTCAGCAGCGAAGCCATAGAAGCAAAGGACATCGCGAGGAAGAAAGACTGGGGGCGAAACGATGGTCCAGCCATCTCGGAGTGCGTCCTCGGCGGAAAACTTCCAAGTGTTGGAGGTATGTCGGACGTAGAGATGGGTCTGGTCTTCGGGCAGGCAAGTCACGCGCGCACCGCCTTGCACCATCGCTTCTTTGAAAGCGACATCCTCTCCGTGCGAAGAATCCGGAAAGCGAATACCCTTAAGCCACCATTCACGGGTCCAGGCAAGCGTCCCCCAGCCGGCGCCTACGTTAAATAAATGGCCGGGCTTGGTGCGATCCTTGTGGAGGAACTGGCGACTCGTCACGTCGAGGATATATCCACATTCCAGGACGGAAAGGTCGTAGCGCTTCGCCAGCAGCGGCGCGGCCTGGCGGGAGATGCGGTGGGACGCAAACCAATCGTCATCATCCCAGCAGACCAACAACTCGCCGGTCGCCATCTCGGCGGCGAGATTGCGTTTTGTTCCGATCGAACGCGCGGCCCGACAACGCACGTATTGGATGCGGCCATCCTGGGGCACGAGGTCCTCCACGGATTCAGTGCCGTCATCGATGATGATGAGTTCCCGCTCGGGGTAATCCTGCCTCAGGAAAGATTGAATCGCCAACGGCACAAAAGCCCGCCGGTTCGATGTCGGCATTAGGCACGAAGCGCGGGGAGCCGCTCTACCGGTAAACGACGGAACCCGAACCCGGGTGCCTTTAGGCGGTTCTTCCAGGGGCGCGCTCCAGACGGGCGGCTCACGCCGTGGGGCCGTGCGAAAGGTCGCCCGCAGGTCGCAATAAAATGCCCGATCGGACGAAATCGTCTCAGCGACTTGCGCACAAGAAGTAGATCTCCAGGTCCCCCCTGAGATCGACGATGTCGCAGATGAACTCCGGTGAACGATTGTGACGTACCAGGGCGCTGCTATTGTTTCCAAGCTCAGCGGAGCGGCCGCTTCGGCGAGAGCGCGATTCTCCTGGAAAAGGCTGGCACCGACCTGCGCGTTCTCGACCCGGTTTCGATCATAGAAAAGGGTTTTGCGCGAAGTATAAGGACACGGTGCTGTCTGCAATTCCCAAGCCTGCGCTTCAACGGGTGAATAATGCATGAGGACGCCCGCCACGCATCCCGGAGCGTTCGCTCTCTCGAGTTGTGCTGCCTGACAGGAGAGGCGGTTGGCGCCGATCCAATCGCCGCAATCCCAAAGCGCAATGTAGCGCCCACGACAGCTTTCGAGAGCGCTGTCTAATTGCTCCTGCCGCGAGACTGATGGCAGCGGCTGCAGGAACCGGACGGCGTCGTTTGGGACTGTGCGCTCCTCGATTCCGGGTTCTTCCGCGATGATCAACAATTCTTTCTCCACCAAGTCCTGCCGCAAAAAATAGCGCAGTGACTGTTCGAAAAATGCGAACGACCGATCCGCAAACATGATGCAACTCACAAGAGGCGCCTCCATATGGACTATTGATGAAGCTGGAGCGTGGGTATGCTGCCGCCCTCACGGTGCCCGAAGCGCCGTTTTCGTGCGAGTGGTCCCTCGCCGAAAACCTCAGGCAGCAGCGGACAATTCCAGGCAGTCGCGCCGAATCACGACGCGGCCTTGCTGAAGTGTCTCGATTAAAATTACGACGCGCTCGGCATCGCTCAACTCGGAATCAAAAACGCCGGCCCAGCCGGTTAGCGGCCCGGCGGTAACGCGGACCGAATCGCCGGCGCCAAATGGTCGCTCCACTAATTCGACACAGCCCCCGGGCCCAAGGCGCTCCCGAATCGCCGCGATGATTGCGTCGTCCATCGGCCAGGGCCTGTCGCTGGCGCCGCCGAGGACACGTAAGACGCCACGGCTGTACTTGACCGCGCGCAGTGAGACGGCCGTGCGAAAACGCGCGAAGAGATAGCCCGGGAAAAGGGGCCGCAGGACTATCCGCCGAGCGCGTGTGGCATGGTGCACGGGACGCCGCGCGAGGGGCAGCAACGTTTCGACCGGCAGCGCGCCCAGATGCGATTCCGCCACGGCCTCCGCATTCGGGCGGGTCTGAATTGCGAACCAATGCATATCGTCATTTAGCGTCATGAGGAGAGGTCAAAATCGGGACGTTTACGGCGGGCGCTGTTGGAGCGTGGCGAGGTATTGCGGCGAGACGCGGTAAAAAACATGGCCGCCGGCGGACGGCTTCTGTTCGAGGAAACCATCTTGGACGAGTTGCCCAACGGTCTCCGCGATTTTGGGCGCCCAGCTTCGGATGCACGAGTCGAGCACCCACCAGTGCAGGATGCCGTCGATGGTGTCCTGCGCCTCCGGATGTTTGGCGAGATATTCCAGAATTTCCGGCGCGGGAGATGGGAGGGAGGAATCGACTGGCACACATTGGAGCGGTCGGCTCTGGCCATTAGCAACCGCCGTGCCGTTCTTTTCGGGGGCCCGCGCGCGCCCGGTTTCTGTCCTGGCACTACTCGTTAGGTCACGGGGCTTTCCCCTCGGAAACGCAGCCGCAACAGGCATTTTACCTGGTCATTCGCAAACCGCGCCGGCGCGAGAGCCGAAAACCCGCCGAAGGACATTTTTGTCCGAGCATTGAGGACGCATTTTGGCATCGATGTCTCTCGCCCGCCGGGATGGCGCGGCGGGACAAATTTGTCCGCGGTCACCCGCCTTTTGTCATCCCCCGGGAACCACCGGTCCTGCAAGGTTGAGAAGCCCGGAGCGCTTCGAGCCGAAAAGGGGCGGGTCTACTCGCGGCTCGTGCCGGCGAGCAGGCCGTGCTTGCGCAGGAGTTCCCAGAACGCCCGGCGGTTCTTCTTCACCGCGCGTGCGGCGCGCGTGATGTTGCCGTGATGGGCGTGCAAGGTGGCCTCGAGAAAATCGTGCTCAAACCGCCGGATGACGCGCGATTTCATCGTCTGGAAGGATTGAGTTTCCTCCGCCACGCCATCGTTGGGCAGGTTCAAATCGGCAAGCTCGATCGTGTCGCGATCGCAAAGCACGATGGCGCGCGTGAGGACGTTCTCGAGTTCCCGGACATTTCCCGGCCACGAGTGAGCGAGCAACCGGTTCAGCGCGCCCAGGGAAAGACTCTTCGGCGGAGCTTCGGTGATGGCGGTCTGGATTTCGAGAATGTGATGGGCGAGCAAAAGAATATCGCCGCGGCGTTCCCGCAACGCGGGCAGGGCCAGCGCCAGGACGTTCAGCCGGTAGAACAAATCCTCGCGAAAACTCCCTTCGCGCACCAGGCGGCTGAGGTCGGCGTTCGTCGCCGCCACCACTCGAATGTCTGCGTGGAGGACTTGCTGCGAACCGACGGAGCGATATTCCCCGCCCTGGAGGAAACGGAGGAGCTTCACCTGGGCCGGCCGGGTCAACCCATCGATC
>DATMEN010000009.1:0-224270 GCA_035556975.1 Chthoniobacterales bacterium
GTCCGACCCTCCTTTACGAGCGCGATCGCGCTCTGCTTGAACTCCCAGTCATAACGCCGCCCATGGCGGCTCTTGTTGTTTTCCACGGTTCTGTCTTACTCCTTTCAGTAAGTGCAGTCCGCAAAAACGAAGCAACCTCAGAGTCTGGCCAGTGTGTAAGTGAAAGTTAAAGTGCAGGTGCAAGAGAAACACGGAACCTGATATTCGTCATTCACTCAGCAAGGAAGGTCGCCCATGCCCAAAAACACTAACATCCTTATGATCCGTCACGCCGAGAAGCCGGATTCCGGTTCGGACCTGGCCGTGGCCGGTCAGGAACGAGCCCAGGCGTATGTGGTCTATTTCCGAAATTATTCGATCAATTCCAGTCTCGTTAAGTTGGATTACCTGTTTGCCGCTGCCAACTCATCTGCCAGCCAGCGCCCTCAACTGACCATCCAGCCACTGGCTGCTGCGATGGGGTTGGCCATCAACGATAAGTATGAGGACAAAGACTACCAGAAAGCCGCGGACTACATTCTGCAAAACCCGAAGTACGACGCAAAAAACATTCTGATCTGCTGGCTCACGGCGAGATCCTTGACCTTGCTGCGGCGCTCGGTGCGACAGGGTTGCCGCCCGCCTCCAATTGGCCCACCCCGCATTGGCCTGGCGATGTTTTTGGCTGGCTCTTGCAGTTATGCTACGACGACAAGGGGGCGATCATCCCGGCTCAAACTATTTGCATCAATCAAAAGCTCATGTTCGACGATCACAAAAAGAATCCGCCTGCCGGCGCATCGTAACGGCCTAAACAAGGCTGTCATCCCGAGCGCAGGCGAGGGATCCCGCTGAGAAAGACAGCTCCAAGGTAACACCACGGGATCCTTCGACTCCGCTTCGCTGCGCTCAGGATGACTTTATTGTCGGCGCGTCGTGCGGAGGACCTCCCGCAAAAACGGCGCCGTGCGGCTGACGCGGCTTTTCGCGACTTCTTCGGGTGTGCCGGTCGCGACGATTTCTCCGCCTTCCGCGCCCGCCTCCGGCCCGATGTCCACGACGTAATCCGCTTCCGCGATGATGCTGAGATTATGCTCGATCACGATCACGGTATTGCCTTCATCCACGAGCCGGTGCAGCACATTCAAGAGCAACTCCACGTCCGCCATGTGCAGGCCGATCGTTGGCTCTTCGAGCAGATAAAGCGTCGATTTTGGCTTGCGCATTTTGCGAATCCGCTCGTTTTGCGCACGTCCGATTCCCCGCGTCAGCTCGGTCGCAAGTTTCAATCGTTGCGCTTCGCCGCCGCTCAAGGTCGGGCTCGGCTGGCCCAGCTTCAGATATCCCAGGCCGGTATCGGCCAGCAGCGAAAGGGGGCGCGCAATTTTCTGGTTCGTGGCGAAAAACGTCCCGGCCTGCTCGATCGTCATCTCCATCACGTCGCCGATGCTCTTTTCATTGTAGAGCACTTCCAGCGTTTGCGGGTTGTAACGGCGTCCGCCGCAGTCCTCGCACGGCACGTAACTGCTGGGGAGAAAACTCATTTCGAGCTTGATGGCCCCCTGGCCCCTGCACGTTTCGCAGCGGCCGCCCTCCGCGTTGAAGGAAAATCGGCTGGGCGAATAACCGCGGACGCGCGAGACCGGCAACTGGCCGTACAACTTGCGAATTTCGTCGAAAACTTTGATGTAAGTCGCGGGCGTCGAGCGGGACGTTTTCCCAATCGGCGATTGATCCACTTCGTAGACCGTTTCGAACGACTCGGCGCCAAAGATCTGGGTAGCGCACGCGTCTCGCCGAAACAGGCTTTTCCGGGAAGTTCGCGACGGCGGGACACCGTCGCCAGCACGCGAGACGCGTGCGCTACCCAGACATTCTTTCACCGCCGGCAGCAAAACCGAACGCATCAGCGTCGATTTTCCGGAACCAGAGATGCCGGTGATGACCGAGAGCCGGCCAACAGGAAAGCGTGCGTCGATATTCTTGAGATTATGCGCGTGCGCGCCGCGGACCTCCATCCACTGCTCGACCTCGCCTAACGATCGCCGGCTCTTTCGGGTTGGGTGACACAAAGGATTCTTCAAGCAACGGCCCGTCTCCGAGCTTGCGTGCCTTTCGATGTCGCCCAACGTCCCTTGCACCACGACTTCGCCGCCGTGAATCCCGGCGCCGGGACCGAGATCGATAATATGATCGGCGCGGCGCATCGTCTCTTCGTCGTGCTCGACGATGACGAGGGAGTTCCCCTTCTGGCGCAACGCCGTCAGCGTTTCGAGCAAGCGAAGATTATCCCGCGGATGCAGTCCGATCGTAGGCTCATCGAGCACGTAAAGGACGCCGCGCAAGTTCGAGCCGAGCTGCGCGGCCAGACGTATCCGCTGCGATTCGCCGCCACTCAGGGTCTTCGCCGAACGGCCGAGCGAGAGATACCCGAGCCCGACGTTGTCCATGAACCGAAGGCGCTGTGAAATTTCCGGCACGAGATCGTCAGCCACGGTTTTTTGGTTGCCGCGAAAACGGAGCTTGCCGATCAACTGCAACGCCTCGGCGGCCGAAAGAGCGGTGAAATTATCGATCGTCTGGTTCTGCAGCCGCACGTGCCGGGCAATCGGATTCAGCCGCGACCCGTGGCAAGCGGGGCATGGCGCTGCTTCACCTTCATCGATCCACTCCGATTCGCGCTCCGCGGCCAGTTCGTTCTCGAGGACGGACTCGCCGGTGTCCTCCGTGCCCGTTTGCGTGGCGCGATTCCAAATCTCGCCGAACCCGCCGCATTCGGCGCAGGCCCCGTGCGGTGAATTGAACGAGAACAAACGCGGATCGAGTTCCTCGAAGGCGCGGCCGCAGCCAGGGCAGCTCATCTCCGTGCTCATGACCGTGAGGCGATGTTTGGCGTCAAGCAGGTGGGCGGTGCCGCGTCCGATCTCGAGGGCGCGCTGGACCAGGTTCCGCGCTTTCAGAATTCGCTTCGCGTCGATCGCGCCGACCACGACATCGATGGTGTGCTCCTTGAAGCGCTCGAGCTTTCGAAATTGAGCGATGGGCAGGAGTTTTCCGTCGACCAGGAGTGTGTCGAAGCCCTGCCGTTCCGCCCAGCGCGCGACATCGGTGTGAAACCCTTTGCGGGCTTTCACGAGCGGAGCCAGCACCTTGAGCGAACCACGCTTCGCCGCCGTCTCCAGTTGTTTCACGATCGCGGCCAGACTCTGTTTTTCCACCGGCAGATCGCAATCGGGACAAAACTGCGTTCCGGTCTTGGCGAAAAGGAGGCGGAGAAAATGGTAAACCTCCGTCACGGTGGCGACGGTGGATTTGCCACCGCCACGCGTGACGCGTTGTTCGATCGCGACGCTCGGCGGCACGCCTTCCACGAGATCGACGTCCGGCTTTTCCAGTTGTTCGACGAACTGCCGCGCGTAAGGCGACATGCTGTCGAGAAAGCGGCGTTGTCCTTCAGCAAAGAGAATATCAAAGGCGACGGTCGATTTTCCGGAACCGCTCAGGCCGGTGATGATGACCATCTTGTCCCGCGGAATATCGAGTGAGATGTTCTTTAAATTGTGTTCGCGCGCGCCCTGAATGCGGATGGCATTGGCTCCGTTTCTGGGGAGCGCACGCGCCTCGCGTGCCCTGTTCGGCGCCTCGCCGAACGGCTCTTCGGCAGCGCGGAGTGAAATTTCGTCACCGACATCAGAATAGACGCTTGGAGTGATTCGCGGCGAGGCGCCGCGAACAGCACGCGAGGCGCGTGCGCTCCCCAGAACTTCGCGCAGAAACTCTCCCGTATGCGATGCGTCGACCCGCGCAACGACTTCCGGGGTGCCCGCAGCGACCAGCCTCCCGCCCTCGTTTCCGGCCTCGGGTCCAAGGTCGATCACCCAATCGGCGCATTTAATCACCTCGAGATTATGCTCGATCACGATGATCGTATTTCCGGCGTCGACCAGGCGCTGAAACAACTTCACCAGCATCGCGACGTCATCGAAATGCAGACCCGTGGTCGGCTCGTCGAAGATGAGAAGGTTGCCGCCGGCCGCTCCGTTTTGCTTCGGGCCGGCACTCTCCTCCGCGAGATGCCGGACTAGTTTGAGGCGCTGCGATTCGCCGCCTGAAAGAGTGTTGAGCGGCTGCCCGAGCCGCAGATAACCAAGACCGACCTCGTCCAGCACGTCGAGTGGATTTCCCAGCTTTTCCGCTTCGCCGATCCGCGCGAAAAACTGGATGGCTTCACTGACGGTCAATTGCAGAACATCGTGAATTGACTTCTCGTGCAACTGGACGCGGAGGACGTGCGGCTGAAAGCGGCGGCCTTCGCATTCGGCGCAACGCACATAGAGATCGCTCAGGAATTGCATCTCGATCTTCTCAAAACCGGTGCCACAGCAGCGTTCGCAGCGGCCGCTGCCGGAGTTGAAGGAAAAGGCGCTCGCGGTCAGCCCTTGCGCCATCGCTTCCGGCTGCGCTGCGAAAAGCTCGCGCACGCGATCGTAGAGCCCGAGGTAGAGAATGGGCGTCGAGCGTGGGGTGCGCGCCAGCATCGATTGGTCGACCATCACTACGTCGCCGATGCGATGCGCGCCGGTCACCGATTTGCACGCACCAGGTTCCTGCTCGGACGCCATGCCCTTGGCCTGAAGCAAGTTTCGATAAAGGACTTCGTGAATGAGCGTCGACTTTCCGGAGCCGGAAACGCCGGTGACGCAGTTGAAAATGCCCAGCGGGATTTCGACGTCCAGGCTCTTGAGGTTGTGCTCTCGCGCGCCGGTGATCCTGATTGAAGAGGCTGATTTGCGGCGCGACTTCGGCACTGGGATCGACTTCCGTCCTGCAAGGTAATCCGCTGTCAGCGATTGGGGAGCGCACGCGCCTCGCGTGCCGGCGATGGCGCCCTCGCCATCGCGAACTTTATCGTCGGCAGATTGTTTCGGCGCGGCGCCGAAACCAGCACGCGAGGCGCGTGCGCTCCCCAGCATCTGCTCCAACGCTCCACTGAAAATCAGCTCACCGCCGCGTTCCCCGCGGCCGGGACCGATATCGATCACGTGATCCGATGAGCGGATGATCGCTTCCTCGTGTTCGACCACGAGCAGCGTGTTGCCCTTGTCCCGCAAATCGTGCATGACGCGCACGAGCCGGCTCACGTCGCGCGGATGCAGCCCCACGCTCGGTTCGTCCATGACGAAAAGCGTGTTTACGAGCGACGCCCCGAGGCAGGTTGTCAGGTTCACGCGCTGGACTTCGCCGCCGCTGAGCGTCCGCGTCGAGCGATCGAGCGTGAGATAGCCCAGGCCAACTTCGCAAAGATAGCGCAGGCGCGCGACGACTTCGTTGCGCAACATCTCCGCGGTCGAGTCGTTGGGCGGCAGCGCCAGGTCAACGAAAAGCTTCCGTGCGTCCGAAATTGAAAGCAGAGCGAGCTCCGGCAGGGTGCGGGCCGTTTCGCGGGCTTTGCCTTCCGCGGGCGACACGATCCGGTAGTTCAGCGCCGCCGGTTGGAAACGCCCGCCGTTGCAATCGGGACAGGTGGTGTAAGCCCGGTAGCGGCTGAGCAAGACACGCACATGCATTTTGTAGGTTTTGCTCTCGAGCCATTTGAAGAAGCCGCGCACACCGTACCAGCGATCGTTCTCCGCCAGCTCTTCCACGTCGGTGTCCTCGTCCCGCGCTTCGCCGTTGATGACAAAATCCTGGTCGGCCTTCGGCAAGTCCTCAAAAGGCCGGCGGACGTCGACCTCCTCCCGGGCGCACGCGCGCAACAGGTCCTTTTGCGATTCGCCAAATTGCTGTCCTTGAAACGCGCGCACCACTCCGCCGGCGATGCTCAGGCTTCGATCGGGGATCGCGCGGTTCAGGTCGATCGCAATCGTTCGGCCGAATCCGCGGCACTTGGGGCAGGCGCCGAGCGGATTATTGAAGCTGAACAGCCCCGGTGTCGGCGGGCGGATATCGAGGTCGCAATGCGCGCAATGCCATCCGGTCGAGAAAGGCATTTCGGATTTCGGATTTCGGATTTCGGAAAGAACCTTTTCGGACGTCTTTGAGGACTCTTTGCTTTCCGGTTTCCGGTATCCGGTTTCCGAAATCGGCACCACGTTGATCTTGTCTTTGCCGAAGCGTAGCGCGGTTTCAATCGCCTCGATGAGCCGCGCGCGGTTGGATTCGGAAATCGCGATGCGATCCTGAATGACCTGGACGCGCGCGCCGAGTCGCTTGATTTTCTTGTCCGAATCGGCCCGCACGATCTCGTGGTCGATCCAGATACGCAGGTAACCCTGCTGTTGAATGAAATCGAAAAACGCGCGCGGCTCTGTCTTGGCGGGCACAGCCACCCAGAAAGTGATCAGCACCGTAACGTTGTCATCCTGGGCGGAGCGAAGCGGAGTCGAAGGACTCCGCAGCGCGCCGCTCGACGTTTCATGGGGTCCCTCGACTTCACTTCGCCGCGCTTCGTTTCGCTCGGGATGACTGAATTCGCGAATCACGTGATCGGCGATCGACTGCGCGGTTTCGGGGCGGATTTCGCGGCCGCAGCCGGGACAAAAAGCGCGCGCGATGCGCGGCATGAGGAGTTTCAGGTAATCGTTGATCTCCGTCATCGTGCCGACGGTGGAGCGCGAACTTTTCACCGGGTTTGCCTGTTCGATGGCGATGGCCGGCGGAATGCCGCGGATTTCATCCACCCTCGGCTTATCCATGCGGTCCAGAAATTGCCGCATGTAGGGGCTGAAGGTCTCGACGTAACGGCGTTGGCCTTCCGCGTAGATCGTGTCGAAGGCGAGACTCGATTTGCCGCTGCCGCTCGGCCCCGTGATGACGGTCAATTTGCCGAGCGGGAGATCGAGGTCGATCCCCTTGAGATTGTTCTGGCGCGCGCCGCGAATCTCCACGCAACCCGCCTGAGGCAAGTCAGGCAGCGCGGTTACCGGTGATTTTTCGGCGATCTTCGAACCCACCGGAGATTATCCGAGTGAGCGCGGCAGTTCGCAAATTTTGAGGCGGAAAAACAGTGTCATCCCGAGCCGCGCAGACGGGACCGCGACCATGGGAGGAGCGCCGACCTCACGGTCGCTCGCGAATTACTCAAGCAAGAAACCGCGATGTTCGTAAGTGCTCGCTTCGTGGATCGCGAAAGCGGTTTTGGGTGCGTTTCCCCGCGACTGCGAGGTCCCTCGCCGTCTGCGCGGCTCGGGATGACTGAGCTGCCGTTACCTGTCGAAACGCTGCGCGACCTTCTCGCGCTCCGCGAGGAGCGCCTCGGGCATATCGGGCTGGAGAGTTTCGAAGAACTTCTTCTGGCCTTCCAGTTCCGTTTTCCACTCGTCCGGTTTTACCGAGAGCAGTTCTTTCATTCGCTCTGAAGAAACGCCCTCGAGTTCATCCAGATCGAGGTCCTCCGCACGCGGAATGCGGCCGATCGGAGTATCTTCAGCTCCGCCCTTCCCCTCGCGCCGATCGATGATCCACTTGAGTACGCGCATGTTGTCGCCAAAACCCGGCCAGAGAAATTTTCCCTCGGAGTCTTTCCGGAACCAATTCACGTGAAAGATCAGGGGCGGATTCGCCATGCGCGGACCGATCTCCAGCCAGTGCTGGAAATAATCGCCCATGCTGTATCCGCAAAACGGCAGCATCGCCATCGGATCGCGCCGCACCTGGCCGACCGCGCCAGTCGCGGCCGCGGTCGTTTCGGAAGCCATCGTGGCGCCGGCATAAACGCCGTGGGTCCAATCGAACGCCTGGAAAACCAGCGGCATGGTGTCGCTGCGGCGTCCGCCGAAAATGATGGCGCTAATCGGCACGCCGTCTCCTTTTTCCACCTCCGGATCGAGCACCGGATTATTCCGCATCGGCACGGCGAAACGGCTATTCGGGTGCGCGGCTTTTTCCTTCGATGCCGGCGTCCAGCGGTTTCCCTTCCAGTCGATGCAGGAGGTCGGTGGCGGGCCATCCTTCCCTTCCCACCAGACATCGCCGTCATCGGTCAGCGCGACGTTCGTGTAAAGCGTGTCGCGCTCGATCGATTTCATCGCGTTTGGGTTCGATTTGTAACTTGTCCCCGGGACGACGCCGAAATAGCCGTTCTCGGGATTGACCGCATAGAGCCGTCCGTCCTCACCGATCTGCATCCACGCGATGTCGTCTCCGACGGTCGTGACCTTCCAGCCCTTGAAATGGGCCGGCGGAATGAGCATGGCGAAATTGGTTTTGCCACACGCGCTGGGGAACGCCGCGGCCACGTAATGCTTCCGGCCTTCCGGCGATTCCACGCCGAGAATCAGCATGTGTTCGGCGAGCCAGCCCTGCTTGCGCGCGAGAAAGGAGCCGATCCGGAGCGCGAGGCACTTCTTGCTCAGCAAAACATTTCCGCCGTAACCGGAGCCGACCGAGATGATCGCGTTATCCTGCGGAAAATGGCAAATGAGCCGGCGGTCGGGATTGAGATCGAGCAGCGAATGAACGCCTCGATTCCATTCCGCGCCGGCGTCCGCACCCAGCCGTTTGACCGCGACGGATCCCATGCGCGTCATGATCCGCATGCTCAAGACGACATAAATCGAGTCGGTGATTTCAAAGCCGACTTTCGTCAGGGGCGACTCCGGCGGGCCCATGATGTAGGGAACGACAAACAGGGTTCGCCCGCGCATGGCGCCGGCCAGCATGCCGTGGAGTTTTGTGTAAGTCTCACCCGGCTCGGCCCAGTTGTTGGTCGGGCCGGCTTCTTCGTGCGTCGGCGTGCAGATCAGGGTGAACTGTTCGACCCGCGCGACATCGTTCGGACTGGAGCGATGCAAATACGAGCCGGGCTTTTTTTCCTCGTTGAGCTTGATCAACACCCCCAGGCGCTGCGCCTCCTCGAGCAGCCAGGCGTTCTCTTTCTCCGAACCATCGCACCAGAAAATGTTTTCCGGCTCAGCCAGGCGGGCGACCTCCTGCACCCAATCGAGGACCGCCTGATTCGACGGTTTTGCATCCCCGATTCCGCCTGGCGGCGAAATGGCTGGCGCGAGGTTTTCCATAGATTGCGGCGCTCGACTGTCAGGCAAATGCAGAAGAGCGGATTGTCATTTTCTCCGCTTCGGTCGCTTCTCCAAGCAAATTTTCTTCGCCATCCCGAGCGCGGTCGAGGGACCCCCGGGGATGCCAGCTTTGAGGTAAGGCTGCGGGATCCCTCGACTTCGCTCGGGATGACATTGCTTGCGCACGCGAGGGCAGCTGATTAATTGAAGCATGTTCGGAGTCACCACCTCCGATGACTACCAGCCGGTGACATGGGTGGGACGTCATCCGGTTCATGTCACGACGCTTCTGGTCGCCGTGCACGCCTTTACCGCAATCGTGGCGTGCTTCCTTGGGGGGACCGGCCTTCTGGGACACCTTGCTTTTGACAGCGCGCTCGTCTGGCAGCGCGGAGAATTCTGGCAGATCGCGACCTACGCTTTTGTCCATTCCCCGTCGGCGCTCCTTTGGTTCGCGGTCGAAATGTACATGCTCTACGTCTTCGGGCGCGAACTGGAACGCTTTATCGGCCGCCGCGTCTTCATCGTTCTCTATTCCTTTCTCCTGCTCGCGCCGACAGTGCTCCTCTCGATCTGGGGGCTCTGGCAGCGTGTCGGGGTGGCTGGGTCCCCGGCCCTCCATTTTGGAATCTTCATCGCGTTCGCTACGATTTATCCAAGCGTCGAGCTGCTCCTGCGGATCCAGACGAAGTGGGTGGCGCTGGTCCTGGCCGCAATTTCCACGTTGCAGTTGCTGGCCTATCGCGATTGGCCGGCCATGGCCGTGCTCTGGGTCAGCATCGCAGGGGCCTTTTTCTTCATCCGGCTCCGGGGGGTTGGCCCCGAACTGGCGTGGTGGCGAAACCTGAAATCCCGCTGGGAGCCGAAGCCAAAGTTTCAGGTGGTTCAGCGATCCGCTCCGAGGCGCGTCGTCGAGCCCGAAAACGTCCACGACTCGATCGACCCCGTCTTGGATAAAATTTCCAAGCAAGGAATCAACAGTTTGACCGCGTCGGAACGGCGAGCGCTCGACCTGGCCCGGGCTCGTCTCTTGAAAAAGTCGCAGTGAACGGACGGGCGGAGGGTTGCGGCACCCGCATGCGAATCAGTGTTGTCGTTCCTTCCTGGCGTGACGCGGAAAATCTGGCGGCGCTGCTGCCAGGCTTGTCCCGGCTCGATCGATTAGCGGAAACGATTGTCGTCGATGCTTCGGGCGGCGCGGATTGCGAGCGCATCGCTCTCTCGTGTGGCGCGATTTTTTTAATGTGCACCGCGCCCAATCGTGGCGAGCAGATGAACCTGGGGGCCGCCGCGGCCACCGGAGATGTGATCGTGTTCCAACATTCCGATACCGATCTCGAGGAGACGCACCTGGCCGCGATCGAAACGGCGATGTCCGACCCGGGAATCATCGGAGGCGCGTTCTACCGGAAATTCGATGGGCGGCATCCGCGTTTGCTCTGGCTGGAATCGGTGGCGCGCTTTCTGACCCGGCATGGCGGGACGCTCTATGGCGATCAATCGATTTTTGTCCGGCGCGATGTTTTCATGAGGCTGGGCGGGTTCGCGAAAATTCCGCTGATGGAAGACGTGGAATTTTCCCGCCGCTTGCGCGCCGCCGGCAAAGTGGCCGTCCTGGATCCGCCGGTGCGCTCATCCGCGCGGCGTCACCTGCGCAAGGGTGCGTGGCGAACGAGCATTCAGAACGGTTTGTTCATTGTGCTCTACCGGCTCGGGGTTTCGCCGCACCGGCTCCATCGCTGGTATTATCGCGCCGCGGAAGCGCGCCCGGCGCGCGACGCAGTGCTGTCGTCCTGACGCGCGCAGACGCGGAAGGACCTCGCATCTGCAATTAGCGCTCGTCGCGGCAAAAACGCGCGATCTGTAATTGCGAGGTCCCTCGCCGACTACGCGACTCGGGATGACATGAGAGAGAGAGCGCCAAGACAGGCGGAGGCGCTCTTCCCCCATCACTCGACCAAAAGCGCCCCTTCGCGGAGTTGGGCCACAAAATCCTCCCCGGCCGTCGCCGCCATCAGCGCATCTCGTTTCGCCTTATTTTTCACCACCCGCGCGACCGCCCCGACGCAGACGAGGTAATCGGTTACCATCTGTTTTGGAACGCCAAAGAGGAAGATCAGGTGCACCAGCTCCTTGGTCTGGCCAAATTGCATGCCGGCCGCGCTCCGCCCAATCCCCAGGGCGAGATGCTCGACGAGATCGGTTCGCGCATGGGGGAAGGCCACGCCGTCGCCGGTATTCGTCGAACTTCTTCCCTCGCGCTCCATGACGGCGTCGGCGAATTTGTAATAGTCCTGCACATGTCCGTGGTCGCGCAGCAGTTCCGCTATTTCGACAATGCCCTCCGCCGCGGTGCCCTCGCGCAACTCGAGCACGACCAGCCTTGGATCGAGAATTTCAGTGAGCAATGCGGACACGGAAGAATAGGTGAGCGATTGATTGGATTGACGGGCCAATCCGAGTTATCGAATTATCCAAGGACTTGTGGCAACTGTAAACAATCCCGGCGGGCTTAGTGAAGAAGCAACCATCTCGCTCCAAAAGAGCCTTTACGACCCGGGCTACGTCAATGCGATGTCCCATTTTTACCGGGGAGAGCTCGGGCGCATCATGGTCTGGCGGCAGCGGCTCGATATCACGACCAATTGGGCGATCACCAGCAGCACCGCGATTATCACCATCGCGTTTGCGAATCGCGACGTCCCGCACATCATCTTCTTTTTCAATCTCGCCATTGTCTGGGGCATGCTTTGGATCGAAGCGCGGCGCTACCGGTTTTACGATGCCTTTCGGGCCCGCGTCCGCATGCTCGAAGCGCATTTCCTCGTGCCGATGGTGATGGAAAACCGCGAGATGCTTCAGGGCGAATGGAAAAAACTCGTCTGCGAAGATCTCATCCTGCCCTCCTTCAAGATTACAAAACTCGAGGCGGTCGGGCGGCGTCTGAAGCGCAATTACGTTTTCATTTTCATCCTGATCATGGTGGCGTGGATCACGAAGATCTTTCTCCACGCCACCGGGCCGGTCGCGGGTGTCCCGGCGTTCTACCGTGCCCTGCGGGTCGGACACATTCCGTCGTGGCTGGTGGCGTTTATTTTTATCGGCACTCTGGCCAGCGTCATCGGCATCACGATTTACGTCAGCAAGAAGACGACTGGCGAAGTTTCCGAATTTCAAACGCACCGGTCGCTCTGGCGCATTTGAGGTGAATGGTGATCAGTGAATCGTGAATAGTTTGGAAAACACGGTTCCGCCCGGCTCTATTCACCAGTCACCAGTCACTGATCACTTTCAACGCCTTTGCGAAATCGTCGCCAAACTCCGCGCGCCCGATGGCTGCCCCTGGGACCGCGAGCAAACGAACGAGACGCTGCTTCCCAGCTTGATCGAGGAAGCGTACGAAGTCGCCGGGGCCGTCCGCGCAGGCGACGATTCGAATCTGCGCGAGGAACTTGGGGACTTGATCCTGCTCGCCGTGATGCACGCGCAAATTGCCGGGGAAGCCGGCCGTTTCAATATCCGGGAAGTGTTGCAGGATGTGACAGCCAAGCTGATTCGAAGGCATCCGCATGTCTTCGGCGAGAGCGGTGTGCGCGACACGGATGGCGTCGTGAAACAGTGGGAAGCGATCAAGCGGGAAGAGAAGAACGCCGCCGATGGTCATTACCTCTCCACGCTTCCCGCGGCGCTCCCCGCCCTGATGCGCGCGCAAAAAGCGCAAAGCAAAGCGGCACGGGTCAACTTTGATTGGGCCGAAATTGCCGACGTCATCGCGAAGGTTGACGAGGAACTGGCGGAAGCGAAGGAGGCGATCGCGTCGCGTAATCCCAGCGCGATCGCGGATGAGATCGGAGACCTGCTCTTTGCCGTGGTCAATCTCGCGCGCAAAAGCAAACTCGATGCGGAAACCGCGTTGCAGGGTGCGACCGGCAAGTTCGTTTCGCGGTTTAGCCAGGTCGAGGATGAGTTGCGCGCGCGGGGCAAGAAGCTGGGTGAAGTGGGCCTGGAGGAGCTGGACGCGATTTGGAACGAGGTGAAGGGGGGCGGTGGAGTGATGGAGTAATGGGGACAGCAACACTCCAACACTCCATTGCCCCATTTACAAACCGCGCGGGTTGGCGATATTGCCCGTCCCAATGGGCCTTTTGATCAACATCCTCCTCGGATTGTACCTCTTTGTCGCTGTTCTCATGATCCTCGTGATCTTGATGCAACGTCCGAAAAGCGAGGGCTTGGGCGCAGCCTTTGGCGGCGGGGTAACGGAAAACATCTTCGGCGCGCAGACGACCAATGTGCTGACGAAAATCACGAGCTGGCTCGCGGCGATTTTCTTTATCCTGACTTTCGTCCTCTCGATTCTCTACGCGCAAAAGGGCAACACCCAGAGCGGACTTGGCCGCGACCTGAGGAAAGACCTCCCCCCCGCACCGGTGGTTTCACCGACACCGAGTCCAAATCCTGCCACTGCGGCCGGCGCTTCACCCACGCCGGTTCCATCAGCCTCGGCGGCCGGCTCGCCCGGAACGGTCGCCAGTCCGGCTCCGACGAGCTCGGTCACGCCCGCAGGCTCGGCCAGTCCCAGTGCCGCGCCGTCTGCCACTCCTCAACAAAGTCGCCGTCGCTAGCCTTCGGGAGCAGCTCGAGGCTCGTTCCGGCGAAATCTGCTCAGGGAACCACTTCGGGTTTCGGCCCGGCCTTATCATTCAAGGCCTGGGTGAACTCCTGCAGGCTGGAGACGATCTGCGGTGCTTTGGTCAGCACGGTGCTCGCGAGCTTTTCCGAGTAATCCGGGCGGCGCTGCGACATCTCGGAGAGTGCCATCATCACGGCGAGGGCGTTATTGATCGCGTGTTTGATCTCGCTGAATTTCTTCTGCAATTCGACGAGTTCTTCGTGGGCAATTGTGCGGTCGGGGTCACTCATGATTGAAAGCATGCACTGGAGAAAAGCAGGACTTGTGCTTGACTGACAGGTTCGACATTTGTCGTCCGATGCCTGCGCAAACTATCAAGATCAGCGGTGCGCGCCAGCACAATCTCAAGAATCTCCACGTAGAAATTCCAAGGGAAAAGCTGGTCGTAATCACCGGTTTAAGCGGGTCGGGGAAATCCTCGCTCGCTTTCGATACCCTTTACGCCGAGGGGCAGCGCCGCTACGTGGAAAGCCTCTCCGCCTACGCCCGGCAGTTCCTGGACCAAATGGAAAAGCCGGACGTCGATTTCATCGAAGGGCTGTCGCCCGCGATCGCGATCGAGCAGCGGAGCGCGGGAGCCAATCCCCGTTCCACCATCGCGACCACAACGGAGATTTTCGACTATTTACGCGTCTTGTTTTCGGCCGTCGGCCAACCGCACGATCCCACGACCGGTCAACCCATCCATCGCCAGACGCCGCAACAGATCGTCGACCAAATTCTCGCTTTCCCGGCTGAGGCAAAAATCATCCTGCTGGCGCCGCTGGTGCAAAATCAAAAGGGCGAGTTCCGCGACGTGATTGAGAAGGTCCGGCGGGAAGGATTTGTCCGGATTCGGATCGACGCCGAAATCGTCGAGCTCGGAAAGCCGGAGCCGATTCGCCTGAAGAAAACCGAACGGCATACCATCGAGGCGGTGGTGGATCGGTTGATCATTCGCGAAGGGGTGCGGACGCGTCTGGCGGATTCGGTGGAGACGGCGCTGAAATGGGGGGGGAACCGGATCGTGGTGCTGCGATCGGAAGAGAAAGAAACGTCCAACGCCCAACGTCCAACATCCAACGTCCAGCTGGGGGAGAAGTGGGAGACGGTTCGCTACACGACGGACTATGGGAACGCGGAGAGCAATTTTTCGCTGGGCGAGCTAACGCCGAAACATTTTTCGTTCAATAGCCATTTGGGCGCGTGTCCGGCTTGCCACGGGCTGGGGACGCAGCTTGTTTGCGATGCCGATTTGATGGTGTCGGATCCGGAGAAATCGCTCGCGGAAGGCGCGATCACTCCGTGGCGCCGTGGCACCAAGCCGATGCAGGCCTATTACCGGAATCTGCAAAGGGCGCTGGTGAAACATTTCGCGGTCGACGACTGCATCCCGTTCGCGGATTTGCCGGACGCGTTCAAAAAGGCGCTCTACTACGGAACGGGCGACCAGCCGATTCAAATGAACCTCGGCGGAAATGGAAAATCGCCCAAGACGGCACGGCCCTTTGAAGGGCTCGTCCCGCAAATGGAGCGGCTTTACCAGGAAACGGAGAGCGAGTTTACGCGCAATCGCATCCGCGCCTTCATGACGCGCGTGCCCTGCCAAACCTGCCACGGCGCGCGGTTGAAGCCGGAGATTCTTGCGGTCACGCTCAAGGATTTGGAAGGGCGGGAGCTGAATATTCACCAATTCAGCGAACTGACGATCGACGCCGCGGCAGCGTATATCCGGCGGCTCGCGCTGAATGACCAGCAACGGCACATCGTTTCCGAAGTGGTCCGCGAGGTCGATTCGCGCCTCCAGTTTCTCGTGGAGGTGGGGCTCAATTATCTCTCCCTCGACCGCGAGAGCGGGACCCTTTCCGGCGGCGAAGCGCAGAGGATCCGGCTCGCCACCCAGATCGGTTCCGGCCTGGCCGGCGTCCTTTACGTCCTGGATGAGCCAAGCATCGGGTTGCATCAACGGGACAACGCGCGCCTTCTCAGCACCCTTCGCCGGTTACGCGACCTCGGAAATTCGGTCATCGTGGTCGAACACGATGAAGAGACAATTCGCGCCGCGGATCATATTCTCGATCTCGGGCCGGGCGCCGGGCCGCGCGGCGGCGAAATCGTCGCGCAAGGAACGATCGCGGAAGTATTGCGCGCGAAAAATTCACCGACCGCGGATTACCTCTCCGGCCGGGCGCGAATTGCGCTCCCGCGGGAACGCGTCATTCCCCAACCCAGCCAGACCGGAGATGGATGGCTGAGCGTGACCGGCGCCGCGGAGAACAACTTGAAGGATGTGACCGCGTCCATCCCGATTGGTTGTTTCACCTGCGTGACCGGCGTATCGGGCAGCGGGAAATCGACCTTGGTGGACGATATCCTGCGGCGCGCGCTCTTCCGGCATTTTTACAATTCCAAGGACAAGCCGGGAACACATCGCGCGCTCCGTGGACTCGACCAGCTCGACAAGGCGATCGTGATCGATCAGAGCGCGATCGGCCGGACCCCCCGCTCGAACCCGATCACTTACACCGGCGCGTTCACCCCGATCCGGGAGTTGTTCAGCCAGCTGCCGGCCGCGCGCGTGCGAGGATACGATGCCGGGCGTTTCAGCTTTAACGTCAAAGGCGGGCGTTGCGAGAATTGCGAAGGCGGCGGGCTGATCAAGATCGAGATGCACTTCCTGCCGGACGTTTACGTCGAGTGCGAAGTTTGCCGGGGCCAGCGCTACAACCGCGAAACGCTCGAGATCACTTTCAAGGGAAAGAACATTGCCGATGTCCTCAACCTGACCGTCGACGAAGCGGCCCGATTTTTTCGCAACGTGCCATCGGTGTCCGACCGGCTCGGAGCGATGCTCGACGTGGGCCTCGGCTACCTCCGGCTCGGCCAGGCGGCGACGACCCTCTCCGGAGGCGAAGCGCAGCGCGTCAAACTCGCCACCGAGCTGGCCAAAAAAGCGACGGGCCGTACGATCTACCTTCTCGATGAGCCAACGACGGGATTACATTTTGCCGATATCGAAAAGTTGCTCCAGGTGCTCATGAAACTCCGGGACGCGGGCAATACACTGGTCGTGATCGAACACAATCTCGAGATGATCAAGTGCGCCGATTGGATCATCGATCTGGGACCGGAAGGCGGAGAAGGCGGGGGGGAGATCGTGGGGGCGGGAACGCCGGAGGAAATTGCGGAGGTGGCGGGAAGTCATACGGGGCGTTATCTGAAGCCGTTGCTCAAGAGATGAAAAGAACGGTTGCGATCTTCGCGTGGATTTTCCTGTTTGCTGGTCTCGTGCGCGCGGAACTTCCGGAATTAGAAACGGCGGTCCGGCCCATGGACGAGGGAGTCCCACAGGTGGCGGTAATGCGATTACGGACGCTTCTTGAGGGCGAACTCGCGGAAGAAGACCGGAGAGCGGCCAACGCGAAGCTGGGGGAAGCGCTTCTCGCGGCGGGAGAGACGGAGGAAGCTTTGAAGGTCCTGGAGGATCCAGCCTTGCAGATCCTGCCGGCTACGCGCTTTTGCCGCGCGCAGGCCCTCGCCGCCCTGGAACGTTGGACGGAGGCGCTCCCGCTTTACCGGCAAGTCGCGGCCGAATCAGCCTCGCCATTTCGCTCCAGAGCGATCCTTGGACAAGCGGAGTCCTTGAGAGCGCTTGGACGTTCCGATGAAGCTCTTCGCGTGTTTGCCCTTCTCTTTTCCGATCCGCAATGGAAGGACCGCGCCGAACTTCGCTCGGTCGAGTTGTTGCTGGAGAAACGGGATACCGCGGCGGCGCGGCGTATCCTCGAGCGGACAAGACCAGCCTTGCTCGCGGACAAGAAAGAGAAACGCTTCTTCCAAGGCCGGCTGGAGGCGCAACTGAACCATCGCGAGCGGGCGCTCGAGCTATTCCAGACGATTTTGCGCAGACCGGAAGGCGCCAGCCGCGCCGTGCTCATCGCCACGTTATGTGGGGTGGCCGAGGTGAATTTGCGATTGAAGACGCCCGAAACGGGGGATGATCCGCTCGAGGATTTCGTGGAACATCATCCGACGGATCCGGGATTACCGACGATTTTTCAAAAGCTCGATCAGCTCTATCGCGCTCAACGAACGCCGTCGAACCAGGAGTTGCGAAGGTGGGCCGCCGATCCCATCCAGCCGCGCCGCTCTCTTGCGCAATGGTATCTCGCCCGAAGCGAGCTGCGCGCGGGGCGCCGCGAGAACGCATTGAAAGTTTTCGGCGAGTTGCGAGATGCCCGCCTTCAATTGCCGGCGCTGGCCGAAGGTCTCCTCGAATTTGCCCAGCTCGAGCTCGAGAATCGGCGGTTTGATGAAGCACTCGCGATCCTCGAGGATGCGCAAGCGCTTCGCGCGGGTCCAGCGGTGGCCGATAGAATCAATTTTCTCATCGGTCGCACGCGCTATGGGGCCAGGCAGTTCGAAGCAGCGGCCCAAACGTTTGAAAGGGTGGCGCACACTTCACCGCGTGCGGCGGCCGACTCGTTCTTCAACGCCTCGCTGGCCTGGCTGCAATTGAGCGATCATGCCCGTTTTCAGGCCGACTTTCAGGAGCTCGGGCAAGCCGGTGGAAACGACGAAGCGCGAGGAGATTTATCGCTCGAGGAAGGTCTCATCCAGGCCGCGCAGGGAAACAAGAAGGCGAAAGAAACACTGCAAGCGTTCCTGCAAGCATTTCCCCAGCACCCGCGGCTCTCGGAAGCGTGGGTGGCGCTGGCGGAGCTCGCCTTTCACAGCGTTCCAGCCAACCTCGAGGCCGCCCGGAAAAACCTCGCGAGCGCCAGGGAAGCCGAGCCGAACGCCGCCGCCAACGAACGCGCGGATTATCTCATCATCTGGATCGAGGACGCCACACCCAACGCTGAGGCGGCCAGGGTGATCGAGGTGGCCAATCACTTTCTCCAGAAATACCCGGGTTCTCCGCTCGTTTCCGACGTCCGGATGAAGTTGGCGGAAACCTATTACCGGCAACAGGATTTTCCGAATGCCCAAACCCAATTCCAAATTCTGGCGCAGGAAAATCCGCGGGCCGGCTTCGCCGAGAAGGCGCTGTTTTTTGCCGCGAAAGCCGCGATGCAAAGCATGGGCGCGCAATCGCTCGACCGCGCGCTTGTCCTGCTCGATGAGGTGGTCAAGAAGAATGGGGAGTTGAAATGGCCGGCGCGCATTGAGCAGGCGGTGATCGAGCGCAAACTCGGCAAGCCGCAGGACGCGGCGACGCTTTACGATGAAGTCTTGCAGGGAGCCGCGAAGCCGGAAGAGAAACGGGAAGCCCTCTGCGGCAAAGGCGATATTTTATATGAGGCGGGGCCGGCCGACCGTGCGAGCTACCCGCGCGCAATCGAGATTTACGATCAGCTCGCGTCGCAGGCAGATGCCCCTTTGCATTGGCGCAACCAGGCGCTTTTCAAAAAAGGGATCTGTCTGGAGAAATTGGACGATCGAGCCAATGCCCTGGCCACTTTCTACAAAATCATCGAAGACGAAAGCCGGCCGGATCGGGAGCGTGAGTTTTTCTGGTATTACAAGGCGGGCTTTAACGCCGCGCGACTGCTCGAGGAAGATTCGAAGTGGCAGCCGGCGGCCATCGTCTACCAGAAACTCGCTTCAGCCGGCGGCGCGCGCAGTGATGAAGCAAAATCGCGGTTGAGCCGCTTGCGCCTGGAACATTTTCTCTGGGAGCAGTAGTGAAAAACGGCTTCTAGGCGCGATTTCGAGCCGGCTTCGCTTTTTTCTTCCAGGACATCAAGCCGCGCAGCCGGGCTCCCACTTTCTCGATCGGATGTTTCCGCGATTCGGCCAGCAGCCGCGCGTAACGTTTTCGGCCATTTTTCGTTTCGCGCAGCCATTCCCGGGCAAATTTCCCATCGCGAATTTCACGGAGGACGAGCTCCATTTTCTTTTGCACCGCGCGGTCGATAATCCTGGGACCGACGGAAAGGTCGCCCCATTTTGCCGTCTCCGAAATGCGGGAACGCATCCCGTGAATCCCAGCCTCGTGCATGAGATCCACGATGAATTTCAATTCGTGCAGGCATTCAAAATATGCCAGCTCCGGCGCGTAACCCGCACGAACCAGGGTCTCGAATCCGCTGCGAACAAGTGCGCTGACGCCGCCGCAGAGCACGGCCTGCTCGCCAAACAGATCGGTTTCGGTCTCCTCCCGAAAAGTTGTTTCGATCACACCCGCCCGGGTCGAACCGATCGCTTTCGCCCAGGCGAGAGCCGTCCTTTTTGCGCGACCCGTCACGTCCTGGCTGACCGCAAAAAGGGCCGGAACGCCCCGGCCCTCGATGAACTCGCGGCGAACCATCGGACCGAGGCCTTTCGGGGCAACCATGACCACATCCACGTCTGTCGGCGGAACAATCGTTTGGTAAAGAATCGCGAACCCGTGGGCCAGCAGCAGCGTCTGGCCGGCAGAGAGCGAGGGAGCGATCTCCCGTTCGTAAATCTCCGGCATTTTTGTATCCGGCACGGCCAGAAAAATGACATCGCCGCGTCGGGCCGCCGCGGCTGTGTTCACCACTTCGAGTCCCTCGTGACGGGCGAGGCGCCGCGATTTGCTCCGCGGAGGCAGCCCGACCAGGACCTGCATTCCGCTGTCTCTTAGATTCAACGCGTGCGCGCGCCCTTGCGCTCCGTAGCCAATGACGGCGCAGACCTTCCCGCGCAAGAATTTCAAGTCGGCGTCTCGATCGGTATAAATCCGCGCGGACATAATGCGCGGGAAGAGAACGCCGACCGGCGGGCGCGGCAAGTTAAATCAGCGGCCGTTATCCGGGCGGGTCAGCGCGTTCTAATTGGCGCTGGGTTGCGACCGCGCGAGGGCCTGGAGGTCGTTGACGCGGGCGATCGCGGCTTGCGCCTCGGCGGGTCGACCCATCTTTTCCAGAATATCGGAGAGGAGAAGGTACGGTCGCGCCTGGTCGGGTTGCCGGGAGACAGCGCGGCGCTGCGTCTGAAACGCATCTTCCAACCGGTTTTGTTGCATCCTGAGAAGGGCCAGCGCACTGAGCGCTTCCGCGTCATACACATCGAGCCAGCTGGCATGGCGAAACGCTTTTTCGGCGCCGGCGAGATCGCCCGTTTCCCAGGAAAGCCGGCCCAGCGCAATGGCCGCTTCGCAGTGCCAGGAATGGTTTTTCACGAATTCGTCGACAATCGGCAGGGCCGCCTCCGCCCCTCGCGTCCGGCGAAGGAGTTCTGCTTGAAAGCTGACCAGGTTCCAGATCCCCGGGTAATCATGCCGCGCCTTGTTAATGATGGCCAAGGCGCTTTGGTCGTCCTGACGAGCATGTGCCAGATGGGCCAGGTTGAGGGCGGCAGCCCAGGTGCGTGGATAAGTCGCGCGTTCTTCCTGGGTCGTCTTGCTCGCCGAATCAAACATTTGCTCCGCCTCCGCTGTCTGTCCGCGGACCGACAGGATGGAGGCCAGATTATTGCGGGCCACCAGGTAGCTCGGATCGGCCCGGAGCACTTTGCGCAAGAGGTTTTCCGCCTTCGCGGTTTCGCCGCGTTTTGAGTAGATCGCCGCAAGATTTACACACATTCGAGGGCTGGTTCCTCCGGCCAGCAGGGTTTGCCGATAGAAGGTTTCTTCCGTGACCCAGTCGCTGCTTCGAACGAAACTGCGAGCGCTTAGCCCCAACACGGCCGCGCAAACGACGGGCAATACGATCCATCGTCCGAGCCGAGGGAGTTCCAAATAACAACCGGCCGCAAACACGAAGAAACCAACGCTCGGGAGATAAAGCCAATGCTCCGCCACGGTCGCATTCAGGCTGAAGAGATTTGAGATCGGCAAATACGTGATCAAGAACCAGCCCGCACCGAAGAGGCGAATCGGTTGGGCCGCCCCTTTGCGGGAAGCGCCAAAAAGCAAGACTGCCGCAACCAGCAGGCCGGCGATCGACAAATACTCCGCGCGGATAGACTGCCGCCAGTGGCTCTTGTCGCGCAGACTATTGCCATCCACCACGTCTCGCTCCATGTGCAAATTGGACGGCCAAATCATCAGGCGGCCATAATCTCCCAAGGCCCGCAACATCAAGACACCTTTGGCCGCGGCCGTAGGCGCGGTCCGGATGTCATGGCCCGGGCGGTATTCTGGCAGTGAGCGAAGCGTCCCATAAGCCCCCGCGAGCGCGAGGCAGCACGCCAGAACGATGAGTTTCGCTCTCCGGGTCGATTTCCTGTCGAGCATAAACAGGTAAAGAAGGAAAATAATCATCCAGATAAAGCCGCTTTCCCTGGAACAGAGCGCAAGCAACCCGGACAGCGCTGCGAGGAGGTAGCAGCTCCAGCGGAAAACGTTTTGCGCGATTTCGCGGGCCCGGAGGTAGAGAAGCCAGCCACCGCAGGCGAAGAAAAATGCGAGGCTATCGGCGCGTCCGGAAACATAATCGACGGCGGCGCTATGCACTGGATGAACGATCCAGAGAAGCGCGATCACGAAGGCGGCGCTGGAAAGAGCAGCCGCGGATTTCTTACCTCGGGCGATCGCTGGAAGCAGCCTTTGCAAAAGCAGATAGAGCAAAAGGCCGCTGCCAATGTGCCAAAGTAAGTTGGAGAGATGATAACCGTACGCGTCGGTGTTCCAGACCAGATAATCGAAGACGTATGATATGGTTTGGACCGGCCGGTAGTGGCCGGCGAAGGAATCGGGGAAGAGGTAGTGCCGGAACGCTTCCAGAATCAGGACCGGACTCTTGATAAACGGATTGTCACGCGCCAGGTAAAGATCATCCCAGAGCAGCGGCCCTTGCAAGGCAGGCAGGCGAACCATTGCGCCGAACAAGACCAGCAGGAAACATCGAAGCCATTGGCGTTCCATGCAGACGGCCAGGCCTCGCCAGGCCAATTTGAAACGCTCTGACGGCGCGTGCACCTGAATGCTCTGACTCTCGGTCATGCTGCTCTGGTCGGCTTGCCGATTAGAAAACAAGAGGGCGTCCTTCCGTTGCCGAAAGGACGCCCTTCATGGTGAATCTGCGAGGCGTCTTAGTTGTAGGGCGACCAGAAAGCGTCGTCCGTCACGTCCGAGAGCGCCGCCTTGGTGACAGGCGAGACGACAGGAAGAGAATCCACCGTCTGGTCGCCGTAAGGCTCGCCGAACAAATCGGCGGCCGTCGCGTAAAGCACGGTGTCTTTCTTGACGTACCTGGTCCAATCGGTCACGTCGATGGGATCGCCGGTCTTTTTCGAAGTCTCGATCGCGTATTGATCCATCGCTGAGCTGATCAGGCGCAGATCGTTAAGGACTTTCGAGGCTTGCGAACGCTTGCGCGCCCGAAGGAACCCTGGGACAGCAATCGCCGCGAGGAGCGCGATGATCGCCACTACAATCATGATTTCCACCAGCGTGAAGCCGCCGCGTTTGGTTGTCAGTTTTCTTAACATAACTAAGGAGTCTTTCTATTTTTTATTAGTGCGAGCTGGAAGGTGGCAGGACTGTTTTTGGTCTTGTTACTCACAACTCATTCCCTGCCACTGGCGAACCAATGACAGGAGAATGAATCGTGAGATTCTTAGTTGTAAGGGGACCAGAAGGTATAGTCCGTCACGTCCGACAGCGCGGTCTTGCTCGCTGCTGGCACTCTCGGCAGTGAATCCACCGCCACGGCGCCGTAGGCATTTCCGAGGATGTCGAGACCCGTCACGGAGAGGTTAGTCCCCGCTTTCAGGTATTTGGTCCACTCGTTAACGGGCACACTGAAGCCGCTGGCCTTGTTGTTTTCGATCGCGTATTGATCGACTGCGGAGTCGATCAAGCGCAGATCATTGATGATGCGGCTTGCTTGAGAACGTTTACGGGCGCGGAGGAATCCAGGCACCGCAATCGCTGCCAGCAAGGCGATGATCGCCACTACGATCATGATTTCCACGAGGGTGAAGCCCCCGCGGCGTTTGTTGAGTTTGTTTAACATGCTGTTTGCTTTCGTTTTTCTTGTTTGTTTGACTGCGATCCACGATACCGACCGCGGATTTGGGCCTCTTTAAAGCAGTGTTGATGCCAAGGAGTCGGTTATTGTAATTACTAGAATGCTCGAGGAGCCCGACGACCTCGGCATCCCGGGTCGAACGCAGCCCGGGCGTGATTATCCAATGTTCCTGTGCCTGATAGGCTTGTATGCAGGTACATCCGGGGATAAGGCATGAACGGTGACCACGACGAAGCGGCTCGCGGCTGATCCGGGCGAGAGACTGATCTTTGGCTTCGCCCTGGCTTTCTTCGCCGTTTGCACCTGGGTTTCGTATGCCCGCTGGGCGAACTTCGAGTACCGGACGTTCGATCTCGCCTATTACGTCCAGGCCCTGTGGCAGCTCATCCACGGGCGGTTCCAAGTCTCAGTCGAAGGGGTCCCGCTTCTCGGAAATCATGTCGAGCCGATCGTTTTTCTAATCGCCCCGATTTTCCTGGTCTTCCGCCACCCGCTGGTCTTCGTCGTCATTCAGAACGCTGCCCTCGCTTCGATGGGCCCGGTCGCGTTCAGCATCGGACGGCGGCTCGGTCTCAATCGCAAAACGGCGCTTGTCCTGGCCGTGGCCATCCTGATCACGCCCGCCACCGGGTTCATCGCGCTCCATGAATTCCATCCCGAAGCTCTTACGGCGCCGTTCCTCCTTCTGATGCTTCGGGCGCGGCTTCGCCATTCGCTCCGTGCACATTGGGGCTGGTTCCTCGCCGTCCTCGCCTGCAAGGAAAACATGGCTCTGCTCCTCGCCGCTTATTGCGCGGTGTACTTCGTCCTGGAGCGCAAACGCCCCATGGCCGAGTTGCGCGCGTGGTTCCTTTGGCCCATGGGGCTGTCGATCGCGTGGTTTCTCGTCTGCACCCAATTGATCACCCCCGCGCTCAATTCGGGAAAGATCGATTACCTCGCTTTGTACGACCGGTTGGGCGCCTCGGCTGGCGACATCTTGCTCAAGGCGGTAACGGATCCTCAGCGGATCCTCGGAGCGCTCTCCCAATCCATAACTCACGGAAATTTGCTCTGGGGATTGCTTCTCCCCTTTTGCTTTCTCCCCCTCCTGAGACCGCGCTGGCTCTTGATTGCCGCGCCCATTCTCCTTCAGCATCTCCTTTCCTGGCGCTCGTCGGAGTGGACGATTTACTTTCATTACGCGGCTCCTCTGCTTCCGTTGTTTTGGATGGCGCTGGCGGAGAGTTCCGCGGCGATAAATCGCTGGCCGCCAGTTCCGGCGCCGGTTCGACGATCAATTCCTTATTTCGTAATCGTCGCCTGCGCCGCGGCGCAAATTTTTCTCGGGCCTGCCGGCGATATCCGCGATACGACCGAAAATTGGTTCCGTGGAGAACAAGGCCGCGCTCGCAAGCAGGCGCTGATCAGCCAGATTCCGCCAGACGCCAGTGTCCTCGCGCCGCTTCCGTACCTGTCCCATCTGGCCATGCGCGAAGAGTTGCATTCGTTGCATTACGTCCTGAAAGGCTTGAAAACACTGAGCCGCTCGACCTACGACCCGCCGCCACCCACGGACTTCGTTTTGATCGATTACGACGATTCCGCCACTTTTGACGCGGTTGCGGGTTACTATCATCCCACCATGAAAACGGTCGACGGCCGCGTGATTCCTTCCAGCGATCGGCTGTTGCACGAGTTTTTGAAACGGTGTCCGTGGTTGGTTAGCTCTTCCAACGAACTGACGTTGCTCCGGCAAAATAAATCCGCGCCGGCACAAATCCCCGCTGCTGAAAGTCCGGGAGAGATTGTCCAGATGGGAAAGGGCACCACGCTGACAAACATCACCAAGTCCGGCGATCAGCTCGCGGAGCATGGACTTGAGATCAGGCTGAGCTGGAACTTCCAGAGCCCGCGCGAGGTTTTTCCGTGGATGTTCTTGAAGCTCACGTCGAGCGACCGCCAAAATGTCATCCTCATTTCAAAAGGACTGTGCGCCCCCGAAGCCGCGAACGGCCCGTACCAGGAAAGCTGGCGCATCGCACCTTCGGACCGGATTCCCGAAGGAGATTATGGCGTCGAAGCCCTTTTCGTCGACAACACCAAACGCGTCTGGGCGGCGAAATCGGGTCAATCTGATCCACAGGCCATTTTGCTTTCCGCTCCCGTTGCTCTCGGCGAGATCAGAGTCGCACCCGGAAAACGCAAATCTTCCCGCGAGTAACATGGCCTGGCCGAACATTCTCCCCCGCCGGCTCAATCTTGGTCACTGCGTTTTCGCCTTTGTCTTTCTGGTCCGTCTCATCGCCCTCACGCGGCTAACATCATCTCCGTTTCTCTTTCCCAGCGGCGGCGACATGTATTTCTACGATGACTGGGCGCAACAGATTTTGCGCGGGCGGTTCACGGATCACTTCGCGTTTTATGGCCTGCCGCTTTACGCCTACCTGCTCGCCTCCCTCTATAAATTGTTCGGATATAATCCGTTTGTGCCGAGTTTATTACAGATAGTGCTCGATGCGGGAACGGCCACGTTACTTTATCAGATCGCCCTTCGCGTTTTTCGCACGGCGAACGAATCCGTCGAGACCCACGCCCGCGCGATCGGCCTCCTGGCCGCAGCCGGCTGGGCCTTCTTTGTCCCGGCCGAGGCATATTCGGTCATCCTGATGCCGACCGCGGCGGGCGTTTTCGTGTTCTGGTTCCTGGTCTGGCAAATCGTTAAAGCGGCACACGCTCCGTCTCCACGTCGCTGCCTGGGCTACGGCGCCCTCATTGGAGTTACGGCCATGGGCATCGCGACAATCCTTTTTCTGGTGCCCCTGCTACTGGCCGCCCTCGTGCTCAAACCGCCATTCGATCCCGCGCGCCGATCTCCCTGGCTCGCCCGCGGCGCCGCTGTTGCGCTCCTCTTTGCCGGCCTCGTGGCGGGCGCCTCGCCTTGCTGGATTCACAATTATTGGGTCGCGCGCGACCCGGTCTTCCTGTCCGCCCACAGCGGCATAAACTTCTGGCTTGGGAACAACGCGGAGGCGACCGGGTATCCGCACTTTCCTGGGTTGCACGCCGCGCAAGCCGCGATGCTCAAGGATTCGATTGACGTGGCCCAGGCCGCCGCCGGCCGCGACTTGAAGCGATCGGAAGTGTCGGACTTCTGGTCGGCCAAGGCGCGCGCTTACATCGGGAGCGACTTTGGCGGGTGGTTGAAGCTGCTCGGCCGGAAGCTGGTTAACTTTTGGAACGCTTTCGAGTACGACGACCTCAACATCATCGCAAAGCTTCGCGGCAGCGGCGTCATTTTCCCCGGCCTCCATTTCGGTCTGGTCGCGGCCCTGGCCATACCCGGGGTCTGTTTTTCGATCCGGCAATTTCCGGCGGCACGTTGGATCGCGGCCGCAATCCTCCTCCAGTTGGCGGCGGTGCTGCCGGTTTTTGTGACGGAACGTTATCGCCTGGCCGCGGCGCCGGGACTCCTTTTGTTTGCCTCAGCGGGATTATGGATCTTTTGGGAAAATTGCGCGCGCGCGCGCGGCAAGATCATAGCCGGTTACCTCGCGGTCCTGGCGGCGGCGGCGATCTTCGTCACGTGGCCGCAGCGCGACCCGGCACTTTGGGCGCTCAAGTTTTACAACTCGGGATCGCAGGCGCTCGATCTTCAACAATGGTCGGCCGCCCAGAAACAATTGGAACTCGCGCACGCCTACGCGCCAGGCAGCACCGAGATCAATCTCGCGTTAGGCAATCTCTGGCTCCAACAACAGAATCTGCCTCGAGCGGAAGCCCATTACCTCGCAGTCCTGCGGATGGATCCGCGCCACAAGGCGGCCCTGAATAATTTGGGCGTCCTCGCCTTAACTGGAAAAAATTGGGAGGGCGCCGCCAACTACTTTCGGGCCGCACTGGCCGTCGACCCGGATGACGGCAAGACGCATTACCTTTACGCCCGCGCGCAATTCGAAGCGGGCAACATCGATGTCGCCTTGTCCGAAATTCAAATCGCCTTGCGGCTCAGACCGGGGCAGCGCGAGTTCGAGGAACTTCACGATCTCATCCGGAGGCGGCAGTAGCCGCATTGCCTCATGGATGAGAAGCCAGCCGCTCTTGCCGGGCCACGCTCCTGGGTGCAGCGCTATCCGAAAACCATCCTGGTAATTGTTACGCTGGCCTGTCTCCTGCCTTTCGCGGACAAAGCGATTCACATCGACGATCCGCTCTTCGTCTGGGCGGGCCGCCAAATGCAGACTCAATGGTCGGATCCGTACGGATTTGACGTTAACTGGTACGGCTGGCCGATGCCGATGCACGAAGTGACCAAGAATCCCCCCTTGGCCTGCGCCTGGATCGCCATTCTCATGTCGATCTTCGGCGAGGATGAATTCGCTCTTCATCTCGGCTTCTTCCTTCAGGCCATTGCGATGGTCCTGGGGACGTATGCCCTGGCCCGGCGTCTCTGCGATCATCCGTTTTATGCGGCTCTCGCCGCGTTGTGCACCCCGGTCTTCATGATCTCAAGCACAACCCTGATGTGCGACGTGTTGATGGTCGCATTCTGGGTTTGGGCCGTGGTGTTTTGGATGCGGGGGATGGAGGAAAACCGGCCGCTCCTGCTGGTTCTGGCCGCACTGCTTGTCGTTGCCGCGTCCCTCACGAAGTACTTCGGAATCGCCTTGGTTCCTTTGTTATTGGCCTATTCCCTGGTGCGCAACCGCCGGGCTGGCTGGTGGCTGGTTTATCTCGTCGTGCCTCTCGCCGTCATGGGCGTGTACGAGGGCGCAATGCGCGGTCTGTATGGCCACGGCCTGATGTGGGACGCGTTCAGTTATGCGAACCAGAATGAACCGCATGGAAGCAGCGCCTGGTTCGTCAAGACGGTGACCGCGCTCGGCTTCACCGGTGGCTGCTGTGCCATTGCGCTGATCCTCGCGCCGGTGCTCTGGCGATCGAGGACCTGGGTTTGCGCGGCAATCGGGGGCACCATTCTGCTCCCGACTACATGGATTTTGGCGGGCACCCTGGTCTCCGCGGAAAGCCCGGCGCGTCTCGGAATCACGTTGCTCTGGACCCTCTTCAGTCTTGGCGGCATGGCCGTGCTGGCGCTGCCAATTCTCGAATGGAAGCACCACCGGAACGGGGATGCGCTCCTTCTCTTGCTCTGGGTTTGGGGCACATTCATGTTCTGCATTCTTAATTGGACCATTAACGGCCGATCCATTCTCCCCATGGTCCCAGCGGTTGCGATTATTCTGCTCCGACGCATCGAATTTGTCCGAACCTCCGCCAACCTCCGACTTACCGGGTTTTTGGGAGCCGCCGCCCTATTCTCCCTTCTCGTTGCCTTCGCCGATTATCGGTTGGCAGATTCCGCTCGCGCAGCGGCCACAGAGATTCAGAGCAAATTCAGAATCTCTCCCCGGGCCACAATCTGGTTTCAGGGCCATTGGGGCTTCCAGTATTACGCGCAAGCAAACGGATTCCGCGCTTTCGATTCGGCGAACCCCGGAACCCGCCCCGGCGATTTGATGGTCCTGCCGTTCAACAATACAAACCTCAAACCGATCCCCGAAAATACGTTCGAGCGCATGGCAGTAATCGAAATACCCATCTTCCCTTGGGTAACGTCGGTGAGCCGCCCCCTGGGCGCTGGTTTCTATACGGATATTGTCGGGCCCCTTCCCTTCGGGTTTGGCGCCGTTCCACCGGAGAAGTATTACGTGGTCCGCTTCAAGTAGTGGAACCGGCCGCTCGAGAACCCAGCGCCATCGATGACGGCAGAGAAGCTGCTTTCACGGCGCTGAGATGCTCTTAGAAATGGAACCGGCGGCAACGAGCACTTCGTCTCCTCCCGGTCTTCCCGCGGAGGAAAAGCGAAGGCCCCGGTTGGCGTTGATCGTGATTGCAGGCGCCGTTGCCTGTGCGGCCCTCTACGTTTTCGGCGATGGCGCGGGTTCGGCCGCGTATCAGCTCCAGTTCAACGTCGCCAGCGACGTCCGGTTCAAGGAAGAAACGCCGCGAACGGCCCAACTCATCATGATGTACCCGAGTGGCGCGATCGAAACACTCACTGACAATCGGTATGTCTCTGCCTTTATCGACCCGCGCAGTGCCCACCGCTTCGACATCCCGCACCCGCCACCCAGCCGCTTCTTCTTCGCGCCGGCGCCTCCCGACCATCTCGTCGCGATCACCGGCATAAGAGCCCTCGCTCCCGCGGGGCGAAGGACAACTCAGCTCTCCCTGGAAGGGCTCGTGCCCCATCGACAAGTCGAGATCGTGGAGCGGAAACCGGATTCTCTCCTGATCAAGACCCTCCCAGGGCCGCAGATTCCCACGCTGGAATTGAGGTTGGATCCTCCGCCGGATTTCTCAGCGGAGAGGTCCTCCTGGGTATCCCGGATCGTTCCGGGGCTTGCGCTCTTCGGAGCGGCCGCGTTGCTGCTCCTGGGCGTTCTGCGCGTGTGCGTCGGCTCCAGGTTCCGGCTCGGAGAAATTTCATGGACGCGGGCGGCGCAGTTTGGAGCAGTCGCGGCGCTCATTCTCGCGATGGCGGTGGTCAGCAAATTCAACGCGCATCCGGACGAATACCTTCACTTCGAGGCCGCAAAATACTTTTCCACCCACTGGCTTCCCCCGGCTCTCGACGATCCCGCAATCGAACCATCCTTCAGTCACTACGGAGTATCGTATCTTCAGGACCTCGACGCCGCTTACATCCTTATCGGGAAATTCATGGCCGTCGCGGCGTCATGGATTGCCAGTCCTGAAATCGCCGCCCGGTTGGGCAACGTCCTTCTTTTCACCCTCCTGACGGTGTGGTTGATTCGCCGTCCGCCCGGCTCATTCGCCTCCGCGATCCTCCTGATCTCACCGCAAATCTGGTACATCTTTTCCTATGTAAATGGCGACGCCTGGGCGCTGGCGCTTTCCCTCGTCATGGTGGTTCAGCTGGCGGAGCAGGACAGCCTGCTGAGCCAATACCTGCGAGCGGACGGCTGGCGCAGAGCATTTCGCGGCGGTCTCGTCTTTGCGGCGCTGTTAGCGCTCCTGCTCGTTGCGAAACGGAATTATTACCTGTTCCTGCCATTCGTCGCACTCGTCGCATGCTGGCGGACGTTTCTCTGGAAGGCGGAGGCGCCGGCGCTACACGTGATGAAGAAGTGGGCCGTGATCGCGCTCGCCGCCGCGGCGCTCTACGTTCCGCTCCGGGCCGGCCACGAAGCGATCAACCGGTTTGACGACGCGCGGCTGCGCGTCGAGCAGGCTGAGAAGTTTGCCGCACCCAAGTTTACGCCGTCTGAAATCGCCGCCGGTGAAGGAGCGCAACGCCTCGCCTCGCGCACCCGGGGTGTGCCGTACAGCGACCTCTTCCTGAAGCACAAGTGGGCGGTCCAGAGTTTCGAGAGTTTTTCCGGCGTCTATCATTGGATGAGTCTGAGCGGCCCGCCCGAATACTACCTCGCGATCGGCACGCTTTACCTGGCCTTGCTCGCATTTCTCCTGGCGGGCATCTGCCGTTTATCCTGGCGGGACGCTCTCTTCGCCATGGCCGTGCTCGGGCTTGCCGTCGGCGTCGTATTGGCCTCCGCCTACCAATCCTGGACCGCCGATTTCCAGCCTCAAGGGCGGTATCTTTTCCCTGTCATCCCGATGATTGCCTTCCTCTTCCACCACTACCGCGAATCTCTCCGGTCGCGGGTATTTAACCTGCTCTTTGCATGTCTGTTCGCCTGCTCGGTTTATTCCTTTGTCTTTATCGGTCTCAAGAACATCCCGAAATAACATGAAACGCCTCGACGAGAGCCCGCCGGCCATTTCCATCGTCGTCCCGCTTTTCAATGAATGCCGGAACCTGCCCCCGCTCCTCGACGCGCTCGATACCGCCCTCACCGGGATCGATCAGACGTATGAGGTGATCCTGGTCAATGACGGCAGCTCCGATGCGACCGCGGAGCGCCTCGATGAAATCGGCGATGCCCGCGTGCGGGTGGTTCATTTTCGCCGGAATTTTGGCCAAACCGCCGCGCTCATGGCGGGATTCAACACCGCTCGTGGCGCCATCATCATCGCCATGGATGGCGACATGCAGAACGATCCCGCGGATATTCCGAAACTGCTCGCCAAACTCGACGAGGGTTACGACGTGGTCTCCGGCTGGCGCGCCAACCGCCAGGACGCGGCGCTGCGGCGGAACCTCCCGAGCAAGGTCGCCAACTGGCTCATCTCCACTCTCTCGGGCGTGCATCTGCATGATTACGGCTGCACGCTGAAGGCGTATCGCCGATCCGCGTTGCGCGACGTGCGGCTCTATGGCGAGATGCACCGGTTCATTCCGATCTACGCGGCCTGGAATGGCGGTCGCGTGACCGAAGTGCCGGTGACCCATCACCCGAGGCTTCACGGCAAGTCGAACTACGGTCTGGAACGTCTCTTCAAAGTCGTGCTCGATCTCGTCGTGCTCGGGTTCCTCTACCGCTACCTGCAAAAGCCGATGTACCTCTTCGGCTCGGTCGGGCTCGTCAGTTTCCTGATCAGCGGCGTTTCCGGCGCGGCTTCGGTCTATTTCAAATTTTTCGGCGGCAAGAGCTTCATTGAAACACCGTTGCCAACGATGTTCGCGATCACATTTATCACAGGCTGCATGTGTTTTTTAATGGGACTGCTTGCGGAACTCATCACCCGGACGTATCACGAGTCGCAGGATAAGATGACTTACCTGATCGCCCGCACTCGGAATATCGCCCAGCCTCGCGGCGCGAGGCCCAAGCTGCACCATCGCAACTAAATGTGCGGTATCGCCGGTTTCGTCGGAGCAGGCGATCGCGAATCCTTAGCGCGCATGACCGGTGTGCTGGTCCATCGCGGACCGGACGACGCTGGCCTTTGGGACAACGGTAACGTCTTTCTCGGGCATCGCCGGCTTGCCATCGTCGATCTCGCCGACGGGCATCAACCGATGTCCACTTCCGACGGCGATCTCACCGTCATTTTCAACGGTGAAATTTACAATCACGGCGAGCTTCGCGCTGAGCTAAAGGAGCAAGGGGCCGTCTTCCAGACCGATCACTCGGACACCGAGGTGCTGCTGCACGGTTATCGCCAGTGGGGCACTGCCCTGCCGAAACGGCTCAATGGCATGTGGGCCTTTGCGCTCCACGACCGGAAAAACGGCCGGCTTTTTTGCAGCCGTGATCGCTTCGGGAAGAAGCCGTTCTTCTACGCCCTCGGCCCGAAGAACTTCGTCTTCGGCTCCGAGTTGACCGCTCTCATCCAGCATCCCGATGTTTCGAGAAACGTTTCGCGCCGGGCGCTGCAAAAATATTTCGCCTACGGCTACATTCCGGCGCCCCTCTCAATTTACGAGGCGGCGAAAAAGCTGCCGGGCGGATGCTCGCTCACGCTCGATATTGCCACGCTCGACTGCCGGATCGAACGCTATTGGGAGCTGGTGCTCGAACCGTTCGAGCGGATTCCGCCGAATCCAGAGGAAGAATGGGGCGCCCAGATTCGCGAACTCCTCGATCGCGCCGTGCAACGCCGGCTGATGTCCGATGTGCCGCTCGGGGTATTTCTCAGCGGCGGGATCGATTCATCCGCCGTCACCGCCTTCGCTTCCCGGCACCTGCCCGCCGGCCAGCTCCAAACTTTTAGCATCGGCTTCGACGAGGAGAGCTTCGATGAGTCCGCTTACGCGCGGCGAGTGGCCGCCCTTTTTGGCACAAATCATCACACCGAAACCCTCTCGCTCGATCAGGCGCACGGTCTCCTGAACGAATGCGTCTCCAGGCTGGACGAACCGCTCGGCGACAGTTCGCTGCTGCCGACCTATCTCTTGAACCGGTTCACGCGCCGGCATGTCACAGTCGCGCTTGGTGGCGACGGCGGGGACGAGCTCTTTGCCGGATACGATCCCTTTCGGGCGCTCGGACGAGCGAAGCTTTATCAATCGATCTTCCCGAGGCCGATTCATTCCGCCATTCGCGCCCTGTTCGATCGCCTGCCCGTTTCGCATGGAAACATGAGTTTTGACTTCAAGATCAAGCGGACCCTCCGGGGCTTAAGCTACGAGCCCAGGGTCTGGCTTCCTTCCTGGATGGGGGCGCTCGATGCGGCCGAGATTGAAGAGCTCTTTGCCGAACCGGTGGACTTGGAGGACTTGTATTCCGAGGCCATCACTCAATGGGAACAATGCCGGCAAACAAACCTGGTGGATAAGACCCTCCAGTTCTACACCAACCTCTATTTACAGGACGACATCATGGTCAAAACAGATCGCGCCAGCATGATGCATAGTCTCGAGGTGCGCGCTCCGTTTCTGGACGCCGATCTGGTTGATTTCGTCCGGCGAATCCCAAGCGAGTACAAACTCCGGCACGGCACGACCAAGTACATCCTGAAGAAAGCCCTGGAAGACGTCCTGCCTCGCGACATCCTGCATCGTCCGAAGAAGGGTTTCGGCTCGCCCATCGGGTCATGGTTCAAGAACGGCACGCTCGCGCTGGACCACGGTTCGCTGCCTGGGCTCAAGAACGAATTCATCCAGAGAAAAGCCGCTGATCATCGGGCCGGACGGTCTGACGAACGGGCCTTGCTCTGGAACGTTTATGTCCTCAAGCAATGGACCAGGGCGGCTGGGGACGCCTCTCCCTTGCCGGCCGCGGCATGACGCAAGATACCAAGACGGCCGAGGCTTTCGCAGACTCCTGGAACAACCTCCCCGCCGGGTCCGTCTATACCCGCGAGCAGTTTCAAGAATGGTTTGATCCCATCACGCGCGAGGATGTCCAGGGTAAGAGCGTGCTCGAGTTAGGCTGTGGCAATGGAAGTCTCCTGGTTCACATGGCCGGGTGGAATCCGTCCCGGCTCGTGGGGGTTGATTTGGGCTCATCGATTGTCTCGGCCCGAAAGAACATGGAGGACTCGGGCTACCAGAGTTACGAACTGGTCCAGGCCGACCTGACCACCTTTGCCAGCGAAGGTTTTGATCTCACTTACTCCATCGGTGTCCTTCATCACTTGAAAGAGCCCGGTCAGGGCTTTCAGGCGGTCGTCGCCAATACCAAATCCGGCGGTCGTTTTCATTGCTGGGTTTATGCGCGTGAAGGGAACGGGCTTGTCATCAACCTCGTCGACCCATTGCGAAAAGTGGTGTCTCGCCTGCCCTGGTGGTTCACCAAGTATTTCGTGGCCACCCCACTCGCCATTCCCTACTACTTCTATGCGAAGCTTCTTCGCCTCCTCCGAAATTTTCCCCTGGCCAGGCGCGCGCCGATGTTCGAGTACAGCGTTTGGATCGCTCAGCGCGGCTTCCTTTTCTTTCGCCATGTGGCGTTCGACCAATTGGTGACACCCCAAACGGTTTATCTCGACCGGCAGAGCGTGCAATCATGGCTCGCTCATCCCGGGATAAAGCCCGATAGCACCTACCTTATCTTTCGTAATGGCAACTCTTGGAAATTCGGCGGACGCGTCGCATGAAATTCCTTCTCATTAACTATGAATACCCGCCGATCGGCGCCGGAGCCGCCACCGCTACCCAGGCAATCGCGCACAACCTCGTTGGCCTTGGACACCAGGTCACGGTCCTGACGGCAAGGTATCGCGATCTGCCCAAGGCCCGGATGGAAGCGGGGGTGCTCGTTCGTCGGGTGAGGTGCTTTCGCCGGCGCGCCGATAGATGCAACGTGCTGGAAATGGCGAGCTTTGTTCTCTCCGCCCTCTTGTCCCTTGTTTTCGTTGTGCCAGCCGATCGCCCCGACGCTGTGATAGCTTTCTTTTCGATCCCATGCGGCCCGGTGGCTCTCGCCGCTAGAGTGCTCTTCCGTCTGCCTTATGTGATCTCTTTGCGAGGAGGAGATGTTCCAGGGTTAACGCCCGAAGTTAGCCGGATGCATCGTTTCTTAAGGCCTCTCCGTCGCGCTGTTTTGAAACACGCGATTGCCATCGTGGCAAACGCTGACGGTCTGCGCAAACTGGCGGAGACGAGCGATCCCTTCCGCGTATCTGTTATTCCCAATGGCGTCGACTCCGATTTTTTCCATCCAGCGGCGGACTCCGCCAAGGCCGGCGCCGATCCGTTTCGCATCGTTTTTACCGGACGATTTCAGGCCCAGAAAAATATCTCTTTGTTGCTGGAGCAATGCGCGGCTCTGCGGGAGCATTCGGCAGTTCCGTTCGAGCTTCACCTGGTGGGAGACGGGCCTCTCCGAACACAACTCCAGGAGCAAGCTGACCGTCTTGGTCTGAGCGAGAGAATTGTCTGGCACGGCTGGACTCCGCGCGAACAATTGCGAGCCATCTACCAACAGAGCCATTGTTTCGTTAACCCTTCCTTCTACGAAGGAATGCCAAATGCGGTCCTGGAGGCGATGGCGTGCGGGAAACCGATTGTCGCGAGTTGCGTCGCCGGGAACGACGCCGTCGTGCAACACGGCGTCACCGGATACCTCTTCCCCTTGGATGAACCAGCGTCGCTTCTCCAGTCGCTCCGGCTACTGATCGATGACCCGGCTCGCGCTCAGGAAATGGGACGCAGCGGACGCGAGTGGGTCAAACGCGACTTCTCCTGGGACCGCGTCGCGGCCGCTTACGCCGGCTTGTTTGGACAGAAACAACCCGCTTGACCATGGCCACCGTCGATAACCGCGCCATCTACGACGAGAACTGGAGTTTATGGCTCGACATGAAGCGGCTCGGTCCGGCCAGCCGTTGGCTCCGTTCCCTCATCCGCGACCAGGTCCGCGCCATAAAAGAGCGCGGCGACATTGCTTCGATTCTCGACGTGGGTTGCGGGGAAGGCACCATCACCTGGGACCTGGCGAAATATTTTCCGGACGCCCAAACCACCGGGATCGATTTTTCCAGCGCGGGTATTGATTGCGCCCGCGCCAGTTACAGTTTGCCCCGCTTGCGTTACCTTCACGACATAACCTCCCAGGCGCTAGATGACCGCTATGACTTAGTGACCGCGTTTGAGGTGCTCGAACATGTGGAAGACTGGCAGGACCTCCTGGGACGAATGGCGGCTGCGGCCCGCCAATTTGTTCTTGTTTCTTTTCCGCTGGGGAGGATGCGTCCTTTCGAAGTTCACGTTGGACACCTTCGCAATTTCCGCAAAGGGGAAGTGGAGGGATTCATGCGTTCCAAGGGCTTTCAGCCGGAGCAGGTCTTCCAGGCCGGGTTTCCGTTTTACTCCCCGCTTTACCGTGAAGCTTGCAACCTAACAGATTCCGCCTCTAACAGCTTCACCACCGGCAAGTACGGAGCGCGTCAAAAGATGGTCGCTGGAGTCCTCTACTCCCTTTTCCGGTTCGCCTCGACCAGGCATCGTTTCGGCGACCAATTTTGCGGCCTTTTTCAGCGACAAACTGCGTGACCGCAGTGCTTCCGAACAGGCTGAGATGGGAGCGAGCGCTTGTGCTGGCGGCTGGCCTCATTTCTGCAACTGCGCTCTTTTGGCAGATATCGGGTCATTTCAATTACCCGTGGTCCCCCTTTGGCACCGCCCGCGTCCCGGTTTCGGATGCCCTGGAACCCTGGCTTCACGGCACGCTCTCCTATTACTTTCACCATGAGCCAACTCCGATGCTCTATCGGCCGACGGTTGGGCTGCTTTTTAGCAGCCTCCTCGCTTCCTTTGGTTCCCTGCACCTTGACTGGATCCCAGTATTTTTTACGTGCTTTCTCATCGCGACGCTGACGCTCTACTTCTGGAGCGCGCCGCCCGTGCTGGCGGCACCTGTTGTTCTTTGGCTCCTGTTCTCTGCCCTGGAGTTTGGCGAAGTGATCGCACCTCTCGGGATCGGCACCCTCCAGGTAGATTTTCCATCGTTCGTCCTTACGGTTTCCGGTTTCCTCTTCCTCATCCTGGGCTTTAGCCGTCAGCCGCTATCTCTCGCCGCAGCTTCCGTGGCGTTTCTCCTGCTGGGGATGGCCGCGGCGATTCGAGGACCGCTGATGTTGGGCGGGCCGGTCCTGTTATTGGGCGCCCTGTTCTTCCTCCCCCGGCGCGCCCGGACGCGACCCATCTTATTGCTCTGCGCGTGCTTCTTTTTTCCACTGGTGGTCGATTGGGCCATCCAGAAGTCGCACGGACTCGTGAACAATGGCCTCATCGCGTGTTTCTCTTTTTACTCAGATCCACAGCACATGTGGACGGCCGCGGCCAACGCCGCTTATGAGTCACTCAAGCCATTGCCCTCGGAGGTCCTGGCCCGCTACGCAGCATTTGTCTCGTCACCAGAGGGCCTGAAAGTCGTCTCCGGCTATTTTTTCCACCAACTGCATGCCGATGCTTCCGTTCTCGTTGCACCCCGGAACTACGTTGTCATTTTTCTAGCTCTGCTGTCTGTGCCGATCGTGCGCGGTGGTTGGTGGAAGCAACCATCTGCCGAGAATGAAACTCCGGCGTCCGGCCGGAGAATCGCGTTCAGGCGCATGGTGATTACGCGGTTAATCGTGCCCTGTCTGCTCCTCTTCCTTATTGCTCTCGTTCCACGGGCGGGCGGCCTGTTAGCCGGTGGACTTGTATCCTGGATGATCATCACGTCGATCTGGCTGCGGCTCCACTCCGCCACAGCCTGCCTCCTTACCTACGTCCTCTCCCTTCTGTTCCTTTCCCTGCTGGGCTTTGCCTGGTTGCCGCGGATATCGCTCACGACCTCATTCTGCCTGCCTTTGGGCCTCTACTTTTTTCTCCTCCAGAACCCGGCCGACGTCGTGGAAGCGGGGCCGGCCCAGCCGCTCTTTGCCAGCTCGATCGCAGCGGCGGGAATTCTTCTCTGGCTCTATGGCGCAAATTTCCTGTTACCCACTCCGGTGAAGCGGATTTTCGAGGAAAAGGTCGATGGCCGTTCCGCGGCCATCAAAATCTCCGACGGGCCAGAGCTTGACCGCAGCTTGTATTACACTGGCGATCGGCAACTCCTTTACACGCTCGCCGATCCGAGCCCGGTCGGAACCGTTCGTCAGTATCAGCGGATCGAAACCTCGTCGGGCCAAAATCCCGAACCGCCGCCTGCCGGATCGAACAACTCTTTCAGGGACCCGGTGAAGTTTCAGTAAACCTCGGACGTCTTTCACTCAGCCATTGTGTTTCGCATTCGCCTGCTAAACTCTTTTTGACATGACATTTGAATCGCCGCGCGCTCGCAAAGTCTTTCTGGCGGCGTTGTGCGTCGTTCTGGCAATTGGCGCGTTCCTCAGGATTCCCTCCCCGGTTTTCTCCGGCCCAAAGGCTCCGCTCCAAGCCCTCGAAGCCCTCCACCCGGCGGCCAACTTCGACCAGATCGGTTTCGACGAAGGCCTTTACCGCAATTACGTCAACATGGTGATCTCCGGTGGACTGACTTCGTATCCGGACGTGGTCGACCGTTACATCGAAGTTCAGAAGACGCTCAAGGGCTCAATCCTGCCGCCGCTCCGTTTTCTCTTCATCTTCTCGGCCTATCTCTGGCACCAGATCTTCGGGACAGAAGCACTCTCCGCGCTTCACGCGGTGGCCTCGTTTTTCAGCATTCTCACCCTCCTGCTCTCGACCGTTTTCGCCTGGCGCTTAAAGGGACCCGCGTGCGCTTTGGGCGTCGCGGCGTTGATGAGCTTCGCCCCCACGCAGATCCATATGTCGCAGCACGCGCTCGTGGACGGCTTTTTCACCTTTTGGGCGCTGTTTTGCCTCTGGACGCTCTGGGAAAATCTGCGTGCCCCGCGCCACGGGCCATTCCTCGCCGCCTACACCATCGGCCTTTGCCTGATGGTCTTGACGAAGGAAAACGCTTTCTTCGTCTTCGTCGCCTTGATGGCGATCATCGCCTTGAACCGCTGGCTCCAGTTTGGCGTGGTCACGCGCGAACTCCTTCTCTGTAGCATCGCCGGGCCGCTGCTCGGTTTCGTGGTCCTGGTATTTCTCGCAGGCGGTCTCGAAACCTTGCGCACCAGCTATGAGCTTTCGGTGGGCAAGAATTATCAACTCGCCTACGCGATCATGACTGGAGATGGCCCATGGCATCGTTATCTGGTCGATCTGTTGCTGGTGAGCCCGGTGATCCTGCTCCTGGCTATCGGGGCGGCTTTTCGGCTGGATCGTTCGCAAAAACCGGAACTGTTCCTCTTCTCCTTCATCGCCGCCAGCTACCTCGTCATGTGCAATATCAAGTACGGCATGAACCTGCGTTACGCGAACATGTGGGACATGCCGTTGCGCGTGCTGGCTTACGGCCAAATCGTCGCTTTGTGCGCAGCGCTGCCTCGCTTTCGCACCCTTATTCTCTGTGGCGCGCTCAGCGTTGTCTGCGCGGTCGAATTGCGGCAGTACCACATTCTCTTCGTCGACTTCCCGCTATACGAACTGGTCACTGAAGGACTCCTTCGCGCTTTGCACATTCTCAAGTCGGCGCCCGCGCCGTAACCAAAGCCAAGACCAAGGATCGAACTAGGCGACGCGATCCAGGAAGAGCAAGCGCAGCTTCGCGCTCCCGGATATCGTTTCGGTAAGCAAGTGGCGCGCATCGGGCAGGGCGCGCGCGCGGAGGCAGACTTGATAAGCGAAGAGACCCTTCGAGATCTTCAGCAGGACTTGGTTCAATTTCAAAAGCTCCCTGCCCCAAAACCCTGGGCCGAGAGCGAGCGGGAAAGGCGCCGGAACGCCGCGCGCTTCCAGAATTTCATAGCCCGCTTGTTCGAGCAAAGCGCGCAACGACTTGAAGGTGAAGAGCCGCCGGTGGCCAAGACCAAGAATGCCTTTCCGGCTGTAGTTGAACTGGCCGAGCGCCAGCATGAAACGCGTGACAAAAAACGCCACGTTCGCCGAGGTAATGATCACCTCCGGCCGGCGACCGTTGGTTTCCTGTCGCAAGGCATCCATGAAGGTTTCCGGGTCGTGCAAATGCTCGATCAAATCCATGAGGAGGATTTGGTCGTAAGCCGGGAGGTCCGGGGGCAGGCAGGGGCTCGCCGCGGACTGAATCGCGTTCGAATTCCCCGCGAGTTCATGGGCCGCAAAATCGATCGCGGTAACGCGACAGCCGCGACGCTCCAGTTCGGCGGCGACATTCCCGTGGCCGATTCCAAGCTGCAGAACATTCTTGCCGACGACACACGACTCGACCGCAAAAGTCTGCGATGACGGGAAAGCAAGCTTGTCGCTATGATTCCCGACCTCCGGGTTGACGTCGAATTTCCGATCGTAAAACAGGTGAATGCCGCACAAGCGGGCTTTGATCGTGGATTTGAAAACGTCCCACGCGTATTTCATCCCGTTCACGTGGCAGACTTCGTCGCCGTAAAACGTCGGAATGGGCAGCTCCGCGATGCGCAATCTCCGAAGGACAAACTGAATGATGATCTCCGTGTCGAAATGGAAATCGTTCGTGTTTTTCTCGAAGGGGACCTGAGCCAGCGCGGCGGTCGAATAAAGCCGGTAGCCGGTGTGGAATTCCGAGAGCCTCGTCCCCAGCATCCGGTTTTGAAACGCCGTCAGGACCTGGTTGCCGATCCACTTGTAGGCCGGCATTCCGCCTTTTCTCGCCGCCCGCTTGTCGATCATGCGCGACCCGAAAACCGCATCGGCCTCGTTCCGGACGAGAGGCGCGAGCAATTCCGGCAATTTCTCCGGCGCGTATTGGCCGTCGCCGTGCACGAGCGCAACGAGATCGAAACCGTGGTCGATCGCGTAGCGATAGCCAAGTTTCTGGTTGCCGCCGTAACCCTGATTCTCCGGTGTGCGCAGGACCGTGATCTTGAAGGCCGAATCCCGCTGCTGATAACGCAGACCGTTAACGAAAGTATCGTCCCTGGAAAAATCGTCGATGATCAGGATCTCGACGTCTCCGCTTTGCAGGCTTTGCGGAATGCGACTGAGAACTTTTTCGATCGTGGTCTCGGCATTGTAGGCAACGATAAATATCAGCAGCCGCTTACCGCCAAGATCAATTCGAGCAGGTTCCAGCTCCGCGAGAGGCATGCCCCATTTAGAGCTAGAATTACGCCAGCACCGGCGCCTGCGGCGCTGCGGATCAGCGGCCGTTTCGGCCCGCAGGATCGGCTTTCCCCAACACTGAATTTGCCGTCCCGAGCAGGGCCTCGTCTTCGTTATCGGTCAACTCGCTGAGAAACCGCCGAATCCGATGGAACGATTGGCGCAGGAAAAGTTCGGCAGCTCGGCGGCTGCCCGCAGCGGCCTCGCCGTTTCTTTCCACACCCTGCAAGTCCGCATCCAGCCGGCTGATCACGCAGGCAGACGCGAACATCTCCATCGCCGCGCCGGCGATTCGTTCCTGTACCAGCTGCATGTCCATCACCGGCTCGCGATAGGTGATTAGCGCCCGGTTCACGCTCAAATTGAAACGCCAGACCAGCCGGCCCAGTTGCGATGCGTGCGAGCGCAGACTTTCGCTCTTCACCGGCACGCTCGGAATCTTCACCGCGGCGCCAAGGCGATTCATTCCGGCCGTCCAGGCTTTGCCTAGACCGCGGGACGGATTGAACATCGTGTCGTGAATCTCTTTGAATTCCATGCCCGGGCCGCGCATGCCGACGAGCGCGATGAACGAGGTGAGCACCTCGTTGCTCCCCTCTCCGATCTGGTTGATCCGCGCATCACGCAGCATTCGTTCGAGCGGCGAGTCGTTAAAATAAGCCGAGCCGCCGTGAATCTGGAAGGCATCGTTCACCGCTTCCCAGAGGCGATCCGTCGTGAAGACCTTCAGCATCGCCGTCTCCATCATGTAATCCTCAAGCCCGCGATCGATCAACGAAGCCGTCACGGCCGTCATCGCTTCCATCGCGTAAAGATCGGCGGCCATCCGTCCGATTTTCTTTTTCACGAGGTCAAAGTCGCCTAGGGTCTTCTTGAATTGTCGCCGGGTGTTCGCGTGCTCGACCGCGAGACGCAGACAGGTTCTCGCCGCGCCCGTGCAACACGCGCCGAAAGTCGTCCGCCCGAAATCGAGAACCGTAAGAGCGACTTTCAATCCCTTGCCGAGCGGTCCAAGAATATTTTCCTTCGGGACCGGCATATCCCGCATGGCAAATCGTCCGGTCGCAGTTCCGCGAATCCCGACCTTTTCCATCCGCGGCTCGAGCATCTCGAATCCCGGCATGTCGGGCGTAACCAGAAACGCTGTGATGGCTGTTTTGTCTGAGCCCGGAACCGGCGTCCGCGCCATGACGGTCAAAACCTGCGCGATCGACGCATTCGTGATGTAGCGCTTCTCGCCATTCAAAATGTAATGCGTGCCTTCCGCGTTCAGTTCGGCCCGCGTCTGGACATTCGCGGCGTCTGAGCCCGCTTCTTTCTCGGTGAGCGCGAAGGCCGCCAGTTGCTGTCCCGTCACGAGCGGTGGCAACCATTTCTGCTTCTGCTCCCGCGTCCCGAAAAGAAGTAGGGCCCGAATGCCAATCGAATGGTGCGCGTTCGTAAAGACGGACGTCGACGCGCAGCGCGCGCCTATTTCCTCGAGGATCTTGCAGTACGCGCGCTGGGAAAATCCCCGGCCACCGTATTCCTTTGGTGCGGTCATTCCAAGCACTCCGACCCGGGCGAGCCCCTCGATCAGCTCACGGGGAATATCCTCGTTTCGATCGATTGCTACCGGATCCAGATTTTGATCGAGGAATTCGCGGACCTCCGCGAGAGATTGGTCGAGCTCGGACTGCTGCGCGGCGGGGACGCGCGGATACGGCATGGCCCAATCCGCCACAAAGCGTCCAAGAAACAATCCCTTGGCGAAGCCGAGCGCCTGCGGTCCCGTGAAAAGCAGTTCCTCCGCTTCTTTGATTTCCTTCTGCCGTTGGATTTCTGCTTCGTTCATAAACTCACAATGTTACGCCGGGGGCTTTGCGAAAAGATGGGCTCTAATCGCGCGAATGCGCGGAACTAAATCGTGGATTCTACCGCGACTGACAACCGATAATTTATCCCGCCACCGGTTCGACTTTCGAAACGTAAAGCGGAAGCGAACCGAGTTGGCGGCCGTCCACCGCGAGGTCAATCGTGTATTCGCCAAACTTCGGCAGGCGAATTTGCTGAATGACCATGACGAAATGAGAAGTAACCGTGCGCATACCCGGGGCGAACTGGACCGCAAGCGTCGAGTCGAATTTCGGCATGACGACGTTCCCATCTTCGTCCGCGAACGTCAGGCTGACCCGGTGATTGCCCTCCTCGATTTGCTCGAACCGCAGCCGGCCGGCGATAGCGCATTGCGGGTGCGCGATCGGCGCTTCAAGACCGCGCAGGGCGTCGAACGTCCCGATGATGTTCAGTTTGCCGGCGTGTTCCGTCGCCGCGTCACAGAGCGTGAAAATTTCCAATTGCATAACGACCGCCCGATACGGTACCACACTGTAGCCGGGTACAGACAGGTGTCTATGTCGCGCCTAACGACCGTCTTGTATTAAGATCGCGGGAATACTTTGCGAAATCGAAAAATGCCGCGCGTGGTGAGGGTTTTCGCGGCATCGCGCCTGCTTAAGAGATTTTCTGCCCTTGACGTCCATGATTATCCTGCATATACAACCCGTAGTGTCGAACCCTATAGTGGCTCAATATATGGTGTATGGGAGCAATTGCTGGAGATGAGTCGCCCCCAATATCGCGTGGGTCGGGTAGTGGGGATGGTTTCCACGCAGATACATGCCTTGACTTGGCCTATGCATCCGCCATTGTATCAATCCCCTTTTTTGGGGACGCACGAACTCATTTATGTTGTGTCTTTCCGCGGATCGCCATCAAATGCCACCAAATGTTGAAAGAGTAACCATGTCCACTCCACGAAACCAGAATGGCGATGACTCGCCTCAAGAGATATCCGATCAAGAGCTGCTGGAGGCTGTCGAACAAATTGACTGGGAAGCTCATTGGCGAAAAGTGACCGAAATAATGTCGGACGAAGCTACTGCGTACGAACGCGCCCGGGCAAAGTCGATGGAGGGGGCCGCACAGAAAGTCTTTCTCTAAAGGATTCCAACTGCAGATTTGCCGCGAAGGCCGCCATGCGGATGGCGGCCTTCTGATTTAATGAAGAAAACGTTTCATATTGAGAGGATCGGCACCGATGATTATAAGGCGCGACTGGTCGCCGAGTCGCTGCCTGACACGGGAAATCGTGTACCCGCCTTACGCATCCTGCAATCGATAACCGAATCACCGCTGAACTGTGTGACGGTTGTCTTTGAGAAAGAATATGTTGATCAGGATTACCAGGATGAGTTAGCGGTTTTTTACAGCAAGGCATTTAAGGACTACTCACACCGGTGTACGCGTTTGCATTTTTTTGCCGTCGAAATTCCGACGAAATCAGAGAAGGCCATCACCGACTTCACTGCGTATAAAGATCATTATCTAGGATTCATGGTTCTTCGTCCGACAGATTTGCAGCGGGTCGGAAGAACATATCTGGCCGTGCCCATCAAAGATCCGAACACTGAATTCATTACATGCTTGGCTCCCTTCAAGGCGCATATCTTAGGACATGAATTCCCAATTTCTGCGATGCCTTTCGTGCAGCAAGATACGCAAGTTGGCGCGTGTGCGCAGGCGTGTCTTTGGATGGTCGCACGGTATATGAGTCGTCGCTTTGGCTACCGTGAATTCTTGCCCGGTGAAATCAATCAGTGCGCGAAGTCACGTAGCGCATTGGGAAGGCATTATCCTGCCGAGACTGGGCTCACGTTGGTCCAGATGCTCGACGCCTTACAGGGAATGTTCCTCTCAGCGATCAGTTATCAGAAGCCAATGCTCGACGATAGCCATAAGCATATTGAGAAGGCGTATCCGATTACGGCGGATCTGGCCATACATCCCACCGAGCACGCAGACCAGCTGGATCGACAACGCACTGCTAAACTTGCGGACATCGCGTACCGGTACATTGAGAGCGGGTTGCCGGTGATCTTTGCAACATCGAATCACGCAATTGTTGGGATCGGTCACAAGTTCGATCCCACCATTTCCGCCACGGTCGCTATTGAGCGAATTCCGTCGTTTTACGTAAACAACGATAACGCTGGACCATATATTGAAATGCCTTTGTTTGGCCCTGTTTCCAATGTGATCACGTTTGATCAGATTCAACTGGTGATAGTCGTCGTTCCATCAGAAGCAACGCTTTCCGGAGAGGAAGCCGAGCGGATAGCAGTCAACGACATCGAGCAGCTGCTAATCGCGAAGCCGGACGATGCTAAGCCGGAAACGTTGCTCGACATTCTGTCCAAGTATCGTCCCGATCTCGCGCCGCTTTTGGTGAAGCTAGAGTATCGCACATATCTCTGCAGGTCTGTCGAACTCCAACGAGATATAAGAGCAGATGTAGCCGTCGGCAATCTCGACGTGGCAGTGGGAGAGACGCTAGTCCAACTCGACTATCCAAAATATGTTTGGATCACTGAGGTCAGTTCGGCGACACTACTCAATCAAGCGGCAAAGCTCGATCGCCGCTGCTTGGGGCGTGTAATCGTGGATAGCACCGCGCCTGCTCGAACTCGGGGAGTTATCGCCAATCATTTTGCCGATCTTCTGATTCTTAACGATCGCCAAGGCAAGCAGGATTCAGAAGTGACCATCCATCGGAACTCGACGCCGTTTCGGCACAAGTTCATGACCAACTGATTGTCTTTGGTGTGATTAGCGCGCGTTCCAGCGGGGCGCGGCCGGCGGCTAGCTCGCCTTTTTCCTGGACTAAAGTACTCGTGACGTAGGCAATCAGACAACGCGCCTAATTACGTGATGGCAACTGGGTCCAAAGGGAATTGAAAAAACTTCGGATCGTCCGGGCTTCGGCCAATATTTCGCCCGATGTCCGTCATAGACGCTTTGAACCGATACGATGATTCCTTCATGCTCCGCGCACTCTCCTGGTTCCCATTTCGGCTGTTCACCTCGATACACCTGACACTTCGTCGCTCCCTGATCTAACAAGCGCTTTGCCAAACCTCTCACATACCAGGTAGAGAATTCTGTTAGCGCTAGGCGTTGAGCTGCTTGGGGGACATTCACGCGCCGCATGCGCGCGACATCATTTCGAACGTATTCTTCTTCAGGATTCCAATAATACGTAATATTCAGAGCGGCGGCCAACGTACTTTCATTTCCATCTTTGATCCCTCCTCGCATCAATCCAGCAAAGGCTGACTTACCGTGATCGGACAAGCCTTTCCCTCGATATGGCGATGGCTGAGATTCTTCATTTTCAAACTCTGCAAGCATTGATTCCCGGCACGCATCTAACTCTTCGTAGGTCATCATAAAGGTTCTCCCGCTAATACATTCTTGTTAATCAACTGCTGAACCCATCAACTGCATCCCTGGCTCGTGCCACATTCCGTGCAAACACCGCAGGCGCCCGCGCGCACTACCTTGTCGCTGCCGCAGTGCGAGCAGAGAATGTCCATGAACATATTGCCCAGCGCTTCCTGCACGCGCTCGGCGTGGGTGTGGCCGTTGCTCGCGACGTGCGGATTACCTTCATTCGGCGCGTGGTTCGTGATCACGTCGATCAATTCCTTCTCGGCCGTCCGCGGCAGGTCGGAGACGGGGCGGTTGACCGCCTTCTTTTCCATCTCCAGAATTTCCTTCATCGGCAGTTCGCTTTGGCCGCGGTTCGGTGAAGTCGCTTCCTTGTAGCCCGGGATGAACTGGCAGCCGAGCCAGCGGAAAACGTAGTCTGCGATGCTGGTGGCGTTGCGGATATCGGGGTTTTTGGTGAAGCCGCTCGGCTCGAAACGTTGATAGGCAAATTTTCTTACCAGGCTCTGCAATGGCACGCCGTATTGAAGCGCGATTGAGGTCAACGTGCCGATGGTATCCATCAGTCCGCCGATCGTGCTTCCTTCCTTTGACATCGTAATAAACAGTTCGCCGGGCTGACGATCCTCATATAAACCGACGGTGATGTAGCCTTCATGGCCAGCGATTTCGAAACGATGCGTTAAGGACATTCGCGTGTCCGGCATGCGATGCCGTGAGGGCTGATCGAGGCGGCAGCGGAGTGACGCCACCTCCTGATTCAACTCGACAACACGAGTTTCCAATTCGTTGCGATCAAGAGAAGCGACCTCGGTTTCGTCATCCATTCCGCCCATGTCTTTCGTCTTGCGGGTGTTCAAGGGCGCGGAACGTTTCGAGCCGTCTCGATAAATCGCGATCGCCTTCAAACCAAGCCGCCAGCCCTCGACGTAGGTGTTCATGATTTCGTCGACGGTCGCCGTTTCCGGCATGTTCACCGTCTTCGAAATGGCGCCGCTCAGGAACGGTTGCGCCGCCGCCATCATCCTCAGATGCGCCATATAGCCGAGGCTGCGCTCGCCTTTGTAAGCCTTGAAGGCGCAATCAAAGATCGCGATATGCTCCGGTTTCAGCCCCGACGAAATGGTCGACCCATCGGAATCCGCGATGTCCTCGATCGTGTCGAACGCGTCGATGTGCGCGATGATGCGCTCGATCTCCTCGGAATTGTAGCCGAGCTTTTCCAGCGCCGGCGTGACCGTCTGGTTCACGATCTTCAACATGCCGCCGCCCGCGAGCAGCTTGTATTTCACCAGCGCGATGTCGGGCTCGATCCCGGTCGTGTCGCAATCCATCAGGAAGCTGATCGTGCCGGTCGGCGCGAGAACGGTGACCTGCGCGTTGCGATAACCATGGCGCCGGCCCAGCTCCGCGGCGCTGTCCCAGACTTTGGCCGCTTCTTTCTTCAAGTAGGCGAATTCTTCGTTCGCGGCGATCTCACTCACGGCCGAGCGATGGAGCTCAATCACTTCCTGCATGGGCGCGACGTTGTTCTTCGCCACCGGCTTGGGCACTCCACTGCACCGCGCGTCGCGATAGCCGGGGAACGGTCCCATCACTCGAGCCATCTCGGCGCTTTGCTCGTACGCCTCTCCGGTCATGATCGACGTGATCGCGCCGCAAATGGCCCGGCCTTCCACGCTGTCGTAGCCATAGCCGTAGCTCATGATGAGCGATCCGAGATTGGCGTAGCCAAGCCCGAGCGTGCGAAAAATATGCGAGTTCTCCGCAATCTCCTTGATCGGGTAGCTCGCGTTATCGACCAGAATTTCCTGCGCCGTGATGTAGACCCGCGCCGCCGCCTTGAAGCGCTCGACGTCAAACACTCCGTCCTCGCCTTTGAACTTCATCAGGTTCAGGGAAGCGAGATTGCATGCCGTATTGTCGAGAAACAGATACTCCGAGCAGGGATTGGTGGAGTTCTGCCGGTCGGTGCCTTTGCAGGTGTGCCATTTGTGAATGGTGGAATCGAACTGCATCCCGGGATCGCCGCAGATGTAGGTGCCTTCCGCGATTTTCCGCAACAGGCCGCGCGCCTCCTTGCGCTCGCACGGTTTTCCATCGCGCACGGTCCGCGTCCACCATTCGCGATCTTCCACCGCGGCATCCATGAACTCGTCGCTTACGCGCACGCTCAGATTTTCATTCTGATACATGACCGAGCCATAGGCGTCGCCGTTGTAACTTCCGTCGTACCCGTGCTCGATCAGCGCCCACGCCTTTTTCTCTTCCTTCTGTTTCGCGTCGATGAATTCCTCGATGTCCGGGTGCCAGTCTTTAAGCGTATTCATCTTCGCCGCGCGCCGCGTCTTGCCGCCGCTTTTCACCACGTTCGCGACCTGATCGTAGACTTTCAGGAACGAAAGCGGCCCGCTCGGTTTCCCGCCGCCGCTCAATTTTTCTCGCGTGCTCCGCAGCGAGGAAAGATCGCTCCCCGTGCCGCTGCCGTATTTGAAGAGCATCGCCTCACTCATCGCCAGACGCATGATGTCTTCCATCGTGTCCTCCACGCTCTGGATGAAGCAGGCGCTGCCTTGCGGATACTCGTACTGTGTCGCGGCACGCTCGGCCCGGCCGAGTTCGCGATTGTAATAATAATTCCCCAGCCCGGCGCCCCGGCCGACGCCATATTGATGATGCAGGCCGACGTTAAACCAGACCGGCGAGTTGAAAGCGCCATGCTGATTCACGCAAAGCCAGGTCAGCTCGTCGTAAAATGTCTCCGCCTCTTCCGCATTCGCGAAATATCCGTCGGCCATGCCCCAATCGGCGATGGTTCGCGTCACCCGATGCACGAGTTGGCGCACGGAGGTTTCACGGCCACCCTTGTGCGGATCGGTCCCGTTGGCGATGTCGCCATAGAAATATTTCGAGACGGCGATTTTCGTCGCGAGCGCGCTCCAGCTCTTCGGGACCTCGATGTTTTCCTGCTTGAAAATCACCTTGCCGCTGTCGTCGGTGATTTCCGCCGTGCGCCGTTCCCAATCGATCTGGTCGAAAGGCGCCACCTTCGCGTCGCTGAACACGCGCCCAAAACGCAGCCCCTTGCTCTTCCTTTTGCTCCCGCGATTTTTGGTCCGCAGAGGCGATTTCCGGGGTCGATTAAGCGACGAAGGATGAATTCCGGGTTTGAGTTGGATCATGGCAGCAGGGCGGTTGAGGTTGCGAATAGACGAGAATAACAGTGAACAGCCCAGCCAATAAGTTGTGAACTGCGGTTAATTACAGCCAACAACAATTACTAGCGGAGCCGTTCCAGCGGACATACAACATGCGGTGGAAAGCTGGCTGTCGGCAAGAATAAATTTGTAACATTTTTTCCCTCTGGCGGTGAGGGACTTACCGAAAAGCTGCGGCCTTGGACTCGATCCAAAAATCGCTGCCAAATAGGTCATGGGGCGACAGTTTGAGCGGTTCTCGCACGTTCGATGGCCGCTTGCATGGATTTCAATTCTCGCGCAAGGTCGAACCCGGTCGGGAACAGCAAAAGGAAGGGTGGCTGAGTCCGGTTTAAGGCACTCGACTCGAAATCGAGCGTGGGGTTAAACTCACCGTGGGTTCGAATCCCACCCCTTCCGCCACGCATCGACGCCAAAAAGGCTTTGAAATCGCCCGCGGCTCAAACGCTTCGAGCAGCGGAGATTCGAACGCAGTTCGACTGGTGGGGCGCGTTACGCGCAAGGGTCCCAATCCCGCTCTTGCGGGATCACTCTCCAGAGCCAAAGCAAAGCTTTGGATAATCCCACCCCTTCCGCCAGCTCATCGACGCCATAAACCTTTAGTCGCCCGCCCGGTCTCACGCCTTCGCACACCGGAGATTCGAACGCAGTTCGACTGGCGGGGCGCGTCACGCGCCAGGGTTCCAATCCCGCAGCCGCGGGATCTGACTCCAGAGCCAAAGGGCAGCTTTGGATAATCCCACCCCTTCCGCCATGCCCACGAACGCGCAATACAGGAAGGCGGAAACTCGCATGGCAGAAACACTCGTTCACGAAAATCCCAGCGTGGCCTAGTTCCCGCACGCCTGCTTGCAAGCATCAAAATTCCTGCGCGCCGTAGCCAGGCATTCGCGAAGCGCTTCGGGTTCTTTCTCCGGATAATTGCACAGTTGCACTTCCACTCTATTTTTTTGCTGACAAACCTCCATGCATGAGGTCGCGGCGTACACTGCAACCACAGATGAGGCGAATAATAGTGTTACAACCACTTCGCGAATTTTCATTTTCGGTTATCTCCTTCGAGTGTTCACCTAGCTCTTTCGGTTAAACAATGGGGGCACTAAATCGTGGTTGGGACTGAGACTGCCCCCGCATTTCCAGTGCATGCTAGGACAGGAAGCGGTAATGGGCGACACAATGTCCGCCGAACAGCAATTACGAGCGAATCGACAATCCGCTCAGTTGCCCAGAACGTCTAACCGGCACGATTCCAACGCTTGGCGCCCATTATCATGACCAATCGCTCACGCGTCTCGACCTCGGGAAAATCGCGCGCCAAAAAAGCGGCAGCGGACTTTGGTTTCAGCCCGTCGGAGCTGCGGACTTTTCGCGCGCTGAAAACGCCGGCCGGCGTTCAGCGCTGTCTGGACAGCATGCCCTACCATTTGGCCGGGACGGCCTGGTCTCCTCGAATGGTGTTGCGGGAAAAAACAGCGCATTGCCTCGAAGGAGCGGCCTTCGCCGCGGCGGCGTTGCGGGTCCTCGGCTTTCCTCCGCTCATTCTTGATCTCGAAGCGGATCAGGACACGGACCATGTCATTGCGGTCTTCAAGTTGCGCGGACATTGGGGTGCTATCGCCAAGTCGAATTTTGCCGGTTGCCGCTACCGCGAACCGGTCCACCGGACGCTGCGCGAACTCGCGCTGAGTTATTTCAATGTCTATTTCAACCTGCGCGGCGAACGCACGCTCCGCCGATATTCGCGACCGGTAAACCTGGCTCGATTCGATCACCTTAAATGGATGACGTCGGATAAAGACATCTGGTTCATCGCGGAGCACCTCTGCGACGTGCCGCACACGCCCTTGCTGAAAGCCGGCATGGAAAAGCGTCTAACCCGCATCGATGCGCGAACGATGCGAAGCGAAATGGTGGGTCACCGCAAAAAGTAGGCGGAGTCGAACAGGCGGGAGGCTGCCTCCCCAAGTTGGGTTCTTTTCGCCGCAACGTCCAGGCTTGCCAGCGGCACGCCCGATGCTAATACTCGGCTCTCGATGATTCGTGCGAATTGTCGGGAGCGGTTCACGGCGGCGGATTTCGACTTTGTCGTTCGCACTCTCGCCCGTTCCCGCACGGACCACGTCTCGCTCGTCGAACTCCTGAGCGACGGCGAAACGCGCGACTCGGTTCTCGATCATCCGCGGCTGGTGGACGCGATCCTTTCCAATGCCGGTCACCTTTGCATCTCGTCCCATTTTTATTTTTATGTGCTCGCGCGCCATGTCTTGCGAGACGTGGGAATCACCGACCGCAAGCTCTGTGATTACGTCGCTTCGCTCCTCGAAACTTTTTCCCGCGTGAACGGTTTGCAGGCGCCGCACGTGAGCGAGGACGGCGGGCGCCAATACGTTTCCGATATGCTCATCGCGCTGACCCGCGCGACTTCGGCCCAGGCCTTTCTGCTCAGGGCGCACGTCGGCAATTACTCGCTTTTTCTCAGCGGGATTTTTCACGAGAACACGCAACGCCGCAGTCTTCGGGGCGCGCCCGATCTGGCCTTTTATGAGCAGATCGGCCGGACAAATTACCAGTTGGTGGCCTCGCACGCGACCGCGCGCCGGTGCGAGCTGAGCGATGTTTACGAGGAGCTCGCCGGCCGTTTCCGGGACGTGCGGCTGGCCCTGAACCGGCTCTCGGATCAGTTGCTCAACCTGGATGAAGAGGTGAACCCATCGATCCTCCTGTGAAATTCTCACACAAAGGGCACAAAGGGCACAGAGCAGTATGAACGAAACGCTTTTCAGCCAAATCCAGCGGCTCTTCGAGCGGACCTACGCCCAGGTCGGGATCAACCTGGAGGATTGCCTGATCGATCGCGGCCGCTGCGCGCATCTCTCCCGGCTGGCGGGCGCATCCGCGCGGGAGTTGAGCGATTTGGCGCGGACGTTTCTGCGGCATGCCGACGACCAGCTCTATGTCGGGATCTACTATTCGCGGTGGTTGATCGAACAGCTCGAGCGCCACGATCCGCGCGCCGGCCTGAGCGATCGCAACATCCGCTCGCTCATCGCCTTTGTGGAGGAGATCAATCATGCATTGCACGCCGCCTTGCAGTTCAAGACCGGGCAGCGCGAGATCGCCTCGGAAGATTTCGCCCGCAACCTCGAACTCCAGGCGCGCGTCGACACTTATCTGGTCCTGCTGCTTTTCGTGGCTTTTTTTCGAAAGACCCAAAAGGTCTCCCGGACCGATCGGCGCTGGCTTCGCTTTCATCTTTTCGCTTCGCAAAATCCCGGCGCATTCCAGGCTGAGAACCTGCGCGGCCGTTATCTCGAGACGACGGAGCTGGCCGCGAGCTACACGCTATTTCTCGATACCCTCAACGGCATGCGCCGGCTGGAGGAGATCCGCCGATTTCGCTCCCTGGATTATGGAGCGAAGAAAGCGCGCGTCCTCGCGCTCATGAACGCGCGGTAAGCGCGGCTCGTTTACGGCGTCTTTTTCTGCTCCCCCGCGAGCGCCGCTTGCAGTTCAGGCAAGTGGTCTTGCACGCGCTTCTGCCCGATCTCCGCGCCTTTGGCCATCAGGGCGGGCATCTTTTGCACCGCCTTTTTCCCCAGCGGGGTTTCATAAAACTTGCCCAGCTCCTTCAGCTCACTTTCGGAAAACTCGGCCATATAGATCTTGGCCATGTCGTCCTTCATGCTGGCCCAGCTCATGTACTTGTTGAGGAACGCTTTCATCTGCGCCTGGTACTGAGCGAGCGCGGGATTCTGTTGCACCTGCATCGCGAGCATTTGATCGACCGATTGGCTGACCAAAGTGTCCATTTCCATCAAAGCGAAGAGCGTTTCGGCCGCCTTGCGATGACTGGCTTCATCGGCGCGAACCGGCGCGGTTTGGAAAAGGGCGATGGCGCCAAGCAGGATCGAGAAGACGAATGGTTTCATACGACGATGGTGTAGGCGCATTCGGCTGAGCGCAAGTTCGAAGCGCGGGTGGCGCTTTTCTGTCATACAAAGGCAATTCCGTTTGAGAATCCCGAGCGCGTCCGCTACTAATCGAACGTGTTCACTTTGACGATGCTCGGCAGCGGGAGCGCCGGGAACAGCGCGCTCGTCGCGACCGATCATTGCCGGCTGCTCGTCGATGGCGGGTTGAGCGCGCGCCAGCTCGTCCTCCGTCTCGCGCAGTGCGGGATCGCTCCCAACCAGCTCGATGGCGTGCTCCTGACCCACGAACATGGCGATCATGTTTGCGGGCTCGAAGTGCTCTGCCGGAAATTTCATATCCCGATTTATTGCAACTCGCTCACGGCGGAAGCGATCCGTGGCGGTACATTATCCGGCCACCGGAACTGGCGTTTGTTTCGGACCGGAGCGGATTTTTCGATCTGCGATATCACCGTGCAAACGTTTCCCGTCCCGCACGATGCGGTCGATCCGGTCGGGTACGCGTTTCACTCGGGCTCGAGCGCGCTCGGTTTCATTACCGATCTGGGTTACGCGACGAAGATGGTGGTCGAACGGTTGCGCCAGGTCCACACGCTCGTGATCGAGACGAATCACGACGAAAAACTTTTGCAGAACGATCCGCATCGTCCCTGGCCCGTGAAGCAGCGGATCCAGTCGCGCCACGGCCATCTTTCGAATACCGCCGCCGCGACGGTGGTCGAACAGCTGCTTTCCGGCAAACTCGAGCGCGTGGTGCTCGGCCACCTCAGCCGGGATTGCAACACGCCTGAGCTCGCCGCCGGCGCGATCCGCGCGATGCTCGCGCAATGCGGCCGCGGCGAGGTGGAAGTGCATTGCGCCGGGCAGTCGGAAATCAGTCTCCGATTTCGGATCGGGGAAACGGTCGGGCGCGCGTTCCAGCCGACGTTCGACGGCGTTTTCTTCCAAACGTCATCCGTCGAGCCGTAGCATGATCATCCGCGACGCGGTGGAAGCCGATCTTCCGGCAATCGTCGAGATCTACAACGAAGCCATCCGCGGACGGATTTCGACCGCGCAATTGGATCCGGTTTCAGCCGAAGACCGGCTGCCCTGGTTTCGTGAGCACTCGCCCGGCTCCCATCCGCTCTGGGTGGCCGAGAACGCCGGCCAGATCGCCGGCTGGCTCAGTTTTCAGTCGTTCATTACGCGATGCGCCTATCGGGGCACGGCGGAAATCAGTGTTTACGTCAGCGGGAAATATCGGCGGGCCGGGGTGGGCCGTGCGCTGGTCGAAAAGGCGATCGCGCATTCGCCCAGCCTGGAAATCAACGCTTTGGTCGGCTGCATCTTTGGGCACAACGCACCGAGCCTGCGCCTTTTCGAACGCCTGGGATTCGAACGCTGGGGTGTCCTTCCGCGGATCGCCCGGGTGGATGAGGTGGAGCGCGATCTGGTGATGGTAGGCCGGCACGTCTCGACAGAGGCCTAACGAAACTTTCTTCTCCCCTCTTGCACCTGCACGTTAACTTTCACTTACACATCTCTGCGCAAAGAAGAGTGCAAGTTAATGTGAAAGTGTACGTGCGAGAGGAGATGTGAGGTCGGCTATTCCTCGTCGCCGACGACGAGATGAATCACACCGGCCGGATCGGAGATCCAGAAACCATCGAAGTCTTCGCGCAACTGCTCCACCTCGTCGCGGCGCGGCACACCGTTGATCTTCAAATAAGACGCGGCCGCTTCCGTGTCGTTCGTTTCCAACTCCAGCCAGATGTCGGGATGACTCAAATTCGGCACCCGATCGATCCAGAGCCGGTTCGGACCGAATTGGAAAATGCAGCCCTCCGCTTCCTCTTCGATCAACGGCAATCCAAGCGTATCGCGGTAGAAAGCGAGCGTTTGTTCGTAGGTGTGGCTCGGGCACTTGATCGCGATGTTCGCGCCGCCGGAAAACTGAGGACCATTAACGTTTGCGACCATAATGAATTGCGGAGTTGGGTGGTTCCTCCTAAAGCTTCGCCAAAATCTTGCGCGCGACCGCCCGGGCTTTCTCCAGCGCCACTTTCTCGTCGTTGATCCCGCCGATGCCCACGGTGATAAACGCGTTGCCTTTCGCCACGTAAAGCATCAGCACTCGGGAGAGACTGCTCTCCGCGCCTTCGCCCGCGAACGCCGCCTGGTCACCCAGGCGGGAGATCGATTTGATCCGGCTGTTTCCCGCGCTCAACTCCTCCAGTTGTTTCGCGGGCGCCAGTTGGCCCGGGCCGGCCTGACGCAGCCGCAAGACGAGGGACCTGCCGGGATTCTGGCTGTAATAACTGCAGCGCGAGTAATAGCCGTCGGCCCCCTCTTCATTGCGCGGCTGCGGATCCTTCACGGTCTCACCCAGCGCGGCCTCGGCCTCTTTTTTAGTGATCACCTCGACGAGGTCGATCCGCTTTTCCGAGGCGCCCGAAAGGTTGGTTATCGTGCAAGCCAATACTGCAATAGCCGCCGAGGCGGTGACTCTGCGCATCGAGTTTATCCGCCGGCAGACCCTTCCCCTCCCGGCTCTGTCATCGCCACCGGATCGAGCGCGCGCTCCAATTCCTCCACGGGAAGCACCTTCTTTTCAAGGCAAATCTCCCGGACGGTCCGTCCCGTCCTGGCGCTTTCCTTGGCGATCTCCGCCGCGCGATCGTACCCGATTTTCGGCGCCAGGCTCGTGACCATGGCCATCGACAGCTCGACGAGCTCGCGGCAACGCTCTTCGTTTGCCTCGATCCCGCGCACGCATTTTTCGCAGAACACGTCGCAGGCGTTGGCGAGGAGCCGAATACTCTCGAGGAGATTGTGCGCCATCACCGGCATCATCACGTTCAGCTCGAAATTTCCATTCGCCCCCGACCAGGTCACGCAGCTGTCGTTCCCGATAACCTGGGCGCAAACCATCATGAGCGCCTCGCACATGACCGGATTGACTTTGCCCGGCATGATCGAACTGCCCGGCTGGGTGGCGGGCAAGCGAATTTCGCCGATGCCGCAACGCGGGCCGCTCCCAAGCCAGCGAATGTCGTTCGCGATTTTGAAGAGGCTCACGGCGATCGTCTTCAGATGGCCGCTTACTTCCACGACGGCGTCTTTCGCGCCCTGCGCTTCGAAATGGTTTTGGGCCTCGCGAAACTTAATCCCGGTGCGCTGCTCGAGATGGCGCATCACTTTGCCGGGGAATTCCATGTGCCGGTTCAAACCCGTCCCGACCGCCGTGCCGCCCAAGGCGAGCTCCTCGAGGGCCGCGATGGCCCGCTTGGCCCGCTCGCGCGCATAGAAAATCTGCCAGGCGTAGCCGCTGAATTCCTGGCCGAGCCGGACCGGGGTGGCATCCATCAAATGGGTGCGGCCAATCTTGATGATCCCCCAGAATTCGTTCGCCTTGATGTCGAGCGCGCCGTGCAAATTTTCCAGGGCGGGAATGAGACAGTTTTTGAGCTGTTCCGCCGCGCTGATATGAATCGCCGATGGAATCACGTCGTTGCTCGATTGCCCCATGTTGACGTGATCGTTCGGATGAACCGGGTCGTGCGCGCCGATCGGTTTTCCAGCCAGCTGGCAGCAGCGATTCGAAATCACTTCGTTGGCGTTCGTGTTCGTACTCGTGCCGGAACCGGTCTGGAAAACGTCGAGCGGGAAATGCTCGTCCAGTTTGCCTTCGACGACCTCTTCCGCCGCCTGAACGATGAACGCGCACCGATGGGAATCGAGCAGGCCAAGATCGGCGTTCGCCTGAGCGGCGGCCCACTTAACCAACCCCAGCGCCCGAATGAACGGCCGCGAAAATCGATACCCGCTGATCGGAAAATTCAGGACCGCCCGTTGCGTGGAAGCGCCGTAGAGCGCGGATTCAGGGACGGACATTTCGCCCATCGAATCCTTTTCGGTTCGGGTCGACCCGGCCGTCATGCCGAATGATTCGTGGAGAATTCCGCCGCTTGCCTGAGAGGACGCCGATGTCCGTTCCGCCGGTGCACCTTCTGGAAAACCGTGATGAACATCGGCGGTATGTTCTGCAGGAAATACTCCGAATCGGCGCGCTCGAAAAGCGTGGCGTGCTGACGCAGCTCATTCGTAACCTGATAGATGATGAAGTGGCCGCCGTCCGCGAGCGCTTCATACGTTTTCTCCAGCAAAGCGCGCTTCTTCTTGATTTCGAGAATGCTGAACGGGATTCCGGAAAGGATGTAGTCGCAATGCGAAATGCCGCGGCGCTCCAGTTCTTCCGGCAGGCGCGCGGCATCGCCGTTAATGACGTGGACGCGTGGATCGCTGGCGAACTGACGCTGAAGATCGCGGGAAAAGGCGGGATCCAGCTCGAAAAGGAGCAATTGAGAACCGGGCGGCATCCGGCGGGCGATCTCCCGGGAGTGGACACCTTCACCCGGGCCATACTCGGCGATCACGCGCGGCTCGCTAAAGTCCATCTTGCGCGCCACCCGCTTCACCAGGGCTTTCGAGCTCGGGATGATCGAAGCGATTTGAAACGGGCGTTGGAGAAACCGCTTGAAGAAGAGAGCGCTCATTTGAAGGGGGGAATAGTCAACCGCTGGCTCCTCCTTGTCCAGTCGGGAAGTGAGGTCCGGCGAGGGCCAAACAGGGTCTGTCGGGGGTGTTATCGGGTGTCTGGGGTCAGAAACAGGGAAGTAAACATTGACACGGACTATAAATTTTATAATGCTCCGGGAGCGAAAAGGCTTGCCCGTTAAAGGGCAAGTTGTTGTTTTTCTGCCATGCACAACCTCTTAACGGTCAAGGAAACGGCCAAATATCTTCGAATCCCGTTGCCGACCGTTTACTACCTGGTGCAACGCGGGCAATTGCCTGCCATCCAGATCGGCGGCCGCTGGCGGATCAAGAAAGCGTCGCTCGATAAGGACATTTTGAAGGAAGATAAGTCCGGTCAGCCCACCGTGTTGGTGGTGGATGACGACGAAAGTCTTCAGAGCCTCTTCAAGATTTTCTTGAAGAAAATCGGCTTTAGCCGGGTGGTCGTGGGCACGGTAAAGGAAGCGATCGCCGCGCTCGAGAAACAGAAATTCGATCTCCTCTTCCTCGATTTGAAGTTGCCGGACGGTCCCGCGGATGACGTTTACGATGCGGCCAAGGAGGCGGACCCGGAATTGCCGATCGTCGTCATCACCGGTTATCCCGACAGCGAGATGCTCGACCGCATTTTGGCGAAAGGTCCGATCACCGTCTTGAAGAAGCCGCTGAAAGTGGAGCAGCTTCAACAGACGGTCCGCATCCTCGGCCACAAAGACGCCGCGAAGCTCGCGGCCTGATCCCGCGAGAGCGGGATCATTGTGAATGGTGATCGGTGAAATCGTGATTAGTTCTGTCGATCGGGACATCGACAAATTACGTGACCCTTGCTTGACTGATCACGGATCACTATTCACTTATCACTCCTTCCCACGCGCGGTTAGCTCAGTGGTAGAGCACTACCTTGACACGGTAGGGGTCACAGGTTCGAACCCTGTATCGCGCACCATCACAAGTCCCCGATATACGAGGGGCTGTGACAATTCACTGGGCAGCTCAGGAGTGGACTGTCGCATTATGACCGGATGTCTTGCTTGATTCGAAAGACGGCTGGATTTATTTCTCGATGTTAATCCTGGTGCCGCTGCATAGGCGATGGCTGAGCCGGCGCGCTCCCGCTTGAAAACGTTGCGAAACATTTTTGGGAACGTTTGGGCGCTGTTCGGCATGGCCGCGTTCGCCATAAGCCTCGCGATCCTCTGGCGTCATCCGAACTTCGGACGCGAGGACGCCATCGGCGGGCTCATTATTTTCGGAATCATCTTTCCGATCCTGGCGTGGGTGACGACCCTCCGGGCACGCTCGCTGGAGTTGCCGCGGCGGCGAAGCTCGGCTGAGATGTGGCTGCTTCTTGCCTGTCTGATCGGCGTCACACTTTATCTCATCTGGGGTGCGACGCTTTCGGAAGCGCTAGTTCCCGCAAGCTGGCTCGCTTCGCCGCGCGTGACGCCTTTGGTGGTACTTGCCCGAAAGTTGATCGTCTTCGTGGCCATTCCTTTTCTTCTCTTCCGAATCATCTTCGGGTATCGCTGGCGCGATTTCGGAGTCCAGTGGGCCGGGCTCCGGGCGCTGGGGGGCAATCATCTTCTGGTAGTGCTCGTCCTCAGCGGCGTCATTCTTCTCTTTCAATATTTCGCCGGCACTGGCGCGGCGCCGATCCGCCGCGGTGAATTCAGTCCAAGTCAGCTCGCGATTGGTCTGCCGCTCTGTTTTGCCTGGCTCTTCCTCGAAGTCGGTTTGGTGGAGGAATTCTTTTTCCGCGCTCTCGTGCAGGAGCGTCTGGCCGCGTGGTTTAGGTCCGAGGTTTCGGGCGTGGCGTTGATGGCGCTGCTCTTTGGCCTGGCGCACGCGCCTGGCTTCATTCTGCGCGGAGCGGGCCTTCACGAAGCGATCGGCACCACCCCGTCGCCCGTCGATTCCATTGCCTACGCCATCGTGGTCCTGTCGCTGAGCGGCATTTTTTTCGGCGTCGTCTGGGCGCGCACAAAGAATCTTTTCGCGGTGATTCTCATCCACGCCGCCACCGATCTGTTGCCGAACTTCAAAGAATTCGTGCAGACCTGGGGCATCTGATTACTCGGTGGAGCCACGATGCCGGTGGGAACGCGCGCTGGAGACTCGGCACGAATAGGTCTTCCACCCGTCGGTTGCAGTTCGAATAAACGTGAGACCGTGCTCGGAGCGCCGGATAGAGCTTCGTCCAAAGGCGCAACATCCCCGCGCGATGCGCACATCCATCCCAGAAAACCCTGATTTTTATCGGGCTCCGAAGCCTTAGAGCTGCGGAAGGTGAATCGTCGCGATCATGCAACGCGCGCTGCCGCCGGCCAGCTCGATCGTCGGGAGCGAGAGCTCAATCAATTGCGCGTGGCGTCCAATGAGGACGCGCTGCTGGGCCGTAAGAGCGGATGCGCCGCGTGCGGATAACACGAGTAACTTTCCTTTTTCATTGTGCAGCTCGATCGCGTTACCCGCGAAATTCGCGATCTGGCTGGGAGTGAGGTCGACGACCTCTTTGCCGGTAGCTTCGAGACGATCTCGAACGCCGGTCCGATCGCGTTCATCGGCAATCGTTTCCAACCCGACGAGCGCGAACTCCGAGCCAACGCACATCATTACGTTCGTGTGATAGATCGGCTGGCCGCCCTCGCTCTCGCTACGAAAAATCACCGGCTCATATCTGAAATCGTGGCAGAATTGCTTCAGAATGTCCGCGTGGGTCCGTTGGGATAACGAGGCGTAGGCAATTTTGTTGACGTGATCCAAGACCAGGCTGCCCGTGCCTTCGAGGGACTCGTCCTGATGTTCGCGCGGGGAATAGTCGACCACATCCGTGACGCGGTAATGTTGGCGCAGGTGGTCGATCACGTCGTGCCGCCGTTCCGCGCGACGAGCCGCCGAATACATCGGATAAAGCGCGACCCGGCCGTCGTGATGGGTGGAGAACCAATTATTTGGAAAAACCGCGTCGGGTTTTTCCGGCGTGGCCGTGTCGTCCACCACATGAGCCGTGACGCCAGCGTTGCGCAATTTTTCGACCGCTTCGTCGAACTCCTGCCGCGCCGCCGCGGTCAGGTCTGCCAATTTATCCGTTGAGACCGCCTGCTGAAAAGCATTGTCCGCCGCCGTCTCGGGATTTGGATAAAACCGGTGCGGCCGAATCATCAGCACCGCACTCGCGCTCTGCTGGATCATGTTTCTTGTCTTGCCGGGCGAATGCGCCGCCGGCGTCTATGCCGCGACGCTTTCGGGGGTCACGACCGTGGGTGAACTCGGTGGTCCCGGCCGCTTCGTTGCCCGATACCGCCAGATCGCGAAGGCGACAAACAACAAGTCGGCCACGACAAAGCTGACGACGTAGGTTTCGCCGCCGATGCCGAACCCGTAGCTGTGCAATCCTTTGCCGAGAACAAAATTCACCCCATACCACGCCATCAAAATCGCCAGGAAACAAACCACGCTGGCGACGACCAGACCAAATTGCGTCCACCAGCCCGCGAGACGTCCGTGCAGCGTCAGGATGTAGCAAAGGAGCGCGATGAGGGCCCAGGTCTCTTTCGGGTCCCAACCCCAAAAACGGCCCCAGGAATAATTTGCCCAGACGCCGCCGAGAATTGTCCCCGCGGCCAGCAGAATCACGCCAAGCTGGAGCACGCGATAGAGCCAGAAATGCATTGGTTGATCGGCGCGCGCTGAGACCGGATCGCGCGCATAACGAAACAGCAGGATGTGCCCGAAACCCATCGCCAGCGCGAACGCCGCGTAGCTGAGTGTGATCGTGAGGACGTGAATGGTGAGCCAGAAATTATCGCGCAGGACCGGCACGAGCGGATCGATGCTGGAGGGCATCGCGATCGGTATTTGATGGACGAGCAGCAGGGCCACGAGCGAAACCGGCAGCGCCGCGAGCAGATAAACCGGCGCCCGGTAACGCGCGAAAAAGATCATCCCGAAAAACAAGACCGCGAACGAGACCCAGATGATCGACTCATACATGTTCGTCACCGGCGGCCGGCCCGCGATCAAACAGCGCAGCACGATGGCGTTGCCATGAAAGAGGAGTCCGGCCAGCGCGAGGCCAACCCCAATGAAGGTCAGAATTCTTCCCCGCTTTAGATTGTAAGCCACCCCGACCAGGACCAGCGCGATCCCGTAACACCAGGCCGCGCGGTAGAATCCATCGAAATGATTGTAGAAATATTCCAGCCGCAGTTCTGATTCCGGCGGATAAATCTTCGGGCTCAAACCGCGGAGTCCGTCGCGCAATTGATTCGCGGCCCGGCCAAACTGGAATCCGTCGCCTTTCGCGTACGACGTCGCGAGCATTTGCAGGTGGGTCTGCAAGGGCATGAATTTCGTCACATCATAATAGCGGGCGAAGTCGGGCGGCACTACCCATGGATCCGCCGTCTTATCCGCCGCCGGCACGAGCAGAAACGCCCGCCCATCCATGACATGCGCGAAAATGGCCAGCCGTTCACCTACGCTCATCGCTTCGCTTTGCAGACGGTCGAGCGGTTTTTCCGCCTTCTTGAGCGCGTGGGCTTCCCCCACGAGCCGGTTCAATTCCGGCAGCGACGTCAACTCGGTGAAGGAAAACCGCCGCTTGGTCTTGTCCAGCCCGAGCTTCTCGATCAACTGCCCGAGCGAGACCAGAATCATCGGCTCGCTCTTCCAATCGTGGGTATCGAGCAGCATCGACAGGACGAAGTCGTTGGCCTGCCATTTCTTGCCCCGGGCGTCGGTATAACTCGATCGGCCCGTGGTCTTGATCAATGCCTCCCGCGCGAAAGTATCGATCGGCTTGCGCCGCCCGCCATCCTGGATGGCGAGGAGTCCCCATTGCTCGAAGTCAAGCGAGGATGAATCCACCACGGGCATATCCGATTGCGCGAAACAAGCGCCGCTGAGAACCAGGCTGATCGCCGAAATGAGGAACCGTAAACGCATAAAGTGGAAGGGCCGATAATGTAGCGCTTCTTTCGATGTGCTGTCGAGTGGCAGCCTCGACGGCCCGCTTTTAATCCTTTTCCTGCCTTCCTGATTTCCTGATTATTCCTCCATGGTTCGGACGCTTTTCAGACTTCTAGCGCTCGCTCTCCTCGGGGGCGCGACCGTCAGCTACGCCGCCACCGTCGCGCTGGTCGGCGGCCGGTTGATCGATGGCTTCGGCGGACCGCCGCTGGCGAACAGCGTCATCCTGATCGAGGGCGCCCGGATCAAGGCTATTGGCCAGGTGGGCAAACTGCCGGTCCCGGCCGAGGCCGAAGTGATCTCCACCGAGGGAATGGATGTGCTGCCCGGCCTCTGGGACGCGCACGTGCACACGATGTTGCTCGGCCACAGTAACTACGAGCACTGGGACAAAACCTACCCGGCCCGCTTCGGCTCCGAAATCATGCCGGCGGCCGCGCGGCAACTCTTGATGGCCGGCGTGACCAGTGCCCGCGATCTGGGCGCGCCGCTGAAGGAAAGCATTGAAGTCCGCGACCGGATCAACCGCGGCGAGATTCCCGGCCCGACGCTCTACGTCTCGGGTCCGTTCATCCAGCACGAACCCTATCCCGGCACGGAAGCATTCCGCTGGGGCGTGAAAGGACCCGACGATGCCCGCGCCAAGGTGCGCAAACTGGCGGAGGCCGGAGTCAATATCATCAAGCTGATCGACCAGGACCAAATGACGATCGAGGAAGTGCAAGCGGTCGTGGACGAAGCGCGCAAACACAAACTGCCAGTCGTCGCGCACGGGCATCGCCCAGAGGAAATTCGCCGCGGGCTCGCCGCGGGCGCCGATTGCTTCGAGCACACCGGCCTGGCCACCGCGCCCGGATATCCGGATGATGTCCTCAAACTCATCGCGGAGCGCACGGCGAAGATGAGTCTCGGGCCGCTTTTCTGGTGTCCGACCATCGAAGGCTTCCTCAATTACCAGCCGCTGCTCGATAATCCCGAGCAGCTCGACGATCCCGCGTGGCAGGACGGTGTCCCAGCCGACATCGTCGCGGACATCAAAGCCTCCATCGCGCACCCCGGGCAGCTCAGCTATTACCAAATCACTCCGTTGCGCGCCAAAACCGTCGCGAACAAATTCCGCCAGCTCCAGGAAAGCGGTGTCGTCCTGCTCATTGGGACCGACAGCGGCATCCCGATGAAATTCCACAGCGGTTCGACCTGGAAAGAGCTCGACGCCTGGGTCGCCAAGCTGGGCGTCGACCCCATGACGGCGATTCGCGCCGCCACCTATTGGCCGGCGGTGCAGATGAAGGTCGACAAAGACTACGGCTCAGTCAGTGCAGGCAAATACGCCGACATCATCGCCGTGAAAGGCGATGTGCTCCGCCACATCGATCTGCTCCAGCGCGTCGATCTTGTAATGAAACACGGCGAGCGCGTGAAGTAAGGTTTCGGCGGAATCAGGCGCGAGCCACCGCGGCGGTGACGGTTAGCAGCGGAACAATGGCGAAGTGTTCGTTGCCATTCTCTTCGTAGGAGATGAGCAACGAGGTTTTCTTGGGAGAGAAGCTGAGGAAATCGCGGTGAGGAACGTCAAAGACCCGGCCGGAATCGGTTTCGATGCGGAACGGTTTGTTCTTCGCGATCAGATCCTCAAGCAGCGAAACGTCCATCGAAGGATGATAACTTCCTGCTGAAAAAGGTGTCAACGCAGGGTCTCTTGAATGGGAATTGCCACACCCCAAAAAAAACAGGGCCATTTCCTTATCCCACATTTCTGACTTATCCTCATTGATGAGAACAGTATTTTTCGCCGCCGCCCTTTTCCTGCTGGCCGTTGCCACGGCTCCAGCAGAGCAGCCCGCAGAGCCGGTCAAAGTGGGACCGTTCACCTTCGCAGTGCCGGAAGGCTGGAAAAAAATGACGCCATCTTCACCCATGCGCAAAGCGCAGCTCGAGATCGCGCAAGGTTCTGACAAAGCTGAGGTGACCTTCTTCCAGTTCGGCGCGGGCCAGGGCGGCTCGGTCGCGGACAATGTTGCGCGCTGGTTCGCCCAGTTCCCAGGCAGCGATGCCAAACGCAAAACCGAAGACGTCCAGGCCGGTCCTGTGAAGGTCACCTTCGCCACCACCGAAGGCACTTTCAGCAGCGGCATGCCCGGCGGTCCATCTACGCCGATGACCGGTTACGCGCTCTGCGGCGCGATCCTGGCAAGCCCGGACGGCGACGTTTACGTCAAAATGACCGGACCGGAAGCGGTGGTGAAATCCGCGGCCGAAGCCTTCAAGAAGATGGTCTCCGAAGCCGCCAAAAATGCGGCGCCACGGGTGTAGCGCCGACCGGCTACAAGGAGCGGCGGTTTCCAAACCGCCGTTTTTGCTCGCGGCGCCGGACGCCTAAAGGCACCCCAAAACAATCTTCTCGTCGAGAAATTCGAACCCTGCTATCCCAACCAAATGATTTCTCTAAATCAAAACGCGAAACGTATCCGACAGCTCCTGGCAATGTTGATCCTGGCGGCGGCATTTGTCTTCAACGCGAACACCGCCGTGGCAGCTTCGTTAGGAAAAAATCTGGTGGAGCTGGAATCCAATATCACCTGGGCCGCGGTGGATAACGCCTGGAAAAACATTAGACCCAGATGGGTCGCAACCACCGCGGCTTGCGACGATCCGAAATGCGTTGCGGAACAGTTGCTGGAACTGGAAGCGCACGTGAAATGGAAAGCGGTCGAAGCCGCCTGGACCAAACGGCGAAGCGGCTGGGTCAACGACTGCAAAGCCGCCACCACTGAGGTCGAGGTCGCCAACCTTCTGCTGGAGTTTGAGCAAAACGTGAGATGGCAGGCCGTCGAGCAAAGCTGGAAAGCCCGCCGCGACGGCTGGATCGCCCGGGTAAAAGGGGACTAACAACGCTCGCGCGAAACGGCGCCGGAGCGTTCGCTACTGCTTGCGTGAAGCGATGACGTTTTCCGACCCCGGACTGTAGATCGCCATTCCGTAAACCTGCCCGGCAGGGTTGCGCATGAATTCAACGGCCACGCCGGCGAGATCCTTGATCCGGAAGTAACTCCCGCGCACCGGGACCAGCTCCCGGGCGTTCCCGAGCACGATATATTGCAGCACGTTGTCTTCCCGCACCGAGATGGTGACGGGCACGCCCCCGTTATCGTAATCGCCGGCCAGGGGTTCGAGGAATTTTCGCTCGCGCATCTCGGCCGGCGCTTGGCGGGTAAAAACGATCGGCTCAACGTTCGGCTCCAGCGGCACGGACAGGCTGACAACGTCGCCGCTGAAGTCCGCGTTGAATTGCACTCGCGTCAGTTCGAGCGGGTTCTGGCGATCCGCGGGGCTCTGGAACACCTCGTAATGCCAGTGATCGAGCGGCGCGGTAAATTTGTTGTAGCTTAGCGTCAGCCGATCTTTCTCCAGTCCCACCTTCATCGGGCCGTAGCCCGGATGCAGATATTCCGCCGCGTAATCACCGAGCGGACGCGCGGGTTTGGTGTTCGGCTTGCGATCGGTCGTCCCCGCGGCCCTGGCGGCATCTTCTCCGGCGAACCCTTTTTCATCGAGCTGGCGATGGCGCGCGAGCAGGCCCGCGCTCTCCAAACCCAGCAGCCGATCAATAATTTCAAACGGCAGCGCATCGCGCAGCCGCGTGCCTGATCGGTTGGCCAGGACGACCACGCCAATCCGCTTCGAAGGAACCAGCACGAGGAGCGCGCTGGCGCCGTCGATATTGCCGCCATGATGCGCGATCTCGATGCCGCGATAGGTCTGCACGAATAACCCCATGCCGTAGTTGCTGAAGCCGAAAAGGTCCGAGAAAAGGTCTTTGCGGATCGGCACCTGCGGTTGCATCATCGCCTGCACATCGGCCTCGAGGAGCACGCGGTGGCCTTCGAACATGCCGCCCGCCAGCATCATCCGCGCGTATCGCGCCATCTCGTCGACGGATGAATTGATCGAGCCGGCCGGCCCCCCGGCATCGAGCGCGATGTGCTCAATCTTAACGACCTCGCGCTTGGTGTTCAGCTCGTAGGCCTGCGAATGGTTCGGGTCGGCGTGCATGGCCGCGACGGTGAAGTTCGAACGTTTCATTCCGAGCGGGGTGAAGAGAGACTCCTTCACCAGCTCTTCCCAACTGCTTTTCGCGATCTGGCCGCCGAGATATCCCGCGGTCATGTACATCAGGTTGTTGTATTGGAACCGCACCCGCAGATCGCGACTGAACTCGAAAAACGGAAGCCGATGATAAATCTGTTCGCGGGTGAGAGTCGTGCCGTACCAGATGAAATCGTGCCGCGGCAGACCGATGCGATGGGTAACAAGGTCCCGCGGCGTGGCGTGCGAGGTGGCGTATTCGTTGTGCAGGCGAAAATCGGGCAGGTATTCGCGCACCGGTTTTTCCCAGTCGAGTTTCCCCTGCCGCACCAAAGTGCCGAGCGCCGCGACGGTGAACTGCTTGGTCACCGAAGCGATCGGCATCTGCGTTTCCGCGGCCATGGGCAATTTCTTTTCCACGTCGCGCAGGCCGTACCCTTTCGAGAGCACCACCTCGTCGCCCACCACCACCGCGACCGCGACGCCGGGAACGTTAAAGGTTTTCAGCGCTTGCTCGATGACAGAGTCGATGCCGGCAAGCGCCTCACTCGGAGGCGGCTCTTTGGCGGACAGGCTGGAGGCAAGGAAGACGACGGCGAGACAGAGGAGTGTGGCTTTCATGAATGGAGTTCGGGTTTCCAGTTTTGCGGGGAACTACTCGTTAGTCTGGGACATCTCCGAGATCTTTCGCTGCAGGAAGACGCGGTCTTCGGCATCTTTCTCCCGGTGCGTTTGTTTCATACGCAGGAGTAAATGGACATCCGCGAAGGGGATGGACACTCCGTGGATCTCGGCTAATTCGATCGACTTGCTTGCTTCGGCGTAGTCGATTCCGCACGCCGTGATCATGAGATCAACCAGAATTTCGTCCGACACGCGTACCACCGTGTAATCCCGAATATCATCGTCTCCCAGTTCGAGAATCACTCTATCGGGCAAGGTCTCGAGCGCCCTCTTTACCCGGGTCTGGTTCTCCATGTCACCATCGAGAAGGAGATCGATGTCTTCGGTCGCGCGCAGATATCCGTGATGGATGATAGCGAATCCACCGACAATGAGATAGCGCGCAGCCTGTTCGTTCAGAGCCCGGCAAAGCGCTACGAGATCGTCTTCTTTGGGGATTCGGCCCGGGTTCGGCAACTCATTTTCCATTCGTTGAATTCTGTCCAGCTCTTGAATCGGAAAACTCCTTTGGGATGGCGTACGGCCCCCAGGATAAGTTCCGCGCTAGCTTGCAGCCGGTTGAAGCGATCCCAATGAGGACGCGGGTTTTTTCCGCCGAGAACGCGAATCGTTTCATTCGATTCCATCCTCATCTTCTAACCGCGCGCGCCCACTTCGACAACAGCAAGCTGCCATTCGGTAGAATTACAGGGGATTTTCGGAAGCCTCGCTTTTCGACCTCACCCATACGAAATATTGAAACGGCTCGCGTTTAGCGATTCACACCAATGCAAGAGACGACCTGCGCCGCATTGATTCGCGAATCGGGTACATGAAATGGAATTCGATGTCCCTTCCCCTGCACTTGACGCTGATAGGGCTAATCTGGTCCTCGTCCCTCTTCGCAGCTGAGCCGGACCGAAAACGGGAAGCAGACACTGCTTCCTTGCGAGAACTGAAAGAAGTCCTCTGGCCGAAAGCATATCGGGAGCAGGACGCGGCCTTGCTCGCCCGGATCCTGGCTGATGAATTCGAATCCATCGATGCCGAGGGCAGCCGTTCCACGAAAGCGGAGGAGCTCGATTACGTCCGCAAGAACAAGCCGAGCTACGACTCATTTCGCTTCGTCATTCGCCGCCTCGAGATCTTCGAGAACCGCACCGCGATCGTTTCCGGCACCGGTTACATCGAGACAAAGGCGCAGGACGGCAAGAAAGGGTCACGGACCGAATACCAATCCAGCAACGTGTTAATCGAACGGGAGGGTAGATGGCAGGCCATCTCTTCCCACGTCTCCGGCATTAAGAAAACGGAGGGCTGACAACGTTGCCGCTCCTCTGCTCAGAGCTGTGCGTGGCCCTCATGCCTATTGGTAGATCGTCTTCGGCTCCGGTCCTTCGACGAGAGCTTTGAAGCGCGGATGCTCGCGCAACGGATCCCAAATCGAATCGAGCCGGAGCAACGCCTGGGTAAGCGGGAATGCGCCATAGGGCGTGACCAGCAGCCGCTCGATACGCGCGATCGCGCGCTCCGCTTCGCCGACCTGCGCTTCCACTCCAGCCAGGTTTTCTTCAGCAATTGGTCCGTACACAGGATCCTCGGCGGCTGGCAGCAATGACATCGCCCGCTCCCCCTCCCTCAACGCAGCGTCCTTGTTCCCCAGCCCGGCTTCACAGAAAGCCAGCAAACTGGCGATTGAATAGTTTCGCGGTTCATGTTGCTGGCGAAGTTCCAGTCGGGCCTTGCCTTCGAGGTAGGCTTGCCTCGCGCCTTCCTTATCGCCTGCCAGCGACCGCACCCAGCCGAGGAATTGCCGGGCGCCACCCCCTTCGTCCGGGGACTCTTTTTCGATGCGGGAGAAACCCTCCTCCAGCAGGCGCGCCGCTTCGTCGTAGCGGTGTTCAAGCGTTAAAAGATTCACGCGAGTCTGCTCCACATCGTCCGATCTTTTTGTTGCCGGAATTTTGCTCAGGACGGCTCTTGCTGCCGGCAAATCCCCCCTTGTTCGATAGAAGAACCACGCCTTGTTAACGAGCACATCGGGATCGTCCGGAACAATTGCCAGCGCTCGATCGATCATTTCCTCAGTGGCGCGATGCTCGCGCAACATCGAGAAAGTCCAGGCCCGATCCATGAACAGGTGAGGATCGCGTGGATTTAACTTCGTGGCCTGCTCATACAAGCCCAGGCTATCCTTCCACCGGCTTTGCCGTCGCGCGATCCGGGCCAGCGCTTCGGCCGCCTCGCTGCTACTGGGGACCTCGCGCTGGATCTTCTCAAAGAGATCGCGTGCTCCGTTGTAATCTCGTTCGATGTGGTAACGATAGTAGGCATTGGCCAAAAGCGTCTCAGCTGCCGATGGGTTAAGCCGCGTGGCGGTCTCAACCGCGATCCGCGCCGCCTCTTTCCGCGCCGGGCTCACATCGACCTGCTGGAAATGAAGGCCCGCGTTTTCTCGCGCCAGGGCGGCCCACGCTTGCGCAAAGCTGGGGTCGAGACGCACTGCTTCTTCAAACGATGTGGCGGCCTGCTTCTGGTCTTCCGCTGTATGCCCGGCACGCGAACTAAAGTCTATCCCGCGCAGGTAGGCATCATAGGCGGCGAGATTGTCAGTCGGCTTCGACACGACCGCCGCCTGTTCACGTCCGGTGAGTTTCGCCTGGAGCTTTCGGGCTATCGCCGTCGCCACTTCGCTCTGAACGGCGAAGATGTCCGTCAAATTGCGATCATATAGATCAGCCCAGAGATGCTCGTCGTTTTGCGCTTCGATCAACTGGACGTTAATGCGCACGCGATTACCCACCTTCTGGACGCTTCCCTCTACCAAGTGCGCGACGCCGAGTTGCCGCGCGATTTCCACCACGTTCTCGCCTTTGCTCCGGTACCGCTGCGTCGAGCTACGCGAGATCACCTTCAGCTCGCCGATCTTGGCCAGCCGAGTGATGATTTCGTCCTGCATGCCGTCCGCGAAATAGGCATTGGCTTTGTCTTCGCTAAGATTCTCGAACGGAAGCACCGCGACTGAGCGGCGCCCCGGCAGTTGTCCCGTCTCCTTGAGCGGCGAGACAGCGGCGGGTCGAAGCAGGTAAAAACTCCATGACAAAGCCGCAACCGAACCGAGCCCAATAAGACTCCAGAACAACGGACGCCGCATGCGCTTGCGCACCTCCCCCTCCTCTTTGGTTGCTGCTGTTAACTGAATGCCTTCTGGAGTCAGCTCGAAAGCCCACGCGAGAACCAGCGCGACCGGAAACCCGAGCGCCAGCAACAGCACCACCAGACGCACCGCCCAGTTCGGAATGTCGAAAAATGGAAAGACCTGTGTCGCGATTTGGATGAGCAGCCACGCGACCACCGCGTACGCCACCGCTACGCGATAAACGTTGCGCCGTTTCAGTTCGGCGAAGAAATTGCGCGGGTTCATCGGCTACTGCGCCAATCCTACTTCGGCGCGAGCGAAAGGAGAAGTTTCTCGAAACGTGGTTCTTTCCGCAGCGGGTCCCACCGTTCGTCGAGCATCAGTTCGCCGTAATGAGGACCACTCGGTTTTGCCACGACGTCTTCAAGGATTTCCAGCGCCCGACCCAGGTCTCCGGCGCGCGCGCAGACCCCGGCAAAGCGACTCAAGATTCGCAAGCCGTCGAGCGCATCTTCGCTCAACGGCAGGAGCTCAGTCGAACGTTGGGCTTGGCGGACCGCGTCTTTGTTTCGGTCCAGGCGAGCATCGATTTCGGCGAGGATCATCAAAGCTTTGCCATCGTCGGGACGCTTCGCCACGTTCGCCGCGGCGCGCTCCCGGGCCGCCATGAATGCCGCCTGTGCCTTCTCGCGTTCGCCGAGTCCCTCCGCGATCAACGCCGCGTACCACTCCCGCGGGGTGACGTACCCGGCGCCGGGAAAGTCCGCGGCCTTGGTGGCCGCTAAGGCCAGCTCCGCCGCCTGATAGTCTCGCTGAAGAAAGGCGAGGTCGAGCCGCGAAACGGCAAACTGCTCCGGGCTCAAGGCTTTCGCGGCCGGTCCGGCCAGAACGGTTTCCATGCGCCGCCAGTCACCGCGGGCGAGCCGGTCCACCCGGGCGCGCGACATCTCGGAGGCGAAGTCCCGTTTCCAAACGAGCACTCCGTCGCAAACTCGCGCCGCATCGTCATACCGCCGAAGCGCGACGTAGTTCGTCGTCGCCAATTCGGTGAGGACCGTCGCGTTGCGCGGGTCGAGCGTCACGGCCGCCTCCAGGAAACGCGTCGATTCCTCCCAGCGGCCCTGGCGCCGGGCGATGGCGCCGCTGAAATAAACGATCTCGGAGCTGTTCGGTAACGCGCGGCGGGCGATGGCTAATTCCTCGAGGGCGCGACTGTAATCGCGTGCTCCCCAATAATGAAAAATCCCCCGAGTGAGATGCACTTCTCCGGCATCCGGTCGCAACCGGGCCGCTCGTTCGAGCGCCGCCTTCCCGAGCTCTAGCCGCGCGGGCGTGTGATCGTAGTTGCTCCAGAAGAACTCGAAATGGCCCCGCGCGAGGAGACAGAGCGCCGGCACAAACGCGGAGTCCTGGGCGACTGCCTGATCCAGGAGTGCGATTTGCTGCGTGAGGCTCTCGCGCGTCGATCGGCCGGCGCGCTCGATTTCCTTGGCGCGCAGGTAAAGCTCGTAGGCGGCCAGATCGGCCGTCGGTTTCGCCTGAAGCGCTGCCTGCTCCGTGGGCGAAAGCACCGCTCGAAGCTGTTGGGTGATCTTCCGCGCGATTTCGGTTTGGATCGCGAAAACGTCCGCCAAATCGCGATCGTAACGTTCGGCCCAGAGATGCGCGTCGGTCCGCGCGTCGATCAGCTGGGCCGTTACGCGAACACGATTGCCGACGCGCTGGACGCTGCCTTCGAGCACATGCGCAACCTGCAAGGCCTGCGCGATCTCCGGCAGTTTGCGCGTGGCATTGTCCCGGTATTGCATCACGCTGGTGCGGCTGATCACTTTCAGGTCGGCCACCTTCGCGAGCGTGGTCAGAATTTCGTCATGCACGCCATCGGCGAAGTAGGCGTTTTGCTTGTCATCCGAGAAATTTTGGAACGGGAGCACGGCAATACTTTTGCCTGCGGCCGAGGTTGCTCTCGCCCGAAACAATTGCCAGGCGAATAAGCCGGCCGCCGCGATACCCGCGATCACGATCAACGCCGCAATCTTCCGTCCGGCGCGGCGCGGAATGGATTCGTTAGGCCCGATCTCTCCGGTTCGCTTGATTCCTTCGGGCGTGAGCTCAAAAGCCCACGCGAGCACGAGGGCGACGGGGAAACCGAGAATGGCGACAAACACCACGGCGCTCGTAATCACGCCCGGCAGAAGCAGGGCGGGCACCACGGTCGCGGCCACCTGAATCGCGAGCCACCCAACCACGGCATATCCGGCCGCAACTTTGTAAACGTTGCGGCGCTTCAACTCGGCGAAAAACTTCTTCGGATCCATTTATCGACGGGGTCTGCGAGCCAGGGAGCGGCGATCTCTCCCGCGGCTGCGGGACCGAACTAAAACAAACGGCGGTTTGTAAACCGCCGCTCCTTGTCTGCTTTCGTCCGCTAGCAGGTATCGCAACGCCTTTCGCTTGGCAAATTCCCATCACGCAGCGGTGACATCGGCGTTTCCACTTTGAAGGCGATGCGCCGCGTGCGTATCGTGCGCCGCATGAAATTTTCTTTCGCTCGAATTTTTTTGGTGCTCCTCGTGTCGCAGCTCTCTGTTTTCGCGAGCAACAGCGTGGTCAATATGTCGCATTACGATGTGATGCGAGTCGATTTCAACGCGATGACCAACGCGGGAATCGTCGGCGTGATTCATGAGGCCAGTTATCCGCCCTGGGTCGTCGACGATAAATACGCGGCCCGACAGGGAGCGGCGGTTCGGGCGGGGTTGCTCTGGGGTGCTTATCATTTCGCGAATGCCTCGGATCCGGTCCGGCAGGCCGATTTTTTCCTGAGCACGGTGGAGAGAACGTGGCGCCGGTCAGGTCCGGAGAGCCGGCCGAATGAAGTTCTTCTGGTGCTCGATTTCGAAAAGAATGGTCACTATCCCGGCGGCACCATGCGGATCGATCAGGCGGTGAGGTTCATTGAACGGATTCACGAGCGAACGGGTGTTTATCCCGGCCTCTACTCGGGCGAATATCGGATCCGCGATGTCATTAACCACCCGTCAGTCAGTGCCGCGCACAAGAGAGTGTTCACGCGCTGCTGGCTTTGGGTGGCGAACTATCATTACCAGCCGCGCGTCGTAAACCCCTGGGGGCATTGGACCATGTGGCAATACACGGGCGACGGCGTCTGCGACCTTCCGCGTTCGACTCATCCGAAAAATATCGCCAACATCAAAAACGCCGAGCGGAACATGTTTCGCGGGAGTCCAGGGGCCGCGCGCGCCTTCTGGCAGCAGCACGGCTGGCGTCCGGGCGAGGCGGAGAAGCTCACGCCCATCGTCCAACCCCAACCATTCAACCGGTAGGGTCGATTGGACTCACCGCCTCAGGGTGATGTTTGCGCCAATAGCGCACCGCCGCGCTGACCGCCATGAAACTGGGATCGGCAGCTTCGTAGGCGTGCACTTCGCTTTCCGTCGCGCCTCGCGTTCGCAGTTCGTCGACCACCTGGTGCGCGAAGAGCGGCGTCAATTGTTGTTCGTCCTGGCCGGCGCGTAGTCGATCGCGGAACCAGTCGGCCCAGCGGCGCACGCGTTCCTCCAGCTCGTCGAGGTGGGCCGGGATCGAGCCTTTCACCGGTCCGAAGTGAGGCAGATATAACTTCTTCACCTTCAGCGAACGTATTTTTTCGATGGATTCGAGCCATGACTCGATGTGCAATTCGGGCGGGACAAAGGGCGGAACAGGGGGGCCGCCGCCTAATCGCACCCCGGCGATATCGCCGCCGAAAAGATTGTCTTCCCATTGATAGACATGGTGATGGCTGGCGTGCCCGGGCGTCTCGATCGCGCGCAGTTCGAGCGCGTCGACCTGGACGACGTCCCCGTCCTGCATGAGTCGGACGCTCTGCTCGGCAATCGGCGCGAACCGTCCCCAGAGCCGCTCCATCTCCTCGCCATAGATGCGCGTCGCGGACTCGATGAGTCTGGCCGGATCGATCAGGTGCGGCGCTCCCCGGGGATGGACGTAAATCGTAGCGCCGAGTTCCGCAAAACGCCAGGCGGCCCCGGCGTGATCGAAGTGGATGTGGCTCAGGAAAACGTGCCGAACATTTTCAGCGGCAAATCCCGCCTTCTGGAGTTCGGCGGTTACGTTCTCGAAGGTCGACTCCGGCCCGGTATCAAACAGGATGAGTCCATCGTTCGTCTCGAGTGCGGTGGCGGCGATGATGCCCGGCCGGCCCAGCTGCCGTGTGTCGAAAACATGAACCGTCATGGCCCGGCCAGTCTTGACCGAAACGACCGCGCGAGAAAGCCACGAATAGGGGCGTCAATCAGCTTTCGGAAAACGTTCTTGGACTCTGGAACGCACGTGAACCGGAAGAAAAAATCGCCCATGGCATGGAAATTCCATTGACGTTTGCGACTCATTTGTGAGAAATATAATAAATATTAGAAACCATTGGTCGTCCTAATCGACCGCAAACGCACTCCATTATCCTATGAATCGAATCGGCATCATTCTTTCCGTCACCGTCATTATCACTGTCCTGATGTGCTGGCTTATCCCCTCGCCCATAGTGAATTAGCGGCGGCAAGCCTTCAGAGGGTTCACCTTGGCTTCTGGCGCTGAACGCCGCGCTCCGTGACCAGATAAACGGCGAAACTGCCCAACCAGTGCCCGCCCTCGTAGTGCGCACCGGTTACGGCGGCCAAACCGGCGCGGCGATGGGCGTCAGAGGTCCCGGTGAGCGAGGGGCGGCGCTCATCGCCTGAGGGGAGCGCCGAGATAATGCCTTCCAGCATCCAGGCGCGGCTCAAATTTAGTCCATCCAGATGCGCGAGCTTTGGGTCGCTCGGATCGGGCGAAACGGCGACCGGCAGCCAATCGGCTTTATCGGCGGTGGGAATTTGAGGGATGAATTCCTTCAACCAACTGGTGAACTCGGCGGGCGGCAGCACACGCCGCATCACGTCCGCCTCCGCGAGGCAGGGTGAGAGGAAGTCCTCACCGGACGGCTCGTAGGCCATGGGGCAACTTTTGTCGTCCAGATAGAATTTTCGCGCCTGGCCGGTGAGCAGCGTGGCAAAACTTTCGTTGCCGGCGGAGCGGGCATAATCGAGCATCAGGCCCAGCGCGAACGCCGTTTGCGCGTGCTCGCCAACGCGAACGGGATGCGACAGCTTCGGCAGCCACCCCGTCAGTCGCTCGAGCGCCGCGTCTTCGAGCGGACGCAAATTCGCCAGCATCTCTTTCGCTTCGGGATCATCCCACTCGCGCAGTTCCGCGATCAGTTGAAGCAGCCACGCCAGGCCGTAGGGCCGCTCGAAGTTCGCCCGGCCTTTTTCGCGAAGATAGGCAGCCTCCTTCCTCAGGTTTTGGGCGGTGAGATTCTTCCGCAAGGCCTCACGCGCCGGCTTGGCGAACGACGCCTCGGGGAATTTCCTCGTCAGCCGGGCGAGCAGCCAATGTCCATGGACGGACGAATGCCAGTCGTAGCAGCCGTAGAACGCGGGCGTGAGTCTGCGCGGGGGCGCGACATCGGCATCGCTGTTCAGCACATGGCTGATCTTGTTTGGATACTCCTTGGCGACACAGCCGAGAGCGAGACGGGCGAACCGTTCCGCATCAGCTGCGTCGAACTTCGGCGGCGAATTTTCGGCCGCGGCGGCGATCGACGCAAGGGACAGCAGAACGCACGCAAGAGTCTTCGTCATGGCTTCGAAACTGGCTTCGCTCGCGCTCGCGAAACGACGCTCAAACGGCCGGCATCGCCGGCGGCAAATCATTCAGCTTCGGACTCAACGGCACCGGTTCACCGCCACGGCTGAGATAGAGCTGGTAGAGCTGCTTGTTCAGGTGCGTCCAGGCGAAGTAGATCAGCACCATGGCAAAATACATGCCCACACAGAAGACAAGCATGCCGGCCAGCGTAAGCACGATGCTGGCCGCCAGGATAAAGAGGGAACTGATGACAATTTCCTTCCAGGTGAGGGCCAGGAACCGTTTCACGAAAGCCAGGTCGAAGGACTTCGCAAAATCCTGCGTGAGGGAAGCTCGAATCTTCAGCGGCACCAGCACCAGCATCATCACCACTATCGCGATTGCCCAGACCAGCATCATCAACATCGTAATCATCACGCCCAGGCAGCCGCCGACGTTCGCATCACCGCCGGAGGAAAGTCCGCCGACCAGCATCACGGGTATCATCAGGATCCAGACCAACGGCACCAGGACGATGCTGATGCCGACGCCAACGACAAAAGCCACCAGAAAAGGCCACAGGCCGCGTTCGAGATATTTGCCGAAATTAGAAAAATCGAAGTCGGGGAAAGTTTCGAAGCGCTCGTCCTGCCGCGCCCAGAAGCCGGTGATGAGCCAGCCCAAAACGACGATGGGGCCCACGATGGGAATAAGCACGCACACGCCGCCGAGCAGCAGATTCATCATCCATTTCGGGCTTTTGAAGAAATCAGAGACAGAGGCGATGTAGTCCACGGCCAGTCTTTTATCGCGAATCGACGACTCGACGCAAGGTTTGAAACGAGGAGGAGAATTCGAGGGCTCAACCTTCAGTCCTGATCTGCTCGAAATCGCCGGGCGTGTCGATATCGACGGCGCCTTTCTCGAAGTCTATTTGGGCGACGTCGGCTGAGCGGGATTCGATCAGCATTTTCGCCCCGGAGTCGTCAGGGAGGGCAAGGAGCGCTTCGAAACAAGAGCGATGGAAGAGCGCGGGAATGCCGAGAGTGCCGGCGTAACTGGAGGCCACGATCGCCTTGCCGGAATTTTCCCGCTGCGCGATGAGCGACGCGATAACGCTCGCATCGAGGAACGGTTGATCGCAGGCCAGCAAAACGACGGCGTCGATTTCGGGCCGCAAGCTGAGCAGATGACGCAAGCCGCGGCGAACGGACGTGCCGAGGCCGCGCTGCCAGACCGCGTTCTCGACGACGACCGCGGGCGTTCCGCGCAATTCGATTTCAATGCGGTCGCGGGCCTCCCCGGCTACGACGGTAACGCAGGCGCAACCCGCTTCGAGCGCGCTTCGGACCGCGCGCCGCAGCAGGCTCTCCCTCTGAAACGACAGCAGTTGCTTGGGCTGGCCGAGCCTCGACGAGCTGCCCGCCGCGAGAATTACGGCGCCAACGCTGCGCATTTCTCGACCTGCATCGGACCCGGCGCGCGAGCGAGATTCCATCCGTGGATCGGTGTTTTTCGATCGCGCAGGAATTCACCGCTGGCCTCGGCGAAAACGGTCTGGATTTCCGAGACGATGGCGAGCGCGATTTCCTCCGGGGTTTCCCCGCCGAGATCGAAACCCGCCGGCGCGAACAGCTCCGCGGCAATCGGGACACCGGCGTCGAGGAGGGCGTTGACCAATTGGTCGCGCCGTTTCCGCGGGCCGAGCAGGCCGACGTAGCGGAGGTCGAGCCGAAGCAAATGCTGGAGCGCGGCGAAATCCCTTCCGTAATTGTGCGATTTCACCACGGCGGCGGTCCGCGGGTCCGCGCGCGCGGGCAGATCGGAAGCCTGTTCGGCTTCGGCGACGCGCCAACCCAAAATCTCGGCGAAGGAACGCAGCGGGGTGCTGTCGGGACCATCGCCAAAAATGAGCAGTTGAATGGGCGGTTGAATTTCCTGAACGAAAGCGCCGGCAGGCTCGTTTTCCTCGAGCGACAGGATCCGCGTGCCCAGCTCGCCGGCCGCCCCGGCGAACACAGTTACGGCACGACAGCTCCGCCGATTTTCGAGCGCGTCCGCAAGATCGGCCAGAAAGCTTTCGCGCAAGACTTCGAGGAAAATTTCGATCGTCCCGTTGCATCCGAAGCGCAAGCGCGTGTCAAAGCTCATCAGGGAAGGCGTGCCCGTGCGGAGCACCTCGAAGGCGCGCCGGGCAACTTCCTCTTCGAGGCAACCGCCGCTGAGTGAGCCGGCGCTCGAGCCGTCGGCGCAAATGAGCATCCGCGCGCCGGGCCGCCGATAACTGGAACCCTGCGCGCGCACAAGGGTCGCGAGCAGGAGCGGCTGGCCGCGGTGGCGCTTCCATAGTTGAATAATGTCGGCGATTTCTTTCATCGGGGAGCGGTCGCCGCGGCGACCTGGTCGGATTTTGCGCCGGAGATCCTCATACCTTCAAATCGCCCGGGCGAACCGGCAGGCGGCGGATGCGCTTTCCGGTGGCGGCGAAAATCGCGTTCACGATCGCGGGCGCCAGCGGGGGGACCGGCGGCTCGCCCATTCCGAAGGGTTGCACGGCCTCGCTCGGGACGATGTGCACTTCGATGGCCGGGGTATCGCGCATCCGGGCCACGCCGTAATCGGCATAGGTCGCCTGTTGCACCGCGCCTCCGCGAAAGGTGATCTCGCCCAGCAGGGTGGACGAAATGCCCCAGAAAATTCCGCCTTCGATTTGCTGTTCGACGCCGATTGGATTGACGACGAGGCCGCAGTCGACCGCCGCCACCACCCGCTCCACGCGAACTTTTCCGGCGTTATCCACCGCTACCTCCACGACGTAGGCGACGTGGGTTTCGCCATCGTAAATGTTGCAAGCCACTCCGCGCCCGCGCCGGGCCGGCATGGGCGCGCCCCAACCCGATTTTTCCCGCACCACTTCGAGCACGCGCCGCAAGCGCGTCCGATCGATCGTCAGGGACCCGGCCTTGAGCGTGTCCGGGCCGCGCAGCAGCTCGAGCCGATAAACCAGCGGATCGACACCCCGCACCTGCGCCACTTCATCCAGGAACGCCTCTCGCGCGAAGACGCTGGAGGGCGCGAAAACCGCGCGCCACGGACCATGCTTCACTGGCAAATCAACCGCCACGTAAGCCGTTTCGATTGAGGGAATCGCGTAGGGCACATCATAAACACCCCACGATAAATCCTGGTAAAATCCCGCGTCGCGCACTGCCGCCGGATCGGGCAACTTGAGATTGTGCGGCGAGCCCGCCTTGGTATGCCGCCAGGCGACCAGCGTGTCCGTCGAATCCAGGCCAGCCGAAAGACGATGGACGGACGCGGCCTGGAAATGGCCGTGGCGTGTATCGTCCGCCCGAGTCCAGAGCACCTGCACCGGCGCTTTGACCGCGCGGGAGATTTCCGCCGCCTCCAAGGCATAATCGACTGCGAGCCGCCGGCCAAATCCGCCGCCGATCAGCGTCACATTCACTTCCACTTTCTCAGGCGCGATCCCGAGGAACTTGGCCACTTCATCCTGCAACGAATTGGGCGCCTGGGTCGGTGCCCAGATAACGCAGCGATCCTCCCGCACATCGGCGACGCAATTCATCGTCTCGAGCGGAGCATGCGCATAAAAAGGATAATGATAGCTCGCGTAGATTGTGCGGGCAGCCGCGCGAGTGCCCGCCGGAGGTTCGTCTTTGCGCGTGACAACGCCTTTTTGTTCCGAAGCCTCATCCAGCCGCTTGAAATGCGTCTCCGAATCGAAAGCGTTCTTTGGCGCGGCGCCCCATTCCACCGCGAGCGCGGCCCGGCCTTTCAGGGCCGCCCAGGTCGTCTCGGCGACGACCGCTATCCCGCTCGCGCACGGAACGATGCGAACGCCGCGAATCGCGAGCGCTTTTTCGTCCTGCGAACTTTTCCGTTGCGCTCCGCTCCACGACCGCCGCTCGATCGTCGCGTAAAGCATCCCCGGGATTTTCGTGTCAATGCCGTAGCGCGCCGCGCCGGTCACGATCTCGCGTCCTTCGATGCGCCTGGTCGGCTTTCCGATCAGGCGGAAATCGCCCGCCTGTTTCAGCGGCGGCTCGGCTGGAACGGGAAGCTTGGCGGCGTCGGCCACCAGAGCCGCGTACTTGAGCTGCCGTTTACTGGCCGCGTGCACGACCGCGCCGTTTATCGCGGCACAGGTCGCGCGATCCACTTTCCACTGCGCCGCGGCCGCCGTGATCAACATCTCCCGCGCAGCGGCGCCCGCCTGCCGCAGAGGCTTCCAACTGCCCCCAAGACTAAAACTGCCGCCGGTGCCGAGCCGCTTGAAATCGGGGCCAGGCTGAGCCTGCACCAGCTTGATGCGCGCCCAATCAGCTTCGAGTTCGTCGGCCAGGATCATCGCGAGCGAAGTGCGAACGCCCTGGCCCATCTCGGATTTCCCGATGGTCAAGGTCACCGTGCCGTCGGCATCGATGCGGACCCATCCGTTTGGTTTGAATCGTGCCGCCGCCTCTTTTTTCGCGGACTCTTTTTCCGCGGCCAGGAGTCGTTTCCCATCGAAAGCGATGACGAGCGACGCCCCCCCGAGCGCGGCTGTTTTAAGAAAGGCGCGGCGCGAAGTGCTCATGGTTTTTTCGTGCGGAGCGCCGTCGCGGCCTTCCGGATGGCTTTGCGCATGCGCGGGTAGGTTCCGCACCGGCAGACCGCATCCGACAACGCCGTGTCGATTTGTTCGTCAGTCGGATCGGGATGTTCGCGCAAGAGCCCGCACGCCGTCAGAATCATTCCGGGCTGGCAGAAACCGCATTGCGCCACGTCTTCCTCGAGCCACGCCCGCTGGCACGGATGACTCGCATCCTTCGATAATCCCTCGATCGTCACGAAAGTGCGGCCCTTCGCCGCGCTCGCGGGGATCTGGCAGGAGCGGATCGCCTTTCCGTTTTCCAGAATGGTGCACGACCCGCAGACGCCCATCCCGCAGCCAAATTTTGTTCCCGTGAGCCCGAGCGTATCGCGCAAAACCCAAACCAGCGGCGTATCGTCGTCAACATTCGCGGTTCGCTTGGCGCCGTTGACGGTGATGCGGATTTCGCTCATGCCGGGTGGATATTGTCAGCCTAAATCAACTCGCGCAAGCATCGTGCGGTCGCGGAGTTTGAACAAAATACCTGCTACGACCGTCTAGATTGCACTATGACCAAACTTATTGCCTTAACAGCAGCAGGACTCTTTGCGGCCGGCACCATGTTCGCGGGCGAACACGGTGACTGCGCAAAGAAAGTCGGACACGACGGGAAAATGGCGTGCCACGTCTCCATGGCGAGTCTCAACCTGACCGCCGAGCAGAAGGCGAAGATGGATACAGCCATGGCCGCGCACCACAAGGCCGGTTGCACCGAAGCGAACGAGGCGAAATTCATGGATGAAGCCAAACCATCCTGACCGCCGAGCAGTACGCGCAATTCAAAGCCGCCTGCAAGAGCGAGAAAGATAAGACCAAGGCCTAATCGTCCGCCTCCATCAGATCAAAGCGTCGCGCCGAGAGCAATCTCGGCGCGTTTCGCGTACGGAGGCGGCCTTGAGCGGATCGCTCAGCTCGACTTTGAGAGCGGATTCCAGCGTCGTCCAAATTTGAGATTGTCGTGCCGGACGGTTTCGAAGAAGATCTCGCACGATCGAAGGAATAACTCCTTTGGTTCCGTCGTCATTGGAATCGCCGGGAGGGGCGTGGGGAATGAAGCTGAAAATTGTAAATCTCGTCGCGATCCAATTCGGCATTCTTGTCGGAATTTTGTGCTGTCTGATGTTCTTACGCCTGGAACCCGCCGAACCGCCCACCGCGGCGGAAACGCGCGAGCAGGCAACGGAACGCGCCGCGGCTGTCGAACCCCTGTCTGAGGCCCAAGACCAACGTGGCGATACGGTGGACCACCGCGCCGACCCTGAACCAGCCCAGCTGGTCCCCGGCCAACTGGCTCCCGCGTTGCCAAACCAATACTCACCGGAAGCAGTGGAGCGGTACCGGACCGAGGCGACGCGGTTGTACTATGAGCAAATCGCTCCGCGGCGGAATGCCAGCTCCAGTTTTACGCACAGTTCCATCGCCGCGGTTGCGCCATCCTACACGCAGGTGGCCCAGGAACCGGCGGTAGTTCAAACGGATGACCCTGAGCCACAGACTGTCGCCTACGTTGAGCCGGCCCCGGTGATAGTTTACTCTCAGCCGGCCCAGTTCGTCGCATTTTCTCACCCTCGCCGCTTTGAAAATCGATGCCGGCCGGCACCTCATTCCGACGCGCTCGCGCCGGGTCGGCATCGGCGCCGGGACAGAGGGAAGAATCACTGGAGCGGGTCGCCGGAGTTTCGCCCGGCCAGATCTCTTGGGGTAGTGCACCATCGGAATAGTGCCGTGCCATTCTGCCGCCCGACCCAGGGATTCAAACCTCGGGGAAAGCGTTAGGCGAACTCGCGCCGCCGCGAACGCTCAACGCACGCCCGCAACGCTTCGCGTAGCGATGCGCGCAGGTCCAACGCTCAACGTCCAACTGGGAACCGGAGCATGACGAAACCGGATTTCGGATACCGGAGAGAAAAGAAACTGCTTTTGCTGTCATTCCGAGCGCAATCGAGGCCGTAACGCAGTCGAACGAAGTCGGCAAGGCCGGACTTTCAATCTGTGACTATCGCGAGCGTGAGCGAGAAAGACGGTGCGCACAACATTTCAGAATCCGGTCAGTCCCGTGATTCATTATTTCCTCGCTGACGCTCGCGGCAGCAAGAGGTTCCTCGACTACGCTCGGAATGACAGGAGGGGTTACGCGCCTCGCGCGGAGAAGAATTCGACGCCTTACGGCCCGGGCGGGGCAGCGCCCCGGTCGTAGATTTCAACCAGTCCGATGCCAGTGCCGTTGTTCAGGCCCGAGAGCAGGGCGGTGTACAGGCCCGGCGGCAGCGTCGCGGCGATAGCAGACTCGAGGCTGTTGGTCGGCGCCAGACCCGCGGCGGTGATCTCTGCCGCCTGGGCGGCATTATCCTGCCAATCGTTATTGGAAAGGATGAGCGTTCCGTTCGCGTCGCGCAGTTCCAGCGTTGGATCGGCCAGCACCGCGCTGGCCGGGAATATCGCCGGAGCCAGGCTCGGCCCGATACCGCGCACGATGACTCGGTCGTCGTTGGGACCGCCGATGCCGTTGGTACCGTCGCCGCTGAGCAGGAAGCCTGCGATCACGATGTTGTCAGCGGTGCTGACGAAGGCGCGCGTGCTCAGGTTGGCCAGTTTCGCGTCCACTGCCTGATCGAGGTCGTAGACTTCCACCAGGGCGACACCCGTGGTGTTGCCATTGCCTCGCACGACCGCCGTATAGGCTCCCGGATCCAGCGTCACCACAATGGCTGATTCCAGATCATTGGTGGGCGGGATGCCAGTGTTCTGGATATCGTCCTCCTGAGCGTCTCTCCAGTTGTTGTTCGTGAACGTGAAAAGCCCGCTCAGACCCTCCAGCTCGAGCACTGGATCGGCCAGCACATTGGGAACATCGAAGTGGACCAACGAAGGCCCGATGGCCCGGACGATCACCTTTTTCGGACTGCTGCCGGTAATAATGAAGCCGCCGATGCCAACGTTATTACCGGTCTGAACCAGCATTCGAGTCGACAGGTTGATCGCCTTCGAGACCGGGGCCGGACTCGCGCTTGGCGATGCACTAGGCGTTGGTGACGGAGTCGGCGGGGTAGGTGTCGGCGTTGCCGGCGTTGGAGTTGGAGTTATTGGCGTAGCCGTCGGTGTGACGGTGACCGTTGGTGTAGCAGTCGGCGTCGGGGTCGAGATTGGCCCGCAGTTGCCAAAGACATTGAACACAATGTTCATATCCGGGAACCCGATCGCCGCCGTGTCGGTCGGGTTGGCAATCCCGCAATCCGCCGCGCTCAGATAGCTCGGCCCGGTTTCCGGCGCCGTGTTCGATCCGATGAAGAAGAAGTTCCCAGTGGCTTGTCCGTTTGGCGTAAAGACTTCCATCACCAGTTCGGATGTCCCCACTGGCACCGTCGCCACCAAAGGCACGCTCAGGACCATTCCGGAAGCGCTATCCAACACTTGGATCGTGGTCGTCGCGATCTGGGTCCGCGTCCCTCCGGGGAATGCTCCGCCGCTGTTGGTATAGAGACGCACCGTCACCGGCTGTGTTCCGCCAGCGCCCGTTGCTTCTTCCACCCCGAAGGAGACCGAGGTCACGTTAAAGTGTTGCGATCCGACGAAGTTCGCCATGTTGAACGCTCTCCAGTAGCTGTTATCCGTGTGGCCAGAGGCGTTGTTGCACGAGACGGAGTTCAGCGGCGTGATCGCCTGGCTCGTGGAATGGGTGATGACCGAAGGACACGTTCCGGGAGTGATCGTCGGCGTAGCGGTAGCTGTCGGTGTGACAGTGGCCGTTGGTGAAACAGTAGCTGTCGGTGTGGCCGTCGGTGTTACTGTTGGACTTGGTGTGGCTGTCGGTGTCGGTGACGGACACCCTCCGCCCTGACCGGCAAGGTACGCAATGCCGTTGATCGCGCCCGTCGTTCCCAACGTATTGCCAGGCTGGACGCCGAGACTGGTCAACGCACCGGTTCCTGTATTCACGCTGAACGTGGTGATGTTACGGCTCAGCCGGTTGGCAACATAGAGCACGCTACCCGCCTGATTGATTGCGAGCGCATTGGCCGTCGTGCCGCCTGTGGCAAACGGCGATCCGGCTACCGGGGTGACGGTTGTTGCCGCTCCGCTGCCCGAGATCTGGAAGACGCCTACGTTATTACCGGTGTTTCCCGCAAGGATGTAGAAGTTCTCGTTCGGGTGGATGAGCCCGAACCTGCGCTGCGTCATGCCTGTCGGGAACGGATTCCCAGTGACCGGCGAGAGCACGCCCGAGGACGACGTGAAAATGCGGACCTCGTTCGTACTGTTCGTAGTAAAGAACCGCGCGGCCGAATCCATCGCGTAAGCAAGTGGATTTGCCGCTCCGGTAGCGAAGGGCGATCCGGCAAGCGTGGTAAGGACACCCGTAGCGGGATTCACGCTGAATCCGGCCACGGCGGTGCCGCTGTTACCGCCGACATAAAAGTAATTGCCGTCCCTGCTAAAGACACTGGAGAAGGCCGTCAGGGCCCCTACCGGGAAGGGACTGCCGGCGGCAAGCGTCGCCGTGGCCGGCGTGATGTTGTAGCTCATTACGCCGCCCCCCGTAGCGCCATTGGATACGATGAGCGGCGACCCACTCGCGTGGACCGCGATCGTGTTCCAGGTGCCGGCGCCCAGGGAAATGGGGCTGAACGGCAGCGGCGAAATGGCGCCGGTCACGGGGTCGATCGAATACGCGCTCACCGAGTCGGAGCCGTCGTTTATGACGTAGAGTCTTAGGTTCAACGAGTCGATGACCATCCGCTCGCTCACTAGTCCGGTGCCACCCGCACCGGCCGCGACAGGGAACCCGGTCAATGCCGTCAACGCTCCTGTTCCTTCATTGACCTGGAACCCGTACACATTGTCGCCCGGCGGGTTGTCGTTCAACGCATACAGGAAGCTCGGGCCGCCCGGAGGACAGGTGGGCGAGGCACTCGGACTCGGCGTTGCCGTCGGGCTGGCACTTGGAGTCGGTGTCGGCGTTATCGGCGGCGGTGTAACTGTAGGCGTCGGTGTGGCAGTCGCGGTCGGCGTAGCACTCGGTGTGGCCGTCGCGGTCGCCGTAGGTGTCGGTGTGGTTCCGCCTTGGACCTCGAAAGCGCCGATGTCGAGCGTCGTGTCCACGATACGCGGGAAACCGGCGCCACGTTGATCGGTCACGAGCGGCTGGCCGTTATAATCAAGTGCCTGCGCGTTGTTGCCCGCATTGATGGCCGTGCTGGGCGCAAGCAGTGCCCGCGTCTGCGAAGATCCGCCGTTATTTGCCAGCGGCCCGATCATGGGATCGATAGGCACGGCGGCCGTCCCGATCTGGTCGCCCGGGCCAGGGGGAAAGATCGCCGAACCGACGTTGCCGATCAGGTTATTGCCCAGCGAGGCAAAGGTGCCGCCGATGTCGGGACTGAGTCCATCGGTATTCGTGTTCAGCGCAATGATATTGTTGGCGATATTCACGGTCGAGGTCGTGCCCGTCCGGAAGAGACCGCCGCCGTCGTCAAAGGCGAAATTGCCCGCGATCGTATTATTCCTGAGCGTAAGCGAATTGGTTCCACCTCCGTTATAGATCAACCCGCCGCCATCACCGCCGTTGGAATTATTACCCGAGATGGTTGAGTTCGTAATGCGCACCGTGCCATTACCCTGGATACCTCCGCCGCCAACGGTCGAGCCCGATGTATTGCCGGAGATCTCACAGTTGGTGATATTCAGAACGCTGGTCGAGAAGTTCTGCACTCCTCCGCCCGAGGAGGTCGCCATGTTATTTGAGATGACACTGTCATTGATGTTCATGACAATGCCGCCGCCCACGTCCGCGGCATTGTTGAGGCCGCCGCCGTTGCCCGCGGTGTTTCCCGTAACGATCACGCGGTTGAGCGTCAGGTTTCCGCCGGAGTTGTAGATCGCTCCGCCGCGGCCGGTGTCGGGCGTGCCGGCGCCGTTGCCGGCGGTGAATCTGATGTCGTTGATCGTCGTTACTGCATCATCGCTGTTGTTGATGATGCGGCTCAGGCCGCCGCCGCTGACGGTCAGCAGATTTGCGCCCGGTCCGCTAATGGTCAACCCACCGTTATTGGCGATCACGATCTGTGCTCCGCCAAGCGTGATCGTCTGCGGCGTCGCGAAAACAACCGGATCGAAGTCGATCAGGTCATTGGTCGCCGCGGCATTGGCATTGCCGACCGCTCCACGCAAACTGCAATCGTTCGCTGCCGCGGTGCACGCATTTGCCGCTCCATTGTCGTCTGTGCGGTCAACCGTGAATCCTTGTCCCGGCGTAGGTGTCGCGGACGCCGTCGCGCTGGGTGTGGCCGTAGGAGAGGCAGAAGGTGTTACCGTGGGTGTCGCGGTAGGTGTTGGGGTTGGGGTCGGAGTTGGAGTAGGTGTCGGGGTCGGACTCGCTGTTGGGGTCGGTGTCGGCGTAGTGGCTCCAAGAGTTAACCGCACTACCTGCGGATCATGATCGCTCGTCTGATCAACAAATTCCGAATTAACGTGAACTACATCGTAGTCGAACAAACCAGTGAACAGACTGTTGCTAACCAGGATGTGATCGAGATCCTGCGAGTTGCCTTCAAAGACATAAGTATACCGCTCACTCTCCGGCAACGTTTCGATCAAGGCATTCAGGACGCCGCCTTTTAGCGTGTTGATTGGAGTGGAGAAGTGGAAGTCGTTCAAGTCGCCCAGGACGACAATTTTCGCGCTCGAATCAAGGGCCAGGATGCTATCGACGAAATTATTGACGATCTGCGCTTGTTGGTTGCGCTGGGTCTCGGAACTGAGCACCGGAGGCTGGAAGCGGCCAAAGAGGGGATGGTCGCCACCCTTGGAGTTGAAGTGATTCGCGATGAGAAACAACTTCTGAGCGTTGAAGGTAAACTCGCCCGCGAGCGGTTTGCGACTGTTGTTAAAGGCAGAGTTAGTCGGGTCGACGCGGCCGGGGCTAAAGGAAAGCTCAGTCCCGGATAGGCCACTCCCGACCGTGGTGGCACAGGTTGAACACCCGCCGGGGCGATCGATGAAGGCGAGGCCGCGATCAGTGCGGAAAAGGAAACCGACGCGAATGTTCCCACCGGGCTCGCCACCATCCTGATCGTCCACTGGGTTGATTTGACGGAAAAGGTAAGTCGGGCCGCCGGCCGCCTGAATGGCTGAGATCAGGGTGTTGTAGGTGGTGGTGGCGTCGACCACGGCATCGTTCGTAGGGCCATTGTTATCCTGGACCTCTTCAAGGGTGATGATGTCGGGGGAACGGAGGTTGTTAACGATCAGACTTGCCAGCGCGTTAAACTGCGCCGGTGGGTCGCCGGGGTCGAGGTTCTCAACGTTGAAGGTCGCAATGGCGAGCTGGGTCGAAGTGGGGATGGCGGTGGTTTCTTGAGTTAGGCCTCCCGAAACGGCGGTGAGCGCCTGGGTGATCAGGAGCTTGAAATTCCCGAAGCTATAATCCAGCACCCCGACAGCCGGGGCGCTGAAATGATCGCCTACGTTGACGACAGGCGTGGCCAGGATTGTATCATCTAAAAACACCCGCTCCGGGTTAAAGTCAGTTGGCCGCACGACTATACCGCCACGGGTAGTTCGGACGGCGGCGTTGGCACCGTCATCGGAAAGGACAGGTATCTCGCCAAAATCGGTCCGCGGGCCGACGGCGACCGCGGCGTTCATCTGGACGCGCATGCCCTCAAGACTTTCATAAAAATCAATGCCGTCCGTGGTGTGATCAAAGGTCCCACTGGTCTCCACGCTGCCTGTCGCATCGTCGTCGATGACGGTCACCGGCGGGATACGCCCGCCCGTCCCCACAACAATCGGCGCCGGCAGGGTGTTGCCGGTTGATTGCACTGCGATGCTCGGTGACGTGATCTCCGTCGTCGTTAAGTTAGTCGAGCTGCTGCCGCCGGGCCTGAACTCAAACGCCATGCCGCCGACCAATACGGCGTCACCGACTCCAACGGTGGGAGCCGATGAAGTGAAAACAAAGATGCCCTCGGAAGTCGCGTCATTGCTATCGGGCGAGGGGTCCTGGAGGAAAAAGCCGTTGGAAACCGTGGCCGTAACGACACCGGGAACACCTGCCACCACTTGCCCGTCCAGGGGCGAAAGATGAGTCGCGCCCTGAATGTCACGGATGCGTATGGGCGCGGGTGTAGCGGAAGGCGTAGGCGTAGCTGTCGGCGAGGGCGTGGGTGTAGGACCGCCGGTGCTGCTCGCTGTCACGGAGAAATCGTCAATGGCGAGACCATGATCCGCGCCAGTATGATCGGGGTCTGACCAGCGGAGGAGAATGTCCTGTCCAGGGGCGACGCTGAGCCCGGTGATGGAAAAGGTCATTACGATCCGGTTCGCGGCGAGATTGCCGTCAAGCGCTGCGGCGGCGCCTCCAGTGATCGGGCTGGTGAAATTCAGGGAGGCGACGGGAGTGCCGACGCTTTGAAACTCGCCCAGATTTCCGGTCAGACCGGTCCCAATAAGAAACGAGAACGAAACCGTGTGTGCGGCAGCCGCGCTGTTGCGCCACTGCTCACCGGTGTAAGAGACGTCGAGCGTCGTGATGGTCGCACCGGTATTATTCGTCAGGAGCAGGCCCCAGAAAAAGTTGCCGGCAGCAGCGCCGCCCGAACCGACGGAGCCCAGCGCACGCTCTATATTCGTCCCGGTGCCATAGCTATAGAAGTTTCCCGCGTTGTTACCGCCATTGTCGGCCACGAGGGTTGTACCGGTGCCCGTGCGCGCGTGATACCAGCCCGTGAGCGTGCTGTTATTTGTCCAGGTAGCGCTCCCGCTACTAATGAGGGTGTTGAAATCTTGCGTTATCGTTGCCGGGAGGGTGGTAATGCTGATATTTGGTCCCCCGTCCCCGCGGTTACTCGCTGCACTCTCGAGCGCGGCACCTCCCAAAGGTGAAGCGGCAGCGAGCAGGATCGTTCCGACCAGGCTGAGAATACGCGTTTTCATTTAGCAATCCGACTTGTATCGGACAGTGCCTTTTCGCGCGAGAGATTAAATCGCCCTACCAATATGCAAGCCCGAAACGCAACGTGTAAAGGCACGGCGGCAACGCCGCCGTTACGCCAGACTCAAGGTTGTGCGACGGCACCAGACCCCGGGGGCGTCGAACGCAGAACAATTTGTCTATTAGAACCTTTGGGGCACGAATATCAGTCTCCTGAGGCACTGCCCGTTTGAACATCGATACCAAACCCCAATCGAAGTGCCGGGTTGGACATTAGCAGCGGCGCCGTCATAGGTGGTGACAAAGGAGCGTCGTGAGTCAGGCGGAACCGTCAATGAGTGAATTTCCATTTCCGCGGGAAGCTCGGCTGCTACTTTACCCGCTCGATCGATCAGTTGGATTCTTGCCTCGACCGTCCCGACCCGGATGTCATCCGCAAATGCCTTAAGAGCATAATACCCCGGTGGCACCTTTGGTTCGGTGGTTGAAAAATGCGCAAAGGCGAAAGTTATGCCCTTGGGCAGCTCCGTGGCGGGAATTTGCGCCCACGCTGTGGTCGGCGCGGTGACCAGGCTCTCCGTCCCGCGAGAGATTGAGAACACCTCGTCGGCGCGGATTTCGATTCCGGCGGCCTTGCTCGCGGCAATCAAGTCTTCACTCGGAACGGGGCAGCGCCTATTACATCCGCTGACAACGAAAAGAACGATGCAGGCCGCGACGGCGCTTAGAACTGATGAGGGTAATGGGGTGGATTTCATATGTCGTACCAATATCTACGGCTTTGACCAAGCTAGGTTGTCGAAAACTCCGGCGGGTAAGCGTATTATCGAGATCGGCTGCCAAAAGTTGAAGAGAGACGGGCCGCAAACGTTGATTAGCGACCGGCTGCTTTCGCACTTCTGTCGGTGCCCGTTACGCTCCCGCCGAACTGCGGCGCTGCAGTCTGAGCGGTCGTGCGGTCATGCCGAGACGCAGTCGCGGAACGTCGAGATCCCATTGCAGGCAACAAGGACCTCGTTGCGGGACACAAAGACGCCGTTGCAGGCAGCTGACACGCCATTGCAGGCGACGGAGATGCCGTTGCGCGACGCCGAGACTCAGTTGCACGATGCCGAGACTCGATTGCCCGACGCCGAGACTCGATTGCCCGACGCCGAGATCGCGTTTGCATGACGCCGAGATCGCGTTGCACGGCACCGAGCCAAGACTGCATGGCCCGGAGATCCTCGCTCGGGTCGACAAGAGCCTATCTTTGAATGATTTAGGTCGGAATGAGCGAGTCTGGTGGCGTTTGAACGGATAGAGGCGGCGACTATTCGCCCATGGGCACTAGCCGGTTCCACTTGCATCCCAACCCTCGCTGAATCCTGATCAGTGTCGTGATTAGGACGTTCAGTTCCCCGCTTTCGATCTTTTGGATGGTGCGGATATTTAGGTCAGCGAGCTCCGCAAGTTTTTCTTGAGTGATGCCTCGCGCCGTTCGTTCCCGGCGAACATTCGCCCCAAGGTCGCCCAAGACTTTCTTTTCGTTATCCGCGAGTGGCACGCCCCACAATATGCGCAAGTTAGCGTTGAGCGAAGACGACAGATCTGACGAGGCCCTCGAAGGTGGGTCCTAGGAGTTTACAGGAGCAAACAGAGACAACAGAGCCGGCTGGGTTTTGCATCTCTGCGTCCTCCGTTTCCTCCTGTTAGACCTTCTCCGGGACAGCGCTCGATCATCTGTTTCGTCCTCCTCGCCCGCGCCCCGTCCTCGCCGACGCCGCCCGGCATCATTTGAGATTCTTGAGCAGCACATCCCAACTGACATCGAGAGCCCGTCGCAATCGGATCAAGACCGCAAGGGAGCAGCCAAAATCTCCAGCTTCGATCATCTGCAAGTAACGGGGAGCGATGCCGGCCTTTTCGGCCAGAGCTTCCTGCGTCAGACCAGCCGCCGTGCGCAACCGGCGGAGATTGCGCCGAAGAATATCGAGTTGTTTTTGCGGGACGCGCTCCACGAGTGAAGCGCGAATGCTGCACAGAACCGCCGAAATTCGCCACGATAGCGGCTTTCGTGATTTCTCTCGACAATTTCAACCTGTTGCGCTAGACTTGCGCTCGAACCGAAGCGGTTCCCCCCATGAACGCCGAAAGTCAGGGACTTTCCCCACTGCGCATCCTGCTCGCGGAAGACGAACGCTCCGTCGCGTTCTCCATCGCCTTCGCGCTCAAGATCGTGGCCACAAGGTCCAGGTCGTGGCCGATGGCGCGCAGGCGCTCGCCAGCATTGGAGTGGAACCCGACGGCTTCGATCTATTAATTACCGATCACAGCATGCCGGGAATGACCGGCGTCGAACTCATCCAGCAGCTCCGCGAGAAGTCCTTTCGCGGCAAAGTCATGGTGCTGTCGGCGCATCTGTCGCCGGAGATCCGCGCCGCCTACGAGGCGCTCGCCGTGGATGCGATGGTCTCGAAGCCTTTCGACGTGCACGAGCTGCGCTCCACCGTCACGCGGCTTGCGCACGGGATAAAGCCTGGTGTGGAGGATTCAGCTCAGCTCTCGCCCGCCGCTTTGCACAATATGCTTAAGACAGCGTTGAGCGAAGAGGACGAGACTGACGATGCCTTTGAGGGTGGCTCCTGAGACTTTACAGGAGCAAACAGAGAGAACAGAGCGGCTGAGTTTTGAATCTCTGCGTCCTCCGCCCGCTCGCGAAGGCTTTCGGAGTTTCCTCCAGTGGGATCGCTTCTCTTGGACGGCGAACACCGTTTCCCGCGGTAAGCCAAGGGTAGCAGGTCCCATTCGGATTCTAGGTCTTTACGTGCGCAATCGTTCTCGATATAAAAACCTTCATGCCCTCCATCCCCAAAAAAGTCATTGAACGTTTGACGGCCGGCTTGAAGCGATTTCAGCCGATTCTTACCAACTCAAAGGCACGCGATGATGGTGAGGCCGACACTGTGATGATCGTCACCGACATGCTGGCCGAAATATTCGGCTACGACAAGTATTCTGATGTTACCGCGGAATATGCCATTCGGGGGACGTACTGTGATTTGGCAACCAAACTTGAGGGCACGCTACAGGCGTTAATTGAGGTAAAAGCGATTGGTTTGGAATTGAAGGATCAGCATGTGAAACAGGCCGTCGATTACGCAGCCAATCAGGGGGTGGATTGGGTCGTTCTGACCAATGGGACACATTGGCGAGTTTACAATGTGATCTTCGGCAAACCGATTGACCAAGAACTTGTTATCGAGATCGACGTCTGCGGTTTGAATCCTAAGAATCAGGCCGATCTCGAGCAGGTGTACTTATTTTGTAAAGAGGGTTGGGTGAAGTCGGTCTTGGGCGATTACCAATTGCAAAAGCAAGCGCTGAGCAGGTTTTTTCTTGGTGCGTTGGTCCTCAGCGATTCGGTTCTTGAGGTTATCCGCCGCGAATTACGACGGGTTTCGCCAGACGTAAAAATTGAGATCGAGCAAATAAAGAATGTTCTAGCTGTGGAGGTGCTTAAGCGAGAAGTGATCGACGGCGATAAGGCTGTAGAAGCGCGTAAGAAGATTGCACGTGCCGCCAACAAGTCGCTGCGGAAGAATGCCAAGGATGAAGCGGATAGATTAGAAAACGCCCCTGTGGATGCGATGCCTCCCGTGACATAGTCGGTGGTAACGGTCGAATACTAAATCACACGCTCGGTAGTCGCGGCACAGACTCTCAACAAAGCTTCTATACAGACCAGGCTTTTCTATTAACATCCATCAGAATGAGACAGGATCACTTGGGGCAAAATTTCTTCTTAGCATCAAGGTGGATCGAACCGCGCTACCCAAACTCGATATCAGAAGAGCAATTTCGCTACGCGATCATTGAGTTTTTTGAAAACGCCGACCATTTAAAGGTTCGAAAAGGGGACTTACTCAATGAATATAAGCGGCTATACCCCGATCGAATCCGATCGTTAATATCGCAGTTAGAAGCAAAGAATCTTTCTGCGATAAAGACTTGTTACAACAGCATGAGTTTCGCGAAACTCTATAAGCCAACCGATCGCGTACCTAATGTCTCGGATGGTCATATGGAGATTTTGTTATCTGTGGATGACAAAAGGGAAAGAATCAAACTACAAGAATGGGTCGTTAATGGCACTAGGAACGGCAATCCTGTCACGGTCATTGAATTGAAAAGGCTGCTAAGACCGCAAAGCTACGCACTAAACAACCGCCTCGTAAGGGGCGCAAACACGTTAAGTAGCTGTTGTTAGGGGCTCAGCACGTCAATCACTTGATCAGCCAATACGGCCCTCGGCAGACTGCGATTAGCGCGGAAGCCCATCCAAGCGAATCATGGAGGCGGTGCGCGCAGCGTCAATCTTCGGAGATTGAATCCACAGGAGGAAACCGAGGACACCGAGTTGGGCTGTTCCTGAACCTCTGTTTTCTCGGTTGCCTCCTGTTGGACCTCTTTCTCTGGAATGGCGGTCGATCATCTGTTTCGCCCTCCTCGCCCGCGTCCGCGTCCGCGCCCGCGCCGCCCGGATTCCTCGTCTTTGCCCTCCTCGTTCTGCCGGACCTCGTCCCGATGTTCCTCGTCTTTGTGCTCATCGGTCTGGCGCGCTTCGTCTCGATGTTCCTCATCTTTGTCATCATCGTCCTCCCGCGCCGCGAAGATCCCAAGAGAGCTTCCCCTGATTTCGGAGTGGCGAATTTGGCCGCCAAGGTGACCGGTTCGTGCCAGCCAGCCTGAGACACCGAGGGCGAACACAAAGACCAGAATGCTCATCGGCCCGCCGACCGCCCCGAACCGGGCCGGCATCAGCAGACGAAGCAACGCCAGACCTCCGAGGACGGACGTCGCGATGAGCGCGATGGTTGCCGCATCTTCGTGCTTCTCGATCAGGTTCTCCGAAACGCCCGGCAGATGTTCGACCATGTCCTCCGCGGCCTTGCCGGAGAGAAAAGTGGGAATCGTCACCAGGGCGATCGCAACGAAAACAAGAAGCCCAGCTCTCTTGACTTCGTCGCTCTTTCGCAGAAACCCCCAAATCAAAAGCGCCAGGCCAAATGGAATGCCGATCACCGGGATGTGATTGAGGATGATGTGCAGATGCGCGGGATTCATCGGTCTTCATAGCCGGAATTCCTGGCTCACCTAAGGATTGAAAAGTAACGGCCCCGTTACCTCGTGAAGGGTTGTTCGCGCCGCTGCACACTTGGAGGGACGGGCGCTGTCCCGTCCCATTATTTTGGGACGACACGGCGGTCGTCCCTCCAATTAACGGCATGAACGGCCACCCAAAGGGTCGCGCCTGCCCCGTCCTCCAGCGAGATCGCTCTGTTGACTAGCTTTGGATTCCGAGAGCAGATGTGTCATGTGCCGATCCACGCTGCTCTTCGCTCTGGCCGTCCAGTTGCTCGCGATCGGCGGCTCAAAATCTGAAGATGTTCCTTCAACAAGCGCCGCGGAAACCCTGTCGCGGGTCATAGTGACCGGCCAGGCCGAACCGGAATCGTTGACCTCTCCTCCAGCCGGGAAAGCCGCGGAACAAAAGAGAGAGGTTCCCGGGGGTTTTACCCTGAAAAACGCGGAGCAGATGGAAAGAGGCCGGGCTTCGAATTTTGAAGATTTGCTGAAACGAACTCCGGGACTCTTCCTCCAAACGGAGAACGGAACTGAAGTCACCAAAGTCTCAATTCGCGGATCGGGAATCCTGTCGGAGGACGAGCCGCTGGGAGTGCAGTTCATGCTCGACGGGCTGACCCTTAACCAGGCTGATGGCGAAGCCATTCTGGAGGACTTCGATCTGGCCACGGTCAAATACGCCGAGGTGTTCCGCGGCGCCAACGCCTTCAGATACGGCTCCATCACACTCGGTGGCGCGATCAATCTCGTGACGATGACCGGTTATGAGGCCGATAAATTCCGGATTCGGCTCGAAGGGGGAAGCTACGGCTATCTCCGAGGCCAGGTCAGTTTCGGCGGGATTGCGGGCCGGTTGGATTACGTCGGTTCGGTCATGGGGCGCTCTCGCGACGGTTTCCGCGAGCACAGCGCGGAGAACACCGAACGGCTTTTTGGCGCCGTGGGCTACAAGTTCAGCGACCAACTTGAAAACAGATTCTACCTGACCCTTGACCGCGTGGATCGACAACTGCCCGGCGGATTGACTCAACAGGAACTGAAGGACGATCCGCGGCAACCAAACGCGGACGCGGTCGCCCAAGACTTCAACAAAAAATGGGACCTCATCCGGCTGGCCGATAAGTTCAGCTTTCGAAACGACGGACGCGAATTCGACGCGGGCCTCTTCTGGTTCCATCGAAACATGGAGGAACGCGGTTTTTTCTCCGCCGATTTCCGGGAAGGCATCACGGCGTTCTACTCGGACAATTATGGCGCCAGCCTGAATTTCGTTACGCGAGACGAACTGTTTGGGCGGCGAAACATTTTCACGGTGGGTTCAAGCCCTCAACTCGAACGGGAGGTTGCGCAAAACTTTGAGAACCTTCGTGGCCATCGCGGACAAACCACCGCGCTGAACACCGGAATTTCAATCAACGTGCCGCTCTATCTCGAAAATCAGCATTATCTGACGGAACAATTTTCGGTTCTTCTCGGGATGCAGGCCATCTACGCCCAACGACATTTCGAAGATCATTTTCCGAGCGACGACCAGGGAAACCAATCCCGCGAACAAGATTTCCACGGCTGGAATCCGAAGACCGGCCTGATTTACGAGTTCGATGCCAAGAGCCAGGTTTTCATGAACTTTAGCGGGAGCTGGCAACCGCCTTCATTTGATAACATGGTTGAATTTGAGGAGGGCCCAAATTCCAGCGTGGTCTATGCCCCGCTGGAACCGCAACGGGCACGGACGCTGGAGCTGGGCACGCGAGGGCAGCGCGGACGTTTCGAGTGGGAATTGTCCCTTTATCGCTCCTGGCTGCGGAACGAACTGCTCGACCTTAACGACGCCCAGGGAAATGACCTTGGAGCCGTCAACGTCGATCGCTCCTATCATCAGGGAATCGAAGCGAGTCTCGACCTCGAATTGTTGCACCCTGTTTCCCTTCCAATGGAAAAGGAAGGCGCCCGAGACCGGCTGACGTTCAGTCAAACCTACACCCTGAACGATTTTCATTTCGATGGTGATTCCGTCCATGGCCAGAACCGTATCGCGGGAGTCCCGATACATCTTTATGAAGCGGAATTGATTTACGCGACCCCAGCCGGCTTTTACGCCGGACCCAGCGTGCAGTGGAATGTCACCCGTTACCCGGCGGACCAGGCCAACACGCTCTTTGCCGATTCCTACGCGCTGCTTGGATTCAAAATTGGGTTTCGACCGAAAAAAGGGTTCTCCGTTTTCCTCGAAGCGAAAAATCTGACGGACGAACATTTTGCCTCGGCGGTGGATCCCATCGCCGACGCGCGGACAACGCCCGACGCCCAGATTTTTCATCCTGGCGAAGGTCGGGCGTTTTACGGTGGGATGTCGTGGAGCTGGTGAAGAGGCGCTTCGCCACACAAACGTAACAAAACTGCCTTTGTCGGGGCATCGTCGCGCCTGCTATTTTCCGAGGGAAATGCAGACGCCTGATCCATCCGCGCGCAGCGTCCGAAACCTTCGCGTGGTCCGAACCCCGATGCCGCAACGCTTTCGGACAGCCTGGATCTCCGACATCCACCTGGGGACGCGGAGCAGCAACGCCGGAGCGTTCCTCGAGTTTCTGCGCGATCACGATTTCGAAACACTCTACATCGTCGGCGACCTGATCGATGTCTGGCAGATGCGGCGCGGAATCTATTGGCCGCAGCAGCACAATGACGTGATCCAAAAACTGCTGCGCAAATCGCGCAAAGGCACGCGCATCGTTTACATCCCCGGCAATCACGACGGGTTCCTCGGAGGCTTTTGCGGCTACTACGGCCATATCGCGATCGCCAAACATTTCATCCACACCACCGCGGATGGGCGGCGGATCCTGGTCATTCACGGACACGAGCTGGACACGGTGGTGCAAAATGCGCGCTGGCTCGCCTTCGCGGGCGACCTTGGTTACCAGTTTCTGCTTTCGCTGAATCCGCTGATCAATTTCGTGCGCCGCCGCTTCGGGCTCGGTTATTGGTCGCTCAGCGCGTATGCGAAAAAGCGGGTCAAAGACGCGGTCAATTTCATCGGTGAATTTGAAAACGCGATCGTGCGTTACGCCGAACAATACGCGGTCGACGCCGTCCTTTGCGGCCATATCCACAACGCCGGGATCCGGCAGATCGGCGCGGTCACCTACTATAATTGCGGCGACTGGGTCGAGACCTGTTCGGCGCTCGTGGAAAATTTCGACGGCTCGATCGAGCTGCTGAATTTCAATCCGTTCCTGACGCCGGCCGCCGCAGACCGGGAAGAACCAGAGTTGGCTGAAGCCTCATTATGACCACGATTAAGCAGAAACGCGGACGCGTTAAACCCAAGGAGAGCTCTCCAGCGCGATTGCTGGAATTGGAGTTGGAAAAACTTCGCGGCGATCTTCGGACCACCGTCCGGGCTTACGCGGCCCGCCTGGAAATTGGACTGGCCGACAGCCGGGCGGCCCTCGAATCGAGCAAACCCGCCGAAGACTTGTCGCGTGAGCGGTTGCACGAGCTGCGCGAGCTGATGATCCTCGTGCGGAAACGCAAATTGAAGCCGGAGAAGGGTCGGCGCAAAGATCTGCGCAAAATCGATTCCCTGATCGAGGACCTTCAGGTTCTCGTTCCGAACAAGGGTCAGCGTTAGAGCGTGATCCTTCTGATATCTTTTCATCAAAGTTCAGGGGAGCGCACGCGCCTCGTCCCGCGCCTGCGGGAGCGACGGCGCCCTCGCCGTCGCGAATTTGGCCTCGTTCCCCAGAGAGACTGTTGCGCCGAGGCGCCGCAACCAACACGCGAGGGCGCGTGTGCTCCCCAGATCAAACGTCGACACACGCGAATGAGAACCATCCTCACCGGATTGGCGCTCGTGCTTATCGGTCTGAAAGGTGCAGCCACAAACTGTCACGGCGCCGGTTTTGCGCTTGAGATCGTGGTGAGCGTGGCGGATCAGGAACTCGCTTTGATCGCGAGGGGGAAGGTGATCAAGCGATTCCCGGTTTCGACTTCGAAGTTCGGCACGGGCGATGCGGTCGGCAGTTACCGCACGCCGCTGGGCCAAACCTTCGTGAGCGCGAAGATCGGCGATGGCCTGCCGGCCGGCGCGGTGATCAAGAACCGGAACGCAACCGGCGAGATTGTGAAACCGAATGCGCCCGGCCGTGATACGATCGTCTCACGCGTCATCTGGCTGCGCGGGATGGACGGGACCACCGCGAATACGCGCGACCGCTGCATTTACATTCACGGCACCGCCGAGGAGCGGCGGATCGGGCAGCGGGCCAGTTTCGGCTGCGTTCGGATGCGCTCGAAAGATGTCATCGCGCTCTACAATCTTGTGCATATTGGAACCCACGTGCGGATTTCCGCGAAGCCGCTCGACGACTTTCTTCCACCCGAGGAGCCCACGCTTCTCGCACGAGCGGATTAGGTGGTAAACAAGCTCACCGCGGAATTTAATATGACCAAACGAAAAGTCCTCTTTATCTGTGTCCACAACAGCGCGCGAAGCCAGATGGCGGCAGCGTTCCTGAACGATATTTGCGGCGCCGAGTTCGAAGCTCAAAGCGCCGGCCTGGAGCCTGGGACGTTGAATCCGCTCGTGGTGGAAGTGATGCGGGAAGCCGGGATCGACATTTCCAAGAACATGACTCAGGCCGTCTTCGATGTTTTTAAGTCGGGCCAGCTCTTTGGCTATGTCGTCACTGTTTGCAGCGAGGCCGAGGCGGGCGGTTGCCCGATTTTCCCCGGGCCCGCCCAGCGTTTGCATTGGCCTTTCCCCGACCCTTCAAAGGTGGAGGGGACGGCCTCGGAAAAGCTTGAGAAAGTCCGGCAGACCCGTAACGCCATTCAGGCGCGCATCGAGCAATTCTGCGCCGAGAATTGCACCCAGCTCACTGAATTGGCACGAAACCCATCCGGGCCACGATCTCTCTGATTAGCGATAGATCGTGGTGGCGAAAGGGCGCGCCGAGCTGTAAAAAAATGCCGGCCACGGTGACGCGCGAGCTTTCCAGCCCGCCTCGCCGAGTTGTGAAATCCGGTGCTAGTTCACCTACTTGATCGGAACGAACCCTACCCGCTCGACGATCTGCTGCCCGACAGGGCCGATCGTAAAATCGACGAATTGTTTCGCCACGCCCTGAGGCTCTCCATTCGTGTAGTAATAGGTCGGGCGGGCGTAGGGCCACGTCTGGTTCCGCACAGCCTCCGAACTCGGAGCCACGCCATCAACCGTGATCACTTTGACCCCACCCGCTTTCATGTAAGCGAGCCCGACATAGCCGATGCCATTCACGTTCTTGCCCACCTCGGCCGCGATCTGTTCGTGCCCGGCCATCTTTTGCGCGCTCGTCGCATAGTCCCGTTTCTTCATCGCCAGCTCTTTCCAATCGGAATAGGTGCCGGAGGAGGTGTTGCGGGTGTAAATCGAAATCTTCCCGGACTTTCCGCCGACCGCGCTCCAATCCGTCACGTCCCCGGTGAAGATTTGTTCCACCTGCTTCTTGGTCAGATTGGTGATGGGACTAGCACTGTTGACGATGACCCCGAGGCCGTCGTAGGCGACGATCGTCTCTTTCAGGGTCACGCCTTTCGCCTTGCCGGCGGCGATCTCCGCCGGTTTCGCTTCCCGGCTGGACATGCCGATCTGGGCGGTGTTGTCGATCAAAGCGGCGATTCCCGTGGTCGATCCTTCCGCGGCGATATCGAAGGTGGCGTCGGGATGGTCCGCCTTGAATTGCTCGGCCAATTGCGGGACCAGTTTCGCGCCCAGAGTGTCCGAACCCTTGATGACCAGGCGCTCCGCCCGCATTGGGGTGGAAGAGCAGATCAGGGCGAGGGTTGAGGCGAGAGCGAGGAATGTCGTTTTCATAGTTGGGTGTGATGACATCCTGCGTCAGCTATCCGTGGCGGCCAAGTGACAATCGGGTGAACTCCGCCTGGCGGGCAAATAATCGGGAGCCCGCGTCACTGTGACCAGATGGTGCGCGCTGAGCTGGGTCGCATTCGACGCGGCTGATCGCAATTTACGCACAGGGAATCGCAAGGGATGGCGAGAGCTTCCGCGTTGCGTTGTTAATCTGCTTCAGATGAAAGCGGATGTTCTTCTTCTCGTAGATGCTGATCCAAATTCTGCCGAGCTCGTTGCCCTCGCGGCCATGCAAACTCGTCATCGCCTGGTGCGCGCGAACACGAGCCTCGAAGCCTTTCGCATCCTGGAGGGCGGTATGGACGAGGTGGATGTGATTGTCATTGATGTCGATCCCGGAGTGCACGGTTTGGCTGTCCTGGAAGCGATCGATGCGTCGCCGACGGCTCCACCGGTGATCATTCTCACGAGCCTCGAAGAAGTCTACACGACGCCAATCGGTGCAGCGCATGGCGCGGCGGCTTGCATCGGAAAACCGTTCACCATTGAAAAGCTCGCGTCCGTGATCGAGCAACTTTCTTCCCCCCGCTGGCGCTCCGCTGCCTGGAGTAGTGACGCGTGGGGGCACCCGCATCGCTGCAAGAACAATTTTATTGCCTGTCCCGGCTGCCACCGGAAACGCCCCGAGAATGCTCCCACGAGCGATCTCAAAACCTGACCAACAAACCCATGGACTATCTCGTCGCAATCTTGACCGCTTCTTTCATCGCTGCCTACGCGCTGATCCTCGCCCGGTTGCTCCCAAAAGAATAATCAGTTACACCTCCGCTCGTGTGGAGCGCTGGTGGAATGTGGCAGGGATTTTTGGCGCATTTCAGCTAAACTGGATACTGAAGAAGACGTTATGAGCCGTCCTGACCTAGAGGCCGCTGTCGCGGCACATCCGTTTTTGATCGGAGTGAGTGAACACCACATCCGTTTGCTGGCGGACTGCGCGATACAGACGCACTTCGAGGCCGGCCAAGCCCTCTTTCGCGAGGGCGAAACGGCGAACCGGTTTTATCTGGTCGAGCAAGGGGAAGTCGTCCTCGAGGCGGTGGGCGCGGGAGACAAACAGGTTGTGATTGAAACCATCCGGGACGGCGACCTGGTCGGCTGGTCGTGGCTCTTTCCGCCATACGTGTGGCACTTCAGCGCGCGCGCAACGAAACCAACGAGCGCGATCTTTTTCTACGGCACAATCCTGCGTGAATACTGCGAAAAAGATCACGCGCTTGGCTTCGAACTTTTCAAGCGCATGAGCGAAGTGATGACGCGCCGGCTGCAACTCGCCCGCACGCGGCTCCTGCAGGCGTATTCCGAGAGCGACACGAGCGGGTCGAAAGAACGGGAAGGAAAATGACTGTCGGCTCGAAAACGGAGAAGCGTCCTCGCGCCGGTGTCGTTGCCATCGGCACGGAAGCCAGTCGCAAACGAGCGGCGGCCCGGAGCAAGCCGACCATCGGCGCCATCCTTGCCTCGACGGACTTTTCGCCCGAATCCCTGCGCGCGCTGGAGTATGCCTCGCTCCTTCTGAAGATTTTCCACGGCTCGCTCCACCTGGTGCACGTCCACGAAATCGATTACGCGTACGCCGTTCCGTCGATCATGACGGCGCCTCCGGTCATTTCGGTCGATGAAATCGAGCGCCATTATCAAACGAAGTTGAAGAAGCTAGCGGCCAGATATGCGCCGGCCAAGGCGCACGTAAAGGTGGGTCGCGCTTTCGATCAGATCTGCAAGCTCGCTGCTCAGATCGACGCCCGGCTCATCGTGATCTCCACTCACGGGCGCACGGGGCTGAAACGCATCTTTCTCGGAAGCACGGCCGAACGCGTAGTGCAGCATGCTCGCTGCCCGGTCCTGGTCGTGCGCGAGCCTGAACGCGACTTCGCAAAACTCCAGCGAGCAAACGACCGGAAGATGAAGATCCTCGTTCCAGTGGATTTCTCGGAGTGCTCTCGCCACGCGCTGAGTTACGCCTTGACGTTCGCGCCGCCCTGGAACGCGGAGATCATTCTGCTCCACACCATCAACATCCTGCCTCTGATCCCGCCTGAGCGTTACGCCGCTTTCGATCACACGCCGTCACTGGGCGCGATTGAACGCGCGGCCAAGGGGCAGATGCGCAAGTTGGCCGGCAAAACCGATTTTGGAGGCGTACCGCATCGAATGGATATCCAAGTCGGACGGCCAGCAGAACAAATCTGTCAATACGCCGACGATCGCGGGATTGATCTTATCATTGCTTCAACCCATGGGCACACTGGACTGGCGCATGTTTTGATTGGCAGCGTCGCCGAACACGTGGTGCGATATGCCCATTGCCCCGTGCTCGTGGTCCCCCACGACAAGGGCCCCGCACACTGAAATTGCCGGATGGAGTGATGGATGAATCTCAAATGCCTCGCTACGCGACGTGCCCGGGCACGCGGCAACTAATTTTGAAACTCTGCCTTCTTCTCCTGTTTGCTTTGGCCTCTTCCGCGACGGCTGAGCCTTCCTCCCGCTCCGCAATTCGCGACCTTCCCGCACAATCCAGGCCGATTGACGACGTCGTCGTGCCGGTGCCGCGCGAGATCTTCCAATCACTCGACAAATTCGCCGATTCGAACTGGACCCGAGTGCAGCGTCGTGGATTGGCGAAATGGAAACCGCACGGCGACCAAGCGCGGATTGCACTCCTGTTGGGCGCACTGATCGGGGAGGGGTTCATCGCGGTAGAGGCAAAAGATGAGGATCAAGTGAAGAAGGTGGGAAGCGCAGTACTCAAGGTCGCCGCGGCCCTCGGCGTGAAAAAATCAGTTCTTCGACACAGTCGCGCGATTATTGAAGACGCCGAAAAAGGAGACTGGAATGCAGTCCGCCAGGAATGGGATGGGGTATTTGCGGATGTGGAAAATGCCATGCGCGAACTCGATAGCGAGCAGCTCGCTCAACTGGTCAGTCTGGGCGGCTGGCTCCGCGGAACTGAAGCGCTCACCGTCCTCATCCTGCAAAACTATTCTTCCGACAGCGCCGAACTTCTCCGGCAACCCGCGTTGCTCGATTACTTCGAGAAGCGCATTGCGGAAATGAACCGGGCGCAGCGCCCCAACGCGCTCGTGGCGAGAATGGAAGAAGGTATCCGCGGAATCCGACCCCTTGTTCGAAACGATAGTCGGACGCGCCTTTCCGAGACAACAGTCAAAGAAATCGGCGCGATCACCAAAGAGCTGGTCGAGGATATCAACCGCAAACGACGTTGACTCCCTTTGGACGCTTCTCGGCCGTCCGGATACTTCGGTAGCATGGACACAGAACCCGCGCAGGCCGCCACAACATCCGAACCAGCGAAGCGACTGAAAATTCAGTGGGCAGGGCCGGGTGTAATCATGGCGGTGAGCGGGATCGGAGCGAGCGATATGATCGCCGCGACCGTCGGAGGCGCAATCCATGGGACCAGTCTCCTTTGGGCGCTTGCGCTCGGCACGCTCTTCAAGTTCGTCCTCACGGAAGGCCTGGCGCGTTGGCAACTGGCCACGGACAAAACAATTTTGGAGGGGTGGTCCCGGCATCTGCCAAGATGGGTGCTCGTGATTTTCTTTTGTTATTTGGTGCTGTGGGCGGTGGCGGTCAGCGGGGCGCTTATCAGCGGTTGCGGCCTAGCCGTCGAGAATATCACGGGCGGCGCAGTGCCGTTCGTCTGGGGGGCTCTGGCGCACGCCGTCGTGGCTTTTGTTTTCATCTATACCGCACATGCGGGGCGGTTCTCCGCCGTTATGAAACCACTCATCGCGATCATGTTCCTCAGTGTTGTGGTCTGCGCGGCGTTGACGTTTCGTGAGCCTTCCGCCGTGTTTCGGGGACTGCTCATCCCGATGATTCCGTCCGGAGGCGGGCTTTATGTGTTGTCCCTAATCGGCGGCATTGGCGGATCGGTTACCCTGCTCAGCTACAGTTACCTTCTGCGGGAGGATGGTCATACCCATCCCGCAAATCTCGGGCGCGTCCGCATCGATCTCATGATTGCTTATCTCTTCACGGCCATCTTCGGACTCTCAATCATGACGATTGCCTCGCGCGTCTTTCACGGTGCTGGCATCGCAATTACGGACCGTGAAGCTGTCTCGCGGATGGCGGGCCAGCTCGCAGAGATAACCGGGCCGGTTGGGTTTTATGTCTACTCGCTGGGTTTTTGGGCCGCGGTAGTTGCTTCGCTGATGGGAGTCTGGCAAACCGTGCCTCATATCTTCGCCGATTGCTGGTCTAGCCTGGATCGACGCACCCAAAAGCAAAATGGTTTTGCCCGCGCCCCAAGGGCCCGCGCTTACTCAGCGGCTCTCGTCTTCATGGCGACTGCCGCGGTGCCGTTCGCTTTCATGCAGCGACCGTTGATGTTCGTGGTCGCATTCACGATTCTTGGCAGTCTCTTCATTCCGTTCTTGGCCGCGACCCTTCTGTACCTGAACAATCAAGTCAGCTGGCCATCGACGATTTCGCACAATCGGCCCGGCGCCAACTCGATCTTGATCTTCGTTCTGTTCCTGTTTCTGATCGTGGCCGCATGGGAAATGGCATCACTGTTCTAATTCGGCAGCAATGAAAGTGCGCAGCTCATTGGAAGCCCAGCACTCGCCGGACGCGATCAGGCTCCGTTTGGCGAACGCACCAGCGCACGGTTATCTGGGCGATGCAGTTCTCGGCGCGATCGATGGTTGCGTGACGACGTTCGCCATCGTCGCCGGGGCGGTCGGGGCGGGTTTTTCTGGCGGAGTGGTGATTATCCTCGGATTCGCGAACCTCATTGCCGACGGATTTAGCATGGCGGTGAGCAATTATCTCGGAACGAAAAGCGAGCTCGAACGAATCGAAAACATCCGTTCAGCCGAGGAGCGGCAGATTGAGGAAATCCCGGACGGGGAGCGCGAAGAGATCCGGCAAATTTTCATGGGTAAAGGCTTCGTGGGAGAAATTCTGGAGAAGATTGTGACGACAATCACGGCAAACCGCCAGCTCTGGGTGGAGACAATGGTGAGGGAGGAATTCGGCATGGCGATCACTGGCCGCCAGCCGGCAAAAGCAGCGTCGGTCACGTTCGCGGCATTTGTCTGCGCTGGAATTCTGCCGCTCCTATCCTTCCTGATTGCTCATCTGGAGAACGATGCTCGATTTCGCGTTAGCGCCCTTCTGGCAGCGGCCACATTCATGCTGATTGGAGTTGCGAAAGGAACCCTTCTCGATCGCTCAATCTGGCGAGCGGGTCTTGAGACGTTGCTCACCGGGGGCGGAGCGGCTGTCCTCGCGTACGGCGTGGGCGCATGGTTGCGGTATCTCTATGGCGCCTGACCTGCGATTGCCCGCGACGCCGGACGGCCCAGCGAACGCGGCGCAGTTAGCGGTGTTTGTTCTCGCGCACCGCTCAAGTCGCAGCAGTTCGCCCCGCAGAAGGGGCAGTTCGTCAGGCTTCCTGTTTGAGGCGCAAGACAGCTGGTCGAGCGGGCTTTCGGCTCGGTGATCCTTGCCGGGACGCATCAGATACACAGGACAAGGCGCCACGCGAGCAACGCGTTCGGCTCACACTTCCAATGAAATAGCGGTCCAGTCCCGTGAGGCCACGGGTTGAAAGAACAATGAGGTCGGACTTCAATTCACTCGCGACGGCTACGATTTCCTCCGCTGGCCGGCCGATTCGCACTTCCAAGTCCGCTTGCACATTCCTGGGAACGTTAGCGTCGGCGAGAGCACGCAACTCGGCTGCCGACCGCCTTGAGACGCAGGTTCTTGCGGATTTTCATGAGGCTTGGGGTCGACTCCATTCTCCCGCGGGTCGGTTAATTTCCGACTGGAAGTTTCAGAGTAATACGGTGCGATGCTCGTGAGTGGAGCTATCCAGAGCGCGCGCCGGCGCGATGTGCGAGAACGAAAAAGGGAAGTGAGGCGAGTTGCATGGTGATGGCAAAGACTACCAGCGCCACACGCGAACGCTCGTAAAGCAAACCGGTCGTGACGCTCCCTGCGAGCCAACCGCCGCCATAGCCCAGATAGAACAGGCCGAAAGCAAGGTTCCGCTTCCCTTCGGGAAGAACGCTGGCAATCAATACTTTCAGGAGCGTGTCCTGCGTCGCGTAGCCAATTCCCCACAATAGAAGTCCGCCTAGCGCCATCCAGAAGCCGCCGAAGAAGACCAGTGGCGAAAAGCATGATGCGAAGGCGACCGCGACGACCACGGCAGCGATCCCGATCCTGTCGTAGAGCTTGCCGAGAATGAGGCTGGCCGCAACTGCCATGGCCGTCGCCAGCGCCAGGAAGATCGGGACCCAATGCTGGGTAACGGTTCCGGTGTTGAACAAATGATAGGACAACAGTTCGAAACTCATAAGCCCCGCGGCGAAGCACGTCCCGCCAACCATGTAGAGCCAGTAGGCACGGGTAAACCCCTTGGCCTGCGCAGTCGGAGGCCCACCCGCCTCGAGACGGGACGGCACGGGGAAGACAATGCGGGCGGCGGTAAGCGAAGCCAGTGCCAGCAAAGACGAAATTAACAGCAGCCCATATCCAGCCCGGAAATCCGCCCGCAGATAAAGAGCGACGGCCATGAGAAGGGGTCCCAGGGTAGCGCCGGTCTCATCCATCGCAGTGTTCATCGCGTAGACCCAACCCTTGCCATGTTTGCCCGTCGAATATGAGAGCATCGCTTCGACGGTAGGCTTGCGGATCGCCCGCCCGATGCGCTCAAGAATGATAAGGGCAGCGGCGAAGGGCCAATTTCCGGCCAAGGCAAGCGCTGGGACAGCGAGGAGGTTGATGCTGTATCCGATGAACGTAATCAACCAATATTTGCCCGTCTTATCGGCTACGTATCCGGCGACAGAACGCAGGCTGTACCCGAGAAATTCTCCCACGCCGGCGATGATACTGATGGCGGCGGCACTGGCGCCTAATGTCCCAAGAAACAGGCCGTTGATGCTCGCGCCGCCCTCGTAAGTCATGTCGGCGAAGAAATTGACGATGCCCATCGTCAGCACGAATGCGAGGGCTGAGGTCGCGAACGTTTTCCTCATGTCCGTTGTGGTCTTAGGGGCTTCATCTTCGCACGTGAAGTTGGCGACGTTAGCGGCTCAGTTTGCCTCAGCGACAGCAGTTCTGAACAGTGGCAAATTTGTGACTCTCCGCCAGCAGCACATCGAAACTGCGACGCGTATGGCATCGCGTCTGGCTCGCTTTGTCGGGGGCTCGGCAACCGCAATCACGGTCGAATTGCGACTTTCAGGACGCCGTCACGCCGCGAGCCGAACAGGTCGTAAGCCTCGACGATTTGATCGAGCTTGAAGCTGTGTGTGAGCAGCGGCGTCGGGTCGAAGCGCTTCGTCTGCACCATCGTCATCAACCGGCGCATCCGTTCCTTGCCGCCAGGGCAAAGTGTCGTCACGATTTTGTAGTCTCCGATGCCGGCCGCGAAGGCGTCGTAGGGAACTTGAAGCTTTCCCGAATAAACGCCGAGACTGCTTAGTGTCCCGCCTGGACGGAGGGCACGTAGACCATTTTCGAACGTCTCTTGAAGGCCCAGCGCTTCGATCGCGACATCCGCGCCGCCGCCGGTCAGTTTCCTGACTTCCGCTACGACGTCACACTGTTTGGGGTCGAGAACCACGTCCGCGCCCATGCGCTTCGCCATTCTCATGCGGACGGGGTCGCCCTCCACCCCAATAATGAACGAAGCGCCCATCAGCTTCGCGCCCGCGGTGGCGCAGAGGCCAATCGGCCCTTGGGCCAGAACGACGACGGTGTCGCCAATACGAATGTTTGCCGACTCCGCGCCACTGAAGCCAGTTGATGCAATATCGGCCAGGAGCACCACCTGTTCGTCGCTCAAATCATCCGGGATCCTGGCGAGATTTGCCTGGGCGTTCGGAACGAGGAGATATTCCGCCTGCGACCCGTTGATGGTGTTGCCGAAACGCCAGCCCCCGAGCGCCTCCACGCCTTCGCCATGTCCGCATTGCGCCCATTGCGCCGACAGACATGCACGGCATTGCCCGCACGGTGTGATCGCGCCGACGAGCACACGATCGCCAACTGCGTATCCAGTAACGCCTTCACCGAGTTCTTCGATTACTCCAACCGGTTCATGTCCGATCACGAGACCTGGCTTCACTGCATATTCGCCCCGGAGAATGTGAAGGTCGGTGCCGCAAATGGTCGTTAAGGTTATTCGGAGCACGGCTTCCCCGACACCAGCGGTTGGCCGCGGCACTTCTTCGACACCGATGTTGTTCGGCGAATGAAAAACGGTCGCCTTCATTTTTTTCATTGTAACCTCCTTAGGCGGATTCCAACTCCAGCTTTGGATTCCGCAATTCCCTGATAACGCGATTTGACGCCTATTTTTTTACGTTCGATGCACCGTGAATTCACCGTGTCCCTGACGTTGATTCCAGGAGTTTGGAAATCGTTACCAGTCGAAAGCCGCGGGCCTGGAGGTCCGCGATAATCACCGGCAACGCGTCGGCCGTGCTTTTTTCGCCGACGTGCATGAGAATGATCGCGCCGTCTAGTTCCGCGTTGGTCTTGCTCGTGATGCGATCGATCAGGAATTCTCGTGTCTTTCTCGGCTCCACGGAATCCAGGCTGTCGATGGTCCAGTATATGGATCGGTATCCAAGATTCGCGGCGATCCGCAAGACTCTGTCATTGCGTTCGCCAAACGGAGCCCGCAAGCGGGGCCGCGGACTTTGTCCTGAAATTTCCGTCAACAACGCCTCGGCCCGGGTGATCTCTTCGCGCACGACCTCATCGGAGTATTTTGGCAGGGCGAGATGATTCCAGGTGTGATTGCCAACTTCGTGGCCGTGCTTGGTGATTGCTCTGGCGCAATCCATATTTCGCTGAGCCCAGTTTCCGGTAATGAAAAACGTGCTGTGCACACGTGCCTTTTCCAGCGCGGCAATCAAGTCCTCGAAGCATTCCGCGTTAGCGCCGGCATCGAAGGTGAGCGCGATTTGGGATCTGCCGCGCGGGCCGCGTTCGATCTCAATCGCGGTTTTTGCCAGCTTTGCTGGTCCCGAAACGGCCAGGAGCGGCCGCGGCCTCGCAGAATCGGAGTCGTCACCAGATAAGGCGCTATTACCCGGGATAATCAGAAACCCAGTTATGAGCACAACCGTGACGACCGCAGTTACTCTTGGAAAATAGTGGAGCCGCATGATCCGACGTATTTCCTGAGGTGCTTTTGCCGGTGTCGGCGCCTCTGGGTTCGATGACGTCATCCGGCGGTGAATCCAGCGCGAGGACCGCGCCAGCGCCTCAAGAGCAACTGGTGGCAGCTGCCAGAATTTCTTGTAAGCCACTGGAAGACATTGTCCCTGCCATGCTTCGAGACCTCCCTCGACTACAATCGGCTCGTCCAGGCCAGCGCCCGCCAGGCCGCACGCGGCCAGGGACGCCAGGGTATTGTCTCGACACATGAGGTACAGGGGCGCGTGTCTATCCAATTTTCGGTGGGCCAGCACCGAGTGAGGCTCGAATTCGGATAAAGGAATCGAGCGCGCCACCAGGGCATGGACCTTTTCGAAGTCGCTCTTCGGACGCACATCGATTAGTTCCACGTCACCCCTGTCGATCAGCATTTGCAGTTCAAATGGAGTGATTGTTTTCATAACTCACCTCTTCTCCATTAATTTGCCGATGGATGGGAGGGTCGCGCTGCGCAAGGTTTGGCTTTTACTCGCCATTTCTTGCGATCCCATATGACAAATGCGGCTGGGGTCGAGCAAAGCGCCCGGATCATCCATCTGCTGGCGTCTGGATCATCAGAGTGATTCCGAAGGTAACGATCAGCGAGGAAGATTGACCGCGAATGGCTATTCTCCCAGCGCTTGTCCGAAGGCTGGCCAGCATCATCATCGCCACCGATCACGCGACTGCGATCCCGGCGAACCAGGCGCCGGCGTGAGCGGTCCGCCAGCCGGCCTGAGGGTTTATTGGCGGCTTCGGCGGCGATTTGTTGCAGAGCGAAAAGGCCTTCAATTTGGAATGAATCGAGCGGCGACCGTGGGCAGATTTGTCAAGAAATGATGCCTGACCCGCATTTCCACGTCGGCGGCGGCTGGCCCCTCGAGCGTGTCTGTCCGCGTCTGTCGGAGGGCGATTCTCGCGATTATGATTTTGGATCGCGTGGCAGCATCAGAAGTTCAATGCGCTTCACTTCGCGCAGCACTCGGTTCGTGTGCATCTCGAGCCAGAACCAGATCTTCAGCATCGAGATGGTGACTAGCGCCGCGAAAGCAATCGCGCCGAAAATCAACTGCTCACGCACGACCTCCGCCTCGTAAAAGCGCAAGCTGGCCCACACCGCGAGGGCGAGGAAGAGCAGGGTCACCACGACCACCACCGCGTGCATCCAGCGATAACGGCCGCGGAAGACGGTGATTACTTCCTCCGCCAGGTTTGGCTCGTGATCGGTCGAGTGCCGTTGCAGCGCGGCTTGGATTTTTTGTTCGATATTATTCATGGCGTTTTCCTTTCGAGTTGGTGTTTTAGGGTTTCACGGATGGAGAAGAGGCGGGACTTCACAGTGCCGTGTGGGATTCCCAACACGTCCGCGATTTCAGCGATGCTGCGTCCCAATTCGTAATGAAGGTGAAGAAGCTGCCGCTGCTCGGGCGGGAGCCGGCGGATGGCAGCGCGCATGGCGACGATCTCATCGGCTGGCTCGTGTTCGTCTGCCATTGAAGCGGGCGCGAGCTGCTCCGCCTCGTTCGCGGCGATTTCTTCCCGGCGGCGGTCAAGCAGCCGCTGGCGGATCCAGTCGGCGCTCCGCCGTTGCACAATGCGAAACGCCCAGCGCGGGAAGCAGGCTGGGTCATCCAACCTCGGCAATCCGCGGGCGATCGCCAGCCACACATCGGTCAATATCTCATCGGCGGCGTCCGCCCGCTCCACCCGCAGCCAGGCCATCCGTCGCAGATCCGCCCGCCACAGATTGTGTAAATCTGTGAAGGCGCGTTCGCTGCCGTTCTGGGCTTCGAGCACCAGCCACTCCGTCAGCACCTGGCGAGAATCGCGGATCATCAGTATTCGCCTAAAGGTCGCGGGAAGAACGACCGCGGTTCAATCAATTTTTCCCGCGAGGAGCGAGTGGATGGCTGCGCGGGCAACTCGCGGCAGCGATGCGGCAGATGCGTGGCCAGATCGTTTCGTGCGCCCGAACCGTCCAGGCGCGATAATAGTGTCGCGCCTCTCACGCGAGCGGCCTTGCACCGATGAGACGCATGCCGTTTGATGGCTCTCGTGCGCAGGTTTGCTCCCGCTATTGTCTCCGCTCTGCGCGGATATCGTCGCGGCGACTTCCTGGCTGATCTCGGCGCGGGACTGACGGTCGGCCTTATCGCTCTTCCCCTGGCGATTGGTTTCGGCATCGCTTCGGGCGTGACGCCGCAGCAGGGACTGTGGACCGGCATCATCGCGAGCCTCGTGGTGGCGGTCCTGGGCGGTTCGCGCTTTCAGGTGGCGGGACCAACAGGAGCATTCGTGCCCGTTCTCTTTTCCGTGGTCGCAATCTACGGGTACGGCGGGCTCGCTCTCGCGACGATGATGGCGGGTGTCATGCTGATTGTTCTCGGCGCGTTGCGAATGGGGCGGCTGCTCAAATTTTTCCCCTATCCGGTCATAGCAGGATTCACCAGTGGCATTGCCATCATCATCTTTTGCGGGCAGCTGAATGAATTCCTTGGGCTCGGCCTCAAAATGCCCGGGCACGTGCCGCAGCAAATCGCCGCACTCGCGACCCATCTGGAGGACATTAACTGGCACGCGTTTGCCATTGGCGCTCTCACTCTTGCGATCTTCTACACCTGGCCGTTTCTAACCAGGCGCGTCCCGGCAAGCATTGTCGCGGTGGCAGCGGCAACGTTGGTTGCTTACTTCGCCGGCTGGCCAGTGGCGACGATCGATAGCCGGTTTGGCGGCATTCCAGCGGGGCTGCCCGGTTTGCATTTCCCGGCCATATCTCTCGAATCGATGCGCGATTTGATGGGGCCCGCCTTCACCATTGCCGCGCTCGGCGCGATTGAGTCACTCCTCTCGGCGATGGTCGCCGATGGCATGACTGACACGCGCCACGATCCGAACCAGGAGTTGATGGCCCAGGGGATCGCGAACGTTCTTTGCCCGTTTGTCGGTGGAATTCCGGCCACGGGAGCGATCGCGCGCACGGCTGCTAATATTCGAACTGGGGCGCGCACTCCCGTCGCTGCGATCGTCCACGCTTTCGTGCTCCTTGCGGTGGTCTTTCTGGCCGCCCCGTTGGCCGGATACATTCCGCTCGCGGCGCTGAGCGCGATCCTCCTCACCGTCGCATTGCGCATGGCGGAGCTGCACACCTTCGTCGAGTTATGGCGGGGACCCCGAGCCGATTTCGGAGTGCTGATTGCGGCGTTTACCCTTACCGTCGTCTTCGATCTCACCATCGGGGTCGGCGCGGGTCTTATCATGGCCGTCGTCCTTTTCCTTCGCCAGATGGAGGAGGTAACCCACGTGCGCCTTATTACCGAGGAAAGCGAAGACCCGGGCACGGGCTCGCACAGCATCCGCGGCAAAGACATTCCGCCCGACGTGATTCTCTACCGGATCGAGGGACCGATGTTCTTTGCCGCCGCCGAAAAGCTCGACATGGCGTTGCGAGGCTCCGGCGGCAAACCGCGCGTTGTCATCTTCCGGATGCGGAGCGTTCCGGCCATGGACGCGAGCGGTCTGCACGCCTTCGAGGGGGCCATTGAAAAGCTGCGCCGCGACGGAGTCGAAATTTTCCTCACGGCCGTCCGCCCCCAGCCGATGAAGGTGATGTTCGAAGCCGGTCTGGCCGAACGAATCGGTCTGGATCGTTTTTGCGCTGACATCGATCAAGCGCTCGCCGCCGCCCGCGTCGTGTCGGCGTCGAACGTCACCTCACGAAAATAACCATCGTAGCGGAAACGCTCAGAATTCTCATCCAACCATGTCTCGGTAGCCGTGATCCGATGCGTAGCTGGCAATCCGTAAACCGGCGCCGGCATTTCCGGCAGTGGCTTACTTTCCTTGGCTGTCGAGCGCACCGGTTCCAATGGTGGATAGAACCAACCGTCGTATGATCGCGGGTCGTCTCTCACGGCAGCGATCGACGCCGCATACGTCGTGAGCGGTTCAACATGGGTGACGCGGGCGTCGACAGTGGAGTTGCGCGGCCACCATCCAAAATTCTTTTCCACCATGGTCATCTAAACACACAGTGGGGATCGCAACATACGAAACTTGTCCAAGAGGACGCTATCAAGAATGGATGCCGGATGCTCGTCGGCATAGAAATGGAGGAAATGACCTTCTCCTCGAAGTCCCATTGTATGCTCGCGGTTTCGTTCGGCCTTCGATAAAACTTTGCGGTGTCTTTCGATCAAACGTCCATGAAGCATCCTTTCCTCGCGGCATTCGCTCCTGCTCAAGCCGAGGCGCTGTCTCTCCTTTCGACGCCGGTCCGATTCGGGCCGGGAGAATCGATTCTTCGCCAGCGTGAGGCGGCCGACGGGTTCTATTTGATCGAGACAGGGGAGGTTAGTCTGGAATACGAACTTCCCGGCAGGGAAACAGTCCTAATCCAAAGAATCGGTCCCGGGGAACTGCTGGGATTATCCTGGCTTTTTGAGCCTTATCGCTGGGAATTCAGTGCCGTCGCAGTCAGCGATGTTACGGCAAGATTCCTTCGCGCCGCGGACGTTCGCCAGCAATGCGAGCGCGATCCAAAGCTGGGTTACATACTGATGGAGGCGGTCGCCCGGGTCTTAACCGAACGTCTCCAGGCCACGCGCCACAAACTGCGGGTGTTTGTCCACCGGGCCAGTAAGGACGACGACGCGCAACAGGTTTGTTAGGTCATGAAGCCAAAATACTAATTCGCTCCCGGTGGATCGCGCGCTCCGTCGCGCGATGACATTTTACGCGGCTCCGCCGCCACTTTGGGGATCGCGCGCGAACCGCACAATCCACCGCCACCTAATTGTCACATGAAAAATTTTGACGGCTCCAACGGCGGAACCGAAAACAAAACGAATCCTCGCGAATGTTTCTCGCGTTTACGAAAATAAGACCGGCGGGAATGAGCGCGGCGAAAAAGCAATCTACGCGGGAAATCGAACGGAAATTTCTCCTGAAGCGTTATCCGCCCGGGCTAAGGAAATTTCCGCACGCCACCATCGCCCAAGGCTATCTGGCGGTCGGACCCGGCGGCCTCCAGGTCCGGTTGCGCCAGAAAGGCGCCGTCCGCTCGCTCACCTTTAAGCAGGGGACGAAAGGCACGCGCGAAGAGCGGGAGATCAGGCTGAGCGTGGAGCAATTCGATGCGCTCTGGCCGGCGACGGTAGGCCGCCGCCTCACCAAGGTCCGGTACGAAGTGCCATGGAAATCGCACACCATCGAAATCGATATTTACCGCGGGCGGAATAACGGCCTGGTCGTGGCGGAAGTGGAATTCGAAAATCAAAAAAGCTGCGCGGCTTTCGCGCGCCCGGATTGGCTCGGACGCGATGTCACCGGCAGGGCAAAATACAGCAACGTCGCGCTCGCCCTCAAGTAACGCGCTTGAGACCCCCGGTATTTGATTGGCCTTGGGCACATGGTTACTTCAAGCAGGGCCGAGGCCGTTGGTGGCCTCAACACCAGTCGGGTGCGCCGGAATATAGCCCGGAGCGAGCGCAGCGAGCTCCGGGTCTTCATCGTTCAAGCGTCCAAGCCCCGAGAGGGGCGACGGAAAAGTGCACACCGGACCATCACCGTATCGCCAGCGCGGACGATCTCCGTCACCCCTATTCAGGGGTTTTGAGATTCTCTTATCGATTCCCCGGAGTTCCGCTGCGCTGCGCTCCGGGCTATACTCCTTCGCACCTCCGGCGCTTTCCTGGAGGCCAAACAGACACCACCCCATGAGCTACGAACTGCGCCAGGACGAAACGGTCGGCGATGGCATTCAGAGAATCGTCTGTCACCAGATCGAAAGCGCGATCAAGGCGAGCCGGACCGAACAAAACGGAAAAGGCTCCCCCGTGCACGAAACGCGCAAGCATCTGAAAAAAGCACGGGCCGCGTTGCGCCTGGTCCATGGCGAAATAAGCCACGATCTTTGGAAGCGGGAGGACAAATGCCTGCGCAAGGTCGGCCAGCTGATCTCCGAAGTGCGCGACGCCGAGGTGCGGCTCCAGACGGTGCGGCAGCTGCGCGAATTCGCGCGGGGAAAAAAGCGCAGCTTCCAGGAAACCGAGGACCTTCTCGCCTTCGAGCTCGACAGTTTCCTGGCCGCATTTTCCGAATGGCCGGAGGAAGCGAAGCAACAACTGACCCAAACCCTCGATCGCGTCCGGCATTGGCCGCTCGACGGGCTGCGCTGCGCGCAGGTGCGCGGCTGCGTTCAGAAAACCTACAAGCGCGGACGCCGGACCCTGAAGGCCGTCATCGCCAAACCGAGCATGGAAAAACTTCACACCTTCCGGAAGCGGGCGAAGGAGCTTTGGTATCAGCTGCGGATTTTGCGGCCGCTGCATCCGGGGGTCTTCAAGGAGCTGAACGACGAGCTAAAAACAATCGGAGAATATCTGGGCCAGGTCCACGATCTCGCCTTTGTGGCCGAACGCCTCTCCTCGATTGGAACCGCCCGCAAGAAAGCGGACCGCATTCTCAATGCCTTGATCGATTCCCGCGAAAAGGACCTCGAGAACACCGCGATCGCGCTCGGGGAGCGATTTTATGCCGAGCGGCCCCGCCGATTCGCGCGCCGGCTCGCCCGCTACTTTTCCGAATGGGAAACGGCGAAGGCGCGATGCGCATCGCCGCGTGGACGATCAGTGGCGTTGTTGAATTAAACGGGCGCGGGGCCGCGGGCATCTTACTCGTGCTCGTGCTCGTGCTGGTGATCGAGGCCCAAGGAGCCAGCTTCTTATTTGCAGGGCAACCGCCCCCGGGTTGCCGAACCTAAACGGCCGGCAGCCGATGCGCCTGCCCAACAATCCCTCGATCACGAGCAGGAGCACGAACAGTCTGTGCTCTATCCTCTTGATTAACGCGAGACGAGGAAGCAGGCCAGGCCAATCGCAACCAGGTCTTCGGTCAGGGCGATGAAAATGTCCTTGATGTTCAAGCCGGTCACCAGGCGTTTGCGAATCTCGTAACCGGCGAAGGCTCCGATCACCGCCCCAATGGCGCCGAACAGAGCACCGATCCAGGGCGATTGACTGGCGGAGAGGCAGAGGCATGCGCCGCATAAACCTCCCAGAAGGATGCGCGCGGCCAAAGGCGCGGGCGCAGTTCGCTTTGGGGTTTTGGGCAGAAGGTCTCCGACGAATTCGAAGATCGCCAGGAACGAAAATATCGCGACAGCCCACATTGAGGCCATGAACGCGACCGGCGAACCCTGGAGATTCAACCACCCCAGATACGCCGCCCAGCTCACGGCGGCGGGCGCCGTGAGCGCACGCAAGCCCGCCACAACCCCGATTCCAAAGGCGAAAACCACGATGAAATGGAAGCGCTGATTGGTCTGGTTCGCAAGAAAGCCTTCCAGGCGGATGCAGCTCGTTCGTGAACCTTTCGGGTTTTGTGTGATTGGTCTCGGAGAATGGAATGGCTTTCTGACCCGCAGGCCTGGATCGGACTTCTCACCCTCACCGTCCTCGAGATTGTCCTCGGGATCGACAACGTCATCTTCATCTCGATTCTCTCGGACAAACTGCCGGCCACGAAACAGAAGAAGGCCCGGCAAATCGGCCTGGCCCTCGCCATGGTCATGCGCATCCTGCTCTTGCTCTCGCTTTCCTGGATCATCGGGCTGACCAAACCACTCTTTGTTTTGCCCGGTTTCGATGTGACGGGCCGGGCGCTGATCCTGATTGGCGGCGGCTTATTTCTCATCGCGAAAAGCACGCGCGAGATTCACGACAAGCTCGAAGGCGGCGATGAAGAGGGGGCCGTTCGCGCCGCGCCCTCGCTCAAGTCCGTGCTGATCCAGATCATCCTGCTCGATATCGTTTTCTCGCTCGATTCGGTGATCACCGCGGTCGGGATGGTTGACGAAATTGGAGTCATGATCGTCGCGGTCATGCTCGCGGTCGGGGTGATGATGATGTTCGCCGGCGCGATCAGCCGCTTCGTGGAACGGCACCCGACCATCAAGATGCTCGCGCTCAGTTTCCTGCTCCTGATCGGGGTGAACCTGATCGGCGAGGGGCTCGGCTTTCACATCCCGAAGGGCTACACTTACTTCGCGATGGCCTTCTCGGTCTTCGTCGAACTCCTGAACTTGAAGCTACGCAAGAAATCAGCGCCGGTGAAGCTGCATAACACCAGCCGCAGCAAACTGTAGCGGCAAAGGCCCATCGTTTGCCGGGGACTTCGCGGGATTTTATGCCCGACGGCGAACTACGGCTTTCCAAGCGGCCGCGGTTTCGTTAAGCCACTGGATTAGCCGAATAAAGAAACGCCTCACGGAAAATCTCGTTATGAAAAAAATTCTATCTTTTGCGGTCCTGGTCGGCTTTGCCGGCGCGATGAGCGCATTTGCTGCGCAGCAACTGAATGCAGCGGCCTGGCGCGGGGTGCAGACTCATGATCTGCGCGCTTTGCAAAAGATTCAAAGCTCGCAGGTCGGCAAGATCGTCGGCGTGCGGATTAATTACCGGCACGACCGCATCAGGCACCCGAAGCCCAGCTGGTACGAAGGTTCCGTCTGGAGCTATCGTCCGGGAGGAAAAGAGAAGTTCGCCTTTTTGCGCGTGATGATCGCGAAGAAGGATCTGCCCGCTTTCAAATCCCTTCCGACCAATTTCCAGTCTCCCGGCGAGATTGTCGTTTACGGCCAGGTGCAACGCGATACGGACGCGAATTTTCTCTTCATTCGCTTGCTGGGCCGCAAAGCGACCGTTGATCCGGCCGGCAATGCCACCATTGATTGGTGACGCGCGCTGCTTTTAGAAATAAATGAACGAGCTCCGGGTCGGGTTCACACGCGTTCTCGCTTTCACCCTTTTCCTTGTCGCGACGGGCGCGGCGCTCGCGGCCGAATATCCCGCGCCGGTGGAAGGCGATTTTGTCATCCGCGATTTCAAGTTCGCGTCGGGCGAGGCGCTCCCGGAGTTGCGCCTTCATTATCGGACGATCGGGAAGCCGGTGAAGGATGAGAAGGGCGTTGTTCGCAACGCGGTGCTCATCACCCACGGGACCACGGGCAGCGGCGCCCAATTCATCCGGCCGGACTTTGCGGGTGAACTTTTCGGCGCGGGCCAGCCGCTCGATGCGGCGAATTTTTTCATCGTTCTGCCGGATGGAATCGGGCACGGGAAATCGAGCAAACCGAGCGACGCCCTGCACGCGAAGTTCCCGCGCTACGGCTACGTCGACATGGTGGAGGCGCAGTATCGACTGCTCTCGGATGGGCTGGGCGTGAAGCATGCGCGGCTCGTCATGGGGACGTCGATGGGCGGAATGCACACCTGGCTCTGGGGTGTGACTCATCCGGATTTCATGGACGCGCTCCTGCCGCTGGCCAGTTTGCCGGCCCAGATCTCCGGCCGGAATCGCGTCTGGCGCCGGATGGTCATCGACGCGATCCGCCACGACCCGGAATGGCGCGGAGGCGAATATTCCACGCAGCCGCAAAGCCTTCGCACGGCCATCCAGATGCTCTGGTTGATGAGCAGCAACCCGGTCCTGCGCCAGAAGGAATCGCCCACGCTCGCGAAGACCGACGAGGCCCTCGATAAATTCGTCGCGGAGTATCTGAAAACCGGAGACGCGAACGACATGCTCTACGCGCTCGAGGCCTCGCGTGATTACGATCCCGGCCCGGGCCTAGAGAAAATCCGCGCGCCGCTCGTGGCGGTGAATTTCGCGGACGATCTGATTAACCCGCCCGAACTTGGAATCCTGGAGCGCGAGATCAAACGCGTGCCCAAGGGACGGGCTGTCCTCTTGCCGTTCAGCGACAAGACTCGCGGGCACGGGAGCCATACCAACGCCGTGTTATGGAAGGCCGAGCTTGAGGCGTTGCTGAAGCAGTCGGAGAAATAGGGGGGGGGAAACAGGGATTTAACATGAGCAAACAGAGGGAACAGAGATGAAAGAATTCCTCTGTTAACTCTGTTATCTCCTGTTAGTCGGGCTCTAACCGCATGACGGAACTCGAAGCGGAACAATATTTTCATCGGCAAATCCCAATCACGCGCTCGATGGGCGTGCGGGTGGTGGCGGACGATGAAAACGGATTCGTCATCGAAGCGCCGGTGGCCATGAATTCCAATCATCTGCGCACCGCTTTCGGAGGCAGCATCAACGCGATCGCAACACTCGCCGCTTACGGATTGCTCTGGCTGAAACTGGAGCAACCCGCCGCGCACGTTGTCGTCGCGGAAAGCTCCATCCGGTTTTTGCGGCCGGTGCGCGAGACGATTCGTGCAATCTGCCTTCGCCCCAAGCCGGCCGACTGGGCGGCGTTTCAGACTCGATTTGCCGAGAAAGGCAGAGCGCGCATCAACCTTCGCGTAAACGTCGTGGAACATGGCCAGACCGCGGCCGAATTCGCGGGCATCTTCGTAGCGCGGAACAGTTAGACCGCACGGCCCACTTCCTGGGTACTTTTGCGCGCTCAGCGCGACATGACTCTGAACGCGTAAAACATCATCGCGGCAGCTAGCGCCAGTATGACCAGGGAACCGGCGCCTATCCACTGCTGCAATACGGGTAAATGCTCCGCGCTAACCAGCTTTCTTGCAATCAACCAAGAGACGAAAACGCAGAGCCAGGCAATCGGGTATGCGCCCAGGGTGTAGAATCCAATCGCCCAACCTTTCGCAAACGAGTTCTCAACGCCAGGGATGCCCAACAACCAGAACGGCAGCGCGAGGAGGCAAAGGACCACGACCCCGCCGGTAATCCAGAGCGCTAAATGGCAGAACTCACTCATTTGTTGGACGCGACCCTTTCGCCTAACGAAAATAAGATCAGCCACTCCGAAACGTTCGCAAGCGGATGCGGTGGCGAGAACAAGCCTGTTTTGGATTCTTCAGACCGAAAACGATCTCAAAGCTTTTCCGCCGCTGAAGCGGGCGCAGTAACAGAAAATGGAATTGTCGCCCCGGACGAGTCGTGAAATCCTCCCCGAGGAGGAATGTCATGATCAGCGGAGCCCACTCAATCATTTACAGCAAGAATCCGGAGGCCGATCGCGCCTTCCTGCGGGACGTGTTGCAGTTGCCGAACGTCGACGTAGGCCAGGGATGGTTGATCTTCGGATTGCCGCCTTCAGAAGTCGCCATCCACCCATCGGATGAAAACGATCAGCATGAGTTTTATCTGATGTGCGACGACATCGAAGCCTTCGTGGCGCAGATGAAAAAGAGCGGCATCGCCTGCGGGGCGGTGGACGATCAAGGCTGGGGGTTGCTCAGCCAGCTCACGCTGCCCGGCGGCGGGAAGCTCGGCGTTTATCAGCCACGCCACGCCAGGCCGGCGCCGATGCGCTGAAGAAGCCGCGCTAGGCAAACGGTGTCATCCCGAGCGAAGTCGAGGGACCCCGTAGTGTCGCGTTCACCCTATGTCACGGGATCCCTCGACTTCGCTCGGGATGACGTGCGGGTTATTCTTCCTTCTCCAGCTTCAGCGCCGCCGAGTTCATGCAATAACGGAGACCGGTCGGCTGGGGTCCGTCTGGAAAAACATGACCGAGATGGCCGCCGCAAGTGGCGCACAAGACTTCGGTTCGATCCATCATGAATTTGCGATCGGTCTCCGTGGCCACGGCATCCTGCGCAAGCGGTTTGAAGAAACTTGGCCACCCGCTTCCCGATTCGAACTTCGTCTCCGAGCTGAAGAGTGGATTTCCGCACCCAGCGCATTTGTAAACGCCCGGATCATGCGTGTCGGCATACTCGCCGGTAAACGCCTGCTCCGTCCCTTTCTCGCGCAGGATGTGGTACTGCTCCGGCGTGAGCGTCTTTTTCCATTCCGCGTCCGTTTTTTCGATTTTCTCGCTCATATCGATTCTTAAGGCGCGATGATCGATTGCGCCAGCAAATGGATTACGTGCCAGATCAACCTTGTCGTTCAGCCGGAATCCGATATTTTCGGTGCTATGATCAAACAACCGATCCTTGCAATAGCCATCGCATTGTCATTCGCGCTGGCGATCCCGGCCATGGCCGCTGAGCATCCATCCGAACATCCCAAGAAGGAAGGTGAGCACCCGAAAAAGGAAGGCGAGCATCCTAAGGAGCACCCGAAAAAAGATGCAGCGGAAGTGACAACGGAGGAGATCTCGACCGGAATCAAGAAACATATTGAGGCCGAGAGCAAGAAGGACGGGAAATTCCACGCCAAACACGAAGGCAAGGATCTCTCGCTCACGTTGGTCAAGGTCCACGACGATCGGCTCTCCAGTCTCGGCGGAGGCAAGCATTTTGCCTGCGTCGACATGACTGCCGCCGACGGCACGACCTACGACCTCGATTTCTTCCTCTCAGGCAAACCCGGCAGCATGAAAGTGACCGAGACCTCCGTCCACAAAGTGAACGGCAAGCCGCTTTACGACTGGCAAGAAGAAAGCGGCGTGTGGAAAAAGGTGCCCAAATCATAGCAGCGAGAGCTTAGGCCGTGCGCTGTTTACTGGCCCTGGCATCTGTCATCCTCGGATCGCTCCCGGTTTTCGGCGGCGATTCGCGCGGCATTGTTACGGGCTCCGACGAGTTCGAGTTTGTTTATCGGGTGACGCTGCCGGCGATCAAGGGGCAGGCGCGCCTTTGGATGCCGCTCGCCAAGACCGACGCCTTTCAGACGGTGCGCGTCGAGGAAACCAGCATCCCGATCAGGTGGGAGAAGGTGCGGGATCAGGAGTATGGGAATGATATCTGTGTCCTGTATCCCCAGGCTGCGGACAGCGGCAAAACCATCTCGCTGCGCTACCGGGTGCTCCGGAAAGAGAAGGCGCCTTACACCGCGACCGATGGAGAGCCGGCACGCTATCTTCGGCCCGAGAAGCTGGTGCCCGTTAACGAAACGTTCAAGACGCTCGCCGCGCAGGCTGTGGCAGAGAAAACCACCGGGATCGACCGCGCGAAAGCACTTTACGATCACGTGCTCGCCCGGATGCGATACGACAAAACGGTGCCCGGCTGGGGTCGAGGCGATGCGCTGTTCGCTTGCGACGCCCGCACCGGAAACTGCACTGATTTTCATGCCTACTTCATCGCGCTGGCGCGGAGCATTGGGATTCCAGCGCGTTTCGCGGTCGGGGCGACGATTCCCGCCGAGACAAACGAAGGAGCGATCGAGGGCTACCATTGCTGGGCAGAGATTTTTGCTGACGGCCGGTGGGTGCCGGTCGATATCAGCGAGGCCTGGAAAAATCCAAACCTGGCGGAATACTATTTTGGCCATAACCCGGCCAACCGGTTCGAACTGACTAAAGGGCGCGATTTGGTCGTCGACCCGGCGCCGGCGACCGGGCCAATTAATTTTCTCGCGTATCCCTTGTTGGAACTGGACGGAAAAGCCGTGAAGGCTGAGACAACATTTACCTTCCGCCGCATCAGTGCCTGAAAACCCCAATCAGTCCGCCTCGCCGTTGATCTCCATCATCGTGCCAGTGCTTGACGAAGCGGAGTTGATCGGTGGTTTCCTGGTTCAACTGCGCGCGAACGCTCCGGAGGCCGAGATCATCCTGGTGGATGGCGGCAGCGAGGACCGCACAATCGCGGAAAGCGCTGGATTAGCCGACCAGGTCCTGAGTGCTCCGCGCGGGCGGGCGCGGCAGATGAACGCCGGAACGGCGGTCGCCCGCGGCGAGGTTTTCTGGTTCCTTCATGCCGACCTGCTGATTCCTCAAAATGCGCCCGGCGAAATCGCAAATGCATTAGGTGAGGGAGCAGTTGTGGGTGGGTGTTTCCGCGTGCGCTTCCCCCGGCGCGAATGGGTTTACCGAGTGGGCGACTCGCTTGGGAATGCAGGAGTGGACATCTTCGGATTTGCTCTGGGCGATCACGGCATCTTCTGCCGGCGCGAAGCATTTTCCGCCGTGGGCGGGTTCCCGGATGTACCGCTGATGGAAGATGCTGAAATTTATCGCGCTCTGCGGCGGGTGGGCCGGATGCGTCAATTACGCAAAGCAATCGTCGCCAGTCCCCGCCGATTCGAGCGGCACGGGCCGTGGCGCACGACGGCCTATTATGCAGCGATTCTCGCCCTCTATGTCGCGGGCGTGCGCATCGATGTGCTCGCCGCGATTTATCTCCGGTTGACTCGCAGGGCCGACCACGCTTTACCGCGAACTCATTCGGCCAGTCGCGCGCGGTGTGAGTCCGCGGGCGCTTTCTCGCGATCGACCACGGTCCCATCAGGCCCGCGCCAGTAATCGCGCTGTTTGCGGAACGGCATCAGGAGCGCGTTAGCCGCTGTGTTGTCTTCCGCTCGCGAGTAGCCGGGAACGCCGACCACAATCGCATTTTGCGATATGTTCAGACCCAGGGTGCGATGCAGCCTGTCCCACCACGTGAAAACGGTGCCGAAGTTGGATTTGTTCTCGCGCTCAACCTGCGAGTGATGAATGCCGTGCATGCGCGGCGTGACAAAAACCAGGCTCAAGAGCCGCTCGAAGCCGATGGGCAGCCGCCAATTGCTGTGGTGAAAGAGCACCTCGGTTTGAAAGACCAGGTGGTAAGCCGCAAACGCCCAGGGCGAAATCCCGATGAAGCTAACCTGCACTACGCTGAACACTGTCGAGAGCGCAATTTCGCCGAAGTGAAAACGGAAGGCGGTAGACACATCAAGGTCCGGATCGATGTGGTGGACGTTGTGAAAACGCCAGAGAAAGGGCACGCGATGGTTCGCAACATGCCAATAGTAAAAGGCCAGGTCCATCAGGAGGAAACTAAGCGCAAACTCCGCCCAGACTGGGAGCGAAAAGAGATGGAGCAAGCCAAACGGCTTGTCCGCCGACCAGCGCAACGCCCATTGCACCGCCGGTTGCACGAGAGCGACGGCCGCGACGAAGGCGAGCGCGGAAAGCACAAGATTCGCGACAAGCCGCCCGAGGAGCGAACGCGTATTCTTGCGTAGCGGAAACAGTCGCTCGATGACAAAGAGCAACACGAGCAGCGCGAGGGCGAGGATTGGCGCCAGCAGATTATTCATTCCGGAATAGGGTCATTTGCGAATGAACCGATTGAGCGCCGACGCGTTGCCACATTTTCGAACCAGCGCCTGCGTGCGTGCGACGTTGCTCATTTCTTTGCCTGCCAGCCGTACGATTCGTAGGCGTACTCAAAGGACCCATCCGGCCGGCAGTCGAAGACGCCAAAGCCCTCCGGCGTTTGCAGGCGCGGGCCTGTCCACTGGTGACCGCTCACCGATCCGGAACAGATGAAGCGATGACCGTTGAACCGCAGGTCTTCAAGCAAGTGTAAATGTCCCGAGATGAATGTGCGCACATTGGCACCCTTCACCGCTTCGAATAATGCGGGCGTATCCTTAACGACGCGCCCGTACGGAACCACGCGACCCGCTTCGGAATCCTTCGCCCGATCGGTAAAGAGCTCGACCGCTGAAACGACCGGAGCATGGCTGACGATCACCACGGGTTTGCCCCCTGCGCCCGCCAAATCGCTCTTGAGCCATTGCAGTTGCTCGGGGCCGAATTCCGGTACGAACTCGCCGGGTTTCTTCTCCAACAGGTAATCGAGGACGGCGAAATGCCAGCCACCATGATCGAAGCTGTAATAGGTTTTCTCCAGCCGCAGCTTTTGTTGCAGCAGCTTTTTGCCGTAACGCGGATCGCTCGCCAGTTCCGGTTTGCTCCAGCCCGCGAGGTCGTGATTGCCAAGACAATGCCGCATTGGGAACGACGCGTGTTCCTTGAGCACCTTGAGCAGAAGATCGGCGCGGGCTTCGGCTTGATCGACGGTGAGATCGCGCAGGTTGTGGCAAACATCGCCGCCGGTCAGGATAAATTGAGGCTTTGCGTCGAGGGCCGCGACTTTTTTGAGCGCCGCGGCGAGTCCTTCCGGCGAGCGAAGATCCTCCCGCAGATGAATGCACGGCATGAAGACGAATCGAAAGCCTCCGGCCGCGGCCGATGTGTTTCGCGCGGCGCGCGCAGACGTTATCGGCAACAGAGTCGCGCCGAGCGCGAGAGTCGCGCCAGTTTGAAGAAACCGGCGGCGTTCAATGGATTGCGGGATGCTTTTCATACTTTGCGTTTCGCGTGAGTCATTCCGAAGATCGGGCGCGGTTGATCGTCCTGCCATCAATAAAAATCACCCTCTGGCGCCATCCGCAGCCACCCATCGTTCGCCGCCGTTGTGATTCTCGCGGTCCCGTCATTAGCCTTCCTTTAAGAGCGTCGGTGGTCCTTCTCTCATCACTCGGGGGAGCAGAACTACCGCGACCAGGACTGCTGTCGAAGCCCCAACTAGAAAACCAAACATGACATCGGACAGATGATGCGCCCCGATGTATATCCGCGAGAAACCGATCAGCAGCGGTATGGGCAGGCAGGCGATGCCCGCTCGCCAGCTCGCGAACAACAAAGTAGCAAAGAACGCGGATGACGACGAGCTGTGGCCAGATGGAAACGCGTGGTGCTTCGCGCTAAATGTTGGCCCGGCCCACCGAATCTCGGTTTTCACATGCGGGCGTGCGCGGCCCACCGACATTTTTATGATCCTGGTTGTCATTCCGGCGAGCGTACACGCCACCAGCATCGCAACGAAAATCCAGAGCCAACGTCTGCTGCCGCGAAGATAAGCGATTCCACCGAGCAAGAGGCCGAGGACTAGATGAGTTGGCCAATCGCCATAACGGCTGACAGCGCGCATGAATGTTTCGACCGTGGTGTTCCGATTCTCCGAGACCCAATTCTGAACGCCGGCATCGAGGTAAAATGCGGCTGTGAAAAGCAGTGAAGTGATGAAAATGATTAAGGCGACGGCGTGCCAGCCGAGCCCAGCCGCAGCGATTGCGCCTTTTGCGATTCGTCGATGCGATCCTTCGGTCATGTGAGCGCCATTCTGATTGCTCCGGCGCAAGCGCCTCCGACAACCAGCCACGCGGAATTCACCTTAGACCGAAAAAGAAGGACAGCGGAAATTATGACAAGAAGCACCGTGACCCAATCGACCAATGCGGAGCGTGCAAGTGCGCGGCCGGTCAGACTTCAGGTTGTCCCGGGCTTGCGCAAGCCAATCACGGCCGGGCGTGCGTGCTAACGCTTGGCTGATCCATTCGAGATCGGTATGGGCCAAGCATTGGTTTTTTTCAACATTCGCCGCGGCGGACGCCCTACAACGCTGCTGCCGACAGCGCTATTTCTGTTTCACTTCAAATGTTAGCGTCGTGAAGTCGCTTTCCCAATCGGTGTCGGGCTGCGTGGATTTGCGGATGTCGGTTCCCCGTAAAAGCCAGCGTCCATCTTTGCCGAGGCGAAACGTCACGCGCCCATTCGAATCCGTCTTCCGCGTCTCGCCCTTGGGTTCCCCGGCGCTCACCGCGTTCAGCGAGAAGCCCGGAAAGGGCGCGCCGCCTTTCAGAACGCGCACCGGAAAATCGTCGCCTGCCTTGAGAGACGTCGGATCGTTTTCGGGGACAATCTCGAGAAACATTCCCACCGGCTCCGCCCACGAACGATCGGATTTCGGCTGGCCCACGCGAGCGAACGTCTTCGGATGCTTGGTATAGGATTCCCGCCAGCGCGGCTCTTTCATCCCGGCCCATTGTTGGCGCAACGCTTCAGGCGCATCGACTTCATCCAGATATTCCTTCACCTGGTCCGGCGTTAGTTCGATTGAAAGGGGCGGTCGCTTCACCCAGAAGGTCGCGACGCCCTCATCCGCGAGTTCCGCTTTGAACTGGAGCCATTTGGCGCGGCCGACTTGTCTGTGATCTCGAAGCTCTTTCCCGCGAGCCGGCAGCTCGCGCTTTTCACTCGCTCCGGCTTCGGCGCCGCGTCGAGCTTCGGAAATTCCATTCCGCTCGTCATGTCGAGGGTAACGGTTGACTTCGGCGCCAGATTGAACTGATCGGGAATAATCCAGGTATCATGCGCATGCGCCGGCGTGGACCAGGAAATGGCGAACGCCAACGCCGAAAGAAGGGCGAGTTTTCTCATAAGCTTTTATTTGGCCACGAGCGCCATTCCACATTTCGGGCATTTGCCCGGGGACTGCTGTTTCACCTCGGGATGCATTGGACAAACATAGGTGGTCCCAGGAGGTGACGTCGTTTTCGCGGTTGCGGCTGGTTCCACCTTCAAGCCGAACGCAGCGAATTTGTCCTTACCGTCGATTTGCGTTTGGAGGAAAAATTTATGGTAACCCGCCTTGTCCGATTGGACGTGGAAGCTCAGCTCCGGACCTCCGCGCTCGGTCGCCGTTTTTGGCTCCGCCCCCATGGGATGAACATGAGTGACCGAGGCGAGATCGGCCGGGAACGCGACCATGTGGGCAAACGCTCCCATGACCGGTTCCAGTTTTGAAAATTCACGGCCATCCGGGCCGGTAACCTTAACCTTAACGACCGTTTCTTTTCCCGCCTGGAGCGGCGCGTCATTTTCCGTCTTCAGGTCGAAGCGGTAGCCGTCGACTTCCGCGGTGGTGTTGACCGAGGTGTTCGAAGAGGCTGGCGGTCCGTCGACCTTCAACGTCGTCTTCGAATATTCCTGTTTGCCGCTGGCTTTGGGAACGAGATCGGCCCAGATGTGATAGGCGCCTCCGAACCTGGGCGCGAACTCGAAGCGATATTCGCCCGGCTGGTCGCCCGCGACGGGATGCAGATGGTGGTAATCGGTCAAGCTCTGATCGATCACGAGAAGATGGATCTTCTCTGTGTGCGCGACCTCCAGCTGCTCCAGAGAGAGAGGCTTCCCATCCGCGCCGGTGAGGCGAATCACCGTCGAGACCGACTTGCCCGCGGTGCGACTTTCCACCGGCAGGATCTCGCTCCTGGTTGTGGCAGGCGAGGTCCCGTGTGCGTGTTGAGCGTAAGCCGCAACGCTCCAGAGGAGCGTCGTCACCGCGGCCAGGACGAGCGTGCGAGTTTTCGATTTTGCCATTTCGAATGGTCCTTACTTGGCCGGCGCGGCGAGCTGCTTCTCGACCATCGCCATGGTGGCTTCGAGCGTTTTCAAACTCGAATCCACTTTGGCGAAGTCCTTCGCGTCTGCGGCGGCGTGCACCTTCTCGGAGGCTGCGATTGCGTTCTTAATTGCTCCCTCCAGGCGCGCCTTGTCCGCGACGCCGCCCTGTTCCTGAATCTGCTTTAACGCAACGGCGAGTTTCTCCTGCTCGTCATGAATGGGTTGGTGTTGCTTCGCGGCTGCGGCGGTTTGGATTGCTTTGAGCGAGGCTTGGGCGTTTTTCCAGGCGTCGGTGGCGGAACCGGAAGCGTGCGGAGTTGGAGATGCTCCGTGGTCGTGCCCTTCGTGCGCGCGAATGGTTGAGAACGGCAGTGCGATCGCGGCCAGGGCAGCGATCAAAGAGGCGATGTTTTTGTGGTGGATGGATGATGAGGTTTTCATGGTTGTGGTAGTCTAGGTGGCGTTGGTGGTTAGTTGTTTATTCAGAGGGACGCAATTTTAAGCGAGGGCGGGGGCTGGCGCCGGTTCGTGGATGGCTGAGCTATGGGCACTTGCCGCGAGCCGCTCGGCGCTCTTTTTGCCGAAACGCCAGAAGACGAGCGGCGTGACGATGAAATCGAGCAGCGTGCTGGTAAAGATGCCGCTAAAAATAACGACCGCGACCGGATGCAGGATTTCGCGGCCCGGTTCGTTGGCGGCGATGATCAACGGAATAAGAGCGAGGCCGGCCGTGAGCGCCGTCATCAGCACCGGCACGAGCCGCTCCTGCGTTCCGCGCACGATCATCTCTTTGGTAAAGCTTTCGCCTTCCTCCCGCATGAGATGGAGGTAATGCGAAATCATCATGATGCCGTTGCGCGCCGCGATGCCGGCGAGCGTGATGAAGCCGACCATGGTCGCGATCGACATCGTGCCACCCATCAGCCAGACGCCGGCGACGGAGCCGATCACCGCCATCGGGATGTTCAGCATGATTTGGAAGGCGAACATCGCGCTTTTGAAGTGGGCGTAGAGCACAATAAACATGCCGATCAGCGAGACGACGCTCAGGATCGAAATGAGCCGCGAAGCCGAGGCCTGGCTCTCGAATTGCCCGCCATAGGTCACGTAATATCCCGGTGGCAACGGCATCTTCTCGGCAATTTTCTTTTGCAGTTCCTGCACGGCGCCGACGAGGTCCCGGCCGGTGACATTCGCGGCGATGTAGATGCGGCGTTGCACGCCTTCGCGATTGATTTGGTTCGGCCCTTTGGCCTCCTGCACGGTCGCGAGCTGGCTCAACGGCAGAACACGGCCGTTCGCGGTATCGACTGGAATCGCCCGGATGGCATCCGCGTCGTTTCGCGCCTGATCGGAGAGACGCAAGACCACATCGAACGTGCGGCTCCCCTCGAGAATCTGCGACACGGTTTTGCCCTGCATCGCCAGCTCCGCGTAATTCGCGACTTCGCCGACCATGACCCCGTGGCGCCGCGCCTGGTCGCGATCGATGTCGACATGCAGTTGCGGGATCATGACCAGACGTTCGGCGAAGATGTCGACCATCCCGGGAATCGTCTTCATCAACTCTTCGACTTCGCCCGCTTTCTGGCGCAGCAAATTCAGATCGTCGCCGAAGATCTTGACCGCGATCTGCGCGCGCACACCGGAAAGGAGATGGTCGATGCGATGCGAAATTGGCTGGCCGATATTGACGGAGATGCCGGGAATTTGATCGAGTCTCCCGCGAATGTCGTTCAGGATTTCCTCGCGGCCGCGCCTGGATTTCCGCAGCTCGGCATCGATCTCCGAGTAATGAACGCCCTCGGCGTGTTCATCCAGCTCCGCGCGGCCAGTGCGGCGGCCGACCATGATGATCTCCGGGACCTGCATGACGATGCGTTCGGCGAGAGCGGCAATCCGGTTCGATTCGGTGAGCGAAGTGCTGGGCGGGACAAAGACGTTGATCGTAAGGCTGCCTTCATTGAAAGGCGGCAGGAACTCGCGGCCGAAGAACGGCACCGTCGCCATCGCGGCAAGCACGACGATGGCAAAGACGCCAAGCACCAGGTTTGACCTGCTGAAACCAAGGGCGAGCACGCGGGCCTCGAGCGCTTTGATGCCGCGGACGAGCGCCGAATCCTTCGCGTCCTTCATCCGTTTCATCCTGGGCAGGAGATACGAGCAGAGGGCCGGGGTGACGGTCAACGAGACAAAGAGCGAGGCGATGATGCTGGTGATATAAGCAATTCCAAGTGGCGCGAAGATGCGGCCCTCGATCCCACCGAGCGCGAAGAGCGGCACAAAAACCAGCACGACAACCGCGGTGGCGATGACGATGGAATTGCGCACTTCGCTCGACGCGCGGTAGACGACTTCCAGCGCGGGCCGCGGGTTCGGCAACTGGCGATTCTCGCGCAAACGCCGGAAGACATTCTCCACGTCGACGATCGCGTCATCGACCAGCTCGCCGATCGCGACGGCGAGACCGCCCAGCGTCATCGTATTGATGGAGAGCTTGAAATAATGGAAGACGAGCGCGGTGACGAGCAGCGACAGTGGAATGGCCGTGAGCGTGATCAAGGTCGTGCGGAAATTGAGCAGGAAGAGGAAGAGCACGATCACGACAAAGAACGCGCCGTCGCGCAAAGCGACTTCGATATTGCGGATCGCATTCTCGATAAACGTGCTCTGGCGAAAGATGCCGCTGTGGATCTTCACGCCTTTGGGCAGGCTCGCCTGCATGTTCTGCAACTCCCGCTCGATCTGTTTCGTCAGCCTGGGCGTGTCCGCGCCGGGCTGTTTTTGAATCGAGAGGATCACGGCGGGCGCGCCGTTGACCCCGGCGTCGCCGCGCTTCGCCAGCGGACCGCCCAGGCGCACCTCGGCGACCTGTCCCAGAGTGAGGGCCGCGCCATCTTCGCGCTTCACCGGAATGACGGAGTTGCGCAGATCGTCCAGGCTGTTTACGCGGGCCAGGTTTCGAATCAGACCCTCGGTGTAGGGACCGAGGAGAAAGCCGCCGGTGGAATTCACGTTCGCGTTCTTGGCCGCTTCCTCCACGTCGTGGAGCGAGACGTTGAAGTTGCGAAGCTTAAACGGGTCGACCAACACCTGATACTGCTTGAGCTCACCGCCGATCACGCTGATTTGCGCCAGGCCGGGGACGGAGAGGAGCCGTTTGCGGATGTCCCAATCGGCGATCGTCCGCAGATCCATCGGCGTGATTTCGGGATCTTCGCTCGTCAGGCCAACAAGCATGATTTCGCCCATGAGCGAACTCACCGGCGCGAGGACCGGCTTCGCGGCCGGCGGCAACTGTTCCGCCACCTGTTGCAACCGCTCCGCCACGATTTGCCGCGCGACGTAGACGTTCTGCTCGAAACCGAACTCGACAAAAACGATGCTCAAGCCAATGGAGGAAACGGAACGCACTCGTTGCACGCCGGCCGCCCCGTTCATCGCGGATTCGATCGGAAACGAGACGAGCGATTCCACCTCCTCCGGCGCGAGTCCGCCCGATTCGGTAAAGACCGTGACCGTGGGCCGGTTCAGATCAGGAAAGACATCGACCGGCAGCTTCGTGGCCACGTATCCGCCGTAGGCCGCGAGCAGCGCGGCGAAGGCCACGACGAAGAGCCGGTTGCGCAGCGAAAATTGGATGATCCGGTCGAACATGGCTCGTTAGCGGACCGGCCGCGGTCTTGTGAAATCGGGCTCTTTGTCGTAGAACTTATTTGTGAGCACGGTCGATGAGATCGCGAATGCGATTAAGAATCTTTCCGCCGCCGAGCGCGCGCAGCTTGTGGAATCGATCCCGGCTTTGCTGCCGGAATTAGATGGCGATGCCGAGTGGAGCCGGATCATCAACGATCCAACGCCGTGGCCCAAACTGGAGAAGTTCCTTGACGAGATCGACGCGCAGTATCGGAAGGATCCAGAGCAGTTCCCGGTCGTTCGAGAAAGCGATTTCGACGAGAAGTCGTGACTTCGCGCGGAACGCCCTCTTTTTGGGAGATGTATTGGCGACTTCCGCCCGCGGTCAGACGGGCGGCACAAGCCGCCTACCGCCGCTTCTTGGAGAATCCAGCGCACCCTGGTCTCAGCCTTGAACGAGTAAGGCACTCGCCGCGAGCATGGTCGGTTCGTGTGACTAGAGATTATCGTGCTGTCGCCCGCCGATTCGAAAGAGACGATTGGGTGTGGGTTTGGATCGGTCCGCACAAGGAATTCGATCGAACGTTCGGCCCTTAATGACGCAGTAGACGGCATATTTGCTAAGCGGTGCGTCGCAGGAGGAACCCGAAGAGAAAGGCGCCAAGCGCAAAGCCGCCGATGGCCCACGCCCAGACCGGGGGATTAACCGAAGTCCCTTGACCTCCGGCGCCGTGGTCGTGGCCCGCGTGACCCATTTCGTCGGGGTTGCTCGCGGTCTCCTCACTCTTCTTCGCGGTCGCGGCGAATTGCAGTTGGTAGTTCCCCTGGGTGACAACCTTCTCGCCGGGAAGCACGCCTTCGATGATCTCGACCTGATCGCCGGCTTTCAGCCCAACGACGACATTGCGGCGCGCGAAGGTGCGCGGCTCGTCCGTTTGCACAAAAACGAAAAGGTTGCCGAGATCGCCGAGGACGGCGCGCTGTGGCACGGCGATGACTTCCTGCGCTTCGCCGATGCCGATCGTGGCCGTGGCCTGCATGTTCGGGCGCAGCTTGAGATCGGGGTTATCGAGCAGCACGTAAACCTCGAACGTGCCGCTTTCGCGCTCCAGCCGGACGTCAAGACGCTGCACCTTGCCCTCGAAAATCTGATCCGAAAAAACCTGCACCTGCACGCGGGCGGGATCGCCGGCCTTGATCGCCGACAGGTCGGGGCTTTCGAAGGTCGTTGCGCGCGCTAGCACCTGCGTGTAATCCGCTACTTCCATGAGCACGGTATCTGGCCGGAGCGCCTGACCGATGCTGGCATCCTGGCGGACAACGAAACCGCCGATCGGCGATTTCAAAAGCACCGGCGGATTTCCCACCGTGAGCGGATCGAAACGGAGCAAGGGCTGGTCGGCGGTAACGCGGTCGCCGAGTTTGACCAGGATCTCCGCCACTCGTCCTTCAGCGCGCGGCGAGATTTTGGCCTGCCGCTCCGGCAATCCCTCGATCCTCGCCGCCATCTGCAAGCTTCGCTGCAAGGGAGCCGGATTGGCTTCCACCGTTTTGACCCCGAGATTGCGAATCGTTGCCTCCGATAAGGTGATGGGACCGAGGGTCGGCGAATCTTTACCCTCGGGTCCATGGTCATGACCTTCGTGGGCGCGCGCGGTGTGGGCGGCGAGCCCGAGCATGACACAAAGAATCATTCGGTTGGTGGTCGTCATTTTGTCCTCCGGGTTGAAACAGCGGCGCCGACTTCTTCAATCCGGCCGCCGATCAGTTGCTCCAGGTGTGTGCGAGCGGAGAGCGCTTCGACCGCATATTCGAACGACTTCTCCTGCGCCTCGACGAGGCTTCTCTGCACTTCAAAAAGCTGGAGCGTGGTCGCCTGACCGGCCCGGAACTGCGCGAGCGTTGCATCGTAGGCGGCGCGATAGGCCGGGATCACCTGGTCGCGGTAGGCCGCGGCGCGCGCTTGCAGATTGATCAACTGCTGGCGACGCGCAGCCACCGACCGCCCGAGGCTCACGCGATCGAACGAGTCGAGTTCGCGATCCGCCGCGTCGAGTGCGCCCCGTGCCCGAACGATCTCGCCCTGATTTCTGTCCCAGATCGGAATGCGGCCGGCGATGGTGAGGCCGAAGCCGGACTCGTCTTTCCGGCTGCCGTAACTTGTGATCAGTCCCGGTGCGAACTCCGGAAAAACTGCATCCGCTCGAGCGACCGAGAGGCCTTTCGCGGCGGAGGCACGCTGGGCGAGCGCGATCCGGCGAAGGCCCGATCTGCTTTCGGCGAAACCGACCAGCGCCCGCGTCCCAGGGAGAGACGGGTAGGCTGGACGGATGAGCCGCACATTCGCGATCGGCATGCCGATCGCGCGTTCCAGCTCCGCCTGAGCGCCGGCCTGCTCACCGCGAACCGCGAGCAATTCGGCCGAGAAGCGAGCGACTTCTGCTTCGAAGAGACTGCGCTGGGAAATGTTGCTCTGCCCGGCTTCGAGCTGCTCCTGGATGGTGGTGAGCACATCGTCCGCTTGTGTTCGTGCGCCCGCGAGGAGCGCCGCCCGTTCCTGCAAGGACCAGGCGCGGTAGTAGGTCATGGCGGTCGCATTGAGCACCCGCAGCACATCGGCTTGCTGCTCCAGATTGGCGGCCGCGCGAAGGGCGGCCGCATAAGTCTTGCGCAATCCGAAGTCGGAAGGCCGAAACGGCTGCTCGAGCTCGAATTCAAAGGCGCTGCCGACCCCGTCTTGCTCCGACGTGCGCCCACCAGTTACCTTGAAGGCTGGATTCAACTTCACTTCCGTCTGGATGGCGCGTCCGAGTTTATCGGCGAAAGCGGCATCCAGCCTCGCCATCTCGGGATTGTGGCGGAGCGAACGGCTCACCGTTTCTTCCAAGGTCAGGCTTCCGGCTTTGTCGCGGTCGGTCGAAGGCGCGACTGCCGCCTGGCCATGGCTGTGTGCTGGCCAGCCGGCAACAGCCAAAGCGATCAGCAGCAGGTTTATGTTTCGGTTCATGAAAAAGTATTTGGGTGGAATTAAGAAACGGGACGCGCTGACGCGAGATAACGCGCCGGCGAGACAAAGAAGGGCTGCACGGCCCGCCGCGGCGGCGGGAAGTCAGACCTTACGAGAGGAAAGGGGGAGCGTGAGCCAGAAGGCTCCGCTGCAAGACCGATTCGGCGAAGGAATGCGTCCGGGGTGGACCTGTGTCCAGCTCGGAGATCGGCGCGTCGTGTTGATCGCTCGGAAAAACAAACTCGCTGACGACGTAGTCCTTCGACGTGTAGAAGGCCTTATCGTAGCCCACGAGCTTCTTGGCGAAGGTGGCTGGAGCTGAGAGCGACTTGCAGCAATTGAGGCTGTCGCAACCCGCGGGCTGGCCGTCATCGGCCGGTGCTTCGGAAGAGGCGCAGTGCTCGTGCTCCGAAGAGGCGGTGGTTGATTGCGGCAGCAGGCAGGCCACGGCGCAGTGATTAGCGGCGAGCAACCAGGCGGCGGCAGTCACCAGGGCGACTGTCGTGCTGAGAAGACGTGTCAAAGGCCGCTGCATCACAGGGTATCTAGTCACTGAACAATGGGTTTTGTTCAACTTTTATCTTGGGTATCGCCTCGTTAGGCAAGCCAGCTCCATGCCAGACAGCTCTCCAGGTGGACATGCACTTACATATTCATATTCGCACCTCTGGAGGACGAAGAGTGCAAGTTAAAGTGAAAGTGTAAGTGCAAGGGACAGGAAGATGTGGCTGATCGTGTAACCTGAGCGCATTCCTCTGAAGAATTATGTCACAATTGCGTGACGCCCTTTGACAAGAAGCGCGCGGGTCTGCAAGCTCGCCGCAGGAGCCGAACGCGCCCATGTCGAGCACCAAAATCCTGATCATCGAGGACGAGCAAGACGTGATCGACCTGCTCACCCTGAATCTGCGCAAGGCCGGCGGATTCACCCTGAGCACGGCGAACGATGGCGCCTCCGGACTGCGCAAGGCGCGCGAAGAAATGCCGGCGCTGATTATTCTCGACCTCCTGTTGCCCAAAATGCCGGGACTCGAAGTCTGCAAGGCCCTGAAGAGCGATCCGGGCACGCGGCAAATCCCGATCATCATGCTGACGGCGAAAGCGGAGGAAATCGATCGAATCGTCGGGCTCGAGTTTGGCGCGGACGACTACGTCACCAAACCGTTCAGCCCGCGGGAGCTGATTCTTCGCGTGAACGCGATCCTGCGGCGCGGCAAAGGCGACACGGCGGAGGAAAAAATGTCGATCGGATCGATCACGCTTGATCCGGCGCGGCACCATGTCGCCGTCGCCGGAAAACCCGTCCGTCTCACCAGCGTTGAATTCAAGCTGTTGAGCATGCTGATGAAGCGGAAGGGGCGGGTGCAGGCGCGGGACCGCCTCTTAAATGAAGTCTGGGGTTACGAAAGTTTGATCGACACCCGCACGGTGGATACGCACGTGCGCCGGCTGCGCAAGAAACTCGGCAAAGCCGCCGTGGGCATCGAGACCGTGCGCGGCTTCGGCTATCGCATCCGGGAAAGCTGAGCGCTCATGGGCTGGTTTGCGCTTTGTCTGCTTGCCGCGGTCTTTCTGGTCACGGCGCTGGTCGTCTGGCGGCAATGGATCGCTCCGTGGAAGGATGTGGAAGAGTTGACCCAGGCCATTGTCGAAAAGCGCCCCCCGCGGAAATTCTTGATCAGCGCGAACGCGCAGGCACGGCGGATCGGACTGGCGCTCGAAACCCTGGCCGAGCGCCAGCGCGAGCTGGAAGACCGCTTTCGCGAGGGCGAATTCAGCGTCCAAGCGGTCTTCGGCGCGATGCTCGATGGCCTCGCCGTCGTGGACGATCGGCGCCGGGTGCGAATGATGAATCGTGAATTTCGCCGCATTTTTGGACTGGAAGAGGCTGGGCTAGGCGCGCCGCTGCTCGAGATGATCCGGCACGCCTCGATCGATCGTCTTGTCATCGAAGCGATTCGCGTGAGGGAACCGCAGCGGGAATCCGTCCAGATGTCGAGGGGACCGAGCGAGGGGCGCGAAATGGAGGTGAGCGCCGTGCCGCTCGGAGAGAACTCGGCGCAAACGGAAGGAGCGGTGGTTTTGTTCCATGATGTCACCCAATTGCGGCAGGTGGAAGAGATGCGGCGCGAGTTTGTCGCGAACGTTTCGCACGAGCTGCGCACGCCGTTATCGATCTTTCGAGGTTACCTCGAGACGTTGCTGGATGATCCGCAACAGCCGCCCGGTGAATTGCTGCGCATTCTGGAAGTCATGGAACGCCACTCCGATCGCTTGAATGCGCTCGTGGAGGATGTGCTGAGCCTGGCGCGCCTCGAATCACCGACGGCCGAGCTCGATTTGTCCGAGATCGATTTGCCGGAGTTCCTGCGGGAGATCCTGCACGATTGGGAAAAGCGGCTCGAGGCGAAGCAACTCAAATCTCATCTCGAAGCCGCCCTCGATTTGCCGAAGCTGGAGGCGGATGAGAGCCGGCTTCAGGAGATCATTTACAACCTTCTCGATAACGCCGTGAAATACTCTCAACCCGGGAGCCGGATTTCCCTTGAGGCTGCCGTGAACGGCGATCGGATGCGCCTGAGTGTTTCAGATGAAGGAATTGGAATTCGCGAGAACGATCTGCCGCGTATCTTCGAGCGTTTCTATCGGGCGGACAAGGCCCGGAGCCGCGAGTTGGGCGGCACGGGCTTGGGGCTCTCAATCGTCAAGCACATCGCGCAACTGCATGGCGGCACAGTCGAAGCCGAGAGCGAGCCGGGTAAAGGGACGACGATTAAGGTGCTTTTGCCTGTCGCGCGCTAACAGCAATTTGGCGGGGATTCTTTTTCTAGGGTGAGCGCCGCTCCCCGCGATTGTTCCCAGATTCATTGTTTTCCTCGTCAGGAAAACATGCTACTTTTTCTGACTAAACTCATAAGTTATTTATGTCACAACTTGTTCAAAACAAGGTTATTAGCAGGATTTATGGCAAGGGGAGGGGTTGGGTGTTTACTCCAAAACGCTTCCTTGACCTCGGATCCCGTGAGGCCGTGGATCAAACCCTCACCCGGCTTTCCCGAACCGGCACCATTCGCCGGCTGGCCAGGGGACTTTACGACTACCCTAAGCGACACGCTCAACTGGGCCTGCTCAGCCCCGACCCCGACGCCCTGGCTCGCGCCATCAGCGAAAAAGATGAGAGCCGCCTCCAGCCGTCCGGTGCATACGCGGTGAATCGCCTCGGACTATCCCAGCAGGTACCGGCCAAAATAGTTTATCGTACCGATGGGCCTGGGAAGACCGTAGCCGTCGGAAACCAGACGATTCAACTGCGGCGCACGACGCCGAACAACATGGTGACGGCCGGAACGACTTCCGGCCTCGTTATCGAAGCACTCCGCTATCTCGGAAAACATGGTATCACCACGGACCACATCGCCACGCTTCGCCGATCGCTTTTCGCAGAGGATCGACAACGCCTGCTGAAAGACCGCGTTTATGCGCCAGCCTGGATGCATCGCCATTTCGCCGAAATCGCAAAGGAGAGCTGAACATGGATGAGTTCGCAAGTAGTTCGGCTGAGGAACGCGCCACGTTTTTCGTTGAAACAGCGGCACGAAGGGGTTTGCCACCGCATGTAATCGAGAAGGACTTGTGGGTCTGCTGGACCCTGAGGCGACTTTTCTCGCTGCAATCCGTGGAGGGGCATCTGCTCTTCAAAGGCGGCACGTCGTTGTCGAAGGCGTATGGGTTGATCCACCGCTTTTCCGAAGACATCGATCTGTCGATCCACCGGGGGAGTCTCGGTTTCGGTGGCGAAAAAGATCCCGCAAACCCGCAGTTATCAAACAAAGCGCAAAGGCGGCAGAACGAAGCGCTCGCCGAAGCAGCCAAGGCAAAAATCTTCGAAGAGATTCGGCCTGAACTAACAGAGAAGATTGGCGATATGCTGGTCGAGACATGGACGCTGGACAACGACAAGACAGACCCCGACGAGCAGTCACTTGTCTTCGGTTATCCGAGCACCAACGTGACGCGCGATGCCGCCGCGTATCTCCGCCCCTCGGTGAAGATTGAATTCGGTGCACGCTCCGACCATTGGCCGGCGGAAAAGAAAGTGGTGATGCCTTATCTGGATGAAGCTCTCCCTGGGATGCTGCGCGATCCGGGTGTGGTCGTAAGAGTGATGCAGGCTCAACGATCGTTCTGGGAAAAGGCTACCATCCTTCACCAGATGTCGCATCTCCCCGACGGCAAAGCCTTCCCGCCACGTCACTCGCGCCACTACAGTGATGTCGCCGAGATGATCTCAGCCGGAGTGGGAGATGATGCCGCTCGCGACGAGGCTTTGCTGGCCGCGGTGGTGCAGCACAAGCAGACATTCTACCGGTCCGCGTGGGCAAGTTACGAGACTGCGGCGCGCGGAACATTGCAACTGCTCCCGCCGGAACAACGGTTCGGCGACCTGGCGAAAGATCTCAGCTTGATGCGCGAAATGTTTTTTGATGAACCACCATCACTCGAGCACATCGTTGGTACTGTTCGCGCCTGGCAAGATCGATTCAACCTGATCGACTGAGGCGATGGCACAAACCACCGAGGCAGGCTGCTAGCCTGAGCGTCTCGGCAGCTTCCCGAGACCAACGCACGACGCTTGACGGTGAAAATCATTTATGCGTCGCCAAATGTCGCCGGCACGCTGCCCGCCATGGCAGACTGGCAGCCTGCGCTCCCCGGCAGAAGATCTTGGCCAGCTCGTCACACAAACGTAACACTAAAGAAATTGCCGGACGGTTGGCGGTTCCGCGAGTGTTCCTTCCGCATGGAAGGCGTCGCCGATACCCGTTCTCTTGTTCCGCCGCGCACTTCCTCACGCCGCGCGCAGGCGGCAGTCGAGCAAGGCATCAAGGCGTTCTTCGGCGGCAACGCGCTCGTGGCCGTGATCGTGCTCGCCTTGATCACCATTTTCCTTTTCCGCGAGGGTTTCGGATTTTTCGGGCAAAACCTGGCGAACCTCCGGCTCTACCGCCAGGCCGGCCTCGAATACGTCGACATCATTCGCGCGGTTTCGACGAAACACGAAGCGCTCTCGCGCAAGCTGAGCGAGATCCGCCTGAACGAAGTTCGCGCCCTGGAAAAGCGGCAGGTCCAGTTGGAAGAAATCAACGCAGCGCTCGCGCCCTTCGATCAGTTCGCGACAGCTTTCAGTGACACAGCCGAGAATCTGCATGGGCTTGTCTCCGATCTGACCGAACAGGCCAGCGGGCTAAAGGAACAATTGTTCGCGCGCGCCGAATTATTGGCGCAACGCTCGCAGCTCGAGCGCAGCGGCGCCCAGGCCGAAGCTGCGCGGATCGTCGTGCCGGAAGTCGACCGCGCTACGGCGCTGGAGGGGTTGCACGTCGGCGCCACGGCTTTTGAGTCGGTCAGCTCCGAGATGACGGCGAAGCTGTACAACCTTCTCGCGCAGGCACCGGCCCTGCCAGATCCCGCGGGACAAAAGGCGCTCGAGCAATGGAAATCGGGGACCCGCGAATACCTCGCCGGATTGCCGAAGACTTCCGAAAAACTGCGGACCTGGTCACCCGACGAGCCGATCCCGTGGTATCGCTCGATCCATTCCTTCCTTTTCGGGCGGGAATGGGTGACGGCGAGTTTCTGGCAGGATTGGTATGGAATCACTCCGCTGCTGGTCGGATCGGTACTCGTATCGATCGTCGCCTTGTTCTTTGCCGTACCACTCGGCGTGGCCGCGGCCATTTACGTGAGTGAAATCGCGTCCGTCCACGAGAAGCGGCTGATCAAGCCCTATATCGAGTTCATCTCCGCCATCCCCTCGGTTGTCCTCGGATTTTTTGGAATCGCGGTCGTGGGACAGGCGGTGCGGGCCGCTTCGCAATCGCCGTGGTTGAGCTGGATCTCCTTTTTCCCCATCAGCGAACGGCTGAATATCTTTACCGCGGGTTGTCTGCTCGCCCTCATGGCGGTGCCGACCATCTTCACCCTGGCGGAAGATGCGTTGCGCAACGTCCCGCGCGGATTCAAGGAAGCCTCTTACGCCCTGGGCGCGAACCGACTGCAAACCATCGCTCGCGTCCTGGTGCCCGCCTCGTTGTCCGGGATTGTCTCGGCGGTCCTTCTCGGGCTCGGCCGCGTCATTGGGGAGACCATGGTCGTGCTGCTCTGCGCCGGAAACCGGATAGCCATTCCCGATTTCACCCAGGGGTTGGGCGCGATCTTTCAGCCGGTGCACACCATGACTGGAATCATCGCGCAGGAAATGGGCGAAGTGGTCCGCGGAAGCACGCATTACCGGGCGCTCTTCATGGTGGGCCTTGTCCTCTTCACCATCACGCTCGGGATCAATTACCTCGCGCAAAAATTTGTCGCCCGCTACCGGATGAGCATTGGATGATATGATCGCCGCTCCCGCCAAGACCCGCCGCGTCAAGCTTCTTCAGGGAGCCGTCTTCTGGCTCTTCCGGCTCGCCACCTATTTCATCCTCGCCTGCGCGACCTACATCTTTCTCGATATCGGCATCAAAGGGAGCCGGACCGTTTTCACGACCAAGCCGCCCTTCATCAATCTTCCGTTTTTGACCGAACCGCCCCAGACGCTTTACGTCTTCGATTACGAAGGAAAAAAAGAAACGCTGAGCGACCGGCAGTTTCGCGCCTGGAAAGGCGAACACCCGGGCGTGGAAGTGGATGCGACGAGCATCGCCTATTCGGCAGGCGGCATCTGGCCGTGCATCGTCGGCACCGCGCTGCTCGTGGTCGGATCGATGATCCTCGCGCTCGGCATCGGAATCAGCAGTGCCATTTACCTGAGCGAATACAGCCGGAACGGGCCCTTGATTCGCCTGGTGCGCGTCGCCATTCTCAATCTCGCCGGCGTGCCCTCGATCGTCTTCGGCCTGTTCGGTTTCGGATTGTTCGTCATTTTCTTCGGCTGGAACGTGTCGCTCATCGCGGGCTGGTTCACCCTCGGGTTGATGGTGCTTCCGGCGATCATCACCGCGAGCGAAGAATCGCTCCGCGCCGTGCCGCAAGGCTTGCGCGAAGGCTCACTCGCGCTCGGCGCCAGCAAATGGCAGACGATTCGCAAAAACGTTCTGCCGTACGCCCTGCCCGGAATCCTGACCTCGTCCATCCTCGGCATCGCGCGCGTCGCCGGCGAGACGGCGCCGATCATGTTCACCGCCGCCTACGCCATGAAGGATGAAATGCCCTGGCAGGTGGCCAGGTTCACCGACTTCTTTTTCCAGGGCGTAATGGCCCTGCCGTATCATATCTATGTCGTCAGTTCGAAGATCCCGCAGAACGAGTACACCGAGGGCGTCCAATATGGCGGCGCGTTTGTCTTTCTTTTCCTCGTCATGCTGATCGCGCTGACATCAATTATCTTGCGGGAACGAAGCAGGAGCCGTCTATCATGGTAAGCGTAGCCGAAATGCCGGAATCAACCTCACAAACTCTCGTCAATCAGCCAGCGCCCACGCCCGAGCCGCAAGTCGAGCGCGGCATGATCGAGATCGAGCATCTCGACTTCAAGTACGGCGCGCATCAAGTCCTGCACGACGTCAGTTTGAATATTCCGGCGAGGGCGGTCACCGCCTTCATCGGACCGTCGGGCTGCGGCAAGACGACGCTCCTGCGCTGTTTGAACCGGATGAACGATCTCATCGATCTCGCGCAAATTTCGCGCGGCTCGATCCGGATTGAAGGCGTGGATATCAACGCCCCGGGCGTGGACGTGGTCGATCTCCGGCGGCGGGTCGGCATGGTCTTTCAGAAATCCAATCCATTTCCCAAATCGATTTACGACAACGTCGCCTACGGCTTGCGCATTGCCGGAGTGACGAAGCGTTCTCTCATCGACGAAGCCGTCGAGAAAAGCCTGCGCTCCGCGGCGCTTTGGGAAGAAGTGAGAGACCGGCTGCACGTCAGCGGCTACGGATTGTCCGGCGGCCAGCAACAACGCCTTTGCATCGCGCGCGCCCTGGCGGTCGAACCGGAGATCGTCCTGATGGACGAACCGTGTTCCGCGCTCGATCCCATCGCGACGGCCAAAGTCGAAGAGCTCATCCGCCAGCTAAAACAGGAATACACCATCGTCATCGTCACGCACAACATGCAGCAGGCCGGCCGCTGTTCCGATAACACCGCTTTCTTCTACCTCGGCCGCCTGATCGAATTCGACGCCACCGCGAAGATTTTTTCCAACCCCGCCCAGCGGCAAACCGAGGAATACATCACCGGCCGTTTCGGTTGATTCCCTTGTAACCTTTGTCACCCTTTTAACGCCTGTAACCTCCTTCAATGAACGCACCCCGGCACATTCTCGGAACCTTCGACGAAGCGCTCTCTTCCTTGCGCAACAACGTCCTCATGATGTCGAGCCTGACGGAGCGCAGCCTCGATCGCGCCATTACCGGCCTGATGCAGCGCGATGACGAGATGTGCGCCATCGCGATCGCCGACGACGAGGAAATCGATCAACTCGAAAAGCAGATGGACAAGGATGGCATCGATCTGCTCCTGCGTTTTCAGCCCGTCGCTTCCGACCTGCGCCGGGTGGTATCGGCGATGAAACTCTCGTCCAACCTCGAGCGCATGGCCGACCAGGGAACGAACATCGCGCGACGGGCGCGCAAACTGAATCAACATCCGCCGTTGCCCGAGGTCGACTTGATCACGCCGATGTACAAACACGCGATGGCGATGTTCAAGGACGCGATCGATGCCTACGTGCGCGAAGACGTCCAGCTCGCCCGCGCGGTAGTTCCACGGGACCAGGCACTCGATGACATGAACTCGGCCGCCGGGCGCCGCCTGATCGAACGGATGGCGGAAGATCCCTCCCAACTCCGCGGCTACCTGAACCTGATTTTTATCTCGCGCTGTCTCGAACGCGTGGGCGATCACGCCACGAACATGGCGGAGGATGCCGTTTACGCGGCCGCCGCGGAAGACATTCGGCATCAGCACTGACGCCAGCCGCGAAGTTAGGGGCGGCCTCGTCCTTGGCACACGCTGGTTGTCTCTTAGCACCCGCAGGGTGCGCCGGAATGTCGCCCGGAGCGAGCGCAGTAAGCTCCGGGGATCTTTGATTAGCATTCAAGCCCCGGCAGGGGCGACGGACAGTGGCGCCCTGAACCCCATTGCCGTTCCACCAGCGCGGACGATCCGTCACCCCTATTCAGGGGTTTAGGACTCTTTCGATGATTCCCCGGAGTTCCGCTGCGCTTCACTCCGGGCTGCATCCCTTGGCACCTCCGGCGCTATTTCCGAACTCTCTTTTCGGCTTGTCGAAAGGACCTAAAATGATGCTTCTGGGGCCGCGCGACTGGTCATATAGTCATCGCCCGGCTCAAGGATCATATGTTTTCAATTCGAAGGTTCCTCGGACACGACGAAAAGTTTTTCGATTTGCTGGAGGCCAGCGCGGAGCAGGCGGACGGCAGCGTGCATCACCTGGTCGCGTTGCTGGCGAAGCTCGAGCGCCACGAGTCGCCGGAAAGCCTGGAAGAATTCATCCACAGCCGGCGCCGGGATAAAGAGATCACGCAGGAGCTGACGGAGCAGCTTTGCAAAACGTTTATCACGCCGCTCGAACGGGAGGACATCCAGGCCCTGGCCGCGGCGCTGTATAAGATTCCGAAGACGGTGGAAAAGATTGGGGAACGGATCGTGATCTTTCCCGGCGAACTGCACGGCCGCAGTTTCAAGAAGCACCTGGAATTGCTCGATCAGGCCGCGGAAACCGTCCTGGCCATGGTGAAGGCCCTTCGCAAAGGGACCAACGTCGCGACGGCCCGCGAGAAAAATGCCATCCTCCAAACCATCGAAGGGGACGCGGACAAGCTCGAGCTCGAATTGCTGCGCGATTTATTCCATGGGGAGTACGACACCAAGCAGATCATTTTCTTGCGCGATCTCTACGAGCTTCTCGAAAAGGTGATCGACCGCTGCCGCGACGCGGGGAACATCATTCTCCAGGTCGTGCTCAAGTATTCGTAAGCGAAACCCGAGGCACGCATGCTTCTGTTCATCATCGTGGTCCTCGCGGCCATCGCGTTCGAATACATCAACGGCTTCCACGACGCGGCTAATGCGATCGCGACCGTCGTCTCGACTAAAGTGCTCACGCCACGGCAGGCGATCGCGCTGGCCGCTTTCTTCAATCTGACCGGTGCCCTGACGGGAACGGCCGTGGCGTCGACGATCGGGAAAGGGATTGTCGACGCGCAGGCCATCACGATGATGACGGTGCTTTGCGCGCTGCTTGGCGCCATCGCCTGGAACCTGCTGACGTGGTGGCTGGGCCTGCCCTCGAGTTCCAGCCACGCGCTCATCGGAGGTTTGTGTGGTGCGGCGGTCGCGTCCGCGGGCGGTGACTGGTCGGTCCTGAAGTGGGACACGGGACTTTTGCCAAAAGTCGTGGTGCCGATGTTCACTTCGCCGGTCATCGGCTTTTTGCTCGGGGGAATCTTGATGGCGCTGCTCTTCGCTTTGCTCCGTCCGTTTACGCCACACCTCGTGCACAAGATTTTCGGAAAAATGCAGCTCGTGAGCGCCGCGTGGATGGCCCATAGCCACGGGACAAACGACGCGCAGAAGACGATGGGAATCATCGCGCTCGCGCTTTTCACCGCCACCCAAAGCGGCGCTTTCGCGGATTTGCCTCCCATGTTCGCCTTCCTCCAGACACCCGAATTCAAAGTTCCAAGCTGGGTCGTAATCCTCTGCGCCGCCACGATGGCCGCGGGCACCGCCGCGGGCGGCTGGCGGATCATCCGCACTCTCGGTCACAAGATGGTCAAGCTTCAGCCGGTGCACGGTTTCGCGGCCGAGACCACGGCCGCCGTCATCATCCATGCCGCCAGCGTGCATGGAATTCCGCTTTCCACCACCCACGTCATCTCCACCTCGATCATGGGCGTCGGCGCCGTGAAACGTTTCAGCGGCGTAAAGTGGGGCGTCGTCGAACGGATTGTTTGGGCCTGGGTCCTTACGCTGCCAGCCACCGCGCTGATCAGCTACATTTTGGCGCGCGCCGCCGCCGCTTTTTAGGGATAGCGCATAACTCCGCTATGTTGCTGGCGCCGATGCGAAAGCCATCCATGCCAGACGCCAGTAGCCCGGTCTCCACTCCGCCGCGCATGTCGGAGGAGATCGATGCGTTGCTGGCGGCGCTTCCGGAACACCGGGTCACTCTGCGCGAAGTGCTGGCCACCTTGAAAGGTCGCGCCTACACGTTGCTCCTCCTCATCCTCGCCCTTCCGTTTTGCCAGCCGCTCCCGATGCCGGGACTCTCGACCTTCTTCGGCGCCATCATCGCGCTCATCGGCTTGCGCCTTTCCTTAAGACTGGAGCCGTGGATCCCCGCCAGAATGCTGGAAAGACCGCTTTCCACCCGCGTGCTCGTCCGCGCTCTCACTGCCGCGAAGCGACTCGTCCGCCTGATGGAAGTCGTGCTGCGCCCACGCTGGAGCTTCCTGGTCGATTGGACACTGCTGCATCATCTCTACGGAGCGATGATCTGCGTGAGCGGGTTCTTCCTCCTGCTCCCGCTGCCCGTGCCTTTGAGCAACGTTCTGCCCGCGCTCGCGATCGTCCTGCTCGCCGCCGCGATGCTCGAGCGCGATGGCCTTGTTGGCATCCTGGGTTTTATCACCTTCGCCATTACGCTCGTAGTCTTCGCCGGTATTTTCCTCGGAGGCGCCGCCGCGATCGAAGCGGTTCGGGAATGGTTCTCCGGCATTCCGCCAGGCGATTGAACCGCGCCTAGCCCCAGGGTTCGATAAATTTCCGGATCGCGGGCGCGGGCATCGCCCCGGCCTGGCGCGCCACTTCGCTTCCATCTTTGAACAGCGCCATCGTTGGGATGGCGGTGACCCGAAATCTTTGCCCCAGGCTGGGGACCTCTTCGGTATTCACCTTCGCCACCACGAAATGGCCCGCGGTTTCATTCGCCACCTTGACGATTTCGGGCGCGACCATTTTGCACGGCCCGCACCAGGGCGCCCAGAAGTCCACCAACACCGGCAAAGCGGAGCGACTCGTCAACGCGTCGAAAGCCAGATCGCTCCGGAGATCGATCGGCTCACGAGGCGATGGCAATTCGTTTTTGCACTGACCGCAACGGAAGCTCTGTCCGAGTCCCTCGTAATTCAGCCGGTTACGCTTTCCGCAGTTTGGACACGCCAGCAGCAGGCCTCGCTCGTCAGGTTCAATATTACTCATGAAAAACGCCGGTTTCCTGGTTGTTCAGATCGTTCGCCTCCTGCTCGTGCTCGTGATCCTGCTCGTGATCGTAATCCCAAGTCCCCTCGTTCCCAAGTTGCACTTGGGAACGGCGCCTGATCACGAAGTTGCACTTCGTCTCTTCTGGAAGGCCAGGCCGGGGCAAGCGAAGCTCAGCTTCTAAGACAGAGTGCATTCCCAAGTGCAACTTGGGAACGAGGAACGGTGGGCGTCAGCCCGCGTTCCCTCTCCCCCGTTGGATGTTGGACGTTGAGCGTTGGACGTTGGACGTTGGACGTTCGCCTTCTTCGGCCTGCCTTACCAGGGCAGCGTCTCCCCCATATGCAGGAACCCGCCACTCGGTCCATCAGGCCCAAGCGTCGCCAGCGCGACACTCGTCTTCGCGCCCTCTTCAATCTCCATCGTCGCGCCTTCCCCTCCCATTTCCGTCTTCACCCAGCCGGGATGCGCCGCGTTTACTTTGATCGGGGTGTCCTTCAACTCCCAGGCGAGCTCCACGGTGTAAGCGTTCACCGCCGTTTTGGAGGCATCGTAGGCGGGCTGTTTCGAATCGTAGATCGGCGAACCCGGCGTGGCGTGGAGAGTGATCGAGGCGAGGATGCTGGAAAGATTCACGATTCGTCCGGCCTCGCTCTTGCGCAGGAGCGGGAGCAACGCCCGCGTCGTCGCGACCAGCCCGAATAAATTTGTCTCGAACGTCTTGCGCCAGACCTCGAGCGGCTGCTCGCTCGGCTTCTTTTCCCGGTCGTCCAACATCACGCCCGCGTTGTTCACCAGGATGTCGAGGCGTCCGTAATCGCGCTCGATCCGGCCGGCGGCCTTTTGGATGCTCTCCTCATCATTCACGTCGATGACGATTCCATGAACGTCGAGTCCCTCCTTGCCCAGCTCGTCTGCCGCCTGGCTGGCCTTGGCCTCATCCCGCGCCCCGGCCAGGACCGTGATACCTTGTTTAGCGAGCTGACGGGCTGTTTCCAAACCGATGCCTTTATTGGCACCGGTAACCAGGGCAATTTTCTTGGTGCTCATATCGTTCGGGATGGTTTCGCTTAATGGTTGAAATCCACCGGGCAATTTTACTACAACTGTAATTGAAACAATTAGAAATCTCGACCCTAGGACCGTCAATGTCCGACCGGTGTGATTATCAATCCGCCCAGACTATCAACGTTTCATTGCGCCCCGCATTGGCATGGGGCATAAAGAAACACCTTGTGTGAACAAGCTGTGAATAACTTTGGGGTAACGCTCGCTCAAGCGGGATACGGCCATGCTTTACGCTGAAGTCCACGGGTGGCTTGGATGGCCTGGCCCCAAAGAAGCGTTCCGTCCCTCAGGGGCCGGAGCGCGCGTTTATGCCGAGTTCGCTCGGAAAAAGATCCAAGGCGCGATGCGAACGGCGCATCCAGGAGTCGAAATTAACGTTGGAATCATCGCGGCAGATCCAAACTCTGACAGTACGGAGGCTCCTCTTGCGGTCGTTTGCGAGTTTCCGCGCGCCACAAGCGACGAAGTTCTCGACCTTGCACACAAGCTTGCGTGGAATTTTTCGCGCACCGCACTCCTCGTCACTTTAGAACCCCACCAAATCATCGCTTGGAGTTGCTACCAAGATCCGACTAAAGGCGACGAGCGTCGTGTGTGCGAATTGCCCACGCCGCAGGGCCTCCCCGGCGCCCGCACGCCGCAGCAGCGACGGCTACGCGATCTTCTCCACTAGGTGAACCTGATTACGCATCGGGCGCAACGCGTACAACCGGAGAAATTCTCCGGCGAAGGCCGGGCCGATGCGCTTCTGCTAAAGAATCTCCGTTATGTTCGTAACGAGCTTCTGAAGATGGGCCTTGCACAGGACCACTGCCACGACCTGTTGGCGCGCGTCATTTTCACACAGTTCCTGTTTCACCGGAAAGACAGCGGCGGGCATGCCTTCTTTAGCAAGCAGAAAATGCGGCGCCTTAACGAGGATAAAGTCCTTTCCAAAGAACACGATCACCTCGCCTCGGTACTCTCCCACAAAAACGACACCTATGCGCTCTTTCGCTGGATGGATGATCGTTTTAACGGAGACCTTTTTCCCGGCAAGGATGGCGACGACGACGATGAACGTGAAAGCGCGTGGCGGTCGGAAAAGAACGCAGTGTCTAAGGAACATCTGAATCTTCTTGCCGGGTTGATTCGGGGCGACCTTGACGTGACTGACAAGCAGCACACGCTCTGGCCCTACTACTCGTTCGACACAATCCCGCTCGAATTCATCAGTAGTGTGTATGAGGAATTTCTCACGGCCGACGAACGCGGCAACGATAAGGCATACTATACCCCCGCGCACCTAGTGGACTATGTGCTAGATGCCGTTCTCCCTTGGAACAGCGAGGATTGGAACGTCCGGATCCTCGATCCCTGCTGCGGTTCGGCGATTTTTTTGGTAAAAGCCTTCCAGCGCATCATCCACCGCTGGCGTCTTGCGCATCCCGGCAAAGACCCCCTCGTCACTGACCTTCGCCCCATACTCGAAAACAACCTGGTCGGCGTGGATAAAAACCGCGAAGCCGTTCGTGTCGCCTGTTTCAGTCTGTACCTCGCCATGGCCGACGCCATTGAGCCGAAACACTACGTGACACGGGACAACGTGAAAGTCTTCCCACGTCTCCGTGGTACCCGGCTGATTCATCGGGATTTCTTCGACGAGGAAACCGATGAAATCCGGACTGGGGCGGACAAAGAAAACTTTGATTTCGTGCTGGGAAACGCACCTTGGGGGGACGGCTCGATTGAGGTCGACCCGCTTTCTGATGAAGATCGAAAGAGCTATGCCAAGCGCGTTTTCAATATCAAGGGAACCGCGGCAGCTAAGACTCGCGCGCAGATTTGGGCGAAAGCGAGCGGCTGGCCAGTTGCCAACAACGACATCGGCCCGCTCTTTCTCGTTAAAGCCGTCGCCCTTGTAAAGCGAGGTGGCTTTGTTGCGATGGTGAACAACGCACAGATGCTTTACCGCCGCGACGGACTGGCGCAAGAATTTCGGCAGAAACTGTTCACATCATTTACGTTCGATGAAGTCACCAATCTGACAGCATTGCGGCGCGAACTGTTCCCTCAAGCCATCGGCCCCTCATGTATCGTCGTGTTTGGATCAGCGACGCCTCCCCGCCAAAAATCGCTGCACTATTATGCTCCAAAGCCCACTCGTCCGACAATGCAGCGACGTAGAAAAGCCCTATCAAGTCTGGGGTTCAGCATCGAACCCTACGATTTTGGCATCCTAACGCATGAAGAAGCGGCGTCGAGTCCCGATGCATGGGTGTCCTTATCGCTAGGAGGCAATCGTGATCGCTTATTGATTCAAAGACTAAAGAGCTTTCCAACAATCGATGCTTTGAGTAATAGTGGTAAGGTCATATGTCGATCAGGTATCATCCCTGGCGACCAGCAGCAAAAATTGAATGCGCTGAAAGGCGTTCCTTACTTCGGAGCCTCGTCTTTCTCTCCCACCACGTTCTTAACGATGGGAACAACTGGCTGTCCGCCGTGGACAAAGCCGCTTGCTGCAACCACGTACGCTACCAATCCAGAAGCATTCAAATCGCCTCAGCTTCTAGTAAAGGTCACACCGATCGCTCGAACGGGGAGGTTCCGCGCTGTGCGGGTGTTATCGGGCAAGCGTGCTTGGGGAGTAGTTTGCACTAAGTCGTTCCTCACAGTCCGAGATTTTTCACCCACTGGGTCTAACGTAAATCGTGCTTGCATCGCATATAACAGCAATATTGCTGCGTATTTTCTCCACCTCACTAGCGGACGGTCGCTTTATAACACAGAGGTGCTGTTAAAGGATTTGCGATCTGTTCCAATACCCGAGGCAGCTGTGGATTTGGCTGGAATTCGCTCGTTTAAGCAAATCGATGAAATTGCGCGGAAGGCATTTGGTCTCACTGCTGCCGACTCGGCGCTCGTCGAAGACTTCCTAGAATATACCTTACCGGACGCTTTGCGAAAAACACCCGGTCCAGCGCGCCTTCCAACACGGCGCAAAGACGACGACGGCATCAAAGAGCCCGAACTTGCGCAGTATGCCCAGACATTCGTTCGCGTCGTTAAGGGCACCTTCGGGAGAGACAAGCCTGTAGCCTCAACTATCTACACCGAACAAGATGGTAAGAAACTCCCAGTACGGATGCTCACCATCCACCTCGACGCGCTGCATCACGGCGTGAAGTCGGAGCAAATGGAAGCGGACGGTCTGCTTGATGAACTTGCCGCGTTCCATGCAAGGCACCTCAAGCAGAACAGCCGCGCTGCCACCGGGAGCGGCCTCGGCTTCCAGCGAGTAGCGTACTTGTTCCAACCGGTTCGCGAGCACGGAGTAAGAGTGATGAACCTCACGATCGTCAAACCTGACGAATGCCGCTACTGGACGCGTTCGATGGCTATGCGCGACGCCGACCAACTCGCCGCAGCCATTCGCCACGCCGCTCCGCCACGAAAGAAGCCGGCATGAGCCGCCCCACTGTGAGCGAACTGGCGTGGCCGATGGATGCTGATTCTCAACGGCAAGCGCAGGAATGGGCCGGTGCGGTTGGGACACAAGTGCTCGATTGGACGTGGCGCGCTTTCGATTTACTACGCTCAAACACGTTGAGCCGCATCGATCTTGATCAGCCTCTCGAGCAATTAGAACGGGACTTAACATCGCATCACTTCCGCGAAATCCAACAGTTATGGAAACGCGAGACCGACGGCTACTCGGCAGTCTCTCCGCAGCCGGAGTGGCCTGAAATGGCCACTCGTTCCCCCGCTCCCGCGAGGCCGCCCGCCTACGACATTGCCTTCGTGTGGAACGACAACCCTCGTGTCGCGTGGCCGTTTGAAGCGAAAGTCGTCGCTACTACTGGAACGCTGGCAGCATATGTTGCTGATACCGAGAAGTTCACCGACGGCACAGCCGCACCCTATATTGGCGAAGGCGCGCAGATCGCCTACCTTCTAACCGGGCTCGCGACGGAGTTCTTCTCGAACCTGAGCAAGCGCTTAGCGTCCAAACTACTATCGCCTCCGGAGTTTGCGGGGCGTGCACACCGTAGCAGCAACCACACTCGAGAGTCCGCCCCGGACTTACGTCTTCATCACATGGCTATGCTGTGTGGTGGCGCGCAGACACAAGTAATGCTGCCTGGTTTCGGAGGCATCCACGCTCATAAGTTCGAATAAACACATGGCTGGCCCGCTTGATTCGCTCGCGACTCGAGATCTGACCCTCCTTCGCACGAGGCTTCAATCTTGGTCGAGACCGTAAGCGATCGAAATGTGTCCAGAAATGACGGTACGTCCGAGATGTCACGGCATCTCGCGGAGCTTTCCGGCGTGGATGTCCTCGTCCACTTCGCGCAGGATATGGTCGAGTCGACCCGCGGCGACATCGCGCTTCATTTGCTCATCCCATTCGTCGTCTTTCCAGCCATGGAGCCAGGCCGCAAGTTCGGCCCGCTCTTCGAACGAAAGCTGTTCGATGGCGGTCTTGATTTGGTCAACGCTCACGCCTGGATGATGGATTGAAGCGTTTGAAACTTCAAGCGCCCGGCCGTTCTCCTCGAGAGACGAATGGTAGTTTTGCGGACCGTTTCCCCCTAGAATGTGAGTGATGGTCAATTCTGATACGTTGAATTAGGCATGCCAAAAGATTTTTGGAAACGCACAAACGACGCAGCCCGCAAAGCAGGTCACGACGCGAACAAGGCGTCGGAAGCGACGCTGAAGAAGGATTGGCGATTGAAGCAGACCTCCAGAGGTGGCTCTCAATCGCGCGTGACGCTGGACGAAATTCGGAAACTCGGGCGCACTGCTTTGCCCCAGGTTTAGCGCTAATGCGCTCGCGATTCTAGATCTGCTTCGCCTTCGCACGAGGCTTCCACCTTCGCCGAGACTACGGCGTGGCTGGCGGCCCATGACAACCAATATGCCGATTCACGAAACGAAGACCCCCGCCGGATTTCTCCGACGGGGGCTCGTTTAACTAGCAGCCGCGCTTACTCTGGCGCGCAGCAGGACTGAGTGGCTCCGCAGCAAGGCCCGCCGCAGCAATCAGCCGTCCGCGAGGTCGCGTAGGCTGTGCCGATCAGCGCGGTAGCCGCCATGAGCATCAATAGGTATTTCATGGAAATCCTCCTGTTGAAGTTCCCTGTCCCTCGCTCCCGCCGTTGCGGGAACGAGCCGGCGCTATGTCAGCCTTAGACTCGCGGCGGTGGAACAGGAGGACGGTCGGAGCGGTCGTGGGCACCCGCGGATACCTCGGGAAAGGATTCCTTGCCGGAGGGAGAATAAACAAAAGGCGTCGTCGCAGAGAGGAGGGCTACGCAAAAGGCGCACATCGAGCAACATTGTTTCTCGTCGTTCGACTTCGGCGAATGCTGACCGCAATCGTTCGCGGCGGCGTCTTTCGCCATCATTGCGCAACATCCGGCTTTCACCTGGGCCGCGGCAACCCGCGCGGGCATCGCCGCCAGGGCGAGCGACCAGGAGATCGCCAGGCAAAACAGAAGTCGCGCCGCGATTCGCATCGGCAGAACCATAAGCTTCGCCCGCGCCGGGTCAAAGCTCGTTTCTGATAGCCGATCAGGTAGGGACGCCTTTCCGAGGCGTCCGACTCATGGGCGCGGACTCGGTCGCAGATAGTCGGACGCCCCGGAGGTGCGTCCCTGCCTGGCGTGGTGGCGCTGCGCAATTGAGCGTCAAAAAATGGCAACGCACCGGGAGCAGAGCCAAAGGCGAAGCGATAAAGTGCTCAGTAATGAATCAATTATTTCGAACGGTCGCGCCCAGGCATTCGCCCTCCAAGAAGAGAAGGCATCACGGGACAAGGGCGGCGCTGGCGATTGTCGTTTCGATCTGCCTGAGCGGCGTCGCGCTGGCTCAAACCGAAGTCGACCCAGTCCCCGAAGCCGACCTGAGCGAAGTTCGGGTGACAGGAGAAGCCCTCTACGAAGGAAAAATAGAGGAGCCGTATTTGCCCGATGTTTATGGGACGCGCATTTACTCGGGCAAGAAAACGTCGGTGATCGATTTCGATAAGATGCCGCAGATCCAGACCGACAATTACCGCCAGGCCTTATCGCAGACCCCCGGCCTGATCGTGAGCGAGCTGTCCAATCCGGGCCTCCTCAGCCTCGGTTCACGCGGCATCGGCGACCCACATGAAACGCAGAACCTGCTCGTGACCAAGGATGGAATTCCGTTCGTCTCGGACCTGTTCGGTTATCCGACGGTTTACTACGCGCCTCCGTTCGAATCGATCGATCGCATCGAGTTCATCCGCGGCGGAGCTTCGCTGCTCTACGGGCCGCAGCCGGCCGGAGTGCTCAACTACGTCACCCACATGCCGCGCCGCGATCGGCCGTGGTCTCTGTCGATGCAGCAGGTTTTTGGGTCGGATGAGCTTTCCTCCACTTATCTCGCGGTGGACGGGACCGCGGGGCGGCTCGGTTATCTCGCCTATTTCAGCCGCCGGTCGGGAGAGAGTTTTCGCGAACAAAACAGCGATTACGAAACGCTGGGCGGCAGCTTCAAGCTCGTGCTCGATGCCGACCAGAAAACGCGCTGGATCTTTAACCTGGATGCCTTCAGCGCGGACAGCGGGGAACCGGGCGGCCTCACCCTCGCCCGCGGCCCGGGGCTGCTCAATTACAACGACGACCGCAACGCCACGCAGAACCAGTTCGATCGGGTGCGGGTGGAGCGTTATCTGCCTTCGCTCTCGATCGAGCACAATTTCTCCCAAGAGACGCTGCTGACCGCGACCGTTTATGGCGGTTATTTCCGGCGCTTCAGCAAGCGCCAGCAAGGCACCGGGTTCGGCCAGCTGCCGAGCGGCTCTTCGGCCGATAACAACGTGATTCAGTTGCAGCAGTTTTATACCTTCGGCACGGACGCGCGCCTCCGGCAGCACTGGCTCGGCTGGCACAACCAGCAAACGCTCACCCTCGGTTTTACGACCTTCTATTCCGATTCTCCCTACACGGTCCGGCGCGGGGCAACCCCGGACGCCGAGGATGGCGAAATGCGCCAGGACCTTTCTCGTGAAAGCATTTACGGCGCGGTCTTTGCCGAGAACCGGTTCGTATGGGGGCGCTTCAGTATCACGCCCGCGTTCCGGCTGGAGATCATCAACCAGAGCATCGACGAAAAGCTGAACCTGGGCACCGGTGAAGTCATCACCCCGGACCTAAATTTGGCGCGTGATTCCTCCCTGGACGTGGTGCCGCTGGCCGGCGTGGGTCTCGATTTCAAGCTGGGTCCGAAAACGGAACTCTATGCGAACGTTTCCCAGGGATACAAAGCCAAGACTTATACCGACGCGGTGCCGCTGGGCGTGAACGACACGATCAGCAACGATTTGGAGGCTGGCAAAACATGGACCTACGAAGCAGGCATTCGCGGCACGCCGCAACCCTGGCTGAACTTCGACACCAGTTTCTTCTTGATTGATTACGAAGATCGCTTCGGACGCGTCGGGAGTAATATCCAGAATGTCGGGCGCTCCATTAACAAGGGCTGGGATGCCGCGGCGGAAGTGGATGTGATCGGCCTTTACGACGCGCTGGCCGGCACCCAATGCGCCGCAACGGTGGGATCATTTAGTCTTTATGGCAACGTCGAGCTGCTCGACGCTGAATTCGTTTCCGGCCCGCTCGAAGGGAATACCCCGCAGTTTGCCCCAACGTATCTGATTCGCGCCGGCGGGATCTACCGCTGGAAGGACCGAGTAAAGGTAGCGTTGCTCGGCACCTTCGCGGACGAGCATTTTGCGGACGACGGCAACACGCCGAATTTCCACATCCCCGGCTACATGGTCTGGGATTTGACCGCCGAGCTGAAAGTTTACCGCGACACGGTTTCCGTCCTTGCCGGGATCAATAATATTTTCAACGAGGATTATTATTCGCGCATCCGCAGCAATGGAATCGATCCGGCTTACGGCAGGAATTTCTACGCCGGATTCTCCGTCCGGTTCTAGGCTCTTGCCGCGCGCCTTGTTTGAATCGGTGAACACGGCGCCCTTCGCTTACGTTCCACCCTCATGAAAATCCCATCTCTTCTCGCAGTGGCCGCTTTGCTCGTCGCGGCGATTGCGCTCGTGACCGCGCTTGATGCCAGGAAGGCGGCGCGCCCCGAGGTTGTGGCCAATCCGGAAGATTTTGAATTGGGCGCAGCCATGGGAAATATGCAGCGCTTCGCCGAGAAACTTCACTTCGCCGGGCAGGCCGGAAATTGGGCGCTGGCCGATTTCTACCTGCACGAGATCAATGAAGTGTCCGAGACGATCATCGAGGCGAAAGTCGTGGATGAAGGGGTGAAAGTTGGGGAATTGATGAAAGCGATGTTGCCTCCCTCCATCGCGAGCGTGCAGGAAGCGATTCAAAGCCGCGACCCCGCGCAATTTGCCTCCCGCTATGAAGGCCTGCTTTCCTCGTGCAACGCCTGTCACACGTCGGCCAGGCATGCCTTCGTCAAGATCGTCGTTCCGAAAGAGCCGACGTATCAGAACCAGGACTTCTCTCCGTAACGAAGTGGCTTTCTTTAACTGGTCGCTGCCGCCTTGACTATATTCCTGTAGAGGTATATAGATCGCCATGAAATTGAACGAACTGATGTCGATCCTGACGGCGCAACCAGACAAATTCCCCCGCTTTATCCTGCCGGACGGCGATCACGTCCCGGCCCATTTCCACCTGACGGAAGTGGGACACGTCGCGAAGAACTTCATCGATTGCGGCGGCACGATCCGGAAGACGGAGAGCGGCGTTCTCCAACTCTGGGTCAACGATGGTGATGCGGACCACCGGCTCAATGCCGGCAAAATGGCGAAGATCCTGGCGCTCGGCGAACGCGTCCTGCCTCACGACGATCTCGAGGTGGAAGTGGAATACGACGACTACGCCATTTCGCAATTTCCGATCACCGGTTTCGAAGCCTCGGGAGGTCACCTGGATTTCGCGCTGGCGACGAAGCACACCGATTGTCTCGCCCGGGAAAAATGCGGCGCCGACGGTTGCTGCTCCACCGAGCCGGCCACGGCCGCCTGTTGCTAGAAAAGGCCCTCCCATGGAGCTGGTCCAAATCTACCAATGCTTTTGCGACCAGACGCGGCTGCGCATTCTGCATTTGCTTGCGCAAACGCCGCTCTGCGTTTGCCATTTTCAGGAAATCCTGGGCGAGCCGCAGGTGAAAATCTCCAAACACCTGGCCTATTTGCGGAAGCGGGAAATGGTCGTGGCCGAGCGGCAACAGAATTGGATGATGTATTCACTGCCGGGGAAACGCGCGCCAGAACTGGAAGCGAACTTGAAATGCCTGCGAGATTGCGCCCAGAGCGATCCGGTGTTCAAAGGCGACCTGAAGGCCCTGACGAAACTTCAGTCGACCTGTTGCGAGCCGGAAGGAATGTTTGCGACGCCAAAACGCCACGGCCAGGCTTCCTGAGCTCGGGCCGCGTCATCCCACTCGTGCTCGTGCTCGCATTGTTCCCCTGGCCGCACGTAGATCGATCACGAGCAGGAGCACGAGCACGATTGCGATTTTAAGATCGCTGCAAAGGCAGTTGCAGCGCTCTTCGTCGCGCGATTATTCGCCCGACTGAGCGGGGCGGGGACAGTTTATTTCGCGGCCTGCATCTTCTTTGCCATCTCGAGATGCTCTTTGATGACGGGCAAGGTGTCATCGATGAACTTCTTCAGGTCCTCATTGCCTACCTTGCCCTTCGCCGCCTCAAAGGAGGCGATGGTCTTCTCATGGGAGGCGACCATTTCCTTCGCGTAAGCGGCATCGAACGCCGCACCCGACAGCTTCGACATCTTGTCGATCTTGGCCTGATGCTCCGCGCTTACCTTGTCGGGCACCGTCAGGTTCATCTTCGAGGCGACGCTCTTTAATTCGTCGTTCGCTTTCCCGTGATCTTTCACCATGTGGCTGCCAAAGCTTTTCACGTCGTCTTTCTCCCCGTTTTTCTCGGCGATCTTGCCGAGTTCCACTTCAGTCATGCCGCCGTCGGCGGCCTTCTTGATGAAGGCGGTGTCCGCCGCGGATGCCTTGGTTTCCGTCGCGGATGTCTTGGTTTCCGTGGGAGATGCCTCTGCTTTTTCCTTCTTGGCGCCAGACGCCGCGGAGAGCGCAACAGCCGTACTCAGAGTAAGAATCAAAGTGATTGTTTTCATGTTACAGACCAAACGCATCTGCCCGCATCAGTGGATGTGAATGGTGCCACTTCCTTTTGGGGAAAGTTCTTTACATAAACCCGACCGATTTTTCGCGGCCGCGCGATCTAAGAAGCAAGAGGGCGGCGCCAAAAAAAAGAAAAGCAAATGTCCTTGATCCAGCCCATCCCCGGCATGACCACTTTCAAGAAAAAGGGAAGGCGCAACGTCCCCCGATCCATGCAACCCACTCCGGAAGCGGCCAAAAGCCGCCTGGCCCGGCTCCGCCGAAAACAGCTCATGCTGCGGCTCGATCGCAAACGCGCGACGCTGACTCCGCAGAACGCGACTCCTCCTCCCGGTTCTTTGGGCCCGTAATTCGCTCGGCTGCCTGGATTCCCCCTGCCTGACTAGGCGGGTTTCAGTTTTCGGAAGGTCGCATTCAGCCCGGTGTCGCGGACTTCGACCGCGAGCCCGTGGTCTGCGGCAAATTTCTCGATTTCCGCGATGTGCTTCTGGCGGAGTTTGCGCAACCCGGCCGGCTCGGGAGAACAGATCTGGGCCAAATCATTGGAAAAGAGCACGCAAAATCCTCGCGATGCGATGCGTTCGTTGATTCGTTTCAAAAGCACCTCGTGGGCATTGGTCATGGGCGCGGACTCTATCCAGCCGCCTGCCAAACGCCAAGATTCAAAGGTAACAACGGCGTTACTATCCATCTCTAGACCGGACTTGCCGCGTGTTCTATTTGTCCGCCGCAAACAAACAGAACGAAAATTATGAACACCCATTCGAATCACGACTTCACCACACCATCCCCTGGCTCTGCGCGGCCGCGTCTGGGAAAACAAAAGCTCTGGATCCAGTGCGTGGTTGTCGCCATCAGCGCGATTTTCTTTAGCGCCGGCGCGACCGTGACGCTGGCGCAAGGCCCGAGCCCAAGCCCGAGTCCTTCACCGAGCGCCAGTCCGTCGCCCAGCCCGAGCCCGTCGCCGAGCGCGAGCCCAAGTCCATCGCCGGGTTGCAGCCCCATCGCCAACGCCAGCATGACGATCGCCGGCGGCGGCGGTTCATTCAATCCGACCTCGCTCACCATTGCTGCAAGGACGCGGGTGACCTGGACCAATGTCGGCAATGATCGGGCGCGTGTGCGCGACGTGAACCACAACTTCCTCGATAGCGGCGACCTTGAGCCCGGCCAGTCGTTCTCCTTTACGTTCTGCAACGGCGGCACCTTCCAGATCGAAGATGCCCGCGGGAGTGCCACGGCCACCATCATTGTTACCGGCGGCCCAAGCCCATCGCCAAGCCCGAGCCCGAGTGCTTCACCAAGCCCGAGCGCATCGCCGAGCCCAAGTGCATCGCCGAGCCCAAGCGCATCGCCGAGCCCGAGCGCATCACCGAGCCCAAGTGCTTCACCGAGCCCAAGTGCTTCACCGAGCCCGAGTGCATCGCCGAGCCCGAGCCCGTCGCCGAGCCCTGCTGCTCAGCCCATTAATTTATCCACCCGCGTTCGGGTGGAAGCGGGCGACGGCGTCATGATTGGCGGCTTCATCATCACGGGTAGCGAATCGAAGCGGGTCATCATCCGCGGCATCGGGCCTTCCTTGACCAACTCCGGAATTCCCGGCGCGATCAGCGATCCCATCATTCGTCTGTTCGGTGCGACCGGATCCCCGATTGCGGTGAACGACAACTGGCAGGACACCCAGCAGGCCGAGATCGAGGCGACGGGTATCGCGCCGCAGGATCTGCGTGAATCCGCGATCGTCGCCACGCTGGCGCCGGCGGCCTACACCGCCACGGTGGCCGGCATGAATGGCGAGACTGGCGTCGGCCTGGTCGAAATCTATGACCTCAACTCCGGGGCCAACGCGAAGCTGGGCAACATCGCCACGCGCGGCTTCGTCCAGCTCGGAGACAACGTCATGATTGCGGGCTTTGCCCTCGGGGGCAGCAGCACCAACGCCCCTAAAGTGGTGGTTCGCGCCCTGGGGCCGTCGCTGGCGCAGTCCGGGATCAGCAATCCGCTCAGCAATCCGACCCTCCAACTGGTCGACAACAACGGACAAAACGTAGCCACGAATAATGACTGGCAGGATGTGCCGGCCCAGGCAGCCCAACTCCAGGCGCTTAACCTCGCTCCAACAAACCCGGCTGAGGCAGCCATCGTGGCCATATTGCCACCTGGTCTCTACACCGCCGTGGAAGCGGGCCAGGGCGGCGGCACTGGAGTCGGATTGATCGAAGTCTACGCCACGCAGTAGCCTGACCACATCTTCCACTGACCGACGCGCTCCGCGGAGCCCCCGGCGCTGATCACCATCAGCGGCCTGTTCCGCGGAGCGCTTCGCGTGGCGCGCGGCGGCGGATTCTCGTCTCACGCGATTAGGGCTTAATTTGAAAGGGTGGATCGATCATCGTAAAGTCGACCCATGAAACACACGATACTGGGCTTGCTCGCGGCAGCCGTGTTGATGGTCCCCTCAGCCTTCGCAGCGAAGATGGTCTGCAAGGACACGGGTAAAGAAGTGACGAAGTGCTGCTGCGATATCAAAGACGGCAAGTTCGTCTGCAAGCTGGACAAGAAAACGCACACGAAGTGCTGTTGCGAATCAAAATACGGTAATCCCAGTAACCGCCTGGCCGGTTTTCTAAATTCACGGGCCGCGCAATCCGCCGACAGCGTTCGCTTCGCCAACGTCGATTCCGATTAGGAATTTTCCGATTCAACAGGAGGAAACGGAGGACGCAGAGATTCAAAACCCAGGCGCTCTTTTCTCTCTGCTGGCTCCTGTAAACTCTTACGAGCCGCCTCAACGGCGTCGTCAGTAGAAGCGGCGATAGCGGCTCCCACAAAACGGAAGCCCGCCGGGGAGAAGCCGGCGGGCTTCCTTGTTAACCTGACCGCGTTGCCTGCCTGGTAATTCGCTGGGGCGTTGCCTACTTGATCGGAACGAAGCCGACGCGGTCGACGATTTTCTGCCCGACAGGGCCGGTCGTGAAATCGACGAATTGCTTCGCCACGCCGTGAGGATCCCCATTTGTGTAGTAGAAGGTGGGACGGGCGTAGGGCCACGATTTGTTGAGGACCGAGGCCTGTGAAGGCATGACGCCCTCAATCGGGACGACCTTGATCCCGCCCGCTTTCATGTAGGCGAGACCGACGTAACCGATGCCGTTGGCATTCTTGCCGACCTCGGCCGCAATCTGTTCGTGCCCGGCCATTTTCTGGGAGCCCTTGGCGTAGTCGCGTTTCTTCATCGCGAGCTCTTTCCAATCGGAGTAGGTGCCCGAGGAGGTGTTGCGCGTATAGATCGAGATCTTTCCGCTCGAACCGCCGATGGCGCTCCAGTCGGTGACGTCGCCGGTGAAGATCTGTTCCACCTGTTTCTTGGTGAGGCCCTTGATCGGGTTGGCTGCATTGACGATCACGCCGAGGCCGTCGTAGGCGACGATGGTCGGTTTCATGTTCTTGCCTTTGGCTGTCGCGGCGCCGACTTCCGCCGGCTTGGCGCGCCGGCTCGACATGCCGATATCGGCGGTGCCGTCGATGATCGCGGCGATGCCGGTGGTGGAACCTTCGGCTGCGATGTCGAAGGTGGTGCCGGGATTCTGCGCCTTAAACTGCTCCGCAAGCTGCGGCACGAGTTTCGCGCCGAGGGTGTCGGAGCCTTTGATGACGACCTTCTCGGCGCCCGCTGGCGTAGCAGCGAGCGCGAGACCGGTGAGAATGGCGAGTGAAGTGATTTTCATAGGATCAGATTGTCTGACGTGGGTTTGTGCGTTGGTTAGAATTTGAAGTTCAGGTCCGCCTGAAAGAGCTGGTACTCGCGCAGCGGGTTGACGCCGATGTCGCCCACGCCGCCGGTGCCAAGGGTGTTATCGATCTGTTCGCCGTAGGCGTAGGTGAGGTTGAGGGTGATCGCGTCGGTAACGGCGTAGCCGGCCTGGAGGGCGACGCCTTCCATGTTCACGCGGCTGTCGAAGATATCGGAATCGACCAGGTTTGGATCGAGCGCGAACTGCTCGGCATGCTGCCAGAAGACGTTGAGCTGCCAGTTGCCCTTGGCTCGGATGCGTCCGATGCCCACGCCGACCTGGTAGGCGTAACGTTCGTCATCCTTGTCCGGCCGGCCCGCGGCCAGGGCCCGGTCTTCGGCGTCCAGGTTCACCGCAAAGTCGCTGAAGAACCGGACCGGCAGTTCGCCGATGTTGAAGCCGAACTCAGCCGGCATGTTGAAGACGAATAGGCTGTTTATCCCGGTCTGATTTGGCGTGACGATCACCGGAGGGACGGTGGTGGCGCGGAAGTTCGGGCCGCCGTTGAAGAAGGTATTAAAGTCGTTCCCGTAGCCGCTGTAATGATAGAAGGTCGGCGCCAACTGGAAGTAGGTGGTCTTGGTAAAGTTGAACTTCGCGCCAATCTGGTAGCCAAACATGTAGGCGTCGTTTTCCGGCACGCGGCGTCCGCCGGAAGTGGTCGGCGCGCCGATCACGTTCTCCGGATTATTGTCGTCGTAAACGAACTGGCCGAAATTCGCGAAGACGTCGATCGCCATGGTAGACGGCTGGGAAACTTCGGCCGCGGCCATGCTCTTCCCGTCCTTGCTGTATTCCTCGGAAGCGGCGGTCTCGGTGCTGCCGCCACCCCAGGTAAGATTGAAGGTGTGTTTATACTGCTGCGAAAACCCTTCCGGATTGATGTCGCCGTCCCAGATCATGGGCGTGGTGACGAACGGATTTGGGATGCGGCCGGCCGTCAATCTGATGTCGCGGAAGCCGCTGTATCCGAGATACGCCTGGCCGATGAACGCGCCGTCGCTCGTTTTGCCGAACGGCCCGGCGTCATCGCCGAAGGTTACGTTAGTGGAGCGATTGCTCGTGCTGGTTTCGAGGCGAAGGCCGAAGAACCAGTCGTCCACCAGGATGCCGCGAATCCCGAGGCGGAGACGGTAACGATGCCGATTGCGCTGCTGCGCATCGTCGGGGTTTTCCACGAGCGTGCTCGGAGGGCCGCTGTTGCCATTGCGGACTTCGTAGCGCACCCGGGCGTCGCCGTAGATCTCGAGCTCGGTCAGCGGCGTCGAGAGCTTCATCTTGCCCGCGGGCGATTGCGAAAACTCCTTGTTCAGTTCGCCGCGGACTTCCTCGGCCTCCTGGTCGCTGATGATGCGTTTCTTGACCAACAGGTCGAGCAGCGCGCCGGCTTCCTGCGCCCGCGTGGTGATCGCGCCGCCGATGAGGCTGGCGGCCATGGTGATTAACGCGAAATATTTCCGTAACATTTGTTCTCCTTGCTTCTGCGTTTGGGTTAAGCCCGGGAAGCGATTCGCTCCGCGGCATTTCGGTGCAACGCGGCGAAGCTAGAGAACGATTGTGACGGACAGATGGCGGCCAGGTAACAGTTGCGTGAATTCCAGCCGGCCCCGGCGGGAGCGTGCGTCACCCAAAAACAACGCGTTCGAGCAAACGCTACCCCGCATAGATTCGAACTATGAATAACGCCTCCAAAGGGCGCTGTGTTACCGTTACACCACGGGGTAATGCGATCTTCGATTTCCGATTGAATCGGCAAGCGAACGCAACTCAATCCTTAAATCGCAAATTGCAATTCGCAATTCGCAATTCAACGCACCTCCCGGCGAGGCGTTGGCCCGCAGGCTACGATAGCTGGGGCGGCGCGGGGAGACGGATGTCGACGGTCGTGCCACTGCCCTGCACGCTCTCGACCGAAATTCGCCCGTGATGCGCCGTCACCACCGATTTCGCGATCGCCATCCCGAGCCCGGTGCCGTGCGATTTTCCGTGCGTGAAGAACGGTTCGAAAAGTTTCGGCAAAAGCTCCGCCGGAATCCCGATTCCCGTATCGGAAATGCGGATGACGATCTGCTTGTCCACTAAATTGGTGCTGATGGTGAGGATGCCGCCACTCGGCATCGCTTCCCGCGCGTTCTTGATCAGGTTGCAAAGCACGCGAATGAAACGGGTGAGGTCCACCACGATATTCCCGTCGTAGCGGATGTTCTTGGCGAACTGAATGTTGTTGCCTGGAAGCAGGCGGAGCGATTCCTGGTTCAACTCATCGAGCAAGCGCCAGATTGAAACCGTCTCGCACGAAACCGAGGTGGCACCGCGCGCGTAATCAAGCAGCTCTTGCGTCATCGCGAGCATCCCGTCCACGGCTTTGTTCGTCATCGAAGTCAGCTCGAGCAGACGCGGATCTCTGCTTTCGCCGGAGATCAGGTCGGTGCAGCAGCGAATAATACAGATCGGGTTTTTCAGGTCGTGAATAATGGAATTCGCCATCGAGCCGACCAGACTGAGCCTCTCGGTCCGCATCACTTCGCTGATGAAATGGGAATTTACGCTCCGGAGCCGCTCGGAAACCGAGCGCAGAAAATTCATGTGCAACCGGCTGGGCGCGAGCGAGAGAATGTGCTGGAAGGTCGGTTCGTCGACGGTCCCGAGCAAAGTGGGCTCAGCGGCCGTGGCCATTGAAGAGCGCGGTTCCCGAGCGAGCAACGCCATTTCCCCAAAGAAATTCCCCGACTTAACAAACCCCAGGGTTTCCTGCCGGCCGCCCCGGCCGGATTTGGAGAGTCTGACCGACCCTTCACCGACGAGATAAAGGAAATCCCCCGGATCGCCTTCTCGGAAAACAATCTCACCTTCGTCGAGCTGAACGGCGTGAACGTCGGGCGCAATCTCCTGGAGCAGATCGGACCCAATGCCTTCAAAGAGCCGGTTCTGCGCTAACTGATCGAAGGCCCTGGCAAGCGACGAACTCATAGAGGCGCCTCAGAAAGCGGAAGCCTGGGCGCCCGCGGCGCAGCCGGCTCGGGACATCTTTACGCTTTCGAGGACGGCCCGAATATTTGCGACCAATTCCTCCGGACGATGCGGTTTGCGGAGAAAGCCGGCCATTCCCGCGGCCAGCATCCGATCGAGCCGTTCCTGGGCGATGAAGCCGGTGCTAAGAAGGACCACTGCGTCCGGGCGAATGGCTCTCAAGCGGCCAAAAGTTTCTTCGCCGTCCATGAACGGCATCGTGAGATCAAGCAGAACGAGATCGAAGTGATGCGGGCGTTTGCGAAAAAGATCCAGGCATTCAAAGGCGGATTGAGCGGTCACGACCTCGAAGCCCGCCTCGGAGAGAATGCGTTTAGCCAGGACGAGCGCCATCGGTTCATCGTCGACCACGAGAAGGGACCGCTGTTTTTTTGCTGGCGGTGGCGGCGGCGCATTCTTCTGCCGGGCAAATCCGGCCAGCTCGGGATGGAAGACAACCTTCTTGTCAGAACCACCGGCGTGCTCGACGAGCTGCGCCGTCACCTTGGCCGCGCGATCGACGCTGGTGCGCAGCATTTCGAAATATGTTTCCGACCCGTCATTGCCGTCCCAAATGTTCTCGATGGCGGCGCTCGTCCCGGAAATAATTTCCAGCAGGTTATTCAGCTCGCTCGTGGCGGCTGTCGGGGGCTTGGCCGGGGCAGGGACCGCTCCTTCTGGAAGATCGTTGGTCATGAAGAATATGGGGGTGGGGGCGCCCACGGGATGAGCAAGCAGGAAAAGTGCCGTTTGCTAATTTCCATAACAACGGCTTTCACCAGAAAGGGCTCCGGGGGAGGCCACCATGACTCGCATCACATTCCAGCGGGTCCAAAGCTGGCGGAACGCCGGAATTTCGCCGCTCGCAAACCCCTCGAAACTGGCTATACTTCCGTTCCCGAAAAATGAACCGATTGTCCATCAGCAACCTGCGTGTCTCGATCGGCGAGCAGGAGATTATTCGAGGCCTTTCGCTGGCCGTCCCCAAAGGCGAAGTGCACGCGATCATGGGGCCGAACGGCTCTGGGAAAAGCACGCTGGCGAAGGTCCTGGCCGGCCACCCCGATTACAAAGTCACGAGCGGTGAGGTGTTGATGGATGGCGAAGATATTCTTGCCCTGGCGCCGGACGAACGCGCGCGCCGCGGCCTTTTCCTCGCCTTCCAATACCCCAGCGAGATTCCGGGGGTGACCATCGCGAATTTTCTCCGTGCCGCGGTGCAGGCCCGGCTGCCAGAGGGCGAGGAGCTGGAAGCCACCGATTACTACGCCAGGCTGTACGAGAAAATGGATCTGCTCGAAATGGATCGCTCGTTCACCTCGCGCTCGGTGAACGAAGGCTTTTCCGGCGGCGAAAAGAAGCGGAACGAGATTCTCCAGTTAGCCATGCTCGAACCAAAATACGCCGTGCTCGACGAAACCGACAGCGGCCTCGATATCGATGCGCTCAAGGTGGTGGCCCACGGGGTCAACTCCATGCGCGGCCCGGGTCGCGGCATCCTGGTCATCACCCATTACCAGCGCCTCCTTGATTATATTGTGCCCGATCACGTTCACGTCATGGTGCAGGGCCGCATTGTTCGCAGCGGCGGGAAAGAACTGGCTTTGGAGCTCGAGGAAAAGGGCTACGAAAGTTACGATGAGGTGAAGGACGAAGCCGGCCAGCCAGCCATGGCCTAACTGGGAAATTTTATGGTCAAAGAAGTATCACCTTTGGAAGTCGAACGGAATGTTGGAAATTTCGCCTATCCCGAGACGCACACGCACGACGCCGGCGTCGGACTAACCGAGAAGACCATTCACTACATCTCGGACATCAAGGAGGATCCCGATTGGGTCCGCGAGTTCCGCCTCAACGCCTACAAGACCTTCCTGAGCAAACCAATGCCGACGCATTGGGCGAGCAAGGACCTGGAAGCGATCGTCTTCGATAACATTCGCTACTACCTCAGCGCGGGCACCCAGCCGAAGCGCAACTGGGAAGACGTGCCCGACGACGTGAAACGGACCTTCGAACGCCTCGGCATCCCGGAACAGGAACGGAAGTTCCTCGCCGGCGTCGAAGCGCAATTCGACAGCGAGGCCGTCTATTCCAACATCAAGAAAGCGGTCGGCGAGCAAGGCGTTATCTTCGTCGGCAGCGCGGAAGGGTTGAAGAATCATCCGGAAATTTTCCGGAAATGGTTTGGGAAAGTCATTCCAGTCGGCGACAACAAATTCAGCGCGCTGAACTCCGCCGTGTTCAGCGGCGGCTCGTTTATCTACGTCCCGCCGGGAGTGAAAGTGAAACACCCTCTCCAGGCCTATTTCCGGATCAACGCGGAGAATTTCGGACAATTCGAACGCACCCTCATCATCTGCGACGAAGGGTCGGAGCTGACCTACATGGAAGGGTGCACGGCGCCCAAGTTCAACACCGCCACGCTCCATAGCGCGGTAGTCGAGCTGGTCGCGCTGAAAGGCGCGAAACTCCAGTACATCACCGTCCAAAACTGGTCGGCCAACGTGTTCAACCTAGTGACAAAACGCGGCATCGCGCACGAAGACGCCGAGGTGAAGTGGATCGATTGCAACATCGGCTCGCGGCTGACCATGAAGTATCCGGGTGTGATCATGAAGGGCCGCCGGGCCCGCGGCGAAGTTCTTTCCATCGCCCTCGCGGGAGACGGGCAACATCAGGACACCGGCGCGAAAATGGTGCACGCCGCTGATGAAACGACGAGCAACATCATTTCGAAAAGCATCAGCATCGGCCAGGGCCGGGCCACTTATCGCGGGCTGGTCCACATCCCGAAGCACCTCAAGAATTGCAAGAACAACACCGAGTGCGACGCGCTTCTCATTAACGCGACCAGCCGGACCGACACCTACCCGGCGATCACCGTCCGCGGCACGGGCAACTCCGTGCAGCACGAGGCGAGCGTCAGCCAGGTGAGCGCGGAGCAGATTTTCTACATGCAACAGCGCGGTCTGACCGAAGCGCAGGCCATGAGCCTGAGCGTCAACGGTTTCGTGAACGATTTGGTCCGCCAGTTTCCGATGGAATACAGCGTCGAGCTCAAGCGCCTGATCGAGCTTGAGATGGAAGGCTCGGTCGGCTAGGGTTCCGCCCCCAAGACAAAGGCAATCCGCGGCGGTCTTAGGGGCCGCCGTTTGCGTCTAATTTTTCGGGCATGACTAACCAGACCGCTGTTCTCGATGAAGTGATGGAACTCGAATCGCCGCAGGAACATTCCGAGCCGGCGATCCTTTCCGGTCCTTCCGTCGCGCGTGCGGCCGAACTTCCCGGTTGGTTCCACGAGCAACAGCGCGCCGCCTGGGAAAAGTTCGAATCGATCCCTTTTCCGAATCGAAAAGACCAGCCGTGGCGGTTTTCGAGCGTCGATGCGCTCGACCTTTCCCGTTACACGCAACCGGCCAGATTGACCCAAATCGAGCGCGAGGAAATCCTCGAGCGCTCCGGCGGGCTCGATGCGGTCGCCGGCCGGCTCATCTTTGGCGATAATCAATTGCTCCGGCGCGATCCGCTGCCTGAAACCCTCGTGAAACGCGGCGTGCTCCTGATGCCGCTCGAAAGGGCTCTGCTCGAACACGAGGCTTTGTTCCGGAGGCATTTCATGGCCCAGCCGGCGGCGCTCGGGTCCGCCAAGTTTGCCGCGCTGCATGAAGCCTTTGTCAATTCCGGCACGTTTATCTACGTTCCGCGCGGCGTTGAAGTGGAATTGCCGATTGAAATTTTCCATTGGCTGCACGGGGAAAATGCCGCGGTCTTTCCGCACACCCTGCTCATCGCCGACGAGCTCTCGAAGGTGACGGTGATGGAACATTTTCGCTCCGCCCAACCGGATCGGCCCGGGTTTGCCTGTGGCGTGAACGACCTCGTGGCGGGCAGGGGATCGAAGATTAACTACATCTGCGCGCAAAATTGGAACGCGAAGGTTTTGTCGATCCAGATCAATGCGACGACAGTGGAACGTGAGGCGTCCGCCTTGAGCTTGAACGTTCATCTCGGCGGCGCTTACTCGCGGTTCGAGAGTCTAAGCCGCCTCGCGGGCGAAGGCGCCCACAGCAATCTGCTCGCTGTTTCGGTCGCGAACGGCACGCAAGAATTTGATGCGCGCACTTTGCAGGACCACGTCAGTCCCCACACGACCAGCGACCTCCTCTATAAGAATGCGCTGACCGATCGCACGCGAAATACTTTCGGCGGCCTCATCCGCGTCGAGCCGCATGCGCATTTCACCGATGCCTACCAGAAGGTCCGGAATCTCCTGTTGAGCGATGATGCGGAGGCCAATTCGATGCCCGGCCTCGAAATTCTCGCCGACAACGTCAAGTGCAGCCACGGCGCGACCTCCGGCCAGATCAACGAAGACGAGATGTTCTATCTTCTCGCGCGCGGCATTCCGCTTCCGATTGCCAAACAGCTTCTTGTCAGCGGTTTTCTCAATGAGGTCGTGGATCGCCTCGATCATCCGGCGATCACCGGATTCATTCACGAGCTGATCGAAGACAAATTTCGCTCGCGGCTGAGCTAACTTCTGTCATCCCGAGGCTGGCGCAGCGCGCCGAGGGACCTCGCAACCGGAGTTGGCCGCCTCCTTCAAATGCGCCGCCGCAATTTGCAGTTGCGGGGTCGGCGCTCCTCCCCTGGTCGCGGTCCCGTCTGCGCGGCTCGGGATGACACGCCCTTAGCTGCTTTCAGCGCGTTGGTAGAGCTTCACGATCGCCACCGCCGCATCCCGGATCGTGTTGCGCAGCAACGCGGGCTCAAGCACGCGAACATGACTACCCCAACTCAGAATCCAGCGCTCGATTTCCTCCAAACCGCCCAACTCCAGCTGCAAGACGATCGAGCCATCCGGCAACGGGCGGATCCGCTGCGATTCATGCCAGGTCCGCTCGGAGACCAAACGCGCCGCGTAAGGATCGAATCGCAGCCGGATGCGATGTTTCCGGCCCGAGGAAAACAGACCAAAACTTCCGCTCAGAATCTTGGTGATGGAAAAGTCCGCCGGCCGGCGAAATCCCGTCGTGGTGAGAGAGACGTTTTGCATGCGGGGAAGGGCAAACGTCCGCAATTGCGCCCGGTCCAAATCTTCCGCGAAGAGGTACCATTGATTCTCGAGGCAGCCGAGGTGATACGGGCGCACCCTGCGCGGTTCGAACTTGCTGCTCTTCAGTTTCCGGTATTCGAAGGTCAATTCAACGGACCGCAGCACCGCCTTGCTGACGATCTCGAAAAGTTCGAGATCAGCCGGGCTCGCGCCGGCGCTGCGGAAGGAGATGACGTCTTCCAGGTCGGTCCACGAGAAAGAGACGCGATCCTTTAGCCCATCCGTGATTTTTCGGAACGCCGACTGCAACGGCCGCTCGAACGGAGTCCCCTGGTACTGCGCGAGCGCTTTCTGCGCGACGAAGAGCGCGGTGATTTCGCCCTCTGAAACCTCGATGCTCGGAAACCCGGTGACCGCTTCCGTGTAATAGAAGCCAAACTTTTGCGCATCGTAACCGATCGGCAGCCCAAGCCGATCGCGCATGAAGTCGATGTCCCGCTGAATCGTTTTTGGCGAGACCTCGAGGTCCGCGGCGATCTTGCGGCAATTGGGAAAGTGCTGGGACTTGAGCGCGGCGTGCAACCGCATCATGCGTTCCAGCGGCGGCCGGGAAAAAGCATCGTCGCTCTGGGTTGTCCTCGGTGGTGGCTTCAAAATAATTAAAATTATTTTCTTCCTGGGACAGTCAATGTCCTACCCCCTGTTTCATGCTGCCGCCATGAAAAGATCCAAAATTCACCATCCGCGGCGCAGTTTGCTTCCGGTTCCGTATTCCGTTCGCCCAGATCGAATCGAGCGCGGCCTGCGCATTTTGCGCGCGTTGCGCTTCTCCATCGCGGCCGCCGCCGGGCCCGCTTCCCGGCCGCAGCAGCGCGAATTTGACTTCATCCTCTCCAGAAGAGCCTGAGCCGTCGCAGAGAAACATTGCAAGGCGAGGCGCTCCTCGTTACTTTCGTGTCCACTTAGCGGGTTTGCCGCAGACGCGGCGCCTCTCAATCATGGACGTAAGCGGAACTATCGACGCGATTCTCGGCCAAAAGGGCGGCGAGATTTTTTCGGTCTCACCCGACGCCACGGTTTACGAGGCGATCGATCTCATGGCCAGCCGGAACGTCGGCGCGCTCCTCGTGGTCGAGGATGGGGCGCTGCTGGGAATGATTTCAGAGCGCGATTACACCCGCAAAGTGATGTTGCGCGGGAAGCGTTCGCGCGAAACTCAAGTGCGCGAGATCATGTCGAGCGATCTCACCGTGGTGACTCCGCGAGAGCCGGTCGAGAACTGCCTGCGCATGATGACCGAGAAGCGAATCAGGCACCTGCCGGTGGTCGAGGGCGAAACGCTTCGCGGGATTATTTCGATCGGCGATTTGGTTAAGTGGGTGATCGCCAGTCAGTCGGCTACGATCGCCCATCTCGAGAGCTACATTTCGGGCGGTTATTCGGGGTAATCCGAAACAGGGTCATCCCGAGCGCAGTCGAGGGAGCCCGTGGAGTCGCCTGCACATTTTGCCCCGGGATCCCTCGACTAATGCTCGGGATGACGGAACTACAGCGTCCAAACTGTTTTTCCAGCGACCATCGTCCGGACCGCGCGGCCCTTCAGCTTCCAGCCGTCGAACGGCGTATTCCGCGAGATCGAGTGCGAGGCGGACGCGTCAAAAGTCCATTCCAGCCCGGGGTCGATCAACGTCACATCGGCGATTCGCCCCGGCGAAAGGGTGCCGGCCTCGATTTGGAGTAGGCGGGCCGGATTGACCGTGTACATCTCAATCAGCCGCGGCAGGTCGATCGCTTTGTTCTTGTGAACGAGCAGATCCATAAATAATCCAAGCTCCGTTTCCAGTCCCACGATCCCGAACGGCGCGGCGTCGAACTCGACCTCCTTCTCGAACTTTGCGTGCGGGGCGTGGTCGCTGGCGAGGATACCGAGGGTGCCGTCGGCAATTCCCTCGAGCAACGCAGCCACATCGTCTTTCCCGCGCAAAGGTGGATTCATTTTGAAATTCGTGTCGAAATTCTGGATCGCGTCATCGGTCAATGCGATGTGGTGCGGGCAGACTTCGCCGCTGATCTTGACCCCGCGCGCTTGCGCTTCGCGCAGAATTCGGACACTGCCCGCGGCGCTGATATGCTGGCAGTGAATGTGATGATCGCAGAGTTCCGCCAGGAGGACGTTGCGCATGACGATCGCCTCCTCGCCGGCGCTCGGCCAGCCCGGCAGGCCAAGGAGCGTGCTCCAGTAACCTTCGTGAACCACGCCTGTTCCCACGAGATTGTAGTCCTGGCAATGATCGAAAACGGGAAGGCCAACCATGCGCGCATATTCGACGGCGCGGCGCATCAACTCGTTATTCTGAACGCATCGACCGTCATCGGTGATCGCGACGACACCGGCTTGCCGGAGCGAACCCATTGGCGCCATTTCTTCGCCCAGCAAGCCTTTCGAAATCGCGCCCGTGGGCAGCACGTTGACGCACGCCATGTCGGCCGCGCGATCCTTGATCCAGGCGATCGTGCTCGGACTGTCCGCGACGGGCGAGGTATTTGGCATGCAGACGATAGTGGTGAATCCACCCGCCGCCGCCGCCCGCGCGCCGGACTCGATCGTTTCTTTCCAGCCGAACCCGGGCTCGCGCAGATGAACGTGGAGGTCGATCAATCCCGGACAGACGATGAGATTGCTGGCGTCAATCTCATCGGGTTGAGAGTTGAGGGTTGAGAGTTGAGAGAGGGAAGCGAACCGGCCGCCAACAATCACAAGATCGGCGACTTCATCGCGCTTGTTCGCCGGATCAATGATCCTGCCGTTGCGAATAATAATCGCGTTCATCCGGCAGTCTGGGTAGCGCACGCGTCTCGCGTGCTGGCGAAAGCGTCCCGCTTTCGCGAACTTTTCGAGGCGCATCGCCACACGCTGGTGATCGCATAATGACAAGATTGTTTCGGCGAGACGCCGAAACCAGCACGCGAGACGCGTGCGCTACCCGGACTCATGTAATCGGGCCGCCAAGTCATGTCGAAATTCCTCCGCAGAGGTAGAGAACAGCCATTCGGATCGCGAGGCCGTTGGTGACTTGATCGAGGATGACGCTTTGCGCGCCGTCGGCGAGATCGCTGTCGATTTCGACGCCGCGATTGATCGGGCCCGGATGCATGATGAGGCAATCGGGTTTCAGCAGCTTGGCTCGATCCTTGGTCAGGCCAAACAACCGGATGTATTCCCCAATTCCGGGAAAATATTCTTTGCGCTGACGTTCATGCTGAATCCGGAGCAGGTTGACCACGTCGGCGGTCGGCAGGACTGCATCGATGTCGTGCGAGACGGCGACGCCCAGCTTTTCAAACTCGCGCGGCACCAGGGTGCTCGGCCCGACCAGGGTCACGCGGGCGCCGAGTTTGAGCAGGCCGAAGATGTTCGATCGCGCCACGCGGCTGAATAGGATGTCGCCGACGATAACGACATGAAGCCCGGCCACGGCGCCTTTTCTTTCCCGGATCGTGTAGAGATCCAGCAATGCCTGCGTGGGATGCTCGTGCGCGCCGTCGCCTGCGTTGATGATGCTCGAGCTGAGGCGCTCGGCGAGGAACTGCGGCGCCCCGGATGAGCTGTGCCGCAGGACGATAATATCGGCATGGTTGGCCTCGAGAATCTTGGCGGTGTCTTTGAGGGTTTCGCCCTTGGTCAGGCTGGAGGCAGCGGCCGAGATGTTGATGACGTCCGCGCTCAGGCGAATCGCGGCGATCTCGAACGAAGTGCTCGTGCGCGTGCTCGGCTCCACGAAAAAATTCACGAGCGTCTTGCCCCGCAACGCCGGGACCTTCTTGATCTCGCGGGTGCCGACTTCCTTAAAAGCATCCGCCGTATCGAGGATAAAAGTAATTTCCTCCGCGGAAAGCTCGCGGATGCCGAGCAGATCTTTTCGCTGCCAGCGCAGGTCGGATCCGGGTTGGGCCGTCATGCCTTTTCTTCCTTCACCAGCCAGACGGCGTCCGGTTCTCCGTCCACATTCTCCAGGCGCAAGCGCACGCGCTCGCCCGCGGCCGTGGGCAGATTTTTGCCAACGTAATCCACCCGAATAGGCAATTCGCGGTGGCCCCGGTCAATCAGGGCGGCGAGCTGAATACGGGCGGGCCGCCCGAATGAGTTGATCGCATCCATGGCCGCGCGGGCCGTGCGCCCGGTAAAGAAAACGTCATCGACGATAATGACCGTCTTGTTCTCGAGCGGCAGCGGCAGCCTCGACGCTTGCACGCGCGGCAGCTCGGCGCGCTTTCCGACATCGTCCCGGTGCATCGAGACATCAATGACGCCCGTCTCGATCGGCGTTTTTCCCAACGATTGAATGATATCCGCAATCCGGCGGGCGATCTCAACGCCGCGCGACGGTATCCCCGCCAGGATCACGGAACCGAGTTCCGGGTTACGCTCGATGATTTCGTGCGCGACGCGGCGAAGGGCGCGGTTAATGGCCTCGCCATCCATCACTGGAGGAGTGGCGGGCGCGGATGAACTGCGGTTGTTTTGCTTGTTGGTCACGGGTTCCTTGGCGACCTCGCGGGATCGCATTAAAGGAAAATGGAGAGATTACGCGGCAGTCGGTTGGGCCCTGGCCTCCTTCATCCGCTTGCTTCGCCAGCTGGAGCGGTATTTCACGATCCAATCGCCCAGCGCCTTTTCAAAGCCGATATCGGCCCCGGCTTTCTCGCTCTCGATCCATTTGTGCTTCAAAATTTCCTCCCGCTCCGCCAGGAACTCCTTGTAGAGCGCCGAGTCCTTAACGAACTGTGATTGTTCCCCTTGCGCAGCGGACATCTCGGGACTGTTTTTCATAAAAACCAAATTTGGTCAACAAAAACCATATCGTCCTTACTTAGATGTAGCACCGGCCGTACCTATTCATTTTTCCTAAGTCGGAGGGACATGCTTCTGCATGTCCTGGACGAGCGGAAGCTCGTCCCTCCGGAAGAGACGGCGTCACGGCAAAGTCCTCCGCAGCTCCTGCGCGATCCTCATGAATTCAACGGCCACCGGGGAATCGTCCTTTTCACCGGTAATCGGCATGCCACGATCGCCGGATTCGCGCGTTGCGATATCGATCGGGATCTGGCCGAGCAATGGAACGCGCAGCCGCTTCGCTTCACGCGCTCCGCCGCCGGACCCAAAGATGTCGTAGCGCTTTCCGTCGCTCGGGGACTCGAAGTAGCTCATGTTTTCGATCAACCCGAGCACCGGGACGTTCACTTTCTCGAACATGGTCGAAGCCTTCCGCGCATCGATCAAGGCCACTTCTTGCGGCGTGGTCACGATGATCGCGCCGGCGAGGGCCACGGTTTGGACAATGGTGAGCTGGATATCACCTGTGCCCGGGGGCAGATCGAGCACAAGATAATCGAGCTCGCCCCATTCGACCTGCCGCAGGAATTGCTGGGTGTAGCGCGTCACCATCGGGCCGCGCAAAATCGCCGGGGCCGAGTCGTCGAGGAGGAAACCCATCGACATCAGCTTCAGGTTGTATTGCTCGATCGGGATGATGCGGTTCCCTTCCGTGGCCGTGGGCCGATCCCGCGTGCCGAACATGAGCGAAATGCTCGGCCCATAGATGTCGCAATCGCAAAGGCCCACCCGCGCTCCCGTCTTCTCCAGGGCGACCGCGAGATTGGCTGCGACAGTCGATTTCCCGACCCCGCCTTTGCCACTGGCGATCGCGATAATGTGCCTGATCCCCTCGATGCGCGTCGTCCCCGCGCCAGCCGCGGCGGGCGGTGCCTGGATGTCGATCAAGACCTTCGCGTTTTCCACGCCCTTCAAACCGCGCAGAATCTGCTCCGCCTCGGTCTTGATCGTCTGCGGTATCGCCGGCTCGTTGGTGGCGAGCGCCAACTGCACAATGACTGCGCCGTTGTTTACCTGAATTCCCTTCACCAGCCCGAAAGAAACAATATCGCGGCTGAAGCCGGGATACTTCACCCCCTTCAAGGCTTCCCTAACTTCTTCCTCTGAGACGGGCATGAGCGTTTAAGCTACCGACCCAGGCGTACGAGTAAACAGGCACCGGGCGAAATATTGTCCACCGGTGGGTTCGGAAATCGCGACCTTGAATCTACGGGACGGTTGCCGGGGGGTCCTCAACTAGGTCGATTCTTTCACCCGTTTCTCCTATTTCGACGACGAGCTTTGAGAACGTCCAGTCGCCCGCGAATTTCGTGGCGACGAAATAAATCGTTCCTTTGCCTTTCGGACCGGAGATAGGGACAGTCATGTCGGCGTGACCGGACGTCCCGCTCACGTTCGTTTTTCCGGAAACGAGAAACCCGTCCGTGATTGGAGATCCGAGCGCCGCCACCACCCTCGGATCGGCCTTTGTCTTGGCGAGGGCGGACTTATAGGCATCGGAGGATTTCATCGCGCCGAAGACGATGGAAATGATGATAAAGACAAAGCCGCCCACGAGAAGCAACATTCCGAGGCATCCCGTCGGCACGAACCATTTCCAATTCCGCGACCACCAACCGGGACGCGGGGGTTGAAGGTTAGGAGGCGATGTAGGGTCCATTAAAGTTCCAATCCGTTGCGAAAGTGAGCAGGGGCCGCGCTCGCGAGGTTATTTCGATAGCGCCATTGCTTGCGAGGCGACGCATTGCCATTTGCCGTTGCGTTCCACCCAGGCATCCGTCCATCGGAAGTTGCGCTTGAAAGCTTTGCCATCCTTCGTTTTCCCCGCTTCCGTGGAAGTGCCCATGACAATCGCGAAACGGCCATCGAAAACGCGCACGTCTAGGCGGCCATTCTTTGCGGAGGTATAGGTGTCGGTGTCATTCTTGATCTGCGCCAGCAAGGCGGCCTTGTTAATGACCTTGCCCGTCGAGCTGACGCCGCGGTAGTCGTTTGCCACGTAAGCCTGGATGACTGAGGGATCGTGTGCCGCAATTGAGGCTTCCCATTTATTCTCGATCTCTCTCAAGGTCGCTTCCGGCGTCGATTTCTTTACCGGCATGACCGCAGCCGGCGGCGGCGTCTTCTTGGTTGCCGGAGCAGTGGAACTGCTCTTTGCGGGGGAAGAAGCTTTCGTTGGTCCGGGTGGCGGACTGCTCTTCTCTGGCGCAGGCGAGCTGCTTTTCTCCGGCGGGGTGGGTTCGGACTTCTCGGTCGTAACTGACACGCTCGGATCGGTAGCGGGCGACTCCGATTGCTCGGGCGCGGTCGCTTCGGGGGCAGGCGCTGGCGTCTCGGTTTCGTCCTGGGCCGGCGCAAGCGGGGCGGCCGCGAGGACGAAGGCGGTGAGGGCGAGAATGGTCATTTTCATCTGCATATTCCTTTCGATGTAGTGGCTGGAACAGTCGGGTATCCCCCCGGACTGATCTACGCGCGACTGCCGAATTTTTCGGCGATTTAGGAACCCTATTTTGCCGCGAGAAGGGCAGTCAAGGCTCATTTAGTCGCGTTCGCCATCCCCGAACCATGGGCGGCGGCCCAGTTTTTCCGCAAAGTTGCTGGCCTCGCTCGTGCTTACCCCTTGACGCCTGGTGTAAGATTGTCGCGTCATCTGGATATGTGGAGAACAACTACTCGAATTTTAGTCGGCAGCGCGATCGTCGCGCTGATTATTGTTCGAGCTCCTCGCCATGCCCCTGTCCCGGAGGAGACAAAGGCGACCCAAGCTCCCGCGCCATCGGGAAAACTGGAGGTCCGCGACCCGTCGCTTGGCGGCGTGTATGCGATGGTCCCGATCGGGAGAGGGGACGCGCGCCAGACTTCCCGAATCGAGCACTGCTTCACGTCGGGTTTCGATGTAGTGGCGCCGCCCCGTCCCGGTCAGATCGCGGTGGTGACCGCGGCCTTGAAGCGGGACTGGGAGACTGTCCGGCGGATGCTGGACGCCGGCGCGTCGGTTGAAACGGCTGACGAGACAGGTCTCACGCCCCTGATGGCGGCCGCCATGCAAGGCGACGTCGCCATGATCCGAACACTCCTGGCACGGCAGGCGAGCGCGAATTTCACCGATCTGGCCGGAAACTCCGCGATCCATCACGCCATCCGGGCCGGAAAACTGGAGGCGCTCCAGGAGCTTCTTCCGGTGGTCTCGAATCTCGCGACGATCTCCGTCGCGGGCCATGACCTTCTGACCATGGCCCTCGAGACGGGCGACATGCACATTTTCCAGACCGTGCTCGAACGCTTCCCCGCCAATCTCCAGTGGACGGCAAACACGCGGCGAGCGCTCGAGGCGGCCTTGCGCACCGATCTGAAGGAGCAGGTTCGGCTCCTCCTGAGCAAACACCCCGCGCCTCCGACTCGCGATGGCGGCACCGCTCCCCTGATCGCGTACGCCATCGCCAATGATGAGGCGGCTCTTTTTCACACCCTGCTCGCCTGCGGCAGCGACCCGAACATCGTCATCCCGAAGGTCTGCGAAAAGGATTTCATGGACCTGCTCAAGAACAAGCACCTCCGGCTTTATATTCAGAACGAGACAGGGGTTAATCTGCTCATGCTCGCCGCGGGACTTGGCCGGACTGACTATGTTCGCGCCTTGCTCGACGCCGGGGCGGATCGCAACCGCACCACACCGCGATACAAAATGCTTCCGCTTTATTTCGCCGCCTGGACCGCGAACTGGCAATGCGTTCAGCTTCTTCTTGGCGGCGGACCGTTGCCCGAGCAACTCCGGGTGGAAATTTCGCTCGCGAAACAAAACGCCACCGTAATCAAGGATGGCGTGAGCATCTTCACCACCCAGGTGTCCACCGGCCGCCAGGGCTATTCCACGCCCGCGGGCCATTACGTCATCACGGACAAGGACCGCGACCATATTTCCACCATTTACAAAGTCGCCATGCCCTATTTCATGCGGCTCAATTGCCGTGACTTCGGCATGCACGCGGGAGTGGTGCCGACATACCCAGCGTCCCACGGCTGTATTCGACTTCCGGGCGACGCCGCGAAAAAACTGTTCTCCGAAATTCCGATCGGGACAGTTGTGATGATTAATTAGCTCGGTTTCGCGCGCCCCGTAGGGCACGGCACTTTGGTTGGTCGACTGAGCCGGCCATTTTTGTCATTCCGAGCGCAGTCGAGGAATCTGTGACTGCGTCTCTTCGCTTTGCCAAAAGTCCGGCACAAGGACTTCAATCCGTCCCGCGTAGCGACGCGCTATCTCAGCAAGAGCGACAGATTCCTCGACTGCGCTCGGAATGACAAAGGGCTTCTGCCGGCACTCGGGGCAACCTCCTTGCACGATCTTTGAATCGCCCTTCGACATTCTCGCCAGATTCAATAATCTTGGGCGTCGATCACCATATGGATACGATGCCACGCGATCTGACCGGCCTGCGCAACGAATACGCCGCCCATGGGTTGCGCCGCGCCGATCTTCATTCCGACCCGATCCATCAATTCGGCGCCTGGTTTGCGGCCGCGCTCGCCGCGGACATTCGCGACGTCAATGCCATGAGTCTTGCTACCGCAACGCCCGACGGAAAACCCTCCGTCCGCATCGTCTTGCTCAAAGGGTTCGATGAACGCGGCTTCGCTTTTTTCACCAATTACGACAGCGAAAAAGGCTGGCAGCTCGAAGCGAACCCCCACGCCGCGCTGGGGTTTTACTGGGTGCAGCTCGAACGTCAGGTTCGGATTAGCGGCGCCGTGGAAAAAACATCGCGCGAAGATTCCGCCGCCTACTTTCATTCGAGGCCAGTCGGCAGCCGTCTCGGCGCCTGGGCTTCGAAGCAAAGCGAGGTGATCGATGCACGCCAAATCCTCGATGCGCGGCTGACCGAGATGAAGGAACGGTTCGAGAACGGCGACATACCGTTGCCGCCGCATTGGGGCGGATATCGAGTCATGCCGGATAAAATCGAGTTCTGGCAGGGCCGGCCCAATCGTCTCCACGACCGGTTTCGTTATTCACGCCGAACCGATGGCACGTGGCAGATCGATCGCCTCGCGCCGTGATGTCCGACGACTCGTTGCGTTCGCGCGCGTGGAAAGACAACCAGGGCGCCCGTTATTGGTGGCACCATTTGCCTGGCGCCGATTACGTCCCGCCGATTTATTCGGACCTGAGCGAAGCCGAATGGGGCGCGCTGCGCGAGTGGTACGAGGAAACCGACCGGAGCGGTCCGATCGGCGAATGCGCGGTTCCGTTGATTTCAATCCTGCATGGGCTGGTCATGGGCAGCCGCGCCAGCCGGATCGTTCAACTCGGGACGTGCGCCGGGTACTCGGCTCTCCTCCTCGGGTGGATGTTGCGCCGGATGAAGGCCCGGCATGGCCTCTTCAGTTTGGATCTTGATCCCGCCAGTTGCGAAATGTCCCGGCGCTGGATCGCGCGCGGCGGTTTGCAGGACTTTGTCGAAATCGCCGAGCGAAATTCACTCGATCCGGCCTCGCCTGGAGCGGCCAGGGAATACCTGGGTGGCGATCCCGAGTTGATCATTCTCGACAGCTCGCACCAGTACCAGGCGACTCTGGCTGAACTCGATCTTTGGTACGGTGCGCTGGCGGCGGGCGGCCTGCTCATTCTCCATGATGTCAGCCATTTCGCCGCGGAGTTCGACGTGACGCACCAGGGCGGCGTCGGGCGAGCTTTCGTCGAGTGGCGAAAGGCGCATCCGGAGGTGGAAACCTTCTGTTTAAACGGTGATGCGCGCACCATGGAATTGCCGCGCCCGCTCTACAAAGATGCTTGCGGACTTGGGCTGATTCATAAAAGCCTGAGCTGAGTCATGGCCCTCGCTCAACTCACGCCCGAACAAACGCGGACCTGGACGCGGGAAGAAAAAGATCGCTGGTGGTTTGAGAAAGTTTATCGGGGAGATTTACCACAGCTTACGATCCGCTCCGGGCTGACCGGTTTCCTTCTCGGCGGCATCCTCTCGGCCACGAATCTCTACGTTGCCGGCAAAACCGGCGTGACGCTCGGGGTTAATCTCACCTCCGTCATCCTCGCCTTTGCCATGTTTCGTTTCCTCGCCCGCATTGGCTTAGGCAAGGATTTCACCATCCTGGAAAACAACGCCATGCAGTCTATTGCCACCTCGGCCGGTTATATGACCGTCCCGCTGACCTCGAGCCTGGCCGCCTACATGCTGGTCACTAACACGATCGTCCCGTGGTGGCACATCGTGCTGTGGATGTCGGTCATGTCGCTCATCGGCGTGCTCATTGCCTTCCCACTCAAGAGGCGCTTCATCAACGAGGACCAGCTTCCCTTTCCCGAAGGCCGTGCCTGTGGTGTCGTTCTCGACGCGCTTTACCACGGCGCGGCCGGCGAAGGGATCTACAAAGCCAAGCTGCTCGGCATCACCGCGGGTCTCACCGGCTTCTATCAATTCATCGTCAGCGATGGATTGCAGCGCCTTTTTCAGTTCAAACTTTTGCGCATGAATCAATGGCTCGGCTGGACGGAGCCGTGGCATTTCCGGGAACGCATCGACGAATATTACTACATGCTCGCGGCCAAGTATGAGCTGGGGATTCCGCGCATCCTCGGGACTGAGTTCCGCACCCTCGGCCTCCGGCTTGGATTGGATGCGGCCATGTTCGGGGTCGGCGGGCTGATGGGCGTGCGAGTTGCGACTAGCGTAGCGCTCGGCACGGCGGTGAACTTTTTCGTGCTCGCGCCAATTATGATTGCGCGCGGGGATATTGCACCGCGCATCGGAGCCACTGGTGCAACGGTGGCGCTCAGTCGGGCGGAGATTGTCAATCAATGGTCTCTCTGGTGGGGCGTGACGATGATGGTGGTTGGTTCGCTGATTGCCCTCGTGGGCAAGCCGGAAATTTTTACCAGCCTCTTTAAAAACCTGCGTGGAAAAAAGAAGAGCAAAGGCGAAGACGTCCTGGCGGGTATCGAGCTGCCCTTGTGGATTTCGTACGTCGGCGTGCCAATCCTCAGCCTGCTTGGGACCTGGCTGACCCATCTCTTCTTCGGAGTGCCGATCTGGCTGGCACTCCTCTCCCTCCCCTTGGTCTTTGTCCTCACCGTCATCTGCGTTAACTCGATGGCGCTCACCTCCTGGACGCCGACCAGTTCGCTCAGCAAAATTACGCAATTCTCCATCGGCGCGATCGACCGCACCAATCCCGCGTCGAATCTCATCACCGCCGGCATGACCGCGGAGGTCGCATCGAACGCAGGGAACCTGCTCTCCGACATCAAGCCCGGTTATATGCTCGGCGCCAAGCCGCGTCAGCAGGCTATCGGACATTGCATCGGAATTTTTTCGGGCGCTCTGGCCGCAACCCCGCTCTTCTTTCTCCTCTTCCTTCCCCCGGGCGCGGATGGCGGACGGAGTCCAGCCACGATTATCTCGGAGCAATTTCCCATGCCTTCCGCTGTTCAATGGAAGGGAGTGGCCGACTTGATCGCCCGCGGTGTAGCCAGTTTGCCCGCTTCGGCGGTGATTTCGATGATCGTCGCGGCAGCACTCGCCGCCTTCATCGAAATCATGACCATCATACGGAAGAAGCCCTTTCCCTTGTCGTCCGTCTCTATCGGTCTTGGGGTAATCCTGCCACCCGAGGCCTGTTTCGCCATGTGGCTGGGGGCAATGTTTTTTTGGTGGCAGGGCCGCCGTTATCCGAAGCCAGGGACGAAAGGCAACCGCCTCTGGGTCGAAAGCGCGGAACCGATTTGCGCCGGTCTCATCGCCGGCGCCGCTCTGGTCGGAATCGCCAACGCTCTCGTCATCGCCTTCGCCAAACAAATCTTCTAAGCGCTGGATTCCCATTAACACCGGCCTTCACGCCGGTGTATCTCGCGGAAGGTCGGTAGCCGTTTCAACGGCTTCCCGTCGGGAGGTGCGCCACCCTGAAGGCCGGTGTCAACGGTAACGTGGTTTCAGCCCTCGCGTTGACTGCGCAGCCGGTGGAACCTTCCCCTCCGATGCCCCGCGAAGACCTGCCCATTTACGAGCTAGAGCACCAGCTTGTCGCCGAGCTGAAACAACAATCCCGCCTGATCCTCCAGGCGCCCACCGGCTCAGGCAAATCCACGCAAGTCCCCCAGATCCTCCTCGATCACGGCCTGCTCGGCGACGGGCAGGTCGTCATCCTTCAGCCCCGCCGTCTCGCCACCCGCCTTCTCGCCGCGCGCGTCGCCTCCGAGCGCAATGGCCGGCTCGGCGACGAAGTCGGCTACCAAATCCGCTTCGAAAACATCACCTCGAACCGAACCCGCATCCGCTTCGTCACCGAAGGAATCTTGCTCCGCCAACTCATCCAGGATCCGCGGTTGCGCGGCGTCTCCGCCATCCTCTTCGATGAATTTCACGAGCGCCATCTCTACGGGGACATCACGCTCGCGCGCGCCAACCAGCTCCAGGCGACGTCGCGCCCCGACCTGAAACTCGCCGTTATGTCCGCGACCTTGGATGCGGGCCTTCTCACGAAATACCTGGAACCCTGCGCCGTCCTGACATCAAGCGGCCGCGCCTTTCCCGTCGACGTTGAGTACCTTCCGAAGCCGGTCGGCGGCGACGGTTATCCCATTTGGGACCTCGCGGCGGATGAATTGGAGCGCGTCGGGCCGCGGACTGAAGGGGACGTGCTCATCTTCATGCCGGGTAAATACGAGATCAATCGGACCATCTCCGCCGTGCGCGCCTCCCGGGTGAGCGATCGATTCGTCGTCCTGCCGCTCCACGGCGAGCTCCCGCCTTCCGAGCAGGACGCGGCCCTCGCCCATTACGAAAAACGCCGGGCGATCGTGGCGACCAACGTGGCCGAAACTTCGCTCACGATCGACGGGGTCCGGGTCGTAATCGACAGCGGCCTTGCTCGCATCGCGCGGTTCGACCCGCGGCGCGGCATCAACACCCTTCTCATCGAAAAAATCAGTCGCGCTTCCGCGGAGCAACGGGCCGGTCGCGCCGGCCGCACCGCGCCCGGCTATTGCCTTCGGCTTTGGACGGAACGCGAACATCTCGAGCGCGCGCCGCAGGAATTGCCCGAGGTAAAGCGGCTCGATCTGGCCGAGGTGGTTCTCACGCTGAAGGCAAGCGGCGTCGAGGAAATCGGCAGTTTCCGCTGGCTGGAATCGCCCGATCCGCAGGCGCTCTCTCGCGCGGAACAATTGCTCGTCGACCTCGGCGCTCTGGGGAGCGCACGCGCCTCGCGTGCTGTTGTCGGCGCCCCCGCCGGCAATTCTTCCGAAACTTCTCCCGAGGTTCCGGCCAAGGCGCCGGAACCCACACGCGAGACGCCCGCGCTCCCCGGCATCACTCCCCTCGGGCGTCGCATGTTGGCGTTTCCGGTCCACCCACGCTATGCGCGCATGCTTCTGGCGGCGCAGCAGTATCGCTGCGTGCCCGCCGTCGCCCTGATCGCGGCGCTCACCCAGGGCCGCAACCTCCTGCGCCGTCTCGAGAGCAAACAAGGCCGCGAGGACCGCGACGATGTGCTCGGAAGCGACGCCGAATCGGACCTCTTCATTTTGATGCGGGCGTTTCGCTACGCGGAAAACAGCCGGTTCGACCCGCAACGTTGCGCCCGCCTTGGGATCAACGCCGGCGCCGCGCGCGAGGCGGCGCAGTTGACCGAGCAATTTCTGGCGATCGCTCGCGACGAAGGCCTTGAGTTGGAGACCGGCGAAGTCAAGGCCGGCTCGATCGAGCGTTGCGTCCTGGCGGGCTTTCCCGATCAAGTGGCGGTGCGGCTGGATGCCGGAACGTTGCGCTGCGCTCTCGTGCATGGCCGGCGCGGGGTCCTGGCCCGCGAAAGCGCGGTGCACGGGGCGCGTCTGCTGGTGGCGTCGGAAGTGCGCGAGATCGAAAGCAGCGACAAGGAGCGCCAGGTCCTGCTCACGCTGGCCACGAAGATCGAAGAAGATTGGCTCCGCGAATTATTCCCGGAATCGCTGCGGGATGAGACCGGCATCGAGTTCAATCCGGCGCTCCGGCGTCTCACCGGCCATCGAAAAATCCTCTTTCATGATCTCGTCCTGCGCAGCGAAGAATTTTCGCCTAAAGCCGATCCCGTCGCGGCCTCAATTCTGGCCCGCGAAGTTTTATCGGGAAGCTGCCCCCTGAAACATTGGGACAACGCGGTGGAGCAATGGATCGCCCGGGTAAATTTTGTCGCGGCAGAGTTCCCGGATTTGGAATTTCCACGGATCGACGAAGCCGGGAAGCTGTTGCTCCTGGAGCAAATCTGCCAGGGCGCGACGAGTTATAAGGAAATCAAGGAGCGGCCCGTGTGGCCCGCCGTGAAATCGTGGCTGAACGCAGCGCAGCAGCAAACCCTGGAGGAGCTTGCGCCTGAGCGAATCAAGCTCGCGAAGGGTCGGGTCGCGAAGATCACCTACGGAGATTCCGCCCCACCCACGATCGCGGCCCGTATCCAGGATTTGTACGATACTCCTCGCGGTCTCGCGGTGGGGCGTGGCCGCATCGCGCTGAGGATTCAAGTTCTCGCGCCGAATCATCGTCCGATTCAAATCACCAACGATCTGGAAAGCTTTTGGCGCGAGGGCTATCCGAAGATCAAGAAAGAGCTCCAGCGAAAGTATCCCAAGCACGAATGGCGGTGATTCCCTCTCCTGCTCTTCGTAATCGTGCTCGCGCTCCTGCTCGTGCTCGATCTTCGCCCTTCGATTGCGATCAGGAGCACGAGCATGAGCACGAGGAAGAAAACGAAACGAGAGGCGCAAAAGGGGGGCGATATGCGAAGTTGTTATATGATCAATCCAAATGGCGACGAATTTACAGAGGACGATCCGCTGGCGGCTTCGATGAGGTCGAGCGACGAACAGATTTCCGGGGAAACCCCAGGGCGCTTGCGCCAGGCGGCCGGCAAGGTTTCGATTGCGGCGGGCGAAGCGTGGGAGCAAACCAAGGAAAAAGCAGGGACAGCCCGCGAGCGCACGGAATTTTTCCTGCGCGAAAACCCGGTGCCGACCGTGATCGGCGCGCTGGCGCTCGGCGTCGCGATCGGGCTGGCGATCCGTTACTCTTCCAGCTCGGCCGAGAAAGAAGTCGAAGCCAAATCGCCTCTCGGCAACGTGGACCTGAGCATCCTTTCGCTGCCGTTCCTCTGGCCGCTCTTCAAGTCGGTGCGGAACAAATACGAAGATTCCGCCGACGTGGTGAAGGGTGGCGTCGATCGACTGAGAAAGGTGGATGTCGATCGCTACGTCAAGCCCCTGCGCAAGAAGTGGAAATCGTGGGCTAACTAGACGCGGCGATCTAATTCGGTAGGGCGAGACTCTGTCGAGCCGCCGGGATAGCGCACACTCGGCTCGACAGAGTCTCGCCCTACCATGAGCTTTGCAGTCGCATTTTCCGAAATGCCGGTGCTAAGCTTTTCGCGTGTCGCTGCGAATCGCCTGCATCTGTCTCCTTCTCGCCGTTAGCACCGCCGGGCTTTCCGCGAAGGAGCCCCGGCAAACCCGCGAGAGCGGCGGCGCGTTCGTCGGATCGGTCGGCTGCAAATCATCCAGTTGCCACGGCGGCGCCGGTCCGAAACGCAGCCAATACATCACCTGGAGCCAGAAAGATTTTCACACCAAGGCGCATGCCGTCTTGCTCAATGCGCGCTCGGAGCGAATGGCGGAAGGGCTCGGCCTGGCGGCGGCCCAGTCGAGCGCGCGCTGCACCTCTTGTCATTCCCCGTTCCAATCCGTCGCGCCCAGCCGGCTCGCCCGGACCGCGCATCCTGACGAAGGCGTTTCCTGCGAAAGCTGCCACGGGGCCGCCGGAAGCTGGCTGCGCGGGCACACACGAAAGGATTGGACCTACAACACCCGCGTGTCCGCCGGGATGCGCGATCTGCGCAACCTTTACGTGCGCGCCAATGCCTGCGTCGCCTGTCATCAAAATCTGGCCCCGGAGCTTTTGAAGGCCGGCCATCCCGATCTGTTTTTCGAGCTGGACGGCCAATCCGTCGCCGAGCCGAAGCATTGGGTGGATGAGGAACCGTGGAGCGGGCTGCGCCAATGGCTCACCGGGCAGGCCGTGGCCCTGCGCGAAATGAGCTGGGCGCTCGCGAACGATCCCCAAAACGACGCCTTGTCCGTTGCGCGCTGGGATGGGTTGGCCTGGCTGTGCGCGACGGCGACATCCGCTGGAAGCATCGCGTCGCCGATCAGCCAGCCGCCCACCAATCCTGGCCTGCCAGACTTCACCCAGATGCAAAGCGAGTCGGACGCATTGGCGCGCCGCGCATCGGTCTCCAACTGGAGCGAAGGCTCCGCCCGCGCCATGCTCACGGCGCTGGCGGCGGTGGACGAGGAGTTTAGCCGGAAGGGAACGCCGAACAATTTGCTCGCGCAGCGCGCGAAGCGTCTCGTCCTTGCCCTCGACCGCCTCGCGAACGCGCTCAACCAAAACCGCGGTGAGCGGCTGAAGATCGACGCCGAGATCGACCAGCTTTTCCAGGATGTAAAGACGCTCGATTCGTTCGATGCGACCGCTTTCGCCGGCCATCTTCGGAGTTTCCGCGACGCCTTGGACAAGAGCGGTTAGGCACGCCTTTCCCTTCGTAATCGTGCTCGTGCTCGATCTGTCACCCTTTCGATCACGATCACGAGCACGAGCACGAGGAGGGGCAAGTCGCGAACTCTCGCGTTGAACCCATCGAACTTCTCGCGGAAAATGCCCGCTCACCATCATGGCCGCACCTTCGTCAACCTCGCGCCCCCGTTGGCAGCGCAACCCGGTTTTCCGGTTTTTCGCTTCCCTCAAGCTGGCGGTTGTCCTGCTCGCGGTGCTGATCGTCGGCTCCATCGCGGGAACGATCTACGAATCGAGCTTCGACGCGAAAGTCGCGCGCGCTTACGTCTACGGCGCGCCCTGGTTCAACCTCTGGCTGATCCTGCTGGCCGCCAACCTCGCCGGCGCCGCCTTCTCGCGCTGGCCCTGGAAAAAGCATCACGTCGCCTTTCTCATCACCCATCTCGGGATCATCACGCTCCTGACCGGATCGCTCATCGGGCGCATTTGGGGAATCGAAGGAACGATCACGCTCTTCAAAGGCGAACCGCCCAGCAACCGCCTGCTGGTCGATCAACATCAGCTCCGCGTGCGCGATACCGACGGCATCGTAAAGGGTTATCCGGCCGAGTTCATTAACCGCCCGCCCACGCCGCAAAAGCCGTGGGACCTCGGCCCCCTCGCCGGAGGAGCGCGGCTGAGCATCGTCGGTTACGCGCCGGCGATCGAAGGCAAGCTCAACCCCAGGCCAGTCAAGGAAGGTGGCGCGCCCGCGCTCCACTTCACCATCTCCACCGCGATGATGAACCAGCGCCTCGAGAGCTGGTTGATGGCGGACGATCACCAGCATAGCTCGTTCAACATGGGCCTGGCCACGATTGAGCTGAAACGCGGGACCGCGCCCACGGCACCCGCGGGCGATTCGCCAACGGCCTCGCCCTCAGCCCCCGCCGAAGTCGAAATCGAGGAAACGGTTTTTGCCTTCGCGAAAGCGCCCGACGAGCACATCGCCAAAGTCATGAAAGGCGGCAGCAGCGGCGCGAAAGTGCAGTTGACCCAGCCCCAGGACGGCAACAAAGGCAGCGTCGTCGTTACGCTGGCGGAAAGGACTTGGACTTTCGACGTCGCGCAGAATCTCGGCAAAGACCTGCCCATGCCCGGCAATCCTTTTTCGCTGCGGATCGAAAATTACTGGCCTGATTTCCGACTCGATAATGGCAAGCCCGGCACGCTCAGCGATCAGCCGAACAATCCCGCCGTCGTCGTGACGCTTCGCGGCAAGGGAGTGCCCGTTTCCGCCGCGCCCACTGCTCACGGCAACACGCCCGGCGCCGCCCCGGAGATGCCGGCGGCAGGCACGACGCCGCCGAATCATCTCACTCTCTTTATCGCGGAGGACGGCGGCGTCACTTACGACCTTCGCTCCCGAAAACTCGGGAATTCCACCGGCGCCCTCGAGTTAAACAAACCGCTCACGACCGGTTGGGCCGACTGGCAGTTGACGCTCGATCGCACCATGCCGCACGCCCAGGAGTGGATGGATTTCAATCCCGTCACGAACCCGCCTGCTACGGCAAACTTGCCCGACGGCGTCCAGATCCGCCTCGAGCAAGGCTCGGAGATTTCCGAGCAATGGATTCCCGCCGGATGGCAGGTGAGCGTGCCCGCTTCGCCCGCCGCCGATGTCCAGATCGCCTACGGCTGGAAGCAGATTCCATTGCCGATCGCGTTGGAGCTGGTGGACTTCGAAGTGGAGCGCAACGAAGGCAACGACAGTCCGGCGGGATTCAAGAGCACCGTGCGCGTCAGCACCCAGGACGGCCAGACCGCCAGCGGCCAATGCTGGATGAACAACCCATTCAATTTTCCGGGCGAATGGAAGCACACCTGGACCGGGCTCACCTACAAAATGTCGCAGGCTTCCTGGAACCCCGAGAACCTCGGGCAAAGCACCATCCAGATCCTGCGCGATCCGGGCTGGCTGCTGAAATGGATCGGCTCGCTCCTGATTGTCTGCGGAATTTTCATGCTCTTTTATGTGAAAAGTTTTCGACGCCCGTCCGCCTCGCCTCCGCCTCCGGCCCTACCGCGCCGACCGCGCGAAGAGCCGGACAAAGCGCTTGTTTCCTCCGCAACCTAGCGAGTCGCCTGTGAGAGTCGTTCTCCTTCCCATCATCGCCGTCCTGCTTTCTTCCTGCATTTTTGGCGGGAAAAAAACCGACCGGCCGGAGCCCGTCAAGCCCACCAGCACCTGGGGCTATTTCAGCGGCCCGATCGAGACCCGCTGGGAGGCCGACGGCAGAACGATGACGCTCTTGAACGAATTGCGTTACACCGATCCGAAAGGCGTGGTCTGGGTTGCGCCCGCCGGATCGAGAGTAGATGGCGCGTCGATTCCACGCGCGCTCTGGTCGTTCTTCGGCGGCCCGTTCGAAGGGAAATTTCGCAACGCATCGGTTCTCCACGACGTCGCCTACGACCAGAAAACGCGTCCGTGGCAGCAAGTGGACCGGATGTTTTACGACGCGATGCGTTGCAGCGGCGTCGGCTCGGTCCAGGCGAAAACGTTTTATTACGCGCTTTACCGCCACGGGCGGCATTGGAAACGGCAGAAAACGTCCGAGGAACCCCGAGCCACCGCGGTGGATCCAGCCGAGGTCGATGCGATCCAGGATTGGGTCAGGCAAAACGATCCCAGCCTGGATCAGATCGATTCGCGCGCGGCCTCGCGGTAGCCGTTGACTCTGTCGAGCTCACTCAAACATTTCCCGAACGGGATCGTCGATCTCGCGCGGTTAGGCGTTGCGGTCATTTCTTTTGCGCGTTCGTATCAATCGCGTAACCGATAATGAAACCGACAAGAAGACCTATGATGCCACAAGTGTAAATGGTCGATGCGAACGGTGAATTGAAGCCCTCTGTGAACCATTCGCCGAACGATGGCCCTCGTCCGAATATGGTTGGCCGCATGAGGTAGGAAACCAGTAAGCCAACCATCCCTCCGCCAAAAGTCATCCCAGCACGCCACGCAGCACCGGATCGGCTGCCTTGGGAATGCTTTGATCGTTCTGCTTTTTCAAGCGAGGCCGTGAGACGCGAAATCTCAATCCAATTTTCGTTACCGTTTGCGCGAATGCGGTCGGTCAAGCGAAGTTCCTTTCGTGTCCACATCGTCAAAATGATGTCGAATACGTAAGGACCCCTTATGTCTCCATCGCGCTCAAGCCAGTATTGGGATTCAGCGTTCATTTGTTCTGTATGTTTGCTCTGAGGTTTGAATTGGGAAAGCGCCTAATGGAGAATTCGGCCAGTGATTGCGCCTTTAAGGGCGAATTTTCGGGGTCTAGTCGGGGGGTGTTTGTGCGAGATGGCGTCAGGGGCGGGGAGCATGGCGACGAGTTTATCCACCAGGATCGGACACGACAAACCGAAAGAACGTGATTGCATCCGCAGCCTTGGCGGCCTCGTCACACCTGATGGCGAGCTTTTCGATTGCGTTGTCATCCCGAGGCGCGCAGACGCCGAGGGACCTCGCAATCGAAGGTGGCGCCTCCTGATCAGAGCAAGCGACCAACCGCATTCCTGACGGGCGCGCGTTGGGACACCATTGCGATGACGCGTGCCGGGCGAAGGAGAGTTCACGACCGTGTGTGAGGTCCCTCGCCGTCTGCGCGGCTCGGGATGACAGCGTGTGGGACGTGCGGCCTCCTGCGCGCCAAAGCCGCTTCGGCGGCGGAGCGAAGCACGTCCCTCCGAACTATGGAATCTTTCCCGGGCCCCAGAGAGCGCGGCCTGGCTTCGCTCTGGTGTGCTCGCCATCTTTCAGCACCTGCACGCCGTTCACGAACACGTGCTTTACCCCGACCGCGTATTGATGCGGCTTTTCGAAGGTGGCGCGGTCGGCGATCGTTTTGGGATCGAAGACAACCACGTCGGCGAACATCCCTTCCTGAACGAACCCGCGATGATCCAGGCCGAGATTTGTTGCCGGCATACCGGTCATTCGCTTCACCGCTTCCGCGAGTGAGATGATCTTCTCCTCGCGCACATAGCGGCCCAGCAAACGCGCGAAATTTCCGTAGGCCCGTGGATGCGGATTCGATTTCAAAAAGGCGCCTTCGGGCGCTTGCGAAGCTTCATCCGAGCCGAACGAGACCCATGGCTTCGCAATTTCCTTCCGGATGTTCGCTTCCGACATCAGGAAGTAGATCGTCTCAATCCGGGAACGATCTTCCAGGAGCAAATCCATGATCGTCTCGACCGGATCGGTCTTGCGCGTTTTCGCGACTTCCGCGAGCGATTTGCCGGTGAGCGGCTTCAGTTTTTCGGTTTTGAAACCGACCAGGAGGATGCGGTCGGGGGAGCCGGCGGCGAGGAAGAAATTCTCCCAGGCGTCGGAAGGCGTGCGGACTTCCGCGGCAATTTTCTTCCTCGTGGCGGGATCTTCCAACCGCTTCCAAAGCGCGTCGTAACCGCCGTCGAGCGTCCAGGGAGGGATACTCGCATCCAGCCCGGTCCCGCCGGCCGGATAGAGATACATGTTCGCGGTGATCTTTAGTCCCTCTTTCCGGGCCGCTTCGACGTTTGCCAGGACGCGATCCATCTTCGGCCAGTTCTTTTCTCCGGCCGCCTTCAGGTGATAAATTTCCGCCGGCAATCCGGCCTCGCGGCTGATCCGGATCAATTCATCGATCGCCTCGACCAATTGGTTACCCTCGCTCCGGACGTGCGAGATATATTTGCCGCGGTATTTCGCCGCGACTTTGCACAGCTCGATCAGCTCCTCCGTCCTGGCGTAAAAGGCCGGCGCGTAGATGAGCGAAGAACCGATCCCGAGCGCGCCTTCCTCCATCCCGCGCCGCACCAGCTCGCGCATCTCCTCCAGTTGCTCGGGCGTCGGCGCCTTGTCTTCCAGGCCGATCGCGTATTCGCGGATCGTCGTCGCTCCGAGGAATGAAGCCACGTTCGGCGCAACGCCGCGCTGCTCCAGGAAGGTCAGATATTCCGCGAGGGTGTTCCACTTGATCTCGTATTTGATGTCCCGCTGCTCCGCGACAATGCGCTGTTTCATCCGATCGTTCAGCGGCCCCATCGACCAGCCTTCGCCCATGATCTCAGTCGTGACGCCCTGCCGGATCTCGCTTTGGGAAAGCCCATCCTCGATGAGCGAATCGGTCGACCACGAGAGCATGTTGATGAACCCCGGCGCGACCGCCATCCCTTTGGCATCGACAATTACCTTCGCGTCGGCTGCTTTGAAATCCCCGAGACCAACGATGCGATCGCTGCGAATGGCCACATCAATGACGCGTGGCTTCCCGCCGGTGCCGTCGTAAAGCGTTCCCCCTTTGATCACGACGTCGAAGGGCGCGGACGGAATGGATTCTTTTCCTTCGCCCTGCGTGAAGGGTGTCACCCAAATGAGAAAGAGAAACGCGGCAAGCGAACGAAGCATTTTATTCATATCGAATATCGAGAATCTCCAGTGTCTCCTCTCCGGAGGGAAACTGGAAGCGAATGCGCTCGCCTCGTTTGCCATTCAACAGCGCTTTCGCAATCGGCGACACCCAGCTGACCCAGCCGCGATCGAGGTCAATTTCATCGACTCCAACGATCCGGTAACTTGCTTCGTTCCCATCGCTTTCCCGGACGGTCACCGTGGCGCCAAAGCGCACAATATCCGCCGGGCCGCCGGGAGGGTTTATGATCTCCAATGACTGAAGGCTCTCTTCCAGTTGCATGATTCGCTGGTCGAGCCGGGCCAACTGCCGCTTTGCGTCCGGATCGTCTGTTGAATTCGCCAGGCCCGGCCGCCCAATTTCGACCAGTTGGCGAAGCTCATCGCGCAATTTCCGCGCGCCTGCCGCCGTGATGTAATTCTTCGCGCCGGGAGCAAGCGTCGAGATGAGCGGCGGCAGATCGGGAAGGTCGGGCCCCTCGTTTTCTTCGCGGGTGAAGGCCTTGCTCATGGTTTGCAACGGAAAGACAACGTTGAGGCGTTTATGCCAGGTAGTAATTGTTTAGTCCTCTGGGAAGCGCCGGAGGCGCAAAGGAGTATAGCCCGGAGTGGAGCGCAGCGGAACTCCGGGGAATCGGAAAAAGAAACCCAACCCCTGAAAAGGGGTGGCGGAGGGGTCGCTCCGACGGATACGGCAACGCTACTCGGAGAGCCACCTTCCGTCGCCCCTTCCAGGGCTTGAAACCCCTTAGGTCATAAGTCCCGGAGCTCACTGCGCTCGCTCCGGGCTATATTCCGGCGCACCCTGCGGGAGCTGAAAAGGCCATTAACTCACTCGCCCTGCCCGAAAAAACATCCCTACGGCTTGGGCGAAGGAGTCGGCGACAGTAATGGAAAAGCAAATCCCGGGGCAGGAGAAGTCGTTGCTGAGGCCCCCGGTGTGGCGCTCGGAGTGGGCGCCGGGGTCGGAGTCGGTGTCGGGCTGGGGAGCGGCGGAATAATATTTTCCCAGTGGTGCAGCGGAACGCCCGCGCCGCCAATTTCTTTGACCAGCTCTTCGCAACGCGCTTGCATCTTTTCGAGATCGGGAGGGCCAAAGGGCGTTTCCGCCGTCCCGGGAAAAACAAGATACGTCACCTTGAGGTCGCTCACCGGCCGATTGATCGGCGTGGCGATCTGGTTGATCTCCTTCGCTATGCGCAACGACGCTTCGCCTGCCTTGTCCGCGGGACCAACGTCGCCCACCATCGCCGGGAAAATCCGGTCCGCGAAGATGACCAGGGCGTAGTCGCCGACTTTGCCGCCATCCGCCCGGCCCAGACCGATCGGCAGCACGATGAAGGGATCGGTCGCGCCGATCAAAAAGCTGAATTTTTTGAGCGTCCCAATTTCATCGCGCAGCGACGAAATCGCGCTCCTCAATTCTCGTTTCCGCTCCGCCGCCGTCGTTTTCGCCGCGAGTTCGGTCTCGTAACGCTGGATTCTTTCTTCCGCGGGCACGATGTAAGGATTGGGAAGGGCGGACTTTTTCGGCCAGCGATAACTCGTCACCGGCTGGAAGTTCGGCGACGTTCCCGATCCGGCGGGAAGCCGGTCGGCATCCGAGCCGTCGGCATCGACATCCATGTCGGCCTGGAGCAAAACGGCGCGGCGCTTGGTTTCAGGATGGCGCAATTGCAGCACCGTCTGGCAATCGTAAAAGTTGTGGCGGGAGAGAAGTTGATCGAGCCGGCCGAGGTCCTGCCGCAGGTTCTTCAGCTTCGTTTCGTAAAGGTCCTTGAAGAAGGGCGAGACCGAATCCGGCGTCAGCATGGCCGCCAGGCCGGGGAGCAATCTGGGCAATTCCGGATTGACCCTGGCCAGTTCTTCCACGGTCTTGTTCGGCTCGGGCACCCGCGCGCGCAGCTTCAGCTCGAGGACATAGCTCTGTGGATCCGCGCGTTCATCGGAGGCCGCGCCACCTGGGATGGGTTCCACGGCGGCCTGCACCGTGATGCCGCTGAAGAGCCGCGCCGTTTCGAGCCGGCCCGTGATGACCGGTGGCCTGGCTGGCGGCGCCGGTGTGGGCGATCTTTCTGGAATCTCGACCACGATTGGCGCATCGAGGGCGATCTGGGTTCGATGCCATCGCTCGAGAGAAATCCAGCGGACCACGATCGCCGTCAGCGCGGCCAGGAACAAAAAGAAAGCGAGACGGCGCAACGTCCTCAGACGAAATCTGGCCACGCGGTTCCCGTTACTTCTTCACCCAGGCGAGGATCGCCATGATGAAGCCGATCACGCTCAAGACCGACATCATTCCCGCCGGCATGGCCTGACCCGTCCTGATGAAATCCGGAATGAACTTGCCCGCCAGCAGAAGCGAAGTGATCGCGCCCACCGCCAGTCCCAGGGCCGGCTGGCCAGGCATCAAGAACGCCGCTACGAGCAGGAGGATGCCGGAGATCGAGCCGGCAACGAGCGAGGGCGTGCTCCCCGCTTTGAGGAAGCCGATCACGCCGCCCACGATCGTGAGCAGTCCGAAGACGATAAAATAGAGTTTGGCTGGTCCGATCATGCTTTCATTGTTAACCCGCGCCGCTCCTTCTGTCTAGGAACTCGCTGCGCAGGTAGTGGCCAAGCTTGTCGCGTGATTCCGAGCGGATGTTGCATCACTCCTAGCGTTCATCCGGGCGCGCTGAGGGGCGATTGTGCGCCGTCGAGCGTCAATTACGTGACGCTGAGCAGCCATTGCGCGACGCCGAGGAGTCATTGCGAGATGCCCAGCATCAGCTGCACGACGCCGAGTAGCGATTGCGCCCCGCCGAGCGTTAATTGCGCGACACCGAGATGCGATTGCACGCCACCCCAGATTCAATTGCGCGACGCCGAGATGCCGTTGCGCGGCACCGAGAGTCGATTGCACGGCCCAGAGATATCGATTCGGCTCGCCAAGAGTCTATCTTTGAAGGTTTAGAGAGTTCCGGCGGCCGCTGACTCGCCTAATCCAGCCCTTTTAGCAGATCGCCCCAAGAGCACCGCAATGAGCGTTTGAGCCGGATTAGGGTTTCCAATGTAGGGCTCGAGGCGCCGTTTTCGATTCGCTGAACTTGCGAACGGTCGATATCTGCTTTTTCCGCGAGTTGCTCTTGAGTCAGGGCCGCTTCGCCTCGGATTCGAGCAATGTTTCGAGCAAAGATCAGGCGCGAGCTCACGCCACAAGGTGACAAAGAGTCGCCTTAAAGGTCTGCCGCATAAATGCGGCTTTTTTGCTGGCGCTCTTCCTCGATTTCTGATAGAAAGGGGAATCCCCCCCCATGAACACCGAAAAGCAGGGGCTTTCCCCACTTCGCATCCTGCTCGCCGAAGACGAACGCTCCGTGGCCTTCTCCGTCGCCTTCGCGTTGAAATGCGATGGCCGCAAGGTCCAGATCGTGGCCGAGGGGGGGCAAGCGCTCGCCAGCGTTCGCGCGGAACCCGATAGCTTCGACCTGTTGATCACCGACCACAGCATGCCGGGAATGACCGGGGTCGAGCTCGTCCAGCAGCTCCGCGAGGCGTCCTTTGGCGGCAAGATCCTGGTGCTCTCGGCGCATCTGTCGCCCGAGAACCGCGCCGCCTACGAAAGCGCTCTCCGTCGATGCGATGGTGTCGAAGCCTTTCGACGTCCACGAACTGCGCGCCACGGTCACGCGGCTCCAGCACGGGATAAAGCTCGCCCCGGGGGAGAACCCGGTTCAGCTCTCGCCGGCCGCTTTGCACAACATGCTAGAATCAGCGCTCGAACCGGACGAACCGGACGAGGCCATTGAAGGTGGTTCCTGAGAGCCTACAGGAGCAAACAGAGAGAACAGAGTCGGGCTGGCATTTAATCTCTGCGTTCTCCGTTTCCTCCTGTTGGATCTCTTCGTCGTAGCTACGTCCTTGTGTCCCGGCGCAAAAGCTGCCGCACCTGATCGAGGAGTTGGGCTTGCCGGCCACGGAAGCCTTTGATAAGGGAGGAACCATCTATTCGTTTTACCCCGGACATAACGAGCAATGGGTCATTGAGGGCTGTTATGGCGACCTCATCCTAGCAGCGCTTCCGTCCCGTACGGAACTGAGGTTTCTGAACCCGGGTATTGAGGCATGTGTAGCGCTTTTTTATTTTATTTTGAGGGCTGACTCAGTGAATTATTGAATCAGTTGATTTAACTCCACGAAAACCTCGCACGCCCCGTGTGCGTCAAGGTCATTTAATGCCGGCGCAGCGAACGCCGAATGCTTTCGGAGTCGCTGAACTTAGGTCGTTAGATATGATTACATTCGTTTTCGCGACCGATGTGCGGTCGGAAAGCAGGCGCCTAAATTGGCCCTCGCCAACGGAGCCGCGACAGCGACAGCGACGGCGACAGATCGTGCTTGCGGTACTTGCAGGCAGGAAGCAGAGTCGCCCCGGATGAAAACGCGCGGGGCAAACTTCCGCCTCCTGGTCACGGGAGGATTGTTTGCATCGCTGTTTCTGGCGCTTCTCCTCGCCGTCGCGCCGCAGTCGCACCAACGCGCTCACCACGATGCCGCGACCGGTCACCACGAATGCGCCGTCACGCTGATCGCCACGGGCAAATACCAGCAGAACGACGCACCAGTCCTCGTCTCCCTGCCTCAGCCCGCAGTTCAATGGGGGAAGATTCCCTCGTTCCACCCGGTTTGGGTCGCAGCGCCTTTTCTGGGCGCCCGCATTTTTGAGCACGCGCCCCCGGCGCTTTCCTAGGCACCCGGCCTGGCCGCGTTCTGGCGCGGACTTCATCCTTCGCGCCTTCGCTGCACCGTCCGGGTGCACGCGCTAGCTCACCGTGACTTCACCTGTCGTGGAGGCGCATCTCAATCACCAATTTCAAAACCAATTTCCAAAATCCAATGAACAAATTTCTGATTCTAACGGGCGCCCTGTGCCTTTGGGCGCGCGTTGCCCACGCCCAGGACGCCGTCACCGAAAAGCCCACTCCTATTCCGTCACCCCCACCGGCGCACACTGATCCCGTCGTGGTCAGGAGCACCCCGCTTGGAGGCGAATTGTTTGAGCAAACCCAACCGGTCACCATCTTGAGCGGCGACGAACTGAAGCTTCGGCTCGAGCCGACGATCGGTGAGACGCTCAATCGCGAGCCGGGCGTCAGCTCCACGTATTTCGGGCCGGGCGCGAGCCGGCCGGTCATTCGCGGCCTGGGAGAGGATCGGGTTCGCGTGCTTCAGGGCGGCCTCGCCACCATCGATGCTTCCGACGTGAGCCCGGATCACGCCGTCGCGATCGAGCCGCTGACGATCGAGAGCATCGAAGTCGTGCGCGGTCCCGCCACCCTTCTCTACGGCCCCAACACCGTCGGTGGCGCCGTGAACGTGATCGACAATCGCATTCCCAGCGAGAAGCTTTCGCGGCCGATCGAGGGGAGAGCGGAAGGCCGCTTCGGTACCGCCGATGAACAGCGCTCAGGCGCGGGCTTGGTTGAGTTCGGCCTCGGGCCGATCGTCGTGCACCTGGACGGATTCAAGCGCCAGACGGAGGACATCGAAATTCCCGGCTTCGCCCGCTCGGAGAGGCTGCGCGAGATGCAACCGCTGCCGTCGGGGGAGGAAGAGCCGCGAGGCACCTTGCCGAACAGCTTTACCGAAAGCGAAGGCGGCGCGGGCGGCGTCTCCTACGTCTGGGCGAAAGGCTACGCGGGTGTCTCCTATTCAGGAATCGATTCCACCTACGGCACGGTCGCGGAACCGGATGTGACCATCGGACTCGAGCAACGCCGGTGGGACTTCCGCGGCGCATTCCAACAACCTTTTGAGCCAATCAAGTCGATCACCTACAAGTTCGGCTATTCGGATTATACCCACACGGAATTCGAAGGGCCGGCTGTCGGGACCGTTTTCACAAACGACGGCTACGATGGGCGCATCGAAGTGACGCATCAGAAGCTCGGGCCGTTCGAAGGAGTCTTTGGCTATCAAACGCAGAAGACCAATTTCTCCGCCCTGGGCGAGGAAGCGTTTCTTCCGCCGGTCGCGTCGGAGACCCACGCGGGATTTGTGTTCGAAGAGATCGCGCTCGAACCGGTCCGCCTCCAATTCGGGGCGCGCTTCGATCACCAGACCCATCAGAGCGAGACAAACCCGGCGTTTGGACCGGGGATCGGCCGCGAGTTCAACGCTTTCAGCGGCTCCGCCGGCCTCGCCTACACGCCGGTCGAAAATCATGTCATCGCGCTGTCGCTTTCCTACACGCAACGGCCGCCTACTTACGTCGAGCTTTTCGCCAACGGGCCGCACCTGGCGACGAATGCGTTTGAAATCGGCGATCCGAATCTCGGTCTCGAAGAGTCGTTCGGCCTCGATCTTTCGCTCCGGAAAAAGGCGGGCCGGGTCACGGGAGCGGTCAGCCTATTTTACAACCACTTCGACAACTTCATCAAAGTGGGGCCGACCGGCGCGATCCAGGACGACCTGCCCGTTTTTGTCTTTGCCGCGACCGACGCGGATTTTCTCGGCGGCGAAGTAAGCCTCGATTGGCACCTAATCGAGCCATCCGCCGCGGAGGACCCGAGCAGCGACAAGGAGGGCAAAAGCGCGGCAACGCCGGGCCGGCCTGGCAATCCGCATAGCCTGCATCTCGAAACGAAGGCCGACTACGTCTATGCGCAGGACCGCCGGACCGATCGTTCGTTACCACGCATCACCCCATTCCGAACCAGCGCGGCGTTGATATACGCATGGAAGGATCGCTTCGGCGCGCGAATCGAGGGACAATACGCGCATGAGCAGGATCGCACCGCGGAATTCGAGCTGCCGACGGACGGCTACTTTCTTCTCAACGCCAGCGTGAACTACCGCATCGCGGCCGGGCCGGTCGATATCGACGTTTACCTGAAGGGCACCAACCTGACCAACGAAGAAGCGCGGTTTCATACTTCATTCTTGAAGGACATCGCGCCACTGGCCGGCCGCGGCGTCCTTCTCGGCGTCCGGACGACGTTCTAACTTCCCCACGTGTCATCCCGAGCGCAGCGAAGCGAAGTCGAGGGACCCCGATGAGTCACCAGGCGCACGGCGAGGTCCCTCGACTTCGCTCGGGATGACATCGTTTCTCGTTTGCGCCGCTCCGGCCCTGACGCATTCTGACGCGTGCATTCATTTCGTTATCACAACGGCAGCCTGCATGGCGAAGCCGTCAATCTCGAACAGGTCGCGGAGAAATATGGGACGCCGCTCTATGTCTACAGCGCGGGCACGATCCTCGATCACTATCGAAGGCTCGACTCGGCGCTGGGCGGGATCGATCACCTGATTTGTTACGCGGTCAAAGCGAATTCGAATCGCGCCATCCTCAAGCTGCTTTCGCGGGCAGGCGCGGGGTTCGACATCGTTTCCGGCGGCGAGCTCTTTCGCGTTCTCGCGGCCGGCGGCGATCCGCGGCTTTGCACCTTCGCCGGGGTCGGCAAGTCGCAGGAGGAAATCGAGTATGCGCTCGAGCAACAGGTCTTGAGTTTCAACGTCGAGAGCGAAGCGGAACTCGCGCTTATCGATCGGATCGCGCGGAGCAAAGGATCACGCGCCCCAATCGCCTTGCGCGTGAATCCCGACGTGGACGCCGGGACCCACCGTTATGTTTCGACCGGACGCGACGAAAACAAGTTCGGCATTGCGCTGGATCGGGTGCCGGAAGTTTATGAGCGGGCGGCGCGGATGCCGAATATCGCGATCCGCGGCGTGCAAATGCACATCGGCTCGCAAATTACCGAAGCGGCGCCGTTCGCGGAAGCGGTCACAAAAATAACGCCATTGATTCTGAAGTTAAAAGAGCGCCACCCACTCGAGTTCGTCAGCGTGGGCGGCGGCATCGGGATCGTTTACGAATCGTCGTTTGCCAGCGGGCCGGGCGATTGGTGGAGCGAAAAAGACCGTGCGCGAGCGGCGGCGGCTCTGCCGCTCACCATCCACGATTATGTTGCCGCCATCCTGGCGCCGTTGCGCGCCATCGGCCTGCGCGTCCTGCTCGAGCCGGGCCGTTTGCTCGTCGGCAATGCCGGGGTTCTCCTAACTCGCGTCCGCTACATCAAGGAAGCCGGGCACAAGAAATTCGTGATCGTCGATGCGGGAATGAACGACCTGATCCGGCCCGCGCTCTACCAAAGTTACCACGAGATCGTTCCGGTCCGCGAAGCCCAGGATTCCGCGCGCGAACTGGTGGATGTCGTCGGTCCCGTCTGCGAGAGCGGCGATTTTTTCGCGCTAGACCGGCAGCTGCCGGCAATGAAGGAGGGCGATCTCATCGCGCTGATGAGCACCGGCGCCTACGGTTTCGTGATGGCTTCGAACTACAATTCTCGTCCGCTCCCGGCGGAGGCGCTGGTGCAGGGTGAAGACTTTTCCCTCATCCGTCGCCGCCAGGCGATGGACGATCTGGTGCGGGATGAGTGCGGCTAGCACAGCTACTTTGGCGGCCCGGCATTTCTCTTGCACTTACACATTCACATTAACTTGCTCACCGTTTTCCTCCTTCGACGCACCGTGCACGTGAAAGTGAATGTGTAGGTGCAAGAGATGGGCATCGAGACGCGCCACTTGCAGGGTCCCCGTCCTCAGCATAAATACTGCTCCCGACATTTTGCCATGAAACGACTGCTCCCGGTTCTTATTCTCCTCGGCCTGCTCCTGCCCCGGCAGGCGCCGGCGGCTCCCGCCACGGGCGAGCACATCATTGTGATCGGCGGCCCCTCCCTGATGAAATGGGAGAAATATAAAGGCGCCGCCGCGCACGATCATTGGTGGGCGAATTTCGTCCGGGCCGGGCGCATCCGGACCGAGCAGATTCGCGCGCAAGCCGGCCCCGACGCCCCGATCACCTGGCTGGTTTATCGCAAGGGCTACGTGGATCGCGCGAAGCAGGACCAGCAGGATTTGCTCGGCCACATCGATTCCGTGCGCGAAAAGTATAACTTGAAGCTGATTTATTTTGATAAAGGCGACGCGGTCATCAATTACCTGAACAACGGACAGCCGCGGGAAAGCTTGAAGGTCGCGAACTTCGAATATTTTGGCCATTCCAACGCGAAGTGCTTCATGTTCGATTACAGCAGCGCGATCGAGAGCGCCTGCAAATCGTGGCTGCACGAAGACGAAGCGAAGAAAATCAACCGGCGGGTCTTCGCGCGGGGCGCGCACGTCAAGAGCTGGGGCTGCCACACCGGCGAAAGCATGACTAAAAAATGGTATGCCGCCACCGGCACCCAAATGTGGGGCGTGATCGGAAAAACCCAGTACATGATGGATGAGCTGCCGATCATTTCCACGAAGAACGGCAAGTGGGTTAGCCGGTAGGCCCCCGAGGACATCGTCGCTGAAAGAATCCAGAGGGGGCGCTGGAAGCGCCTCCCGGCGGTTTGGAAACCGCCGCTCCTTGGGGTCACCGGCCTCTTTAAGTTTGCGGGCTCGGCGCTTCCCGCTACGCTTGGCCGCAAGTCGATGAACTTCGAAAAACTTTCGGCGCTTTATCATCAGCCGCTCTTCGACTTGCTTGCCCAAAGCCGGGAAGTCCATCTGCGGCATTGGCGCGGCGAGCAAGTGCAGCGCTGCAGTTTGCTCAGCATCAAAACGGGCGGGTGCAGCGAGGATTGCGCGTACTGCGCCCAAAGCGCTCACTACGCCACCGGCTTGGAACGCGAAGATCTCCTTCCAGTCGACGACATCCTGACGGCGGCGCGGCGCGCCCGGGCGCAAGGGGCCACGCGTTTTTGCATGGGCGCTGCCTGGCGCGGTGTGCGCGATGGCACACCGAAATTCGAGCAAGTTCTCGAGACCATCCGCGAAGTGAGCCAGCTCGGCATGGAAGTTTGCGTCACGCTGGGCCAGATCGGCAAGGCCGAGGCGGGCAAACTCAAAGCCGCCGGCGTGACCGCCTACAATCACAACATCGACACGTCGCCGGAGTTTTATCCCGAGATCGTGACCACGCACACTTTCAGCGATCGTTTGAACACAATCGCCGCAGTCCAGGAAAGCGGCATGTCCGTCTGCTGCGGCGGGATCATCGGGATGGGGGAATCGATCGCGGATCGGCTCCGGATGCTGGAAGTGCTGAGCAATTTCGATCCGCCGCCCGAAAGCGTGCCGATCAACTGCCTGATGGCGATGCCCGGCACACCTCTGGGCGATCAACCGCCAGTCGATATTTTTGAGCTGGTCAAGCTGATCGCCGTTACGCGCATTGCGCTTCCGCAAGCGCGTGTCCGGCTGGCCGCCGGCCGCACCCGGATTTCGCGCGAGGGCCAGGCGCTTTGCTTTTTCGCCGGCGCGAACTCCATTTTCTACGGCGACAAACTCCTTACCGCCGAGAATCCGGCGGCCGACAGCGATGTCGCGTTGCTGCGAGAACTAGGGCTGCACCACGAAGGCGTCGAGGAAGGAGCCGGGGAGGGGCGCTTCATTGCCGTTCCCGGCGGACTGGAGACCGCGGCTCCTTTGAAGCTTTAGATTTTTTCCACGATCTCGCGCAGTAATCCGGGCCCGCGGTAGATGTAGCCGGTATAGACCTGGAGGAGTTGCGCGCCGGCTTCGAGTTTTTCCCTGGCGCTTGTCGCGTCGGAAATTCCACCGGAAGCGATGACGGGCAATCGGGAACGGGCGGTAATCGCGCGGACAAGCTCGGTCGCTTTTTCTCGCAACGGCAGACCGCTCAGGCCGCCCTCTTGATCGAGCGGCGCAGGAATCGCGGCGTGATCCAGGGTGGTGTTTGTCGCGATGATCCCGGCGATGCCGTTTTCTTCGCAGGTGACGATAATTTGCTCGAGATCGGGAAGGGAAAGGTCGGGAGCTATTTTTAACAGCACGGGTTTGCGCGTAATGAGATTCTTCTTGTGAATGACGCGCAGCAATTGCTCGAGCGCGTCGCGTTCCTGGAGAGTGCGCAGGCCCGGGGTGTTGGGCGAGCTCACGTTGAGCACGATGTAATCCGCGAACTCGTGCAGGAGCCGGAACGAAAAAAGATAATCCTCCGCCGCTTCCTCGATCGGCGTCACCTTCGATTTTCCGATGTTGATGCCGACCGGAATTCCCGGCCAGCGCCCGCTCCGGCGCAACGAGCCCAGCCGGGCCGCAACGACGTCCGCCCCGTGGTTGTTAAAGCCCAGCCGATTGATCAGCGCCTCCTGCTCCGGATACCGGAAAATCCTCGGCCGTGGATTTCCCCGTTGAGCCTTCGCCGTGACGGTGCCGATTTCGACGAAACCGAAGCCGAGCGCCGCCCACGCCGGGAGCGCCACTCCGTTCTTATCGAAGCCGGCCGCCAGGCCAACTGGATGGGGAAAATTGATGCCGAAGAGCGTTTTCGGTTTCCGGGGCGGCTGAAACCCGCGGAGTGCGCGCAAGGCAAAGGGCAGCCGTGAAGCGGCGCGGAGGCATCCAATCGCCAGATGATGGGCCGTCTCCGGGTCGAGAGAGAAGAGGAGCGACCGAATCCTGCGTTCGTAGATTTCGGCGGCGTTCATTTCCCGATGCAGAATTGCGCGAAAAGGGAGTCGAGGGTTTCCTCTCCATTCTCCGCGCCCGTGATCTCGCCGACGGCCCGCAAAGCGGCCCGCAAATCGACGGCCATATATTCCGGTGCGAGTCCCTCATTCATTGTGGTGCCCGCCAACTCACAAGAATCGAGAGCGCGCCGGAGGCAATCGCGATGGCGAGTATTGATCGCGAGCGCATTTTCAGGCCGCAGATTGCCGTGCGAAATCCGGGAAAGAATCGCCTCCTCCAGGCCGCGCAACCCGTTTTCCTCGACGCATGAAATCCGCAAGGCGTCATGATGCTTCCAGTCGGGATGTTCCGGTAAATCGCTCTTGTTGAGCAGCACAAGCTCGGGCCGATCCGTCTGTTTCTGTTCGAAGCCCACGGGCCGCGGCGCATTGCGATCGAGAAGGTGCAGAAGGAGATCGGCCGTGGCGAGCGCCCTTTCGGTGCGCGCCATCCCCTCGCGTTCCACTTCATCTTGCGAATCCCGCAGCCCAGCCGTGTCGAGCAATCGAATCGGAATGCCGCGCAGATTGATCACTTCTTCGATCGTATCGCGGGTCGTGCCAGGCAGTTCGCTGACGATGACCCGTTCGCAACCAAGGAGGCGATTCAACAGGCTCGATTTTCCGGCATTGGTCGGGCCATAGATCACCGCGCGGACCCCCTCGCGCAAGATTCGCCCCTGTTCCGCCGTTGCCAGCAGGTCTCGAATCTTTTGCCGGATGGAATCGAGACGCGCGCGCAGTTTGGCGCCTTCATCCGGCATGATGCCCTCCTCGGGAAAATCAATGGCCGCTTCCACGTGGGCGAGCATTTCGATCAACTGGGCCCGGATGGTTCTGATCTCCAATCCCAGCCGTCCTTCCAGTTGTTCCTGGGCGGAACGAAGGGCCAGATCGCTCCGGGCGCGGATCAAATCCATGACCGCCTCGGCTTGCGTCAGGTCCATCTTGCCGTTCAGAAACGCGCGCTCGGAGAACTCGCCGGGCCGGGCGGCGCGGGCCCCGGCGTGAAAACAGGCTTCGAGCACGCGCGCCGTCACGAGGATTCCCCCGTGGCAACTGATCTCAACCAGATCTTCACCTGTATAACTGGCCGGAGCGCGATGGACCGAGACCATGACCTGGTCGATCAATCGATCCGCTTCGACGATCTCGCCGAGGCGCTGGAGGTGCGACGGAAACTCCGATGGCTTTCCTTTCCCGCGGTAGATGCGATCGGCGACAGCGATCGCTTCCTCGCCCGAGATCCGAATCAGGGCGATGGCGCCTTCGCCGGCGGGCGTGGAAATCGCGGCGATGGTGTCCCCCGGCGCCACCGGTTTTTCCGCCGCGCTCACGCCGGCGGGTTGCTCAAGACTTCCCGCAACGCGGCGATGCATCGTCGATTTTGCTCCATCGTGCCCACTGAAATTCGAATCCACTCCGGGAGATTGTAACCTTTCAAGGCGCGCACGATAATCTGCCGCTCGAGCAGCTTCCGGAAAGTTTTGGCGCCGTCTCCCACTTTCACGAGGACGAAATTGGCTGTGCTCGGGATGAAAGTAAGATTCATCGCGCTAAATTGGCCCTCCAAATAAGCGCGGCCTTCGTCGGTGACGCGTTTCGTTTCGCGCCGATGTTCGTCGTCCGCGAGGCCGGCCACCGCGGCGATTTGCGCCAGGCCGTTGACGTTGAACGGCTGCCGCGTTTTTTGCAGCACCCGAATCAGCTCAGGCCGCGCGATCCCGTAACCAATGCGCAAGCTGGCCAGGCCCTGAATTTTTGAAAACGTCCGGAGCACAGCGACGTTTCGGCCGGCCCAGACGAAGCGCAGCGTGTCCGGCGGATGGTCGAGGTATTCGAAATACGCCTCGTCAAAAACGACGACGACATTTCCCGGCACGCGTTCGACGAACCGGTCGATTTCATCCTGCCCGGCCAGCGTCCCGGTGGGATTATTGGGGTTCGCGATAAAGATGAGGCGCGTCCTGGGCGTGATGGCGGCGATCATCCCGTCGAGATCGTGGCGCAGGTCGGGACTGGGCACTTCGATCGTGCGCGCGCCGAAAACCGCCGCGACCAATTTGTAAGCGATGAAAGCGTGCTCCGAAGTGATGACGTCGTCGCCCCGATTGAGAAAAGCGTGGCCGAGAAACTCGATGATTTCATTCGAGCCGCTTCCAAGAATGATATGATCACGGGTGCAACCCAGCTTCGCCGCGAGCGCTTCGCGCAAATAATAACCGCCTCCATCGGGATAGAGATGCGCCGATTCCAGAGCGCCGCGCATCGCCGCCAGCGCCTTGGGCGAGGGGCCAAGCGGATTCTCGTTCGAGGCGAGCTTGATAATTTTGCCGGCGTCCGTGCCGAGCTCGCGGGCGGTTTCCTCGATCGGCTTGCCTGGTTCGTAAACGGCCAGGTCGCGGAGCTGCGGGTTGGCGGTATCCCAAATGGATGACATGCGGGAGGAATCTTAGGTGGATTTTGGAAGATGAACAGGTCGCGCTGCAGCGGCGGTGGCCAAAAGAAAAGCTGTGAGCCGTCATCCCGAGTCCGGCAGCTGCCGGACGAGGGACCTCCCAGTCGCCGGGCCCGTTACTCAAGAGGCGATTACGCCCCATCCGAAGATAACGCCCAAGGTCTCGCGGAAGCGGTTCACCTATCGTGAGGTCGGTGCTCCTCCGTGTCATCCGCGGAATCCGCGCTGTAGCAACGGCGCTCTGTCGCCGTTCCACGCGCGCGCCGACAGAGCGGCGCGGCTACAGCGCTGAGGGATGGGTGCGGATGAACAAAAACATTGATGGTCGCAGTTCCGTCTGCGCGGCTCGGGATGACAACGGCGCCGATTACGCGCACCGAGCACATTAGGAGCTCAGCTTGAGGTCGAAGTGATGCGACGTGATATCCATGCCGCGTTTCAAATAGAAGCGGTGGGCCGCGAATCGTTGCACGCCGGAATCCAGAGTCAGGTGTTCGCAGCCCTGTTCTTTGGCATGCTCGACAAGCCAATCGAAAAGCGCGGCGCCAAATCCGCGAGAACGGTCGGAGTCATGGGTGACGAGATCATCGACGTAGAGAGTGCGGCCGGAGAAAAGGAGATCGAAGATGCGAAAACCGGCCACCGACCGAACGACGCCATCCAGTTCGAGGAACACGAGCTGATATCCCTCTCCCTGCTGTTTCAGGACGCGCGCGGCGAAATCGATGGCCTTGATGTGGGGCCGCAGTTCGCGCATGACGGAAGAGCAGCGGCCGACTTGCTCGGGCGTGTTCGCAAGGCCGATTCTCCACAAAGGCGGTTTCGTTTCAGGCATGGGATTTGTTCGCTTGCCGCGCACTGAGATCAAGCCGGGATTAAGAAGAATATAGCCGGCGGTTTGTAAACCGCCGCTCCTTGGCGGAACCTTTGCCCTTATGAGCAGCCTCCAATTTCTCGCCGAGACGCATCTTTTCGGAATCGTGATTCATCCGTGGAAAATCGTGGGATTGACCGGCAGCCTTGTTTTCGGCCTGCGCTTTGTCATTCAATGGCTCGCCTCGGAACGGGCAAAGAAAAGCGTGATTCCCTTTGGCTTTTGGGAATGCAGCGCGCTGGGGAGCCTGCTGATGCTCAGCTATTTTGCGATCTACCAGCGTGATTCGGTTGGCGTCCTGAGCACCGCGATGCCGCTTCCGATCTATCTGCGCAACCTCTACTTCCGTTACACCCACCGGGCGCCGCAGCACCCGGGAAATGAGCCCAGGCCGCCGGAGTAGCGGTAGTGGTACAGTTCGAAATCTCAATGTCTTGCGCCTGCTTTACGCGCCAGAAACGCGCTGCAGCCCCCAAAATTTGTATGCAACCGAAGCGTGCGGTAATGGCCGAATTCATCAATTTGCTTCGCGTCACACCCGCGATGGAAGCTGGCGTTTCGGATCATGTTTGGAGCTTGGAAGAAATTGCTGGTCTTGTAAGTTAGAACCAACGAAACGATATGAAAACAGCACTGAATAACGGTGTAACTATTCTCCCCTCCCAAGACGTCCTCACTTTGCTTCGGCATCAGACCAAACGGGTCAGCGTCATCATGCTCGACCCCTGGTACAATCGCGGCGTTGGAGGTGTTCGCTCCGATTACGCTACTTGGTTGCAAGAATTGGTGGCGCTAGCCGCTCAACACACAGACCACATTTTTCTGTGGGGTTTCCCCGAGCTGGTTTACCCGGTTCTTGACCGCCTGCCGAAAAACTTCTCTTTGCTCGCGTGGCTCACCTGGTACTACAAGAACTGTCCATCCGTTATACGCGGCTGGCGTTCTGCGCAGTCAACCTGTCTGCATTTAGTTTCGCCGGACGCTAAAACATATCCCGAAAACTTTTTGAACGAAGCGCAGGTTGAGAAGCGTAAGCAAGGCAAAATGCGTTACATGCCAGGACCGCCGAGCGTCTTAGAAGTGCCTCTTAATATCGGCTTTGTAGGCAAAAACGAACAAACTGGGCATCCAGCGCAAAAGCCCGAAAAAGTCATTGAACCGTTGATTTTAATGGCAACGCGCGTTGGCGATACGGTGCTTGACCCTATGTGCGGTTCTGGCACCACCGGCGCTGTTTGCCAAAAATTAGGGCGTAAAGCGATTCTCTGTGATAGTTCAAACGAATATCTAGAGGTCACCCGCAAACGACTGTCTGCGAGGAATGGATTTAGTCGCCAAAAAATCCCTTCAAAAACTTGTACGCTTCGCGTTTCACTTTCACAGGAGCAGCTTGCAATATAGCGTAAACGTTTAGCTTCCCAGTCTGGTTGTCCCAGAAATTCCTTTTAACAACTTGATGACGGCCACAAAGCGCCTGCCATGCATTCGGATCCGCTGGGTCCGTGTCGGCTTTGATTGAATGCGGGCTTTTATGGTCCGCCTGCAGCCTCACTGTTCCACCTCCAACGGGGTCAATATCTCCTTGCTTTAACCCGCAGGTTTGCCCTGCCTCGTTCCACTCACACGCACCGCCGCTCCGTTTCAAGACCTTTTCCCAGGCAACGGCAGTGATGCGGACTCTTCGGTTAGCGGCGACTCGGCGATGTTTGAAAGGCATCAGGTATTCCATCATTTTCAAGTCGCCTTGGTTGCGCCAGGAGCGAATGGTATAGCCACGAAGGCAGCGAAGATCGGAAAGCCGCTGATGCCAGTTCTCGGGAATCTTTCCGGTCTTAGGATCTTTTGCGACAGCTTGCAGCATGTCACGGGTTGCCACTTTCCCTATGTTGTCCAAGAAAAAGGCCTCAATGCGGTCGAGGACGGATTTCTGTGTGTATTTTCTGACTTTCGCGTACTTTTTTGCACCGCGCATTTGGGCGGGAGCATCGCCAGGCGTCCAACTCTGGTCAATTCAAACCGTACCACTACGGGAATAGCGCCACGCTTTACATCGACCGGCCCCGGGGATTAAGCTCCTCCCTTCCATGATCTCCAGCGATCAGGTCATTTACCTCGATAACAACGCCACCACGCAGCTCGATCCAGCGGTGATCGAGGAAATGCTGCCGTTTCTCATCAAGTATTTTGGGAATCCTTCGAGCGGGTACGGGTTCGGCGCGCAAGTCCGGAGCGCGATCGATCTCGCGCGGCAACGCGTGGCCGCTCTGCTGGGCTGTGAGCCGGGCGAAATCGTTTTCACGAGTTGCGGCACGGAGTCCAATAATGCGGCCATCAATTCCGCGTTGCAGCTCGATCCTGCTCGACAGCACGTCGTCACGACCGCGGTCGAACACAGCGCGACGTGGCGTCATTGCGATGCTCTTTCAAAGCGAGGATGCGCGGTCTCGACTATCAGCGTCGACGGCGACGGGAACCTCGATCTGGAGGAATTGGAAAGCGCGATCACCCCCCAAACCGCGATCATCTCCGCCATGTGGGCCAACAACGAAACCGGCGTCCTCTTTCCCGTGGAACGAATCGCGGAGATTGCGCGGAGAAAGCGCGTCTTGTTCCATACGGATGCGATCCAGGTCGTGGGAAAAATTCGGATTCGGCTCGCGGATTCGACGATCAATTCGCTGTCGCTCTCCGCGCACAAGCTGCACGGCCCCAAAGGCGTCGGAGCGCTTTACGTGAGCAAACGATCGGCCTTCAAGCCTTCGCTCATTGGCGGCAGCCAGGAGAACAATCGCCGCGCCGGAACGGAAAATGTCGCCTCCATCGTGGCGTTGGGCAAAGCGGCGGAGTGCGCCGCCTCCGCCTTAGGAGAGGAAGCGACGCGGGTCCGCGCGATGCGTGATCGATTTGAAACGACGGTCCTCGAGAAGGTGCCGGATACTTTCGTCAACGGGGATCGAACCGCGCGCCTGCCCAACACGTCCAACCTGTCATTTGCCGGCGTGGAATCGGACGCGGCGCTCATGATGCTGGATCGCCACCAGCTTTGTTGTTCGGCCGGCTCCGCCTGCCGCACCGGATCGCTCGAGGCTTCCCATGTGTTGCGCGCGATGAAATTGGGCGCCGATCGCACTCGTGGCAGCATGCGTTTTTCCTTCGGCCGGTTTAACACCGAGGCCGACCTCGAAAAGGCGCTTGAGATCGTGCCCAGCGTGATCTCGAAGCTGCGCAGCCTGTCGCCCGCGCCGGTGGTGCGGGAACCGGCCGGCGTTTAGTGAGCCATGCGCTCCGGCTCGCCGAGTAAAGCCCGTAATTCGCTGACAACCCCCACCAGCTCACCCGTTTTGCCGGGCTTGTCGATGACCCGGTCGACTCGCAAATCCCGGTAGCGTTGCCGGTCCTCGGGACTCAGAGAATTCGCGAAGACAATAATCTTGCCCTGATAACCGGCGGACCGCGCTTCCTGGACAACGCCGAAGCCGTCCAGGCGAGGCATCCGGGTGTCGGTGACGATCAGCTGAAAATAGTTCGGGTCCCGTGCGACTTTTGTGACCGCGGCGCGCCCATCCTGCGCGACTTCGACGTGATGGCCCGCGGACTCCAGCGTCCTGGCCAGCATATCCAGGACAAGGACGTTGTCGTCCGCACAGAGAACGCGAAGGGGACGCGGCTGGATCACCTGGTGGCTCTTCTCTCCATTCGATAATCTGTGAGGGACGAGGCCAAGTAATGCCCGTTGCGCGCCAAGCCCGTCAACAAAAATTTGCTGCTCTCGCCGAAGACGCCTCGTGTCGTCGCCCAACCAACGCCACCTCCACCGGTGCGAGAAGTGATCGCGCAAATCGTTTCTGCTGATACGCTAGCAGGAGAACCACGAAACCGCCGCCATGGAACATACCAAAGCTCGCATTCTTCACGTCGACGATCATCAAGACACCAGGCTCCTGATCGCCGCGTTGTTGCAGGATCGCGGTTACGGCGTGCTGACGGCCGGCAATGTGACCGAGGCGCTGGAACTGGCCAAGGATATCGCTTTCGACCTTTATATCCTGGACGTGCGGTTGCCCGACGGCACGGGAGTCGAGCTTTGCCAGAAGTTGCGCGAAATGCACCCCGGCATCCCCATTCTCTATTATTCCGCTTACGGCGACGCCGCGGAAGTTGAAAGCGCCCTCGCCATCTGTGGCGACGCGTATCTCAAAAAACCGGTCTGCATCGCCGATATCGAGAATCTGGTCGCACGATTGCTGGAGACGGGCGCGAAGAAGTAGGGCGGCCTCCGATTACGGACCGCAGGTGTTTGCTCCCTTCGGCACCCGTCCTGCTCACCACCAGGTATGATCCTGATGCATTCTCGTCCGAAAGAGCAACGCGAAGCGATTCGCCAGCTCGTCCACTCGGTTCTGACACGGGACATGGCCACATTCAATGCGGAGCGCTTCAAGGAGTGGATCAAAGACATCGACGCGAGGTTTCGCAAGGTTGGCCTAACGCTCATTTTCGCTATTCGCGAACGGACCGTTAACTTCACCATCAAGGAGATTCGCTCGCGGAGAACGGCCTTCAAGTTTACCGCCTCGACCCATGTTCCATTCGACGATCGTGACGTGGTCATGACGGTCGAAGAATTTGGGATGGGTCGCTAAGCGGCGGAAGCCGGGGAAAATCGCCCGCGCCGTCCCGGGATTCCCTGGCGGAGGGCCAGCTCCCTCAGGCATTCAATTCCTGCCTGCATCCATTCGAGATGTCTCCCCGTTACGATTCAGTCTCAGTCCTTCTTTCATGGCCCGAAAACGTTCTTCATCCTGGCTGACCCAGCGCTGGTGGAAACTGGCTCTCGCCGACTGGATTGGCCTCGCTCTCGGCTTCGTGGGGATCGTCCTGGTCTTTTGCCTCTTCTTCATCCGCCGCGACACCCTCGAGATTCGTCTCGAGCACACCTTTGGAGTGGACGATCCAGAATTCCTCGGCTCCGCCCTCGCCATGACGCACCCGGTCCCGATGCCGGGGAATAAGATCGAGTTGTTGCAGAACGGCGACGAGTACTTTCCGGTGATGTTGGAGGCGATCCGAACCGCGCGACAAACGATCAACTTCGAGTCGTTCATCTTTAAGTCGGACGGCACTGGCCGGCAGTTTCGCGACGCACTTTGTGAACGTGCCCAGGCTGGCCTCGAAGTGCGCGTCTTGCTGGACGGCGTCGGCTCCGGCTGGGACCTCGACAACTCCGACGTGCGAATGATGAAAAAGGCCGGGTGCAAGTTCGCCTACTACCATCCGACTTTTTCCTTGCGGGTCGACCGAAGCAATCGGCGAACGCATCGCCGCATTTTAGTAGTGGATGGAAAGGTGGCGTTCACCGGAGGAGCGGCTTTCGCGGATCTATGGTCCGGAGACGCGCAAGACCCCGAGCATTGGCGCGACACCCACGCCCGGCTGGAAGGGCCCATCGTCGCCGCGCTCCAATCGGCCTTTCAGGCGCACTGGATCAAGACCTACGGCGAGGCGCTCACGGGCGCCGGACAATTCCCGCCGCTCCCGGCGGCCGGCGATCTCCGCGCGCAGGTCATCACCTCGCATTCGTTTTCCGTCGCGCCCATCCCGCTCGTGCAGGCCGTTTCGTTTGCGGCCGCGGAAAAACGAATCTGGATCACCAATCCTTATTGCACGCCTACGGACGATCAGGTTGAGCTGCTCGTAAAAGCCGTGCGGCGAAAAGTGGATGTGCGTCTCCTTCTGCCGGGGCCGCACAACGATCAGCCCCACACCGAATCAGCCGGGCGCACCGCTTACGGCCGGATGCTCAAGGGCGGCGTAAAGATTTTTGAATATCAACCGACCATGATCCACGCGAAGACCATGGTCGTGGACGGTTTGTTTTCGATGATCGGGACGTCGAACCTGGACGCCCGTTCGTCCGAGATCAATGAGGAACTGGATGTCGTCGTCTACGACGAGAAGTTTGGCCGGGAGATGGAGGATGTGTTCGAGAAAGATTTGCAGAACTCGAAGGAATATACCTACGAGCAGTTCCAAAAACGATCGCTCTGGGAACGCACCGTCGAGTGGCTAATGATCCCGTTCCGCTCGCAACTGTGATGGCGGCTGGGCGGCATCCGTAAGAGTCAGCGTCAAGAGCTGGTGATCCCTCGCGACGAAGCCAGCGCGCCGATACAACGCTTGGGCCACGGAATTGTCCCGTCCAGTTTCGAGATGAAGAGCGCGCACGCCGCGGTCCACGCAAAACGCCTTTACTTCCGCCAGCGCCTTAGAGCCCAGACCCGCGCCGCGAAAGGCGGCTTGGATGAACAAATCGTCCACGAAGCCGTTTTTGCCGCCAAACTCCATGCTATGGCAGAACGTGACCACCACATAACCTACGTCCTGGGTTTCGGCCTGGATCAGCCACACGTTTCCAAGCCGATCGTCGCCCAGCAAGGCGGCGAAGGCATCGGCAGCGCGGGTCCGATCGAGCGGGGTGGAGGTTTCCGCGTAAAACTCCGCCATTAATGTCACCAGCAGTGGCACGTCCTCAAGCGATGCTTGTCTCATTGGTTTCGAGTCCAACCCTGCGAAAGCAGGACGTGGCGGACAAGCCAAAAGGTCGAGGTGCATTTCCGCGGCGCGACGCTGTTTCGATTCTGGGGGAACCTCTTTGTCTTTCCGAGCGCAGTCGAGGAATCTCTCATTATGGCGAGCGCTAGCGAGAACGTGAGCCAGGAGACGGACGAAAGCGGAAATGCTCCATATGAGCGAATCTAGAGCGACAGATTCCTCGACTTCGCTCGGAATGACAAAGAAAGAGACAGTCCTACTTGAATTTTCCTATCCCCGCGCTTTCCAAGAGAGAGGTGGCTTGCTCAATAGATAAGTTGGCCCCTTTCCGCATTTCGTCCGATGGAACCCACGCGGGAAACGGCACGACTTCGATTCGGTGGGCGCCCGAGGCCGAATGAACTTCCCGGATCGCGGCGATCCGAGCGGGAGCGAAGCGTTCCGACAGGCGCGCCAGCGCGGGCCAGAGCCGGCGGTGCACATATGTCACCTTACCTTCAATGAGACGACAGGTGAGAACGTCCTTGGAACTCCGTATCGCCCGCGAACAGGCGAAGATGGTCTTTCCCTTCGGATGCGCCCACCAGCTGCCGCGAATCGCCTCGCCGGCGATCGTCTGGGCCAAACTCGGCACCGGCCCGCGCGCCGATTCGAGCGCAATGCCGCTCTTCTCGACAAAGCCAAGAACTTGCTTCGTCGTCATCTCGTTCCTCGAGTTACTCGCGGCGCCCTATGCCCTCAGGACGCCGCTCAATCACCCGCTCGCAGCGTTCCAGACAAAAGGATTCCTGGCTTTGGTGTCCCGTCGTGACCCGCCTCGGGCGTGTGCGAGATCCGCTAGAGCGCATCAGGCCAGTTATGGCGCCCCGCGGTCGTAAACTTCAACCACACCGATGCCGATGCCGTTGTTGAGTCCCGCGAGCAGCGCGGTGTAGAGGCCGGGTGGCAGTGTCGCCGCTATGCCAGACTCCAATGGGCTGTTGGGCGCGAGACCCGCGGCAATCAGTTCCGCCGCCTGGACCGCGTTTTCCTGCCAATCGTTATTCGCGACCAGGAGCGCTCCGTTGCCATCGCGCAGCTCCAGCGTGGGATCCGCCAGCGCGTTTGGAACACCCAGGGCAGCCAAACTGGGCCCGATTCCCCGCACCACGACCCGGCCAGAAGGACCATTGTTGCTGAGCAGGAAGCCCGCGATGACGATGCTATCACCCGTGTTGACAAAGGCCCTCGTGCTCAGGTTGGCCAATTTCGAGCCAGCGCCCGCGTTGAGATCGTAGACTTCCACCAAGCCAACCCCAGAGGTGTTGCCGTTGCCGCTGACAATCGCCGTATACGCTCCCGGAACCAGCCTCGCCTCGATTGCCGATTCGAGATCATTGGTAGGTGGAATGCCCGTCGCCGTGATCAGGGCCTCCTGCACCGGATCCTCTCTCCAGTTGTCGTTTAGAATGGTGACGAAAGAGTCCGGACCGTGCAATTCCAGCACTGGGTTGGCTAAGGAGTCCGGAACCCCGAATTGCGCCAACGAAGGACCAATGGCCCGGATGAGGACATGTTTGGTCGAGCTTCCGGTAATGATAAAACCACCGATGCCGACGTTGTCACCCGTTTGAACTCGCATCCGGGTCGAGAGGTTTATGGCCTGCGCCGCCGGGGTCGCACTGGGCGTCGGCGTCGGGGTTGGTGCAACGGTGGCGGTAGCCGTGGCCGTTGGCGTGGCAGTGGCCGTAGCTGTTGGTGTCGCCGTGGCGGTAGCGGTGGCTGTCGCAGTCGCTGTAGCCGTGGCAGTGGCAGTAGCTGTCGCTGTAGCCGTGGCCGTGGCCGTTGGACTTGGTGAAGCTGCCGGGGTCGGTGCCACTGTGGCGGTAGCGCTGGCCGCTGGCGTGGCAGTGGCCGTGGCTGTGGCTGTCACTGTCGGGGTGGCTGTCGGATTTGGTGAAGCTGTCGCGCTCGGTGTCGCCGTGGCCGTCGGGGTAGGGCTGCCTCCTGGCGTCGCGGTCGCCGAAGGTGTCGGGGTTGCGCCCACTCCAGTTATGGTAAAATTGGTATTGGAAATATCAAAGAATACATTGCCTACGGCTTCGACCTTTACTCTTGCCGTGGTAGTTGCTCCCACAGGTATTGTCACCGCCTCGGACCCGTCATTAGGCGTACTTGCCAACAAAACAGTGGGGAAGGTCTGGCCGCCATCTGTCGATAATAAGATTCTGGCATTGGCGCAGCTAACCGGGGGGAGGGTGGTGCTATTTACACTCCACGTAATGGTCTGAGGCGAACCCCCCGCCCAGGATACATTCGTATTCGGTGATGTTACCTGGAATGGCCCGGATGTGTTGGTCACCGTAACGGTCATGTCCGTGAATTGGGTTTGTCCGACCGTCGAGCCCGGAACGTAAGGGCGATTATCCCTGACGGTTAGTCTGAAGTTTAGCGTTCTCCCCACGGAACTCAGGGCCTCGATGTTGGCCCCGGCGTCACCGCCGGGCAGCGGAGGAGTTACAGCCAAACCAGCCAGGATGGTCGACAATATTGGAAGAGTCCGGGTGGGAGATGCCGTAGGGCTGAACGATAACCAGTTTGGACCGGTCAATTTGGTCGGCGACGCCACACTGTTTGCTCCTGAGGTCGTTGCATTATCATTCTGCTCCCAACAGTAAGTGAGTGGATCGCCCTCAGGATCAGTAGCAAACCCGGTGAGCGTAAAGGGGGTCGTGATCGGAATGGTAACGTTGCTAACCGGTGCGACGACAGGAGTGTGGTTAGCCGTCATGACTGTTGTTATCGGGCAGGTTTTGGCAGCCAAATTCACCTGAATTTGCTGGATGGACGTTTCATGAAAAATGTCGATCGAGTGCGGCGCCACGTCCCGGCTCGTGATGCCGGCGTAGCCCATAATCGTGATGCCGGAGCCTACCTCCTTATTGTGTCCGGTCCCTTCGAGTGTGTGGGAAAACGTATGATTCGCGCCCAACTGATGCCCTACCTCGTGCGCGACATAGTCGATATCGAAATTATCTCCCATCGGAATGGCATCAGCGGGCGACGTAATTCCCCTTCCTTTTTGTCCGTCGACACAGACACAACCAATACAGCCTGCGTTTCCACCGCCGCCTGAGGCGCCGAACATGTGGCCGATATCATAATTCGCCTCTCCGATATTTGCCGTTAACGTCGCCTGCAATTGCGCGTTCCAGTTTCCGATGGTCGTATAAGGGTCCGTGGCCGGGTCGTAATAAATAACCGCCGTTGTATTTGCAATCAGGTTGAGGTGCAGCGCCAGGTCCTTTTCATAGCAGCCGTTACATCGGCTCAGGGTAGCGTTAAACGCAGCCAGGACCAGCGCTACCTGACTGGAGTTAAACGCGCCAAAGAAGTTGGAATACTCGCCGTTACAGGACTGCGCCAGGCGCATGGTCTTTAATTGTCCTGCATTACTGAGCGGGCCGTTGGCCAAGGGAAGTTGCCGGTCTATGGCCGCGGCTGTTTGTTTGTCCTCCGTGGAACAGGTCCAGGGCAACCGGCCCCTGGCCCGCTGGGAACGGAAAACCGCGTAAATGGCATGATCTTCAGAATAAGGTTCAATGAATTCATTCTCGGTCTCAGTCCTGAAGACCATGGTTTGAATTCCCTGCGGGGACATACTCAATTTTAGAGTTGCCTGCTTATCGGTAATGCCTTTACCAGAATAAGCCCGGATTTCAGGAAATTGCGCCTGTAAATCCGGCTCAAAATTGGAAGCTTCAAATACTTCAAATTGTTCGTATTGACCATCGGCGTTGGGTAAGACAACAACCGTTGAACGAGGAGTAACACTACTGTCCACGATCGAAAGCAATTGTTGCCTTAAAGGCTCAATACTTAGATTAAATAATGTGAACTCGGTAGGAAATGACTGCCTTGCCACAGCTTTGTCCGTAGGAATATTGCCACGGTTTTCGTTGTTTACAGACCAAAAGTTCGATTGGGCCGACGCTGTTAACGATGTAGTGGCAACTACTAGGAGAGTCAGGAAGAGCTTGGAAATTATTTGCATATTCACCGCGGCTTAAGTTTCAGACCTAATAAAGCAAAAGAGCGATTGAAGAGCGCAAACCGGCACGAAGATGCGGTGTGCACCCTGGCCAGAAATCGTGCAGAGCCGTTGGGACACTATGGCATCGCGCGGTCGTAGACTTCAACCACACCGATGCCAACGCCGTTGGTGAGTCCCGCCAGCAGCGCGGTGTAAAGGCCGGGTGGCAGTATCGCTGCTATGCCAGACTCCAATGGGTTGGTGGGCGCGAGACCCGCGGCAATCAGTTCCGCCGCCTGGACCGCGTTATCCTGCCAATCGTTATTCGCGACCAGGAGCGCTCCGTTGCCATCGCGCAGCTCCAGCGTGGGATCTGCCAGCGGGTTCGAAACACCCAAGGCACCCAAACTGGGGCCGATCCCGCGCACTACGACCTGGTCCGAGGGGCCATTGTCGCTGAGCAGAAAGCCCGCGATGACGATGCTATCACCCGTATTGACAAAGGCCCTCGTGCTCAGGTTGGCCAGTCTCGAGGCACCTTGCGCGTTGAGGTCGTAAACTTCCACCAGGCCCACACCCGAGGTGTTGCCGTTGCCGCTGACAATCGCCGTATACGCTCCTGGAGCCAGCCTCGCTTCGATCGCCGATTCGAGATCGTTCGTGGGTGGAATGCCCGTCGCCTCGATCAGGGCCGCCTGGATCGGGTCGTCTCTCCAGTCGTCGTTGGTAATTGTAACAAATGAGCCTGGACCGTGCAGTTCCAGCACCGGGTTGGCTAAGGCATCGGGAACACCAAATTGTGTCAAGGAAGGTCCGATAGCCCGGATGAGGACATGTTTGGTCGAGCTTCCGGTAATGATAAAACCACCGATGCCGACGTTCTCACCTGTCTGAACTCGCATCCGCGTCGAGAGGTTTATGGCCTGCGCCGCCGGGGTCGGGCTAGGGGTTGGTGTCGGTGTCGGGATAGGCGTTGGCGTAGGTGTGGGTGTTGGGGTAGGAGTTGGAGTCGGTGTTGCGGGCGGTGTGGGCGTGGCGCTCGGTGGTATGGTTGGCGTGGCCGATGGCGGTATCGTGGGCGTCGCGGTCGGTGTCGGACTCGCGGTGCCCGTGATGATGCTGAAATTTGTGTTCGAAATATCGAAGAAAATATTGCCTACCGCTTCGATTTTCATCCGCGCGGTCGTCGTCAGCATGTCGGGAATAAGGACAGATTCGGAGCCGTCGTTGGCTGTGCTCGCGGCCAGAACGGTCGGAAAGGTAGTTCCACCATCGGTCGAGAGAGAAATCTTGACGTTGGCCGCATTGATCGGCGCGGCCGTCGTGCCGCTGACATCCCACGTCACGTTGTAATTCGTCAGCCGCTGAATGCTGATATCGGAATTGGGAGCGGTGACCGCGAATGGCCCGGCCGCGCCGACAATCGTCACGATTGAGGTGGCGGTGTTAACGCCGCCGCCGTTGGCCCGGTTGTCCCGTGCTACCACCTGAAACGTCATGGCGCGGGAAATTGCCGGCAGGAGTTCGCCGGTCAAAAATCCGCCTGTGGTTGGCGGAGGAACGTTGGCGTTGTTCAAAATGAACTGCAAAGAAGGAAATGTTCTAGTTCCTCCAACCGTGGGCAAATAGGGACGAAAAATTGGCCTGGCCTGGCCGTCGGCATCGGTATTCGGGACCGCCGTCGTTCCTGGGCCGAGATCGTACTCCTCCCAGTCGTAGGTAATAGAATCGCCATTGACGTCCGTCGCGAGGGCCGTCAAGAAAAATGGGGTGGTTTTTGGGATCGTAAAGTTCCCGGGCCCGGTCACGGCCGGCGGCGTGTTGCCGGTGGCGGTGGTGACCGCGCAATTATTGCCGTTGCCGCTTTGGCTGTAAGCAACGATCGCCTCGATGCTCTTCACGTGAAACGTATCGATGCTATGGGCGGCCAGATTCTGGTTCCCGCAAATTCCCGCATAGGCCATGACCGTAATGCCGCTGCCCGGCTCATAGGCCGAGTTAGCGGACCGGTTGCCACCCGAGCAGTTGCTCGTCTGGCCGTTGAAGGTGTGGTTTGCGCCCCATTGATGCCCCATCTCGTGAGCCACGAAATCGATTATGAAAGGATCGCCCACGGGGTTCGGCAGGCCTGTGACACCGCGCGCCTTACTCGAGCCGCAAGGACCGTTCAGGGTGGCGACACCGCCGCCGCCCGTGCTGAACACGTGACCGATGTCGTAGTTGGCCGAACCGATGACATTATTGATGTTGGTTTGGTTCTCGCCCAGCATCGTGCCGCCATTGTTGTTGGTGTAGGGATCGTTCGCGGTCGTGCAGGGTCCGCCGCAACTCAGATTATCGGCCGCATAAGTTATGAGATTGTTGTTGGCGATGATGTTCATGTGGATGGCAAGGTCTCGTTCATAAACACCGTTGATCCGGTTCATGACTACAACCTCGGCCGCCAGCGCGCCCGCGACGGTATTGCTGCCCACCGCCGTGGCATATTCAACGGTGCAGGCCAGGGCGAGGCGATAGGTCCGCAACTGCGTGCCGGAAGTAACTGCCGGCGCGATCCCGCCAGGCGTGAGCGGCGTCATATCATCGACGAAATCACAACGGAATGGCTGCGCCAGGTTCGCGGCGTCCTTCTTCCAATACGTGATGTAGTTGGTCGTATCGCCCTGGGCGTACGGGTCGATCAGCACCGTGCCCGAAGGACTCAGGATGATGGCGTGAAATCCGGTCGGCAACCAATCGAAGCGCGAGCTCGCGGCCGGGTCGTCGATGCCCTGCGCGCGATACGTCTTGAAACCGGGAAACTGTGCCGCCAACCCCGCCTCCATGACCGGAGATTCCTCGAAGCGAAACCGGGCCATCGTCCCGTCCGGCATGGGCAGAAGAATGATGGCCGGATTCTCGGTTGCTTCCCTGGTGAATTCCATCGGAGCTCCTTGCAGCGTTTGGGCCAGAACGGCTCTGTCCAACCGCACCGTCCGATAGGCCATCGGAACGATGAGGCGCCTGGCCGCTGGATCCAGAGCGCGCACGTCAATGTCTTCCCACATCCTTTCGTTAGGTTGTTGGGTAGTTTGTCCAAAAGCTGGAGCGGTAAATGACAGAACAAATGTTGCCGCCACGCTCAGCGATACTCGTATCTTTTTAGAGAAGCTCATTTTTTGATGTTGCGCTTGGGTTGTTGCCTGATGAGGGCGAAATCAGCGAATCCAGCGAAGGTCCGGCCACTGGCTTTCAGTGCCGGCCGAATTCGTGAGAACGTCGGGCGACGTAATTGGGTGTTCGTACTTGGAAAGCGGACTTTTGTCGAATTAATTTTTTCACTGGCCGCAACCGACGCGATCCTCGTTGTGCTTATGCACAAAAGACCTGTAGGGCGGAGTCGGCGACCCCGCCCCACAGAAGATCAGCCCAATCGTTACGGCCCGGGCGGGGCAGCGCCCCGGTCGTAGATTTCAACCAGTCCGATGCCAGTGCCGTTGTTCAGGCCCGAGAGCAGGGCGGTGTACAGGCCCGGCGGCAGCGTCGCGGCAATAGCCGACTCGAGGCTGTTGGTCGGCGCCAGACCCGCGGCGGTAATCTCCGCCGCCTGGGCGGCATTATCCTGCCAATCGTTGTTCGCGAGGATCAGCGATCCATTGCTGTCGCGCAGTTCCAGCGTTGGATTGGCCAGCACGGCGTTTGTCGGGAATATGGCCGGCGCCAGGCTCGGCCCGATGCCGCGCACGATGACTCGGTCGTCGTTGGGACCGCCGATTCCGTTGGAACCGTCGCCACTGAGCAAGAAGCCCGCGATGACGATGTTGTCACCGATGCTGACGAAGGCGCGCGTGCTCAGGTTGGCCAGTTTCGAGTCCACTCCCTGGTTCAGGTCGTAGACTTCCACCAGGGCCACGCCCGTGGTGTTGCCATTGCCTCGCACGATCGCCGTATAGGCTCCCGGATCCAGCGTCGCCACGATGGCCGATTCCAGATCATTGGTGGGCGGGATGCCAGTGTTCTGGATCTCGGCCTCCTGCGTGTCTCTCCAGTTGTTGTTCGTGGCGAGCAACCCGCTCGGACCGTGCAACTCGAGCACTGGATCGGCCAGCACATTGGGCACATCGAACTGGGCCAGCGTCGGTCCGATGGCGCGGACGATCACATTCTTCGGCGCGTTTCCGGTAATGATGAAGCCGCCGATGCCAACGTTATTGCCGGTCTGAACCAG
>DATMEN010000010.1:0-212421 GCA_035556975.1 Chthoniobacterales bacterium
GGCGACGACGTGATGCACTTCGCGGAGTTCGGCGTCGTGATGATGCTCTTTGTGGTCGGGCTCGAACTTCGGCCCGCCATCCTGTGGCAAATGCGCCGGCCAATTCTGGGACTCGGCGGTTTGCAGGTTGTGGTCACGGCCCTCGCTGCCGGCTTCGTCGCGTCCTGCTTTGGTTTGTCCTGGAAGTCCTCTCTGGCCGTGGGGCTGATTCTCACGATGTCCTCCACTGCCATCACCTTGCAATCCCTGAATGAACGAGGGCTCATGAAAACCCCGGGCGGCGAGGCCTCCTTCGCCGTGCTGCTTTTTCAGGATATCGCCGTCATCCCGATCATTGCCCTGATGCCGCTGCTGGCGGCCGGGCCAGGCGATGGCGCCGTGACACATGCGTCCGGATCGGGAATGATGGCTGGTCTGCCCGCCTGGGAGCAGGCGCTGCTGGTCGTCGGGGCGGTCGCCGCGATTGTGGTGGCGGGCCGTTTTCTTCTGCGGCCATTCTTCCGTTACATCGCCGGCACGCGATTGCGTGAAATGTTCACAGCCACCGCGCTCTTCCTCGTCCTTGGCATCGCCCTGCTCATGCAAAGGCTCGGCCTCTCCCCGGCCCTCGGAACGTTCATTGCCGGAGTCGTCCTCGCGGAAAGTGAATACCGGGTGCAACTCGAAGCGGACATCGAGCCTTTCAAGGGATTGCTCCTTGGCCTCTTCTTTATTTCGGTAGGCGCGAGCATTGATTTCGCGCTCATCGCGCGGCAACCGGGCACGATCGCGCTAATCGTGGCCGGGTTGCTCGTCCTCAAGTTTACCGTGCTTCTGGCCCTTTCACGGGTGTTCGGCCTGAAACGCGGCGAAGGATTTCTCCTCGCCTTTGCCCTTGCCCAAGGCGGCGAATTCGCCTTCGTCCTGTTTTCTTTCGCGACGCAAAACGCGGTGCTGCCGGTTGAAATCGCCAGTCTGCTGGTTGCCTCGGTCGCGCTCAGCATGGCGGCAGCGCCCTTGCTCTTCACCATCAATGAAAAGCTGGTGCGGCCGCTCTTTCAAAAATGCGAACCCGACCGCCCTGCCGATGAAATCGACGAACACGATAACCCTGTGATTCTCGCCGGATTCGGGCGCTTCGGCCACATCGTCGGCCGCCTCCTCCGCGCGAATGGGTTCGGCACGACGGTTCTCGATCACGATGCCGATCAGGTCGAGACCCTGGGCCGTTACGGAATGAAGTCCTTCTACGGCGATGCCTCGCGGCTCGATCTGCTCCAGGCCGCCGGCGCGGAACGTGCGAAGCTTTTCGTGTTGGCGATCGACGACGAAGCGAAGGCGCTCAAGATCATCGAAATGGTCCAGCGCGAGTTTCCGCGCCTCAAGATTCTTGCTCGCGCCACGAGCCGCCAGCACGCCTATGAAATAATCCGGCTCGGAGTAAACCAGGTCTATCGCGAGACCCTTGGCAGCGCGCTGGCTCTCAGTATCGACGCCCTGCGCGAGTTGGGCATGGAGGAGCAACGCGCGCGACGGGTGGCGGAAATCTTCCGCGAGCATGATGAAGCTTCCGTTCACGACATGGCGCGTCTGCCGGAGGACGATGAAGCTTACGTTTCCATCGCGCGAAAACATATTGAGAACCTCGAACGCGCCTTGCAATCCGACTTGGAGATGGAGTCATCGCCGGTTGTTGGAGGCAGGGGCGATTGATGTACCTCCCGGCTGGCAATCTCGCGACGTTGTCATCCCGAGCCGCGCAGACGGCGAGGACCTCACAGTCGCTCGCGAATCACTCAAATAAGAAGCCGGCGTGTTCGTAAGTGCTCGCTTCGTGGATCGCGGAAGCGATTTGTGTGGGTTTCCCTGCGACTGCGAGGTCCCTCGCCGTCTGTGCGGCTCGGGATGACACACTTACTTTGCCGTCAGCCCGAAAATGTTCCACCGCCGCTAAACAACCTGAACGCCTTCGGTTGCGGTGCGCTGACTGAAAAGACCACTCAAACGTTCCGTCACTGGGCCTGGTTTGCCGCTGCCGATGATTTGGTTGTCCACCCGAATCACTCCGGCCAACTCCCCCATCGTTCCGGTGCAAAACATTTCATCGGCGCCATAAACATCCTTCAGGGCCAGGTCAGCTTCCACGTGCGGAATGCCGGCCGCGGCGCAGATTTCCAGCACGGTCGCGCGCGTTATTCCCTCCGGACAAGCGATCACCCGCGGCGTCGCTACTTCGCCATTGCGCACGATAAAGAGATGCGTCGCATTCGTCTCGGCCACGAACCCGCGCAGGTCGAGCATCAGCGCATCATCGGCGCCGGCCTTATTCGCTTCGATCTTGGCCAGGATCGAGTTTAACAAGTTCGCGTGATGAATCCGCGGATCGAGAATCTCCGGCGGCGGGCGGCGGATTCGGCTGGTGATCAAGGCCAGTCCGGTTTTCGCATAGACTGGCGGCTTATGTTCCGCGAGCACGATCAGCGTCGGACCCGATTGGTTCAGGCGAGGATCCATCCCGGAGGTGGTCTTGAGGCCGCGGCTGAGCGTCAGGCGGATATGAACGCCGTCTCGCATTTTGTTGGCGGCGAGCGTTCGCCTGATCTCGTGGATGATTTTTTCTTCCGGCGGGATTTCTGAAAAGGCGAGCGCTTCCGCGGAACGGCGGAGCCGGGCGAGGTGCTCGTGCAGTTTGAAAATGCGGCCATCATAGAGCCGCAATCCTTCCCAGACCGCATCGCCGCCCTGCACCGCCGAATCGAACGGGCTGATGCCAGCCTGGTCGCGATGGAGAAGCTGCCCGTCGATGTTGATCAGCAGGTCGCGGTTCTTCTCGTTGAATTGCTGGAGCATATACGACCTATACGACTCATATGACCTATACGACCTATGCTAACGCAGACGATATCGATAGAGCCGATCATAGCATTCGCCGGAGCGCCTATGAACGTCCTGCAAGCGCTCCGGAACCGGTTCCGGCGCTCGCCCAGAGGGTTCACGAAACGAAGTCGAGGTCTCGACCTCGCCGTACCAATGCTTCGCCCAGATCCCGTCGGTTTCGCGCAAACCGGGCGCCCAGGAAAGCATCGAGTCCATGAATTCCACGCCGATCGCGGCGCATAACAGTCCCAGGATTTTTCGCGGATTTTCCAGTATATCGCGCGCGTCGATCACCGGCGGAATCGAGCCGGTATTCGCGCGAACCCAATCGAAAATCTCCGCCTGCTGCACGAACCCGATGTCCTCCAGCGTCGGATCGTTGTTTTTCTTGATGTAGGAGGCAATGACCTCGCGCGGATCGCGAATCAAAAAGCAGTTCGTGACCGATCCCAACCACTCCCGCTCGATCCTTGGCAGCAGATGATGGGTCATCTGCTTTTGATAAAAAACGCGTTTCCCATTGGGCACGTCGCCGGTCAACCGGGCGATTACCTTTCGCCAGTCCGTCTCCCCGTTCGCGATCACTTCAGCGGCGCCGGGATGCTCGCGAGCGGTCGCGAACAAATAATGCGCGTAGAGCGGCTCGTCGCACACGAACGTATCCGGCCGGTTCCCCCACGAACGCATCATCGCCGTGGAGATATTCCGTGGCCCCGACCACATCGCGATGCGCACGGGCTCGTTGTTGGACATCGACGGACTCTCTAACACCAATGGAATAATCACGAGACGAAATCGAATGCGTCAGGGCCAAAAGGTGCCATAGTCCCGATTCCAGAGAGACGGTGGGGCGTTCGTCCCCCGGCCTAGTCAATCGATTAGAACTCTGGAAACCCAAAGACTAATCATGAAACATTTATTTATTGCGGCAGGACTATTCCTGCTCCTGGCGCCAGACGTTTCCGCGCGTAAGAATTCCGTCCCTAAGCAATCCATCCTGGCCCGCATCACGGTCTATTGGGCCAGCGGAGGCGGCGGTTCGGATCGCTGGACGCGGCAGCACCAGTCCGCCATCGGCGCACGCTTGCGGGCCGGCCATTGCGCGGTCGATCCGCGCCGGATTCCATACGGCAGCAAAGTCACGCTTCCCGATGGCCCCTTGCTGGCGGTCGATACCGGCTCCGCTGTCGTGAGCCGCAAGGCAGCGCGGCGCTCCGGCCGGACCACGCTCGAACGAAACGCGATTGTCATCGACCGATTTTTTGAAACCAAGCGGCAGGCGCTGAACTGGGCGAGCAGAAATCCTACCTTTATGCTCGTGCAGGTTTCGCCGCCAGGTTCCCCACCGCGGCCAATTCCCCACCCGCAAAAAACCTCCCGAATTCTTCCCCTCGATAGCCGCCAGCAACTAGTTTCGCCTGCGCAAGAAGTCGTGCGAAATCCTCGGGAAGATGTGCGCGAACGGCAAAAGTCGTCGCGCTACGTGCGCTAGCGCAATCGGGGGAGTCCTCGATTTTTTTGTTTCGACTCGGTGGCCTAATGTGAAAACATCCACCTCTCTTATGAACCGAATTGTCCTGTTGGTTTCCTTGCTGCTTTCTCCGCTTGGTGCACTCGCGGCCGATCCGCCGGCGAAACCGCCGCTTACCCCGGGCGATAATCTCGTGGTCGACGGCGTCCCGCCTATTCCCGGTGAATTGCCCGAACAGGTCGGGCGCTACACCGAGTCGCGCGCGGCCGGGTTCCAGGACTGGCATCCCACGCGGCCCGAGATGTTGATCACGACGCGGTTTGGCGACACGAGCCAGATTCACCAGGTCACGCAGCCAGGTGGCGCGCGTACCCAGCTCACGTTTTTCCCCGACCGCGTCGATGGCGGAACCATCGATCCGACCAAGGGCGACTATTTCATTTTTTCCAAAGGCGCGGGCGGAAATGAATTCAACCAGAATTATCGTTACGACTTCTCGACCGGCGACATCACGCTGCTGACCGACGGCAAATCGCGTAACTCCGGACCCGGCTGGAACAATCGCGGAGACCGTGTCGCCTACACTTCCACGCGACGCAACGGCGCCGACACCGATATCTACCTCCAGGCCCCGGCCGATCCAAAGACCGATCGCCTGCTGGCCGAAGTGAAAGGCGGCGGGTGGGACCCGGCCGATTGGTCGCCGGACGACAAGCAGCTCGTTGTCTTGGAACGCATTTCGATCAACGAGGGCTACATCTGGTTATTCGACACGCAGACCGGGGAGAAAAAGGAAGTGACGCCGCGTCCCGCGGAAGGCGCTGAAAAAGTGTCCTATTCGGCCGCGCTTTTTTCCAAAGACGGCAAAGGGATTTTCGTCACGACGGATCGCGAATCCGAATTCCAGCGCCTTGCTTACATCGATCTCGCGAGCGGCAAGCACAGCTACCTGCTGCCGGACGCAAAGTTCGACGTCGACAACTGGGATTTGAGCCATGACGGCAAACAAATCGCCTACACGCTGAACGAGAATGGCGTGAGCACGCTGCACCTGCTCGAAGTGGTGCCAGCCAAGGGAACCGTGACCGCTGGGGCGAAGAAAGAACCCACGTTCAACCCGCCCCTGCCCGCCGTGGTCATGTCCGGCCTGCGCTGGCACCGCGATCCGAAGCAAAGCTTGCTGGCTTTCAACGTGGCCGGAGCGCGCTGTCCGTCGGATGTTTACACCTGGTCGACGGCCGGCGGCAAGAACGTGACCGCACGGTGGACGGCGAGCGAGACGGGCGGCATTCCCGCGGCGCGGTTTGTCGAGCCGGAGCTGGTGCGTTGGAAATCTTTCGACGGCCGCGAGATCACCGGGTTCCTCTACAAGCCGGATCAGGCGAAATTCTCCGGGCCGCGGCCGGTTATCATCAACATTCACGGCGGGCCCGAGGCCCAGTACCGCCCCGGCTATCTCGGGAGGAACAATTATTTCCTGAACGAGCTTGGCTGCGCGATTCTCCTTCCGAACGTGCGCGGCTCGGATGGTTACGGGAAGACCTTCCTGAAACTCGATAACGGTCTGCTGCGCGAAGATTCCTACAAGGACATTTCGGCGCTGCTGGACTGGATCCCCACGCGTTCCGGGCTCGACGCCGGACGGATCATGGTCACGGGCGGTTCCTACGGCGGCTTCATGACGCTCGCAGTGGCGACAAATTATGGGGACCGGATTCGTTGCGCGCTCGATGTTGTCGGCATCTCGAACCTGGCGACGTTCCTGAAAAACACCGAAAGCTATCGCCGCGACTTGCGCCGGGTGGAATACGGCGATGAGCGCGACCCCAAGATGGCGGAGTTCATGGAGCGCACGGCGCCACTAAACAACGCTCAGAAGATCACTAAACCGCTTTTTGTGGTGCAAGGGGCGAACGATCCGCGCGTGCCCAAGTCGGAAGCGGACCAGATTGTGGCCACCCTGAAAAAGCAAGGGACGCCGGTTTGGTACCTTCTCGCCAAGGACGAAGGACACGGTTTCGCGAAGAAAAAGAACGCCGATTTTCAGTTCTACAGCACGGTGCAATTCATCCGGGAGCATTTGTTGAAGTAGAACTCAAGGAGGGGCGCTTTCCAAACCGCCCTCTTCTTCCGACGGCGGTTTGTAAACCGCCGCTCCTTGAAGCTTGCTCTGACGAGAGACTCTCGTGCGATGCTCCAGCGTTATCTTCCCGCATTGAAAAATCGAATCGCTCTCGCGGCTCTCCTGATCGGAATCAGCCTGGCGGCTCCCGCCCGGGCTGGAGACGACATGATGCCAAACCCGAAGCTTACTCCGGGCAGGGTCGCGCAGAGGGATAAAGACCGACGGGGCGTGACTGAAGCGATGGAGCGAAAAGTGTTTGCCCGCTACGGCATTCCCTGGAGCCGGCGCGCGGAATTCAAGATCGATCATCTCATCCCGGTCGAGCTCGACGGCGCGGACACCATCGACAATCTCTGGCCGCAAAGTCGGAGAGTGAAACCCTACGGCGCCGAGCGAAAGGAATTCCTGACCCAGCACCTTCTGGCGCTGATCGCGGCCGGGAAAATGACCATCGCTCAGGCGCAAAAAGAAATCAGCGAGGACTGGATCTCGTGTTTTGTCGACCACTTGGGCATGGTCTACCTGCGCAAGTAGTTTCGCGCAGACGGAAACGTTACCCGGCTACGAAGAGAATTTTCCGTAGACCGCTACCAACGGATATTTGCAGCGATTCTTCGTCCAGTAATCGCTGGCAAAACCGGTCTTGGTCCGAATGACGACATGGCCCGTGGTGCCGTGGCCAAAAACCAGCACCGCACCGATCGGCGCCGCAAATTGATCGCGCACCGGCAAGCGCTTGAAACCATAGCTGCGCACCAGCTCTTGGCCGGCTTGCGACGCGTAGTTGGTTTTCGGATAGGAGTTGATGACACCGGAAGCGACCAGCGCTTGTTTCACATAACGCCAGCAGCGACTTTTGGAACGCGCGTTGGCCCGTTCCTGGGCAATGGTGGCGGCGCGGCGCAGACGGGGATCGAGCCGGGAATCGACTCGCGCATCCGGCCGAACGATCGGCACCTTCCAGTAACGGCGAATGATTCGCGCCGAACCTGGCGATCCCGCGGGTGTTCGATAATAGAATCTGTTTTGGGAAGGGAGAAGACCCTCAGAGCGGACTTCAAGGGTCGAAAGGCTCAGGCCAAAGCCACAGAGGAACACCAACAGAAAGAAACGTCGCACGCATTGTGTGTATGCAAACCCCGTACCACTGTGGCAAGTGTTTTCGACGCCGAGGGCGAACTATTTTTGCTTCGGCGACAATTCGACGAGATTGCGTCTGAATTTTGAGAAAATGGAGCAATTGCCGTAGATGAAATAGCCACTCCGTTTCATCGTCGCGTGGACCAGGAGGCCAACGGCATTAGAATCTAAAATCGATGTCTCAATTTCCCGACGAGCAGTCTGAATCCGGCGAGTTCAAGCGCCAGGAAGATGCGTTTCGCGACTGGGTGAAACGCGACGGCTCGACGCCTTACCAACCCGCGCGCGACCGTTACCACCTTTATGTCTCGCTGGCTTGTCCCTGGGCCCATCGCACCATCATTCTGCGCAAACTCAAAGGCCTCGAAAACACGATAGGCCTGACCGTGGTCGATCCCGTGCGCGACGAGCGCGGGTGGGCCTTCCGCAACGGTCCCGGCCATTCCGAAGATCCCGTCAACGGTTTCCAGTTCTTGAGCGAGGCCTACCGCGCGACGGATCCCGATTACCACGGACGTGTGACGGTGCCGGTGCTCTGGGACAAGGAAACCAAACGCATTGTCAGCAACTCCGATGATGACCTGCTGCGCATGTTCAACAGCGAATTCAATGAGTTCGCGACAAACGATTACGACTTCCATCCACCCGATCTCCGCACCGGGATCGACGAGCTCAACCAGCGCATTTACGAGCGGGTAAACAACGGCGTTTACCGCGCCGGGTTTGCCACGGCGCAGCGGCCGTATGAACGCGCCGCGAAAAGGTTGTTCCAGGCGCTCGACGAGCTTGATGAGCGCCTCGCCGCACAGCGCTACTTGTTAGGTCAGCGCCTGACGGAGCCGGACTGGCGGCTCTTTCCCACCCTTATTCGGTTCGACGCCGTTTACCACGGCCATTTCAAATGCAACCTCCGCCGCATTGTCGATTACCCGAACCTCTGGCCCTATCTGCGCGATCTCTTTCAGCACGACGGCGTCGCCGAGACCGTGAACTTGGATCACATCAAGCGTCACTACTACATGACGCACGGCGAGATAAACCCCACGCGTATCGTGCCGATCGGTCCGGCGCTGGATTTGCAGGCGCCGCACGGACGCGAGCGGATGTGAATAGTGACTGGTGATCGGTGAATAGAAATCACCATTCACGAAACCCGGCCGTCCCGGTCGGGATTCCTCTTTAGCCTTTGCCGTAAACGCCCAGCAGCGGATGGCGGCTGGCGTCCTTCGAACGGTAATCGCTCACGAAACCGGTCTTCGTCCGAATCTCGACGTGGCCGGGCCGGTTGCGGCCTTTGTAATAAACCAGGACGGAACCGACCGGAGCTTTGTAAGGATCGCGGATCGGCAATTTCTTGAATCCGAAGTCGCGCACCAATTCTTCGCCGGCCTGCTTGGCCAGGGCTGTCTTTGGGTAGGAGGTCACCGCCCCCGAAGCCAGAAGAGCTTCCTTCACGTAGCGCCAGCAACGCGACCGCGAATGGGCCCGGGCGCGTTCGTCGGCAATCGTGGCCGCCCGTGCGAGTCTCGGGTCGAGTTTAGGATCGACCTTCGCCAACGGACGAACGATGCGATTTTTTTGGTACTGGTCGACGATGGGCGCCGAGACGGTTTTGCCGTTCCGGTCCTTGAAGACGAAATTCGACGCCGCCGGGGCGGGGGCTGGGGCCGTATCGCTGGCGCGCTTCTTGAAAACGGTCTGCGGTTGGAAAGCCAGGCTGTCGGTCCGAGCGGCCTGGGCCGAAACGGCCAAACCGGAGCCACAGAGAATGGTAAGGAGGAGAGTAGTTTTTCGCACGAGAAGCGCCCCCTATCCATGCTATCAGGCACCGGCGCAAGCGATTTTTCGGGGTTTTTTTCACAAAAAAAGTAACCACGACCTTTCGTCCGAGAGGGCGAAACGGGGATCGAGGGTTTTTGGTAGGGCGAGACTCTGTCGAGCCGATCAGATTAAAGGTCGGACGGCTCGACGGAGTCTCGGCTTACCAAACGAGAAACACCTCTCTCCAGTCGTTGAAAACGACGCGCCTCGGACGAATTATCAGGATGGAAAGCCGGTCAGATCGTTGGACGCGCTACGCTCTCCTTACCGCGATCCTCCTTGGCGCCGGCGCTTGTGCCGGACCGGTCAAATCGCTCTACCCGCCCCGGGCCGGCGAAACTCCGCGGACCGTCTACGTGATCAATCACGGCGCCCTCCATACCGGTCTGGCGGTGCGGCGATCGGACATCCCTCGCGGAACCTGGCCGGCCAATCGCGACTACGCCGGTTTCAAGTATCTCGAAGTCGGCTGGGGCGACGACGACGGTTACCGGAAACCGCTCACCAGCGGGATCGCGGTAAAGGCCCTGGCCGGCTCGAAGCGGACAGTGCTCCTTTCCGATGGGTTCGGCGCGCTGCGCGAGAAACTCGAGAACCCGAAGTTTTCGGTCGTTGAAGTCGACCTTTCCGCCGGAGGCTTCGCCCGACTGTGCAGGCACATCGAGCAAACTTACGCGCTCGGCGAAACCGGTCGGCCGATTCGCCTCGGCCAAGGCTGGTATCGGGCGCGGGGGACCTATTCCGCATTCAACACTTGCAACACCTGGGTCGCCGTCGGACTCCGCCAGGCCGGTTGCCCGATCACTCCAGCCTACTGCCTCACGCCGGGTCCGCTGCTCCATCAGGTACGAAAATTCGGACGCGCCGTTCCGTCGCCAGGATCCCGTTAGTTTTTCAGACAAGACCGCGGGGGCAGCGGCGTCTTGTACCGGGGACTTGTCTTCGAGGTTGCCATTGCCATGATCGACGAGCCCGCATCCAACAAAACTCCTATGATGACCGATCTCCGCTTCGCTCTCCGGCAGTTGCGCAAGTCGCCGGGCTTCACCCTTCTCGCCGTCCTCACCCTCTCCCTCGGGATCGGCCTCAACACGGCGATCTTCAGCTTGATCCACGCGCTTTTCTTGCGCGGCCTGCCTTTTCCCGAGCCGGACCGAATCGTGCGCATCTTTGGCGAATCGCGAGAGCGCGAGCTCGACCAGCTCCCCTATTCCGTGCCCCGTTTTTGGCATTACCGCGACGGACAAACCGTGTTCTCCGGATTGGCGGCGGATAACGGCGTCGGCGTCACGCTCACCGGACTGGGCGAGCCGGTGCAGTTGAACGCGCAAAGCGTGACTGCGAATTATTTCGACGTTCTCGGCGTGCGCCCGATCCGCGGCCGCGTCTTCCTGCCGGAGGAAGAAATGGCCGCGAATGTCGCCATGGTCAGCGAAAGCTTTTGGCGCAACCGGCTGGGGAGCGATCCCGCCGTGCTCGGGCGAAGCATCACGCTCAACGATGTGCCGCACACGATCGTCGGCGTGCTCCCGAACCTGCCGCTGGCCTGGTTCGGAGCGAACCTGGAGGTCTGTACCGCCCGGCCATTTGAGTCGCCCGGCACCCCCCGCGAGCGCCTGATGCGCGGCGTCGGCTACCTGCGCGTGATCGGCCGCCTCAAGCCGGGGGTAACGCTCGACCAGGCCAGGGCGTCCATGCCCTCGCTCGAGCAAGGTTATCGCGAACAAAATCCTTCGAACGACGACATCAGCTGGACGACGGCCCTCGTGCCGTTGCCCGAAAATGTGAGCGGCAATCTGCGGCCCGCTTTTGCCACCCTGCTCGCCGCGGTCTGCTTCGTCCTTTTGATCGCGTGCAGTAACGTCGCCAATCTCCTGCTCGTGCGCTTCAGCGGACGCCGGCGTGAGATCGCGCTCCGGATGGCCCTGGGCGCCGCGCGCGCCAGCGTCGTGCGACTCTTCATTTTCGAAAGCACGCTCGTCAGCGTGATCGGCGGAGCGCTCGGTGCGGCGCTCGCGTGGCAGTTGATTCCATTCATCCCGCGGATCGCGGCGAACAATCTGCCGCTGGAAGCCGACATCGGCCTGAGCCTTCCGGTGCTCGCTTTCACCATCGGCCTGTCGCTCGCGACTGGACTTGTCATGGGCCTCTATCCAGCCTGGCAAAGTTCGCGCGCCGATCTGGTCGACGGCTTGAAGGACGGCGGTCGCGCGGTCAGCGGCGGACTTCGGCAGCAGCGTCTCCGCAAAATCCTGGTCGGTGCGCAGGTCGCTCTTTCCGTCGCTCTCCTGGCCGGGGCCTCCCTGCTTATCGCGAGCTTCGTCCGGCTGAGCCGGCAGGATGCCGGCTTTCGCGCCGAGAATATTTGGATCGGCGCGGTGCGTCTGCCCACCGCGAATTATCCCGAACGCGCGGAGCGCGCACGATTCGGCGAGCGCCTTCTGGAAGATTTACACAGGTCGCCCGGGGTGCAGAGCGCCTCGATCAGCGATGCCCTTCCGCTCGAAGGTGGTTCGCGCACTTATTACGCGCGCCCGGACCACAATCCGCCCCCGGTGAATCAACGCCCCATCGCCCCCAATCACAGCGTCACACCCGGATATTTCCGCACCCTGGGCATCCCGCTCCTCGCCGGACGCGACATCGACGAACGCGACACGCTCGATCGCCCGAAAATCATGCTCATTAGCAAAGCCGGCGCCGCCAAAATCTTTCCGGGCGAGAACCCGATTGGCCGGGAGTTACTGCTTGGAGGCGCGCAGGAGCGAGTCGAGATCGTGGGCGTCGTCGGCGACGTCCGCTCGCTCCAGCTCACCCAGTTGAATGACGCCGAATTCTACCGGCCGTGGGCGCAGGAAGCTTCTCCCTATCTGCGGCTCGCGGTCCATAGCACCGGGAAATCGGAGCAGACAGCCAGGACCGTGCGGGCGGTCCTCGACCGGATCGACGCCGGGCGCCCGATCTTCAACACCGGCACGATGGCGGAAAACGTGGAAAGCGCGATCGGTCAACAGCGCTTGATGATGACGCTGCTCGCGGTGTTTGCCGGGATCGCGCTTGTGCTGGCGACGATTGGAATCTACGGAGCCGTGGCCTACACCGTCGAGCAGCGCACCGGCGAAATCGGCGTGCGCATGGCGCTCGGCGCGCAAACGATGGACGTGCTCCGGCTCGTGATCGCGCAAGGCATGAAGCCCGTCCTCGTCGGGTTGGTCGCAGGTCTCGCCGCCGCGCTCGCGCTCGGCCGGTTGCTCGCCACCCAGCTCTACGAGGTGTCGCCGCATAATCCGCTTCTCCTCGCTGCTACCGCCGGAATTCTGGCGCTGGCTGCGTTGCTTGCCTGTTTATTCCCCGCCCGCAAGGCCACGCTCCTCAATCCGGTGCAAGCCTTGCGGGCCGATTAACGTATTCCGTATTCTCCTATTGACACTCTATAGGAGAGAGGGCAAACTGCTCCTACAGATTATCTATATGAGCACGCGCGATGACGATTTGAAGGCTGATCTCTTGCAGGGAACGCTCGACTTGCTGGTTTTGAAAGCGCTCTCCGCGCAATCACTCCACGGCCTCGGAGTTTCCAACCGCATCAGCCAGATCACCAACGGAACCTTTGACGTGAAGCCCGGGTCGCTTTTCCCGGCGTTGCACCGGATGGAGGAAGCGGGCTGGCTCACGGCCGAATGGGGCGAATCGGAGAACAAGCGCCGGGCAAAATTTTACAGCGTGACCAAGGCGGGGCGCCGTCAGCTTGAGACGGAGACGGAGGACTGGCAACGCATCTCACTCGCCATCGGCAGCGCACTTCGCGCCAGCTGACACGAGAAAGCCGTGACCATGAAAACGCTGTTTTCACGAGCCGGGAGTCTCCTGCGCAACCTGACTCGCAAGCATCAAATGGAACGCGAGCTGACGGAGGAAGTCGGTTCTTACGTGGAGTTACTGACGGAGAAAAAAATGAAGGAAGGGATGAATGAAAGAGAGGCGCGGCGCGCGGCCCTGGTGGAAGTAGGCGGCGTCGAGCAGGTGAAGGAAGAAGTGCGCGCGGGCCGGACCGGTGTCGCGATCGAGACGTTCTTTCAGGATCTGCGCTACGGGATGCGGTCGTTGCTGAAGAAGCCCGGGTTCACCCTTACGGCGGTGATCGTGCTCGCGCTCGGCATCGGGGCAAACACCGCCATCTTCAGCGTGATCAACGGCGTCCTGCTCCGGTCGTTATCCTACGCCAACCCGGACAGAATCGTGATGCTTTGGGAGCGAAGTCTCGCCGGAAGAAGCGAGCAAAACGTTGTGTCGCCCGCTAATTTTCTCGACTGGCAGAAGCAGAGCGCGTCGTTCGAACAAATGGCCGCGGTGGCGGAGCAACGCGTCAATCTCACAGGCGGCACGGGTGAGCCTGAAGAGATCAAGGCGCAGTTCGTTAGCCAGACATTCTTTCCCGCGCTGGGTGTCCAGCCTTTGGTGGGCCGCTCATTCCTGCCGGAGGAAGACACCGTTGGGAACGATCTCGTCATCATTCTCAGTCATGAGCTGTGGCGGGCGCGGTTTGGCTCGGATCCCGAAATCGTGGGAAAGCAGGCGACGATCAGCGGCCGGCAGCGCACGATCGTCGGCGTGATGCCGCCGGGATTTCACTTTCTCGACAACCAGGTGAGAGCCTGGATGCCGCTGGCGCTCGACCCGGCGATCGATTACCGCGAAAAAACCGGCCGCTATCTCCGCGGCGTGGCACGGCTCAAGCCGGGTGTCACGGTGCAGCAGGCGCAAGGCGAGTTGACCGGCATCGCAAGACAGCTCGAGCAATCGTTTCCGAACAAAAACACCGGCTGGGGCATCAACGTGGTGCCGATGCACGAGCAGGTCGTCGGCGAAATTCGCCCGGTCCTTATCGTGTTGCTCGCGGCGGTCGCTTTCGTTCTCCTGATCGCGTGCGCGAACGTCGCCAACCTCTTACTCTCGCGCGCGGCGGCGCGGCAGAAGGAGCTCGCGCTCCGCGCGGCTCTCGGAGCGAGTCGAGGCCGGCTGATCAGGCAAATGCTGACGGAGAGCATTTTGCTAGCCTTGGTGGGCGGCGGGTTCGGAGTGCTCCTCGCTTATTGGGGGACCCAAGTTCTGGTCGCTTTTGGACCCGATTACATCCCGCGCCTGGACGAGATTACGATCGATCCGCGCGTGCTCGGTTTCACCTTTGGAATCTCGCTGCTAACCGGCATCTTCTTTGGCCTCATCCCAGCGCTACAATCGTCGCGGCCGGATTTGAACGACGCGCTGAAGGAAAGCTCGCGCGGCTCGACCGGCGGGCGCGGCCGGACATTCCGCAACGTGTTCGTCGTGGCCGAGGTATCACTCGCGCTCGTGTTGCTCATCGGCGCCGGCCTGATGATCCGCAGCTTCATGGAACTGCAAGCCGTTGAGACAGGTTTCAACCCGGAGAATGTATTGACGATGCGCGCGCAGTTGCCGCGCAAAAAATACTCCGAGCCGCACCAGGTCCTCGATTTTTTCAAGCAGGCGCAGGACCGCATTGCCGCCTTGCCGGGTGTGCAGGCGGTCGGCGCCATCAGCTATCTGCCGCTCACCGGGCTCGCGTCGCGAGATTCTTTCAGGGTCGTTGGGCAACCCGCGGCGGCGCCCGGGCAGGAACCCGGAGTGGAGGTGCGTGTGATCACCCCGACATATTTTCAAGCGATGGGCATACCGTTGCTCAAGGGCCGGCTGCTGAACGAACGCGACGCGAAGGAATCCCGCGTGCTGCTGATCAATGAGACGATGGCGAAAAGGCATTTCGCGGGCGTGGACCCGGTTGGGAAGCAGATGGAAGTTTTCTGGGACGGGAGCGGGCCCGACGAAATCGTCGGTGTCGTTGGCGACATCCGCGAAGGCGCACTGAATAAGGAACCGGAGCCAGCCATCTACTGGGCGCACCCGCGCGTGCCGTATGCCGGCATGGCGCTCATCGTGCGCACCTCCGGCGATGCGGCGCGCTTTGGGGCGGCGGTGCAAAAAGAAATCCGTGCCCTTGATCCGGACCAGCCGGTCGCGGATGTCCGGACGATGCAGCAGGTCATCGCCAAATCGATCGCGCGGCCACGTTTCAACATGTTGCTCCTTACGATCTTCGCCGGCGTCGCGCTCGTCCTCGCGTCCGTCGGGCTTTACGGCGTGATGAATTACTCCGCCACGCAGCGCACCCACGAGGTCGGCATCCGGATGGCCTTAGGCGCGACACGCGCCGACATCATGCGACTCGTCGTCGGCAACGGGATGACCCTCACGCTCATCGGAATTGCGATTGGAGTGCTCGCTTCGTGGGCGCTCACCCGCGTGATGGCAAACCTTTTGTTCGGCATCACCGCAACCGATCTGCCGACCTTTATCGGCGTCTCGGCCGTGCTCGCGGCGGTCGCTTTCATTGCGAACTATATCCCCGCGCGCAAAGCCACCCGCGTCAATCCGGTGATCGCCTTGCGCTATGAATGACAGGATGCTCTTTCATTGAGGTGTCAGTCGATCCGGGATAGGCTGCTGCCATGATCCCCCGCATCAAAGAGTTGTTGCACAGCACGCCGTTTTCGCCGTTCACGGTCCGAACGAGTGATGGCCGGGAATACACCGTGCCAACACCGGACCATGCCGCCGTCAATCCCCAGGGGACGTATGTCGTCGTCTTCTCAGATAATGACACCCATGCCGATGTTGCAGGGCTTCATGTCGCCGCCGTGGTCAAGCAGACCAGCGTTCAAGAGTAGGCCTTCGCTGATCCGAAATCTGCGATGGCGCATTCGGGAGTCGCGCTGGCGAGCGGACCACACATCGTGGATCCGTGCCGGGCAGATCGCGTCTTGGCGTCACCGCGCGGAGTAGACGCGGTGGCGTGCGGAGTTCAGTTCGGGGGCTGGTTTGCTGTAATCGGACAAGAGTCGTCGTATCTCGCCGACACCCCATTCTCCGACCGTTGGGGGAATCGCGACGTAGCGCAAATTCTCCGGGAGGGATGACCGAAAGGCGCTCTCATCTACTGGAAAACCAGAGGCGGCGTAGGAATAGACGACGTCCATGTTCGGCCGAAATTTGCCTTCGACCAACAGGTGAGCCAGGGGATCGTAGGGAAAATACCAGCGTCCTGGATCAGCCGAGATTACCGCATGGGCCTCGACCAGAGTCGGGGTGGTGGAGAGCTTCGCCCATCCGTCTTTCAGCGGGAGCGCGACCATGAAGATCGCGCCGGCCAGCGCGGCATACGTCGCCGCGATGGCGCCGCGGTGGCCCCGCTGAACCACGCTCGTGAGCGCGAAAAGCGCAGCCAGCGCCAGCGGCAGACTCACGAGCGCGCGGCTGTTTACGTCGCCGCCATACTTGCTGATGCTGGCGATCGACGCCGGCAGGAGGAAGAGGGAAAGGAAGAGGAAGAACCAGACCAGCCGCCGGGGCCGATCGGGCTCCGCGCTTTCCCGGGGGAAAAAGCCGATGAGGATGACGGCCAGAGCGATCGCTCCGTAGATCTTGAGGTAGTCGCGGCCGAAAATGAGGAACGTGCGAAGCTTCTCCGGGAATTCGTGACTGCTGCCGCTGAGCGACGCGAGTTCGGAATCGCGAAAGGTGAACCAGGGCATTTTTGCCGGTTGACCCAGATTGAGCAGGACCGGCGCAAGACCGTCTCGCAACACAGCCCACGAGTAAACCGTGAGCGCCGCCAACGCGCCCGCGCACAAAAAGGCAGCCGCTCGTTTCCATCCGAAGAAGCGCAAGGTCCAAACCAGCAAGGCGACCATCCCAGCGGCAAGATTCAACTTGCAGGCCGCGCTCAATCCGGCGGCGATCCCGGCGGCCAGGAGCCAGCGTGTTTGACCGGCCACCGTAGCTCCCTCGGCTCGAAGGACCGCATAACACGCGAGCAAAAAAAGCCCAAAGGCAGGAGCGTCCGCGTGAACCCCGGCCGTCACATACACGAGCGACGGCGCCAAATGCGTGACGAGCGCAAAGAAGAGCCAAAAGAAAAGCCAATGGACGGGCAGGCCTCCGGCGAGGCGTTTTCCGAGGAGCGAAAAAATCAGGCCGGCCGGGACGAGAATGAAAAGATGCGCCAGGACCGTGGCGGTCGCGACGGCGCTCCCTGGCTCATGGGCCAGCACGCTTGGCAGGTACGCCACCGGATAGAGCGGGTAGCCGTGAGCCAGGGCGAACGCCGGCGCGAGCCGGATCGAGGTCCAGGGGAAATCCAGATTGCGACCGATGGAATTCCAGAGCGAAATAGCGAAGACCGCGATCCCAAGCCCCGCGAGGACATAGGTTATACATCGCGCCGCCGTACTGCGAAGAGGCGGCTGCTTTTCTTTGTGGATTTGGTGTCCTGGCCCCGGCACGAGGAGGATTTCGTAACACAACCCAGTTGCCGCGGGAAGCGCTGGTTCCTTTCAAGGAGCGGCGGTCTCCAGACCGCCGACCTAAAAAGACGGCGGTTTCAAACCGCCGCTCCTTTGTTGTTGTCGAACGGCTAGCCGTTTCTCTGACTTGCCCATCCCACTCCGAGCCAGCTAGCCTTTACGTATGAAATCGTCTTCTTTCGTCGGCCAGGTCGTTGTCGCTCTCGTGCTCTCATTTCCGGGCACGATCGTGTCTGCTCAGGAGCCTTTGTTCGAAGGGCTGGGCGCCTATTCCCGGCCGGTTACCACTGCTTCACCCGAAGCCGCGCGCTACTTCAATCAGGGGCTCGCTTTTCTGCACGGGTTCAATCACGGCGCCGCCATCCGTGCCTTCCAGGAAGCGGCGCGGCTGGACCCGACCTGCGCGATGGCGCACTGGGGTATCGCCCTGGCTAGCGGGCCGCACATCAATTCCTTTTACATGCCGCCGCCGGCGGTCAAGCGGGCCTGGAAGGAATTGAAGCTCGCGCAACAGCACGCGAGCAAGACCTCACCAGTCGAGCGCGCGCTGATCGATGCGCTCAGCCATCGTTATGCCGATCCGCAGCCGAAAGACCGCAGCCCGCTCGACCGTGCGTATGCCGACGCGATGCGCGAGGTTTGGAAGGCGCACCCGACCGATCCTGACGCCGGCGCCTTTTTCGCGGAAGCGATGATGGATCTGCGCCCGTGGGACCAGTGGACGCCCGAAGGCGAGCCGCAGCCGGGGACGGATGAAATCCTGGCCACCCTCGATGCGGTGCTGGAACTCAATCCGCGACATCCATTCGCGAACCATCTCTACATTCACGCGGTCGAGGCTTCGCGGAATCCCGAACGCGCGGACGCGGCGGCCGACCGTTTGCGCAACCTGCAACCGGGCCTGGCGCACAACGTTCACATGCCGTCGCACATCGATATCCGCCGCGGCCGCTGGCAGCAGGCCATCGACACCAACGCGAAAGCGGTGGAGGCGGACAAGCGTTATCGGAAAATCGCGGGACCGCCGACCGGGATGCTGCCGGTTTACGCCGCTCATAACCACCACATGCTCGCCTACGGAGCGTTGATGACCGGGCAGCGCGAGGTCGCCATGAAACATGTCCGCGCGATGGTGGCGGAACTGCCGGCAGCCTGGGTAAAGAAAAAAGAAAACGGGGGGTTCGCGGACAGCTTTATCGCCGTGCCGCTCGAAGTGCTGATACGCTTCGGGAGATGGGATGAAATTCTGGCCGAGCCCGCCAATTATCCGAAGGGGATGTCCTTCACGCGCGCCCTGCGCCATATGGCGCGCGCGACTGCTCTTGCGGCCAAGGGCGACGCGCCGCGCGCGCGGAAGGAGCAGGTTCTGTTTCTGAAGGCTGCCAAGCTGGTGCCGGGGTACACACCTCTCGGCAATAATGTCGCCCCGAGCGTTCTCTCGGTCGCCACCCATATGCTGGAAGGTGAGATTCTCGTGGCGGAACGCCAGGTGGACGCGGGTGTGGCGGAATTGCAGGCCGCGGTGAAGGAGGAAGACGGGTTGAAATACGACGAGCCCCCCGCCTGGATGATCCCGGTGCGGCATTCGCTCGGTGCGGTCTTGATGAACGCCGGCAGGTTCGCCGAGGCCGAGCAGGTCTATCGCGACGACCTGGCGCGGCTGCCGGACAACGGCTGGTCCCTTTTCGGCCTGGCCGAAAGTTTGCGTAAGCAAAAGAAAAACGAAGCGGAGGCTGCCGCGCTCCAAGGCAAGTTCCAGGAAGTCTGGGCAAAAGCTGACGTGAAAATCACCACTTCCTGCCTGTGCCAGGCCGGGAAGTGATAGAGCTGAGACACTCTCGTGGCGTAGCGGCCGAGCGCTCCCACCCAAGCGGGAGTTCCGAAGCTAGCGCACCCATATTCCGCCAGGGCCATTGATCGTTCTGGAGATGACCTGCACCGGCGCCGGATCGCCGCTCGCCCCGGCGGCAAATATCTTCAGCGAGCTACTTTGGAGCAGAAAGATCCGCCCCCCGGCGTCCACCGCGATGCCGACCGGAGCAATCAAATTTGCGTTTGGGGAACCGGAAACGCCAATAGCTCGGACCGGGGCGACGTCTCCTATGGCGCCAGCGGCATAGACCGTTATGCTGGCGTCCTGAACACCCGGATTAAAGCTCCCGCGGTTCACCACAAAAATATTCCCGTCGGCATCAACCGCCGCATCAATCGGATTGTTCAGTCCGGTTGCCCCGCCTTCGATAATCGCCTCGGCAGGCAAGTCAACGATCCCACTCGGCGGCGCAGTGCGGTAAATCAAGATTCTGGCCTGCCTGGTATCGACGACATGAATCCGCTGGAGCGCGTCAAGACCAATGCCCGCCACTGATTCCAGCTGGGTGGCGGCACCCCGAATTATTCTAACAGGATTGTCCTGGCCTGCGGTCGTGGAAAACTCCATGATCTGGCCCGCGCCCGGGGCGGGATGGGGTTGGTCGGCCACCAGAACGGCCTCGGGCCTGGGGCGAATCGCGACACTGGTCGCCTTTTGCAGGCTGGGCTCGGATTCAAACAGGCCCAGAGTGCGATTGGGCGTGACATTGCCGTTCGCAGTTGCGCGGTAGACCGTAACGGTCGACCCCCTGCCCGGAGGATCGCCCATATTTGCGACGTAGATTCGTTCTTCACTGTCCGTGACGACGTCAAACGGGTTCTGCAAACCGGTGTTCGGGCCTTGGATGACGCGCGTAGGATTCGCAGCGACCTGGCCATTAGAGTCCATCGCGTACCCGAGGATGCTGTGGTCGCCCGGATTAGCCACGTAGACCTCATGCATGGGAATTGGCGAAGACGCCGGGGTCGGGACTGGCGTTGGGGTTGGGGATCTGGATGGCCCTGGCGGCAGCAAGAGCTCATTCTGGCCCCGATAAATGAATGCCAGGGCCGCCAAGAGCACCAGGATCGTGGCGCCTGCCGCGATGACGTATCTTCTATTCATGGGAAGGCTTCGTTGTTCGCACTTCTGGCGCGAAGCACCAGTCAACCGGGCTTAACGGTAATCCTCGTTGAGCGATCTCAAAAACGCGGCGAGCGGCGAGATATCTTTTTCGGCAAGATGAATATCCGCGATTTCGGGCGAGCCGTTGCGCAGCTTGCCGGCGCGAGCGAGCTCTGACATGCGCGTGTAGAAACGCAACGTGTCTTCGACCGTGTCGACGGCGCCGGAGTGGAAATAGGGATTGGATTGCCCCAAGTCGCGCACGGTCGCCGTCTTGAAGAGAGCCACCGTCAAAGGCAAAACCGCTTCCGGCTCGCAAGGCTTATTGCCGCAGAGGATTTGAGTGAGCGCCTGTTGCGGTTTGGGCATATCCGGGTTGGCGAAAACGTTCCAGACACCGAGATCCGCATAGCCCGGCTTGCCGGCCGCGGGCGGCGCGCGAAAACGACTGTTTGCACGCGGATGGTTCGCGGAGGGTGGCAGGTAATAGTCAAATTTCGCGTTGCGCTCGGCGAGCCCGGGAATCTCAAGAGCAGCGAAGGCGCCGGCGCCGAAGATGCGATCATACTCCGCTTGCGAAACGCCGTTGTTGTGGAGCCGCTGGTCCGTGAATTGCGGCGGCGTGTGGCACGAGACGCAATTGCCCACGCGCGCGCGGCCCGAGTCTTGCGGGCGGGTCAAAAATATCTTGAGCCCCTGCAGTTCGGTTTTGCCGAAGCGATAGGCTTGATCGTGCAATTTAAACGCGCCGTCCCGCTGGGGCTTCACCCATTCGAATGACTCTTCTCGTTGCAGCAGCGCGAGAAGCCTTTTGGAGTAATCGAGACTCGATTCGCCCTTTTCCGGCGCGGCCGGCAGGCCGTTCTTCTGCAGAAAGAGATCGTAGGGAGAGCCGGACGGGCGAAAGGTGTTGTAAGTGCCGAAACGGATCGAATCCATGTAAGCATGCATGAACTTCGCGATCGCTTCGATCACCTGGTCGTCCGATGCCTTCATGACGTCGATTCGATAGCGCTCCGGAACCTTCAAATTAGGCGGCAGACGGGGGTCGGTTCCCAGCATCATTGTCCGGTAGGGAATACCCTCGATGTCCGGGTACTTGACGTCTGGGTACACGACGTGGCGCGGGTTCGTGCCGTTGTCCTCGCGAATGACGCGCGCGATATGGGCAACGGCGATCCGCTCCTGCCCCGGCAGCCAGCCGAAGTTGCGGCCGGTGAAGCTGGCGATGGTGAGATCTTCCGCTGTCGTGAATTCTCCGTCGAAATGCAACAGGACCGGGGCCTCGCGGGGCAAACCAAAATCCACCATGGAAGGAGAGTTGCGCGGGGTGGTGACGAGCCCATCGCCGCGCTCGGGAATCCGACTGCGGCGGCTGAAGTCCACGTAGGTCCGCCCGGCGAGCGGCTTGCGGTGGAGGAAATCGTCTCCCAGATGGCAATGCCGGCAACTGATGCTCTGCCCGCGAAACGGGCGGTCGGCGAGCGTGGGGCGATCGACCGCGGTCACCTTTTCCACCAAAGGATCGCCCCGTTCCAGCGGCGCGTTCACGTCCCCACGGCTATTCGCGAAAAAATATTGGGCAAAGCGCGACTCAAAAAACAGCCGATCGCCCACTTTCACTTCGGGATAAACCGCGGATAATCTGAGTCCATCGGGCTCCTGCGCGTCAGGATTGGCGGCGGCGCCTGCGCATGCCATTGCTGCCGCGAGCATGGTCGCCAAGGCAATGGCCAAAACATAACGAACTAACACCGTCTGGCGAAGCTGGCCGAGATTACGGCTGCTTTGAATGCCGGGCGGATTGACCCCGTTCGAAGGTCCGTCGTGAGCCGGGGGTTTCACGGATATATCGTAAGAAAGGGCCCTATTTTGTCAAGGTGATCCTCGGCCAGGTGGTCCCTGTTTGCGGCAATAATTGAAGGCCGCGAAGCGTACAGGTCCAGTCTCCCTCCAATCATCATTCCTCGATGCCGTGCAGTTTGGTCTGGAGCCGGTACAATTCGGCGTAGCGCCCGTTCAGGCCCAACAATTCGTGATGGTCGCCTTGCTCCACGAGCATCCCGCGCTCGAGAAAGAAAATTCGATCCGCGTTACGAATGCTGGCCAGCCGATGGGTGATCAGAATGACGGTCCGGTCCGATGCGAGCTTGCGCAGGGACTCATAGACGGCATGCTCGGCCTTCGCGTCCAGCGGCGCTGTCGGCTCGTCCCAGATCACTACCGGCGCATCCCGGTACAGGCCGCGGGCGACTGCCAGGCGCTGCCACTGTCCTGCCGAGAGATCATGCCCTCCCTTGAACTCTCGCGAGAGCAGTGTTTGCCAGCCTTCCGGCAATCCTTCGATCACTTCGAGCGCACGCGATGCCCTGGCGGCGGCAATGAGCGCATCATCATTCGGATCGACCCGGGTATGCCGGCCGAGTCGCACGTTATCCTTCGCGCTGCGCGGCCAATGGATCGGCTGTTGCTGCACCATGACCACTCGATCAGCGAGACTGTCGGGGTCCATCTCGTGAATATCAACGCCGTCCCAGGTCACGCGGCCGGAGGTCGGCCGATAGAGGCCCGCGATCAATTTTGCCAGTGTGGTCTTGCCGGAACCGTTCTCACCGGCCAGCGCGATGGTCTGACCATCCTCAATCGCAAAGGAAACGTTGGTCAAGGCCGCGGAACCTCTGGCGCCAGGATATTGAAACCCGATTTCGTGCAATTCAATGCGCCCCGGCCGCGACGGCGCCTGGATGCTTCTGGAGGGGCGCTGGCGCAGTCTCGATTGGTCGATGAACTCGCGGTAGTCGCTGATGTAGAGCCCTCTTTCGAACAGTTTGTGGGCCATCTGCACCAGCATGGTCAGCGACGCAGTCGTGCTGCGGATCGCGATGATCGCGGTTCCCGATACGGCCAGACTCAGCCATTGGAAGTGGAGCATGAGACCCAAGGCGACGAAGGTGCCGATCAACCCCAGGCCGGACAGGATGCGGCCAAACGTCATCGATCGCGCTTCCGCCAGCCCCAGCTTCACCACGTGATCCTGTAAATCGCCGGCGGAACGACTGTATTCCGACAATACATAATCCTGCGCTTGATTGGCGCGAATTTCGGAGGCTGCCTCTCGCTGGGTGGCCAGCGCGGCCATCATCTCTGTCTTTCGCAAAAGCGAAATGGTGACCGGCATGCCAGCGTATTGCAGGCGTGCTGCATTGAGCGCGCACCAGCCTTCCGGGAGCAATGCCAGCACCAGAATCAGCAGCAACAGCGGATGCATCCAGCCCAAAGCCACCGCGGCGCCGATCAGGGAAAAACTTGCGCCGAGCGCGTCAACCAGGGAATCGGCCAGGATCGCCAGATGCATCACACCGCGATCGCGCGCACGACACAATTGGTCGTAAAAATTGGGATCGTCAAAAGACTCCAGTTCTACTCCCAGGCTGCTTCGGTAGAGTTGCTCCTCCGCCGCACGGCGCACTTTCGGGATCAGATGCGCCTTGGCCGACAACGTGGCGGCATCGATGGCCATCTGAACCAGGAGAACGGCGAGAAGCAGCAACAGCGTTGGAAGCGCGGCCCGCAATCGTTCTGAAGTCGCCCCCTCTGCGAGCAGCGGTCCCAATGCCCTGGTGGTGAGCAATAGAGCCGCGGTAGTGGCCGCCCCGGAAAGCACCTGAGCAAGCAGGATGATCTCCGAGGCCCGCGGAGCGGCGGCTCGAATCGTGTTCCAGACCGGGGGCACCGCCCTGATCAAACGACGGGCGAGCGCCAACAATCCGGCGCGCTCCCCCGGCCCGGGATCAAAGCGCCAATAAGGCGATTTAAGGTCCCTGTGACTTGACTGGCTCACTCCCTTGGAGGTCCGCTCCCCCCGGGGATCAAGATGGATGGCAGCCCATTCTCGGGATGCATGCGTAAGAGTTGGTAAGCGATACCGCCCAAACCGGGCAGCAGGCCCGGAGCAAACGCATCGCGCAGCATCCCGCAGGACGGTCCATGGTCTTCGAGGCTGCTCAGAAGCGATTCGTCAAGGTGCAGCAGGGTCAGATCTTTGGGCCCTTCACCCATGGTGATGGCGCGCTCCAACAGTTCCCAAGCTCCAAAGTCGCCGTGACACGCGCAGTGATTCCAGCCAAAGGCCAAACGCCAGGTCGCCGCGGCTGCCCGGCGCAATACCTGGCGCGTCGCTGGATTTGCGAGGGTGGGATCCAGGTCCAGGCGCGCCAATCCGATGCCGACCGAACCATGGCACCAGGCAGTTGCGGTCTTGGCGCCTGGAAGCATGCGCAGATCCAGCCAATTTTGTTCCTCTTCATCAAAAAGCGCATCCTCAAAGGCGAATGCGGCCTGGGCGGTCTGCTGGTGTCGATCGACACCAGCCTCCGCCGCAAGCTTACTCAGGGCCCAACCTATGCCGGTGACGCCATGCGCGAAACCACCGATGCCTTCCGGTCCCGAGGGGTGAACCCAGAATGCACCATCACCCTTGCGCTGGGCTCGTTCGCACAATCGATCTCCAAGTTGGGACGCCATTCGCAGATAGCGCTCTTCCCTGGTTCTCCGTGCCAGAGCGAGCAACGGCACGATCGCACCGGCCGCTCCCGCGAGCACGTCGCAGGTCTCATCGAGCGCCACGGCTTCGGGGACGATTTCCGCCAGGGTACAGGCACGTTCCAAGCCATCGCCACCGTCAAGCCCCCAATCCGCCAAGACCAAGTGCGCCCAGATCTGGGAAGCAACGCCGATGTAGCCACCCGGCGGCGGCGGCCGGATCTTAAGGCCTTCCTGGCGCATCTTTTTGTCCTTGCCCTCAGACAAGCGCAACGTCCGCAGCATACCTGCGAATAAGTCTTCCAGCCCTTCAACCGGGTCCGCGCGACCGGCGCTGGTCTCGCGCAGATAGGCGCCCGCCAGGAGCGCGAGACCGGAAATCCCGTTGTAAACATCCTGCTGCAAGAGCTGGACCGACCAGCCCGTCTGATTAAGCACCGGCGCGATCCACTGGGCCGTGCCGTCATCGCCAAGAATCGCGTTGGCCACGATGCCGCGAACAATCTTTGCGGCTTGCTGACGGCGTCGAGCGTCGAAATCGCCTCCGCGGCGGGTCGCTAGTAACGCCGGTTCCTGTTTGGGCATCCATCCGTCATTGATGTAGGCGCTCACCAGCGAGGCGCGGATCATGTTCCGTTCCAGCTCGAAATCCGCCGCACGCCAATGGTTCAACGTGGAATCGATCAGGTTGCACTGTGGCAGCCAGTGGGTTGAGCCGGGCCCCTCCAACCGGCCGTCTTTCACCAGGGTGGAAAACACAGGAATGTCTCCCTCCATCAGATCGTTGATTTCGGCGTCGATCACCGCCGGATCGCCCGGCGCCGACGATACATTGGTCGCCATCCTCTTTAGCAAATCAAACCCGCGCTGACGCGCGGGCTCCTGTTTGTGGAGTGATACCGGATGCCAGAGCATACGGCCTATCTCCGCGTACACCTCACTGGCTCGAGGGACCACGCGAATGCGACAAGGCGCGAATGCGTCCAGGCGTGCTCGCAGGACTCCGGCAGCGTCCAAGCGCCTGAGCGTATCAGTCATCCCATCAAACCCCTCCAACACGTACGGCCAGTATTCGGCGAGTGCAGGTTGCGGGCTGGGATGATTTGGTGAGACACCACCTGTTTCGACCACCGTAGCGCCGATGCGGGCTTCGTCGGATCCCACCTGAACGATACCCGGCTGCCGCATCACCGGTTGCTCTCCCGGCAACATGCCGACAGCTGAATTGTCAACCCCGCGCCAGCCCAAGCTCGCACCACGATTTGGCAGCAGACCCACGTTGAGCACCGTTCCTCCCACAAGTTCAGCCGCACGATCCACCGCCTGTCCATAATCGGATGGAAACGGCGCAACCTTCGGCGTGAACAAAGTCTCGCAATCAACCACCACTGGGCTCTCTCCATGAGCGATCATATTTTCCGCGTGCAGATCCCTGCCGCCCAGCAAGCGCATGAGGGCGAGCCAGTGGCCGATTCCCCGATAAAACTCCCGGAGTTCCTCGGGACCCGCTGCGTAGCGATGTGGGATGAATTCGACCCAGCCGTGGTCATCGAATCCCACCGCTTCGGGCACGCGAATAACCAGCGGGCCACGGTGATCCGCGGCCAGCTCGGCGATGAAACCACGCAAGGCAATGTCGATCGCCAGCGAGCGCGGCTTGTAAACGATCTGGCCGGCTTCGCTGCGTAAGATCGCCACTGTCTGCCCGGCGCGATGACTGTCGCCCGCCCCAAACCTCAGCTCCAGCAGCTCCCCTGGTTCGCCGCCACACAGCCCTGACAAGTGTTGACGGTCCAAAGCCCAACGCTGGGCGAACTGTAACGACGCCCTGCAGCGGTGACGGAGAATGGCGCCGATCCTGGGAAGCAGCGAAGGATAGTGGACGGCCAAGTCGTCCCAAAACGGTTGCTCGGACGAAATCTCCAGAAACTGTTCCCAGCGTTTCTTCGGGTCCTCACCAGTCAGGCGTCCCGTAACGCGGGCAGCGTTCAGCTCGAGCACGAGCAATCGGCTGAGCTTGCTATACAGAACCCGGGAAAGGGCTTCTCGGGTGGCGCCGAGAACGACGTCGCGCTCCCGCGCATGCAATCCGGCGACAGAAACAAGCTGGGTTGCCAGCTCGTTTAACGCAGGCGAGATCAGGCAACCCAGCGATGCTTCAAAGGTGACCGCGTCGGAACGCGTCATCGCGGGCACCTTGTTAACTCAGCAGCAGAAACAGGTGACTGACCCCGTACAGTTAGTCCCGCACGTGTAACAGGTGGTACAGTCGTTGGTGATATCGGCCTCCGCAAATGCACCGGAGATGAATAGCGGGCCTGCTGGGTTATCGGCCTCTGAGTTGCGCCATTGGGCAACCAGAGAACTTTGGGAGTTTTGTTCTTTCATGAAGTCGAGCTTTTTGAATTATTGACTAATTGTCAATCCCGTTTCCTTACGCTCGAACTATGCGTAAACGGCGAAGATTCTTCCAGGTTGGGTAAACCGGGCAACCGGTACTTCTCCAACGAATCCTGGAACGTGCCGGTCGCGCTCTCGCGCATGCAAGGCGACGACAGAAACAAGCTGGGTTGCCAGCTCGTCTCACGCAGGCGAGAGCAGGCAACCCAGCGATGCATCAGAGGTGTCCGCGCGTCCGAACGCGACATCACGGACACCTTTCAACTCAGCAGCAGAAACAGGTTACTGAACCCGTACAGTTAGTGCCGCAGGTGTACAGGCAGGTACAATCGTTGGTTATATCGCCCTCCGCAAATTCACCGGAGATGAATAGCGGGCCCGCTGGGTTATCGGTCTCTGAGTTGCGCCATTGGGCAACCAGAGAACTCTGGGAGTTTAGTTCTTTCATAAAGTCAAGCTTCGGAATATTCCCCCCTTGTCAATCACTTTTCTTACGTTTGAAGTATTATACCGAACAAACGTGGCTGAGACGCAAAACGCCGCGGGCGCTTTTAGAATCAAGCGACCTGAAATTCGTCATTCGCGCTACAACGGAAGGGCCCCTTGGGCTACGTCCGCCGCCGGTGATTTCGCGGCGGTGAAGCCACCGAATTTCTTCATCAGCTCGTCCAGCTTGGCGACGTAGTAGTCGATATTCTCGTCGCGCGCTTTCGGATCCCAGTTCGAGGCGAGCCTGGCGTTTTCGTACGCAGCGACTTTCTTGGTCGTCCCAGTGATGTAATAGCTGACCTGTTCGCCAGGCTTGTAGTGGCGTCCGCTCGCCAGCGCCAGCTCGTAGGCGGCGGCACGATTCCGAGCGGAGCCGGCGATCTTTTGCCGGTACTTCTCCAGCGAATCCTGGAGCGTGTCGGTCTTCATGAGCCAGGCGATCGGCATCTCGCGCTCACGGATTTTGCGTTCGAAGTCGGCCCGCAAATCGTTGATTCCTTCCGGCTTTCCCTCCATGAGGAGCTTGATCATTTCCTCGAGGAAAACGCGCTGGAATTTCTCGAGGCCGCGCGACTTGAGTGCGCCCCCTTTGATAATGACTTCGCCGTCCCGGGTCAGGAGCGCGTAGTTCTTCGCCTTGTAGCTGAACATCGCGTCGAATTGCTCGTCGAACTCAACCTCGATGCCGGTCGGCAATTCTTTCGCCAGAGCGTCTCTCAGTTCATCGGCCTGGGCGTGCGGCGGCGGGACAAAATAGATGCCGTCGGTATCGACCTCGATGACTTGGGCGCCGCGCGCGTTGAGCCAGTCGATCATCTTTTGCAAAAGCTCGCGCCCGATTTGAGTGACGCGCGCGGCCGCGTCGAAATCGGCAAAATTTCCCTGGGCGAAACCGAGGTAGCCATAGAAGCTGTTGATCAGGATCTTGAAGGTGTTCTGGAGCGCATGGAAATATTGTTGCTGCTGGCGATCCGCCGCGGAGCGCATACTCGCCTTGGCTTCGAGCCGGAACGTGCGCAAATCCGTCAGCAAATGCCGGAAAATCTGGAGCTGGTCGGTGACGGGGAAGCAATCGAACTGGAGCATGACGGACGGATAGAGCGAGGCGATGTCGCAATGCCAGACGTTGCGGGCGACACCGGTGAAGAAGATCGCGGTGTAACCGCCTTCGAACCCTCGCACCATCGGCATTTCGGGAATGGAATGGCGCTTCCGGTAGTATTCCCGGAGGAAGAGCGCGTTGATCCGGGTGGCGTTGCCCCGCACAATCACGTCCTGGTAATTGTAAGGAAAAATCTGCGCCTGGATGAAGTAGCTCGGGCTCAGGAGATCGGCGACCGCGCGCGTTTCGCGAACGGCGCAAAGGGCGCGTTGCCGAAAGCGATCGGAGCCGTCGAGATAGGCGCGCTGGAGTTCCTGGCCTGCAAGCGACGAGATCTGCGCTTCGTCAGTCAGTCCAAAGTGCTGGGCCACGTCGATCCGCTCGAAGCCGGAGAGGCTGCGCATGCCGACGTCGTAAAACTGCGCGAGTAGAAACGTATCGACGAAATGGCGGCCATCGACGGTGAACTTCGGATAATCGATCGTCTTCTCCGCGATCTGAAGCCGTGACGGACGCGAACGGAGGAAGCCGCCGCTGCGTCCCCAATCCAGTTTCACTTTCGCTTTGCGCGCGCGCGCGACCAGATACGGCAGATCGAAGCGAAAGAGGTTATGGCCTTCGATCACATCGGGATCACGCTCCTTGATGATCGCGGTCAGGCGTTTGAGCGCGGTCCGCTCCGATTCCTCCGCCTTGGCCTGGTCGACCACGATTACCTCCTCCCAGCCGCTGTTATCCGAAAGCGCAATGCTCATGATATGATCGGCCGGTTGTGACGCGTCGGGAATGTCGGTTTCGCCCCCGACAAACGAGAGAACCTCGAGCTGGAGCCGGCGCAGTTCCTCGAAAGCCAGGCCTTTGAACAGGGTGCGACCGGTGTGAGTGAGGTAATGTTGCACCGGATCGCTCAACGCGAAAAAACTGCGACCCGCGCTTTTCAGTCCATTCCGAAGCGCGATCAATTCCTTCCAACTGTTGACGCTGATCCGCCAGCCGTAGCGCAAATCGCCTTCGAGTTTTTCGGCCTCGAGATTGAGGTCGGTCACGTCGGAATCGCACCAGACAAAAGGGTGGAACGGCTCGATGTCGGCGATGGTCGAGCCGTCTTTCTCGCGCCGGTAAACCTTTACGGTCCCCGTGTCGCCGAGCTCGATGGCAACGATCCGCGGAGTGGGGTCGGAACCGAAAAGGAGCGTATTTTCCTCGAAAGCCATGGGCCAGCAACTACGCGGCGGAGGAGCGGCGAATCAAGTGCACTGCGCTTCCGTTCTAATTTGCTCTGGTGCTCGTGCTCGTGATCGTGATCGAGGCTTCTTGCTGCTTCCGAGCGGTCGATCACGAGCAGGAGCACGAGCACGATTACGAACGAAGCGTAATCGCCATATGCTTTTTCCTCGGCGCTCTGGTATACGTCCCGAATGAAGATTCGTTTCGTTTCGATCGCGCTCTCGCTCGCCGTCTCGCCGCTCCTCGCGCAACAAACGCCCCAATCTCTGGCCGACGCCGAGCTGCCGTCTCTGGTTGCCATCTACAAGGATCTTCACGCGCACCCCGAGCTTTCCACGCGCGAAGAAAAAACGGCCGCGTTCGTGGCCAAGGAATTGAAAGCGGCCGGCTGCGAAGTGACCGAGCGGGTTGGCAGATATGAAAAGCCCGGCCTGACCAGCTACGGCGTCGTGGGCATGATGAAAAATGGCCCTGGGCCGACGGTGATGGTCCGCACGGATTTAGACGGGTTGCCCATCCTAGAGGAAACCGGCGTGCCTTACGCGAGCAAAGTCATGACCAAAGATGACAAAGGCCAGGACGTCCCCGTGATGCACGGATGCGGGCACGATATCCACATGTCGACGTTCATTGGCGTGGCGCGTTCGCTCGGAAAACTGAAGGATAAATGGAAGGGCACCATCATGTTCGTGGCCCAACCGGCGGAAGAGACCGGCTCCGGCGCGCGCGCGCTCCTCAACGACGGCCTTTACACTCGTTTTGCCAAACCCGATTTCGTGCTCGGCTTGCACGACGACGCGGAGATCGCCGCGGGCCAGATCGGCGTCACCGAAGGTTACTGTTACGCCAACGTCGATTCAGTCGATGTGACCGTGCGCGGGATGGGCGGGCACGGCGCGTATCCGCACAAAACCAAGGACCCGATTGTGCTCGCGGCCGAGATGATCAATGCCTGGCAGACCATCGCCAGCCGCGAAAACAACCCGGTCGATCCCATTGTTGTGACCGTCGGTTCCATTCACGGCGGGACGAAACACAACATCATTTCCGATGAAGTGAAGATGCAGCTGACGGTGCGCAGTTATAAGAAAGAAGTGCGCGAGCGCGTCCTGGCGGCGATCGATCGAATCGCCAAAGGCGTCGCGACCACGGCCGGAATCCCGGCCGATCGCGCGCCGATCGTGCAGATCGCGCAGGATCAATTCACTCCCGCCACCTACAACAATCCCGAATTAACCAAGCGCATCACCGGGGTGCTGAAGACGGCGATCGGCGCCGACAACGTGGTCCCAAAGGACCCGACCATGGGCGGGGAAGATTTCAGCGAATACAGTCTGCCGGATCACTCGGTTCCAGCGTTCATGTTCAACGTCGGCGCGGTCGATCCGGCGAAAGTCGCCGAAAGCAAAAAGACCGGCGCGCCTCTCCCGAGCCTGCACTCGAGCAAGTTTGCCCCGGTGCCGGAGCCAACCATTCGAACCGGGTTGATCGGGATGACGAGCGCGGTTCTCGAGCTAATGAAGAAGTAGGAACGGCGACGACGCGAGCGTCGTTATTCCAGAATGTGGCTGTAGCGGCTGCTGGCCGCCTCTTGGAAGTGGCCTGTCACAAGATTGCCATCATCCCATGAAGTGTCGATATCACGGAGCTGCGGATGCAACGCGTTCGGACTGACCACGGAAAGGCCCGCCTTGAAACCGAACACATCCTTGTCCCAATCCCACTGGCCGCCGATGGGGGTCGGCCCGGTAAAGTCGAAGCTGGACTGGAAGTAGGGCCCCATGCCTGGCGGCACGATGCCGCGGAAGACATCGGGCGGGTAGTTGCCGTGCTCGATCGCGTAGGTGTCGAAGGCGCCGGAAGCCACTCGCAGCGCGTTGATGAACTTGGTGTTTTGGGCGCGCTGCCGAGCGCGCAGGAAGGAAGGCAGCGCCATGACCGCAACCAGCGCGATAATCGACGCGACGATCATCAGCTCAATCAGCGTGAAAGCTCCTCGACGGCCCTTCATGGACCCAAAAAAGCACCAGATTCCGTGCCAACTAGCAGTGCGGAAGCAAGTTAGCGGGGAAATTTTACAAGGGACGGCGGTTTGGAAACCGCCTCCTTGGGTGCCAAAACCGACAGACTACTTCACCCGAACGTTCTTCCGGAGAAATGTCGGGATATCGAGATCCTGGCCTTCGACGATGGTCGGCTCGCTTTTCTCAAATCGACCGCGGGTGACCGGCTCGAATTGCAGCACCTCCTGCTTCGCGTGCAGCTTTTTCTCCTCGATTGGTCGCGGCTCCTTGAACACCGTGGGTTTCTTCTTGGGAAGAATCACGCGAGGCTGGTCCGGGGCTTCTTCGATAACCGGAGGCATATGGGCAATCGGCTCGGGCGCGATCTCGGGTGCAGGTTCCTCTGCCTGGATCAGTTCATCCACGAAGGCAGGCTCCTCCTCCGCTACCGCGGCCACTGGCTCTTCGCGCTGTTCCCAAATAGGCGGAGGTGGAGGCGCCACGGGTTCTTCCTTCGGCTCCGGAAGCGGTTCGGGCCTTGAGGCTCGCGCCGGCGGCGCTGCGGGGGGGGCCGCTTCCTCCTCGGTCCCGAGCGAGCTGATCAAAGTCACGCTCAACCGATTTCCCATTCGTCCATCGACCGAAGTGCCAAAAAGAATCTGCGTGTGATCGTTGATGTGACGGCCGAGTTCCTGCATCAGGATCTCGACTTCGGAGAGCGTCATCGCGGGCCCTCCCGCCACTTGCACGAGAACGTGCGACGCATCCGCGAGCATGCGCCCCCGATTCATCAACGGGTTCTTCAGGGCCTGGGTGAGCGCATCGTGCGCACGATTATCAGAATCCGATTCACCGAAGCCGAACAGACATCGGCCACTCGGACTGCGGAGAGCGGAGAGCAGATCGTCGAAACCGATCCGGATCAGGCCGGGACGCTGGATCAAGTTTACGATCGAGCGCACGCTCTGGCTGATCGTAACATCGGCCACCGCGAACGCCTGATGAATACCCGCTTTCGGCGCGACCATGTCGCCCATGCGATCGTTTTCGAAACAGATGACAGCGTCCGCGTTTTCGCGCAGTCGTGCCAGCGCCTCCTGGGCCTGGGCCATGCGGCGTTTCCCCTCGAAAGCGAAAGGCAGGGTCGCAAAAACGACCACGAGCGAGCCGAGTTCGCGCGCGACTTGCGCGACCGCCGGCGCGGCGCCGGAACCCGTCCCGCCACCCAGGCCGGTGCAAACAAAAATCATTCTCGCGTCCGCCAAAGCCTGCCGGATTTCGTCCGCGGATTCGAACGCGGCATTATAGCCCAGCTCAGGATCGCCCCCGGCTCCGAGCCCGCGCGTGACGGTTCGTCCAAGCTGGACTTTGTGCGCGGCCACGGAACTGGCGAGAGATTGCACGTCGGTGTTGATCGCGATGAGATCGGCCTTGTTCAAGCCGTCGAGCACGATCCGGTCGAGGACATTCGAGCCCGCGCCGCCGACGCCGACGACTTTGATGGGGATTTCCTCTTCTGCCTTTTCCGGCAGGCTGTAATTGCGGCTGAGTTGGATCATAGGCGTGGTGATTTACAAATCGCTTTCAAGATCATGAGCGCATCCCGTCGAAGATTTTTCCGAAGAGGCGGCCGAACCCGCGACGAGGGCGGCGATCGACCTGGACGGCTTGCGCGTACTTGATTAATCCGATCGCGGCGGAGAATTGCGGGTTCTCGAAAGCGGACGTCAATCCGGACATCGTTTGGGCGTGGGCGACCCGGGCCGGCAGCTCGAAAATTTCCTCCGCGAGGTGGTCGATGCCGTTCAAATGACTGCATCCGCCGGTGATGAAGACCCCTTCGCCGATGTAGTTAATGAACGGTTCCTCTTCCAGGTGCCGCTTCAAGAGCTCGAATGTTTCGCGCAGCCGCAAATGAATGATGGTGTTGAGCGTTTCGCGTTCGATCTCTTTTCCGGCAAACCCGGAATCGTCCTTGAGCAAGACGGTGTCCCCCGGCAGGCAATTGCCCAGCGTCACGCTGCCCTCCTCGATCTTTAATTTTTCCGCGCGCGTCATCGGAATGCGCAGGCCCATCGAGATGTCGTTCGTGATGTGATCGCCGCCCACGCCCAGGACGCCGCTTTGCTTCACCGCGCCGTCCACATACAGAATGAAATCCGTCGTGCCGCCGCCGATGTCGATCACGAGCGCACCCAGATTTTTCTGATGCTGGGTGAGGACGACCTGCGCGGAAGCGAGCGCGGTAAAGACCACGTCTTCCACTTCGAGCGGCAGTTCCTTCACGCAACGGATCGTGTTCTGGATGCGGGTGCGCACGCCGTGAATGATGTGGAAATCAGCCTCCAGTTTTTGTCCGAGCATGCCGACCGGATTGAGGACGCCGTCCTGCCCGTCGACGTGATAATGCTGGATGATGGAGTGAAGAAATGCGTTCTGCGCCGGAATGCTCACCTCCCGCGCGTTGATCTTCACATCCTCGATATCCTGCTCGTCGATTTCGTCGCGTTCTTCCGGCAAGGCGACGGAACCCCGGTTGTTGAAGCTTTGAATATGCGAGCCCGCGATGCCCACGTAAACGCTTCGAATCATCACGTCGCTCTTGGTCTCCGCATCCACGACCGCCTCGTGCACGCATTTCATGGCCGTTTCAAAATCGACGATCTCGCCTTTGCGCACGCCGCGCGAGGGCGCCTGGCCCACTCCGAGAATCTTGATCGTGCCATCGGGCCGGCCTTCGCCGACCACGACACAGATTTTCGAGGTGCCAATTTCGAGACCAACCAGGAGATCACTGCTTGCCATTTCGCTTATTCCTTTCTGCCCGGCGCACCGGAACTGCCTTTCGGATCGGCGGTGAAGATGCGCTCTTGCGCGGCTTCGCCGGAACCGGCGCGGGTTCTGTTTTCACTATTGCATGAACCGGGATCGCCTTGAGGATTCTCGGTTCCGACCCCACCGGGTCGATGGTTTCGTTAATCACTTCCACGGGGGTTTTCGTAAAAGTCACGGGAATGTTTCGCTGCACGAGCAGGTTCACGGTTTCGAGCTCCCGGTTCGAATCGTCTGAGTAAACGAGGAACTGCTCCAGCCGCTGCAATTGGGTGTCGAGCTTATCGAAGCCGAAGGTCACGCGGGTGTGGTTCTTGTCGGACACGAGCAGACAATAACCTTTCGAGACATCGATCTCGCGAATCTGGAAGCGCGTTTGCATGAAGCTGCGCGTGCTCAGCCGCAACAGCTCGAGGGCTGCTTTTGCTTCGAAGGATTCGACGACTTTACCCGCCTCGAGCGACTCGCTCGTGCATCCCGTGATCAACGGCAGGCCGAGATATTCAGACAACAATTTCTTTTCTTTCATGAGAACACCGCGCGCGTCCACCAGAAAAGCGAGGTCGGACGCAAATGGATCCGAGATCTGTTTTTCGGAAGTGATCCAGGCAATCGGTTTGCGCTCGACAATCTTAATGTCGATTTCCGCCGGCATCTTGCGCAGCACCTGCACCTCATCCACCTGCGGCAACTGCTGCAGCCGATCGTGCACCTGCGAGAGATTCACCCTGAAAATATTTTCGCCCTCCTGCAAACCGGCGGCTTGCAGGATTTGCTCGCGCTGCAACGCGCCGTCTGTCTGCACGTCGATCCGACTCAACTGATAGTCCGGGTTCTCGAAGAAAAGGCGCCGGGCCCCGAGCTGCGCGCCGAAATAGAGGCCGACGCCAACGCCCGCGATCAGCACCACTTTCGAGACGACGACCAAAACACGCCGGTTGCGGTGTTGCGTGGCCTTGTGCGACCGGACCCGGACATCGAGCAGATGTTGCTGGCGACGCTGGCGCGGATTCGAGACGCGCTCGTTTCGCGCGCGCGGGCGCTGATTTTTTGCCCTCATGGCGTTGCTCCCACTCGCTCTTGCGAAAGCTCGATGATGCGTGCGCACAATTCCGGATAGCCGATGCCCGCCGCGGCCGCGGCCTCCGGCAGCAAGCTTACCTCCGTCATTCCCGGGATGGTGTTGATCTCGAGCACCGTTGGTTCGCCCTCATCAGACAACATGACATCCACCCGCGAATAAACCTGGAGCCCGAGCGCGCGGTGAGCTCGAACGGCCAGATCCTGGATGGCGCGGGCCAGCTCGTCCGGAATTTTCGCCGGGCAAACATGCTCCGCGCCGCCGCCGGCGGCGGGATTCAGGAACGGATACTTGTTCGTGAAATCGTAAAAGCCGCCTTTCGGGATGATTTCCAAAATGGGCAGCGCCTGGTCGCCCAGAATGCCAATCGTCAGCTCGCGCCCCGAAATGAACTTCTCCACCAGGAGCTCTCGTGCGTACTTGGCCGCGTCCGCCATCGCGGCGTCGATTTCGCCGTCATTCTTGATGATATGCACCCCGACCGTCGATCCCTCCCGCGGGGCTTTGATCACGAAGGGAATGGGAATGGTCGGGCGTTGGCCCACGGTCACGATCTGCCAGTAAGGCGTGGCCACGCCGTGCTGACGGAACGCTTCCTTCGAGCGAATCTTATCGAAAGCCAGCTCGCTTTCCGCGACGCCGTCTCCGGTGTAGGCGATGCCGCGCTCTTCCAGGATCTTTTGCACCTGGCCGTCTTCGCCAAAGGTTCCGTGCAGCGCGACGAAGGCGAGTTCGACATCAGGAGGTAATTCGAAGTCCGGACCCCTTACATCGACCTCGGTGGCCTCCGCGCCTAACGAGCGCAAAGCTTTCGCCACGCCCCTGCCGGTGGCAAACGAAACCTCACGCTCCGAGCCAGGCCCACCCATCAGCACCGCGATTTTTTTGACGGGTAGCGCGTTCATTTCTTGATGGGTAGCGCACGCGTCTCGCGTGTTGGTTGCGGCGTCTCGCCGCAACAATCTTTCTCTCCAGGCTGCCCCGCGAAAGTGTGCCGCACATAAAAGTCCGCGCTGGCGGGGACGCCAGCGCCACCGCGCGAGACGCGCGCGCTACCCAGAATTCCGAAACCTTTCACGCCGGTTCCCCCACGATTTGCACTTCGGTTTCCAGCTCGACGCCACGTTGCGTGCGCGCCACCTGCTTGATTCTTTCAATCAGCTCCAGCACTTCCGCGGCCGTGGCGCCGCCTTCGTTCACGATAAAGTTCCCGTGCACTTCCGAGACCCGCGCATTGCCTACGCGTGAATTTTTCAACCCCAGCTCATCCACCAGCTTGCCGGCCGGGCCGCTCGCCGGGTTCTTGAAAATGCAGCCGGCGCTCTTCGCGCTCGGTTGGGTCGTTCGCCGTTTTTCCTGCGATTCGTCGAGACGCCGGGCGATTTCTTCCGGCGCCGCCGAGGTCCCGCGGAAGACCGCGGAAACCGCGTAGTTATGGTCGAGCGATGGGACGTGACGATATTTTATCTCGAGCTCCGCCGGAGTTTTTGTGTGCGCATTGCCTTCGCCGTCGAGATACCGAATCCGCGCGATGTGTTCAAACGTCTGGGCGCCCATCGCGCCCGCATTCATGCGCAAGCCCCCTCCGACCGCCCCGGGAATTCCTTCCATCCACTCGAGACCGCCCAGCTCCGCCGCCTTGCCCGCATACGCGACCTGCTTGAGTTTGGCGCCTACGCCGGCCGTGATTTCGTTTCCGGCAACCTCCACCCGGTCAAATTCACCGCCGCACGGATGAACGACCACACCTCGGATGCCCCCATCCCGAACCAGCAGGTTCGATCCGCGGCCAATGACGAAGAGCGGGAGATTTTCCCGGCGGCAATAGCGAATCAGGCCCGCGAAAGCCGTTTCATTGCGCGGCTCCACCCAAAACTGCGCCGGCCCCCCTACTCGCAGCGTCGTATGCTTCGCCAGCGGCTCGTAGAGACGAACGTCGCCTTCTTCGCCGACAATCTCCTTCAATCTTTCGGCGATCACCAGATCGGCCGCCAGAATCGAAAGCTGCTCATGAATGTTGCCGGCGCCCAGGCTCAAAATCAGATCCCCCGCGGCGATCATATTGCCGAGATCGCAATGGAGCCGTTCCAGCCTCGGTTGGTAACTCACGGCACGATGCCCGTGCGCGACGATCTCATCGGCGATGGTTTGTCCACTGATGCCTGGAAGCGGCGCTTCGCTCGCAGGATAAATATCGGTGACCAGGATGCGGTCGGCATTATCGAAGGCGCGCCCGAACTCGCGCCGCAAGGCCTGCGTCCGCGAGTAGCGATGCGGCTGAAACATCGTGAGCACGCGATTGCGTCCGGCGGATTTCGCGGTCGCGAGCGTGGCGCGAATCTCCGTGGGATGATGCGCGTAATCGTCCACCAACAGGAAGCGATCGCTCTCGTACTTTATTTCAAAACGCCGCCTGGCGTGCTCGAAGCGGCGCAGGGAAGTGACGATCTTCTCAAACGGAATGCCCAGTTCCGTGGCGAGCGCGATGACCCCGAGGGAATTGCTCACATTGTGGCGGCCCGGAACGTTCAAGACGGCCTCGCCCAGCTTTTCGCCGCGCCGAAAGACACAGAAGACAGAGGCGAAATCCTGAAGATCGATATCCGTTCCCCGGTAGTCCGCGTCCGGCGCAAAACCGAAGGAGATGGAACCATCGCGCGAGCCGCAGATCCTCCCGGCGTGCAAATCATCCGCGCAATAAAAAACCGCCCCGGAGGTTTGATCGAGCAGTTGGAGAAAGACCGTTTCGATGGCGGCGAGGTCCGCATAAAAATCGAGATGCTCTTCCTCGATATTCAGGACGAGGGTGTGTTCCGGTTTGAAAAATCGAAGCGTCCCATCGCTCTCGTCGCCTTCGGCCACAAAATACTCCCCCCGCGGATCCCAATGCGCGTTCGAGCCGAGCAGCGGAATTTCCGCGCCCACATAATGGGACGGATGCATTCCTCCCTCGCGCAGGACATGCGCCGCCATGGCGGAAGTCGTCGTCTTGCCATGCATGCCCGCGATGACGATGCCGCGCTTGCCCGACATGATCGCCGCCAGGGCCTCGGCGCGGCGAACGAGCGGTTTGCCCGCGGCGCAAGCGCTCACGAGGATCGGATTGTCATCCCTGATCGCCGAGGAAAAAATCACCAGTTCGGCCTCGGTCGCATCTTCCGCGCGATGCTGGGCCTGGAAACGAAGTCCCAACCTTTGCAGGCGATCGGTTTCGAGAGAACCGACCTTGTCCGAGCCGCTCACGTCATGGCCGAGCTCGAGCAAGAGCGCGGCAATGCCGCTCATCCCGCTCCCCGCCACGCCGACCAGGTGAATTCGGTGATGCTCGCGCGTGAAGAGTTGTTGAAGATCGACTTCAGAGGCGAGCGTCATGATTTGTTTGGGTATACCTTTCCATCGTTTCGACGACGAGGGCGGCTGCGTTTTTCGGCGCCAGGCGCGCGGAATTTTCCGACATCCGCCGCAGTCTGCCGGCATCCTCGCTTAACTCCCGGATTTTCCGGACGAGGAAGTCGCCCGCGAGATCGGATTCCTTCAGGATGATTCCGGCCTCGGCGCGGGCAAAAATCTCAGCGTTCCGTGTCTGGTGGTCTTCCGCCGCGTAAGGGAAGGGAATCAAGAGTGCCGGCAAGGAAAATGTGGCCAGCTCGGCCAGGCTGGCTGCGCCCGAACGCGCGATGGCAAAATCCGCGGCGCTGTAAACTTCTTCCATCGCGTGATGAAACGCGGCCACATGCGCCGGGATTTTTTCCCGCGCATAATTGTCGGCCACCAGCCGTTCATCGCGCGCTCCGGCCAGGTGGATGACCTGAAGGGGCGCGCCTTGCAGCGCCGGAAGCGATTTGATCATGGCCTGGTTAATGCCACTGGCGCCCTGGCTTCCCCCCATGACCAAAAGCGTAAGCAAATCCTCCCGCAGACCCAGCCGTTGCCGCGCAATTTTTCGATCAAGCCGCTGGAGCTCTTTCCGGATCGGCGTGCCGGTGACTTCGGTGCGGACCTTGGGGAAAAACGGCGCGCATTCCTTGAAGCCCAGCAGAACCGCGCGCACCATTCGCGCGGTGAGCCGGTTCGCCTTGCCGGGAATCGCGTTGCTTTCGTGAATGAAAGTCGGAATGCCGCGCATCTTTCCGGCGAGCACCGGCGCGGTCGAGGTGAAGCCCCCCATCCCGAGGACGGTGTGCGGTTTGAATTTTCGATAGATGCCACGGCAGAGCGAAAGGCTTTCGTTGAAGCGGCGCAGAAACCCGAGCACCGCCGGCGAAAAAGGAGACGGGAGGCCCACCGTCGGCAATTTCTGGAAGCGGAAGTCGGACCGGCCGGAAAGCGCCAGCGCGTCTATTTCCTTCTCGGAAACCAAGAGCATGACTTCGTGGCCGCGCGCCCGCAGGACCTCCGCCACCGCCAGGCCCGGAAACAAATGCCCGCCCGTTCCTCCGCATGCGATGACGGTGTTCATGAAATAGAACCTATAAGACCCATTGGCCGCATTAGATTCTCGGTGTCGTTCGTGCCTGGATCATCGTCCGCTTCTGATTCGACGGTTCGAAGACTCCCTGCCGGTAAATGTTCAGCAGCAATCCGACTCCGAAAAGGCACGCGGCGAGGTTCGATCCGCCGGCGCTCACAAAAGGCAGCGGCAATCCCTTATTCGGCAGGAGCGAGGTCGTGACGCCGATGTTCACCGCGGCCTGCAATCCGAGGAGCGAAACAATCCCGCAGCCCAGGAGCAGGCCGACACGGTCCTTGGCATGGAGCGCGATGATCATCCCGGCGACAATGATCACCACAAACAGAAACACCACGAGCAAGCTCACGCGCAAACCGAGCTCCTCGCCGATCATCGGGAAGATGAAGTCGGTGTGCGCATACGGAAGGTAAAGCATTTTTTGCCGGCCGTTTCCGAGGCCGAGACCTTCCATTCCGCCGCTCCCCCACGCGATCAGGGCCTGCATTTGCTGCAAACCGGCATCGTCCTTAAAGCGCTCCGGATCCATGAAGGCGGAAAGCCGTCCCATTCGTTCCGACATACGCGTGGCGACGAAAAGGATTCCAGCCAGGCCGCTTAACGAGAGAAAACCGAGCAGCACCGGGTGGGTCCCGGCGACGAACATGATCACGAACGTGGTGGCGCCAATCAGTGCGGTCGTTCCGAGATCGACTTCCAGCACAATCAAAAGCAAAAGGATCGCGACGACTGCGAAAGGCATGACAAAACCCTCCAGGATCCGGCCGCTTTCCTTTTCGTGGCGGGCGAACCACCAGGCGAGAAAAAAGACCACGGCGATTTTTGCAACCTCCGACGGCTGAAAGGTAACCGGACCCAATCCAACCCAACGGCGCGAGCCGTTGATCCGCATGCCGACGTGGGGCACGAAACAGAGCGCGAGAGCGACGACCGCCAGGCCGAACCAGATCCACCACGTGCGCTGCCAGAAATGGTAGTCGACCAACGCCGCCACGGTGCAGACGACCAGGCCCACGCCCAGCCAGACCACCTGACGCTTGAGGAAAAAATAGACGTCGCCGTGACTGTCGCGCGCGAACGCACTGGTGCTGAAAAGCATGACAAGGCCGATGGCGAGCATCCCAAGAACAGCCAGGGACAAGAAATGGGCGCTCTTGCGATGCATCTAGTTTCGTGGCGGCGGAGGTACCGGCGGGCAAAAGCGCTGCCCGGTCGGGCGATCGGCGCCCGCCGCAGCGAACGCTTCTTTATTCGCTCGAGGTTTCATTAGTCCCCTTTCTTCGGTTTGGTGGCTTTGGCTGGAATGATCAATTTCTGCCCGATTTTGAGTTTGTGCGGGTCGTCGATGTGGTTCACCGCCATGAGTTCGTCGTAGGAAATCTTCAATTTTTTCGCGATCGAGACGGGATTGTCGCCTTTCGCCACAACGTAGGTTTTCGAAGAATCAGATTTTACAGACTTTGTCTCCGCCGGTTTTGCCTGGTCGCTCTTGCGCTCTTCCTTGACGACGGGCTTCGCCGCCACTTTCGCGACCGCCGGTTCGTCACTCCGCGTCGAGGTGACAACGGTCGGGCCCTCGGATTTCACCGTCGGGATTGGCGCGGTCTTCGTATTCACGATGGGGGTCGAGGCCGGCAAGCGCGGGCCCTGCCGAGTCTTGATGGTGTTGAAAGCGATGATGCCGGCGACGGCGACCACGTGAAGCACGAGCACGATGAGCAGCGCGCGGGAGAGCTTCATGTTTGGCTCCGACATCTCTTCGTAATCCATTTCGGCCGCACCGAGAGCTCGTCGCGCCGTGGTGGCCCGGAGTTTTTTGCGGGTAAAAAGCGTTGGTAGTTTCATAATTTTATTTGGGCAAAGCGTGCACCAGGGCACGAAATTGGTCGCCGCGATCGGCGTAACTCTTGAACATGTCGAAGGAGGACGTTCCCGGAGAAAAGAGGACCACTTCGCCGGGCTTCGCCATCCCGTGCGCACGCTCGACGGCGTCCGCGAGCGAAAGCGCGATCTCGCAAGGAACGGCGCCGGCCCAATCTTGCGCGATGCGCGCGGCCATCTCACCGATCAAAATCACGGCCCGAACTTTTTCCGACACCAGCGGCCGCAACGTCTCGAAGTTGAATCCCTTGTCCTTTCCGCCGGCGACCAGGATCACGCTTTTGTTCTGAGCGAGAAGTCCTTTTTCGACCGCATCGAGATTCGTCGCCTTGGAGTCGTTGATGTAAGTAACGCCGCCGACTTCCCGCACAAACTCACAACGGTGCGGTTGCGGCTCGTAGGCACAAACCGGCGGGAGCATTTGCTCGAAGGAGAGGCCGCGCGCGAGGCCCACGGCCAGCGTCGCCATGAGGTTCTCGATGTTGTGCGAGCCGCGCAGCTTCGTCTCAGCCATGCGCAGGACCGGCCTGTTTTCATAAACGATCGATCCGCCTTCGAGGCGGAAATCCGCCCGGTCCGAATACGCGCTGAAAGTGACTGTTCGCGCCGCGATTTTCGGCAACGTTTCGCCGGCGTTGACGACCGCCACGTCGTCCGCCGTTTGATTTTCAAAGATGCGCAGCTTGGCGGCCCGATATTCCGCGACCGAGCGATAGCGATCGAGATGGTCCGGGGCAAAATTCAGCCAAACGCTGATCGAAGGCCGAAAGGTGCGGATGGTTTCGAGTTGGAACGAACTCACTTCCACGGTGAGCACGTCGAGGTCGCGATCCTCGAGCGCCACCTCGCAAAGCGGCTTGCCGATATTCCCGCAGGCGATGGTGCGTTGTCCGCACGCATTCAACATTTGCGCGAGCAACTCTGTCGTGGTCGTTTTTCCATTCGTGCCGGTGATGGCGATGACGGGCAAGTTCACCGAGCGCCAACCCAGCTCCAGCTCCCCCATCGTCTCGATGTTTCGCGATGAAAAGTTCATCGCCAGCGGCGAGGCCGGGTCGATGCCCGGGCTTAACACGACAAAATCATACGCAGCCGAATCGTTTTCGGCCGCGGGACCGCAACGGACGTTCACTCCCCGCGCTCGCAGATTTTCCAGGGTCGATTTGAGCAGGGTCGCTTCGTCGGCGCTATCCAGAACGGTTACATCGGCCCCTTCACTGTGCAGCAGAAGGGCGGCCGCCGTCCCGCTCAGACCCGCTCCCAACACCGCAACTTTTTTGCCCTGGTATTTCACGATTTACCTCAACTTGAGCGTGGCCAACCCGAGCAGGGCGAAGATCGCCGAGAGAATCCAGAACCGGACAATCACGGTGTTTTCCTTCCACCCGGTCAGCTCGAAATGATGATGGATGGGCGACATCGCGAAAATGCGTTTGCCGGTCAGCCGAAAACTGAGCACCTGGAGGATGACGGAGACCGCTTCGAGAACGAAGACGCCGCCCACCACGGCAAGGAGCAGCTCCTGCTTGCAACAGATCGCGATGACTCCGATCAGCCCGCCGATCGCGAGCGCTCCCGTGTCACCCATGATGACTTTCGCCGGATGGCAGTTGAACCAAAGAAAGCCAAGACCGGCTCCAACCAGGGCCGAACAGACCACGGCGAGCTCGCCCGTTTGGGGATAAAACGGGACCTGGAGGTATTCCGCGATTCGAAAATTCCCGGCCGCGTAGGCCAGTAACGAATAGGCGAAAGCGACCGTAATCGTGCAACCAATGGCGAGGCCATCGAGCCCGTCCGTGAGATTGACCGCGTTCGACGAGCCCACGATGACGAAGGCAAAGAAGACGAGGGTCAGCGCGCCCATATTCCAGATGACGGGAATTTTGAAGAACGGCAGGTAGAGCATGCGGGCCTGGACCTCGAGGAGAGGATTGGTCAGGAAAACCGCGGTGACAACGCAAGCGAGGGCGATTTGAAAAACCAATTTGACCCGCCCGCTGATGCCATCGGATTTCTTCTTGGTGACCTTCAAATAATCATCCGCAAACCCCAGCGCTCCCAGATAAACCATGCTGAACAGGGCCAGCCAAACGAAGCGGTTGTCCGGACGCGCCCACAGAAAGCTCGAGAGCACCACCGTGCCGATTACGAGGACTCCGCCCATCGTCGGCACGCCTTGTTTGGCGCTATGCAATTCCGCCAGCCGATGCACTTCGTCCGCCGTCCGGATCGGCTGACCGGCCTTGAGCGCAATCAACTTTCGAATGACGAAACTGCCGAAGGCCAGGGAAAGAACGAAAGCCGTGACCGCCGCCGCGACTGCGCGAAAAGTTACATAACTAAAGACGTTGAAGCCTTTGATCTGGTCACTCAGGAGATGGAGGTAGTACATCATGGCGTGGCCTCCGCGGTGGACGGGAGTTGCGAGAACGCTTCCAGCACTCGTTCCATCCGGGCCGACCGGCTTCCCTTGACCAGGATCAAATCGCCCGGCGAAGCGATTTCTCCAAGAAGCTCGGCCGCTTCGACCGCGCCATTCACCCCGACGCTTTTCTTCAAGCCGGCTTTCCCCGCGGCCCGCGCGATCGCCGCGCCGGTCGGGCCCACCGCGATCAATTCATCGATGCCAAAGTCCGCGGCCGCCTCACCCACCTCGCGGTGGCCGCGCTCCGATTCTTCGCCCAGCTCACTCATTTCGCCGAGCACGGCGATGCGGCGGCCGTCGGCATCCAATTCGACCAGCGTCCGTAGCGCCGCCTTCATGGAATCGGGATTTGCGTTGTAGCTATCGTCGATGAACTGAATTCCGTTGATCTCCTTGATTTGGAGTCGCGCTTTCGTGAGCGGGGCTGAGGCGAGGCCGGCCGCGCAATCCTCCAGGGAAAGGCCAAAAGCGCGACCCGCCGCGACCGCCAGGATCGCGTTCTGTACCATATGAATTCCGGGCACGGGCAGTTGAGCCCGGCATCGGTGCGCGCCCTCCAAAATCGTAAACTCACATCCGGTCGGGCTCTGGCTCACCTCGATGGCACGAACGGAGCCTTTCTCGATTCCAGCCAAAATCACTTTGGCGCGGGTCCGGCCGGCGATGGCTTCGCTCGAAGGATCGTCCGCATTCAAAACCACCGTCCCGGCGGCGCCGATCGCTTCCGCCAGAGCGCCCTTTTCCAGGGCGATCGCTTCGCGGCTTCCCATAAACTCGATATGGGCGAGACCGACGTTCGTGATGATGGCGGCGTCCGGCGCGGCGATCTTCGAAAGCGCGGCGATTTCTCCCGGATGGTTCATCCCGATTTCCCAAACCGCGATCTCGTCACTGGAGCTTGCCGCCAGAATGGTTTGCGGAAGTCCCACGTGATTGTTGAAATTGCCTTCCGTCTTGGTCACTCGAAATCGACGCGAGAAGGTCGCGGCCAGAAAATCCTTTGTGCTGGTCTTGCCGTTGCTGCCCGTGATGACGATTGCCTTCAACGGCAGCGATTTCCGGTAGTTTGCCGCCAGGGTTTGATATCCCGCCAGGGTGTCGGGAACCCGAATCAGCGCGAAGGTTTTCGGCGCCGCGCTCTTCCAATTCTGCTCGACCATCGCACCCACGGCGCCGCGCTCATAGGCTTGCTCGACGAACTTGTGCCCATCGAAGTTCTCGCCTCGCAACGGCACAAAGAGATCGCCCGGTTGCAGTGTTCTCGAGTCGGTGCTGACCCGCGAGACCGTTACTCCCTCGTCGGGGGCGGTCAGCGAACCCTGCGCGAGTTCGGCGATTTTGCGGAGTGAAAGCGGATCCATGGTCAGAATTCAAGCGGACGATCTTCCAGGGCGCGCCGCGCCACCTGGATATCGTCGAAAGGCACGGTGTGATCGGCGAACTCCTGGTACGCTTCGTGGCCTTTGCCCGCGATGAGAACGATGTCGCGCGGCTGAGCCAACTCGATGGCGCGGGCGATCGCTTTCGCGCGATCGGGAATTTTCTCGTAGTGATCCGAGCGAAAGCCCTTTTCCACGTCGGCGATAATGGCCTCGGGATCTTCTTTCCGCGGATTATCCGAGGTGATAATGCCGTAATCCGCATTTTGATCGACCACCCGGCCCATCAGCGGGCGCTTTTGGCGGTCGCGATCGCCGCCGCAGCCGAAAACGACAATGAGCCGCCTGGGCGAAAGTTCGCGAAGGGTTTTGAGGACGTTGAGCAACGCGTCATCGGTGTGCGCGTAATCGACAAAAACCTGAAACTGCCGCTTCGCCGGGACTGCTTCGAGCCGTCCCGGGACCTGCGGCGTTCGCGACAGGCTTAGAATCGCTTCGCGCAGACTGATCCCCATGCCGCAAGCCGCGGCGAGAGCGGCCATCGAGTTGGCGACATTGAATCGTCCGATCAACGGCACCCGCACGAGATAACTTTTCCCCCGGGCGTCGAGCTGATAGGAGGTGCCGGCAAATTCCGCGTGGTAACTCGACGCGCGAAAGTCGGCACGAGCGCTCATTCCATAAGTGATGACGGGAGTTGTCTTCTCGAGCCGATCGGCCAATTGCGCGCCGTAGCGATCGTCGAGGTTGATCACGGCCGCCGGGCTGGCCTTTGTTTTTTGTTCGGCGAGCCCGGTGAAGAGTTGCGTCTTCGCCGCGAAATAATTGTCCATCGTCCCGTGAAAATCGAGATGGTCCTGGGTCAGGTTGGTGAAGACAGCGACATCCCATTCCAGCCCGCGCACTCGATCCTGCGCCAGCGCGTGGGATGACACTTCCATCGCCACGGCCTTGCAGCCCGCCTCCACCATTTGCGCGAGAAGTTCCTGCACATCGAGGGACTCCGGGGTCGTGCGGACGGCGGGCAAAACGCGATCGCCGATTTCGTAGCGAACCGTTCCGAGCAATCCACAGCGCAGACCCGCTTTCTCGCAAATGTGCTTCAGCAGGAATGTCGTGGTGGTTTTCCCATTGGTCCCCGTGACCGCGGCGAGCTTGAGACGGCGCATGGGCCGCCCGTAAAAGGCCGCGCCCAGATCGGCGAGAGCGTGGCGCGTGTTCTCGACCACGATGCAGGTCGCGCGGGCTTGTTGAGCTTCCTGCTCCGTCACGACGACCGATGCGCCTTTTTCGATGGCTTGTTCGATGAATTGATGGCCATCGGTTTTTTCGCCGCGCATTGCGACGAAAAGAAAGTTCCTTTGCACACGCCGCGAGTCATACGCGATGCCTTCCACGACGCGATCAAGCGGCCCGGCGACGCGGCGTGGGGAAATCGCTGCGGCGAGAATTTTGAGCTGCATGGCGTGTCGAAAGGAAGGCGCAAGGCGCTCAACGGCGTGGGGCATTGGTTATGGCTACTCGTCCCGCGACGGGCGGTTTCCCCGCTTCCTCACGCGGCTCCAGGTCGAGATAGCGCGCCGCCTTCTCGGCAATGCGCGAAAAAATCGGACCCGCCACGAGGCCGCCGTAATTCAACTCCGGATTGGCGGTATGCGCCTCGTCGAGCACGACCAGGCCGACAAACTCCGGATGCTCGGACGGCAAATAGCCCGAGAAAGAAACGATGTATTTCCCGTGCATGTACCCGCCTTTGGGGTCCGCTTTTTGGGCCGTGCCCGTCTTGCCGGAAATGGTGAAACCGGGGACGGCGGCCGCGGCCGCGGTGCCCCGATCGCTCACGACTCCGCGCAAGACGTTTCCAACCTGCGCGGCCGTTTCCGGCGAAATGACCTGGCGCAGAACCACCGGCGAAAAAGTGCTGACCGGCTTGCCGTCTGGCGTGGTGATCGACTTGACGATGCGCGGAGTGACGAGTTTTCCGCCGTTCGCGATCGTCGCCATGGCGGAGGTCATTTGCAGCGGCGTCACCCCGACTTCGTGTCCCATCGGAATGCGCGTGATCGAGATTTTGCTCCAGGATTGGGGCGGCCGAATCACGCCGGCGATTTCGCCGGGCAACTCGATTCCCGTGCGCTCGCCGAAGCCAAAGCGGCGGATGTATTCATAAAATTTCTGTTCGCCCACCGAAATCGCCAGCTTGGCCGCGCCGATATTGCTCGATTTCACCATAATGTCCCGCACGCTCATGTCCGCGTAGGGCCGGTGATCGTGCAGCGGCCGTCCGCCGTAATTCCAAAGGCCGTTCTCGCAAAAAATCGTGGTCTCGGGCCGGACTTTGCGCTCATTGAGGGCCGCGGCGGCGGTGACGATCTTGAAAGTCGAGCCGGGCTCCATCATGTCGATGATGGCGCGGTTTTTCATCTGTTCCGGCCTCGCTTCGGAGCGCTCATTCAGATCGAAGTGCGGGCGGTTCGCCATCGCGAGAATCTCTCCGGTCTGCGGGCGCATGAGAATGATCGTGGCCGTTTTCGGCGTGTATTCGCGCATGGCCGTGTCGATTTCGTTCTCAACGATATTTTGCAGGTTGAGATCGATCGTCAGATGCACCCGATAGCCATTGCGTGGCGTGCGCTCCTGCCCGCGGTAAAGCACCATTTCCTGACCGGCGCGATTGTGCTCGATGTAACGATAACCGTCCTGGCCATGGAGATATTCTTCCATGGACGATTCCACTCCCTGGATGCCGCGATGGTCGAAGTCCGTGAAGCCGATCACGTGACAAAGCATCGAGCCGTTCGGATAAACACGCGTGGAATCGCGCTCGAAGTAAATTCCGCGCAAATTCTGCGCGCGGAGTTTTTCCCGCAGCGCCACGGCGACCGCTTCCGGCACCTCGCGTTTCAGGACGATGTAACGCCGATCGCCCTTCAATTTACCGGCGAGTTCCTCCTCGGGAATTTTCAGCGCGTCCCGCAGCAAGGGAAGGAGGGCTTCGCGATTATTGAGATGCGTCGCGTCGGCTACCACTCGCTCGACCGGAATATTGTGGGCGAGGATTTCGTTGTTCGCGTCGAGAATCGAGCCACGCTCGGCAAAGATCGCTTGTTTGTAGACGTGCTTTTCAGCGGCCAGCCCGGCGTACTCGTCGTGCTTGACCATCTGCAAATAGACGAGCCGGAACGAAAATGCGCTGAACAATGCCGTGAATCCGAGGCAGACCAGCGCGCAACGAATCCGGCTGTTCCACTTCATCTGCCGGCACGTTTATTCGCGACCGGCTGGACGGCCTCTTCTCCGGTCGGAGGCGCGGCCGCGCTCAATCGCACAATGTTGTTCTCAGAGATCGGGATCATCCTGAGATAACCTTCCTTGAGCCGGTGCTGCATCGCCGAACGCGAACTCAAGGCTTCGATCTGCACCTTGGTGACCACATTCTGCGCGCGCAAACCCGTCAGCTCATTTTCCAGTTTTTTCTTGCGATCACCCAGATCGTGCAGCTGCAGGCTCAGATAAACGTAAATCAATCCCGTCAGGGCCAGAAACGCCGTGATCACGATCCAGCGCGCCAGGGAGGCGGCATTGATCGAATTGAAGACTTTTCGGCGCGGGGCGTGCATTAGACTTTTTCGGCGACGCGCAACTTCGCGCTGCGTGAGCGGGGATTGACCCGTTGTTCGTTTTCACCGGGCTCGACCGGCTTGGAAGTGATCAGGCGCAGAGCGAAATCCGGATTGGGGCGCGGTTCCGGCCATTCCGGCCGGTCCAGCAGCTCGCGGCTGCGATCGCGGAAGAAATTCTTCACAATTCGATCCTCGAGAGAGTGAAAGGTGATGACGGCGATGCGCGCGCCCGGCTCCAGCCGCCCGGTCAAAACGCGCAAACCCTCCTGGAGCGCGCCAAGCTCGTCGTTCACTTCCATGCGCAACGCCTGGAAAACCTGCGTTGCGGGGTGACGGCGTCCGTGCCGCCAGACGATTTTCTCAACGGCCTTGGCCAACTGCAAGGTGTCGTGGAACGGAGTGGTCTTGCGCAGTTTCACCAACTGGCTGGCAATGCGCCGCGCGGCCGGCTCTTCGCCCAGATCGCGGAAAAGCCGGGTCAGATCTTCCTCCGAATAGGAATTGACGACCATCGCGGCCGTGCGCTCACGGCGGGGATCCATCCGCATATCGAGCGGACCGTTGCGCATGACACTGAACCCGCGCTCCGCATTTTCCAGTTGGCGGGACGAAACGCCGAGATCGAGCAAGGCCCCGCCAATGCCGACGATTCCGAGTTGGTCGAGCGCTACCGCGGCATCGCGGAAGTTAATTTGCCGGAGAGTCACGCGGCCGCCGTAGGAAGCGAGCCTTTCACTGGCGTGCTCGATCGCGTCAGGATCCTGGTCGAAGGCCAGGACATCGGCGCCCATCCGCAGAATTTCTTCGGTATGGCCCCCGCCCCCGCAAGTGGCGTCCACGACGAGCGCGCCCGCCCGCGGCGCGAGCAGCTCGACAGCTTCCGCGACGAGCACCGGACGATGATATGTAAAATCCTCCATTTCCTGCGCCTCCTCTTCGACCTCCAGCGGACCGGTCGCGAACCAGATGGGCCGCTCAAACAGCAACGCGTTCATGACTTTTTGGGCAACGATTCCTACAGTCCGATCATATCGGCGACGCGCTGGAAGGTCGGCGTTTCCTCCTCCTCCGCGCGCTTCCAATTTTGCAGATTCCAAATTTCAAAACGGCCCTGGCCGCCGACGAATGCGACCTCCCCCTCCAAGCCAAGCTGCGTGCACATGTCCTCGGGAAGGACCAAACGCCCCTGGCGATCGGATGACCCATGCTCGGCGCGCGCGTGCACGTGCCGGGAGAAGCTCCGGCGCTCACGCGCCGGGATGGTGGTATCCGCATCGGCGCGCGCGTTCATGCGGGCAAACTCCTCGGGCGACATGATGAGGAGATACCGATTGCTCGGGTGCGGGAGGATGATGAAGTCCTCACCCTCGGCCTTGCGCCAGCTGGCGGGGATGGTGATGCGGTGTTTCTCGTCGATGGCGTGACGAAATTCGCCGGCGAAGAATTTTTGGGGTTGAGAATCGGAATCCATACGCCAGCGGATGATCGTGCCATTTTAATCCACTACCCCCCACTTCTAACCACTTCTCGTACCAAGGGTCAATAAAAATTAATGCCTCTTTCCCGGACTTTGTCCCTCGCCCGCGCCGCTGGCCCCACCCAGCTTCCTCGCTTGCCACGGACGGCAAAGGCGGGTAAGACAATTTCGCATGATCGACTACATCCAGAAGGGCGGCTTGCTGATGTGGCCGATCCTGGCTTGCAGCGTCATTGCCATCGCGGTCTTCGCGGAGCGCCTTTTCTATTTGCACCGTGCCACCATTCACGTCGGGGAGTTCTTGCAGGGGCTCTCAAACCTCATTCAGCGGCGGAACTTTGCCGAGGCGCTGCATGAATCGGCCGGCACGCCGGGACCCGTGGCCCGGGTCATTCACGCAGCGATCATCCACCACGAGGCTCCCCGCGCCGAGCTCCGGGAGATCGTGCAGGAGGCGGGCCAACTGGAAGTGCCCAAGCTCGAGCGTTATCTCGGCGTCCTGGCCACCCTCGCCTATCTCGCGCCGCTCCTCGGCCTGCTCGGCACGGTCGCCGGGATGATCGATGCGTTTGGGACGCTCTCCTCGAATGGCGGGTACGCGACGGTGACGGAACTTTCCAACGGCGTTTACAAGAGCTTGCTCACGACTGCGGCGGGGCTCGTCGTCGCGACGCCCACTTTCGTCGCCTACAGTTACTTGTCCTCCCGGGTGAACACGCTGATGCACGAAATGGAACGGGCCGGGATCGAAGTGGTCCACATGCTGACCGATCGGGAGCCCATCAGCGACATCATTACCTTCCAGGCGCCGGTGGAAGAGCAGGGGCGCTAAATTTCATCGGCCCGGCCGGCCCAGCACCCTATGAAGCTCTCCCGCACGAAGGAATATCAATTCGGCTGGCTCGGCGTGATACCGATGCTGGATGTCGTTTTTCTTTTGATCTTCTTTCTCCTGCTTAGTTCGAACTTCATTTTGCAGCCGGGTATTTCGGTTTCGATGCCCTTGTCCCGATTCACCCTCGGTCCTCAGATTAACCCCCAGATCATCAGCATCACCGGCGGTGCGGTGCCGGCGATTTACTTTCGCGATCAGAAAGTTGTCCTCGAACAACTTGGGCCGTTGCTGGACGCCGCGAAAAAAGATGGCCGGCCGATCATTATCAAAGCCGATCGCCTGACTCCCTACACCCTCGTGGTCGAGGTCACGAATCTGGCTCTCGAACACGGAATTGCTTCCGTGGCCCTGGCCACAGCTCCCGCGAAGTGAGCGCTCCACTGGCCTCCGCGAGCGACGCGGGCCTGGTCTTTACCTGGGATTCGCCCAGGCGCCGGAAAGCGGCGATCACGGGATTTCTTCTTGGGTCCCTGATGCTCCACGCCCTGTGCTTCTACGCCTTTCAAATCATCTATCCGCCGGCGGTCGCCCTCCTGCCGCCTCCGGCGAGCGTGACCGTGATCGCGCCCAACACCCACGAAGAGCGTGTCCTCTTGCGCTGGCTGGAGGCCGAGGATCCGGCGCTCGCCTCCACCACGCAGCCACTGAACGAAAGGTCGCTCACCATTCCCACGATCCAGCACGCGCCTTCCTACCTGATGCGGCAACCAGCGCTAAAGGAGGCGCCTCCGGTTCCTCTCCAACCCGGTATTCCGAGCGCGCAGCCCCCAGGCCCGGTGGAGGCGCCGCCCAGACCGGTCCCGGTTGCGGCCAGGACCTCGCCCACCGTCCTGCGCTTTTCACCGGAACTCGCGGCGTTGAGCGCCGCGCCAGGCCCCGAAATGAAATTTAGCGCCTCCAGGCGTGAAGCGCCTCAGGTGGCCCGGTTTCGCGTCGCCGTGAACGAGAACGGAGAAGTGCGTTATTGCTTTCTTGAGGGTTCCTCCGGCGACGGGGCGCTCAACGAACAAGCGAGAAAATATCTGGCGCTCCGCCGGTTCTCCGCCACCCGCCACCCACTATCCGAAACCCGAAGTGATTTCGTCTGGGGGACGGCGACGATGGAATGGGGGAATGATATCGCCCTGCCGCCCGCGGCCTCCACGGAAAGTCCGCCGCCGTGATCCGGGTCAGTCTTTCCGCGCTGGTCACCATCTATTTGCTGGTTTTTCTTGCAGCAGTTTTTCTCCTCTGGATAGTTGGTGAGTGGAATCGTCGCCGACGCGAGCGTCGCGCGTTGCGCTATCGGCTGCGATGCGTGATTTGCGCGTTTGAGTTTGAAGATCGAACGCTCGCTTTGCTTCCGCGGTGTCCACGCTGCGGAAGTTTGAACGAAAGATTTAAACCGGAGCAAATTTAATCATGGGAATGTGGATTGGCCGAAATCGAAAAGCGCGCGTGACCTACGGGTTCGACGAAATCGCGCTCGTCCCGGGCCGGGTGACGATCAATCCCAACGAAGTCGACATCGCCTGGCGTTTGCCGAGGAGAAACGCGGAACCGCTCGATTTCAAAATCCCCATCCTGGCCAGCGCGATGGATGGCGTGGTGGATGTGCGCTTCGCCATCGAGATGAGCAAACTCGGCGGCCTCGCCGTCTTGAATCTCGAAGGAGTCCAGACCCGCTACAAAAACCCCCGGGAAGTTCTCCAGAAAATTGTCGAAGCCGACAAGGCCGAGATCACGGGGCTGCTCCAAAAAATTTACCAGGAACCGGTGCAGGAAGATTTGATCGCGGCCCGCATCCGGCAAATCAAAGACAGCGGCGCGACCGCGGCGGTCAGTTCCATTCCGCAACGGGCCGCGGAATTTGGAGCGATCGCGCAGGAAGCCGGCGCGGACGTCTTCGTCGTCCAAAGCACCGTCTCCACCGTCCGTCACATCTCCACCGAATATAAATCGCTCGAGCTCGAGAAATTCTGCCGGGAGATGAAGATCCCGGTCGTCGTCGGTAACACGGTCGGATACGACGTTACCCTCGAGATCATGGAATGTGGCCCGGCCGCGGTCCTGATTGGAGTGGGGCCCGGCGCGGCGTGCACCTCCCGCGGCGTCCTCGGTCTCGGCGTGCCGCAAGTGACCGCCACCGTCGATTGCGCCGCGGCGCGCGATGCCTATTTCAAGAAAACCTCGCGTTACGTCCCGATCATTACCGACGGCGGAATGAGCAAGGGCGGCGATGTTTGCAAGGCGCTCGCTTGCGGAGCGGACGCGGTCATGGTGGGCAGCGCCTTCGCCAAGGCGCACGAAGCGCCGGGGTGCGGCTACCATTGGGGGATGGCGACGCCGCACGCGAATTTGCCGCGCGGGACGCGCATCAAGGTCGGCGCCACCGGTCCTCTGAACCAGATTCTCTTTGGTCCCGCCGAGGTGGATGACGGCAGTCAAAACCTCGTCGGAGCCATCACCACCTGCATGGGCAACGTCGGCGCGCGCACCATCGCGGAATTTCAGCAGACCGAAATCATCATCGCTCCTTCCATTAAGACGGAAGGAAAACTGTTCCAGACAGTGCAAAGCGTTGGAATGGGTTCGCGCTGATGAAAGATCGCAGAGTCGTTATCACGGGCCTCGGCGCGATCACGCCTATCGGCAACGATATCGAGACTTTTTGGAGCAATCTCAAAAACGGCGTCAGCGGCATTGGGCGGGTTCAGGCCTTCGATACCACGAACTACGATTGCCAGATCGGCGGCGAAGTTCGCAACTTCGAGCCAAAAGATTTCTTTAAGAATCCGAAGGACGCCCGGCGAACGGACCGTTTTTCGCAATTGGCCATGGCGGCCGCGAAAATGGCGATGGCCGACTGCGGCGTGGACATGGAGAAAGTCGACCGCACCCGCTTCGGCGCGATCGTGAGCAGCGGTATCGGCGGCCTGAAAACTCTGGAGGATCAGCACGCCATCCTGCTCGCCAAAGGTCCCTCGCGCGTTTCCCCTTTCACGATCCCGATGCTGATCAGCAACATGGGCGGCGGCCTGATTTCCATGGAATTCGGCTTGAAGGGCCCGAACCTTTGTATCGTCACCGCGTGCGCCACTTCGAGCAATGCCATTGGTGAATCGTGGCGCATGATCAAGTTTGGCGACGCGGATATCTTCCTCGCCGGCGGTTCCGAGGCGTCAATCGTCACCGTCGGCATGGCCGCTTTCTCGGCGATGAAAGCGCTCAGCACGCGCAACGACGATCCGCAGGCCGCTTCCCGCCCCTGGGATCGCGATCGCGACGGATTCGTCATGAGCGAGGGCGCGGGTGTCGTGGTGGTGGAAGAGCTGGAACACGCCAGGGCCCGCGGCGCGAAAATCTACTGCGAGCTGACCGGGTACGGACTTTCCGCCGACGCCCACCATATGACGGCGCCGCCGCCGGACGGCGAAGGAGCGGTGCGCGCGATGCAGATGGCGCTCGATCACGCGAAGATCACCCCGGACCAGGTGGATTACGTGAATGCGCACGCCACGTCGACCGGCCTCGGCGACGTCTGCGAGACGCGGGCCATCAAGACCGTTTTCGGCGAATACGCCCGAAAGGTTTCCATCAGCTCGACGAAATCGATGACCGGCCACTTGTTAGGCGGGGCCGGCGCGGTCGAGATGGCGGCCTGCGCGCTGGCGATCCGCGATTCGGTGATTCCACCGACGATCAACCTCGAGAACCCGGATACAGAATGCGATCTCGATTACACGCCGAACGTCGCGAAGGAAAAGAAGGTGCGAGTGGCGCTCAATAATTCATTTGGCTTCGGCGGCCACAACGCGACGCTCGTCGCCACTGAATTTACCGGGTAATTGTTTCGGAGGGACGTGCTTCTGCCCGTCCGGCCTCCAACCCGAACCGCGACCAAATTCGGACATGCGGAAGCATGTCCCTCCGAACTTACTGGCCGGCAAAAATCGGAGTCGCGGTAATATCCGAAGCGTCGAAGGAAAATCCGTGGCCGGTATTCGAGAGCGATTTCAAGAGCGCGGCCACGCTTTGCGCCGTGCTTGCGGAATAAAACCGCACCAGGCCGACGGTCGTCCGCCGCCCAAAAACCGTGATCATGATGGTGTCATCATCGACCGAGTTCATGAAAATATGATTTCCATTTCCCTGGTGATAAAGCGCGTTGAACTCCACTTCGCCGATGCGCCGGGCGAGTTCCTTCGTCGCGGCGAACGAACCCGCGGCGAGCGCGGCGATGATCGTCACGTCCATGACGGTCATGTCTCCAAATTGCGAGATCACATTTCCACCGCGATCGATCACGACCGTCAATTCCGCTTCCGCCTTGGTTAGGAAATTACTGAGGACGCCGTCGAGGTTCGCGACGTCTTCGATGGTCAGGCAGGGGATCGCGTTCATACCGCGGCACTTTGTTTCTGCGCGACGGGGGGCTCGACCGGAATGGCCACCGGGGCCGGCGCCGTCTTCGGCACATCGCTTTGCTTGCTGAACTTGTGCAAAAGGATCTGCGAGACCGCGTTCAGTGAGGCGAAAACATTTTGCCCTGTGCTCGAGACGACTTCGAAACTCTGCACGCGCCTCTTCCGGTTATTCAGGACGTACTCGAGATAATTGACCGGCGCGGTGTTTTCGAGGTCGCGTTTGTTGTATTGCAGGACGTACGGAATCTCGTCGATCGAAATGTTTTGCTTGGCCAGATTATCTTCGAGGTTCTTGAAGCTCTCGACGTTCTCTTCCATTTTTTCCCACTGGGAATCGGCGACAAAAATGCACCCATCCACGCTGCGCAAAACGAGCTGCCGCGTCGCGTTGTAGATCACCTGGCCCGGCACGGTGTAGAGCTGGAATTTCGTCACGAAGCCCTTGATCACGACCGCGTTGAGCGGCAGGAAATCGAAGAACAACGTGCGGTCCGCCGCGGTGGCGAGCGAGACGAGGTCGCCGCGATTTTCCGGATTAATCCGCTGGTGGATGTAAGCCAGGTTTGTCGTCTTCCCGCAAAGCGCGGGCCCGTAGTAAACGATTTTGAACTGAATCTCGCGGCTCGCGTAATTGATGATCGACATACAAACCTCCTAGACCGGATGGGAATACTTTCGTGAAAGCTCGTGCACGACTCGCGCGAGTTTTTCTCGCACCTCCGCTCCCAGCTCGTCGCTCGCATGAAGCGCGGCGAGGCAAAGATTTTCGTGCATAAAAAATGTGACGGAACCCTTGGCGCAGGCCAGCGTCATACCGCGGAGAGCGCCGAGTTTGGTCTCGACCATGTGGTTCTCGATGCGCTGCATCAAGGAAGGCGCCATGGCGCAAAGGCCGTCAGTCTCGTATTCGGCCGGCAGACTCCCAGCGAGACTCAAGCCATCGCCAAACATGAGCGCGCAAGCCCTTACCCCGGAAAGTTTGTTAACCTGCGCGACTACACCCTTCGCATCCAGCTTCTCATCGGTCTCAAGCGCGACCTGCAAGGGCGTGCGGGGCAGCAAATCGAACGGCTTCCGGATCGGCGCCTCGGCGGCCGGTGTTTCCAGCGGCACGGCGACCGGCGTTTCCGGCGGCGGCGCCGCCACCGGCGTCACAGCCGGTTTCGCCACGGCCGTTGCGGCGAGGTTGAAACGCTTCGCATCTTCTTCCGCCTTCGCGGAAAACGGCGTGGCAAAATTTGCTCCGGCATCCTGCTCCACCTGGTCGTCGCGCATGCGCAAAGAAGCGGCCGGGAGATTCTTGAGAACGTCGTGCAACGGAAGCGGAACATCTCCAGTTGCTTCACCCGCTTTAAAGAGGCCCCGGTACTCCGCGGGAAGCGCCGACATGAAATCCGCCGGGGTCAGACTGATTCGTCCGGACGCGAGCTGCGGTTCGATAAGCGAAAACGGCAGCTCGATGAGCGTTTCCGCGGGAACGCTTCCGGGGTCGCCGTTCAATTGAAAGGGCGCGAGGGCCTGTAAGATCGGTTTGAGCGCGAGAGCGATTTTTATCTCGGCCTTGCCCTCCGGCGACCGCGCAACGGGCGCCTCGGCTTTGCTCTCCTGCACCGGCGCAACGGTTGCTTCGGACGAAGCCGCCAGGCTTTCCGCGGTCAGCCACGGCTCATCCTTGGGCCGCAGATCATCCGAGGGCGCCGTTATCTTGAACGGAATCCGCATGGGCGGCGGCGCGGATGAAAAATTAGTCGGAACGGACGGCCCGCTTGAGGCTGGAACACTCTCAGGTGCAAGGCCGCCCGTTCCATTCGGTGAAAGTTTGAAGGGGATGCGCGTGGGTGCGGCTGATGTTTTTTCGCTCGACGGATGCGGATGCTGAACAAACCCGTTCGTGGCGGCCTCTGGCTCGGCGGCGGCGAACGCTTCCGCCGTGGGGGGCTCGACTCGCACCGGCGGCAAATCGGCGGTCTCGACCGCCTCGATGGTCGTGCCGAACCGGGAATTGTCTTCGAGGGTGACCTGCAAGAACGGGGTCTCGACTTGCGGCACGGCCTGATGCCGCTCCTGATCGCTGCGGACTTGCAGCTTGCTGAATTGCTCGAGCACTTTCTCGAAGGGAAGATGCACTTGCGCGCCATCGGTCGGGGCAATGGAGCGCAGGAAAATCTCCGGCACCTGTTGATAAATGGTGGCGAGCGAGACAGCGGGCCTGCCACTGGCCATTCCTCTTTCGACCTCGGACGCTTTCAGCAGGATCCGGCGGGTCCCGTCGATGCTTTCGATCGGCTTGATATAGTCGCCGGGAATTTGAGGCGCAACATCAGCCAAATCGAGGGAGATTACGCGCTCCACTCTGGGTTCCAGGGCCAGCGCCACGGCTGGCGGCAAATCGCGTTGCCGGGGTGCCGCGGGCCCGAATGGAATCATGCCCGATGGAGCTCCGGACGGCCCCGGCATTTGACCGCCCAGCGCCGACGAACGTGCCGCCATCTCAAATGGATCCTGGGGTGGCAAGGTCCGCGTCGCGTTTGGCATGACCGTCTTGCTGAAGCGTTCGCTGCTCGGCTTTTCGAGAGGCGCGATCGGTTTCGGCGCCGCGGCGGGCTCCTTCCGGGCCATGGCCTGGTCCTTGACCTTCTTGAAAAAACTCAGGAATGGAATCGTCATGGTCATTTAGTGGTCCTCTCCGGTGACGCGCCAGATTTCCTCGAGCGTCGTTACGCCTTCGAGGGCTTTGTCGAGGCCGACCATCCGCAGAGTTCTCATCCCTTCGGCGATTGCCTGATTTTTCACCACCGCGGAAGAGGCCCGCTTGATGATGAGGCGGCGGATTGACTCGCTCACGGGCAGCGCTTCGATAATGGCCACGCGGCCGAGATACCCCCGGCCCTTGCATCGTTCGCAACCGCTTCCGTGATAGAAAACGGCGCCTTCCGGCTCCTTCATCGAAAGGCGTTCGAAAATTTCCGGTTCCGGCACGAACTCCTCGCGGCAGTTTGTGCAAATGCGTCTGATGAGCCGCTGCGCGCAAGCCATGATGACCGAGCTGGAAATGAGGAACGGCTCGATCCCCATGTCGTCCAGACGCGTGATCGCGCCGGCGGCGTCGTTCGTGTGGAGCGTGCTCAAGACCTGGTGGCCGGTCAGAGCCGCTTTCACGGCAATATCGGCGGTTTCGTTATCACGAATTTCACCCACCATCACGATGTCCGGATCCTGTCGAAGGATGGAGCGGAGCGCCGAAGCAAAATCGAGCCCGATGTCGTTGCGGACCGAGACCTGATTGATGCCGGTGAGCTCGTACTCGATCGGGTCTTCGACCGTGACGATGTTATATTGCGGATTGTTCAGCTCCTGCAGGACCGAGTAGAGCGTCGTCGTTTTGCCGGATCCGGTGGGGCCGGTCACGAGAATCATTCCGTGGGGCGCGTCGATCGCCTTCTTGAATTTGTCGAGCGTGCCCTGGTCCATCCCCATCTGGTCGATGCTGCCGGTGAGCGCCGCTTTATCGAGAATACGGATCACGATTTTCTCGCCATACGCGGTCGGCAGGATCGAGACACGCAAATCCACTTCCTTGTTCATCACCTTGATGCGGAAGCGCCCGTCCTGCGGCACGCGCCGTTCGGCGATGTTCAGACCCGAGAGAATCTTAATGCGCGACGTGATCGCCAGCTGGAGCGCTTTCGGCGGGGACTCGGCCATGACCAATTCGCCGTCGATGCGGTAACGCAGCTTGAGCGTGCGCTGGAAAGGCTCGATGTGAATGTCGGAAGCTTTTTCTTTCACCGCCTGAACTAGAATCAGATTGACGATTTTGATGACGGGCGCGTCCTCGCTGTCCGTCGCGAGCCGATCGAGGTCGATCTCGTCGCGTTGCGCCGACTGCACTTCCACGTCACCCGCGTTCGCGACATCTTCGGCGACTTGCTTGAGCACCTGGCTCATGTTCGAGGCGCCATGAACCCCGGCGAGGGCATCGCTGACTGCCTTCTCCGTCGCAATCATCGGCACGATTTCGAGTTGCACGCGCCGCTTTACGTCGTCGACCGCCAGCACATTTGTCGGATCGGCCATCGCCACGAAAAGCTTTCCGTTGAGACGCGCGATCGGGATGAGCTTGTTGGCCTTCGCCATGTCGCGCGGCACCAGGGACATCACTTCCTCCGGCACGCGCAGCTTCGAGAGATTAATGAGCGGCGTATTGAGACAGCGGCCCATGCTCACCGTCATGTCCTGGTCCGTCACGAACTGACGGTCCGTCAGGATCTTGAGGAGCCGGCCGCCTTCCTTTTGTTGAATGCCGACCGCTTCCTCCAATTGATTCGGCAGGAGGAGACCGTCGTCAATCAAGACATCGGCGATGCGTTCGGCGAAAGATTTGCTTCTCATCGTCGTCGCGACCATTAGACCCGGCTCTCCAACCGGTAGATGTCCTGCAAAGCTTTGATGATCGCGTCAGGCCGCGCGAGGTACCACGTCACGGTATAATCGAGCGATTGCTGGACCGCTTCCCGGCCGGCGGCGTCGAACGGGTTGCAGCACGCTACCATGATGGTGCGGCTGATCAGATCGAACGGCACGTAAAGCCGCCCCAGCGTCAAATGATCCGGCAACATCCGCGCGATCTGCCGGTCGATGTCGTAATACTCAAGCGGCACGTAGGCGAACTTGGTCCTGTCGATCAAGCCGGAAAGGGCCTGGTCCACCTTATCGGTGTCTTGCCGGCAGAGTTTGTCCAAAAGCGATGCCGCGAGCGATTGTCCGCTCAAGTCCTTGTTCAAGTGCTTGACGGTTTCGACCGCCTTGGTCACCTGGTCTTCGGTGAAGAGTTGCTGCATCACCAAAAACTTAGCGAGATGCTCGTCGCCGCGATCCTGCGCATGCTGGCTGTTGCGGCCCTGTTGGAGATCTACGAGCCCGCCGTCGTTCGCCCCATTCGTGCTGGCCGACGCGATCAATCCATTCTTGGAGCCGGTCGACACGATAGCATGACCGGCCGCCTGCAAGCGCGTTTCGATATCGCCGAGCATCGCGAGGACTTCCGGCGCGTTGGGTTCCTTGAGCAGAATGACTTCGCACTCCTGCATGGCGAGCGTGTAGGAACCGACGTTGAAATAAGCTTCGGCCAACCGGCGAGAGGTCTTGAGCGAATCGTCCCCGCGCCCGACCTTTTGGTAGGCTTCCTTGAGGATTTCGAGCGACTGATAATCGTCAGGCTGTGTTTGAGTTATGACCTCAAACATCTCAATCGTCTGAACGATCTGACTATGCTCCTCCTCCGATAACGTGTGTTCCAGCACGGCGTCCCCATAAAAGCTAGAACCATGCCCCCGTGCGTCCGCCGTCCGGCAAAGGAGCCTGAAAGTTCAGGAGCCCAACGCAAGGACGCGTTCCGCAAAAAAAGTGCCGTCTCCCATGCTCGTACTGAGGGGCTTGAGAGACGGCTGCGGGCGCCTCCCCCCGGCTTTGCCCGCGAAATCCGAGAGTGCCGGGAAACCAAGAGGCTGGTCAACACCAAAATTCGCTCGGCGGTTGCTGAAGCTCGCTCAATCTTCCAATCTACGCGTTCGTTTGGTCTCCCTGCCGGTAGATCAAGAACAACGCATCTGCGCTTCGCGGAGCCGAGTTCCGGAAGCTCGCTCAATATTTTTGTTAACCATGTCCTAGCTGGCCTTCGTCCCGCTATTGGTTGCCACATATCCAAACCAGAGAAACGTCCCCGGCGGCGTGCTCCCGCTATACATGGCGATGGGCTGGTTGAGCGCGTTAAACGCTCTCTAGTTGCCAAAGATGCGATGGTCGCCCTCTTGTGCAAAAACTTCTCCATAAACCACGGCGTTCCCGTCGAATGTGTAGGGAATGAAGACCTGCGCTGAATAACCCGCTTTGTGATCGACGTTGACCTGGATCGCATCTCCTCGCCTAATCGTGACATTGAAGACAATTGCGGTTGCCTTACACTCGCCACCCTGCGCACGCTCCAACAAAGACTGCTCGAGTACCGTCGCTAAATCGGCGGATTTGTGCGTTTCCCTGTCGCCGCTCTTTGCTCCGACGTGAACGATATCACCGGTGGGTTTTGTATAGCCTCCGAAAGGAAAGAATTCTCCGTAGTCTGCCAGCATTTTCTTCGCAAAGGGCAGGAGGTCATTCATTAATTCCTCGGCTTCTTGTTTCGCTGTCATTTTCTGATGAGTGGAGGCTACGGACCAAGATCATCTCTTCTGCGAACGTTAGAACCCTGTGCCGCGGGCTGGGTCACATGTGTGTTTGTTCCAGTGATCGTGACGTGCTCTCGGCCGCTTGCTTGAGCAGCTTCCTTTTGCGCTCGAATTTGACCAGTATTTGAGACTCGCTGGGTGTCCTTGATTTCGCCAATTTCTCTCGGATTTTGAAAATCGGGAATGGTGTTTCCCTGTGAAGTCTCGATTTTTGTAGTGTTCTTGGATTCCCCGATGCTTTTGAGCACCCGATGCTCGGCATTACGGCCACGCTGCAGAGCGGCTCCAGCGCGGCCTGCCTTGATTCCTGCACCGACACCGCCCGGGATTATCGGAATCGCGGTCGCAGCACTATCGATCACGATACCTACTCCATCCAATGCGGCAGCCCCCCAATTTCCGTCTCGTGCGTTAGACGAAAATGAAGCAATACCAAGACCTATATTGAATATGTCCCAGGCACTTTCGATATATAGGCCCGTCGGATCGCTCTTGTTGATTGGATCATTGTGGCAATAGCGGTAGAGATTGTAGTCTCCCGCCTCGAATTGCTTGGGATCAGGCTGGAGGAAGCGGCCTAGCTCCGGCTGGTAATGGCGGTGCCGGTAGTCGTAGAGGCGCAGGTCGCTCAGCCATTCCCGGCCGGTAAACAGAAACCGGTTCCCGAAGACCGAATTTGGCTTGCCGTTCATCGTCATCGGGCTGCCAGTGGCCTGATAAAAATAGGGCCACCCGAAGGCGTCATACTCGTATTGCTCGAGGATCTGACCGCCGGTGCCGGTGAGCAGGGTGCCGTGGCCGCGCGCGTCGTATTGATGATAGGCCCGCTGTGAGGTCAGGTAGTTTTTGCTGTGCACAATCTCGTCCACCCGGCCTCCGTGCACATAAACCCGCTGGGTGTCCGTCGCGCTTGATCCTTCCTGGATCAGGTTCCAGCCATCATAATAGAAATACGTCGCCGGGTTCGTACTCGGTGGCGGCGCGCCGCCGTTCGCAGCCACCGGACCGACCGCCCGTTTTACGCACCGCCCCAGCGGGTCATGCCCAAACCAGACAAAGTTCCCGGTCCCATAGTAGACCTTACTCCAGATCGCCACCGGCTGGTTCAGCGCGTTATAACTCGCCACGATGAACCCATCCGCCATCATCACCCCATTGCCGGGGTACGCCCAATCCTCGTTGAAGGTATCGTCGTAGAACGTCCCTGAGCCCCAGTGCTGCGGCGGATCGGGATAATTATTTTCCCAGCTGTGATACTGGTTCAGTCCATTGTTGTCCCGCCGCTGGATCAACATCCTCCCTCGGTTGGCGATATCGTTCCATTCCTTCCGGTTGCCCATGGCGTCGTAATTAAAGTTATCCTTCCGCTCCCAGCCGTTGTCACTGACGTGCGGATTCGCAGCGTTATACCAGGCATGGGTCAGTTGCCCTTCGTCGTCATAAAGGTAGCGGTCCCCTCGCCCGTTCTCACGCGGGTTGGGGCCGGGATTGTTTCCTTTCTGCCACGAGGTGATTCGGTCCCGCTCGTCTCGATGATAGCTCCGCTCCATCAGATTAGTCGAACGCCGGTGCAACACGTCGCTAATAAACCCCCGCGGGTCGTACCCCAGGTCACTCCGCACCAGATTGCCGTAATCCTGATAGTCCACCTTCCCATCGAGGTGGTAAGAGTAAGTCACCGCCGGCTGCATTTCGCTTCCTCCCCCCAGCGTGTCCGACACCCTCCTGAGCTGGCCCCGCGCCGTGTACTCCCGCTGGGTCCAGACCCCGTTGGGGTATTGCAGCCGAGACACCTCCCCATTGGGATAGCGGCAATATCTCGTCTGCACTTTCACGCTTTTTCCGAGCGATCCAAACGACCCCTTGATCGTGTTCCACTCATATGCGACCTGACCGGCCGCGTCGTGCTGGTATTCAATCAGCGAATACACGTTGGAGATCCAGCTCAGCCGGCCCGCCGCGTCCCAGAGCCGCGTGATCCCCGGTGTCCCGTCGCTCCAGAGGTGGCTCTCCTCTCGCCCCCGCGCGTCATACCTGGTGATCGTCTTGATCTGGCCCTTCCGCGTCTTAAAGCTCCCCAATTGCCCGCAGTCGTACCCCGTTTCCTCGGTGGTTCCATCCGGGAATCTTGTTTTCGTCGGCCGGCCCATGCCGTCGTAATCGAAATCGGTCTCTTGTATTTCGCTTCCCGGGCCGTCCCGGTACGTGCGCACGGTGTTGAGCTTCTTCATCGGCCCCCATTGATAGGTCAGGTCGGTGGGATTGTTGCGCTCGTCGATGAAGCGCGCCGGCTGGCCAAACGGATCGTGATTTTCCCAGCGTTGCGTCTTGAGGTCGGGGAAAATCACCTGGATCTTGTTCCCGGTGGCGTCGTAGAGGGTCTCGGTCGTGCGCGGGACGGAGTTAATGGTCTCGTTGGTCTTCCAGAGCCGGTTGCGGGTGTCGTAGTCGTAGGAAGTGATGCGTCCCATCGGGTCCTGAAAGGTCTTCTTCTGGCCGTTTTCGTCGTAGGTGAAATGATGGGTTTCACCCTCCGCGGTCCAGTACCAGGGATTAGTCGTGCCTATTAATCCGGCCGGCTGAATCCAGCCCGTTTGCTCGCGGCTGATGCGATTGTTCAAATCGAAGGTGCGCGCCGTCATCCGGCGATCGCCCGCGGCATTATGGGCCGGTTCGATCTGGACGCGCCATTCCTTGGAAGTGTGGATGGTCGAATTGCCCTGGGGCGCTCCATCAATCACGCGGTCGTAGATCCAGTTCCAGGTGCGGTAGGCAACGGTACCGGTTCCGTCCCAACCGGAGGCGTAGAGCGGCTCGAGGTACTGGATGCAACGCCGGTAATCGTCGTATTTGTAGGAGCTGATCTGGCCCAACTCGTTCGTGATCGAGGTACAATTGCCGGTGCCGTCGTATCCGTACTGCACCTTTGGATTCGCGGGGTCGTTCTCCATTCCCGCGTATTCCACCTGCGTGTCCTGGTGGCGGCCGTTGTAGGTCATCCTCGTGCTGAAATCTTTGCCGGTCGCGCGCGAACGGCAATCGGAGACGGTGCGAACGCGGTCCAGCTCGTCGTAGGTGTAGATCTTGGCGGCACTCGGGCCATCCCACGAATTGTATTCCCGTTCCAGCCGATTCTGGGCGTCATACTGATAGGTTTGGATGACCCCGCTCGCCCGCTGGTGGGTCAGCACCTGGTTCAGGTCGTTGTAGGTGAAATGTTCCGTGCCGGAGCCCACCGGATAGATGATGTCCACCACCCGCCGGCGTGAGTCGCGCCGGTAGATAGTTTTCAGTCCGCGCTCGTCGGTCTGACTGAAAAGCCAGCGGTTAGAAGGATTATGAATCTTCGCCGGATCCCGGGAGGCGGAGCCTTCCGGATCAATTCGATTATAGAGGTAAGTTGTATTGCCGGCGCTCAGATGCTTGACTTCACTCGGCTGCCCGCTGCTGTCCTGGTGAGCCAGTTGCGTCTGGATTCCCCGGCCATCCCATATTTTGCGGGGGTGACCATACGAATGACTTTGCCGTTTCGCATGCACGCCTGCGGCGTCTTCCACGCCAATGTAATAATCGGTCACTTTCGCCAACTGATAGCCAAGCGCCCCCGAATCGGCCCAAGTCGCGGAATGGCCATAATAAAACATGCGCCAGCCTCCAAGGCCATTGTGCTCCTTGCGTTTCCCGGTGAAACATTGGATGCCCAGGCGGGAGACCATGGCGTTCGTTTCGTAGCTTCTTTCCTCTGCGATCGCCTCTGGTTGCGCATAGTAATAGAGGAAGTGCTCATACCCCGTGTTATCCGGCGGGTGATCCTGCCGGTAGCATCGCTCGTCCCGATAAGCGTAGCGGATTCGCTTCATCGGCCCGGCAAAACGCGGATCGGACGCAGCCATGAGCCGAGAGCCTTCATAAGTGTAGACGGCGTCGTCCCCGTCCGAGTAATCCACTCTGGCCAGCGTGAGATGCCCCGTCACCGCGTAGTGGTAGTTAACCTCCTGCCCGGCGGCGAGACCTCCGGTTTCCACCTTGCTGATGACGGGAGCCACCCCACCCGGCATGACATAACCCCAGGTGAGAGTGAGCCAGCGCCCACCCTCCTGCTCTACCCGCACGAGCTGCCAAAGGCCGTTGTAGGTCAGGGTGGTTTTAAACCCATGCGGATCGTAGATCTCGTAGGCCACATAACCGTCCGGTCCGCCCCCAAAAAGGACGCTGCTCCCATCCGCCCGGTGCAGCCAGAAAGTGGAGCCGTCCGGCGCCATGTCGCACAAATGATCCTTCACGCCAGCGCCGGCTATCGGCCAGTCAATCTCATGGGGGAGATAAGGAGGGCCATGGCGAGGATCGCCGTCGATGAGCCACTGGCCATGGCCCAGGCGGGTAATCTTGTATTTGGTCGTGTGACCATCGGGGTACGTAATCGTAATGGAGGTGATCCAAAGATTGTTATCGTTGTTCGACCCGGGAATCTCTTCCGGATACTCCCACTCCTCCAAGGCGGTCCATCCCCAGGAATGAGTCCAGCCCGACATACCAAAGTCCCAGAACGGCATGGTCGCCGGCATTTCGGGACTGTCGCCGGGCGGGAGCGAGTTCCAGTAACGGGTAAAATCGAGCCCGTAATCTCCGAGAGCGCCTGGTACTTTGAGGTCCGTGACCGATCTGACGCCGTTACCGGTTCGGGCGTCGTATCCACATCCGGTGTCGACCTGTGCCTTGAGAACGCCCGTATTGCCCGTTGGGTCCTGATGCGGGGTCGGTTCAGGATTAAGCGCCAGGACGCTGCCCGCTGCCGCGGCCAGGATAAGGCCAACGAGCCGGGTAAGAAAGAATGGGCTCCTCATGGCACCACCACCCCGTTCCCTCCGTCAAGGCTTGCGGCCACCTCGGGAACCACGCGAGTCAAGGCGAGCGTGGTGGTGAGACCGTCGCAGAAAAAACTCAGATGACTTCGGGACAAACCAGAGTCCAGCGTGACCGCCATGATACATTCGCCGTTCGGTGCCACCGTCAGGACCTCGTCAGGCGGGTCCACCGTGAGACCCCACGCCGGCCTCACCATCACGCTCTTCCCGCTGGCGCTCGGATGGAATCGCAGCAGGACCGTGACTGGCTCATGGCCAACAAAATAGGCCGGCTTGAGGCGCTGATGATGATTGCGCCCTGCGCCATAACGCTGCGGAATCTGCGGCGAGGTGGCTCCCCTGGGCCAAACTTCAACGAGCGGCGTTACGCTCTGGATGGTTTGCAGAGTAGGCGCGGTCGTAAAAAGCGCCTGGGGCGGAGCGGCCGGGGGCGCGAGCTCTATCTCGGGCATCGGCGGCGGCGCGGGGAATGGGGCCGTCGCCGCCGGCTCTTCTGGCGCCATAGCGGTGGCGGACGGCACCCCATTTGAGGGCGGGGCGAATTCGTCCGCCTCTACGAAATTTGATTCCGCGGGCGAGAGCGGCACCGGCGGCGGCGGCACCGGCGTTTCCGGCTCTTCCGCCACCGCCTCTGAAATCTCGAGTTCTTGCGCCGGAGTTTCTGCCGCCCAAATCCAAAGAAAGAGAGCGAGCAGCAAATATTTTGGGAGAGAGAATCTTAACATAGGGTCGATGGGGTTGTTGGTTAGCTGGTGGGTCATTCTTTGCAGGAGAATCAGGGTCGTCCCGGGTCGAGCGAACTGACACAGGCGAGGGTGATTTCATGTTTGGAGGAGGGAGAAGAAACATAGTGAAGCCAATTGGCGCCACGCAGTGCAAGGCAATACGCGTTCATTTACCGGCGTTCGCAGTCACGGCGGTCTTGATCTCGCGGCGCAAGGCGCGACGAACCAATTCGGAAAAGCTAATCTCCTCGCGCCGCGCTTTGACAGTTAGAATCTTTCGGACCTGTTGGGGGAGGCGGAACGTCACCGGGACACTGCCTCTTGGCAGTTTCGTTCTGGGCATGAGCCACGTGTATTATTGTATCATACACTCTGTCAACACAGAATCTTCTTGTCCTGTCATATTCGGTATGACACGGTCGGCGGCGTGCGAGACAAGGAATCCACGGCGATCACGATCACCCTTCCTGTTGCCCTCGACCGCGCCCTTCAGGCGCTCGCCGATCAAAAACATTGCGGGAATAAATCCGCCGCGATCCGTGAGGTGCTTTACAAGGAAGCCGGGATGCAGGCCAAGCTTCGGATGAACGAAAAGAAGGACAAGGCTTCGGTAGCCAAGGCCGAGCATCGCTCCGTCAAGTACGGCTCTCGCAAAGAGAAAAAGCACGGAAAATAATTCCGCACCCTTGTCATTCCGTTGGCGTTCGCACGACCGAGCTCCTTTTCGCGCGAATCGATCAACGCATTGAGAATGCGGTCCGATTTCTTTCGGACGGTTCCAATCGAGGAGAGGCGTTTGGCCACAAACGTGAGCGCCTAAAAGTTCCACAGCCCATCATTTTCCCAACGTGCTGCCCGGCATGGCCTCTTTTGCCGGCGGGCTTTTCGCTTCCGTTTCCCCCGGCGATTCGATATCAATTTGCTTCCACTGTCCCCCGCCAGTCTCGTGCCCTCCGAACCTGCTCACCAACTCCGTGGCTTTACGCTGATCGAACTCGTTGGCGTAATCGCGATCATCATCGCTTTAGCCGCCCTGCTCATCCCGGCTTTCACCAGCCTGAAAGGCGCAGGAGATATCACCCATGCCGCTCACACCATCGCCGGTGTGCTCGACCAGGCTCGGACCTACGCCGTGGCCAATAACACTTACGTCTGGGTCGGAATCTATGAAGAAAGCACGACAGCGGATGCCCCAACGAATGCAACGCCTCCGTATCCCGGCAAAGGACGCGTCCTGCTCGCCATCGTGGCTGCGAACGACGGGACGCCGGGTTGCCAGGACCCCGCCTCGAGCACGAGCAACCGCCTTCCGCTCATTCCAAGCCAGATCTCGCAAGTCGGCAAGCTGGTGAAGATCGAAAATATCCACGTGACGGATATCGGCCCTCCCCCGTCACCAGCCGCTTCCACTCCACCGGACTCCAACTCAATCGCGGGCAGGCCGGATTTCCCGTATACCTCCGGAAGCCCCGCCTTCGATTACCAGAACCGCATTAGCAGCGACGACAACCACAGTTCCTTCAATCAAACGCTCTATCCGTTTGTCGCGCAGGGCTACACCTTTCATAAGACCGTTCGTTTTAATCCGCGTGGAGAGGCAAACATCAACGGCACCTACGTCCTGCGGCGCGTGGCCGAAATAGGCCTCAAGCCCGCTCACGGGACCGTCGTCGATCTGAACAGCCCCAACGTGGCCGCCATCCAGTTCAGTGGGGTGACGGGCAAGTGCCAGGTCTATCGCAAGTGAAAGCCGCCGCCATGAATCATCGCGGTTTTTCGCTGGTTGAGGTGACGCTGGCGCTGGGCGTGGCGTCGATTTGCCTGGTCGCCATCTTTGGTCTCCTTCCCGCCGGCTTGCAGACCAACCAGGATGCCATTCAGCAGGCTGCTTCCGCGGATATTCTCGGACACGTCATCGCCGATTTGCAGGCAACGCCAGTGACAACGCCCCCGGGGGGAACCATCGCCTCACCACAGTTCGCGATTGAGATTCCGGCGAATCCGGTAAGCGGCGTGACAATCTCGACCCTTTTCTTCACTGGCGAGGGACAATTCACGACTTCCGCGAATTCGGAGTCGCGCTATCGCCTTACCATTTTCTTCCTGCCAAACACAGGCTCGCGCGCCGCAACTCTCGCCCACCTGAAAATGACCTGGCCCGCGGCAGCGTCGCCCGTGAATGCAAGCTCGGCGGAGATGTTCCTGGCTCTGGATCGCAACTGACCAATTCCAGTTATGCGAAGATCGGATGCGGCATTCACTCTCGTTGAAATGCTGGTGTCGATGGCGGTGTTGACCTTGATCGTTCTTTCAGTCGCGCGCCTGTTTGATAACGCCGCGACGCTCACCGCCAGTGGTAACAAGCGGATGGAGGCTGACGGCCAGGCGCGATCGTTGCTGGACCGGCTCGCGATCGACTTCGCTCAAATGCTTCGGCGATCCGACGTCGATTACTACCTAAAAACTCCGGCCCACATTCAACCCGGCAACGACCAGATCGCGTTCTACAGCGAAGTTCCTGGCTATTATCCGTCCACCGGTTCGCAAAGCCCGATTTCGGTCGTGAGTTATCGAATCAATGCGCAGCATAGGATGGAGCGGCTTGGAAAAGGATTGTTGTGGAACGGAGTTTCGCCCGGCAGCACGCCCATGGCTTTCCTACCGCTAACTATCGCAGCAACCTGGTCGGCAGCCACAGACGACACCGCCGATTCCGACTACGAGATCGCAGCCGGCAACGTATTCCGTCTCGAGTATTTCTACCGCCTCACCAACGGCAACCTCTCGGTCACGCCATGGGACACAAATGCGGGGCACAGCGCGGTCGATGGAATGCAGGATGTTGCCGCGATCTCGATCGCAATTGCGGCGATTGATCCCAAAAGCAGAGTTCTGCTCTCAAACACACAACTCGCGAGCCTGACTGCGCGGCTGAGCGACTTCGCACTCTCGATGGAGCCCGGAGCCATGCTGGCTCAATGGCAGGAGGCGCTAAACGCCACCAACGACATGCCTCGCTCCGCCATTTCGGGGATCAGAATCTATCAGCGTTCCTTTCCGCTATCAGGAAACCGTTGAGTGAATATTCGGCTACAGCGCAAGGCACTTGAACGCCGCACCGGTGCGGCGCTTGTCATAGTCCTGGCCTTCGTGGTTCTTCTGGCGGGAGTGGTGGCGGCCTATCTGGCCCGCACGAGCACCGAGCGCCAACTCGCCCATGGCAGTTTCAATCAGATTAAGGCAGACCAATTGGCTCGGAGCGCCCTGGGCATCGTGGTCGGAGATCTGAAACAAGAAATCGTCAACGGATCCACGTCTGCCACCGTCAACCATATCACGCTCTACACGCCGACGGCGGCCGCCAACGTCTTGCCGCAACGTAGCGGCGTGCCGGGCGGTGCGCCGGACCCGATTCCCAATCTGATCCGGCGCAGTATCCAATCGGATCCGATAGCTCTGCCCGGAGTTGGAAGCCACGCCTCCGCTCTTAGCTCAGCCCCTCTTCCCTCATCATCACCAGGTCGGACAAAGAAGGGTGAGATCAATGTTGCCCGTTGGAACAAACACTACTTGATCCCACGGCCCGCCGGCATCGACCCAACCGACACAAGCCCCATCCCTGCCTTTGCCGCTCCGGATTGGGTCTTTGTCTCCGATCAAGGTCCGACGATTCTCTCTTCGCCGGCCCGCTCGGTCCTTGGCCGGTACGCTTATGCGATTTATGACGAAGGCGGTTTGCTGGACGTAAACGTAGCGGGCTATCCTCCCGCTCCCAACACCGTTCCGTCGCAATTCGGACTCAAAGGCTTCCTATCCTTTGCCGACCTTGCGGTCGCTGGCCTCTCCAGCTCGGCCGTGAGCGATCTGGTCGGGTGGCGAAATTACGCCTCCGCCAAGCCCAGCGGAGGTTTTGGGAGCTTTCTCTTCAATCCAACGTCCGCTGCCAGCTACTTCAATTTCGTCTTGTCGAACCTTAACGGCTTTTTAGGCACGGGAAGTCTGGTTTGGAATGAGAGGACGGACCAGATGTTTACCTCCCGGCAGATGCTTATCGAATATAGATCCTCCACTGGCTTTTCGGCCGACGCGTTGCAATATCTTGGCACCTTTTCGCGGGACTCGAATTTCGCCACTTGGGGACCTGCTTCCACCCAGCGCGTGACGGCAAACTTTACCCGCCCCGATGGATCAATCGCCCGGCAAGGCGAACCTCTCTTTCGGCGGTTCGTGCTCCCGAAGTTGTCCTGGTTAGGCCAAAACGGTCCTGTCCCGGCGGCAAGGGCGTCCGACATTCGGCGCGACTTTGGGTTGGTTTGGAATGTCGATCATTGGGATTACTACGGCGCCAATGGTGTGTCGCCGGCAGACCGAATTCCTGCGATCGACGGCACGCGCGAACCGGACTTTTTTCAGCTCCTCGATTTCGCCAGACAAACGGTTAATCCGCGGCCGGCCATGGGCGAGATTCTGGCGCTGGGGGCTTCAATCATCGATCAATTCGACGGCGGCGGAGGGGACGGTCCGACGGTAATTGAGTATGCGGGACCTCCCGCCCCCAGCCCGGCTCCTCCAAATCCGCGGGCCTACGGTCGGGAAACCGCGGCCCCCAGCCCGGTGCCTGATCCGACACCGCTTGTCCTGGACCGGGCGCTCAGAAACCCTGGCGAACTCGGTTATGCTTATAAGAATGCGACGACAACGCTCGACTTCCACACGCTGAGCAACGTCGATGCGCCGTTGCTCGATCTCTTCACCATCAGCCCGGCAAACAGGCGGGCCGGGGTCATCAACCTAAACACTCGCAACTCTGTCGCCCTGGCTGCGATGATAGCCGGCACAACCAGGAATGAAGGATCGGACGCAGTCGTATCCACCGTGGACGGCCGGAACGCCGCCCTCGACATCGTCGCGGTAACAAACCCGGCGAGCGGGTTACCCGCGCTGGGTCGTCACGAATTGGGCCGGCTCACCGCGGCCGTTCGAAGCAACGCGACCGGCGCCGGAGAAGAAGCCAGAGAGCTCATCGGCCGATCGCTTGCGGAGGCAACGCAAACGCGAACCTGGAATTTGATGATCGACCTGATTGCCCAGTCCGGTCGTTACCCATCGTCGGCTACGAATCTTGCCCAATTCGTGGTCGAAGGCGAAAAGCGATATTGGCTGCACGTCGCAATCGATCGCCTCACCGGCGAAGTAATCGATCGGCAACCCGAGACGGTCTACGAATGAGCATGTGCCTTTACTCTTTCCTCTTCGCGTTTTGCTTAAGCTTATCGTACCGGCTCTTCCAATAGACCCCTTCGGTATGGTTCTTTTCAGCGAAATCGTAATGCTGCCATAGCTTCAACGCCGCGTCCGCGTCGCCAAGCTGAGTCCTCTGCGCGTAAAGGCGAACATACGAGACGGCTCTGAGCAAGTTTCAGCTCTGCAATTGCTCAACAAATTCTTCGCGCCCCATTTCCTCGCTGATACAGAACAACGTAGGGCACCTTAAAGTCAGTTGGCAGCAACCTTGCGCGTTCGACCGCGGCATCCGGTCGACTCGCATAGAGGCCCAAGATTCCGTAGGACCCCGATCTGACCGAAAATCATCAATGATCGCCCAGAGGTGCTCACTGCCGGAACGGTGCGACAAGACAAAAGCATCGCCAGTACTGCTTCAGAGCCATCGCGGTTTTGGCAGGAATTCTGAATCCGCGAGGCACGCGGAGACCGAGGTGTTTGCCTAGCTAAGCCAACAGTTACCGCGATCAGTGATGTTCATCGCGTGCTCCCGTTTCTTTCACCAGTCTCGACACGTCCGACCATCTGAGCCCGTCAGCGGAAGAGAGAAAGAGGGGTCGGTTTTTAGGATCATGGCTTCCGGACCTTGTAAAGGAGGCTAGAGACGTTGGTCCAGGTGCCCATGTTGAGGCGCTCAGCCACTCTCTTCAAGCTGAGAGTGGTCTCAGCGCGAAGCTGCTGAGCAATGCGTATCTTCTCTAGCGCACATTTGCCGCGCTCTTGCAGATCGGTCTCACTCCAACCGATTTCCTCCAGCCTTGATCGGATGATTCTCTCTCCTTTCATTTCCGCGGTGTCGGCCGGCTCTCGGGCCCGATGATTCTCGGTTAGTTTTCCACCCAAACGGTCTAGGAGCCGAGCCGAGAATGCTTCGCCGCCCAAACGCCACCCCCGCGGCAGCAGATCGTCGCTCGCGCGTGCCTGATCGACTTCCAGCCGCCTTGCTTCCATCCGGCGGGAAAACTCTAACCGCAAGCGCCTGTCATCTCGCCGCACTCCCTGCTCCCCCAAAAGGCGATCCGTTCTCAGCCATCGAGGACGCGCCAGTCCGCGTTGCAGATAGTCGCGATAGCTGCTCCAGGCATAATCCGACAGCGGTTGCTTTGCGCTGAGCAGTCCCGCGCGCGCCGGATTGAGATGCACGTAATCACAAGCCACGCGGAGATAAGAGTCATCTGAGTCATCCACCACTACGGACTTGTAGCGGCCAGCGAAGAGATGTCCGCGCAAGCGATGTCGCGCATGGAAGCGCACCGTGTAGGTGCCGAGGAACCACTTCATCCCACTGACGAGGTTGCCGAGCGGCGTTTCCACCACAAGATGGAAGTGATCGCTCATCAAGCAATAGGCATTCACCCTCCATTGGCATTTCCCGCAGGCTTCAGCCAGGGTTTTTATCCACAGCTCTCGATCTGCATCTTCCCGGACAATCGCTTCGCCGTGAGCGCCGCGATTCATCACATGGTAGATAGCTCCTTCGTACTCGATCCGTGGCTGGCGGGGCATGCCTGCCTTTCTATCTGAGCGGCAATAGGCATGTCAATCCTAAGGACTGACCCTTTCTCCAGAAGAAATAGGCTTGCCACAGATTACGGAATTGGGTTTATTCCGGTGTGAAGTTTCGCCCTCCCGGAGCCGAGCAGCGCAATTCGCGCTGTCCTCGTTCGGACGTACGGGCGACGATCACATCGCATTTCCACCCAGCCGGCGAGCTGAGGACGCCTCCGTTGCCGGCGTTTGCCACCGTGAGACCGCGACACGCGGCCAGGACATCGGCCGGAACCGGAGTCGAGATTTGTTGCGAGGAGTCTGCATCACCGCGGCTTCCAAGACGGCGTTTCAAGCGACTCGGGCAAGTCTACAGCACGGGGCCGGGGCCGGCGGTCGGCCGCGTGCAATTATCTAACCCGTTGGTGGCCGGCAAGCCCGTTTACGTGAAGCCGGGGCCAAGGAATTGCCCTGAACCTTCTGGTTGCGAACCCGACCGTCTGAGCGAGCGGAGTATCCCTTCCTCTCGCCCTAACTGGCCAGACTTGCGCCCGGGACCACCTTATTTTTTATTGCGAAAAGGTGAAGACCGGGTCCTGTTAGGCCGACAAACTGCTCCCCAAGGAGGCCTTTTTCTGCGAGATAGAAGACAAGCGCGCCCTGGATTTGAACCTGTAATCGTCGAAAACGTGAAAACGAATAGGACACGGCCGTTGCGACTATCGCGGCTGATATCGAGGGTGCCGTGTCGAAGCTGCTCGGCCGGGTTGCATCGAGTGCGCGGGAAACAAGAAGCACAATCAAAAACCCGCGTCATCGAACCAGACGGCTTTCACGACACGAATACAAGATACCCGATAAAAGCCTGTGGTACTGAACGCAGTTTAAGGTCGTTCACAAAACGGGAGGAGAGATGATTACGCATCTCTTTCGTTTGCTGGCTTTCGCTGCCGCTTTGTGCGTTTCCTCAACTACGTATGCCGAAGGTCAGAGACTTTGGTCACGAGGATTTTCTTCCGAGCCGGCGAACAGCATTGATCGGGCTCGTGAGTTCGTCCTGTTTTCGGTTGCTCAGGGGGAGCTTAATCTTGTTGGTACGTGGTCCTATACGAACGGCGCTGTCGGCAACGAGCCCCCTCCGCGCGTTGTAATTGAAGGAACCAAGACAGCAGATGGGAGTTTTTGGCCCGACGTAGCCCTCGAAGTCCGGAAAGGACGAACAGGCAATTGGGAAAGAATAGCCCCATCGCCTAATCTTGGTGAGCGCGCAACGGTGACGATCGAACCGAACGCGATTAACTTCGACCTAATGGTTAATTTGGATCCCTTCAAGCCATTATTGGATAAGTACAAATCTGGAAGGATAGTTTTGAACACAGGCCGGATATCGGAGTTCGAGCTGAAAGACCTTTTGCCACCCGGACGAGAAGGGGCATCAAAAGGTGAACCTGCCGAGCGTCATCAAGTGATATTGACTAGCGGTCCGGGGAGCGTCGTCGCTGAAACGCCGCCGTCCGGGGCACCGATCTCGCGGGCGGAAATTCAACGGATTAGTCGTGTCATCCGCGGAGTTACCAAAAAACCCATTCTGATGATTGCGAGCGTTCTCGAAGATAGTTACGTGCCGGGCGCCATAACCGGGAACGCATACGAGGTAGATACCAAGATCGGTTCGTATGTATTGCGGCGTACGGTTGCCGGTGTGGGTGGACTGGTTCCTATAAACGATCTAGCCCAGGCGATCGCTCTCTGGAGTAGAGTCTAGTGTCGCAACTCAAGCGAAAAGACATGCGCACCTCACAAAAACTTAGCTTTCTGGCGGTAGCCCTTTTGCTTCCCTGCCTTTCTGCGTCTGCCAAACATGGCGACGTGAAGAACGCCAGCCGTCCTATTTCCGGAGTCACTTCCACCTTCCAACTCCTCAATGCTGTTATTCGTTCAGGAGAGCCCATCAACATTCGCATCACTCTTCATAATGAATCGGCGTCACCGGTAGAGTTTCGTTACGTTACCGGCTCTTTTATCGAACACATTCGCATCTATGACGCGCGTCATCGCGAGGTTCCCGCCCGGGTGAAGGCGCCGTTCTTGGAATCCGGAGCCGAGAAGGTAGTTCTTCAACCCGGCGAACAATTTACGAATGTCGTAACCGCTGATTTGTGGCAAATGTATGATCTGGAGGCAGGAACATATGCGTTGCGCTTTTACTATGATTTGCGATTGATCGCTGATGAAACATTGGCTGCTAAGTCAATGAAGCGTTATCACAATAAAGACTGGATATTGTGGGATATGAAAAGCTATCCGCTGACCGTGATTGACGCAGAAGTCAGTGATGCATCTCGAAATGGTCTAGAACACGGAGAGAGAGCGTCGACCACAATTGCCTTCACGGCATCGGAAGACTCCGAAGTGAGCAAGAACGTCGCGCGATTGGGCGCAACTATCGATAATTTTCTCTTTGCCTGGGGTACTCCTTCTCATGAAGAGCGCCTCGTCCGTACGGCGAATCTCAAATGGAATCAGTGGCCAGCAAGTTTTGCCTCAATTGTCCCGGACGTTTTCGCGGCCGAAGTCGCATTCCTCGATGGAATCGCTTGTGAAATTGTATTGCGATCCAAGCAGCGGATAACGCCGGACAAGATGCTCCGGCTTGCCAAGCCCATATTACCGCACTTTCGCCCGGCGGATTTTGCGAAGCCGAGATCGGATGTTAACGGGATTCGAATATATGCCTTGGAAGATGGAACCTCTGTGTCAGTGAACGAACATAAAGGATACTTCGTTATTGTAATTAAGGGACAGTGCTATTTTAGAAACGAGGAGGTCTTTGATCGGGAAGCAGCAAAGGTCCGGCCTCCTACCTCCAATCACTAGATAATTCGTGCCTTCGCAGGATCTCGGGGTCGATCGTTCGAAATTTCGGCGGCAAGTTGAGGGAAAGGGTCAGCCGCAACGTGTCTGACAATCTCCCCTGGCAGTCTCGATATTGAGTTTAACACGATATCCGAGGACCGATCTCGATGTTTGAATGGAGACGGCTGTGCGCGTGGCGGCACAATGCCGTCGCATCGCGTGACAGCTCAGAGCGGAACAAGCCTTATCGTGCGTTCGTCTCCATAATCTACTTGGGGAGTCAGCCGATATACGCGCGTCGGATTCGATTCGTTCAGCTTGTATACCGGAATACCGGGACGGTCTGCTGAGCCTCGGGCCGTTTCACGGTCTGCGTCCGACAATTCGAGTCCGCTTTGCCCGTCTGGTCCATGTGGGCATGTCCTACTCCTGCCGGATTAGATCCATTATCAACTACGGCACCTTCCTTTTGGAGGTGGTAATTCTTAAATCCTCCGGGCACGGATTTCTTGATTGTCTGATCCTCATTCTTCGCCGACGTTAACAGAGGCCAAAACGGTTGCTACCACGATCCACAATCGCATAATGTTATTATTTGCTCTTAAGGATGCTTACCTTTTTCCAACTCGCGCCGGAACAATTTTTGAAACTCTCTGGCGCGATCCTCTTCTTGTCTTGATCCCGGTAACCGTTCTCCTTTGTCGTTAGCTGCAGCGTGGCGACCTTCGTGCACAATGCCTTCAATTGGCTCTCGCTTGTTACCTGCCGAATCCTTCGAATTGTTGGGGTCAAACTCTACTCTGCTACCACTACCTGTCCCGTTTTCAGCATCTGCTTCATTTTGCGGAGTGGTTCTGTTTGTATGGTCCCCTTTTGTGCGTGGCGGCACGTTCCACTTTGTTTGACCCTCCAGCGTGTTTTGAATGGGGATAACTACGATCCGGTTTGGCGAATTGCTGAGTTGTCTAAACGTCTCCCCAAGCGCCCCGGGCATTTTTTCCACCTTCGAAATCATCTGCCATATCTTCCAGTTATCGGCATGGTTAAAGTCTTGTACGTCCCAGTATAATCCGGTTGGGTCGCTCTTGTTCACCGGATCATTGCGACAATAGCGGTAGAGATTGGGATCACCTGCCTCGAGTTGAATCGGATCGGGCTGGAGGAACCGGCCTAGCTCGGGTTGATAGATTCGGTGGCGAAAGTCGTAGACCCGCAGATCCTTCAACCATTCACGGCCGGTAAACAAAAACCGGTTCCCCCAATGCAAGGCCGACCCGAGCCGGGCGCCGGACGCACTGTGAAAATACGTCAGCCCGAAGGCATCGTACTCGTATTGCTCGCGGATTCCGCCCGCCATGTCGGTGAGCAGGGTGCAGTGCCCCCGCGCGTCGTAATGGTGGTAGGCCCATTGGTTAGTCGAAACTACGTAGCTGGCCACCAATTCATCCACCCGCCCACCGTGCACATAGAGCCGGGTGGGACTGTTACCCGCGGTGCCTTCCTGCACCAGATTCCAACCATCGTAGTAAAGGTAGGTGAACGGATTCGGCCCTACCGGAGTCCCCGTGCCTGTGCCCATCCAGCGCTTCACGCATCGCCCCAGCGGATCGTACCCAAACCAGAGATAGTGCGGCGATCCTCCCCCGGGGTAGATCGGACTCCACATCGCGACCGGCTGGTTGAGCGAGTTAAAGCTCGCCGTGATCCACCCGTCCTGCATCAGGTTCCCATTGCCCGGTGGGGTCCAGTCGGTCGGGATGCCGTCGTCGTAAAAGACATACGAGGCCGGCATCCAGGCGGTATACTGGTTGAGTCCATTGTTCCGCCGGAGAAACTCCATCGGTCCCCGGCTGGCCACCTGGTTGTCCGAGCCCATCCGGTTGCCGAGCGCATCGTAATGGAAGATGTCGCCGCGCTTCGGATCATCGGGTGATCCTGTCTCCGGGTTTAACGCCCGGTAGGAGGCATGGGTCAGCTGGCCCTCCTCGTCGTAGCCATAGCGGTCGCCCCGCCCATCTTCCATCCCGTTCACGCTGTTCTGCGTGCCTCTCTTCCAGGCCTCAATCCGGTCCCGACTGTCCCGCCAATAGTCCCGCCGCGACAGGTTATCCGAGCCATGCTGGTGCAAGACAGACTGGACAAAACCCCGCCCGTTATAACCGTAGGTAGTCGTTACCCCGTTTGTAAAAGCCTGAAAATCCACTTTCCCATCCGATCGATAAAGGTAGCTGGTGCTTCCGCTGCCCCAACCCACCCCTTCCAATTGCCCCCGGGCCGTGTAATTGCGCTGCACGGTCAACCCATTGGGATAAGTCACCTGCGACACTTCCCCGCTGGGATAGCGGCAGTAGCTCACCTCCTTGCGCCCCGACGGCGCCTGCCCACTGCCCCCCGCCACCGTGGTGCCTTCCGCCCGCACCTGCCCGGCGTGATCATAGCTATAGTCGATCGCCGAGACGCTGTTGGCGAGGCTGAGCAGCCGGCCCGCGTCATCCCAGACGCGAGTGATCCCCGGCGTCCCGTCGCTCCAGAGGTGGGCTTGTTCCCTTCCCCGCGCGTCGTGCGACGTAATTGTCTTGACCTTTTCGTCCCGTGTCGTCCAGGTCTTCAATTGCTCAAACTGGTAGGTGCTGACCTCTTTGCTGCCATCGTGGAAACGCGTTTCCTTCGACCGGCCGAGCCCATCGTAGTCGAAATCGGTTAATTGCGTTTCAGTTCCGCCGCCGTCCTTAAGCCGGTACGTCCTCACTTTATCGAGTTTCTTCATCGGCCCCCACTGGTAGGTTAGATCGGTGGGGTTATTGCGTTCATCGAAGAACTGCGCCGGCTGACCAAACGGATCGTGAGCAACCCAGCGTTGGGTCCGGGTGTCCGGGAACGTTACCTGGATCTTGTTCCCAGTCGGGTCATAATCGGTCCGGGTGGTGCGGGGAATCCTGTTGATGGTCTCGTTGGTCCGAATCATTCGATTGCGATTGTCGTATTCGTAGGTGGTAAGCCGTTGGTCCGGATCGGTGTACTGCTTCTTGTTGCCGTTGGCGTCGTACTCGTACCGGTGCATCGCTCCCTGGGAGAGGTCCCAATCACCGCCTGGCAATAAAATCGCGCCTACAAACTCGAAGTTCAATCGGTCGTTGTAATCATAGTCCCGCGCCGTGAAACGCCGGTGGCCGGCGGCGTTGAAGACCGGCTCAGTCTGCAAACGCCATTTGTTGGAAGTATGCGTGGACGCGTCTTTGGGACCATCCGCGGCAATGCGGTCGTAAACCCAGTTCCATGTCCGGCTGGCAACACTGCCACCCCCGCCGCAGGCAGGACTATTGACCGGCTCGGTATAGCTCAAGCACCGCCGATAGCTGTCGTAAGTGTAAGTGCTGCGATGGCCCAGCTCGTTGGTGATGGCGGTGCAGTTGCCGTACTTGTCGTACTCGTAACTGACGGTCGGATCGCCACTGCCACCCGTGGAGGGGTAATGAACCTTGGTTACCTGGTGGCGGGAATTATATTCCATCATTGCGCTGTAAGGCTTGCCGGCCGCTGCGGCCCGGGGATTCAAGGCAGTTGCGACGCGGCCAAAATTATCGGGAGTGTAAATGGTGGCTTCCGCGACGGTGTCCACGTCATTCCACTCCCGCCAAAGAAAGCTGCCGTTATAATCGTAGTATTTCACGGCCCCGCTGGGAAGCCTGTGACTCGTCACCTGGTTGAAGTCGTTGTAGGTAAAATTTTCCACCGCGCTTGGAGTGCCTCCGGCGGGCCCATCATAGTAAGAGATCTGAGTGACCCGCCGAAGGCTGTCGCGCGTGTAGGTCGTGGTCTTGCCCCGCTCGTCCGTCTGGCTAAAGAGCCAATGGTTATAGGTGTTCGGAATATGGATGGCGTCGCGCTCCGAGGAGCCCGGCGTGGGAATGTCCCAGTTGTATGTCCGTTTGGTATTATCGGCGCCGCGATGCCAAACCTCTTTGATGCGGCCATTACCGGCCGGTCCCGGGTAGTCCAGTCCGGTTTGGTAGAGGTACTGGGTCAGGAGGCCGCGGGCATCGAAGGCTCGCCACGGTTTCACGCGAAAGTTATGATGAAAATCCGTAGGCATCATAGCTGGATCCGGCGGGTTGTGAGCAAAATCCGTCAGCCTGGTGATTTCAAAACCGGCGTTGTAGCCCCAGGCGCTGCTACCTGGATCGGCTTCCGGCGGAATCCACTCGTCGCCACCGTTAGGCAGCTCATGATACACCGTCCCAGGTTCCAGACCGCCGGCCTTGCCGTATTGAAAAGTGCGCGCGCCGCCCGCCCCGCGATATTCTATTCGTTTGCCAGTTTGCGGCGTGCCGTTGCAGGGTATCCAGAGTTGCGATACCACCAGCCCCGTATCCAAGCTTAACTCCTTTTCTACGGGAAATGGTGCGTACATCATGCTCGGACCAATGCCCACCGGCATCGGATCAACGGAGTCACAGAGGGGCTCTCCTCCGGGGCCGCCCCGGAAAATATATTGGATGCGAGTCATCGCCCCCTCAAAGCGCGGATCGTCCGCCGTGGTGAGAAGCGGACCTCGGCCCTGGGGACTCGGAGTCAGCGGGGTCGTGTCATGGGTAACCACCGGAGTGTAGGTATAAGAGGCCCGGACCAATTGCCCCGCATTGACGTCATCCATATACCTCGCCCCGGTGAGCGCATACCAGCTGAAGGTCACACTGGGATCCGCCGGATTCTGGATGGAATAATTGGAATAGTCGTATTCCACCGTCTGAAGATAGCTGCCCGGCGTTACGCCCCAGCCAACCTTTCTGATCACCGCCGGGTGGTTGTCGCCGAAACCTCCCCATTCGAGAAAGAGGGAACGGCCATCGGGTCCCGCCACCCTCCTGAGTCTGTCTCCGTACTCACCGCTTTCATAGGACAGGAAAGTGGCCAGGCCATGCGGGTCCACCACCTGAGTGGCGCGATAACCCGAATTGAACCATTGGAAAAACACCGAGCCGCCATCTGCCGTGTAGAGCCAAAAGTAGTTGCCCTCGGGATCCATCCCCGCCAGATGATCGTCCACGCCCAGCGCGCTCGGCATGGTGGGTGGATAAGGCTGAGGCGATACAGGGTCCGGATCGTCCGGGGACGGGTCAGTGCGGGCAAAGGAGAACCTGGCCGTGCGTCCATCGGGATATTCGATATTTATGATATGGATATAGATCCCGTGGTAACCGCCCTCACACGGATTTCCTTCCCCATCGCAATAGATTGGCTTCATATCAGGCGCCGCCGACCAATTCCACGAATGCGTCCAGCCTCCACTGCCAAAAGGACGGGGCCCGGGCTGTCCGAATGGGTTGAACGCCGAGTCGGTGGAATTCCAATGCCGGGTAAACTCCAAGCCGTAGACCCCGGGCGCTCCAGGCACGGTCAAATCGGTGATCGAGCGGGTCGCGTTTCCGTTGTACGAGTTGTAACTACCGCCCGTTTCCACGGTGCTCTTCAAGACGCCGGCGTTTCCGCTGGGATCTTCCGGCTCGGGATTGGTCGATTCGCCCTGGCCAGGACAAGGAATTATGCCCAGTGCCACGACCAGGCAAGGGACCAGCAAAAGAAGGTTGTTTCTTTTCATTGGGGGGTCATGGGTTCGCCAGCAGTTCGATCGTTTCCGGCGTGGCTGTTGTTAGGCGAAGGACCGTCGTAATCTGCATGGAATAAAAGCTGATTTGGCCTTCTTCCTGGTTGCCTTCGAGATCGACCGTAAACAAGCACTCCCCCGACGGGCCAATGTGAATGCCTTGGGCCGGCTCAATCAGCACTCCCTTATCCGGCGTAACCGATAAGGCTGTCCCCGTCAGCGAAGGATCAAAGAGCAACCGGACCACGATCGGCTCGCCGCTCGTGATTAGCGTATGGTGCAAGCCATCCTTGACTTGCGTTGGAATTTCTGGCGCCTCCGCACCACTGCGCCAGACTTCAAACCGGGGCGTGGCCAGCTCGAACTGCGCCGGATCCGGGCCAGTGCCCACAAAAAGAGCAATGACCGGGGCTGGTGGCGGCGGCAGCGCCGGAGCGGGTGGCAGGGGCGCAAGCAACGCCGGCGGCGCCGGAACAGTGCTCGGCCCTTGCTCCGGTCCTAGTGGCGCCAACGGCTCCCATTCCAGCGGCGGCGGAGGCGGCAACGTGTCCGGGTCCGGAGGTGGAGCAGTAGCAAAGCCGGGCAGCGGGGGTGGCATCATCACTGACTCTTGCGCCGGGGCATTCGCCGCCCACAAGCAAAGGAAGAGCGCGAGCTGAAGACTTCTGAGGAGGGGGAGTTTTAACATACCGGGGGGAATGGACTTGTCGTTAGCTTGTCATTGGTGGGAGAAAACGATGGGGCCGTGCCGAACTGAGTGGGCAAGGACGAACGCGATTCTTTCGCGAAAGCCGCGCGTAAAAATGGAAAACCGGCTGATTGCCAAAGACCAGTCCGGGAGGATGGGGGAATTCAAGAACCGGAGTAGGTCAATTTCACAATGGCTTGGCAAGCACTTTTTTGACCTGCTATTTCCTACCCTCTGGGAACCACACGATCTCACAAGGGCGATGCCTCTGCGAGGCGTTGGCGGGAATAGCACGAGCGGTGCCGGCGACTATCTGCCACCCGGGAATCGCGGAGCCTAACTAGACTTCGTCTGAAGCAGCTTGATCGCGTCGCGCAGTTCGGCCTTCAAAGTCGCTTCCGCCGCGCGGGTGAGCGCCGCGTCCGGCGCGGGATCGACGGGGACTTCGCGGCATTCCCGGAAGTCAGCGTGGGCGATGGCGACCGAAAAAAAGACGAAGGGAGCGGCACATCTGTCGTAGTTATCTGTCAACCGTTTCAGCGTTTAGTTTTTGCGGTATCGGCCTTTCACGAATCCTGCTCTCTTTTCGGCATATCAAACAAAAACGCCTCATCCTGCTTTGCAGCATTGCGATTTTTACCTCCGGCTGCGGGCGAAAACCAGAAAGAATGGAATCGCTCCAGTGGACAGTAAGGGTCGGCGAGCAAAGTCGTGAACAGCTCGTCGATCGTTTAAGGAGGTCATCCATCTCCGAGCAAAATGAAGATGAGAGTTTCATCCTCCTGGTCAAAAACTCTCCAGAATTCCAAATCAGTCCAACCAGGGAAGAGCTGGATTTGATTGTCGTCACCGCCGACGAGCTGGGGCTGCCGACCGAGCTTTGGAAGCCTCTGATTCCATTCGACGAATTCAAAGCCAAGGTTTTGGAGGCTGGATACAAACTCTGCCCACATGACGCCATTGCTTTGCTGGTGCTTTCGATTCGCGGACATGAGCCTTTGGAGTTTACCTACGTCGCCACGGAGCGGATTATGGGCATGCGTGAGAAGCAGCCGGTAATGCGGCCTTTAGTTCCGGTGGTCTTCACCTATCTAGGCGTGACCTACATCGTGATGCGACCACTTGACCTCGTTCACGGTGCACCCCGTCGTTACATCGTGGCCAGGCCTCGAAAGCCCTGAGCTCGGTCGGCGACGATCGGCGCCATTCTCTATTCTCTCCCCTCCCGAGAAGCGGAGTAGAGCGCCCGCAATGGCCGAATAACCTCAGCGCTCCGCTATTAACTCGACGGCGTCTGGAGCAATTTTATCGCGTCGCGCAGTTCGGCGGCGCGCTCGTAGAGTTCGCTCGCGATCGCGACTTCCATCTCGCGCTGCATGATCTCGAGCTTCGAGAGCGGGCGTTTCGAGCTGACTTCTTCCAGCCATTCCTCGAGGAAGGCAAGCTCGGAGCTTTTCGTGGCCAGCTCGGGGAAACTTGATTGCTGGAAGAATTCCTGAATGGCGTCCCGGCCCCGCTCGATCTCTCGCATGGCGTCGCCAAACCGGCCTTCCCCGAGCAGGATCGACGCTTTGGCCCGCGTATTCATCATCAGGACATAGGGGCGAAATTGCTGGAAGCTCCAGATGACCTCGTCCCGATCGGCGTGTTCGGCCACGAAGGCGAAGAGATCGAGGTTGCGTTGCGTGTCCCGAATGACGCCGGGAAAATCGTTGATCTGAAAAAGGCTCAGGTAACGGTGATAGTATTGAATGCCTTCCTGCTGGAGCTCGTTGCATTGCTCGGGCGTGAGCTCGTAGCTCTCCCCGCGCGCTTCGGCCCGCTCGGCGCGGCGCTGATGATAAACGAGCAGCGACTCGCAATTATGGGGCCGCTGGCCATCGGGCCGGCCGGCCACTTCCATCTGAAGAATGCCGAGGTCGATCCGGAGCTGCAATTTCTCGTTGCCGTCCAGGCCGATAATCTTGCGCACTTTGATCGCGCCGGTTTCATGCGGCCAATCTTTCAGGAGCGAATTGAGATCAAGACTCATTATGTAAACAACGTCGGAACTCAGGCTCTCTTTGTCAATGGCGACCGGCGAATCGCGGGGGTGGCCGTTGGCAACGCCGGGCCGCTCCACCTTTTCATTCGCCTAATCGCTCATTCGCTGATTCGGTAACGGTCGAAGTGGAACAGGAGATTGATTCGTTTATCCGTTTTCTCGCAACGGAGCGCGGTCTCTCGGATAATTATCAGCTCTCCACCCGGCGCTCGCTGACAGAGTTCGCCGCGTGGTGTTCGTCCGCGCGCCAGGTCACGAGCGTGCGGGAGGTGACGCAGCCGTTGATCAGCGACTACCTCTCGACCCGGAAAAAAGGCGGCCTGTCCGCGTCCTCGATCAAATTAGTCGTGGTGGCGTTGAAGATTTTTTTTCGGTTTCTGAGCGGAAAAAAAGGCGCCCTCGAGCGTGATCCAACAGAGACGCTCACGCTGCCGCGGATCGAGCGTTATCTGCCGGAGACGCTGAACGAGCTGCAAGTCGAGCGCCTGATTGAGAGCATTGAGACCAGGCATCCGCTCGGGTTGCGCGATCGGGCGATCGTGGAATTGCTCTATGCGAGCGGCCTGCGAATTTCCGAATTGGCCAATGCGCGTCTGGAAAATATGAATTTCGAGGAGCGCATCCTCCGCGTCACGGGCAAGGGAAACAAGATGCGGCTCGTGCCCGTGGGGCGGAGGGCTTGCACCGCGCTCACCTCTTATATCGCAACGGAACGTCCGAAGCTGGTGAAGCGCCGCAGCGGAAGCGAGATTTTCCTCTCCCGGCGCGGCACAAAACTGACCACCGTCCGCCTTTGGCAAATCGTCAAGGCGCGGGCGCGCCAATCGGGGTTGGAGACGAACATCTATCCGCACCTGCTTCGCCATAGTTTCGCGACGCACCTGCTCGGCAATGGCGCGGACCTGCGAATCATCCAGGAAATGCTTGGCCACGCGGATATTTCGACCACGCAGGTTTACACCCATGTCGACCAGCAACGGTTAAAGGCCGTGCACCGGAAATTTCATCCCAGGGCGTAACTCGGAGGGCGTGCTTCCGAGTGAGGAAGGTGGGGCGACGTTATCAGAAAAATTCGCGACAGGTAAGGACCGCCGCTAGAATCTCCGCCTATGAAACGATTTCAGCTGCTCGTCGTGGCGGCAGCCATCGCGGCGGGCATAATCTGGTGGGGGTTCTACCGTTCCCGCCACGCTTCGAGCGCCGCAGTCACTGCGCTTCTTCCGAAAGACACTCTCGCGTTGGTCCACCTGCCGGACATCAACCGATCTCGCGGCGAATTTCATCAAACCGATCTCTATAAAATTTGGACCGAACCGGCCGTGCAGGGTTTTCTGCAAAAGCCGCGCGCCAAAATTCCCGCGGATAGCCGGCTGGGAGCGACCATGCAGGAATGTGAATCCCTCCAGATGAAGGACGTATTTCTGGCGGTAATCGCCATCGAGCATAGCGCATGGAAAATAGTGGGCGGTTTCCGCTTCAAAGGAGACCCCGGAAACGCCGAGAAGATCGTGGCGAACTGGAAAGCCCAGTTACTCGGAAAAGGGCCGGATTTCAGACAGGAGATCGTGGATTACCAAGGCCATCAAATCCAGGCCGACACCGCCGGCATCGTTCGTCTCTCCAGCGTTCGCCACGGCCAATGGTTCTTTGTCGCGAACGATCCCGAGCAGTTGAAGCCGCTCCTGGATCGCGTGGATGGCCGCGTCCAGGACTCCCACACCGTCCTGGCGGAAGATGACGAGTTTGCCGCCGCGTCCAGGCGCATGCCCTCGAGCTACACGGCGCTCGCCTTCGTCCGCGTTAATCAACTGGCCGAGAAACTAACGCCGCGCGCGAAGACGGAAACAAACGAACCGGACGATCATCTGGCTACGATCCGCCAGGTCCGCGGCGTGTGCGGTGCGACCTCGTTCGATGGCGGAAAAATTCGGGATGTTATTTTCATCGGCATGCCAAGACTACTGGACGCGGGCGCCCTGTCGCGCGCGTCGCTCCCGATTGCGACAAAAGACGCATTTCTCTACGCCGCCGGTTTCTTAAATTTAACCAAGCCGGCGCCGCTTCCGGGTTCGCACACCGCCCTCGGGTGGATGGCGGGCTTGCGGAAAATTACCGACGTCCTCTCATCCAATGGCCTGACCCTCGAAGATTGGAACCGCGCCTTCGGGCCGGAATTCAGTTGGGTGGGCAATTGGCCCTCAAACTCTCCCTGGCCGTCGCTCTTCGCCGCTCTTCCAGTGAAAGATTCGGCGCAGGCAAACAAGATCGTGACCGCAATGACGACGGCGAATCCGGAATCCGCAGCCTGGACGCGTCAGGAGAAAGATGGCGTCCAATATTTTTCCACGCGGACAGGGGGACAACTTTTCTCGTTTTCGCCCACGATCGGATTGTCGGACCGGATGCTGGTGGCGGGGGCTGACGCCGCATCGGTGGAAGCCGCGATGAAGCGAAGCTCGACTGGAAGTTCTGAGCTGGCCGCTTCAAAAAATTTCACGGAAGCCGAGAGCGCGGTTCCCGCCGCCCAGCAAGCGTTTGCCTACATCGACCCAGCACTAATCTACGCGCGCGTGGACGCGACTCTGCGACCGATGCTTTTCATGAGCGCCGCCTTCTTGCCGGGGATTGCCGACACGGTCGACTTAACCAAGCTGCCCGCCCCGGAAACCATTATAAAACATCTCAGCCCCATCGTGATGTCGCACCGTTACGATGGCGACGGATACATTTCCGAGTCGGTTGGCCCTGTTACTGTCTACCAAACAATCGTCGGCGTGGCCGGACTGGGCAGCGCCGCGGCGGTGCTTTATCGCAAGCAAACGAGTGGGGCCGCCAGCTCTTCGATAGCGCCCGCTCTGGGGTCCTCACCAGCTCCGGCTCCATCGCCCTTGACATCTCCTTCACCTGCCTCAAGCCCGGAGGCCTCGCCCGAATAGCAGTTACTGCTCGCCCACCTTGTTTTGTATCATTCTGTCGCTCTTGGTGTTATCAGCGAGAGCCACGTTAAATCTCTCGGGGACAGGCCCTAAACCATGGCTCGGGAGAAATCTGCTGCGTTAAAAGCAAAACGTGGTATCATTTGCGCCTTATGGCTATTCTCAAGAAAAATGCATTCTCGCGTCGCGTTCCCGATCTGGTGACCGAGGAACTGGTTGCGGTGCTCTCCCGACGTGCATCGTTCGAATTCAAGCAGCTCTTTGATATCGTGCATGAAAATCTGCGCGCGCGGAATGCGGCCAGTGGCGGCGAAGAGATGCTTCGCTTGCGAGCCTACGAGAAGCTCCAGAACCTTGTCGCCCGCGGGGCGGTGAGAAAGACTGGGAAGAAATACAAAGGCCTCCCGGCCGCGCTTGCGGCGGCGATCGCTCCTCAGAACGGACACATTCCCGCTGCGGCCGCCGCGGCCGCCAGCGCCAGGACCGCCGCCATCGCCAGGGCAGCAGCAGCCGCCGCCAAGTAGACCGGCGCTTCAGTTCGGCGGCGCGGGTTCCTGAGCCATCATGATTCGCGATTACCTTCCCTTGTTACTCCACCTCGGGGTGGCAATCGGCTTCGCCGTCTCGGCCTTGCTCGTCAGTGTCCTCCTGGGCAAAGCGGGCCGGCGCACGCGGGTAAAAGACACCGCCTACGAATGCGGGATGGTGGCGCAGGGCGAAACGCAGCCGCGCTTTAGCGTGAAGTTTTACCTGGTGGCCATGCTCTTCATTCTCTTCGATCTCGAAATCGTGTTCATGTATCCGTGGGCCGTCGTTTACCGGGAGATGATCGTCGAAAGCAAGCTGGTCCTCTGGAGCATGCTCAGCTTCATCACGATCCTGATGGTGGGCTACGTCTACGCGCTGAAGAAGGGCGCGCTGGACTGGAAAAAGTAGTCGTCAACCAGGCGGTTTCCCGCTTGCCTGGCAGCCGCCCTCCGCCTAAAGCTTAGCCCCCATGGTTCACCACATCGTCCTCTACAAACTCAAGCCGGAAGTTACGCCCGCCCGGGTCGAGGAGATGATGATGAACACGCGCATGCAACTCCTGAAGATCCCCGAAGTGCTAAACATCAAATGCGGAAAACGCATCGATTCGGAATTGCCCTGGCCGTTCTTTATCGCGATCGATTTCGAGTCGATGGACCGCTACGAAATTTTCCGGGAAGATCCGATCCATGTGAAATTCATGGAGGAAGTGATCAAGCCAAACACATCAGATTTTCTCGCCCTCGATTTTGAGATGGACCCGGGCAAGGACGTGCGGTTCTCCTGATTTCGGATTGCGGAGACCGGATTTCGGAAAGAATTCCGGATGATGGCCGAACGAGGCTCGATGTTCTACTTTCCGGTATCCGGTTTCCGGTTTCCGAAATTTTAAGATGCGCCTCGGCTACCTCTATTCCCGTTATCCAGTCCTCTCGCAGACTTTTTGCGACATGGAGATGCTCGCGCTCGAACGGCAGGGGTTCGCGCTCACGGTCGGTTCGATTCATCCGCCGCTGACGAGCATTCGGCATCCGCATGCCGGCCGGCTGCAAGCGCCGGTCCATTACGCGCCGCCGCCGGCGATCCTGCGGTTGTGGGAGGAAAAGGCGCGCCAGGAAACACGATGGCCCCAGGCGCTGATTGACTCGCACACCGAAAAATATGGGAGCCGTGTCAAAGCGCCCACACGCGCGCGCAACGCCAGCTATTTCGCTGAACTCTTCCAGCGCCATCAGGTCGAGCATTTTCATGTTCATTTCGCCAACCGCGCCGCTCACAGCGCGCTTTTCTTGAAAGCGATGGCCAGCATTCCCTTCAGCATCACGGCGCACGGCCAGGATTTCATGGCCGATCTCGGCAATGACGACCTGTTGCGCGAGATATGTGACGCAGCGGAATTTGTCGCGGTCGAGACCGAATACAGCCGCGGCCTGATGGCGGCGCGGTGCCCGAACGCGGCGAGTAAGATTCATCGGGTCTACAACGGAATGGATCTGGGCAACTTTCTCGATCCCAGCTCGCGCGTCACGGACGCCGGGCCCGTGCAAATCTTGAGCGTCGGCCGGCTGGTCTCGTTCAAGGGGTTCGACTACCTGATCGAAGCGTGCGAGCAATTGCGCCAGCGCAGCATCCAGTTCCGATGCGAGATTGTCGGCGACGGCCCGTTGCGGAAAAACCTGCAACAGCACATCGATGAGCTGCGGCTGGGCCCTTTCATCACCCTCGCCGGCGCGCTGCCGCAGGATTGCGTGCTCGAGAAGCTGCAACGCTGCGATATTTTCGCTCTCGCCGCGACGGTCGACGATCACGGCGCGAGTGACATTTTTCCGACCGTGATTCTGGAGGCCATGGCCTCCGCGCGCCCGGTGGTTTCCACCACGCTGGCCGGCATTCCGGAAGCAGTGGTCGACAAGGAGACGGGATTGCTCGTCCCCGCCGGTGAGAGCGGGTTGTTCGCCGATGCGCTGGAAACACTCTGCCGAGATACGCCGTTGCGGGCACGCTACGGCGGCGCCGGGCGCGCGCGCGTCGAACAACATTTCCAGGTCGAGATAACGGTCCGTCCGCTCGTCGAGTTGCTGAAAAAGCAAAAGCCAGCCGGTAGCAAAGCGGCCGAAAAATCGCCGAGCCCCCCCCGGGAATCGGCCCGAATCGCTTACCTGATCGATCAATGGCCGGACGATGCGCTGCCCTCGCTGGAAACGGAGCTGAGTGAAGTTGCAAAACGAACGCCGGAAGTGCAGGCGTTCGTCTGCGACTTCCAGATGGGAGCTCGCCTGAGCCGCGATGCGAAACAGCTCGCGCTCCAGCTCGAATTTTTGCCGGACGCCATGGCGATAGAGGCCGAATGGCAGGCTAACCGCGAGCTGGTTCTCGCGCTGGAGGACGATCGCGCCAACGAATCGCAGCGCGCGCCCGTCGATCTCTTTTTGCGGCAAGCCCGTTTTGCCCTCACCTTGCGGCGCATGTTTACCCAGCGAAAAATCTGCCATGTCCACGCGACCAGCTCACGCGCGTTGATCTGCGGCGTGCTCCTGAAGAAAATGCTCGGCGTCAGCTTGAGCGCCTCGATCGAAGCGAAACCGGCAATGTCACGCGAAGCGATCGAGAATGCGCTGAATCACGCCGTCGGCGGACGAATCGCCGACCGGAAATTGAGCGAGCAGATCGGGGCTCCTTTCTTCTTCGACCGCGCCGCGTCGAACCAGCCTTTGGTCCGGGGTCTGCGCTGGTTGAAGCCGGTGAGCCGGATCGATTTGACGCGTCCATCGAGTTTCTGGCAGGCCTGGGTCAACCGGCTCGAGCATTGGAGCGCCGCAACCTGATGCTCCTTTTTCCATGAACAAAAAAGCCATTCTCCTCGCAGGCGGCGCCGGCACCCGCCTTTATCCGCTCACCAAGATCGTCTGCAAACAACTGCTGCCCGTTTACGACAAGCCGATGATTTGCTATCCGCTCGCCACCTTGATGCTGGGCGGGCTGCGGGAAGTGTTGATTATCTCCACCCCAAAAGACTTGCCCATGCTCCGGGACTATCTCGGCGATGGCTCGCGGCTCGGAATCCGGATCGAGTACGCGGCCCAACCGAAGCCGGAAGGGATCGCGCAGGCTTTTTTGATTGGCGCCGACTTCCTGGGCGACTCGGGCGCATCGCTGATTCTCGGCGACAACATTTTCTACGGGAAACTCGACTTCTATCGTGAGGCCCTCGCGCTCGAACGGGGCGCGTGCATTTTTGGATATCAGGTGCGCGATCCGGAGCGCTATGGCGTGGTGGAGTTTGGCCCGGATGGACGGGCCGTGAGCCTCGAGGAAAAACCGAAGCAGCCGAAAAGCAATTTCGCGATCCCCGGCCTTTACGTCTACGATGGGCGCGTGGTCGAATTCTGCCGGCAACTCCGCCCGTCAGCGCGCGGTGAACTCGAGATCACAGACCTGAATTTGGCTTATCTCCAGCGAAACGAGCTGCACGTGAAACCGCTGGGGCGAGGGATGGCGTGGCTCGACACGGGAACGCAAGCCAGTTTGCTCGAAGCGGGAAATTACATTGCCACCATCGAACATCGGCAGGGACTCAAGATTGCCTGTCTCGAAGAAGTTGCCTACCGGATGGAATTCATCGATCAGGCGCAGCTTGAACGGATTGTCGACGGGTTGCCGAAAGGCGAATACCGCGAATATCTGCGGCTCGTTTCCGCGGAAGGCCCAAGCGCCCATCATCCCGAGCCGAGGGCGTAATCTCGCGCCGGCCCGGCGCAATCACGGCGGGGATTGGCGCCAGCCTTCCAACACCGCCGTGAAGGCTTCGGGCGAAAGCCTAAGGCTGCCCGAAAACGGCCCCTCCAAAGCGGCGATGAGAAAAAGACCCAGGCCGATGGACGCCGCGAGAAAGATAGTGATCACGGTATGGGCGATCGCATTCCTTATCCCAAAGAGATAACTGAACCCGATGGTTAAAGCGGCCCCGGCGATCAAGACGAACCAAAGTGGCCTGGGCAAGGAAGAGCGCGCGGCGAGAAGGCGGCCCCGCCGCGCATCGTCAAGTTGGGTCAGGGTGTCCACCATTTTACCCAGGATAATCTTCTCGCGCTCCGTCTGGGGATCGAGCGCCTGTCCCTTTCGCCAGATGTCCAAAAGCTGCTCATGCGTCTTCGGGCTCGTCTCTCGCTGGTCCATCAGCGGCCACTCCTCCTCGATCACCAGCCTGCAATATTTTTCCAGGGAAGAACTGAACGCCTCTTGCTGATCGGCGGGAAGTGCCTGGGCCAGCCGATGAAGGTTGGAAAGTTGCGACGCCTCGCGGTCAGCCACCGTCTCGGCATCGTGATATTGCTCCCAGAGGAAAATGACGGAAAAGCCGAGAATGACGGCGTAAATCGTCCCCAGAATTCCGTAGATAAAGCCGGCTATTTCCTTGTGGCCTTCCAGGATCTCGTAGGGCGCAAACTTGCGCACCAGCCACAGGCCGAGCAGCGAAAGAAAAACGCTTCCTCCGAGATAAAGCAAGGCGGTCGACAGAAGTTGCATCGCGCTTATGACCAGGCGGCCAGTCCGACCGTCAGGATTTACTGATCGTCCTCCTCGAGGGGTCTCTAATAAATTCTTTGTAGGCTGCCTGGATGAATTTCATGAGGGCGGCTTTTGATTCCGGCGCGGTTTTTCCGGTAATGTCCTCGAGGAGCTGGCCGATCAACCGGTGCAGGTCGTTCACGTGTGGAGGTGCGGCTGGTGCGGCGGGGATCGCCAGAGGTTTTACCGCTGGAATATCGCCGGTCCGCGGAGCATCCAACGTGAGCAGCCCCGAAAAATCCGGGGCCGCCTTGTCCCTTTCGGTCAGGTAGCCCTGAAGCTTGAAGCAGTTCTGCACGGTCCTGATCACGGAAGTGTGATCGAAGGGGATGAAGCCGGCCGGCCTCGCGATGAGTCCTTTCTTGATGTGGGGATTGACCACCACGCACGGCACTCGCACGCCGAAACGGTTGAAAAGAAAACCGTCCTGACCGGGCGGGTTGGTGGAGTCCGGGTTTCTGGCGCCGCCGGGAGGCGGGACATGGTCGTAACAGCCGCCATGCTCGTCGTAGGTGATGAAAAGGAGGATGTTCTCGAACGCCGGCGACGATTTCACCATGTTGTAGATGTCGGCGATGAGCTGCTCGCCCATTCGGATGTCACTCGGCGGATGCTGGTCGTTTTGAGTGGGGCCGCCGTAGTTCGGCTCGAGGAACGCGTAGCTCGGGAGAGCGCCGCTCTTACATTTCGCCTCGAAATCGTCCAGCGTGCCGAAATTCCCGTCGAAGCGCGGATCGTGCAGCTCCGTCATGATGAGCCGGGTGAGCGAAAAATGATCCTGGCCGAATTTCCCGGCGAGGTCCTTTCCGTTGGCGAACGCGTTGTTGCCGAAAATCCCCCAGCTCAAATCCGTTCTTCCGCCGTCGATGGCGTCCTGGATCTGGTTGAAAATGGTTTTCGCATCGCACTGGACGTCGGGACTGTTGTTCACGTGTCCCGTGGAAGTGGCGGCGTGGATGAAATCGCGATTCGGAATGGTCTGGCTCGGGATCGAGCAGTGATAGTGATCGCAGACCGCGAAGCTGCGCGCGAGTTCGCTTAGCACCGGCGTCTGTTCCGGCGTGTAGCACTTCATGATCGACCGCGGGTTGGCGGGATCGTCGCCGAAACTGAAGGTCCCATACAGCATCGCGTTCTGGTAGTTCTGCACGAATCCCATGTTCGTGGGCGGCGGCGGGTACTGGAGCGCGACGTTGTACTGTTGAAACAACTGATGATTCGTGTCCTTGAAGCCCTCACCCGGGTCGGGCTTCGGCAGGGTGAAATCGACCGGGTTCGGAATTGCCTTGCCGTACTTCGTCTTAGGCTGGCCGTTTTTCTCGATCGGCACCTTTTCGATAAAGGGCAGGCCGTCGGCGTCGAGATTATCGAGCGGATTCCACAAGTCGCGCGTCAACCCTTCGAAATGCTGGCCGTCAGGTGGCGCCTGGTCGGCATAAAGCCAGCCCAGCAGGTTATCGAACGACCGGTTCTCCAGCATCAGGACAACCACGTGCTTGATGGTCGCCTGGAGCTTTCCGGCGTTAGGTTGTAAGGGCGCCTGCATGCGTTTCTGCCTCGGATCCGGCCAGCTCTTTGCCCGGGATTATTTGCCTCGCTGCCTGTCTCCCCGCGCGATCGGCTTGGCTGCGGCCTTATACTGGCTCGCCCAGCTCCCCTGCTGCTGGATGTTTTTCACATTGAAAAAATTCTGCAAGGCGATCGCCACCTGGAAGGAAAAATCAGTCGAGTAGGTGTTTGGATCCATCGAGGTGCCGCACTCGATATTCTGGAACCATTTCATCCATTCTTCCGATCCTCCCTGCTTGGGCGGCGTCGGGCCGCCATCTGGCGCGGCGCCGTCCGGGATAAGGGAAGTAGCCTGGGGATATTGGGCCGTGTTGTGACATGCCATGCAGGAAACCGTATTCAGGTCGGCCGGGCCATCCAACCTGCCATTCCAGCCAAGATGCTGCGGCGGAAGCATCTTGCTTTCGAAGATCACGGTCTCTTTGAGGTCCTTGTTCACCATGGTCTGAGTCGGTGGGAACGGATTGGTCTTGTTGACCTTGTTATCGGGATCATTGCCCCACATCAGTCCGACCGGGACGAGGTTCATGAACTTGTTTGGGTTATTGATCTTGCCGTTATAAACAAACGTTCCAAAAACCCAGCCCGTGCCCCGCGGATTTTCCGGGCTTCGATCCGCTCTTGGATCGCGAACGGAAATGTCCATTTGCAACAGGTTCACCGTGCCGACGACGCGATTCGCCGACAGCCAGAAATTTTCGGTGATGTAGGCTTTCCATTGCAGCGGGTTCTCCAGGTAGTCCACCTTGTCGGTCCCTTTCGGGGCGTCCGTGAACAATAATTTCGCGAAGACAGTTCCGCGCGGGAAGCCGCCATTGGGAAATCGTTTGTCCAAAACCCGGGGATCCGGATTTTGCGGGTCTTTCCACATCCGGTGCATCGCATAACCGGCCATGTCGTTGACCAGGGTAATGGCATAGACGGAGTAATCGCCCGCGACTCCCAGAAGATTTGGACCCAGCTGCTTGGGGCCTATGGGCGCTTCCTTAATGAGACCGCGAAAGCCCTCGGTTCCGCCGTTCGGAGGATAAGCGGTGGGGCCGGTCGTCGTGGGGTGCAGCCAGGGAATATGGTACCACGGACGGATCGTGTTCTTGAATGGATTCCAATCGGGCAAATTGCCTTCGAAGGCGTAGTCGCGGACCGCTTCGATATACTTCAGAGATTCCTTCTTGAAATCGATCTCGAGGAACTTTGGCATTTCCTTTGGTTCCTGGGTCGGGAAATCCGCCTTCAAACGGAAGACCGGCTGGTCGGAATATTTGGCGAAGTATTCGGAGGAGCTCACCATGAAGCCGAAATCAGGAAAACCCTGTTTTTCATGGTTCATTTGGTGCACCGCCAGAGCAGGCGCTGAGGCGGGCGCCTGGGTGGCCGGTGGGGCGGGCGTGTAGGCAGCCCGTGGGGCGGCTACCGGGCTCGGTTTTTGGGCGTGGACATTAAGGTTCCCGAGGCACACATGACTTAGGAGAGCTGCCAGGAAGAAGGTTCGTTTCATGGAAATTGGTCTGGTTGCTTGCGTTTGATTTGTTGGCTGTCGCTATCGCCCCTTTGCTTTCACCCTTGGTAAATCGTTCACGAAATCTTTCTCTGTCACCTCACATGCGCGCCGCACTTCCTGCACCGTGGCCGGCGCGTCGAAGCGGAAGAGAGGGTCGAGACCGCGCTCGAGCCGCGAAGCGCGAATGGCGGCCTTGATGGCGAAGAAAACACTGTTGGCCAGCACGAGCGGCGGCTCGCCGACTTCCTTCGCGGAGAAGATGTCGTTCGGATCCTCGGGGATGTTCTTCACCGAGTCCCTGGGGAAGAGGTAGGTGTTCATCTCGAGCGGAATCGTCGTCACCGCCGGGATCTTGTAACGCCAGGTGTTGGTGGTATTGAGCCGGCCTTTCTCCTCGCCGCTGGTTTCGAAGGCCAGCTTCTCCGTCAAGAGGTAGCCGATGCCTTGCACGAACGCGCCTTCGACCTGCCCGATGTCGAGCGCCGGGTTCATACTCCAACCCATGTCGTAAACAATGTCCGAGCTGAGGATCTTCACCTCGCCGGTGAGCACGTCGATTTCCGTCACCGAGCAGGCCGCGGAATAAGTAAAACCGACGAACGAATCCACGCCGCCTCCGAGCTGCGCGTTCTTGATTCGCTCAATCCCCGGAACATCCGGCTGGTCCGCCTCGGTCTTGAAGGTCATCGCCGGCACCTGCACCTCGCCGCCGTGGATTTTCGCGGTGAAGGAAGCGACGAGGTTGACGCGCTTCGCGTAGGCGATCTGGATCAGGAATTGCCAGATCATTCCTTTGTTTCCGTGAGGCCCTTCCACCGTCGCCGACCAGCCACCCTGAGAGCCGTAATTCCAGAAGTCGATCCCATTGGTCTTACACCAATCTTCCCCGTTATCCTTCAGCAGCTCATAGCCGAACTCCATCAGCCGCGCACGCAATTGCTGACAGGTCTGCTTCACCGCCTCGCAAGCGTAGGGCGTGCCGGTCGATCCACCAGTGCTGGTCGGATTCGGCGTGACGCTCGTGTTAACATTGTCGATGAAGATCATCTCCATCGGAATGCCCAGAACATAGGCGGCGACCTGCTGCGCTTGGGTGACAAGACCCTGCCCGATTTCGACGCCACCCTGATGGATCACGACCGTGCCGTCAGCCTGGTTGATGACGACGATCGCCGCGGACTGCTCCAGCAGGGTCAGATTATAGCCGGAGCCGTACTTCACCGGAATGATGGCGATCCCTTGCTTGCGCCACTTGTTTTCCCTATTGAACTTTTCGACTGCCTTATACTTCTCCTCGAACTTGGACTTGTCCTTTACGTACTCCCAAACCTCCTTCATGTAACAGTAGGAAAGGGCCTGTCCGAAGGGTGTGACGTCGCCCTGATCGTATAGATTCTTCTCGCGCAGATCCTCGGGCCGCATCCCGATGGCTGTGGCCGCGTCGTCGATCGCGTTTTCCAACATGTTCTTGCCCTGGACGTCGCCAAAGGCGCGCATCGCCGTACTCGGGGCGGTGTTCGTGCGGCAGACGTCGATCTGGCTCTGGAAATTCGCCACGCGATACGCGTTGTCGGTGCGCAATTGGATGCAGTTCGAGACGATGAACGAGCAATCGTAGAAAGCGCCGCCATCGCCCCACATCTTTAACAGCAACCCATGGATGATGCCCTTGTCTTCGCTTCGGATGCCGCCCGCATCGACCGCGATTTGGTATTGGCCGTAGTAACCGTGGCGCTTGCCGATCATCGCCGTGTCTTCATCGCGCGGAACGGCCACGCGCACCGGGCCCTTGGTGGCTTTCGCGGCCACGGCGGTCGGACCGGTGACGAAGCGCGTCTGCTCGGTCTTGCCGCCGAAACCTCCACCCACCGGTGGGACCTCGAGCTCCACCTGATGGTATTGCAGACCGAGCGCCATCGCCGTCGTCGCGTGCATCCCCATCGGGCTTTGCGTCGAGGGCAGCATCGTGATCCGGCCTTCGTCAGTGGGAATGGCGATGCACGCCTGCGTCTCCATGTAGAAATGCACCTGGCCGCCACAGAGCTGCGAGTTTTCGACGACGAGGCACGGGGCGTTACTCACCGTCGCCTTGCGAGTGCGAATGTTCCGATCGAGCGGCTCTTTTTCCACCACCCAGCCAAACTGGCTGCCGGGCCGCGTGATCTTCCAGATGTGCGAGGCATACGAAACTGCCTCGGGCGCGTCCGGAAAAATGCTGCCCTTCTCGATCGCGTCCAACAGATTGAGGACAGGCTCGCTCCATTTCCCGGTCCACGGTTTTCCCGGTTTCGAATAGGCGACGCAGTTCGCCGACACGTAACCGGCAATCCGGATCGCCTCCTCTTCACCGGTGGCAAGAACCATGGCGATCGATTGCCCGACGTAGCTGACCAGCTCGATCGCGAAGAGCGGCTGGTCCAGGCCCATGCCCTGGAGATTGATGCCGCCGTTCTTGATGTTCTCGCACGTGATGAGGTCGATGAAGGAAGGCGCGTAATCCTTCAGGTGCTTCCGCAGGACCTCCGCCGTCACGCCCTTATCGCTGCCCGGGATCACGAAGCGGTAGTTCATGAGCGCCCGCCGGCTTTGCACGAACGCTCCGTTTGCCGTCAGCGGCGGCACCGCCAGCTCCTGGGTGTAGTGGAGCTGACCCGACGTCTGATACATGGCCGTCACCTTTATGTAGGGTTGCGCGACCGGGGCCTTGAAGTCCTGCGGCTGGTAATGTTGCGTGCCGTTGCTTTCCGGCCAGTTGCCCCACGTGATTTCACCGCTGGATCTCACGTTATCGGGCACCGCGGCGCCTTTGCTCACCAGCGTGTTGACGATCGCCTTGTAGAGGAAGGAGACGGCGAGCTGCCGGCGGTATTCCGCGGTGAAGCCTTCGTTAGGCACCTCCTTCATTCGCTCGGCCCAACGATTCAATTCCGCGTCGACTTCATTCGCCAGGATCTTCGCGAGCGGGCCAAAGCTCGCGAGCGTCAGTTCCTGGCCCGCCATCGCCGTCTCGGTCTTGCTGGCGCGCCAGGGATAGGGCGCGATGCCTCCGAAGACGAGCGCGGCGGATTCAACGGTGAGTTTCTTGCCAAAGGTGAAGCGCGTGGTCGCGTTGACGATGCTGTGCGCGTTGACTTCGCGGAGCGCGACCTTCTGCGCGAGCACAGGTTCCTTCGCGTCGCCCAAGGGCAATGCGTAAGAGGCAAGCACGATCCGGTCGGCGAGCGTCGGGTCCTTCAGGACCGCGGCGACGAGGGCGGCGGCCGTCTCGGTGCGCTGCTGGAATTCGCCGCCCTCTTCCAGCACGAGATAGCTGAGCCTGGCTTCGACCGCGACCAACGCCGTGAACAGATCCGATGGGAACGGTTCGAGAGTGCCCTTTGGGATATGCTTCAGCACCATCATGGTGTTGCCACCGAGCGAGGCGGCGTTGCGAACGATCCGTCCGGCGGTGCGGCGGGCCATGAAGTCCAGCGCCCCAAGCGCCGTCGTCTCGCCGGGCTTCCGCCGCGCGATCAGCTCGATGAGGTCGCTGTAGGTCGTCCCCGCCGCCACGACGAGTTCATCATCTTTCACTCCGCCCGCGCCGTGCAGTTCAGGTATCAGGCGGATGTCGACGAAGAGTTTCGTCCCGGGATACTCTTCCTTGTAAACGCCGTAGGAGGTGTTGCCGTGAACGAGCCTGACCTTCTCGTCGCGGTGGGTTTGCAGGATCTCCGCCAGCTCGCTCAGCGAAATCGGGGTGCGCCATTCCTGGCCGCGGGCCTGGGCGGAGACCGGTTCGGCCGGACCGCGCGCTTCTTTCGGAAAAGGAATCGCGACGGCGGCCGGAAGCTGCGCCTCGCTCACATGATCCTCGAGACACGGCATCCGGTTTTTCTCGTCCGCCTTGCTCCAATCCGAGGCGAAGGTCTTCATCCCCGTCAGGATCGCGCGATAGCCGGTGCAGCGGCAAAGGTTGCCGTCGAATGCATCCTCGATCTCCTTTTTCGTGGCCTTCGGATTGTTGATGATGAACTCGGACATGTTCATCACGAAGCCCACGCTGCAGTAGCCGCACTGGCTCCCATTGTTGAGGGCGAGCCGATGGGCCACGGGATTCATCCCCTCGTGCGAGTGCTCGGAGGGATGATCGGCCACCTGCTCGACGAGCTTCATCGCCGCGGGTCCGGTTTTTTTTCCGCGACTCGCCGAGACGGCGGCGAGCACCGATTTGCGTTTGCCTTTGGCAGCCGCGGCGGCGGTGGCGAACACGTGCGAATCGTTCATGCCGATCGGAGCGGCGGAGCGCGACGCGGTGTGCGTATGCCGCAAGAACTGGGAATCCGGTTTGCGCGCCGCGCCGGTGCCCTCAACGGTCGTGACGACCAGTCCGCCCAGTGCGCAGACCGGCCGCAGGCATGAGTTGATCGCCCGGTGTTCCGGCTTTTTTTTCTTTTCGTCCCACCACGACAGGATCACGGTGCAACCTCCGCAGCCTCCCTGGCCGCACGGCTTTTTCGGGCCGGCGAGGGCCACCTCAGGAGAGCGCAGGTAATCGATCAGCAATAAGTCGGGCGCTGGGTTATCGATCGATACCGGCTTCCCGTTCAGATAAAAAGAAACGCCTCTGCTCATATTAAATGGAGCGAAGCTGTCTTAACGACGCTTCGCCTTCTTTGTCGCGGGCGCGTGCTTGCGCGCCGTGGTTTTCCTGGCGGCCGGCTTGCGGGCCGCCTTCTTCTTGGCGGGCTTGGGCGCCGCCTTGGGAATAGGCTCGTGGATGGTCTTGTGCGTTTCCTTGATCAGCGCACGCGCTTCCACCCGGGTGTGGCCCGGGGGCGCGACCAGCAGATCGGTTTTCGAGAGGGCGGCCCACAGCGTTGGGTCCTGAAATGCGATCGTGCCGCCCCCGCGTTTCTCTTGCGACACCATCCGGTTGATGTCGCCCACGCAGACCCAGTCGGAATCGGTCGTGATCCCCCATTTGGCGTGATCGTGCGTTTCGGGCCAGGTCCACGGCACGCCGAGCGGGCTCAAGTCGATATATTTTACATCGAATGTTTTGTGAATCCCGTCGCTATCAAGCGTGGGCGGAATTTTGCCCCGAATCCAGGTTTCGACGTCCAGGTCGGCCTTGAGCGTCGGGCCCACGAGATCGTTCCAGAAATCCTTGTTCCACTTGCGGTTCTTGGCGATCACCTTGAACGCCAGTCCGCCGCGCGATTTGCAATCGATCACGTCCGCATCGCCTTTGGCGTTGGGATCCAGTGTCTGCGTGAGGAGATAAAGCGGATCGCTCTTGCCGAGCGACGCGGGAATGCGCGGGACGTAAACCTGTGGTTCCTGATGATTGGCCATCTGGCCCGCGATCTGGCTCGCGGTGGCCATATCGAGCGTCAGGCACAGATAGGTCTGCCCATAGATCGGGGTGGGCATCCCGGCCGCCATCGGATCCGCGAATTTGGGCCACGAGTGCAACAGCCAGAGCGCGGTTTTCGAGGCGGTGTCGAACGCGATCACACCCTTGGTGTGGCCGAAGCTGCTGCTGTCCAGGCGCTTCGCATCCGCGGGCATCTCGTCGTTGTAGAGGATCCAGCCGGTGGTCGCGTCGGGCTTGGCGAAGACGGAGTTCAGCGTCAGGTCGAGCGCGCCTTTGCCGTCGGTCAGCAAGTAGGGCGATTTGGCGACCTTGCCGACGTTCGCGTCGTAATAAATGTACTCGTATCCGGTGGCGGTGGGGCTGTTCGCGCTCTTTGCGAGTTTCGGAACTTTATAGGCGAACCACCAGTCCACCGCCTTGCCGTTTTCATCGAGTGCGGAAATATTCATAATGGGTTCTTATTGTGCCGCGGGCGCCGGGGGTCGAGTACCCGGGTTTGGTCGCGTAATGGCAATCGCTGATTGCTCGACCGGTCGCGGGCGACGGGGACTTCACGAACCGGAGTTAAGCAAGTCTTACAAACTGTTGGCAAGCGCGTTTATTTTTTCGGCGCCGAGTGATCGGAACACAGACTTTCAGTCTGTGCGGCCAGCGGAGTTGCACTCCGCGACAAAGCGGAAACAAAGACAGCGGATGGAATATCCGCTGGACGCACAGACTGAAAAAACGTCTGTCTTCCGTTGGCTGTTCACGCAGGAGATGATTTGTATCTGCGAGCAGCGTCGTGACGGAAGACAGGCTCAGACTGGCGGTGTGGTTTTCCAATCGCCTGCGCTTCATGTCTTCGAAGCCAGAACTCACTTTCAGGCCAGCGCTGCTCCTCCCGGTAATATTTCGTCCGAACCTCGGCGTAACTTTTGAATTCATCGAGCACGAACCGGCGGTATCGCTCCAGACCTGATTCGTCGTGCCGGGTAAGCAGATCGCCGATCGCATAGGAAGCGAAGATTCCGGATCGCAGTGCCTTGAAGATGCCTTGGGAGGAGAGCGGATCGAACCGCGAGGCGGAATCGCCGACGGCAAGCCAGTCTCTGCCTGCCGCCGGTTCCAGCCGGCGTGACGAAGCGGGGCGAACGGCAAGCTGCCCGGTGAATCTGCCTCGCTCCACTGTTGCCGCAATGTTGGCCATGGTTCCGAGCGCCCGCTGCCACTCTTGCGGATCGTGGAGTTTCATGCGTTTGACGAGGTCCACGTCGGTCATGCAGGCTACGATCCTCCGGCCGTCCGAGAGGCCTGCTGTGTACCACCAGCCGTCCTCGAAGGCTTCGACCAGGGTGGAGGGATTTCCGTCGCAACCCTGGAAGAAGCCGGCGATGCCGACCAGATTGTCGGCCTCAACAAATCGGGCGCCGCAACGGCGAGCCAGAGCGGCGGCGCCGCCGGTGGCATCGACCAGAAAGCGCGCGGCCAGGCCCTGGCCGGTGGAAAGCGTCAATTGCCACTCGTTTCCGGTCCGCTTCGAGTCGGAGACTCGCGTGTCGAGGAGGAGAGTCGCGCCCTGCTCTTGGGCCGCGCGGGCGAGCATGGCATCGAAGGCGGCGCGGTCGAGGTGCCAGCCGGTATTCGCGGGCATATAGATGAAATCATTGTCGAGAAGTGCGGCGCTACCCCAGGCCGCGGTCGTCCCATATACTTCGCGGTGTCCCTGCGCTTGAAAAGCGTCCCACACGCCGAGAGGCGCCAGGAGCGACCGGACCGGGGGCGGCAGCGTCTCGCCGATCCGCACTGCTTCGTAATGGGACGCCTCAATCAGGACCACGGAAAGCGCCGGGGCGCGTGCTCGCAGCGACAGGGCGGTCGCGGCGCCACCGGGTCCCCCGCCGACGATGGCGACGTCGAAGGAAACGGGCGTCACGCTGGTGCGCTACCGTTCGTTCGTTTGGTGCGCTCAATACTGACGTACGGCGGATTCGAAGATGGCGGCGGGACGGTGCTCGGGTTGATGTCGCCGCCGGGATTGCGCCGAACGAACGGCAGCCGCCACCACTCCGTCACCATTTTCAGGTCCCCGGCGTTGGTCTGAGGCACGCCGGGCGTCCAATCCATCCAGACCGGCGGATCCCCAAGTGCGGAAACTTCGAAGGTCTGCATGGGCCGATGCGCCGGCCACCAGAGCGTCTCCCAGAGTCTCTGTTCGCGAGACATCAGCTTGTCGTTGTCGCTTTGGGGATAAACCACGTTCCACTTTTCATAGGTCACGTCGACTTGCTGCGTGGAGCATTCATTGAAGTCCGCCTGCCAGGGGACCGACATGTATTTAGTAAGATCGCCGGGCTGGAGGCCGACGGTAAAATCGTTGCTCTGGCTCAGATCGCTCCCCGCATAGAAGGCGAAGTTGCTATCGGGCAGCGCGCCGGTGTTGGCCTGCGCCGGCGTCTGTCCAAAGTTGTAGAAAGCAGGATCGGCTTTGATGCGGTACGGCTCGCGCCAGATCGATGGGTTGCGCATGACCCATCCGATCTCTCCGCCGGGGCAGAACGATCCACCCAGGATGTTGCTAATGACGCCCCGGTCGAGATCGCGCGCCGTGCGGTTCACCCAGTCCGCATATGGATCCAACGGATCGGGGTTGGCCCATCCTTCCAGCTTCTCATTATAGAAATGCCCGAGCGCCCACTGGCGCAGCAGATAGTACTGGTAATCGGTGAGACGGAAGAACTTTGCGGGAAGCGTATTTGTGATCGGATTGTCTCCGCAGAGCAATGGCATGAGCGGGAGATTGTGGACGCGGCTGTCGGGCCGGCCGCCGACCATGAACTGGTTTTCGGCGCCAGGCGTCCGAAGCAAGTCAAAGAGAAACTTGCGCATCGGGCCGTTCGGGTCGGAGGTGTTGGCCTTCAGACATTTGCGCCGGCAGTCCCGGAGGAGCTTTCCCGAGAGATAATCTTTCAGGTGCTGGTGCACCCGCGTGGAGAGCTGGTCGGTGATCTGATCGGGATAGGCCGGATCGGCGCCGACGATCTCGTTCACGGCTTGCTTGAGTTGCTCCTTGGCCTCCACGCCGGGCGGAGTTTCCGAGGCGGCGAGCCAGCCCTGAAGATATCCGTCGAAGTCATGGCCAGTTTCCGCGGCCAGCGATGAGGCGAAGTCGCGCAGGGCTTCGCGGAGGCCGCGTTTGCGGCCTTCAGGCAAGAGCGCCTGACCCAGGGCTTCGGCGCCGGCGCGCATTCCTTTTGCGCCGGCCTCCAGGGGAGCGATGGCAGCTTCGAGCTCCTCGATGAAAAGCTTTCCCGATTGATGATCCTCCAGGCATTTCTTCTCACATCGGGCGACCGCGTCGCGATGGATCACGGGCGGCTCCCCCAGTTTTTCGGGGTCGAAGGTGCCGCGCGTCGACTGGTTATGCGGGAAGTTCGATTGGCCAAGAGCGTCGCAAAGATAGCTATATTGATCCGGCCGGTAGAGGATGCTCCAGATGTCGCGGTAGAACCACGGCTTGTACTCCGGGTTCCAGCGCACGCGCCCGGCGCGCCAATGGATCAAGGCCTCCTCATTGGTGGGATCGATGTGCGGCGGATCATGGAAGGTGCCCGCGGTGCCGTAGAGATCGGTCCGCTCGGCGAACTTCCGGATGGCCATGTCCCCGATCACGTCGTCCATCGTCACCACGTCGAGAATTTCCGGGACATAAGCGGGATAGGCGCACACGACCCAAGCCGGATATTCCACATCGACGTAGCGGAGACGGTCGACCAGGGCGGAGTGCATGACGAGCCTGGCCATGACCGAACCATCGGAAGTGTCATCGAACCAGCCATCGTTGTTGGCGTAGTCAGTGATGCGCGGCTGGCCGAAGTCATCAAACAGATACGAGCCTGAATTCCCATGGCCACCGAGGACCAGCAGCCGGCCCTGCTTGTCGAGCACAAGATCGCCGAGCGTGTCAATGGAGTTGGGCTCCAGCGGCGGCGGAAAGGTCGTCGCGTAACTATCGCCGCCGTCGCGGTCAAATTGCGCCGTGGGTTCCGTTTTGGTGACGGTGCGGGGACCCGGGTCGATAATCAGACGCTGCCGTGCGCCTTCATCCGTAATAGCAGCATTGCGCGGCGGATGGCTTGGATCATAGCCATGCTCCCCTTCGAGCTGGCGGAATTCGTACCAGGCCGCCTTTTTGTTCGCCAGGTATACGCGCCACTGAATATCGACGAGGGTGCCGGCGTTCCCCCCGCCCTCGATTTGATCCCCTATTTTCAGCGGACGTCCCTTGGGGTGCTTCTCATCATAAGCGAAGATCTGAAACCGGGCCGCCTGGCGTTTGATCCGGCCTTCTTCGTCCTTGAAAGTTTTGATCGGCAATTCAGTCACGCCGTCGGCCGAGAGCGAGGTGTTGCCATGCTTGTCGCAATCGATCGGCAGTGCCGCCGGCCGTTCGGGCGAGATGCAAAAGATGTCCGGACTATTGCCCAGGCGGGCGATACCGACGCCCGGATGAATGCGGTAGGTGGTAGGCATATCGTTTGTTGAAAGTGAGGCGAATCAATCCAGGAAATCGAGGGAGACGCCCTCCATGCGCAGCAGTTCGTTGTCTTCGCGGTAGTCGGCGCCGATCACCACCAGCGTGATTTGCAATGATGTCGCCTTTGCGCCGAGAAGCCGTCTGGCGGATTCGGTGACGTTGATGCGGTGATTGCGCGGCATATTGTGATGGCGCGGCCGCTGGTCGTACGGCCGCGGCCGGCCTGGCGGCAGGTCGCAATGGCCGGGGCCGCCGATGCAGTCCGCATGGCCAAAGATAGCCAGGTAGCCGGCGTAGTTTTTGTGCGTGATCGGAGTGGAAGCATTGGCGTCAGGCAGATTCAGGAAGACTCGGATGAAGCAGGAGCGCGGCAACTGCGGCACGCGATGCAGCCGAACCTCCGCGCGCTGGAAAGAGTTGCGCACCGGTTTCGGCACATCGATCGGCTTTGAGACGAAGCGGCCCACCGGCGTCCCCAACCCCACCGGCACGAGGAAGGCGCACTTGACGTATTCGTACCCAAACCTGGAAATATCGAGCGTGTCGTCGATGGTGTAACTCCACGGTGTGAGCACTGCATCGAGATCTTTGGGCAGCGCATGCGGGTTGAGCTGCTGCCACTCGTGCCACACGCGATCGATGTTCACGTGAATCGGCCAGAAAACCGGATCGTACGATGCGGTCAGGTTGCTTAACATGTCGCCAAACTCCGGCTGAGAGTAGAGGTCGTCCCGGGTGTGGGGACGCCGCCCCGCCACGCGCACACCACGATTGCGGTCTCGATCCTTGATCGCTCCCGCAACAGCCTCGGTCGAAGCCGGCGGCGGGTGCGGATTCTGGCCCCCGGTCCAGATGTGCATGGTGTTGTGCGGATTCTGGTCGAGAAAGCCGAAGGAATCGTCGTAGAAGCTGCCCCCGCCGAAATCGCGAAATGTGCGCAGCGCAAAAATCTGCTCCATGTCCGCCGCGGTGGGATAGTGGTAGTGAAAGATCGACGTATTGATCTTTTTCGGCTTGTGCGTCTTTGGGTCGTGGTACTCGGCCGGGTAACGCAGCGGGTACCACAAGGAATTGCTCGCCAGCAACGCGTCGATGAACCGGCAGCGATGCCCGCCTTCCGTGTACTTCTTGTTCGTTATTTTAGCGACCGCGGCGAAGAACGTCGTCTGCGAAGTGTAGCGGCAACCCTTCCTGACCATCTCGGCGAGCAGTTTTTTCCCAACCGCTTCCGGCAGCCGCGGGTGAGCCTCGTTCACGAGATAATGGATCGATCCTTCGGTCAGGTATGCCTTGTACGCATGGGGGATGATCGACCCTTTCTCCGGATGCTCCGGGCAGTACTGGGGCATCGTCCAATCCCAGTAAGGCATCGTGAGGCCAGGGCAGACGTCCTGAAGCGCCTGCTCGAATTCATAGAGATAGGCCCGATGCCATGGCAGGAAACGCTCCCACCCGTGCTGGCAGTGGTTCTGGTGGACCAGCGCCATGTTGTTGTAGCTGCGGCGGTCCTCGGGCCACTTGTTGAGACGGTAAAGTTCGCGGAAGGCCCAGCGAAACTTCTCCAGTTGCGCTTCGGACATGCAATCGAGATTGCCGCGCTGTTTGAGCTCCCCATACTTGTAGCCGAATTCGTTCGGCGAGCCTGTGTAAACCTCGAAGCTCCGGACTTCGGCCTCGACGTTGTCAGGGGCGACCTCCTCCATCGTCGTTGCGGCCTTCCCTTTGACCTCGAATGAATTCTGATGATCGCTCGCGGGGCAGCCATCGTCGATCCAGTCGGAGACAAAGCCGATCTCGGACTCCGGAACGGGTTTGCCTCCCCAGGGGAGCGGCGGAAACTTTGTTCCGTCGAACGGGGCCTGGCCGCGCAACCCGAGGATGAGACCGGATCTGGCGCCCCGACCCTCCGCCTCCGAGGCGGCCACGGGGTGACAACACGAAGGCGCAGCCGCTTGCGCGGGCGCGATCATCCGAACGCCACCGATCTCGACTTCGAGGAGCTTGGGAAGCGGCAAATGCCAGAATTGGCCCTGGCCGTCGTAGTCGACGTTGCTGTCAGCGGCAGCGCGGTCGAGGATTTGTTTGACCTTTTCGTAGCGAGTGATCGAGGTGGCGGCGGGCATGATTTGTCTTCCTTCAGTGCTGGAGCAGTGAGTGCATGCGGTTCACGGAAAGGCTGCCCCAGAGTGAACCTGCCGCGATGAGCAGGATTCCGGCGATCAGGATCCATCCGGCAAATGGCAAATAGTAACGTCCCGCCAGCACGGTGAGTGCGCCTCCCAGGCCGAGGGCAAAAGGGCCGTACCCGGTTTGCGGAGCCCTTCTCAACGCGAGCAATAGATGAAGACCCAGCATGGTTGCCAGAAGCGGATGGAGCCAACCCAGGTACGGTATCCGTGCGGCCCCGAGAACTCCAAAGACGCTCATGCAAGCCGCCCAGCAGACCGGGCATTTCGGGAAAAAAGCGACTACCAAACCCAAGGCAACAGGCGGCATGAAGCGGAGGCGCGCCGGTGCTTTTCCCCGGGGGTCTCTTTCCTCATGGAATGAAGTCGCCCGGCCGTGGCAGGAGGGCGATCTGGCAATCGCTGATTGCCCGAACCAGCCTCGGGCGACGGGGAACTTCACAAGTCGGAGTTAAGCAAGTCTTACAAACTGTTGGCAAGCGCGTTTATGTTTTCGGGACAAACGCGCGGAACATAGAGCTTCAGTCGGTGCGGACAGCGGAGTTGTGCTTTGCTGGAAAACGAAACAAAGAGCACGCTGCGGGGATCGACGTCCTCGGCGAGGGTCGGCATGGCGGCAAAGAGCATACCGTCCGTGCGCCGCCGTCGCGGCGACGGAGCGGTGGCGGCGCTACTCTCGCGCCGACCGTGCCCTGCCCGCGCCGGCGCGACGCCGGGCTCGCGTCGAGCCGTCGGCTATCTATCTTCGCCCGCCCAGGATCTCCCGATTCAGCCAGATGACGAATTCCGCCTGCCCGCCCGAGATGTCGTCGGTATAGATGAGGTTGGGCATCAAAGACGCGGTGATCCCGCCACGCTCGTAGGCTGCCACCAACCGGCTCCAGAGCGCCCCATTGGCCTGGCGGGCGAGCTCGAGGACAGACGGCGCGAGACCCGTGAAGCAGCCGACGGCCTGCGCGCCACTCTGTGACAGAGTCCATGACAGGAGGAACAGATTGGCACCGTGGTTGCGGACGTCGGCGAGCTTGCCCAATTGATCGCTGACCATCAGCTCCAGGTCGGGGGTGTTGGTCCAGGAGTCGTAGACGATCAGGTCGGCAGCGTCGGCGCCCGGGCTCCCCTTGTCGGCATATGAGTAAACCCCCTTGGACTGCTGCTTGATGTCCTCCTTGAGCTTGTCGAAGACGGCCAATACCTTGCCACCCTTACCAATGTACTCGTTGACCGTGACGGATTGCAGGCCGCCGACGTGCACCTCGCGGTCATACAGGAAAGGCTGCAGCGCATCGGTCACCTCTTTCAGCAGCCTTTTCATCTGGTCATCGGTAAAGCCCCAGCGGCCCACGATACCGTGGTCGCGGTCGTAGTAGTGAGAGAACTTGAGGATGACCAGGTCGCGGCCGTCCTGCAAATACGTCTTCACGTTGTCGAGCACGGCGGCCAGGTCTTGGCCGTTACAGCCCCAGTTGGGGTTCCACCCGGGGATGTTCATCTGTGAAAAATGGCCCGTGCGCATGACGCCGCCGTGGAGCACCGGCCGGATGTCGAAGTAACGGCAACCGAACCGCAATTGTCCGAGGATGTCGTGGTTCTGGGTTTTCGTCTGGCAGGAGCCGACGGTGGGCGGCCCGGCACAGTTGCGAGCCGTGGACATGCCCGCATCGTGGGAAGCGGGCATGGCGATCTCCATCAGTTTCCTGTCGCCGATCAGGTCCAGGCTGTCGGCCATCCAGCTGCTGCGATCGACGAGCATCGATGCCGCGCATTGCAGCGTTTGCCGCTGACCCATGTTGACCTGGACGGCGGTAGCGCCATCGAGGGCGACGGCAGGGTCCCAAGCAAGCCTGAGATAGAGAAAACTGCCGCGGTCGACCCAGTCGATCGCCTTAGTGGCGACGTTGACTTTGCCAATGCGGCTGAAAAGGTTGGCGTGGGGGTAAGACTGGTGAACCACGATGACGAATCCGTCGTCGGTGAGGGCAACCGCGGGGCGTTCGCCCTCTTCGTAGTAGATGCGGGGGCCGAAGGTGATGGTTTTGGCCCGGGGATCGAACGCGCCGACCCGGTACCAGAGGTGGTGGTCGCCCCGCTGGGCCCTCCAGCGGAAAAACTCGATCGCCACATTCGCGTTGTTGATGGCGACGGTAGGGGTCTTGCCGTCCGCGTACCACTTACCGCCACCGAAGGAGATGGTCTTGCTGCCCGGGTCGACGACGCCGACGCGGTACCAGTATCGAGATGGAAAAAACCGGTTGGTGGTCTCGTGGACCTCGACCACCGCGCCGTTCGCGTTCAACCCCACCTGCGGCCGATAGCCGGTGTCGTAGCGAAGGCTTTGACCGAAGTTGATGGTCTTGTCCGCGGCCTGCACCTGACCAACGCGGTAATACATTTGATGGGACCCTAAACTGTCCGTCACATGGACTTCGACGACCGTGCCCCCCGCATTGACGGCGACAGCCGGGTTCATGCCGTTGCCCATCGGACGGCTGGGACCGAACCTCACGAGACCGCCTGTTCGTGTCCCGACATGGTAGAAGAGCGCTCTCCGCCGTTCCGATTCATGAACCTCGACCAGCGTGCCGTTCGCCGCGGCGATCCTGGGGACGACTCCGGAGTCGTAGGTTTCCGGAGCGCCGAAGTACACGCTTCTCACTTCACACCCTCCCGGCGCGGCTGGGCGCGCACAGAATTGCCCGGCGGGTGGACCGGGGCCGCGGGACGTCTCGCGTTGGAGACGAGCCGTCCACATCGCTCTACTTGGTCTCGTCGCGGTCGCGGTACTCGACGGTGGCGATCGCCGAGGCGGGGATGGCGTTGAGGTCGAACGCTGCTGCCAGCGGCAGCACGGTCGAGGATTTGTTTGACCTTTTCGTAGCGAGTGATCGATGTGGCGGCGGGCATGATTTGTCTTCTTTCAGTGCGGGAGCAGCGAGTGCATTCGGTTCACGGAAAGGGTCCCCCAGAGTGAACCTGAAATACCCAGCATGGCTCCCAGCGGGGATATGGCCAACCCAGGCACGGTATCCGCGTGGCCTCAAGAACTCCAAGGACGCTCATGCAAGCCGCCCAGCAGACCGGGCATCTCTGGAAAAAAGCGACTACAAAATCCAATGCAACAGGCGGCATGAAGCGGAGACGCACCGGTGCTTTTCCCCGGATGTCCCTTTCCTCATGGAATGAAGTCGCCCGGCTGTGGCAGGAGGGCGATATGGCAATCGCTGATTGCCCGAACCAGCCTCGGGCGTCGGGGAACTTCACGAGCCGGAGTTAAACAAGTCTTACAATCTGTTGGCAAGACGCTTTATTTTTTCGGGACAAGCGCTTAGGGCCTTTGTTCCGCTGGCTGTTCGCGCAGGAGATGATTTGTGTCCGCGAGCAGCTTCGTGACGGAGTCGGGCGCGAGCGCGTCGTAGTAACCGCGGATGCTTCCGCGGCGATCCACCAAAACGAACCGGGTGGTGTGGACCGGGCCGCCATCTTCCTCGGCAGCGTCGGACAAGCCGAGCTTGAATCCATCTCGAGAAAGCGAATGAATGGCATCGCGCGGACCGGTGAGAAAATCCCAGCGGAGCGGTTCCTTGCGCAATTTGTCCGCATAGGCGCGCAGGACTTCGGGCGTGTCTTTTTCGGGGTCGACGGAGAAGGAAACGAGATGGACATCGCTCTTTTCGAGCGGCCTTTGCAGCTCGCTCATGCGCGTGCTGATGATCGGGCACGGCCCGGGACAGGTGGTGAAAATGAAATCGGCTATCCAGATTTTGCCGGTCAATTGTTCCGAGCCAAACGGCTGGGCGTCCTGGTTCACCAGCTCGAATTTCGGCGCCGTTCCCAGGGAAGGCAGGGGCCGGTTCGAGAGCTGATTGACCTGGACCTGCCGCAGCCAGAAAAGCAGGCCCGCGGTCACGATCGGGATGAGAATCAGAGTCGCCTTCCATGCGGTGGAACGTTTCCGGGCCCTCGGCGTGAGGGGGATGGCGGCGGTTTCCGATTTCATCTTTTAGTCAGGACGAGGGCAAGAAGAAGCAAAGGGAGGTAGACGATCGAGGCAAGGAAGAGCTTGCGGGCATCGGCCACCACCTGGGTGCGGAGAAAACGCATGGCCACGAAGATAAATAATCCGTTGAGGATGAGCTCGACCAAAACGTAGAGGGAATTGACGACGCCGATGAAAGCGGGAATCCCGCTGACGAGAAGGAGAACGATGCAAAAGAAAACGCTCTGGCTTGCGCTGCGGGTCCCGGTTTCGTCGTCCCTCGAAACCATTTGAAAATCAGCGCGCGCATAGTCTTCCCGGTACATCCACGCGATGGCGAAAAAGTGCGGCAATTGCCAGAAGAAAAGGATGGCGAAGAGGCTCCACGCGCCGGGATCCAGCCGCCCGCTCGCGGCCGCCCAGCCGATCATGGGCGGCAAAGCGCCCGGGATCGCGCCCACCAGAGTGTTGGCGGTGCTAATGCGCTTTAGAGGCGTGTAGGCGAAAATGTAAATGAGGATCGTGGCGGCCGCGAGGGCGGCGCTCAGCCAGTGGCAGGCGATCGTAAGGTAACTGACGCCGGCGATGGCGAGGAGGCTCCCGGCGATGAGCGCATCGCGCGGAAGCATTCGGCCGGCCGGAATGGGCCGCGTTTTTGTCCGCTGCATGAGCGCGTCGAGCCGGCGCTCCCACCATTGATTCAGCGCGGCGGCGCCAGCCGCGGCCAGCGCGGTCCCGAAGACGGCGTGGAAAAGCGCTAAGTAATTGACCGCGCCAGCGGAGCCCAAATAAAAGCCAACCGCGGTGGTGAGCAGGACCAGAAGAGTCAAGCGGGCTTTGACGAGCTCCGCGAAATCCGAACCCAAACGGCGGTTTGTTTCACCCTCCTTGCCGGCTGTTAACTCACCATTGACCGGAGGATTCGCGGCGGTTTTCATAGCGCGGGCAGTTTTTCGAAGGCGAGATCGCGGCACTGGGTCGGCGCCGCTTTCGAGCTTTGCGAGAGCCTCAGGGAGATTGCGGAAACGGCGATGCCCAGGGCCAGCATGGCCGCGCCTATCGCGACGTGGGCCGTCGCAATGTCGGCGGCCTTATTGGTCCAGATAACCAGGGCGCCCAGGGTGATCTGACCGGCCAGAAGCAGGAACCACGCGTCGCCCAAGCGCGCGAGCGGGTGGCCGCGCAGTTCTGCCGCCCGGGCCCGGAGCAAACACGCGATGACGCCGGCGGCGATGACGAGCGCGAGAAAACGGTGAGCCATCTGCAACCAGATCTGAGCGGGCGTGACCTCCGATAACGCGCGGGCGTTTCGCCAATCGTTGATTTCAGCCAGCTTCACGGGCGTCACCTCCGGGATAAACCGGCCGTAGGCGGTGGGAAAATCGAGAATCGCCAGGTCACGATGCTGGTGCCGCATCGTCGCGCCCAGCGCCAGTTGAAGATAGATGAGACTGGTGGTCACGACGGCCAGGCGCGCCAGATTTCGCGCCGCGGGACCGGAAGAGTCGTGCGCGGAGATTCGTTGCCACAACCGGGAGGTGGCGAGCGCGATGACGATCAACATTCCAAAAAACCCCTGGGCCAGGCAGGCGTGAAAAATTCCGATCTCATCCTTCAGCAGGGTCACGCGCAACCCGCCGAGCACACCCTGCAAAATAACAACGACGAGAGCGGCATAACCGAGATGGCGGACCCAACGGCGGCTTTCCGCGCGCCAGAGCCAGAACGCGAGGATGATCGTGAGCAACCCTATCGTGGAAGCGATCAGGCGATGGATGTGCTCGGAGAAAATCCCGCCGACCCATTTGGAGACAGGAAAAAGAAACATGTTGTAACCAAAAGTATTCGGCCAATCCGGCACGGCGAGGCCGGCGCCTTTGCTGGTCACGTTGCCGCCGCTCCAGATGAGGACGAGCGTCGCGAAGGCGGTGAATAAGGCGAAGCGATGCAGCCATGGAGTGGGCGATGGCGATGGGCGATTCACGGGAAGGAACTAGACCTCGCGGGAAACTGGTGCGCAAGGGAGGAGAAGCGGTGGATCGCGCGCTCCGTCGCGCGGTGCTTCAAAATGACCCCGAAGGCTTTCGGGGCGACTAATTGACATCGCGCGACGGAGCGCGCGATCCACCTGGCAGCTACGTCGCCAGAGAGAAACTCAATGTCCGTGAGGACTCGCCGCGGGAGGAGGAGGCGCTTTGCTGTCAGGCGCGCCGCTCGGGTCTGCCGGTTTAGGCGCGCCGGGAGGCGGGATGGTGCCCGGGGTGGGACCGACTGGAGGTTCACCCGGCGGCCGATCCGCCGGCGCTGGCGCAGTTTGGGTCCCGGCGAGTTCCGCCCGCTCTTTCAGCCAGGCCTGGTATTCGGCGGGGTCGTCCACCACGAGCATCCCTTTCATGCTGTAATGACCGAGGCCGCAGAGCTGGCCGCAAACGACTTCGAAGCTGCCTTTCTTGATCGGCTTAAACCACATCGGAATGATCTGGCCGGGAATCGCGTCCTGCGCGATCCGCAGGGGGTGGACCGCGAAATTGTGGATCACGTCCTTCGAGGAAAGCTCGATAATAACCGGCCGATCGACCGGCACGTGCAACTCTCCCACTGTCACAATGTCATCCTTCGCCGCGGGATCGGTTACATCCAGGCCGATCGGATTCGAATTGGTCAGGAGACCGATGTCGCGTCTGCCGAATTGGCCGTCCGGGCCGGGCAGATGGTAATTCCAGAGAAACTGCTGGCCGATGGCATGGACCACGACCGCGTCCTTGTCCTCGGGAAATTGGTTTACTCGCTTGGCCCAAAGCGGAATCGCGAAACCGATGAGCAGGACGGCTTCGATCAGCACCACGGCAAATTCCAGGTGCGTGGAAATACCGCTCTTAACGCCCTCGTGGTCCGCGACCGGATGGCGGCCTTTGCGGAAGCGCACCAGAACGTAGATGAAATAGGCGGACCAACCGACGAACAGCGCAGCCATGAACCAATGGCAAAACTCGATGATGTGATCGATCTGGTAGCCGTGCTCGGAAAAGTTCGGCGGCAGGCCGATGAGTTCGTTGAGGAGGGCGAGCCTATTCATATTTTTCCAGATCCTCGTCCGTCAATTCCTGATGCGGTTCGAGCGGCATGTTGGAGTGCCGGTAAAGATGGAGACTGAAAGCGCCGACTCCGCCGAGCACCGACATGACGACCCCCATCAGGACCCAAATCGCCACCGCCATATGCTCCGTCGATTTGGAGCCCCGGGCGCCGAAGCAAACGGAGCAGGCGAGCGCCTGTCCGGCCTGCGAGCCAAGAAAAATCGTGACGGCCAGGATCAACTTCGCCTTCATGTGATGATCCGAAGCCGTTTCATTTTCCGGTAAAACCAGACCCCGTAAATCATCAGGGCGATGGCCGCGATAAACGAACCGATCGCGCCCGCGAGATAAACCGGCGCGCCGGCCTCGAGATTGACTCTGACACACCAGGCGCCCAGCCCGAGTGAAAGCAGGGTGCACACTGTGATGAAGAGGATATGAAAGCCTTTCAGCGACATTTTAGCGAACGATCGGATCGTACCAGGCCAGGTAAGTGAGGAAAAATAGTCCGAGGACGAAGAAAGCCGTGAAGATCAGGATGCGATAGATCATGCGCTTTTCGTTCGAGAGATGCATGAAGATCGCCGCGACCAGGCCAGCCTTGAAAGTAGCCACGAGCATGGCGACCGCGACGTTCGCTTTCTGCGTTCCGAAATCGATGTAGGAAAGCGCCACGGTGATGGCGGTAAAGACGAGCAGCGTCAAACCGACCATCAGATAAGCGCGGATGTGTTTCGCAACGTCATGCGCCGCATGCTCCTCCGGTGCGTGTCCGTCGTCTTGGACCGCCGCCGCTTCGGCGCTAATTGGTTCGTGTGTTTCGTCCATCGATTTAAAGCAGGTAAAAGAGCGGGAAAACGAAGATCCAAACCAGGTCGACAAAGTGCCAGAACAGACCGGCCACCTCAACCCGGTTGGCGAGATGCTCGGGATTTCGCTTGTAGAGATTCGCGCCCACCGGCAGCCAGAGATAGATAAAAACCAGAACCCCGCCGAGCACGTGCAAGCCGTGCAATCCGGTAATGGTAAAGTAGGTGGCGAAGTAGGTGTTGAAATTCGGCAGGAACATTCCGGCGAATTTCACGTCCTTTTTGTCGACATGCGCGATCTTATCGGTGGCGTGGACGGGCCAGAAATGCGGCCGGTCGGAGTCGGGGTTGGTCGGGTCGGCGTTGACCTGGTCGAGCGCGATTTCGAATTCGTGGATGTTTGGATCATGCAACGCGTCGTGGTTGTGCAGGTGGCCCGTGATCTTGTTGCGCGGCTCGTGCCCTTTCGCCAACAAATGCTTGTTTCCAAGGTACGGCTCATATTTCTCCAGCGCTTCCGTCTTAATATGAGCGCCAAAGTGGACGAACTTTTCCGGCCACTCGTACGCCAGTTTCACCGCGAGGAAGATGACGCCGCAGAGGATCGTGATCCCCATGTAAAGTTTATATCGGGCGAACCTTCGCATCTTGAGCGAAGCCCAGGCCATGACCACCGTGACCGACGAAGCGATCAGGATCGCCGTGTTCATCGTTCCGACCGGCACGTTCAACAAGCCGTGGGGCCAATCCCCCGGAGCGGCGTCGAGGCGCAGAAAAACGTAAGCGGAGAAAAGGCCCCCGAAGAGCATGACTTCCGAGGCGAGAAAAAGCCAGATGCCGACCTTGGCGTTCCAAAGCCCGGTATCGGGCCGGGCGGTGACTGTATAGGGAATATCCATGGCGCGGGTCGGGGCGTCTAATGGTGGACGGCGGCAGCCGCTTCGTAGGCTTTGCGATCACTGTCGCGCATCGGTTCGTCTTGCATGGTAAAATCAGTCTCCCGGCCGGGGAGGCTGTATTCGTACGGGCCACGGTAAACCGTCGGCGTCTTGGCGAAATTCCCGTGGGGCGGCGGGGAGGGCGCGGTCCATTCCAGCGTGGTGGCCTCCCAGGGGTTGTCGTTCACTTTTTTCCCGTACTTCATGCTCCAAAAGAAATTGATGATGAAGGGAATCTGCGCGAGGCCCATGATCCAGGCGGCGATCGAGATCGGCCCGTTCCATTCGAATCCGCTCATGCCCCAGACTTTTTCGCCCGCCAGGGTCCAGCCTTGCCCGCCATCATACCAACGCCGGTGCATGCCGAGCATTCCCTGCAAAAACATCGGCAAAAAGATGACGTTCATGCAGATGAGCGACGGCCAAAAATGCACTTTCCCCCAGAACTCGCTCATCATCCGGCCAGTCGCTTTTGGGAACCAGAAATAGATCCCGGCGAAGACGGCGAAAATCGTCCCCGGCGCCACGATGTAATGGAAATGCGCGATGACGTAATAGGTGTCGTGCAGATAAAGATCGGCCGAGTTGAAGGCCAGCGGGATCCCAGTTAACCCGCCAATGCCGAACATCGGCAGAAATGCCGTCGCGAAGAGCATCGGGACGTTGAACCGGATCGAGCCGCCCCAGAGCGAAATGAAAAAGGCGCTCAGGATGATGACCGACGGAATGGAGATGATCATCGTAGTCGTCTGGAAAAATGCGCTGACGACATTGCCCATGCCCGTCAGCCACATGTGGTGGGCCCAGACGATGAACGAGAGAAATCCAAGAACGAGCGCCGCGAAGACGAGCGACTTGTAACCCCAGAGCGGCTTGCGGGTGTTGTTGGCGATGATTTCCGCGACGATGCCCATGCCGGGGAGGATGAGGACGTAAACCTCGGGGTGCCCGAGGAACCAAAAGAGGTGCTGCCACAGAAGCGGGCTGCCCCCGCCGCTGATCTGCACCGGCGCCCCGTTGACCACGAGACCGCTCGGCATGAAGAAACTGGTCCCCGCCAGGCGGTCCATCAGCTGCATCACCACCGCGGATTCGAGCGGCGGAAACGCCAGGAGGAGCAGGAACGCGGTCACGAATTGCGACCAGACGAAGAACGGCAGGCGCATCCAGGTCATCCCTTTGGCGCGGAGCTGGATGATGGTCGCGATGAAATTCACCGCGCCGAGGAGCGACGACGTGATCAGGAGGATAAACCCGACCAGCCAAAGGCTTTGGCCGTTCCAAAAAGGATGGTAGGCCGGGCCTGTGTCGGAGATGACGGCCAGGGGCGTGTAAGAGGTCCACCCGCCCTTGGCCGCGCCACCGGGAACGAAAAAGCTGATGAGCATGACGACGCCGCCGACAAAGAACGCCTGGTAACTGGCCATGTTGATCTTCGGGAAGGTCATGTCCGGAGCGCCGATCTGGAGGGGCACGACGAAATTCCCAAAAGCGGCGAAGGCGATCGGCACGATGCCGAGGAAGATCATGATGGTGCCGTGCATCGCGCCTAACGAGTTGTAGAACTCGGGGGTCATTTTGCCGTCCGGCATGCTGCCGGGGCCGAAGAAACTGCCGAGCCAATGTCCAATCACCGGCAAAGCCTCGCCCGGATAGGCCAGCTGCCAGCGCATCAGCATCATGAGCGAAAAACCGAAGAAGAGAAAAAGCAGCCCGGTGATGCCGTATTGGATCCCGATCACCTTGTGATCGGTGGAGATGATCCACTTTCGCCAAAATGGAAGCTCGTGGTGGTCGTGCCCGTCACCATGATGATGCGGATCGTGTTCGGCGTGCGGGTGAGGAGCGAGGCCAGAGGAAGCGTCCATATGGGAAAATCTGAAACTGAATATCAGGGCAAAGTTTTCAAGAGAAAAGCGCCATTTTCACCAGATTCAGCGTCCCTCCGATAGAGATCGCAGCGCCCGGCCTCGCCGCGTGTGGCGTTTTTGGGGGCCATCCCGGCCCTGCGGGGCACAATTCTCGCTAAGTTTTAATGACGGTTTCTCCGGGTCTTGTGACTAAAGAACTAATTGATGCACTGCTTTCGGCAATGATCGGCAGCAGCGAAGGCATATCCGATCTGCTCTTCGCTGTTGGCCGGCCCCCTTTGGTCGAAGAGCACGGGGTCCTGGAAGAATTTCCCGTGGAAACGGCGACCGGCGTCCTGGATTCGACTCAAATCGAACAAATCGCGAACCACCTGATGGGCGGGGACGAACGGTTGAAAAACGAGTTCACCACCTACGGCTCGTGCGATTGCAGCTATGCCCTGGCGCGGCTCGCCCGGTTTCGAGTCAATATTTTCAAGCAAAATGGCCAGCAAGCCATCGTGATGCGGAAGCTCCAAACCGATATTCCCACGCTCGAACAACTCGGCCTGCCTCCGGTTTTCAAGGAAATGATCAAGGAGAAGAACGGAATCATTTTCGTGACGGGCGCCACCGGCAGCGGAAAAACGACGACGCTCGCCGCCATGTTGAACGAGCTCAACATGAGCCAAAAAATTCACATTCTGACCCTCGAAGACCCGATCGAGTTTCTGCATCCGCATAGGCAGGCGCTCTTCAACCAGCGCCAGCTTGGAAAGGATTTTCCCGATTTCGCGACCGGCCTGCGCGCCGCGCTCCGGCAAGCGCCCAAAGTGATCCTGGTCGGCGAAATTCGCGATCGCGCCACGATGGAGATCGCGATGACCGCATCCGAGACCGGTCACATCGTCTTTACGACGATGCATACGATCAACGCGGGCCAGACGATCAACCGTGTTCTTGGAATGTTCAGCAAAGACGAAGAGCAGCAGCTTCGGCAGCGCCTCGCGGACACGGTTCGTTACGTGGTCAGCCAGCGGCTCGTCACCAAGGTGGGCGGTGGCCGGTTGCTCGTGCAGGAAATCATGGGCAGCAGCCTGCGGACGCGGGAAACGCTCCTCTACGGCGAGGGCGAGAACCGGACGTTCCAGGAGATCATCGAAGCCGGCGACACCCAGGGCTGGCACACCTTCGATCAATCCCTGCTCAAAGCCTACAAAGCCGATCTCATCACCGACGAGACCGCACTCATTTTCTGCGCCCACAAAAACAAAATGCGGCGCGACATCGACATGGTGAAGAAGTTGCGGAACCGCACCTTCGAGGAGCCTTCCGGACTCCGCATGGACGTGGAAACCGACGCGAAAGCCTGGGCCGCCGCCTGATCAACAACACTGGAAACAAATGAATCAGACTAACGAGATCAAGACTCTCTCCCCCGAGTTTGAAAATGGGGGAACCGCCACTCCGAATCATTTCGACCGGTCTGACTCGATCGAAAGCGAATTCCGCGCGGAGTTAAGTCAAAAACTGCGGACACCGCTCAACGCGATCATCGGATTCGCCGAGCTAATGGCGATGCGGCCCGGTATCGCAACGAAGGACCCGGATGTGCAGCACATTCTCAGGGCCGCGCGGGACCTGCTCGAAATCATCAATCGCGAATTGGCGGACCCCAACGTCCCGGCGCCGAAAAGCGAGCCGAGCCTGATTCCGCCGATCTCGTGCGACGTTCTCTATATTGAAGACGACCTCGTAAATTTCACCCTGGTAGAGCGAATTTTGGAATTTCGGCCGGCGCTCAAGCTCCTCCATGCCGCGCGAGGCGAGACCGGGGTGGAGCTGGCGCGGATCCATCATCCGAAGTTGGTTTTGTTGGATCTCAATCTGCCGGACATGCATGGCTCGGAGGTGATCCAGCGGTTGCAAAACGATCCCGGGACTTCCGAGGTGCCTGTCGTTGTCTTGAGCGCCGATGCCACGCCGAGCCAGATCGAGCGCCTGCTGGCGGCGGGCGCGCGAAATTATCTGACCAAGCCTTTCGATATCGATCCGTTCCTCGCCGTCGTCGATGAAATGGTGAACGAACGAGCGCTGGTTTCAGTTTCGTAAAACTTCCCCAGCAGCCAATGCGTAGGCGTCATTGGCCGGAGATGACAATGTCAAAATGTTGAGACGCGACCCAATTGGCGACAATTGACTTGGAAGGCGGCTGGCGCATTTTGTGCACGCCATAGCTTAAGCAAGTCGCGTTTCTCACCCGTTTTGCAGCGCTTTTCTATAATGCCGTCAGGCGCTGGCTGGCGAAGAAGAGTTCCGGTTGGCGGGGACAGCACTGGATGTGGGAGGCCCGTGTGTCGAAACGTCCGATGGATAAGAACAACGCATCCGCGCTTCGCGGAGCCGAGTTCAAGAAGCTCGTTCAAGAACTTGATAACCACGTCCTAGCTGGCCTTCCGCCTGCTATTGGTTGCCACATATAGGAAGCAAAGATCTCCTGACCACCCCTTCCACGTGAGCAGCGACAGCTCTTGGAAATGATGGTTTGGAATGTTCGTTTCGGTAGGCTCGAACAGGTATTTGCCGACGAAAATACCGAGGAAGAATGCAACGAGTAAACACGCCGAAGTCCCCGAGAGGCCAGCTGAAGCGTAGCATTCATTTGCGGACGCCTGAGGTCTGGACCGCCTTCAGCTCGCGCCGTAAGGCGCGACGGATCAATTCTGGAAAGCCAATTTCCTGCCGCCGCGCTTTGTCGGTCAGAATCTTTCGGACCTGTCGCGGGAGGCGGAACGTCACCGGGACACTGCCCTTTGGCAGTTTCGTTCTGGGCATGAAGCCATGTGTATTATTGTATCATATAAGCTGTCAACACGGAATCTTCTTGCCCTGTCATATTCGGTATGACACGGTCGGCGGCGTGCGAGATAAGGAATCGACGGCGATCACGATCACCCTTCCCGTTGCCCTCGACCGTGCCCTTCAGGCGCTCGCCGATCAAAAGCATTGCGGGAATAAATCAGCCGCGATCCGCGAAGTGCTCTACAAAGAAGCGGGCATGCAAGCGAAGCTTCGAATGAACGAAAAGAAGGACAAGGCTTCGGTAGCCAAGGCCGAGCATCGCTCCGTCAAATACGGGTCTCGCAAAAGGAAAAAGAGCGGGAAATAGGAAACGGCTGGTGGTAACTGACGCGGTTCCTCTTTCGGAGGGACTCGCCGCGGCGAGTTCCAAGAATTGGCGCGGCCACTGAAGAATGGGACGTGCGGAAGCACGTCCCTCCGTCTGCAACATCGAGCAAATCGTGTAAACTGGTGGGCGATGTTCGTTGCACCAGATCTCGGAAAATCCACCAAAGCCGATCTCTACCGCGAGCTGGGGGAGCAATTGCGGGCCCTGATCAACGACGAGACCGACCCGGTCGCGAACATGGCAAACTGCGCGGCCCTGATTTTCAATTCGGTCCCGCGCTTGAACTGGACGGGCTTTTACCTGTTGAAAGGCGGAGAGCTGGTGCTCGGTCCGTTCCAAGGGCAGCCGGCCTGTGTCCGGATCGCGCTCGGGCGCGGCGTCTGCGGCACGGCGGCGGAAAGCCACTCCACGCTGCGCGTCGCGGACGTGACGAAATTTCCTGGGCACATCGCGTGCGATAGCGCGTCGAGATCGGAGATCGTGGTGCCGCTCCTGACCGATGATTCGCACCTGATCGGCGTGCTCGACGTCGACAGCCCGGAGTTGGACCGCTTCGACGCCGAGGATGAGGCGGGCCTTTCGGCCCTGGCGAAGATCATCGCGCGCAAGATCTAGCCGCGTCGCCGGCGAACCTTATTTCCTTTTCGCCCGATCCTGGACACGTTCTCCGGCACCGTTTTTTCATCGGCCAACTGCACCTCGCGAAATCGCCGCAGCGAGTGGGTCGCAAGGCTCTCCTCGAAAAGATCGCGATTGATCGCCTGCGCGGCCGCGGCGCCCTGGCCGGCGGCGATGATCATCTGGCAATTTGCCGGCGTCACGCAGCCCGCGGCGTAAAGGCCGGGCACACTCGTCCGCATGCACTGGTCGACTTCGATCTGCCCGTCCGCGTCCAGTTTCGCGCGGAGCCTTTCCGCCAGGCCGGTGTGAAAAATATCGCCGCGCGTGGTGAAGATGTAATCGATTTTCACGCACGTTCCGCCCGCGAAATCCAGCGCGCGGATCTTGCGTTTGCGGTGTTCGACGCCGGTGATCCGTTTGCGTTCCACCGGGATTTTGTATTCGGCGAGCCAGCGCGCGTGCCGCTTGTTCCAGCCGGGTTTTTTGCCGTTCGTGGCCAGAATGACGCACGCGGAATAATGCAGCATGCCGAGCGCGTATTCGACCGCTTCGTTGTTCGAGCCAATAATCGCGATTCGTTTTCCGCGCACGCGACAGCCGTCGCAGTCTTTGCAAAAAAACATGCTGTGGCCGAGGCATTCCTTTACGCCGGGGATCTCCGGCGGAAGATGAAAAATGCCGGTAGCCAGGAGCAGCCGTTTCGTGCGGTAGATCTTGTTTTTCCCCTTCAGAACGAAGCCCGATTTTTTCGAGGAAACTGTCTTGATCTGATCGTGCACGAACCGGACCTGGTAACGCTTCGCCTGGCGGCAGCCGTTTTTCAAAAGCTCCTCGCCGCCGACCCCGTTGGGAAAGCCAAGATAGTTTTCCACGACCGGCTCCCATTTCGCCATCGAGCGTCCTGAATCGATGACCAGCGTGTCGCGTTGGGCGCGCCCGAGATAAATCGCGGCGGACAAGCCCGCAATGCCGCCGCCGACGACAATGACTTCGCGCGTTTGGGGATCGTCGAGGTCTTTGTGTTGGATCATGTTACTCCTTAATACGTGGCCACACCCGCGCTGGGCCTTAGAGATCGTGGGCTGGGTGGCGGTGGATCGAGCGCTCCGCCGCGCGATGGCAAATAATGCCGGCGAAGCCGGGAAACAAAAACATCGAGCGGCGGAGCGCTCGATCCACCGAAATGAAACAGCCGCTACGCTTTTGGTGGAGGCGGTGGCTCGTCTGGTTTCGGAGCAGGCGCGTCACCGCCGGAAAGGTTCGCGTCGTCCGGAACGGCTTTCAGTTCGGGCTCGGTAAAGGAATCAGGATGGTTCGCCAGTTCCTTGCGAAGAGCCGCGACGCCCTCGGGTGTCACTGGTCCGCCCTTGTTCCCCCACGCCTGGCGGATGTAGGTGAGAACGTCCGCGATTTTGGCATCGCTCAGCGTTTTGTCCCAGGGCTGCATCACAGCGGTGCCATACGGAACGCCTTTGACCGTGATCGGGCCTTGCAGACCTTTCAGCACGATCATCCCCAGCCGCTTCGTTCCGCCATCCACCCACTCGGAGCCGGCCAGGGGCGGATAACCCTGCCCCGCGGCGCCTAATCCATCGGGCTGATGGCAGACGGCACAGTTGGCCGAGTAAATCTTCTTGCCACGGTCGGCTTGCGAAAGTTCCTGCGTCGGAGCGCCACCTGGGCCGGTCGCGCCAGCTTTCACGGGACGCGGCGGGCCGGCGAACGGGTCGAGCCCATCGCCGCTGAAACTCCCGGAATAACGCCCGAGGTATGCGCCGCCGAAAAAGATGGCCAGTCCATAGATTGCGATCAACCAGAGCGAAAGAGGCTCGAGGCCGGCGTGGGGTTCCCGCTTTTCGCGCTGAATGGCGGCGTGAACCTGTTGGACGTCCTCGGTTTCACCGTAGTCCATCCCCTGCCGGACCCTGCGCTCTGGAGCGGGCGAGTTCTCGTTCATTTCGCCTCCTTCGGCGGTTCGGGCGTGGGGGATGCAGCCGGAGCCGCGGCTGCGGGCGCCGGCGTGGATGAGGACGCCGCGGCTGTCGCCTTCAATTCATTCAAGGGGTGTGATTGATCGAGCGACATCAAATAGGCGACGAGACATTTGGCATCGTAGGTCGGCACCACCTCCCAGCCTTCCGGAACCGCATCCGCCTCGCCCAACTTCAAGGCATCAGCGGCGCGCTGACCGCCACTGCGGCGTTTTTCATAAAGGAAACGGTAAGCCGGCATATTGGAATCAAGGACAAGGCTGCGAGGGCTGTAAAGGTGATGATGGTGCCACGCGGCGCTGTAAGGAGCCGGCCTGTCACTGGGTGCGGAGGTTGTGTCCGCCACCACCGCGGGGCTGGGAGACGCTGGTGGCGCAGCTGGGCTGGCCGAAGCTGGAGCCGGAGACGCCGCTGGAGGCGCCGACGCTGGCGCGGGAGATGCAGCTGGAGAAGCTCCGGGCGCTGGATTCGTCGCGGGCGGCGCTTGAGCCGTCACGGGACCGGCCGGGGTCGGGCTCGCGGCGGGCGAAGCGCCTTCCTCCTCAACTGGGGCGCGTTTTCCAATGTTCGACAAATCCGGACCCAACCTCACTTTGCCCAGGACCACGGGGCGTTCGAAAAGATAATCACGCGGCGCGCTGCGGCGCTCTCCCCATTTCCGAGCGATGTCGGTAGCGGCATATTCGGCGCGAACCTGCTGGCTGTGGCAGTAAACGCAGCCGTTCGCTGCGTAAATCTGGCGGCCCCGGTCGGCCATGCCCGACTTCGGCGCGGGATACGGGTCGCTTCCGTCTTCCTCCACTTGCGGATCGAGGTGCCCGATTTGGTAGTTCGGAATCAAAATCAGCCCCGCCCAGGAGAAGGCCAGGGTGCCGAAGATTCCGAGAAAGAGTGGTACGATCCCCTTCATAAAGGCGCCTCCAGGGTCTCCTCTTCCTGTGGGTTGAGAAAGGTCGGGACGCTCGCTGTCCGGCCCAGGCCAAAAAGCATCAGGCCGAAGTGAAACGCGAAAACGAAATGCGCGACGGTCAAAAGCATCCCGGAAACGCTGCGGCCCCGCAGGTAGGGCAGAATCGATTCCGTGCTCTCGGTGAAAGCGAGCGTTGGATCTTGCATGCTGGTTCCTTGCGCCAGACCGCCGATGAGCAGCATCGCCACCATCAAACCCACCCCATACGTGGCGGACCAGAAGTGGAGCTTGATCAGCGAGGCATAGCGCCACTCACGTCCAACCAGCCGCGGCACGATATAATACATGGAGCCGAACATCACCATGGTGAAGAAGGCGTACAGACCCATGTGCGAATACGCGATGCTTGCCTCGGTGAAATGCACAATGCCAGCCACCGAGCGAAGCGAGAGGAACACGCCAACCAGGCTGAAAACCGTGTAGGAAATGGCGCCGAAAACCGTGAAGCGCAGCGTCGGGCTATACCGGAGCAGACCGAACTGCCCGCGCATCGTCATGTGATGATTGAGTCCGACGGTCGCCACCGGGATGATGGTCAGGATCGTGGCTGCGATGCTGGCGGTTATCATCCAGGCCGGAAAAGGCCCGTCTACGAGCCGTTGCATTCCGGTCCAGCTGGCGAAGAGCGCATAGGTCCAGAACCCGACCGCCGCCAGATGATAGCTGTAGACGGGCCGCCCGATGACCTTCGGAATCATGTAGTAGGCGGTGCCAAGCCCGATCGCGCCGAACCAGAGGAAGAGCAGATTGTTCGCGAACCACCAGGTCACCGCCTCCTGCATCACGCCCTGCAAAGGAACCACGAAGAGCATGATTTGCGTCGCGCCGTAGACCCACGGGAACCAGAGAAAGGCGCCGAGCAAATACCATTGCGTGATGTAAATGTGGTCGCCGCGGCGAAAACGGAACATGAGCATCGCCCAGGAAACGACCAGAGTGTAAGCGATGAAGAGGACGCTGGCTGCGTAAGGAGGAAATTCGAGCCACTCATACCCGGTGCTGTCGCCGGCCAGGATTCCCCCCACCCCAAGAACCACGCCGAGATTCCAAAACGCCCCGCCGGCAATGAGCAGGAGCGGATGCCGCAACGTCGTCCGGCAGAGTCGCGCCATCAACCAAATGGCGGTGCCAATACCGGCCATCGATGCCCAACCATAAACCATCACGTTCATGTGCGCGGGCCGGAGGCGGCCCCAGGTGAGAAAGCCGACATTCGAGAGCAGGTCCGGCGCGTGCAGTTTCCACGAGGTCAATCCCGCGAGCAGAGTCCCGAGAAGAAGCCAGGCGATCGCCGAACCGTAAAAGAACAAAACAGGCAGGCGGGTGGATGCGTCGATCAACGCGCGCTCGACTTGTTCGACGTCGCGGGTCGTCACGTCCGGCTCCGCATTCGGCGCGACGGGAGCAGTCATAGATGGGTTTAGAGGTGCGTCACTCGGGTTCATGGCTTTTTCCCGGGAACAGGCAAGGGCGTTCCGGGCGCGGAGGGCACGGGCGATGCCGAAGGTGACACCGGCGCCTTGACCGCGGAGGACGGCGGCGGAGCGGCTGGAGTCGTTGAAGCGCCGGGCTGGGTTCCCGGCGGAGCCGGCGGCGGGTTGTTGATGGCCGCGGGCTGATTTCGATTCGCGGAATCCGGCCCCGAAACGGCAGCGGGCTTCGGTGTCACGCTGGCACTCACGGCCGCTGAGGGAGTGGGAGACGCGTTGGCGGGCGCGGCGCTTTGCGGCGCGGGACTCACTTCCACTGCAATTGGGTTGGCCGGCGCGGGTGATCTTTGCGCCAGTTCGGCCACGGTCAATTTCATCGCATCATCGATCGGTATCCGCGCCACTCCTTTGCTCTTGTCGACCCACGCATAGGTCGTCAGCGCCTTGGTGGTTTCCGCGCGTGCGTCCTGCAGCTTTTTGACCCTGTCCTTGGCCCGCTTCTCCTCATAACGGTCGCCGCGCGGCGACGCGCCAATGACCACCAGCACCAGCAGCCCGAAGAAGGCGAAGAGAAGCACCATCCCGATCCAGGTCGAAAACATGGAGCGCGGCTGGAATTTTGGCGGTGGTTCGTCGGGCGTCACGGTTAGTTAGTGGTGCGAAGAGATTCCAGGAGACGGGGATCACGATTCGGGAAAAGCGAAGTCTTGCGCACGATGCGCAGATAGAAAAAGGCCAGGGTCGCGCCCATCCCGATGAGAGGCAGGAAATCCCAAATGGTAATGTGCAGGCCCGCTGGGTAGAGCATCGGCAGGACGACGATATAGATATCAACGAGCTGCATGAAGATGATCCAGCCCGCGATCAGGCACAGCTTGCGCGGGCTCTTTTTCGGCGCGCGCAAAAGGAGGAGCGCGAACGGCACGAAGAAACGGCCGATCACCAAAAAGAGGTTCATGGCGTTCCACGACTCGGTGTTTCGCCGGATGAACCATTCGGTCTCTTCCGGGATGTTCGCGTACCAGATGAGCATGTATTGGCTGAAACCGATGTAGGCCCAGAAGACCGTGAACGAGAGCATCCATTTACCCATGATGTGGTAATGCTCCATCGTGACGGTCTCTTGCAAATATCCGGCCTTGCGCAGGGCGGTGATCACCAGGACCAGGAGCGACATCGAGCTGCCGGCGGCGCCCGCGAAAATGTAAACGCCCCACATGGTGGAGAACCAATGGTAATCCAAACCCAGAAGCCAATCGTAGGCGCCGAAGGTGAGTGAAAGCCCAAAGAGCGGCAGGGAAATGAAGGCGATCTTCCGCATGTTCAAGGTGTAGGCCGGATTGCCGTCGCGGTCCTGCCGGATGGAAAAGCGCCGAAAGAGGAGTGTCGCGCAGATAAAGAATGCGAAATAGAAAAGCGAGCGGACGAGAAAGAAATGCCAATTCAGGTAGGCGCGTTTGGCGTCGAGCAGATGATCGAGTCCCGGCGCAATGGTCATCCATCCATAAAGCTGACGCCGGAAAATCAGGATCGGGATGAAGAACACCAGCATCACGATCATGAGCAGGGCCAGATTCTCCAACTGCCGGCGGACGACGACCGACCATTCCGCATCGGTCACGTGATGGACGATGATCCAGAAAAAACAGCCGGCGATCAGGGTGAAGAAAAAGGCGAAGGCAAAAAGCCACGAGAAACTGAACTGCACCCGGTCAACGAAGGCCCCGACGACGCAGAGCCCGAGGCTGAGAACACCGACTACACCGAGCAGCAACGACAAACGAGGTGAGCGGTTCGCTTCGAAATACTCGCCTTCGGGAACTGGCATGACGTCAGAACGCTCGCTCATTTTTTTGGCGCCTCCGGTGGCGGCTCGACTTTGGTTTCCGCCGGTTTATCCAGCTCCGCGCGGCGGTCCGGAGGGACGTCCGCCTCGGTGGCATTCTGGCTGCGCTGCAACGCGCGGAGATAAGCGATAATCGCCCAGCGATCGGTCACGGTGATATTCGGCCCGTAGGCCAGCATGGTGTTCTTGCCGTGGGTGATGGTGTTGAAGATTTCGCCGTCAGCCATTTTGCGGATCCGCTCGTCCTGCAACGTGACCACGGTGGCAAGGCCGTATTGCTTCACGATCCCATCCCCGGCTGCGGTGGGGCCGTGGCAAACGGCGCAAGTGATATTGAACCGCTCTTTCCCCCGTGCCATCAACTCGCCCGTCAGCTTCATCGGAAGACCGGTTCCCCAATTCGCCCCCATCTTGCCGGTGTTGTAATAATCTGTCCCTCCAGTGAACCCAAGCCGCGGCTGCGCATTCATCTCGGCCGGGACCGGGGCCGCGCCCGGACTCGCTTCGCTGGAGGCCTGCGGCATTTCGTACCCCAGCGGCACGGTGCCGGGAACCGGGACGCGCGCGCCGCGCCCGTCGGCGAAGAATCCGAGCGGCGCCTGCGCCCGGACTTTCGGCTGGCGCACCATGTCGGGAAAAACCTCGATGGGCGAACCGGTGCTCTTTTGTCCGCGCAAGCCGAAAACGGCGACGATGGCGACGCCGGTCAGCAGAAAAATGAGGAAGAAGCCGCGGAGCATATTCAGTCTTCGTGAATTATCGTGACGTGCTGGCCGCCGCTTTGTTCCAGGAGCTCGCGGGCCTCCAATTCGGTAAAGCGCGGGTCCCGTGCTTCGATCACCAGGAAAAAGCCATCGTTGGTCGCGCGGCTGAACCGTTGCCAATTGAAAATCGGATGATACCAGCGCGGCAGGCCGTTCATGAGAAGCATGGCGAAAAACGCGCTGAAAGCGGCAAAAAGGACGGTGAGCTCAAACATGATCGGGAAAAACGCCGGCACCGTCGCCCAGTTGGTCGGCTTCCCGTGCACCGTCAGCGGATAAATGAGCCAGGAGGGGCCGAAGGTCAGGATTGCCGCGGTGAGCAATCCCGTAATCCCGCCGCCGAGGACAAAGGCGCTGAGCCACGATTTGCCGAGCCCCATCGCTTCATCCATCCCGTGAATCGGAAAGGGCGAATGCACGTCCCAGCGTTTGAAACCGGCATCGCGCACCCGTTTCGCCGCTTCGTAAAGCGCGGCGGCGCTGGGGTATTCCGCACCCATGCCGTAGACCCTGTTTCCGGAGGGCGTTCTCATGTGCGCTCCTTACCGCCCGCGGCGACGGGATGATGTTCACCAGGCGTGGCGTGGTGCGGGTCCGCCTCGGGCAGCACGATCTTCACTTCCGACATCGCAATCATCGGAAGGTAACGAATGAAAAGAAGGAAGAGGGAAGTGAAAATTCCGAACGTTCCGATAAAGGTCCAGATGTCCACCCAGGTGGGATAAAACATGCCCCAGGATGACGGGAGAAAATCCCGGTGCAGTCCGCCGACGATGATGATGAAACGCTCGAACCACATGCCGGCGTTCACGCACATGCAGACGAAATAGACGACGTAGATGTTGAACCGGAACTTTTTGAACCAGAAAAGCTGGGGCGCAACGGTGTTGCAAAAAAGCATGCCGACCCACCAGTACCACCAGTAGGGCCCGAAGATGCGATTGTAGAACGCGTATTTCTCGTAGGTATTTCCGCTATACCAGGCGACGAAGAATTCCATCGCGTAGGCGTAGCCGACGATCGAGCCGGTGAGCAAAATGATCTTCGCCATCTTGTCCACATGCTGCGGCGTGATGATGTCGTGGAGTTTGTAAATGGCCCGCGCCGGGATGAGCAGCGTAAGCACCATGGCGAAGCCGCCGAAGATCGCGCCCGCGACGAAGTAGGGCGGGAAAATCGTGGTGTGCCACGTTGGAATAATCGATGTGGCGAAGTCGAAGGAAACGACGCTGTGGACCGAGAGAACAAGCGGCGTGGAAAGGCCGGCCAGCAACAGATAGGCCATTTCATAATGGCGCCAATTGCGGTTCGAGCCGCGCCAGCCCAAAGCGAAAATCCCGTAGAGGAATTTCTTGATCTTGGTCGTGGCCCGATCGCGCAGCGTCGCGAGATCCGGGACCAGGCCGGTATACCAGAAGAGAACCGAGACGGTGAAATAGGTCGAGACCGCGAAGACGTCCCAGAGGAGCGGGCTGCGGAAGTTCGGCCAGATGCCGTAGTTGTTGGGAAGAGGCGCGAGGAACCACGCCATCCAGACCCGGCCGACGTGCACGCCGGGGAAAATGGCGGCGCAAATAACCGCGAAGAGCGTCATCGCTTCGGCGGCACGGTTGATCGAGGTGCGCCATTTTTGCCGGAGGAGAAACAAGATCGCGGAAATCAGGGTGCCGGCGTGGCCGATACCGATCCAGAAAACGAAGTTGGTGATGTCCCAGGCCCAGCCGACCGGATGATTCAATCCCCAGGTGCCGACGCCCGTCGAAATTTGATATCCGAGACAAAACAGGCCGAACATCGCCACCATCGAGGTGATGGCGAACGCGACCCACCACCAGCGGGGCGCATTGGCTTCCACCACTCCGGCGATTCGCTCGGTGATCCAGCTGAAGTTCCGCTTGTTCAAGACAAGCGGGACACGCGCCAACGGCTTCTCGACCGAAGCGGATGCTTCGCCCTCGATCACGTCTGGAACTGTGGTCGCACTATCCATAACTACGGAGTGGGGAATTGAGACAGGATTAACGGGATTAAACAGGATTCAGAAAACCCAATCCTGAAAATCCTGTTAATCCTGTCTACTCGATCCTGGCACATCAGTGTTTCTCCTCCGGTTTCGCCGCGCCTTTGTCGTGCCCGTGGGCGTCGTGTTTGGCTTTGGGATGCTTGGGCCCGTTGTGGCCGTGATCGATGCTCGCCACCGCGATCTTTCCGGCATCTGGCATTTTCGGATTCGGATTTCTGATCCGCGCCAGATAACTCGTGCGGGTATTCACATTCAGATATTTGAGCAGCTGGTAATTGCGGTCCTGCTGTTTCATCTTCGAGACGCGGCTCTCGGGATCCGAGACATCGCCAAAGACGATCGCTTCGGTCGGGCAGGCCTGCGCGCAGGCGGTGGTGAAGGAGTCCCGCGGAATGCGCGTGTCGCTCGACGCCCCCGCGCGAACGTGGGCGGCGATCTTGGCCTCCTCGATCCGCTGGACGCAAAAAGTGCATTTCTCCATCACGCCGCGCATGCGCACCGTCACGTTCGGATTTTTTTGCAACTTCACCGTGTCGGGCGCGCCCTTCTTGGTGAGCGGTCCGAGGTATTCCTGATAAACGGTAAGGCCGAGGACTTTTTCTTTGCCGATCGGCCGCTGGTTGTAGTCGAAGTAATTGAACCGGCGCACCTTGAACGGACAGTTATTCGCGCAATACCGCGTGCCGATGCAGCGGTTATAGGCCATCACGTTCAAACCATCCTCGCTGTGCACGGTCGCGTTCACCGGGCAAACGGTCTCGCACGGCGCGTTTTCGCAGTGCTGGCACATCATCGGCTCGTGCACGACCTCGGGGTCTTCCGGATATTCTCCGCGGTCCTGGTTGAACGGCTTCGCGCTCGCGTAGTAGCGGTCGAGCCGGAGCCAGTGCATCGCGCGGCCGTGGCCAACCTGAAGCTTGCCGACAATCGGGATATTATTTTCGCTCTGGCAGGCGACAATGCAGGCGCTGCACCCCGTGCAAACATTCAGGTCGACCGACATTCCCCACTGGTGCGCGGCCGTGAGCGGAGGATGGCTGTATAGGGATGGCAGCTTCTCCGGCAACTCGGCGTCCTCCGCGATCTTCTTCACGAATTCGGGGTCTTTGCGATACTGCTCGACCGTCGCTTCGCGGACGAGGCCGCGGCCTTCGATGCTCCAGTGGTCCTGCGTGACCGACAGCGCGTAAGTCCCGGCCACTTTTGTGACCTGGACGCCTTCAACCGTCTTGCCGTCGACGCTGATGAAGTGCGGATTCGAGCTGTTGCGCAAGAGGTAGCCGTTGAAGCCCGCTTCTTCGCCCACCGGTCCCGTCTTCTTTCGTCCGTAACCGAGAGGAATGGTGATGGAGCGATCCGCGTGACCGGGCGACACCAGCACCGCGATGACGAGCTCGCGTCTGATATTTTTCTTCTGCGCATCCATGCCCTTTTCGGTCACGGCAATGCTCACGAGATCGCCGGTGACAACGCCAAGATGTTTGGCGAGAACCGGACTCATCAACGCCGCATTGTCCCAGGTGAGCTTCGTGATCGGGTCGGGCAGTTCCTGGAGCCAGCCGTTATTGATGTAACGCCCGTCGTCCATCGCGTAACTGCGGACGAGCACGATCTCGGGGGCGTCGAGCGTCGGCGCGGGCGCCGGCGACCAAAGGGTGTGGGCGATGCCTCCGGCGTTGTTGGCATTGAAAGTGGGAGGTTTTTCCTTGAGCGCGACGTGCGAGGAAAAGCCGTCCCGCAAGAGCCGCGACCACGCCGCCGCGAAATCTCCCGGGGGCGCGGTGGCGCGAAATGTTTCCTGGACGAGTTCCGGCCCCTCCACTTTGGGAGCACCCAGCAAAGCGTTCATCAGCTCGATTTCCGAGAGACCGCCGAAGAGCGGAAGAATCATCGGCTGAATGGCGAGATACGCTCCCTCGGTCGTGAGCGCGTCGCCCCATGATTCCAGATAATGAGCGGCCGGAACGTGCCAGTTGCTCAGGGCCGAGGTCGCATCCTCATAATGGCCGAGGCGGACGACGTCGGGCACTCTCGGCTGGAGATCGGCCCAATCGACCGGCCCTTTCGTCTCCCGGTCCTGCGTAATTCCGCGCGGCGCATTGTAAACCGGATCGCCGCCAAAAATGAAAAGCTGCTTGATCCGGCCGCCGCTAATTTCCGCGGCCAGTTGGAGGATGCTGTTCGTCTTGGGGTATCGAGTAAACTCTCGCACGATCAACGTCGCGCCGATGTTTTTCAGCGCGGAATTGATGGCGTAGACGAGGAACTGAACCACCACCGGCTGGTGCGAACCGGCCAGGACCAGGCTCGCGCCCGGTTTCGCGAGCAGGTCGTTGGCGACTTCGGTCAGCCATTGTTCGTCGAATTTTTCGACCGCGCCCTCCGGCGCCTTGAGCGTGGCCATCGTCGTAAACAGACCGGAGTCCTTCGTGGCCGCGGCGATCTTGCCGGCGAGCGCGAACGCAAACGCCGAAATCTGGCTCGCGGGACAACGCAGGCGATGGTCCGCCATCGCGCCCGTGAGGGTGTAACGATTCTCGACCACGTAGAGGCGGTTCATCGTGTCCTTCGCCGCGCTCACACGGCGGCGGGAAGAGAAGGCGCGGACGCCCGCGAGATCACCCTCACCGCAATCGAGAAAATCGCTGTCGAGCGCGAGAACGACGTCGGCGCGATCGAGCCGGGGGACGAGCCGCGAGTTGTCGCCGAAGCTCATTTGGGTGGCGAAGTTTTGCGCTTCGGTCAGGAGCGGGTCGTAAACGCACCACCGCATCCTGGGGAACATCTTTTGCAGCTCCCCGCGCAAACGATCGCGCGTGGGCGAATGCACTTCCTCGACCAGAAACGCGAGACCCGCGCCGCCGTCCGCCACAATCTTCGAGCGCAGTTCCGTGAGATATTTCTCGAAGGCCGCCCGATCCCGCGTCTCGAAGTTCTCGACCTTCTTGCCTCCCTGCGTCCGTTCGCCTTTTTCGACGAAGCGCTTGGAGCGGGCCGGATCGTAAAGATCGAGAATGGAAGCTTGCGCGAAGGCGTCGGTCGCCCCGCCGCTGGCGGGATGGAGCGGGTTGCCATCGATCTTGGTGGGCCGGCCGTCATGCGTCGTCACCACGAGCGGAACCGCGCCGGTCCGCCGCGGCATGGCCGTGGCGTAGAAGAGAGACTTCCCGGGGATCGCCCACTCGACCCCTTTGGTAAACGGCACGAGGTGCGCTTCCGGACGGCGACAGCTGGTGAGGCCGAAGCCGGCCAGCGCCATCGAGGCTCCCATCAGTTTCAGGAAACCGCGCCGCGACCAATCGTCGCCTTCGAGCTGCGCCGCGCCGGCGGGAAACTCGCGCTCGAGCCAGCCGCGAAATTCAGGCGTGTCGCTCAACTCGCCGAGGCTGCGCCAGTAGCGTTTCCCGGTGAGCTGCTCAGGTGGATGCTCGAAGACGCGTTTCATCGATTTTCTTTCCCACCCGCACTTGCACATTCACTTTCGCTTACACTTCGGGGAGGTGCGGCGAGGCAAGTGCACGTGAAAGTGTAGGTGCCGGTGAAAATTCGCATGCTCATCGGTGGCACCCCTGGCAGTTCAACGGCGGTTGGATGTTCCAGCGCTCTTTCAAGGTCTGCCCGATCTCCTGTTGAGTGAGCTTCGCCTTCTTCGACCAGTCCTCTTTCGCATCCTTCGGCTGCCCGTACTTGGCGACAAAGGCGGAGACATCTTCGCTCTCCGGTTTCCAATCAAGATTATAGATCTCGCTCTCGGGCCGCAGGAAATTCTCGGGATGCCGATGGCATTCGAGGCACCACGCCATGCTGTGGGGCTTGGCATGATAGACGACCGGCATGTGGTTGACCTCCCCATGGCAGCTCGCGCAACTGATCCCGCGGTTCACGTGCGCGGCGTGATTGTAATAAACGTAATCGGGCGAGCGATGGAGTTGGACCCACTCGATCGGCTGTCCGGTTTTCCAGCTCGCCTGCACCGGTTGCAGTTTCGGATTGTCTTTCTGCACCTGGGTATGGCACGCCATGCAGGTCTGCGTGCTGGGAAGATTCGAATGCGCGGCGACATCGACAAAACTGTGGCAATAGCGGCAATCCATCCCGAGCTGCGAGACGTGCAGATCATGCGGGAACGGGACGGGCTGGATCGGCTCATAACCAACGCGCGTGTATTTCGGAGTGATGTAATACCAGGTCCCGGCCGTCAGGCCGCAAACGATCACCACGCCGCAAACCGCGATTTTCAGCGGCAGCCAATTCGACCAGCGTGGAAAGAAATTCGCCATAGCTCTTAGCAAACTGTGCTTCCCAGAAGGGCCAGCCGCCAAGATAAAAACGGCTCAAAGTTGCAGTTAGGATGTGCGGCGCTCAGAGGTCGGTAAAGTTAAGGTTGATCGCCGCAACAGGGCGAAGGTGCGGCAAGTCTATAAATCGACCTTCGGTTGGCAAAAGAAAATTGTTCACCATCTTGCTTCTCCCTGGAAAAAACTCGCGACTCTTATCTTGATACGAAGAAGCGGCGGACAAGCAAAACCGTAAAAACAAATTTTTTTAGCCCGCCGAACCGCGCGAAGCTGCGCTCGACGACCACGCCGGGCCTTGCGAAGATGATGAGATGAAGGTCTCAGGCGCGCGCTCATTTCTCGTCGCGGTCTGCTGCGCCGCATCGGGCGCTTTGCAAGCGGAACCGGCGGACACCGTTTTTATCAACGGAAATATCTACACCGTAAACGAGCGGCAACCCCGGGCGGAAGCGATCGCGGTGAAAGCCGGCCGGATCGTGTTCGTCGGCTCGAATGCAGACGCGAAAACTTTTCAGGAGCCCTCCACTCGCGTGGTCAATCTCGCGGGCAAGACCGTCGTCCCGGGCCTGACCGATTCGCATTGCCATATCTTCGGCATCGGCGCGCGCGAGATGAATTTGAATCTGGAAGGAAGCGACACGCTCGAATCTTTCCTGGCCAGGGTGCAGGAACGCACGGCTAAAACCGAACCCGGCAAATGGGTGACCGGCCGGGGCTGGATCGAAACTTTCTGGACGCCGCCGCAGTTCCCCACTCGCGCCGACCTCGACAAGATCGCGCCGGACCATCCGGTTTATCTGACGCGGGCCGACGGCCACGCCGCGATCGCCAACAGCGCGGCGCTCAAGCTTGCCGGAATCGACCAGAACACCCCGAATCCATTCGGCGGTGAAATTCTAAAAGACAAACAAACAGGCGAACCCACGGGGATCCTGTTGGATAACGCCGGGGACCTGGTGGAGAAGCACATTCCGCAGCCGACCGACACGGAACGGGAACAGGCAATTTTGCTTGGGGTCAAACGCGAGATCGAACTGGGCTGGTGCCAGATCCAAAATGCGGGCAGCCAAAAAGCCGATGTCGATCTGATGCGGCGGCTCTACGCGGATGGCAAAATCAAGCTCCGAATCTACAACGCCGTTTATGGCCCGGGCGCCGACGCCCAATGGCTCCTAAAAGAAGGACCGACTCTCAATGGCTATGATTTTCGGTTCACGCAGCGCACCATCAAGGTCGTCTTCGACGGCGCCCTCGGCTCCCGCGGCGCGGCCTTGCTGAAACCCTACAGTGACGCGCCGGAGACTTCGGGGTTTTTTACGGCGAAGGAATCCGATTTGCGGCCGCTGCTCGAGGAAGCCTTGCGCCGCGGAATCCAAATCCAAACCCACGCCATCGGGGATCGGGCGAACCGGACCATCCTCGATCTTTACCAACACGCGTTCAAGACGGTGTCACCCGAGCAAAGAAAGGTGCGCGAGCCGCGGTGGCGGGTGGAGCATGCGCAAATTGTGGACCGGAAAGATATTCCGCGTTTCGCCAAGCTAAAGGTCATTCCGTCCATGCAGCCATCCCATGCCATCAGCGATCTGTTTTTCGCGCCTGCCCGTCTGCAAAAAGAGCGGCTCGCCGGAGCCTACGCGTGGCGGAGCTTGATCAAATCGGGCGCGATCATCGCCGGCGGATCGGATGCGCCCGTCGAACGAGGGGAACCGATGATCGAGTTCTACGCGGCGGTCGCACGCAGGAGCGTGAAGGGATTTTCCGGCGATGGCTGGCATCCCGAGCAGGCGGTTTCGCGGGAGCAAGCGTTGAAAATGTTTACGGCCTGGCCCGCCTACGCCGCGTTCGAAGAAAAGGACAAAGGTTCAATCGAGGTGGGAAAGCTGGCGGACCTGACTGTTCTCTCGAAAGACATCATGAAAATCCCCCCGCCGGAGATTCCCAAGACGACCTGCGCGATGACGGTAATTGGCGGTGAGATTGTGTTCGAGGATACCTCCACGCGCTAAAGCGGGTCGCTCCCCCTTTGTCATTTCGAGCGAAGTCGAGACATCTCTCGCTATTTCTCCTGCGTTCCCTGATTTACAGTAAGAGATTCCTCGACTTCGCTCGAAATGACAAAAGTCGTCAGCTGGCCGCATGATTCGGAGCCGAGCATGCAGACTACAGATTGAGCAAGCGTTCGTACTCGTCGTGCGGGCCAATCCAAACCCACAAAACGCCGTCCGGTACGTCAACGGCGATTGCTCGGAAGCCGGTCCGGCCTATCCGTGTTCCTCGCGCGCCCGCGCAATTGCTTGATCGAGCCGGCCAGCTTTCACATCGTCTTCAAATTGCTTGTCCCAGAGATCGTCGAGATGTTCGCGAAGTTCCTGGGCAAGCTGCCACGCATCTTTCGCCGGCAACTTGCGGATCGCCTCGCAAATTTCAGTGACCGTGCTCACGACCGAAAGCTTACACGGCCAACGAAGACTGACAAAGCGACAGTCACTGCTCGGCTAAACCCTCGGCCTCGAGCTAGATCGCTCTTACGAATACAAATACTCGTCGTGATACTCGCGCTGGGGCGCGAATTGCACGGTCTCGTCGCCGCCGGTCTCGGGATACTCGAAAATCTTCCCTTCGTAGTTCCGGATCACGATCTTTTCGTTGTCGTGATACAGGACGTATCCGGGGTTGATCGGCACTTTACCGCCGCCGCCCGGGGCGTCGATGACGAATTGCGGCACCCCGTAACCCGTGGTGTGTCCGCGCAATCCTTCGATGATCTCGATTCCTTTCGCCACGGAAGAGCGCAGGTGCGACGAACCGTTGATCAGGTCGCATTGGTAAACGTAATAGGGCCGCACCCGGCACATGAGGAGCTTTTGCACCAGCGTCTTCATGGTATCGATATTGTCGTTCACTCCCGCGAGGAGCACGCTTTGATTGCCCAGGGGAATCCCATGATTCGCCAGGCGCTCGAGCGCCTCCTTCACCTCCACGGTCAGTTCGCGCGGATGATTTACATGCACGCTCATCCAGAGCGGGTGATATTTTTGCAGCATGGCGCAAAGCTCGGGCGTGATGCGCTGCGGCAGGAAAATCGGAACACGCGTTCCGATGCGCAGAAACTCGATGTGCGGGATCGCGCGCAGCCGGCTGAGAATGCGTTCGAGTTTGTCGTCGCTGAAGATCAGGGCATCGCCGCCGGAGAGCAGCACGTCGCGCACTTCGGTGTGCTCTTCCAGATAACGAAACGCTTCCTCGAAATCGGTGTGCAGTTCCTGTTCGCCGGCCCCGCTCACGACCCGGCTGCGCGTGCAATACCGGCAGTAACTCGCGCAGCGGTCCGTCACGAGAAAGAGGACGCGATCAGGATATCGATGCACCAGGCCGGGCACTGGCATGTGCGCGTCTTCCCCGCACGGATCGGCCATGTCGTAAGGCGACGCCCACGTCTCTTCAATCCGCGGGACGACCTGGCGTCGAATGGGACAATCCGGGTTGTCCCGCTCAATCAGGTTGAAAAAATGAGGCGTGACGGCGAGAGCGAGCTTGGTGCCGGAAAGGAGAACGCCGCTGCGCTCTTCATTCGATAATTCCAGGTGCTGCTCGAGTTGGGCGAGCGAAGTCACCCGGTTTTTGAGCTGCCATTTCCAATCATTCCAGAGTTCCGCCGGAATGCCCGGCCAGTAGCCAGGCGCATGCGTGACGAACTCTTTTCCATCCATTTTGCCAGGGGCAAGAGTGAGCATTTTCTTAGTGAAGCGAAATGTTAATGGCCTTAACAATCGTGTCAATGCAGGCACCTCCAGGTGTGCGAGACGGGCCTGATCCTACTCGTGCTCGTGCTCGTGCTCGTGCTCCTGCTCCTGCTCCTGCTCGGCACCGCCAACCTCCGATTACGATCACGATCACGAGCACGAGCACGAGGACGAGGACGAGCACGAGCACGAAGGAAAAGGGGACTCCTCTTTTGGCATTTGAACAGCTACCCGTAGATTCGTGTCAAAGTTCCCTGTTATGGGTAACGCCGTCCAAATTCTCGTTCTCGGGCTCGCAATCTCCTCGTTGCAGGCCGCCACCCCCGCCCCTCAACCAGAAATCCCGCCGGCAGCAACGGTCCCAGCCGCCGCCGCGGAGGCCGGCAAGGACGTCGTCCATCAACTCAATAGCGCTTTCACGAAAGTTTTCGAAATGGTCGCTCCCAGCGTCGTCATTCTCGAGATCACGAAGAAGAATGATGGGAACGAAGGCCCGACGCTCGACGATCTTTTTTTCCAGGGTCCCCGGGATGAAAACTCGCCCCGGCGGAATCCTCGTAATTCTCAGCCAATCCAAAGCGAAGGCTCCGGATTCATCGTGCGAGCCGACGGCTACATTTATACCAACTACCATGTGCTGGAAGGCGCCGACCGGATTGACGTGAAGCTCAAGGACGGCCGTGAATTCCAGGCGAAGGTGGTGGGCACGGACGAAAAAACGGATGTCGCGGTCATTAAGATCGAAGCGGCGAATCTGCCGGTTGTGCAGTTCGCCGACAGCGACACCGTCCGGGTGGGACAATTTGCCTTCGCGATCGGCGCGCCGTTCCGGCTGGATTACACTTTCACCTACGGCGTGATCAGCGGGAAAGGCCGGAACAAACTGCTCGCGACCGGCGGGTACTCGATCTCGGATTATTTGCAGACCGACGCCTCAATCAACCCGGGCAATAGCGGCGGACCGCTCTGCGACATCGACGGAAAGGTGATCGGCATGAACACCCTGATCAACGGGTTGAACCGCGGGCTCGGTTTCGCGATTCCGAGCAATCTGGCCACCGAAATCGGACAACAGCTTATTGCCGGCAACAGGATTATCCGGCCCTGGCTCGGCATCCGGATCGAATCGCTGGGGGACGACCCGTCGATCCGCGATTTGTTCAAGGGCCTCGACAAGGGAGTCGTGGTGCGAACGATCGAAGCCGACGCTCCGGCCTACAAAAGCGACCTGCGACCGTTCGACGTGATCACGCAAGTCGATACCGCGCCGGTGAGCACCGACACCCAACTCCAGCGCGAAATCTTGAAAAAGAAGGTCGGCCAGAACGTTGAGCTGACGGTTTGGCGGAAAGGCCAGACTCTCAAGATTCCGGTGACGACGGGCGAACTGCCCAACGATATCTCCCGCGCCTCGAATGAGCTGACTCCGCCGGTGCCGCCGAAGCCGGATGACTCAAACAAGTTTGGCCTGCAAGTGCAGGACTTGACCAAAGAAGTCGCGGCGCGCCTGAAACTCAGTGTGGAACAAGGAGTGATCGTAACGGACGTGGCGGATAACAGTCTCGCCGCCGCCCAAGACATTCAGCGCGAGGACGTGATCACGGAAGTGGACGGAAAACCGGTGACCAATGTGGCTACGTTTCGTGAAGCACTTGCCAAAGCGGACGTGCGGAAAGGCATCCTGCTCTATCTGGATCGCAAAGGCAGCAAGACGTTCGCGGTCCTAAAAGCTGGCCGCTAACACAGGCCCCACTGGAGTTCGCTTCCGCCCTCTATACCGAGGATCGCCGGCCCGACACGAGCAGAATAATCCCGCCCACGATACAAATGCCGCCGACGATTGGCCCGATCGGAACCGGATGTTCTTCGTGCTTGTTGATCTCGAGCGGTCCCAGTTTCGCTACGTTTTCCTTCGTTGTGAAACTGGCGTAACCGCCATAGGCCAGCATGATAACGCCGACAACGACGAGAATGATCCCGAGTATCCCAGTGGGTTTCATCAATCGAACGCCCTAGAGCGTGCGCCGGCCTGAGATCAGATTAACGATCAGGACCACAACCGCGATGACGAGCAGGATGTGGATGAGCTGGCCGCCAAAATGACCGATGAAGCCGAGAAGCCAGAGAATCAGCAGAATAACAAAGATAGTCCAGAGCATATGGTTTCCTTTGGGTTGAGTTTCTTCTGCTTCGTGCGCGGAGCCGCCGGTGCGCTTATGGATTTTCCTAATTGGCTCGATTTTCGAGAATCTTACGGCTTTTACACCCATTCGAACAAATCTCTGGCGGCCAGGACCGAAAAATACTACAAACGTTTTCCGCTTTCCTCGCCCTTCAAATCCCGTTGCCTATGCGTTCCACACTTCTCACATCGTCGCTTCTTATCCTCCTGTTGTCCGGTTCCGCCTTCGGTTGCGCTTTCGAAGGCACCATTGTCGAAAAACGTTCGCGGCAATTGCCGGACGCCAGCATGATCGGAACTGAAGGCGTTCACTCCTTCGTTTTCCGTGGCCCCACCGGGACTTCGCGTTTACCCGTCGGAGTTCCAAGGCCCCAATTCTGGACGGAGAGCAACGGCATGTACACTTTCCTCCTGCGTGATCAGGCAGGCAGAGTGCGGTCGCAAATGGTGACCGCGGAGGTCTTCGCTCGCTGTCGGGAGGGCGATTACTTCAACGACCGAGGTCCCGCCTGCAAGCCAACCGATGCAAAGGACAGCAAGACTGTGACGGCGGTCATTCATCGCCAGCGCAATCACCGGACGGCCCAGACTCGTCGAAAACACCGCAAGGTGGCAATACATCGCCGGCACCATGCCGCTAAATCACGGAAAGCGGTTACGCTCCGCGCCTCACATGCCGTCCCCCACGGTTGAGCCCTGGGCCAGGGCCGCGCGAAGATTCCACCCGTTTTTTTGCAGGCGCTCGCACGCCTCGGCATAGTCGCATTTCCCCAACTCCGCCACGAGACGCGCGGCCCGATCGCGAAGCTTGTCGTTGCAAGGGGCGAGGCCGACCATCATATTCCCGCGCACCTTGCCGAGCGCGACCATGGCCCCGGTGCTGAAAATGTTGAGCGCAACTTTCGTGGCGGTGCCTGCCTTCAGACGCGTCGAGCCGGTCAAAATCTCGGGCCCCGTTTCCAGATCGATCTCGAGATCGATTCCTTTGCCGCGGACCCGCGCCGGATTGCAAGTCAGCAACATTGTTTGCGCGCCGCGCTTTTTCGCTTCCGCGAGGGCGCCGAGCACAAATGGAGTTCTCCCACTCGCGCTGATTCCGCAGACGATATCCGCGGCGGCCACGCCGCGTTCGTCGATCGCCAGCGCGCCGGCGCCGCGTTCGTCTTCAGCCCCCTCAACGCTGCGATAGAGCGCATTCACGCCGCCGGCCATGATGCCCTGCACCGTCTCCGGCGAAGCGCCAAAGGTCGGCGGAATCTCGCTCGCGTCGAGGGCTCCAAGTCGCCCGCTCGTCCCGGCGCCGACGTAATACAACCGGCCGTCCTGGCGCAGGGCCGCCGCCACCATTTCCACTCCGCGCGCCAGAGACGCAGCCGCTTTCCGTAAAGCGGCCTGAACGAACTGTTCCTCTTCGATAAAAAGCTCGACCAATTCCTGGGCGCTTAACTTTTCCAGGCCCTCCGAGCGCGGATTGCGCTGCTCGGTCAGGGCGCGGGCGAGATTCTCCATCCCGGTCCCGCTCCTTTCGATCGAAAAGGAGGCCGGCTCCTCGAGTTCCGCGGCCAGCCAGGCGGCGCCAAGCTCGGGAGATTGCTCGCTCATGGCCACGCGCGCATCGGGCATCTTCTTTTTCAGCTTGCGGCGAAAGGCATGAGTGTAAACGGAGTCGCGCTGGAAAAGGCCGCCCAGCAAAATGACTTTGGGCGCGAGCAAATGCAGGCGGGTCGCGACCGCTTCCGTGTATTCGCTCAAGACCCCCGTGCCTTCCTCGATGATCTTCAAGGCGTTCGCATCATCTTTGGTGGCGGCTTCGAAAACGGTTCGAGCCATCGTGGCGATTTCCATTTTGTCCGCATTCTGCGCCCAGCGCACGAGCTCATCGCGGCTGTTCAGCGAAAGCGCGCGCAGGATATCGGCGGTGAATTGGGTCTCGCCGCCCTGGAGATCGTATTCGCGCAAAATAAGACGAAGCGCCTGGACGGAGAGGTAATAGCCTCCGCCGGCATCGCCCAAAATGTGGCCCCATCCTCCCGCCTTTTCGATCCGGTCGCCGCGCCGACCTGTGACCGAAGCTCCCGTCCCTGCGTTCACGACAATGCCATCGCCGTGCCCCAAAGCGGCCGCCAGACCCGAATCGCGGTCGCTCCCGGCGGCGATTTTTGCCCTGGGCCAGATTTCGGCGCAGAGCGATTCCAGAGAGCGGCGATCATCCGCTCCGCAGCCGGCCAGAAATATCCCGACGCGATCCGCCTCGGCCGGCAGTTGCCGAAAAATGGAGCGGAGGCGGTCCGTTGAGGTCAGACGGAAATTAGAAGGCGGCAGCTTCCCCTGGTCAATAACGCGCAAACCATCCGGGGCGCGTTCCACCAGGACCCACGCGGTCTTCGTTCCTCCGCCTTCGACACCGAGGATTCGCTCTGAGGCTGGCATCGCTGTTACAAAAACCTGGCGCGACGGGCACGACCGCCGCATGTCGTAAACTACCGCTCAACTGTAGACGGTCCCGGACCGCCAGAACAGATATTCCTGAGCATGATTGCGAGTCCCCGGCTCGTTTGTATGATGCGGCCATGGCGGAAACGGAACGCACAGCTCGCGCGCGGATACTTGAGCTGCGAAGCGCAATCGACGAGCACAATCGCCGTTACCATGAGGAGGCCGCGCCGGCCATCAGCGATCGCGAATACGACAAGCTCTTCCGCGAGCTGAGCGACCTCGAAAAAGACTTTCCGCAACTGGCGGCCGCCGATTCCCCGACGCAGCGGGTGGGCGGCAAACCGCTCAAGGCCTTCGCGCCCATCACGCATCGCGTTCCGATGCTCAGCCTGGACAACACCTATTCGGAAGAAGAGGTGAAAGATTTTTATCGCCGCATGGAGCGCCTGCTCCCTGGCCAGAAAATCCCCGTGGTGATCGAGCCGAAAGCAGATGGCGTGGCCGTCTCGCTGCTCTACGAAAAGGGGCAGCTTCGCTACGCCGCGACGCGAGGCGATGGAAATGTGGGCGACGATATCACCCAAAATATCGCGACGATCCGCCAGGTCCCGAAGCGCCTGAAGGGTAACGCCCCCGATCTTCTGGAGGTGCGCGGTGAAGCATACCTCGACAAGAGCGGATTCACGAAACTGAATGCGGAGCGGGCCAGGGCGGGCCTGCCTGAGTTCGCAAATCCCCGGAATGCCGCGGCCGGTTCTCTGAAACAACTCGATCCGGCTATTGCGGCGCAACGACCGCTCGGCGTGATCTTTTACGGGACGGGAGCAATCGAAGGTCTTGCGCTGGAAAAACACTCGGAACTTTTTGGCCTGCTCAAGAATCTTGGATTGCCCGGGACCGAACGCTGGTGGCTGGCCGATTCGCTGGAAGGAATCTTGAGCGCGATCCACGAACTCGATCGCATCCGTCATGATTTCCCATACCAGACCGATGGCGCGGTGATAAAAGTCGACTCGTTTGCCCAGCGGAAGATTCTCGGATTCACCGCTAAATCCCCTCGTTGGGCCATGGCGTTCAAGTACGAGGCGGAGCGGGTTGAAACGCGGTTGCAGGACATTCTGATCCAGGTCGGCCGCACAGGCACCCTAACGCCGGTGGCCGCGCTCGAGCCGGTCCTCGTCAGCGGGAGCACGGTGAGCCGCGCCACTCTGCACAACGAGGATGAAATCAAACGCAAAGATATCCGGATCGGCGATATGGTTGTGATAGAGAAAGCGGGCGAAGTGATTCCAGCTGTGGTCGAGGTAGTGAAAGCGAAACGGCCGACTGAAGCCGAGCCATTTGATTTCTCGAAGCATATCCATGGCAAATGCCCCGCCTGTGGAGAGGCGATTCGGCGTGATCCGGAGTTTGTCGCCTGGCGCTGCGAAAATCTCCAATGCCCGGCGCAGACCACGCGACGAGTAGAGTTTTTTGCCGCCCGCGGTGCGCTCGACATCGAAAGCGTAGGCGGCATCGTGGCAGACAAGCTGGTCGAGCGGGGCCTGGTCCGCGAGCCGCTCGATCTCTTTGAGCTAACAATCGATCAACTCGCCAAATTGAATCTCGGAACGGACGAAGCCCCGCGGGTTTTCGGCGAGAAGAATGCCACGAAAGCGATTCAGGCGATCGAGCGCGCGCGGCACTTTCCCCTTTCACGCTGGCTCTATGCTCTCGCCATTTCCAACGTGGGAAAAACAACCGCGAATCAAATCGCTCGTTTTCATAAGAGCATCGATGACGTCGCCGATTCGGATTTGCTCCAGGACACCGTCCGTTATCACACTGCCGAGAAAATTGAGCGGGGAGAAATTGCCGATCGACTGATCAAGTTGGGTTTCGCCGAGCAATCCAAAAGCAAGAACGACAAGAATCGCGGCATCGTGACTGAAGTCGGTCCGGTCGTTGCAAAAAGCATTCTGGATTTTTTTGCATCGGCGCCCGGCAAGAAGGCTTTACAACGAATGAAGCGACTCGGCCTCGCGCCGGCGGGCGAACAATTTTCCGCCAGAAAGGCCTTGGACCTGCCGCTGGCTGGAAAAACCTTTGTGCTCACTGGTACGCTGCCTTCGATGACGCGGGACGAAGCGACCGAAAAAATCGAAGGCCTCGGCGGACACGTGACTAGCAGCGTGAGCAAAAAGACAGATTACGTTCTGGCGGGGGAAGAGGCGGGAAGCAAGTTGGAGAAGGCGAAAAAGCTCGGAGTCCGAGTCGTCGACGAAGCGGAATTTCGCAAAATGCTGTAGCCTGTCCGCAGGGACATGCTTCCGCATGTCCTTTAGATAATGGGACGGGCAGAGGCACGTCCCTCCGAGTTTGGCCTTACGGCGTTCTTCGCACCGAATCGAGCCGAAGCGGGATCGCTTGATTCATGCCCGGAGCGGCAATCAACGGGGGATGATGACTGGCTGGGTGAAAATCGGCCTGGATTTCGAAGGTCAGCTTTTCGTCCCCTCGCAACACCGTGATCGGAACCGTATCTCCGGCCGTAATGAAAAATGATCCATCAATCACGTCCTCCGGCTCACGCACCCTGGTCTTGCCGATCTGAAGGAGAATGTCGCCAGGCTTGACGCCCGACCCGAAGGCCGGCGTGTCCAGCATGATTTCGGTCATCTCCGCGCGCGAGCCTTCTTTGTATTTCTCCGCGCCGGCGACGTTTATTCCGATCCAGCCGTGCCGTGCTTCGCCGAAACGGATGAAGTCGTTCCGGATTTTCTCCGCCGCGTCGATCGGCAAGGCGTAGCAAGCGGAGCCATTCTCGATGCTGCTCACGAGGATCCCAACCACCTCGCCTTTGAAATTCAGGAGCGGAGCCCCGGCCTGGCCGCGCTGGGTAGGGACGTTGGCCCGCAAATGCGTCGTGGTAAAATAACGTCCGAGAAATTTTCGATCGAACCCGGCGACCATGCCAAAGCTGGGTGTTTCAGGGAGATCGAGCGGATAACCAATGGCGATGACAGGCGTGGCGACTTCGACTTGTTCGGATTTGCCGATGGGCAGGGCAGGCGTCGCGATATCTGCTTTCAGGATGGCAATGCCACTGCGCACGTCCGCGATCATCAAACGCACGGGATGTTTCTTGCCCTCGAATTCAACCGTCAGGTTTTCCGCGTCACCGCCCACAGAAAACGCGGTGTAGAGGGTGCCCGCGGGATCAATGAAGAACCCGGTGCCCGCGAGATCGCCGTGCTGGTCGGTCCCGCGGATCTTTACGACGGCCTTCGCCGACTTCTCGAAAACGTCTTTGACTTCACGGCTGATGGAAGTCGTTGACGGCTCCTGCCCGCGGACCAGGACGGCGAGGGCAAAAAAGACGAGCGCGAATGAGAACCGGGACACCGCAGAAAGGAGCGACCGGAAAAACTCTGGGGCCCGGCTAAAATCTGAAAGCGGCCTCATAACTCACTGGCGTACTATCCAGAACGTAGCGCGGGGGTGTCGCGGCCCGGTGAGTGTGGGAGCTGTAGTTGACATTGCGCAGGAGCTTCGGACTCAGATCGCTCGTGGCAACCGGAGCGGAAAGGCTCCACGCGGCATCTTGAGCCGCCGTGGCCACCACCGGCGTCTGGCTTTGAACGGCGACGTTCATGCCCCCAGGCCCTTGGTAGACCTTCAACGAAATGACCGCGGCACAAATCAGCACGGCCGTGATGGCCGCTGGATAGGAGGTCAGCACCGGCACGTTCAGGCGGAACATGAAATCCTGCGCTCGCTGGAGGCAAATGCGCCAGACAGGTTCCCTCAGTAATTCGTCCCGTTGGCGGCGATGAAATTCGTGCAGGAAATTATCGAAGTAACCCGGCGGAGGCTGCTCGTGCCGTTTCAAGCGCAACAATTTGCCGATATCGTTTTCGTTAAACTCGTTCATGCAGCGTTCGCTTAAGGTCGGTATGGGCTAGGAAACAGGATTCTTGCGGAATTCGTCCAGATAATTTTGCAGTTGCCGGTTCGCGTAAAAGAGCCGGGAACGTACCGTACCTTCGGAAACACGCAAGATTTTGCTGATCTCGGCATGGGGCATCCCTTGAATATGAAACATCGTGACCACGGCTCTGTGTTCATCAGACAATTTCATCATGGCCTCGTTCAATCTTCGCTGGAGCTCGGAGAGGTCCGCTTCGCGCACCGGGCTGCTCGTGGCGGTGAGTTCGAGGAACTCCTTGTCGTTCTGAACGCTCGCATCCATGTCATCGAGACTAAGATGAAACCGGCGGCCGCGTTTCTTGAGGAAATTCAGCGTCATGTTCACCGCGATGGAGTGGATCCAGGTGTAAAAAGACGATTTGCCGCGAAAGCCGCCGATGGATTTGTAGGCCTTGGAAAAAACGTCCTGAAGCAGATCGTTCGTGTCCTCGTGGTTTGACGTCATGTTGTAGACGAGGCCGTAAAGCCGCGGCGTATATTTGACCACGAGCTCGTCAAAGGCGGATGCGTCGCCGGCCTGGGTGCGCGAAACGAGCTGCTTGTCTTCATCAGATCTCGGCTGTTCCATCGCGTCGCGCTTAGGCTTAGCACGCGGCCGAAGGCCCGACGACAACAAATCGGAGAAACGACGCGGAGACGGCAGTGCGATGGCGGGATTCATCTTTTTGGGCGGGGCCACGCGGACTTAGTCGCGATCGCGCACCATGAAGAGATAAATGAGGTTGCCGAGCGTGGCGACGAAGGCCGCCACGTAGGTGAGAGCGGCGGCATTGAGCACGCGATTGACGCCCACCATTTCCTGCCCGGGCTGCACCATCCCCATCTGCTCGAGGATGATCTTGGCGCGGCGGGAAGCGTCAAACTCCACGGGAAGCGTGATGAGCTGGAAGGCGAGCAGGATCATGTAGCAATAAATCCCGAGCGTGATCAGCCCGGTCATGTTGAACACGAGCCCGCCGATGATCACAAACGGCAGCATCCGGGAAGCGAGCGAAGTGATCGGCACGATCGCCATCCGTGCCTTCAGCGGCGCATAGGCTTTGGCGTGCTGGATCGCGTGCCCGGTTTCGTGGGCAGCAATCCCAAGGGCCGCGACCGACGGCGTATGGTAAACGTTTGTAGAAAGACAGAGGCGTTTGCTGCTCGGATCGTAGTGGTCGCCAAGATAATCGTTCGTTTCGACAACTTCGACATCATGAATCTGCGCAGCCTGGAGAATCTGGCGAGCCGCCTCCGCCCCAGGAATATCTGAGGTCGCGCGCACCTCGCCCCACTTTCGGAAGGCGCTGCTCACGCGGAATTGGGCCCACAGACCGACGAAAAGCGGCAACCCTACGAGCAACAGCCAGTAAGACACTCCGCCACCGGAACCGTATGGATAAATCATAAGTGAAAAATTATTATTGCATGCATCACTGACTTGTCATTCCGAGCGAAGCCTCGCGGGTGTGAAACGAAGTCGAACAATCTCTCGCTCGAACCCAAGGTGAGCACCTCGGGAAGGGCGAAAGATGCCTCGACTTCGCTCGGCATGACAAATCTGCAAGATTAGACGCCGCAGAACGCGGTTCGTTCAGATTTCGAGCCGCTTTTCGAAGCGCGACAGCAGCCGCGTGCCCGTCTGGGTCAAAACCACCACATCTTCCAGCCGCGCTCCACCGATTCCCGGATAATACAGACCGGGTTCGACCGTAAGCACTTGTCCCGGCTTGAAGACGGTTTTTTGAAACCGCGGGAACTCGTGGATCTCCAGCCCGAGGCCGTGGCCGGTGCCGTGGAAAAACCCGACCTGCCGGCCCTGGCGCACTTCCGTCGGGAAACCTCTGTCGGTAAAGAGTTGCTTCACCTCATTGTGCAGTTTCAAGCCATCGACACCGGGCTTCATTTTCTTGAGCGCCAGCGCCTGGCCTTCCCGCACCGCTTCCCAAAGCCGCCGTTGTTCCTCGCTGGCGCGGCCACGCACGACCGTGCGCGTCATGTCGCCATAATAACCGCTCCTGGCGTCGCGCGGAAAAATGTCCAGGATAATGAGCGAATCCCCTTTCAGCGGGCCGGAGCCCCGCTCGTGGGGATCGCACGCCTGGTCGCCCCCGGCCACGATCGTATTCGCCGGCAGCCCTCCGGCGCGCAGGATCGCCGAGTCGATTTCCGCGCGCAGAATCTCCGAGGTCAAGGTGCGCCCCGACCAAATGAGCTTCTTCCCCGGACCAATTTTCGACGCCCCCAGCACCTCCATGGCGCGCGCCAGTCCTTTCTCGGTAATGGCCAGAGCGCGGCGCATCTCCCGCAGCTCCGCTTCAGACTTGGCTTCGCGTTCCGGCCAGAAAAGTCCGTTCGTGGCGCGGACCCGGATCTTCTGGCGTGCCAACTCGTTCGCGTAGCCGAGGGGAAAATTCGCGGGAACGACGGCGGAGCGAACGCCGCGTGATCGCAAAAAATGGGACATCACCTTCTCGAAAGGCGGCGCCTTTTTCCGCGTGCCCTGCAACTCGCGTTCGAACTTGCTCAAAGAGACGATCTCGTCTGCCCGCGCCTGCTTGCGCGCGCGATCAATCTCGAGGTCGCTGAGCACGATGGTTCGCCGGCCGTTTTGCTCGAGAAAAATAAACGGGTCCGGGACGAAGAACCTCGTGGCATAAAGCATGTCGGGATCGTGGTCGCTCGCCGCCACGATCAGGCGAGTTTCGTGTTTCGTTTTCTTGCGCGCGCTCATCTGACATTTCTAAGCGCGAACTCCTTGCTTGTCATCCCGAGCCGCGCCAGACGGCGAGGGACCTCGCAAACGCTCTTACGCTTCCGCACTACACCACACGTCTACGTTGGGAGACACGCCGATGAATGTTCGGTAGCGCAATTTGCAACTGAGAGGTCCCTCGCCGTCTGCGCGGCTCGGGATGACAAGCAATTACGTCGCGCGCCGTATGGCCAGGTTCCTGCGCACCTCGAGTTGTCGCCGCAAAATCCAATGGAGCAGGCCGAGCAGGCCGAGCGTCGATCCGATCAGCACGATCGTGTTGAAAATAAAGACGCTGACCTTCATCCGAAGATATCGTTTCTCCTGGCCGAAAAAAACATTCAGCTTTCCGCCACGCCGGTAATCGCTCTGCTCCATCTCCGCGTTCGAGATCAGATCCGAGACCTTCTGGTTAACATAAAGCTGCTCGGCCGTTACAGGACCAATCGCGTCTTTGAAAATCTCGCGATCGAACGGCCGCTTCCGGTCCAGGATTTGATCGATGATCCCCAGGTAGCGATCGATCTCCTCCGGCGTTTTCGCCTCCAGACCGGAAAGGACCGCGAGCGTTTCCTTCAATTCATTCAACCGCTTCATCGCGTCGGGATTCTCCGCCCGTTTCGCGACGAGACGATCGATCTCATCCTGCGTCCGCTCCTGACGCCGGGTGAGAGGGTTGAGCTTCGCCTGCGCGACGACCATCTCCTCGTACGACCAGCGCATCGCGATGAACTGGCAGACGAATGGCACCTGCAATCTGCTGCTCATTTTCTTCCCCTGCTCGTCATTCGGATGCTCGGAGAACCAGCGGCTGAAAGTGTAAACCAGCGCCAGATTGCGATTCATGTCCTCGTATTTGATGAGCGCTCCCCCCATGATGATCTGCGGAATCAGGACGAGCGGGACGATATTCGCCGCCGTCTTCGGATCGGCCACGAGCGACGAGATCACCAGGCCCAGGGCCACGCCGCCCATCGCCGTCATCAGCATAATGCCGAGGTCGATCCAGAACATTCCCCGAATCGCGAGGATGTAGTTCCCGATCAAGACAAAGAGGATGCACTGGAAGAGCGCGAAAAATCCGAGCGAGACGAATTTCGAGAAAACATAATAAGGCAGCCGGACGTTCAGGTTTCGTTCGCGCTGGAGCACAGCGCGGTCGCGAATGATGTCGTCAGCGCTGTTGGTCAGGCCCAGGAACATCGCCACGATCAGGCTGAGGAAAAGAAACGTCGGGATGTGGTAGGCGGACGCGAAATCGTACTGGCCGCTATCCGAGTAGCGCAGCAGCGTGGAGATGAGCAGGGCCAGGACCGGGGCCACGCCGATCGTAATGACGAGGTTCGCGCGGTTGCGCAGTTTGCTCATGAATGAACGCCTGAGCAGCGTGCGCAATTGGGTCCATTCATCCCGCCAGCGGCCAAAAAATCGCTTCTTGTTTGCCGGCGCCACCGGCAGCGCCGCCACAGGTCCGCGGCGCAACGATACCTGTTTGACGTCCTGGATGAGGCGGAACGCTTCATACTTGTCCCGCCAAAACTCCGGGGAGTAACGGCGGGCCGCGATCAGTTGTCCGCGGCTGTTCTCCTCGTAGATAACGTCGCCGCTGATATCGCGCAGCGGCGTCTCCAACACATCGAAAATGAACTCCGGGCGCGTCGTTCCGCACGATGGACAGGCGCCGAGCTCAGCGCCGAATTGATGCTGATGCTCGGCTTCGGCGAAGTAGCGCAGCATGTCGGTCGGCGTGCCGAAAAAAACGAGGCGCCCTCCCTTGTCGAACAGGATCGCCTTGTGAAACATCTGGAAGAGCTTCGAACTCGGCTGATGGATCGTGACAATGATGATCTTGTTGTGGGCGAGCCCGCGGATGATCTCGATGACGTGCTCGGAGTCCTTCGATGAAAGCCCGGAGGTCGGTTCGTCAAAAAGATAAACGTCAGCCGAGCCGATCATATCGAGGCCGATGTTGAGCCGTTTCCGCTCGCCGCCGCTCAACGTTTTCTTGACCGGGCTCCCCACGATGCTGTCGCGCCGTTCATTCAATCCGAGCTCGATCAATTTGCCTTCCAGCCGGCGGGTGAGATCGCGTCCGGAAAGATGCGGGGCGCGAATCGCGGCGGCGAACTGCAAATTTTCTCCGATCGTAAGATGCTCATCGAACGCATCTTCCTGCGGAACGTAGCTGATATAGCCCTTGAGCAGGTCCAGGTTGCCGTAGAGCGGCCGGTCGTTTAGCAGCACCTGTCCCTGGGTCGGCTGAAGCTGGCCACCCAGGACTTTCATCAGCGTGCTCTTGCCCGAGCCGCTCGCGCCCATCACGCAGACCAGCTCGCCGCGATTGACCGTGAAAGAAATGCCTTCGAGCGCAACTTCGGAATTGGTGAAGCGATGGTTCACATCCACCACCTCGAGCGATCGAATGATGTTGCGCTCTTCCTCGATGATTCGTTCGGAGAAATTGCAACGCAGAAATTGCCCGACATCGATGCGGATGGTATCGCCGTCCTGGAGGGGCGCGGTGCCGCGAACGGGGGTCTCGCCCACCATGATCGGCCGATCCGCGTCGATCACTTCCAGCGTGCCGACGCGTTTGTCGTAGTCGCAAAGGATCTTGAGCAAGACGTCGCCACTCGTGCCCGGCGAGAGAAGGATATCGTCTTCCTCGAGCAAGCTCGGATTGTTCGAGACGAGATATTCGGACTTGGAGGCTTTCAGCTGAAAGCGGCCACCCATCGCCCGGGCGCGACGCCGCAGATCGAGCAGGTCCATTTCGCTGTCGTTGTGAAAAACAATCTTGTCTTCGAGGGTCGCTTCGACCTGCGTGCCAGATTTCAGCTTCACGTTGTTCAGGACGGCGTCCACGTCGCGCAACGCTTTGATTCGCACCTTCAAGCCGAAGGTCACTTCGAGGGCGCTTTCCCGCGAGCGCGAGCGTTCGAGCTGCACTTCATCGGCATCCTTGTGCACGCGCACGAAGATCTGCGGCAGCGAGACGTTCTTCTTCGCGTTGAAATAGGAGGCCAGTTCCTGGTAGGTGAGAAATTGATCGCCGACCAGGATCCGCTGCCCGGGATAGATGCGGCAAAAACCGCCGCGCAGGAGCGGCCGGCCGCGAACCGAGATCGTCTGCGCGGTGTAATTCTTGAGCAGGATCAAATCGTGATAACGAAAGGCGAGGAGGCGATCGGTCCCGCTCAGGCTCTTCAAGGTCACGTCCGCCGCGCTGTTGGTCCCGAAAGAGAGCGATTCGAGGGGCGACGCGCCCCGCTGGTAGATCGAGGCGTCGGAGTCCTCTGAAGCGTTCAGTTGATAAACAATATCGATCGCCTGCGCCGCCATGCCGAGCTGCGACATGAACGAGTAAAACGCGACCACCTGTTCCTGCTTGAGGCCGGCTTGCGAAATCAAATCGTAAAGCTGGACGCCGAGCATGATCTTGCGATCGGCTCCGAGCTGCGCCGACAGCTTCTGGGCCATCGCGGAGAGATCCTGCTGCTCGTAGAGCGCCTGTCGAAACAACTGCCGCAGCTCCGAATAGACCGCCTCGGGATAATCGTACCGAAGAAAGCCCAGGCTCGAGTCGATTTCCTCTTCGAGCAAAACACCGTCCGCCTTCGAAAAGCTCGCCAGCACCTGGATGAGCAATGGGAGCAGGTTGGGTCCTTCGGAAACGCTGCGCGGTTTGCGCAGAGCCCGGCGCATCCAGCGTCGGCTTTTTCGCTGGATCCTGTAGGCAAAAGGAGTCACCCGCTGCACTGCGCGGTCAATTTTGTCTGCGACTAGGTTGAGGGCCGTCATTTTCGGGAACTTGCGGATCAAAATTACCGCACGACCGCAGCAACGCAATCGAGAGACGATCTTTGAACGCTTGCGCGAGGAAAGAGTCTCTAGCGGGTATGATGTCCCGTGTCGGCTCGGCTCCTGCTCTTTGCATTGCCAAACCCTTCATGTTAGCCTTTTCGCGCTCGCTCAAAGCGCGCCCCACGCCTTATGTCTCAACCTGATCGCAACTCCCAAAAGGAGAATAAACCTCGCGGAACCGAGCCCAGTTTTAACTGGCGTGGCGTCATTCTCATCGCCATCGCTTTCGCGCTGATCGGCCTGGCGGTCGTCTTCCGTGGCGGCGCTTACTCGGATTACGAGAATGTGCCTTATTTCCGTTTCCTCGAACTGCTCGATAACAAGCAGATCGTGATGAACAAGGAATACCCGCTCGAACTCGTGGTGGAAGAAGGGCGGCCCACCCAAACCTTGAAAGGCGTCTACCAGAACCAGGGCATGGGTTCCTCGCCCGCTCAGTTGGTCCGGTTTCGCACGACCGTCTTTTTGAATTACAACACCGACCTCCAGGAGCGCCTCGCCAAGGCGAATCTCCAGCCGGCGATCAAGATGGAGTCGAACCTGATGGCGCAAACGCTGGTCAGCTTCCTGCCCATCGCGCTTTTCCTCCTGGTGCTCTATTTCCTTTTTCGCCAGCAAATCCGCATGGCGGGCAAAGGCGCGCTCAACTTCGGCAAATCGAAGGCCCGCATGCTCGCGCGCGACAAGAACAAGATCACGTTCAAAGACGTGGCCGGCGTCGAGGAAGCCAAGGATGAGGTGCAGGAGCTCGTCGAATTTTTGCGCGACCCGAAAAAATTCCAGAAACTCGGCGGGCGCATTCCCAAGGGCGTCCTGCTCGTGGGCCCTCCCGGCACGGGCAAAACGCTGCTCGCGCGCGCCATCGCGGGGGAAGCGGACGTGCCCTTCTTCTCGATCAGCGGCTCGGACTTCGTGGAAATGTTCGTCGGTGTCGGCGCCTCCCGGGTGCGCGACATGTTCGAGCAGGGGAAAAAATCCGCGCCCTGCATCATTTTCATCGACGAAATCGACGCCGTTGGACGGCATCGCGGCCACGGCGTCGGCGGCGGCCATGACGAGCGCGAGCAAACCCTCAATGCGCTCCTTGTCGAAATGGACGGCTTCGATACGCAGGAAGGCGTCATCATCATCGCGGCCACCAATCGGCCGGACGTGCTCGATCCCGCGCTGCTGCGTCCTGGTCGCTTCGATCGCCAGATAACGGTCAATTTGCCCGACGTGAAGGGCCGCGAGGAGATTTTGCGGGTGCATTCGAAAAAAGTGAAGCTGGCTGAAGGCGTGGACCTCCAGGTCGTCGCCCGCGGCACGCCAGGTTATTCCGGCGCGGAACTCGCGAACGTGATCAACGAAGCCGCGCTCCTCGCGGCGCGCCGCGGATTAAAGGGAATCACGCTCCACGAACTCGAAGAGGCCCGCGACAAAGTGCGCTGGGGCAAGGAACGCCGGAGCATGGCGCTGAGCGAAAAGGAAAAAACCAACACCGCCTACCACGAAGCCGGCCACGCTTTGCTCCTCGAATTGCTGCCGCACACCGAGCCGCTCCACAAAGTTACCATTATCCCGCGCGGACCGTCCCTTGGCTCGACCATGTGGCTGCCGGAGGAAGACAAATATACCAACCGGAAGAACGAATTGATCGCCGGGCTGGCCGTCGGCATGGGCGGACGGGTCGCGGAAGAGATCGTCTTTGGCGATGTCACCAACGGCGCGAGAGGCGATATCAAGACTGCCACGGCCATCGCGCGCCGCATGGTTTGCGAATGGGGCATGAGCGAAAAGATGGGCATGGTCGAATACGGCGAGCATGAGGATTACGTCTTCCTCGGCCGCGATATCTCCCGCGCCCGCGATTACAGCGAAGCCACCGCCGAGCAGATCGACGGCGAAGTGCGCAAGCTGATCGATGATGCCTACAAGACGGCGATGAAGACACTCACCGCGCATCGGCAGACGCTCGAAGTGATTGCGAAAGCCTTGCTCGAATACGAGACGCTCGACGGCGCGCAAATCAAAGAAATCATGGAGCACGGCCGGCTGGTCAATCCGCCTCCTGGCCCTACGCCGCCTGCGTCAGGTCCAAAAATGGCCGACAAGCCGCCCAAGCAAGTGGTCGTGGCTCCCGAAGCGCCGCCGCTCCCCGGCGGTCTGAGCGGCGCTCCGGCGTAGTTGGGGGCCGTGTGAATAGTGATCGGTGAATAGTGAATGGCCGGTGCCAATCAACTGATCACGAGTCACTATTCCCTTCCTCCCTCCGCCGACGGCAGGCCCTTTTCTCGATACATCCTTTCACTAACACCGGCCTTCAGGCCGGTGGCACGAGACTGTCGAGCGCTAAAGCCGTTTCAACGGCTTTCATCGTCGTGCCAGCGCAACCCGTGTCGATCGATAAACTCCCCGAGCTCCTCAACAAACCCGCGCACATGATGATGTTCCTCCTGGCCCGCGATGTAAGCAGCGACTTGGCCAACATTAGACTCCGAGACCGAGAACGCGCCGTAGCCTCTCCCCCACGCGAATTTCCCAGGTAGAACAACACTATTCGCGTTGATCCAGTGGGACGAACTCCCCTTCAAGAGCTGCATCAATTCCTCAATGGAGAGACCAGTTGGAAGGTCGATCAGCGCATGGACGTGGTCGGCGTTCACGTAGTTGATTTTCATATAGACGCCCTTGCCGTCGGTGTACTCGGTCAAATAACGCGACACCCGCGCGGCGGCTTCTTTTGGCAGGATCTTTTCGCGGTTCAGGGTTCCCCAGATCAAATGAAGCCAACAACGGGAATAGGAGTGGAGGGACATGCCCGCGAGCCTAAGCCGTTGAAACGGCTGATGTCGATCGTCGCGTAGAGACACCGGCCTGAAGGCCGGTGTTAGAAGGAGTTCCCATCCACGAATTCTCAGCCACAGGGTTTCCATCGACGAGTTTTCATCGGCCAGTTCCATCGGCCAGTTTTCATCGGCAAGCTTTCATTAAAAGGTGGCCATAGAACCATCCTCGTATCGAGGTACCTCTCAAAAAAGTGGACACTTGGCCAATTGAGAAGGCAGCGCCCTAGATCCCTTCACTGCCGACGACGGCAGATCCTTTTCACTAGCAATGGCAGATCCCTTCGCCGAGACATCCTCTCATTAACACCGGCCTTCAGGCCGGTGCGCACGGTGGTCAACTCTTTGCCAGCCGTTTCAACGGCTTCCATTGTCCTGCCAGCCCCTACTCGCCCCTTTGTTTCTCCACGAGATGCCGCAATTGGCGTTCCATCGTTTTGAACGCGTCGTGGATAACTTTGGTGAGCGGGGCGTGCGCGCCGTTGTCGATCTGCTTTTCATCGGCCACGAGTTCGTGACCGTGCGGTACCGTGACATCGATGCGCACCCGGAATTGGTTTCCCTTCTGATGCGCGTGATTGGGCTGCTCGATGGCGACGTCGCACCGGTTGATGTGGTCGCAGAATTTTTCGAGGCGGGCCGCTTTTTCGAGAATAAGCTGGTCGAGCTCCTCCGACTTCTCGACCCCGCGATAGGTAATGTTTACTGGCCGTTGCATAGCTGATCGGAACGTTAAGCCATACTGTGGCGCGGCGGCGAGAAAACCAAGCCGCAACTTTTAATTTTCACACCGGCTGCAAGGAGCGAAAATGCGCGGGCAATTTTGCCGCCTCGATTTTGACCAGGTCCGACTTCACATACTCGACGATCTTATCGCGCACCGGTGGCGGCAACAGTTCCACGATAGCGGAATGAATCGAGGCCGGCGCGGCAAAAGACCAGCCGTCGCGGCCGTCGCGACCGGCAATTTCGGTTATGCTGTCGGCGAGTTGTTTGAAAATGCGCCGGTCGTTCTCGATGTCGATCCCCGTGCGCTCGGCGATGGAATTCATCTGCCCGGGGGCCGCGCCGCTGGGAAAGCTGCCAGCCTGGTCCGTGAGTTTGTCCTGATAGCGTCCGTGCGCGTCCGTGGTGTCGAACGCTTGCACCAGTTGAAGATGCGGTCCGCGGGTTGGAGTCTTGCTCACTTTGTAAGCCTTGAGACTGCCACGGTCGGTCACAATGATTAGGGAAGTCGGTGTCATAATGCTAACAGTTCTTCGCAGAACGTCGGGGGTTTGGTTCGCTTAAACACCATTTCCCGCAATCCGAAGACGCGCAACAAAACATGTCATCCTGAGCCGCGCAGACGGCGAAGGACCTCCCAGTCGAACGTGGGTCACACAAACCAAAGTAAGATCTCCGCGAAGGCTGGCCGTGCGTGGAGCGCGCCAGCGCCGCTTGCGTGAATCTCCCTGCGACTGTGAGGTCCCTCGGCGCGCTTCGCAGCCTCGGGATGACAGGCAAGGATCAACGCGACCAAATTATCCGGCGAGCGGCGATTGATAATATCGATCGAGCAAATCCGCCGGATCGCGAAAAATTGCCAACGCGCCGGCGTCACGCAGAGCCTCCTCGGGAAAACCGCCGCAGAGCAGGGCGATGGTCGGAAGATTTATTTTCTTGGCCGCCTCGACGTCGTACGGTGTGTCCCCGACCACGATCGCCTGTTCCGGAGGCAGGTTGCCGAGGGTGCGCAACGTGGCGATAAAAACGTCGGCCTTTGGTTTTGAGTGCACCACGTCGTCAGCGGTCGTCTGGGAATCGACCAATTCCTCTATTCCGGCGAGCCTTGCATGATGGTTCACCTCCTCCGCTTTTCCGGACGAAGCCAGCGCGATCCTTTTCCCGTCGCCGCGCAAGCGCTCAAACAGCTCGCGGACACGCGGAAAGGGACGGACCCGCGGCAGATATTTTTCCTGAAAGATTTTGCCGCGGAACTCATCCACCTGCTTCCCGATCTGCCGCATCTCCCTTTCACTGAGAAAAACCGGCAAGTATTGGTCGCCGCCCTTCCCGATCTGTTCCCGGAGCTTCTCCACGGGAATCTCTTTTCCAAAGTGCCGAAACGTTTCCTGCCACGCTTTCACGTGAAGATCGTTTGAGTCGACCAGCGTTCCGTCGAGATCGAATATCGCGGCGCTGATCACGGGACGGGGTCGGACGTTTTGGTAGGGCGAGACTCTGTCGAGCCGTGAGATGCGCCGACGTTTTCAGAATCGGCTCGACAGAGTCTCGCCCTACCAGAGAACGCTCTCTCGCAGGCACGGATCATTTTTCTTCCGCGAGCGTTTCGGGCTCGTCCGGCAGCGGAGGTGGTTTGGTCGTTACCGCGGCCTTTGGCTCGCGCGGCAATTGCACCTGCCGTTTCTTCCAGGACTCGTGGCGAGCCCGCGCCTGCGCGCCCGAGACCAGTTTGAGCAATTTCATCCCGCGCCCGATCACCTCCACGTCGTCGCCCGAAGCAAACTTCTTCGGCTCCGGCAGGAACCCATGTTCCTCCGCGGTATCGAGGATGAGCAGCCATTCGAGGTGTTCCTCCCCCGGCAGCACGAAAGGGATCGCCTCAAAATGCGCGTTGATGAGAAACAGGAACGTCTCATCGCGGATCGGCTCTCCCTCGAAGGTGAGCACGTCGATGGTGTCGCCGCTCAGCAGGACCCCGATGCAGCGCACGAAAGGCGACGCCCACTCTTCGTCGCTCATCTCGTTCCCGCCGGGATTGAACCACATCACGTCCCTGATGTCGGTACCGCGGATGCGCCGGCCCTGGAAAAACTTCGGGCGCCGAAAAACCGGATGATCGTGCCGGAGTTGAATCAGCTTTTTCGTGAACTGGAGGAGCTCTTTCTGCTCGTCGTTGTGTTCCCAGGAGAGCCAGCTCAACTCGTTGTCCTGGCAATAGGCATTGTTGTTTCCGTTCTGGGTGCGCGCCCATTCGTCCCCGGCGTAGAGCATGGGCACGCCTTGGGAAAGAAAAAGCGTGGTCAGGAAATTCCGCCGCTGCCGCGCCCGCAGCCGGTTGATCTCCGGATCGTCCGTCGGCCCTTCGACGCCGCAGTTCCAGGAGTTGTTATGGTTGTCGCCGTCCTGATTATTTTCGCCGTTGGCCTCGTTGTGCTTGTCGTTGTAGCTGACCAGGTCGTTCAGGGTAAACCCATCGTGCGCCGTGATGAAATTGATGCTGGCGTAGGGGCGGCGCCCGCTGTGTTGATAAAGGTCCGGGCTGCCCGTCAGGCGGTAGGCAATTTCGCCCGCCCGGCCTTCGTCGCCTTTCCAAAAGCGACGGACTTCATCACGATACTTGCCGTTCCATTCCGCCCATAAGACCGGAAAATTTCCGACCTGATATCCGCCTTCGCCCACGTCCCACGGCTCGGCGATCAACTTCACCTGCGAGAGGACCGGGTCCTGGTGAATGATTTCAAAGAACGCGTGCAGCTTGTTCACGCCCTTGTCGTCGCGCGCCAGGGTGGATGCGAGATCGAACCGAAACCCGTCCACGTGCATGTCGTTCACCCAGTAGCGCAGGCTGTCCATGACCAGTTGCAGCGTGCGCGGGTGGAGAAGATTGAAGGTGTTCCCGGTCCCGGTGAAATCCATGTACAACCGCGGATCGTCCGGCGACAAACGGTAGTAGGCCTGATTGTCCACGCCGCGAAAACCGAGCGTCGGGCCCAGGTGATTTCCTTCCGCCGTGTGATTGTAAACCACGTCCAGAATGACCTCGAGGCCGGCCGCGTGCAGATTGCGCACCATTCCCTTGAACTCGGACACCTGCCCGCCCATCGCTCCGCTGCTGGAGTATTGCGCCTCCGGAGCAAAGAAGCCGATCGTGTTGTAACCCCAATAATTGCGCAGCCCGCGATCGATCAAAACCTTGTCGTCGATCTTGGTGTGCACGGGCAGGAGTTCGACCGCCGTCACTCCCAAGTCCTTCAAATACTTGATCGCACCGGCGCTGCCCAATCCGGCGTAGGTTCCACGCAATTCAGCCGGGACATCGGGGCAAAGCATCGTGAAACCCTTGACGTGCATTTCGTAGATGACGGAGCTGTGGAGCGGCGCGCCGAGCCGCTTGTCCTCCCGCCAATCAAAAGCGTTATCGATCACGACCGCCTTCGGCATCCCCCACGCGTCGTCGCGAAAATCCCGGGCCAGATCCTCCTGTTCACCCCCCACGACATAGCCAAACATTTCGTCCGCCCAATTCACCTGGCCCGCGATCGCCTTCGCGTACGGATCGATCAGCAACTTCGAGCTATTGAAACGCGAGCCGCGTGCCGGATCGTACGGTCCGTAGACGCGGTAACCGTAGAGCTGGCCTGGCCGCACATCGGGCAAAAACACGTGCCAGACCTGGTCGGTATGCTCCGTCATCGGGATGCGAATATTTTCCTGCGGCGCGTCGAGATTATCGAAGAGGCAAAGGTCGACCGAGGTCGCCATCTCGGAAAAGAGCGCGAAATTAACTCCGTTGCCGAGCCATGTCGCTCCGAGCGGATAGGGAAAACCCAACCAAATTTTTACCGGCGTCATAAAATAAAATGAGCCGTTCCTATCCTCTACAGTTTTGCGCTTGGCAACGGATTAAGAACTTTCGCGCCAGACGAATTTTGGCTGCGGCGTACCCGGTGACGGGTCCCTGACGCGACGGGAAATGATTGTCATCCCGAGCCGCGCAGACGGCGAGGGACCCCGCAATGACAGCGCGGTTTCCTCGTCACATGGAATCGCAAATTGCAGTTGCGAGGTCCCTCAGCGTCTGCGCGCTTCAGAATAAACCATGTATTTGACGATACAAGTTATCAAGCAGTCCGATGTGCGCCTTATCAGTCTAAACCGAGAATAGCGTTCCATCCCTGCGGAGCTTTGACGGTCCCCCGGCCGTCGCATTTCCAGCAACTTCCAGATGAGTACGCGCGGCCGGTGCCATCACAACTGGGGCATGTTACATCCCGACGCGGAACATATTTCACGCCTTTAAGTAAGCGTTTGCCCATCGGGGTAAGCGTCAGCGTGTTGGAACGTTTGTAGGCCGCTTTACCGTCAGTGATATCTTGGTCGGTCCCGTCACCATGCGCGACGCATACTGCCGCGCGGTTAAAATAGCCTTGGGATGCATAACTGTACGCGAGGCTCCGGTTCGGGACCATCTGGATACGTGGGCCACCCGCTCCGAAGAAATCGCTCGATTGCCCGGTCGGGTAAGGAGCGCGTCCCGACGACTCGCTGGCGCGCCTACTGATGGCGTGAGGCGTCTCCTGTCTGCTCCGAGACAGAAACTTGGGACGAACCCACCCTTTGCCGCTGGAAAAACGAATGGGAACCCAATCGTCGCTTCCGTTCATCACGATTCGGCCCAAGACCTGAATACCCGTCGTACCGGCTGGCAATTTCGCGATGATCGGACTACTTGCTCGCGGCCCCGAGCGGACGCTCAGAGTCTCGCCCCGAGCGATGCCGACCACCGAGCAGGTGTCTCGGCGCGCCTGGGCATAAGAGCCCGAAATCGTTCCCAGCAAGACGACAAGAAGAAGGACGACATATTTCAGAATTCCTAGGGAGGGCAAATGTCTTTGAGGAGGCTGCATGATATTACACATGGTGTTTCAGATTGAGATTCTTGCTGTTTCTTTTTCTAAAGGCTCCCTGTCGGGCTGGTGCTTCACCAAAGATAGCTTCGCTGCGCTCGTCCCGTGACAGACTCTTTGCATCAAGGGGGATTCGCTCATGCGTCTACCGACTTAGTACCGAACATAAGAGGCGGCTGAGGACAGCCTCATCATTGTGAAAGCAGCATTTTCACAGCCTCCGCTGCCGCCATGGGCTTGGCATATCCCGTATCTCGACCAAACTCAAGATGGTGAATCTGTTGATTGATGAAAAACCCACGATCCACAAAAACGGAAAGACGAAGATAATAAATTTCGTTCGTCAGCAGATTATCCCGGTATGCGAGGTCAAACTCAAACTCCCCGACCCAATTACTGAATGACCCATTGTCCTTGGCAGTGATGAACTGACACCCTTGATATGTCGCCGTCGGATGGGCCAAGAGCATAATCGCTGAACCGTTACGATCGACATCCTCGGACATCCGATGGCCGATGGAGTTGCCGATATAAAAATCGACCGCAAAATAGGCTGCGCCTAAAATAACCAAAGCAATGACGAGCTTTGGTAGACACCCCAGTTTCGCGCGTTGCTTGGCGAGGTGCTCTTCATATTCGGCCTGCAAAAGATCGTCGGGCTTGGCAGCAATACGCTTCCGGTAGAAGACGGCAAAAAGACCATGTCTTGAAGAAAGCGTTCTTATAATTCTTATCCGCAGTTCAGGCGACATAGGGGGTGTGCATGTGATGCTAGGGTTGTTTGTGCGGACTTTGAATCATGTTGAGTATGGCGTTTCGGCCTTTTCTAATCACTTTTGTGCGGTCGTTGGGAACTAGTAGGGTGCACGTTCGGCGTTTGCGCGTGCTTCAGCTTCGCGACGCTCTGACTCCTCGCGACGCTGTCTTTCATATTCAATGACACCTTTGTTGTACTCGTATCTGCTCTGTGCCTCGTCCTGGGAGGGACCGGAATCGGCCTTGAGCATCGCATCGGCGGCGGCAATGCCAGCAGCAATGATGATCGGCGTCCAGAACCTGATTCGCCGTTGCTGGGCCAAGTAGTCGGCCCAACCATATCGAATATCATCCAACGTGCCCCCTTCGCCTCGGGCCAGCCTCCTGCGAGCTTCATCGATATCGCCGTTTGCTGCCGCACCATAAACACGCGTCCACTCGCGACTGTGCAGTCTCCAATCGGCGGGAATGGATAAGTCGACCGCTGGGAGGTCTTCGGATGTCGTCCTGGCGTTAGTGGCCGCGCGGGTCGCCGCGTCCCTTGACGAGAGATACTTGGGACGGACCCATCCTTTGATATCGGAAACGATGATCGGGACCCAGTCGTCGCCTCCATTCATGATGGGTTGGCCAACAACCCGGATCCCAGTCGTGCCGTTTCGCAATCGCGCGACGATTGAGGAGTTCCCGCTCGGTCGCGATCGAACACTCAAGGTATCGCTGGCGGGGATCCCAACAACAGAGTAGGCCTGCGGCCGTTCTTGAGCGGGCAGGTGCAGACTCATTCCCAAAAAAAGCGCAAGAGTGAACGCGATGTACTTCATAACCTGCCTGGAAGACAATATATTCGGGGGCTTGGGGGTTGCTCCTTCGTGGTCAATGCGGAGCGTTAGGATAGGGTAATGGACCTCCTCGAGAAGTAGCAATCTCATTCTCCCTCCGCTGGTACTTTTGCCTGTCATACTCCGCCTCTGCTGGAGAGTATCCAGCCCGAGAGACGCTGTCTCCGCCGGAAAATTCGTCCATAATTATCGCGCCCGCGAGGAGAGCGAAAATGCCCAGCCAAAATGCATCATTGTTATTTGACGCACTTTGAAGGGTATTCTTTTTGGCCGGACGCTCATCGGAAAGATGCTCATCCGCCCCTGCCATGCTGGCTCGGCCAACCTCAACGTCGGCATCTAAGGCTAACGCATCATCCCGGCGGGAAAGGTACTTTGGACGCACCCACCCTTTGACCTTTGAGAAGAGGATCGGAACCCAGTCGTCGCTGCCGTTCCAGACAACTTCTCCGCTGATCGCTATGCCGCCGTAGCCGTTTCGTAATTTCGTAACGATCGCGGAATTCTCATCAGGGCGGGATCGAACGTTCAGAGTGTCGTTTTCTGCGACGCCAACAACGGTATAGTTTTTTTGGCGATCTTGACCGTAGGCACCCAGGCATGTTCCGAACAAAACGACAAGAGCGAAGGCCGTGTATTTTATTGTTCCCCTGGAGGACAAATGCAGGCTGGGAGGTTGAATCATATAATGCATGACGTTTCCAATTTGGATTCTTGTGATCTTTCCGCACTCACCTTGTGCGACCTTCATTATCGGAACGTCCGGAACCAGCCATAGGAAAACGGAAATCCGTCGACCATTGCGGAGATTCACTTCCCGATGAGGCCGCACCGCTAGGGATCGCGCGGTAGCCGCTTTTCCGCTTCCTCTACCTCTTCCTCCCTGTTCTCATCTCCTTAACAAAGAAGATTAAGCGGAAGAGGTAGAGGAAGAGTCCCTACCGGAACCGCCCGAACCAGCCGTAGGGAAAGGCATCACCTGGGCAATCCGTCGACCAGCGCGGGGGATTCACTTCCCGATGAGGACGCACCACCAGGGATCCGCAACGATCCCGCAGATATCGAATCAGCTCGTCGCACGATTCGAGCTGGGCGCGCGTCGGTTGGTCGCGATTGAAATCGCCCACGAGGCAAATGCCGAGCCCGATGTTGTTCATATAATCGCTGTGGACGTGGCCCCCATTGACCTGGCGGCGCCAGCGATCGCCAATTTCGATCCCACCATTGCGCGACGAGGTCCCGTTTCCGATGACGAAATGGTAGGCCATGCCATTCCGCATCCGGCGCACTTTGCGGTGATAATAATCGAACGCGCGCGCGTTCCCCTGCCGCGTCCCGCTGTTGTGAACGATGACAAATTTCCAGCGCGCTCGCTGCACCGGCGCTCGCCGGATGGCCTCGATGTTCGCGCTGGTCAGGTAACGATAGTTCGCCGTTTTGCGCGACCATGGCCAGAAACCGCGCCGCGGCGGCGGAGGCGGTGGCGGTTCAAACCCCTGCTCTTTCTCCAGCCCGGATTTTTCAATCGTGATATCGGATGGCAGCACGGCCTGGGGCAAGGCAACGGTCGGAGCCGGGCGCGGGCGCGCAGGTGGATCGACGGCGGGCGGACGCGCCGGTTCGGGAGCAGGTTTGAGCGGCGTCTCGGTGGGCGCCGGACTTGCCACCGGCTCGGCTTTTTCGATCCGTTTAGGTTCGGGCGTCGGTTTCTCCTTCGCGTCCGGCTTCTTTGTCGCGCCAGGCTTTTTTTTCTTGGCGCTGGGTTTCTTCTTGGCGCTGGGTTTGGGCGTCGGGCTCTTCCTGGCGCCAGGTTTCTTCTTGGGGGACGGGGATTTTGCCGCCTCAGCTTTCTTGGTCTGCTTGGGCTTTGGACTGGCCGCCGCGTCCTCCTCGCTTGATTTTTTTGTTCCAGATTTCGGCTTGGCCGTTGGCGTGGGCGATTTGTCGGGTTTCGGCGTTGGCGTGTCCTCCTCCTCGCCGGCCTCAGTTGTTGCGGGTTTCGCCTTGCTCTCCGAGGCAGCCGATTCGTCGGATTCCGGAGTGGGACTCTTCCTGGCGGCCGGCGTCGCGCTTGGTTTCGGCGTCGGAGAAGATTGCTTCTTGCTCTTTGCCTTGCGCTCCGCGGGCTTTGGTTTCGCCGTCGGCTCCGGCGTTTCCGCCGGGCTCGGTGAAGAGACGGGACGCATCTCTTCGCGCGCACCGCTCTTCTTTTTCACTTCGCCGGTCAGCTGCGCGTGGACGGAGGTGCTAACGATTGCGCTGAGCGCCAGGGCCAGGCCGAGGAAGACGCGAGAACGGATCACGGCAGGCGAGCGTAACAGGGCCGAAGGGGTGATCACGCGGGCTGTGGCGTGGCCGCAGCAGCATTGGCAGCGCGTTCGCGTTCCCGGCGAAGAATGGCATTCAATTTCCCGCCCAGCAGCAAGAGCAAACAAGTCAGGTACATCCAGGTCATCAGCACGATGATGGACGCCAGCGCCAGATAGGTCGGATTATAGCGATCGTACTTCGCGACATAAAATTGGAAAAGCTTGGTCACGATGATCCAGCCGACCGAAAAGAAAATGGCGCCCGGCAAGGCCTGCCGAATGGTCAGGTAATTCTCCGGCGTCAAAAGATAGAGAGCGAGCGCGAGACCGACCAGCGCCAGCCCGGTCAGCGGCAAACTCAGAAAGGCGACCCATTCCTGAAGCGGGATGGTCAATTGGAAATTCACCTCGGCAATGCCGGCGAGAGTTTCGCCAAAGACCACGGCGTTGAAACAAAACAGGATTGTGATGCCAAACCAGAAGACGAGGAAAAAGGAAATGATGTATTTGGACCACCAGTTACGATCCTCCACCACGCCATGGGTCCGGCTCAAAGCATGGGAAATGGTGGAAATGAAAACAGTGCCGAACCAGATGCCGATGAATATCCCCACGTTCAACAACCTTCCGGTTGAACCGGTCACGACGATGTTCGCCACCAGCGAATCGATGATCTCCTGAATTTTCGGATCGGCCGGCAGGAAATTTTTTAAAAGGCCGAACATCTGGTGCAGCTTCGCGGGATCGGTGCCGAAAAGGCCGAGCAAGTACCAGAGAAACAGCAGCCCGGGTGCGAGCGTGAAGAGGAATTGATACGCCATCTGGGCCGCCAGCCCCAGCGTGGTATCCATGGCGGTCTCATAGACCAAACGCCGGATGACTCGACCGGCGGACCTGAGGTATTTCATCTGCGCGCAGAGTTTACTTTGCCGGGAACAAATATCCATTAAACTCTCCGCGCCCAGGCCGGCTTGCCACGCCGAAGCCTTGGCGAAGGCGGGCCTAACGAGTTTTGAAAAAGATCCTGATCCTGACCGCCGGCTTTGGCGAAGGACACAACAGCGCCGCCCGCGGCATCCGGGATGGCCTGCGCAAGGTCTCGCCCGAGGGAGCCCAGGTGGAGTTGCACGACCTCTTCGCCGAAACCTACGGGGCCGGGAACGATTGGGGGCGCGTCCTCTACATGGGGATGATCAACCGCACTCCCCGGATTTGGCGGAAAATTTACCAATGGCTCGACCGGCAGGAAACATTTGCCGGGGATTTCCGCGTCTTCTTTGCCTTGAAAAATGAGCTGGGCCGAATGATCAGGCGTTTTCAGCCGGACGTCATTGTCTCGGTCTATCCGGCGTATTCCCACATGCTCGATGAAATTTTGGGTTGGGGACTCGCCCGCCAGCACAAACGCGTGGTGGTCATCACCGATTCGATCAGCGTCAACGCGATCTGGTATCGTTGCAGCGCCGATTATTTTCTCCTGCCGAATGAGCAAAGCGCGGCGGTCCTCCTCGGCGCCGGCATCCCGGCGGAGAAAATAAAGCCGTTCGGTTTTCCGGTCAGCCCGGTTTTTGCGCAGCCCGGCGAAATCCGGTTGCCTCCTTCGGACGAAGCCGGACGGCGCGTCCTCTATATCATCAACGCGGCCAATTCCACGGCTCCGGCCCTGGTGCGCCGCCTCGCCGGGCTGCCCGAAATCCAATTGACCGTCACCGTGGGCCGTAACGCCGGGTTGAAGGTTTCCGTGGAAAAAATCCGCCGCACGGTCACCCAGGAGTTTGAGACCGTGGACTGGAGCGATGAGCTGCCGCGCCTCCTTCGCGCCAATCATTTGGTCATCAGCAAGGCCGGCGGCGCGACGGTGCAGGAAGCCATGTCGGCCGCGTGCCCCATGATCGTCAATCACATCATTCCGGGGCAGGAAGAAGGGAACGCCCGATTCATCGTGGAAACAAACTCGGGCACGGTCGCCACCACGCACGATGGCGTGATCGCCGCGGTGCAGAAAGCATTCGCGAACGACGGCGCGCAATGGCGCGAATGGTCGAAAAATATCAGCCAGCTCGGCCGGCCGACCGCGTCCCTCGATATCGCGAAATTTCTTCTTTCGCTGTGAGGTGCCCCCGGCTCGACGGAGTCTCGCCCTACCAAGGCTGCATCTACTCTTTCGGTAGGGCGACGCTCTGCGGAGCCGTCGGGTTTCGGTAAACCTCCGCACCGGCGACGAACGTCTGCCGCACTTCCAAGTCCGCCGACAACACGACAAAATCCGCATCGGCGCCCGCTTCGAGTCTGCCTTTGGTCGATAGTCGAAGCGCCTTGGACGGGTTCGCGCTCGCCATCGCGATCGCCTCAGGCAGCGGGACGCCAACCTGGCGGACCATCGTGCGCACAAGGTCGATCATGCGCGCGGCGCCACCCGCCAGCGCGGAACGATCGGCCAGCCAGCAGGCCCCTCCGCTGACCATGCAATCGGCGCCTGCCAGAGTGAACGCCGCGCCCTCCGGCAATCCCGCGCCCGCGGTCGCATCCGTGACCAGGCAAATGCCTTGCGAGCCTTTTGCACGATAGAGCATCTTCATCAGGGTGTTGGAAACATGATGACCATCCGCGATCAACTCACACAGGATCTCCGGTTCGCTGAGCGCGAATTCGAGCAAGCCCGCCACTCGCTCCCCGTTCCGGCGATGCATCGATGACATGCAATTGAACGTGTGCGTGACCTGCCGCATCCCGTGCTCGAACGCGCCGCGGGCCTCCTCATCCCAGGCGTCGCTGTGACCGCCGCTGACGGCGATGTTCTGTGAGCCCAGACAATCGATCGCTTCCAGCGCTCCCGGAAGCTCGGGAGCAAGGGTGACGCGTTGGATGACATCCGCGTACTCGAGCAATTGCTCCACGACCTGCGGCTCGGGATTCCTGATGAATTCCGGCCGCTGCGCGCCGGCGCGCTTTCGCGAGATAAAAGGCCCTTCCACGTGGACGCCGGCAATTTGCTTGAATTCATGGCGGCATGTCCTGACCGCGCGCAGCACTTCCAGGATCTCCGGAATCGGCGCGGTCGCGGTCGTCAAAAGGAGCGAAGTTGTCCCGCCGCTGGCGTGGTAGTCGCAGATCGCGTGAAAAGCTTCCGGCGCCGCCTCCATCGCGTCGCGTCCGGCCGCGCCGTGAACGTGCAGATCGATGAACCCCGGCGCCAGGTAGCTTCCGCCCAGATCGATCGCCTCGGCGTTCGATCGGTTGCGGATCTCGGCGATTTTTCCGTCCGCCACGACGATCTCCAGACCGTCGCGAATTCCATCCGGCAAAATGAGTCGGGCGTTGGCAAAAATGGTCATTTTGAGAACAGGTGCAGTCTAACACTGTTCTGGGGAGCGCACGCGCCCTCGCGTGCTGGCGATGACGCCCCCGTCATCGCGAACTTTCTTAGTGGCACGTGGCCGAAAGAGGCGTTTCGACGAGGGCGTCGAAACCAGCACGCGAGGGCGCGTGCGCTCCCCAGAATCATTGCCGCAGCAGTCCCGTTGTGCGGGTCGCAATCTCTTCCGAGAAACCAAGTGCCAGCTTGAATTGCCAGTCGCGTTCCAGCGGATTGCGAATCTCCTGGCACCGCCGAAATGTCGCCCGATCGATCCAGCCTTGCAGCCACATTCGATGCCCGAGCACCGGCACGGGGAAATCGCTCCCGTGCAAAATCCGGGGAGCTATCTCGGCCCGCAGGCAATCGCGCAAGTGTCCACAGCGGTTCAGCGAAATCATCGCGCTGATGTCGCCGTAGAGATTCGGGAATTCACGCAGCATCGCGGCCCAGGCGTCGAATTGGTCGCGATCGAAGGCTCCGCTTTTTGTGGCGCAATGCGCCGCGATCACCGTCACCCCGCACTCGAGCGGAAACCGAAGCAGCCTCGGATCGGCCAGCGCCGCATTGATCACCGGCACGGTGTGTTCGCCGCCGGTATGCGCGAGCAGGGGCAATCCCGACTCCGCCATTCGCTCCCAAAACCGTTGAAAACGCGTCTCTGAGAAATCGATGTTCTGACAGTTCGGAAGACATTTCATCAGCACCGCGCCGCCCTCGAGGCAGCGCTCCAGCTCATCCAGCGCATCTCGTCTGGCCGGATGAATGGAAACGCCCGGGAGAAATTCGGGAAACGTTTTCGCCAAACCGAGCACGACGTCATTCGGAACAAACATCGAACCGAGATCTTCTCGCGGAGTGCCATCCGGATCGTGCACTCGCTCATGCGCGAGAAGGATCACGGCGTCCATCGACGATTCGCGCACGAGTTTCCCGAGATGCTCGGCGTAAATGGCTTCGAGATCGCCTTCGAGCGCGCTGGCGGGAACTCCGAGCTGGCGCAGCATGAAACCCGCGAGCCAGCGGTGCCAGCCGCTCAAGCGAAGCCAGCCGCCCGAGCCGGCCACACCGTTGCCGACCATGTGGACATGCATGTCGAGGCGTTGGACGCGGCGTTCGTCGGCAAGAGAAGCGGTCATCGACCGGGGAAGGGTTGCCTTTGCGAGGCCCTGAGTCCATCCTCTTTCCTACGATGGAATTCGCGCTTCCCATGTGAGAAGGGAGTCACGTTTGCGCAAGTAACAATGAGCTGAAAACTCGTTAGGGTTTTGCCATGAGTCCACAAGAATACAAGCTGTCTGGGGAAATAATCGCACTCAGCGTCGCAGACACATGGGACAGAGCACGTCTCGAATGGGAGTTAGAGGACATTTATCAGGAGGAAGAGCCGGATACCTGCCTGTGTGGGCACTTTCCGATCAATGAACTTTGCTATCTTCGCAATACGAAAAATGGAAACCGCGCTTTGGTCGGCAACGTTTGCGTGAAGAAGTTTCTCGGGCTGCCTTCCGATAAAATCTTCGAGGCGATACACCGAATCACGACCGACCCTACCAAGGCCTTGAACCCTGACGCCATCAAGCACGCATTCCAGAAGCACTGGATTTCAGAATGGGAGCGAAACTTCTATCTCGACACTTGGCGCAAGCGCTCACTTAGCCCAAAGCAAAGTATTAAGCGGGGTCAGATCAACAGGCGAGTCATGCAAAACGTGAAAAATGCGCGCAAACGTTGACTAATAACCGTTAAGTCGCGTCATCATGGTGCATCCAAACACTGTCGAGAAGGTCTTCCGTGTTGCCCGCGGTTTGCCCCGAAGAGAACTCGCGTTGGACGAAGTTCTACGACACGACGAGGCGCAAGAACTGTGTTGGCAGGCGATGGATTTTGGGACTGAAGACGGTGCTCTAGCGTTGGCTCTAAAAGCGTTTCGTTTAAGCCCAATGTGCGCGGAAGCATACAATCTTTTTGCAGCGTACCTCGCAGAGAACGACGGTGAAAGACTACTGCTGTATCGTTGGGCGACACGGGTCGCCGAACTGTACCTAGGGAAGCGACTGTTTGAGGAAGACCGCGGTGATTTTTACAGCGTAATAAAGACGCGGCCTTATATGCGGGCACGATTTCAACTCGCTCTGACCCTTCGTCGACTGGGACTCTACGAGGAGGCTATTAGTCATCTTGAAGACATGTTGGTGTTGGATACAGGCGATCATCTTGGGGCACGTCTTATTTTGATGACCGCGTACCTTGAATTGGGAATATTAGATCGTGCGCGCGAGCTGATCGACAAACATAGAGATGACGGCGGACTCTACGATTCATACAGTCACCTCGTATGGTCTTGGTTGAAGGGTGTGCCCGCTGATCAATTCACCAGAGCTCTCAAGGCTGCTTTGCATTCCAACGAGCATATTCCAACACTGTTAAAGACTCCCGAAACACCCGTGCACTTCTCGGGAATCGGAGTGTCGTGGTCTGGAATGGACGGTGCCGCCGAATATCTTGAAATCTCTTATCGTCTGTGGGATGCCCATCCCAAATTGAAGCAACAAGTCATTCGCAAGGCTGCAGGGCTAATTCCGACGATTATTGCGGAACGATCCGAACGCGTGCGGCGACTCCGTCCACCGCAAGCGCAAGATCTCTAGCTTCAGGTGTTCGCAACATTGACAATTGCCCCTCTGGGCTTGTGATCGCGGGCAAACGCGAAAATCGCAACCTGTGACGGCTCCACTTGCCGAACGGCTCGGGTTTCATCAACGTGAAACAAGCAATGCCTGTGCTCTTCTCAGCGGAGAACTACGAAGTGCCGAGCACGTCAGGATAGGGACCGAGAAACCGCTCTCCATTGAAGTGAATGAGATGGTCGGGATTGGCCGCAATCCATACTTCGGTCTCCCATGAAATTTGCGACACGAAGCTTTGCATCACGGCTCGCGTCTCGAAAGCAGTGACAAAAACCAGACCGGCCCGGCAGCGTTGAAAGAGTTCCTTGAGTTCTTTCCGTCGTTTACCATCCACTGGCCCTGCGGTGCTGACGGCCTCGATTAAGACCAACCAATTTCGTCTTGTGTCGTGGACCACAACGTCCGGCATCTTTGCGGAAGGTGCGATCACCACTCCTAATCCTTGGAGATACGTCGCGTCCAAGTGCAGAAACTTATCTTCGGGTGTCGCCAACATAAACAACAGTGCCACCTGCGACAAACCGAGGGCAGAACTCTTCAATGACGGCTTTGATGAGCGGGTTCTGTCCGCCGGGAGATAAAGTTACTGTTTCACCCGATGGAAGTTTCACCGGAATTCGCGCCAGCGTCCGATTCCTTTCAATTTCGCTTCGAATCGAATCGCGCGCGATGAGATAATCCTTCAACTGCTCATCCCAGGCCGCCGTTCCGAAAGTTCGCAGGAGGGCCAGCGCGGATGGTTCGATTTGATAGACGGTTTTGCCGCTGTTCGTGGGACGGCTAGGCGCATCTGGATTTCTCAGCACCATTCCAACTTCAACGAAATATTTGACTGCTTCATCGCGGATGGTTTCACGCGTGTTTGGCGCATAACTAACGCCGTAACGTTCACGAATAAATGAGATCATCGGAGTGATTCCCCGAAGCGGATTTTGCGAGCCACTCCAGGTCACGTTCGCGTCCAGATCAAGCAGCGACAGCAAGACGTAAGCGGCGACCTCGTTGCTCTGTCGTTGTGCGAAGCCGAGGACGCGTAGGATTTCCATCGCCTCGCGCAACCTTCGCTTGCGCGCCACCTTTGACCCAGATGCGGCCATTAGGAGATCACGGCGGTGACAAGTTCATCCAGTAAAGTCTGCTGCGGAAATTGTTCAGGAATTCGACTCCCCAATTGGTCCAACTGTTCACGCGTTGGGTAGGGCAGATTTCGAAGGTCGGCAGCGTTGACTTGAGTGTGACCATTGAATTGACGGAAATAGCAATCAACAATTGTTGAATTGAGAAACGCCGCGAGCCCCTTGGCTAACTTCATCGACAAACCTTTGCCGCGAGCATGGAAATAGTTGAGGTGGTTTTCAAATCCGACTCTTGCGCTAGGCACGCGCCGCGGATCATAAATGCTGGCGACGACGCGACGGCGCTCTTCCTTGGATGTGAAGCGCTTCACGAGAACATAAATGCCAGATCGAACCAAAAGCTCCTGCGTGGCTTCGAGATCTCTTATCGCATCAGGTTTACGATTTTTCTCGGCCGGCCACCGAACAAATCCTTCGCTGAAATGACGAGGATAGATTAGCGGGAAGGAATCTTCGCTGGTATTGGAGGCCAGAAAATCGCGCGCTCTAAATTCGACTACTCTGCCAGTCGAGACTTCCAGACCTAGCTGCCCCAAAGAAGTCGATAGCTTGTGGATCGACCGCCTTGCATCCTCTTGCCGATCATCTGTTACTAAATGGATGAACTGCTCAGGATCAGATGGCGACACGATTTCTGAATAGCTCCGACACCGTTCGACGAAATCTCCAGCCGGAACGCCAGGGCTAGCCGATACGATGACGCGCTCCGGTTTCACCGCAGATTTCACCGCGTGCAGGATGACATTCTCCTGCAAAACATTGTCGTCCCGAAACGCCGCCGAGCGTGAATCGAACAAGTGTAATCGCCTCAGAGACATCTCCGAGAGGAACTGTTGCCGGAATGATCTAAAATAAGGGCCATTGCAAAAACTTCGTGGAGTGATGGCGACAAGCTCGCCGTCATCCGACAGCAACCGCGCAGCCAATGCGAGAAAGCCGGTGTAGAGATTGCTCGTCTCAATTTCCGCCGATCGGAGCAAGAGCCGGGCTGCGGAAACGCTCTGAATTTTCCGATACGGGGGGTTCAAAATCGCCGCATTGAAGGGCTTTTTGGCGACAGAAAAAAGATCCCCGCGAAACAGATGAAGGGCCGATTCGATGAAATCGCGGTTGAAGATTTCTGCGCTAAACGAAATACCGGCGCGGAGGCACGCCAATTCGCAGTCGGCATACGTTTGTTCGAGCGCCGGGACCAAACGAGAATCCACTTCGTAGGCTGTCACGGCGATGCTGTGCGGTCGTACACTGGCTCGACAAAGTTGCTGAACGAATGCCGCCGAGAGAGCCCCTGCTCCCGCTCCTGGATCGAGCAATCGTATCTCGTGAGGGAGCTGCTCGAACAGTGATGCCATAAAATTGGCGATGCCCGAGGGAGTCAGAAACTGCCCGAGCGCCTGACGTTGTTCCAGAGCCGGGGAGATCATTTAGGCATTCAGTTCGAGGACAGTTTTCACGGTATATTTATCTAAGGCAAGATACACGCTCAAAGTGATCCGAGGAGGCGAAGTCGACTCCTTAGCAAAATCAGAATGAACAAAAGCTCGTTTTGCAAGCGGGGCGAATTCCGTTCCCATCCGTCTAGCCTGCAGCCGTGTTTTCTCGTGTCGCTCCGAATGACGGTGCATTCTGTAGCCGCCCCCGCTATACAGAGCGCGGAGGACAGGCGCGTTTTCCCGCCCAATCTTCACACCGCTCACGAGGCGGCGGCTACAGCGAATCAACGATGCAACGGTTTAACATTCTCCATGAATAGGTCGGGAAATTGGACGCGTCGCTTCGCCGTGCGCGGCGTTTTTTGGCGCCAGTATTTGGACTGGGCCACCGTCAACATGCCGTTCTACACCTACCCGGTGCTGCATTTTTTCATGACCTTCTTCTTTTTCTTTTTCGCCGCGCCGGCGCGCCGGATCGTTCTCGCCCACCTTGCCATCATTCTGCCGGGCTCCTCCCGCGCGATGAATTATCTCCGCGTTTTTCGCACGTTTCATAATTACTCCTGGACGATTTCCGAGGCTGCGATTCACAAGCTCAACAAAGAGGAGTTCGCCTATGAGATTATCGGCGCCCGCTGGCTCGATCAGCTCGGCGCGGCCCAGGGCGCGATCGTTTTGACGGCACACATGGGGAATTACGACCTGGGCGCCGCCTTGTTTGCGGAGAAATTCAATCGCGAAATTCGCCTGGTCCGCGCCCCGGAGCCGGACGAGCAGACGGCGGAGCACGTCAGCGCGTCGCTCGAGAAAAGCGGCGAGGGCGCGGTGAAAGTGGATTACAACACCGCGGGCGCCTTGCTCTCGTTCGATCTTCTGAACGCGCTTCGTCTCGGCGAGATCGTCTCCCTGCAAGGTGATCTCGTGGCGGGAGAGCTGGCGGAAATTCGCGCGCGTCTTTTCGGGAAGGAAGTCCGGCTGCCTAACGGCCCCTTCGTTCTGGCCCAGGTCTCGTGCGCGCCGATCTATCCGCTCTTCATTGCCCGGGTGGGTTATCGCAGCTACCAGATTATGGTTTGCGAGCCGATCGCTGTCCTTCGGAGCGGGCGCGACCGCGCGGCTGACATTGCCCAGGCCGTGGAGAAGTGGGGCCGCGTCCTGGAACGATTGCTCGCGGAGCGCTGGGACCAATGGTTTGCCTTCGCTCCCGGCTTTCTTTTCGATGAACCCAACCGTTAACCGAGATCCGCGGTTTTATTTTTCGCTGCCTCGTTTTATCGCGCTGCTCCGCGGTGGCGATACGAGGCGGGCCGAGAGCAACGCCGTTGAAGCGTGGCTCGTGGGTCTCATGATGTACCTGGTCCATTATCTTTTTTTTGCGCATTTCAGTCCGTCGCGGCTCTCGCCCTGGCTGACTGCGTTGCTTGTTGTCCTCCTCGCGTTTTGGGTCTGGCTTTTCTGGCTGCTCCTCCTCTACCTCAATTCACTGATCATCAAACTCTTGCGCCTGGGTGGCCTCTTCCGGACGATCCCGATTCGCCGTGCCCAAAGTATTTTGTGGGGCGTTTGCACCACGGCGATGGCTTGTGCGTTACTGGAAGACAGCCCATGGGTGCGCGAGATCGGCGCCATCTGGCTGGTGGCCGTCGCCCTGAACCTGGCTGCCGCCGTCGTGTTGGCTCTTAGCAATGCAACCCGCCCTTCCGGAGAATAACCCGCCCTGGGCGCGTCGAGCGCTGCTCGGTTTTGCGTTTGTGGCGCCATTCCTCGCGCTCTATCTCATTCGAACGAATGTCGTTCTCGCCCTGGCGCCGCTCTTTCTTTCCCACGTCCTGATCCTTTACGCGACGCTGGTGGCCAATTGCCAATGGTGGGGCCCGGTCATCCGATCGTTTCGGACCACGGAACCGGAAGTCTGGATCACCATTGACGATGGCCCCTCCCCCGAACACACCCCGCGGATCCTGGATCTGCTCGAGAGCTTCAACGCGCGCGCGACCTTCTTTGTCATTGGAGCGCGAGCGGAAAAATATCCGCATCTCATTACGGAAATCCTGAGCCGCGGCCATGGGATCGCCAACCATACCTTCACACACCCCAGCGGGATGTTTTGGGCAGCGGGTCCAGCCCGGATCGCCGCGGAGATCGATTTTTGCGCGGAATTGCTCAGGAGCGGACCCGATCGTCCAGCGCGGTTATTTCGGACCCCGGCGGGCCTGAAGAATTTGTTTGTTCATCCCGAGCTGCGGCGCCGCGGGCTGGCGTTAATCGGCTGGAGCGCGCGGGGATTGGATACCGTGCGGCGCGATCCCGCGCTGGTGGCCAGGAGAGTTCTACGAGCCGCGAAGCCCGGAGGCATCCTTCTTCTCCATGAAGGACATCGAACTGCGACCGATCCGGATTTCCACCCACGATGCCTGGAACTGACGTTGAGCGGCCTCGCCGAACGCGGCTACCGTTGCGTCATCCCGCCACTGGACCAGCTCCAGACGCGCGCCGCCGGAAAATGAAGAGGTGATTGTTAAACGGTGATGTCCCCCAGAGCGGCCGGCTTTCGCGCTCGAACTCAATTTCGGAAAAAACGGCGTCGATGCTCTCGCGCGACGGAAAGTGAAGCGAGGTGTTCAGATTCCATGAAACGGCCTGGGCAAATTTTTCCGCCGCCCAGGTCATCCAAAAACGCGGACCAGGATCACGCGGGCAATCGCGAATAACGAGCAAGCCCGCCGGCGCGACGCATCGGGCGAGCTCGGATAACAAGGCCGTCTGTCGTGCCGGCGGCAGATAATGGAGCACATCGAAAAGAGCAATCGTGCCGGAAAAAGCCGGGAGCGGCCCTTGAACATCGTGAAGGCGAAGGTCGACATCCTTATATCGCTGCTGCGCGATACGCGCTCCCTCGCGGATTTTCCGGGCGTCGACATCCAAGCCCAGGATCGGTTGGCGGCAACCGCGCTCACGCAGATAAAAGCCAAGCAAACCCACTCCGCATCCGACATCGAGAATCGGCTCGTCCGAGCCGGAAAACAGCTCGTAGGCCGCGGGATAGACGGGGTCGCGGCGCAGTTTACTCCCGACATAGCCCCGCAGCCAGCGCTGGGAAAACTGGGCGGCCACACGGGCGCACGCCGGCTCATGTCCAGTCATATCGCCGGGGAGGTTTTCCATTTGATTCGAATTATCGCACTGCCAGACTGATTCATGGGCGACTTCTTCTCTGACTATCAAGTCGGAGATTTTTTCGACGAGATGTTCTCCGGGCCCGGCGTGGTGCGCCCTCATTACAGCAAGTTATTCGCGCGCTTCAAGGAAATGGAGCGCGAGGAATTCGAGCGCAAACGCGCCTTGGCCGCCTCCACCTTTCTCACGCAAGGCGTCACCTTCACCGTTTACAACGACGACCAGGGGACCGAGCGCATTTTCCCGTTCGACCTCGTCCCGCGCATCATTCCCGCGGAGGAATGGGACCTGGTCGAGCGCGGGCTGGTCCAAAGAATCACCGCCCTGAATCTGTTCCTGCACGACATCTATCACACCCAAAACATTCTCCGCGACGGTGTGATTCCGAAGCAGATCGTCTGGGAAGCGACGCATTTCCGGCCCGAGTTCATGCAATTCGATGTGCCGCGCAATATTTACATTCACATTTGCGGCACTGATCTCATCCGCGACAAAGATGGCACGTATCTGGTGCTCGAGGACAACGCGCGCTGCCCCTCCGGAGTTTCTTACGTGATCGAAAACCGGCAAACGATGAAGCGCGCTTTCCCCAGCCTGCTCGGCCAATTTCGCGTCCGGGCCGTGGAGGATTACAGCCAGGAGTTGTTGAACGTGCTGCGCCATATCGCGCCGGGCGGAAAGACCGAACCGACGGTGGTCCTTCTCACGCCCGGCGTCTACAACTCCGCCTACTTCGAGCATTCCTTCCTTGCCCGCTCGATGGGGATCGAGATCGTCGAAGGTCGCGATCTCGTCGCCCGGGATGGCAGGGTTTTCATGCGCACCACCAAAGGGCTCAAGCCGGTGGACGTGATCTACCGCCGGATCAACGACGATTTTCTCGATCCTCAAGTTTTTCGGAAGGACTCGGGCCTGGGCGTGCCCGGTTTGGTGGAGGCGTACCGGGATGGAAATGTCAGTCTCGCGAACTCCATCGGAACCGGCATCGCCGACGACAAGGCGGTTTATCATTTCGTGCCCAAGATGATTCGCTACTACCTGGGCGAAGATCCCATTCTGCCGAACGTTTCTACTTACCTCGCCACTGAAAAGGAAGATCTCTCCTACATTCTCGAACACATTCCCGAGCTCGTGATCAAAGCGGTGAACGAGAGCGGCGGTTACGGAATGCTTATCGGCCCTCAAGCGACGAAGGCGGAATGCGAACGCTTTCGCGACAAGGTGAAGAAGAATCCGCGCAACTACATCGCACAGCCGGTTGTTGCTCTCTCCCGCGCGCCGGCCTTTTGCGATAACGACATGCAGGGCCGGCACGTCGACCTGCGCCCGTTTGTCTTATACGGAGAAAAGGTCACGATCATTCCCGGCGGCTTGACCCGCGTGGCCCTTCGCGCCGGTTCGCTCGTGGTCAACTCCTCGCAAGGCGGCGGGAGCAAGGACACCTGGGTTCTCGAGGCGGAGAACGGAGCTGCCGCAGTGGAGTAATGGAGTGAGGCGGCCATGAAATTCTTCTTCCCATTACTCCAATACTCCATCACTCCATTCCACTCCGGTTTCCCCCATGCTTAGCCGCGTCGCCGATTCGTTGTATTGGATGAGCCGCTACATCGAGCGGGCGGAAAATAACGCCCGGATCGCGGACGTGAACCTTCAGTTGCTCCTCGACCTGACGAATCCAACCGAGAAGGATCTGCTTCAGCAATGGGATCCAATTATCAGTTCGCTCGAGGAAGACGAACTCTTCGCCTCACTCTACGAGAAGCCCGAAGGCAAGGCGGTGATCGATTTCGTCAGCCTTCAAAAAAAGAATCCCAATTCCATCTACTCCTGTTTGACGCTCGCGCGTGAAAATGCCCGGACCACGAGCGAACAAATCTCGAGCGAGATGTGGGAGCAGATCAACCGGCTCTATCTCTTCGTCAAAAGCGACGCGGCCAGGAAACTGGTGCGCACCAGCCCCTACGAATTCTTCAAGCGGATCATTGCCGGGTCGCACCTGTTCCAGGGAATCACCGACGCCACCATGACCCACGGCGAAGGGTGGGACTTCATCCGGATCGGGAAACTGCTGGAACGCGCGGATTGCACCTCTCGCATTCTCGACGTGAAATATCACATCCTGCTGCCGTCCGGCGAAAAAGTAGGCGGCAACGTCGATACGATACAGTGGATGTCGGTCCTGAAATCGTGCAGCGCCCTCGAGGCCTATCGAAAAATTTATGTGGGCCAGGTCGCTCCGTGGCGAGTTGCGGAATTCATCATCACGCATTCCGCCTTTCCGCGCTCCATCCGTTTCAGTGTCGATTGCTTCGATGCGGCCTTGCATCGCATCTCCGGTTCGCACGAATCCAAGTACGCCAACGAAGCGGAACGACTATCGGGCCGCCTCCGATCGGATCTCGATTACGTGACGATCGGAGACATTTTCAAATTCGGGCTGCACGAATATCTGGAACAGATCCAGGAACGGCTCGTCGAGATCAGCAGTGCGATGCAGGCGGCTTACTGCGCGAACAACGCTTTCGAGAGTTTCACTGCGGATTGAGCAGGCCCAGATACCAGCTCAGGAGCGATTCGCCGAAGAACATCCAAACCAATCCGCCAAAGGCGAGGTATGGCCCGAAGGGCAACTTCGCGGACCAAACGCGTTGACCGATGAGCAGCGTCGCGAGTCCGACGAGCGAACCCAGGAGCGACCCGGCAAAGACGCTGAATAAGACAGCTTTCCAGCCCAGGAATGCGCCGATGGCCGCGAGGAATTTCAGGTCGCCTCGCCCCATTGCCTCGCGGGGAATCTGAAGCTCCCGCACCGCGCCAGATATCTGGTCCACCGCATCGAGCAGAATTTCTTCCTCGCCGACGTTGACCCGGTTGTAGTGAAAACGCAGATCCACCTTACCGAGGGGACGTCCATCAATCACCGCTTCGTCGCAAACGAGAATGAGCACGTCGTTTTCGCGCGCAAAATAATCGCTCCACAACTCCTTCTCCTCACCCACGGAGAAATCAGCGTCGTCCGCCTTGCGGGTCCAGTTAAACGGCGTGGGCGCGTCTAGCCGAATCCTCTTTTTCCCGAAGATTTTTTTCCCTGCTTCCAGGACGATCCACAAAAGCACGTACCCAAGGAGCGCCGAGAGGGCCGAGGTCAAGAGCGCCGTCCATCTCCCTTCCGTGGACATCAGCGCGGGCACGAGAAAGCTGGCCACGATGCCGGCGATTGCTCCTCCGATTGTCACTTCATCCGGAATGATGAAATGCTCGAAGTCGATGAACGTCCCCACGATGAGCAGCGAAACGAAAACCCAATACGCCAGCGCGACCGGCCAGGAAAATTGGAGCCAGACGGCGAGGAAAAGCAGGGCGGTCAGGAGTTCCACCGCGAAATAGCGGAAGGCGATGCGGCTGCCACAGCTCGCGCAGCGTCCCCGCAAAAAAAGCCAGCTCAAAAGCGGGATATTCTGGTGCCATTTGAGCTGCTGCTTGCACGAGGGACAAAAGGAGCGGCGCGGCTCGTTCACCGAAAGATCGAGCGGCATGCGATAAATGCAGACGTTCAGAAACGAGCCGACCACCGCGCCGAGAACGAACGCGAAGGTCCCGAAGAAAAGGTGGTAGCCGGCGAGGGTGCTATCCATGCCTATTCGCTTAACGCCTTCAGCGCTCTTCGCTGCATGAGCCACGCAATCCAGATGCAACTCTCATAGAGCAGGCACATCGGCAGGCTCATTGCGATGAGAGTTAAAACATCCGGCGTCGGCGTGATGATCGTGGCTAGGATAAAAATCAGGACGATGGCGTAAGGCCGGGTCCGAGCCATGAAAGCATGCGTCACCAGTCCCAGGCGGACGAGCGCGAGAACCACAACCGGCAACTCGAAGGCAAAGCCAAAGCCGATGGTAAAGCGCGTCACGAAAGAATAGTATTCCTGGACTGTCCACGCGGCCGTCCAGCCGAGCGATGTGGTGTCGTTAAAAAAGAACAGAATCGTCGTGGGCAAGAGCCAGTAGTAGCAGGCGAGCACACCGGTGAGAAACAAAGCGAAGCTGACGAAGATCGCGGGCAGAACAAATCGCTTCTCCATCGCCGTTAGGGCCGGCAGGACAAATTCGGCCAGGAAATAGAGGAGCAACGGAAACGACAGGACGATGCCCGCATAAAAGGACAGCCGGAACGAGATCGTCATCGAATCGGTCACTCCCATGGCCCGCAAAGCGCCGATCTTCGGCTCGAGGTCATGCAAGGGTCGCTGCATGATCTGGACGAGCGACGAGCGAAAAGCGAAGCAGATCACCATCGCGATCACCAGCGTGATTGCCATTTTCGCAAGCGTCCAGCGCAGGTCTTCGAGATGTTCCAGGAACGGCTTGGAGGTCTCGCTCTCGGGCAGGTCGCGAAATTTGAAAAGATTGCGGAGCGCCATACAAATCGAAATTACGCGCGATCGAGCGAGAGAAGCCCTCGTGCCACCAGGCGTGCGCAAATGCCCAGCGTATTCGCGTCCCGGATTTCGTTTTGGTCGATCATCCGGCTCAATTCTCGCGGGCTAAACGCCCGGCAATCCAGGATCGATTCCGACTCGTCGCGCGCATGGCCATCGCCACAGGGCCGGACAGGCCGGGCCAGAAAAAAATATCCGCGCTCATCCGTGAATCCAGGCGAAGTAAAGTAGTCTCCGAGCGAGATCAGCTCACCGCCCTCACTGAGCTCGAACCCGGTTTCCTCCCGCAACTCACGCAGAGCGACCGCTTCGATCGCAGCCGGATCGTCCGTCTTCGTTTCATCGATTTGCCCAGCCGGCATTTCCCAGATGGCGGCCCGTATCGGAATGCGCTCCTGGCGGATCAGGATGATCTTCCCCTCCGCCGTCATTGGCGCGATCACCACCGCCTGTTTGCGGTGGACGATTGTCCATTTCCGAGGCGCAGAGCGAGCGGGCGTCCGGATTTCCTCCGTCGCCACCGCGAGATGATCGTTTTGAAAATGCGTTTCGCTCGAGACGGTTTCCCAGCCGTCACTCTCCGAAACGATGTCTCCGCTCTTCACGCCGGAAGATTATGAGGAGAGGCCGGAAAAGCGAACTGCTTCTGCTGTCCCTGTAGCGGCGGTCTATGGCCGACCGGTTTTGACAAGGAGCGGCGGTCTCCAGACCGCCGTGGTAGGGAGGGCGGTTTGGAAGGCGCCCCTCCTTGATGAGGAAGGGACGCCGCTCTTGCTAGCGCGTCAACTCGGAGACCGTTCTCGCGTCACCATCACGGCGACAAACTCGACATCCGGCAAAATGAATTTGCGCAGCTCAATTATGATCCTTTTCATCTCAAAAACCTCGAGCAAATGGTTCGCCAGCGCATCGGCGAGAGTCTCGATCAGCCTGTCCGAACGTCCCTGAACGAATCTTTTCGTTTCCGCGCAAACAGCCGCGTAGTTCACGGTCCGCGCTATGTCATCCTCCAGCGTTGGCGCCTGACGTGCGGACCAATACGTGATGTTGAACACGAGGCGCTGGGAGACGACACGCTCTTCATCCGGTACGCCGATGCGGGCCAAGACTTCGAGCTGCTCGATGCGAATCGCATCACCGGCGTTTTCTGTTGGCATCTCATCTCCAGAGTGCCCGACCGGTCAACGCTGCGCAAGGCTGACAAAAGGCTCTCGCAACATCAACGGTCCTCGAGGCCGGCGCCGTAAGTTCCGTCGAAACAGCAGGTTCTGCTCGTTAGTTATTTCTCAGGAACTTCATCGTTTCATTTCCGTAATGAAATAAGGACGTTTCGGGGCTCAGAAGGACCTAACGACGCCGAAAGCGCAAGGCACCTGTAATTCCACGTAGGTTTAGGCTTGTATAATATGAACGGGAAAACCATCATCCGCGGTCTTGAACTCAGCGGTCACTACGGAAGGTGGTGGCGAAGCTCGGAACTTCGCCACAACAAGGTGGAGTCTTATCCTCACCTCGGCCGATCTCGGAGGCGACGATCAGAAGGCGCACCAGGCCCTCGCGGAACTCTGCCGGCTCTATTGGCGCCCCATCTTTTCGTTTGTCTGCCGGCGCGGTCATTCCCCCCAGGACGCGCAGGATCTCACCCAGGACTTTTTCCTTATGATGCTGGAAGGTAATTGGCTCCGCCACGCCGACCCGGCCCGGGGCCGGTTCCGTAACCTCCTGCTCAAATCGCTCAGCAACTTCCTGAACGACGCCGCCGAGAAACGGCACGCCCGCAAAAGAGGCGGCGATGTTCAATTCGTCTCCTGGGATGACTGGATGGCCGAAGCGCCGTCGCAACTCACGCTATCCGCGCAAGCGTTGGAATCGTGGCCGGCCGAACGCCTCTTCGATCTGCGCTGGGCGGCGACCGTCGTCGAACAAGCGCTGCGGCGTTTGCGCGAGGAATGCGAAAGTCAGCAGAAACTGCGTGTTTTTGAGGCATTGCAATCGTGCCTGGGGGCGGAGCGCGAAGATGTATCGTATCCGGCGTTGTCCCAAACGTTGGGCGTACCGGAAGCGACCGTGAAACGCCTGGTGCACCGCCTCCGTCAGCGCTACCGCAGCCTTCTTCGCGAGGAAGTCGCGGAGACCGTCGCCGACCCGGCGGAAGTGGACGACGAAATCCGCCACCTGTGCGCGGTCCTGGCAGCCAATACCGGCTCGACGCCATGAGACATTTCTCCCCGGGACTTTCCGACTCGATTGCGAGCGTGATCGCAGACCCGGCGCAATGTCCGCATTGCGATTCTTCATCGCACATCGCGGGTGGACTGTGTGTCGGTTGCCTGCTTCAAGCGGGGCTCGACCCGGACGACGAGTGCGCGCCTGAAACGCTCGCAAGCGCGTTCGCCGAAGTCCCCTTGCCAGACAAGAACTGGCGCCTCGGCAACTACGAAATCCTCGAGGAAATCGGGCGGGGCGGCATGGGCGTGATCTACCGCGCCCGCCAGCGTCATTCTCGCCGCATCGTCGCGGTTAAGCGGGTGTTGGGTTACCACGCCGACTCCCGCGAAACTCTCGCACGCTTCCGCCGCGAAGCACAAGCCGCCGCGAGCCTCGATCATCCCAACATTCTGCCGATCTACGAAGTGAGCCAGAGCGAAGACGGCCTCCCGTTCTTCAGCATGAAATTCGCGCCCGGCGGAAGTTTGCAGGAGGTCGGCCGCGCGCTAAAGGACGACCCACGGCAGTGCGTGGCTCTCGTCGCCAAGATCGCCCGTGCCGTCCAACACGCGCACGGCAAAGGAATTCTTCATCGCGACCTCAAACCCGGAAATATCCTGCTTGACGCTCACGGTGAACCGCTCGTAAGCGATTTCGGCCTGGCCAAATGGCTCGACGCCACCAGCGACCTCACCCGGACCCTCACCATTTTCGGAACCCCCGGCTACATCGCCCCCGAACAAGCCAGCGGCCCCGCCGACGAGTTGAAGCCCGCTGCCGACGTCTATAGCCTCGGCGCCATTCTTTTCGATCTGCTTACCGGGCGGCCCCCGTTTTTGGGTTCGCACGCTCTTTCCGTCCTCCGCCAAGCCGCGGAATCCCCCGCCCCAAAATTGCGCACCCTTTCCAGGATCGCCGACCGCGATCTCGAAACAATCTGCGCCCACTGTCTGGAGCGAGAACTTTCGGCACGTTATCGTTCCGCCTACGATCTCGCCGAAGACCTCGAACGCTGGCTTGAAGGCCGCCCGATTATCGCACGTCCCGTCGCCGCGCCAGTGCGCGTCTGGCGTTGGTCGCGACGAAATCCCAAGCTTGCCGGAAGTCTGGCAGCTTTTGTCATTGCAGCTACTGCCGCTGTGACATGGGAGACGAAGGGTCGTAACCTGCGGATCGCATTACATCAAGATCGAATGGCGGCTCATTCAATAGCCGTTCTTCCATTCCTAAACCTCGATGAGCCTAAAGATGAGGTGGAATTTGGAAATGCTGTTACTTCGGCCCTGAGCGACGCGATGACAAAGTTGGGCCCGGCGCACGTTGCAAGCTTCCCAACTTCCGGCCGAAGCTTTGTCAGCGCCGCGACCATCCAAGATCTCAAGGAATCCGCCCGTTACTGCGGGGCTCGATCAGTCCTAAGTGGAACGGTCCGCAAGATTAATGGCAAAACGCGCGTCTCTTTCAGATTGCAAGACGCTGCTAACAGCCACGTCCTTATCAACCGCGTTATCGAGGACGAACAGCCCGTGTCGACCATATCTAGCTCTTACCGAAGCATCGCTTCCGACCTTTATTCGGTGCTCAATCTGAATGATCTGTCTGCCGCAGTTCTCTCAGATCCAGATCCCGCCGTTAAGAATTCCACTGCGACAGATTTTTTGATTGCTGGTCGGGAGTTAGAGCGTCATCGGACGACAATTGATTCTGATCGCGCGATCGAATGTTTTCGAAACGCGTTTCGCGCAGAGCCGCGGTCCGCAACGGCGCGAGCTGAATTTGTGATGGCAGTTATGAGTCGCATCCGCCAAGACGCTGCCAGCACAGAGTTGCTTCTGGAGGCCGAACGTGAAGCGGACGAAGCAATAAGATTGAACCCCAATTTGGGACAAGCCCATCGTGCGAGGGCAGCATTGTCATATCACAAAAACAATATTCCCGCCGCCCTTGAAGATGTAATTCGTGCCATCGAGTTGGACGGTCCGCAAGAACGGCCGGCGCTTTTCATGGGAACGCTGGCACGAGCGTCAGGTGAGCCGCAGCGAGCGTTGTTATGGTACGAGATTGCAAAACGTTGGCAAAGGCGACCGGCCAACAACGAGTTCATAATCGGTGATTGCCTAATGGATTTGCGTCGTGACGACGAGGCGGCTGCAGTTTACAAGCGAGTTCTACAATTCCATCCGGAACTCCCTGAGGGCTGGATGGGAATGTGCCGGCTCCAACTGCTTCAAGGAGCCGTTCCGGAAGCGCGCACGACCTACCTCTCGAATCGAGACCGCTACAAGGATTTTGCCTACACCGATCAAATCGGAGCTCAGGTCGAGTTTTTCGGGAGAGACTTTATGGCAGCGGAAGCCCTTTACGCTGAACTAGTGGGGCGCGATCCGGACGGAGGTGGAGAGTTTTACGGCGCGTTAAGCTTTAAGTCGGCACTTGGACGGATCCGGATGCTCCTCGGTCATGAGGTTGAAGGTCGCGCAATGTTACTCGCGTGCCTCGCGAAAGAAAATGTGAAACTTGCTTCCGCCCCGAATGATGCATCGCTCCTCTATCGAATTGCTGCTATCGAGGCGTCGCTGGACCACAAGGATGCTGCCCTGAATCATTTGGAAACAGCCTTCCGAAAGGGCTGGCTCGATTATCGCTCCACCGCTCTTGATCCGCGATTTGATAATATCCGTAATTCTGAACGCTATCGGAAAGCTTTTGAGGCGATAGTCACGAAAGTAGCATCGCTTAAGTAGTGAGACACGGTAGGTAGAAGTTACAAAACACAATCGAAACGAGGTCACAATGAACAAAACGCTTAAATCAAAGAACATGCCACGAAAGGTTACAAAAAAAGACAGCGCGTCTAAAAACAACGATCTGGCGCATGGCGCCGATCTCGTTCTGGGCCGCACGAAAAACAGTTGGGACAGCAAAGTAGCCAGGCAGGCGGCCATTCTCACCTTCTGCCTCGAGCTTCATAAAGACGGAGCGCAGGGGGCGAAGCGGACTGCATGTAAAGACAACGAGCAATTTGCCAAAAACTTTTTTGCCTCGATTGGTGGATTTTATCATGAGGGGGAAGAACAAGAGGATCCGCAACATCCGCTTCCCTTTATTCCAACCAACACAGTGTTTAGAGTGTTCGAAAACAGGAAAGACGAGACAGATTGGCTGGTAACGATTGTATTGCCCGCAGCCGATCAAGCTTTCCCAGATCCCTTCGTACCGAACAACTTCTGGCGCTGCACGTGGGTACCGTACTAACCTAGTTGTTAGCAAGTGCTTGCCGGATTTGGGTGAGCATCTCGTTGATCACTCTCTTCGTAGGAAGTTGAAGTGGACGGCTTACCCTGCCATGCGCAATCGGGATATCTCCACGTTCAAGGGCGACCAGGTCTGACCGGACGATGCGCTTTGGAACTAGGCCGTCGCGACAAAATGCCAGCAAGAAAAGGCTGCGATCAAAGCCATCCCGCAGCAGCGCGGGAGAAAGCGACTGATTCATTATGGACCCGTAGGACATGGTAGGACGATAAATGTGACGGCAGCTATGGCTTCTAAAGCGGCCTAAAGCCCTTTGGAATCGTGCGGCGCGGGGGCGAATGAAAGCGTCCATGTCGCAAAACCCTGCGATAATAGAATCGACGAAATCCGCAGCCTGCATTTGCTGGTCCTTCAAGCGAACAGAATGACTCCCAAGCACCTTGCGCCCCAAGGCACTTGTATTCTGCGACTGTGAGCTTCCCCGGCTCATAGGCAACATTCCTGTTCGGAGGATCGAACCTTCTTCCGCTTGAGTTGCTTCCTTTGAAATTCGGATTGTCGGGTGCAAAAGGCTCTCGCAATCGATCACGACAGGATCCGCGCCCGCCGCAATTATGTTGCCGGCGTGAACATCTACTCCACGGAGAAGATATAACAAATATAACATCGCTCCAGCGCGGCGATAATACATCGTTACCTCCGTTCGACTTTCACACTGGCGTGGTGCTACGGCCTGCATCCAAGAATGGTCCTTCCGGCAAATGACTCTGATTACCTTAAAAGGTGTCTCAAATCCGGCGCGATTTAACCATCGGAGGAGGGCAAACCATTGCAATTCGAGTGTTGTCGACCGCGGTTTATAGAACCAGTCCTTTCCATTGGCAAAACGGACTCGCATCACTGTCCGACCTTTATGATGAAAGTCAGACAAGTCTGGATCAATTGTTTCGATAACGTATCGTGCCTTTTTCGAGATGCCTTGACTCTTGGAGAACGTCTTTGCATGGACAACAAAGTCGCGAATGAATCGCGACCAGTTCTCTACATTGACGGCCCATAGCCGGCCGAGGCCAGGGTAGGTTTGAAGCAGCTGAAGAGCGACCAGCTCACAGGTCACTGTCGGTGAAGTTTTCGGCCTGCCAGCCCCCGTCGCGTGGACGCATGGGCCGTCGGACGGCACCAAATCCTTTATGAGGTGGGAATTAAGACGAGCGAATCGGGAGGTCAATGCGCGTTGCAGCGCTGATGTTGCCTCCTGTGACGCAAAGGAGTCGAGGTCTACGTGGCCTTTATCGCGAAGGTGACGCCAAGCATACGTTGCGACTGGTAATGCAATATTCTCGGCTGCATTGTGTCCTTGTTTAAACGGGGATTTTCGCCTTTGCAATTCGTCGACTAACTCGGACAGCGTAACTGTCCACTTCGGCAACACAATTGACCGATCAGATCCCAGGACCTTCAAGAGATCCGCGTCCGATGTCTGATTCTCCGCCAGGAAACGGGGCCATCCGTCAGGATCTCTTCCGCCACGAGTAAACCAATGGCGGTAAAGCTGCAGACGCCGAATCCCTTCTGGAGGTCGCAAACCATCGCTCGTTTGAACACACTGACGCCGTTCGCGAAACGTTAGCGCCCGAAGAATCCAGCTGGGCGCAATCGTCGACGCCATGGGTATCTATTATGGCGTTGCGAGACCCACCACCACCGCAGCGTCATGTAATGTTCTGACGGCAATTGGCTGGCCTTGAGGTCCAGTCCATGGTGGGGGAACCCAGCCAAGTTCATTTTGGGCCAAAAAAGAATTTCGATCTGACCTGAGACATCCCTCAATAACCTCGGCCACAATCCTGCTGCCAACCGTGCCGAGATCGGCACCGCCCCCTTCCAACTGGGCTTCCAGCAGGATGTAATACCAGAGTGGTGTGTTGTCTCTGAGGCCGCAATTATCCAATATCGCCCACTCGTTGGCACTGGGATAAGTTGATCGCAGGGAGTCTCCACGACCAAATGCACTTTCGGCCTGTTCTCCGTTAGCTAGAAGCGTAGCCGCACCGCGTTGAAGAGTGCGGATCGGGAGTTGAAGTTCGCCAGGATCGAATCCAACGCTTTTGACAAAGAGGGCGACGTCGTGAAGACGGAGATGAAATAGTGCAAGGGGGATCCCTGTATTGATGAATTCGGCGAATTCGGTACCAGTCGTACTTACGCCGCCGAGGAATCGATCCCAATCGACGTAGCGATGACTCAAAATCGGTCCTGGTTGATTGGCCTCATCAAATAGCGTCTCCAATGGAGTTCCCGCGATCCCGCCGCCGATAGATAAACCGTTAAGAATATAACTATCACGCACCATACTGTGACCAAAGCGAAACGCCGCTTGTGAGAACTCGATCGGAATCGAAAATCCTCCTGCTCCCCAGTCGACCAGCCGCGTGCCACCCATTATCTGTTGATAGACTTCTTGCTTGCAAACGGTTCTTAAAAAATCGTGCCGGACCAAATATTGATATTGCCATCGAACACGATCGCGGGCGCGTTCGAACCGCTCCCGGGAACCCAGCGTCCTCGGTAATTCCTTCACTGCGGCATTGTGGAGTTTCAGAAACATCGCGTGAATCTGCCTGATAAACGGATTCTCCCGATTGCGACGATCCGCCAACTGAGGCTCCTTTTGTGCGTCCAGAGGCACGTCAAACTCTTCTCCGAAGGGAGTGTGAACATCAGTTCCGAGTCGGAATGAGGCACCGTCAGCAGCGTAGAGGTCGCGATGGCTTAGCGAGCAAGGTCCATCACCGTAAAGGATCTCCAGATCCAACCACGGGGATCGGTGATTCTCAATATCACAAGGTTCATCATCCCCCGCGTTGATCAGTGGTGTGTCATCGCGGGTCAGATCGTGATCGATGAATTGGCCAAAATATGTGTAGCCGGCGAAAATGGCTGGCCCGTGGTTGGACGGAACTGGGTTTTTCATCGACAATCCAAGGGTTTCCATTGTCGTTGGATCAAAAGGCTGGTCCAGTGGCTTCAGGAGTCTTGAATAGCGATTTGGCGCTGATGATGCGTGGGGTTGTATCATATCGTGATGCATTGTTGATTTTGGACGAAGTCTACCAGCACCGTCGAGCACGCCGGAATCGGATTCTCTTGCGCGTGGAAGGGCGATCTTGCTTCCTGTTTCCTTCGCATGGATTGTCGATGCTCCATGCGCGCGAGACTGATTGAGGCTCTGTGCGGATGCGGCAAAGGTTTCTACGGCAGTGAGAATCGCAAGTTCCTCAAAAACCTACGTCGCTCTGCTCAGGGCCAGCGCGCGATTTGAGGGTGGATTACGCGAATCGGGCAGGCGACAGATAACGTGGTGGAGTTTTCAAAATGAAAATCGTCTGGCGCGTTTTTACTTATTTGAGGCGGTATCCGTGGATGGCCGCGGGGACGCTGGCTTGCGCGATTCTCAGCACGCTGATGGTGGTGGTGTTTCCGGCGGTGACGAAGAGGGTGATCGATGAGGTGCTTTATCAGCACCGGGCGGAGCAATTGGCGCCGCTCGTGCTGATCGCGGCGCTGGCTTTTGTGCTGCAGCATGGGCTCAATTCGCTCCGGATCATCCTCAACAACACGTTCGAGCAGAAGGTGATTTTCGATCTGCGGAGCGATCTTTATTCGCACATCCAGATGTTGCCGCTGCGCTGGTTCGATAATCGGGCGACGGGGGATTTGATGACGCGGATCCTCGAGGATGTGAACTCGGTCGAGCGGATGTTGATCGACGGGATCGAACAGGGCGTGGTGGCGGTGCTCCAGCTGGTGATTGTGCTCGGGATGATGTTCTACGTCAGCGCGTCGTTGTCGCTCGTGGGGCTGGCGCCAATGCCGTTTCTGGCGGGCGGAGCGCTTTGGTACACGTTGACGGCGCATCGGCGGTACCGGCTGCAGAGGCGGGCTTCCTCCGCGATGAATTCGCTGCTGCACGATAACCTGGCGGGTATCCGGCAGATCAAGAGTTTCGTGCGGGAGGGGGAAGAGCATCGGCGATTCAATTCGGTGAGCGATCAGCTCCGCCACGCGACGCTCGTGGTGATGAAGGTCTGGGCGGTTTATCACCCCTCCATGTATCTGATCGGTTCGCTCGGGATTGTGCTGACAGTCTGGGTCGGCGCGCGCTACGTGCTCAGCGGCGCCATGCAAACGGGCGATCTGATCGCGTTTCTGATGCTCACCGGGTTTTTGTATGAGCCGATCAACAAGCTGCATCAGCTCAACCAACTGGTGCAGGCCGGACGGGCGGCCGGCGAGCGCGTTTTCGAGATTATCGACGAACCGATCGAGCCGGGATGGGACGTGGCGAAGGAAACGGTGCGAGTGAGAGGCGATGTCCAATTCGAGGGTGTTGGCTTCAACTACGGCAAGGACGGCACGCCGGCGCTTCAGGAGATCAGCTTTCACACCAATCCGGGCGAGACCATTGCATTGGTCGGAACGACGGGCGCCGGCAAGTCGACCCTGGTGAATTTGCTGACGCGGTTTTACGAGTACGACCAGGGCGAGATCCTGATCGACGGGACGCCGGTCCGCGAATTCGGGATGCGCCGGCTGCGGGAAATGATTGGCGTGGTGACGCAGGAAAGTTTCCTGTTTAACGGGACGATCAGGGAAAATCTGCTAATGGGGAACCCGACCGCGACGGACGCGGAGCTGCTTGCGGCGGCCGAGGCGGCGAATGCGCATGTGTTCATCGGTCGGTTGCCGAAAGGGTTGGACAGTGTGGTGGGCGAGCGGGGGGTGAAATTAAGCGTGGGCGAGAAGCAGCGGATCTCGATTGCGCGCGCGCTGCTGAAAGATCCGCCGATCCTGATTCTCGACGAAGCGACGGCCAGCGTGGATACGGCGACGGAACGCCTGATCCAGGAAGCGCTCGAGCATTTGATGTCGCATCGCACGTGTTTCGTGATCGCTCACCGGCTTTCGACGATTCTGAGGGCCGATCAGATTCTCGTGCTGGAACGAGGGCGAATTATCGAGCGGGGGACACATGCCTCGCTGCTCGAGTTGGGAGGAAAATACGCGCGGCTTTGGGAGCATAGCTTTCTGGAGAAACCGCCCGGGGATCTGGAGGCGGTCGCGGCGTTGGACGAAAGGGAAACCGCGCAACCTGCCCTGGACCAGCCTAACGAGCCTCGCGAGGCCCTCCTCTAGCGCTTCGACATGTGAGCACGCACCGGCGGCTTATCCGCCAGGCGACGCAGCAGCCGAAGGCCCGTTGGCCGAGGGCGGGATCATGATCGTCTGGCCGATCTGCAACTTTCGATCGTTCTCGATGTGATTGAACCGCTGCAATTCTTCCACGCTCACTTTGTGCATCTTTGCGATGGAGGTGAGTGTCTCGCCTTTCGCGACCACATGGCTGTTGCCCGTTTGCGGTGGTGGCTTGGGAGTCTCGGTCGAGGTGGTGGTCGTGGCGGGCGCGGGGGTCTCGCCAATGATCACTCCCGGCCGGATGGCGGAAACATGCTGATCGAGTTTGAGAATGTGTTGCGACAGCGCGTCGATCTTCGCGTTTTGGAGGTCGATTTTCTTCGTCAACGCCTCGAGCAGGGCCGCGTCCGATTTGTCCCCGGACGGCGTCTGGGCGGAGGCGGTCGTGCAAATCATCGCCACAAGGACAATTGAAAAGGAGCAAAGGGCGAAGCGCTTCATGGAGGCCATCTTGCCAGAGAGGGCCGGGGGTGGCAAGTCCCCCCGCAATTGGAGCAAGCCCAGCGCGCATCGGAGCCGGATAGGGCCCGCGGCGGCGTGGCGATAAGGCCGGCCAGCTTGCCTTTCGCGCATTTATCTTCTAGCCTTTTTGCATGCCTGAGCGCATCCAAAAGCCTCCGCTGCCCTGGGGGCCGAAGCAGGGCGACGGCGATGGCCCCCGGTCCCCCGATATCTCGCGGCCGGACACGCGGGACCTGCTCAAAAAAATGCGCAAGGTCGATCCCAACCAGTCCAAGCGCTACCGCCAGCGAACGGGTCAGTGATGGAACCGATCGCCCTGGGGCTCGACCAGAGTGCGTCTGGCGCGAGCGACGATTTCCCCGCGCTCCTTCGCCGCCGCGGTCTCCTTTCCCCTTTGCCGGCGCAGGCTGGCGGCGTTCCAGCGGCTAATTCGGCGTGGGTTCCCACACAGGCCACGACGATTCTGGCCTTCAAGTTTCAAGGCGGCGTCCTGGTCGCGGGAGACCGCCGGGCCACGTCGGGCAATACCGTCGTCTACGATCGGGCGGACAAGGTCCTTGAAATCGATCGGCACTCGATCATGGCGATCGCGGGAGTGCCGGCGACCGCGTGGGAAATGGCCCGCGTGCTCGAGCATTCCTTCCAGTTTTTCCGGCGCACGCAATTGCAGGAGATGAGCGTGGACGGAAAAGTGCGCGCGCTCTCGAAATTGTTGCGGGACAATTTCGGCTTCGTCCTCCAGGGAGTCGGCGTCGTTGTCCCGATCTTTGCCACCTACGATTCCGGCGCCGATCCTTCGGCGCGGCTTTATTTTTACGACGCGATGGGCGCTCAATTTGAAGTGGCCGACTACGCCGCCACCGGCTCGGGATCGCCGGCCGTGCGCGGAATACTTTATTACGAAAACAATTGGGGGAAAAAACCGCTGGCGAAGCTGAACGAAGACGAGGCGGTCACGGTGGCGCTGCGGGCGCTCGACACCGCGGCCGAATCCGACACGGCGACGGGCGGGGTGGATCGCAACGCGAAAATCTTTCCCGTAATCAAGATCGTTTCTCGCGCCGGCATCACGACCCTGCCGGAAAAACGGATCGCCGCGCTGTTCAAGCGCGGGGTTGGTGCTGGGAGGACATGAAACGTTACAAGAGTTACAAAGTTACAAAGGGTTGCAAAGTTGAGACGTGGTCGAAGGTGCGCCGTTGTAACACTGTAACTTTTCTAGCCCTTTTAACTTTCTTCAGAACATGATCGAAGAGCCATACCGTTGGGTCGAAGCGATCGCGAATCGCGGCGAATACATTGAGACGCAGCTGGCGACGGGAAGTCCGATCGCGGCCGTTGGCTATCGCGACGGGATTTTGTTTGTGACGCTGGGCCGGAGCCGGCAAAAGCTTTTCGAGATCTACGACCGGATAGCCATGGGCGCGATCGGTCACCCGGGCGATATCGAACGCTTGCGCATGGCGGCGATTGAGCTGGCGAGCGCGGAAGGTTTCACCCGTTCAGCGGCTGATGTGTCGCTGCGGCGCCTGGCGCATTATTCGCTCAGTCCCGTTCTGAAGGCTGCCTTCGAGCAAGTCTATGGTCCGCCTTATCTCGCCCGGATGCTCTTCGCCGAAATTGGCGGAAAACAGGAGACGGATTTGTTTCTGCGCCTGGAGTACGACGGGGCCATCGCGACCAATAGCGGGTCTGTTGCGCAAACGCGGCAGGATTTTGGCGCGATCAGCGGCAGCCGGCAATCGACGGAATTGATGGAGACGTTCCTCCGGGCCGAACACACGGCTGGCGCGACCTTCGAGCGGGCGCTGAAGATCGGACTGGATGCCTGGACCATCGGTCACCTCGCGCTGGGCGATGGCGGGGTGAAGGAGCTCCCCGCGCGCGAGAAGATTCTGGCCGAGCGCAAGGAACGCTTGCGGGCCACGGGCCTCGAGGCGGCGATCCTGGAACGCGACGACAAGAGCGCGATCCGTTATCGGACCTTGCCGGAAGCCGAAATCCGGTCCGCGCTCGGCGACTGAGTTGTTCGGCTATGTTCGGGAGAGTTAACCGTCATCGGGGGACCGGCCGGCCGCTCCTTGCCTGGCTTGGGCTGGCGCTGATGGCCGTTTCGTTCGCCTGGCTGCAATTCTCCATTCCGCCATCGTCTCCGCGAACCGATCCTCGGGCGGCTGCCGCCGAAGAACCATTCAATGTCGTGGTGCTCGATCCGGGCCACGGCGGTCAGGATTCCGGAACGATGAAAGCCGGGATTCTGGAAAAGGAGCTTGCGCTCGACGTGGCGCATCGCGCGGAACGGCGCCTGCAACTTCAAGGCGCGACTGTCCTGCTCACCCGCAACGGCGATACGCACGTCTCGCTGACGGATCGGGCTGCCGTCGCCAACCAGCAGCGCAATTGCGTCTTCATCAGTATTCATTTCGACCACGCGGCCAGGCCGGCCGCGACGGGGGTCGAGACGTACTATGCCGTCCGTCCGGTTTCAATTGCGGCGCGCGCGGCGTCCTGGCTGCCGTTCCTGCAGCGGACGGCTCTGGAGCCGGCAAATGCGGAGAGCCAAAACCTGGCTTCCTTTATCCAGGAAGCTCTCGTCACCCAGACTCAAGCGGTGAATCGGGGAACGACCGCGCAACAATTCTTTGTCCTCGCGAACGTCCGCCATCCGGCGGTGCTGGTGGAAGGCGGTTTTCTGACGAACACGGACGACATGAGCAAACTGGCTACTGAAGATTACCGTGAACAGCTCGCGGTTGCGATCAGCGACGGCGTAATGCGTTATCGAGAGGCCCGGCGGCGGCGCCAGACGCCACTCGCGGTCAGCTTGCCCGGCGGTGAGTAGCGGGTCCGGAGTGTTCATTTAGGCCCCGGAATATCCTGCGCGTGGCCGGCTGGTTACTCGACGCTTGGCTTGGATTTGGGGTTCTCGAATTCCACGGATTGCAATTCGACGACGACGGTGCCGACAAAGACCTGCGCCTGGATTTTGAGCAGGAGACGGTCGGAATCATCCGAGAGCCAGACGGTGGCGCGCCGAAACTTCCGGTGCGGCTCGAGCTCCCGGTTCTTTCCCACCTTATTCAGCTGCAAATCGAGCTTGATCGCGTTGTAGGCTCCGCTCGGACCGGAAAGACGCTCGCGGCCCAGCACCGTCACTGTGGCCAAATAAGCGGAGGTCGCCGGATAAACGACAATGCGCTGAACATTGCGGTCCTGGAGGGGCTGGCTCCTGAGGTAGAGCAGCGCGGAATACAGGTCGAATAGATTGGGACAATCGAAGCGGCGAATTTTCGGACCGGGGGTCTTGCCCGGGGTCTCAATTTCACGCGAGGTCACCCCGGTTGAATCAAAGGACAAGCTCGTGACGGTTTTCTTGTTACGAGCATTTTCGATCTGCTTCGTTTCGCGCGGGTGCAATGAGCCGGCCTCGACCGTGGAGGCGTAGGTGGCATCGAATTTCCAAAGCGACCGAACCAGGCCGGTCGTGTAAATCGCACCGTCGAGTTGCAACCGATTACCCGATGGCTTCGTCACCCGCACCTCCGCGGTCGCTCCCGGGAATCCGCTCCAACCAAAGCCGTACTTTGCCTGCATCGGTCGTGGCCCGGGGAAACCGGGAGGAGACGAAGCGGTGACGGTCGTCTCCCACTTCGCCCCGAGAGCGGCGGACGCGAAGAGCAGGGCGAGCGAAAAGATGGTCGCGGCGCCCAGTCGATCCGATCTCACGAACGGACCTTCCGCGCGCGCACGGACAATCTCGAAAATGCGCGCAGCATGCACGACAGAGTGCTCAGCCCACAAAAAACACGCGGAGATGCCGCGTGTTTTTCCCTCATGAAAAGCGCTCCAGCTCTTAAGGCTTGGCGGCCGGTTTGGCCGGACTCGCCGCGGCGGGAGTCGAAGCAGCGGCCGGTTTTTCGGGCGCGACTGGTTTCTTGTTGAGCGCGGTGATTATTTCGGTGGTGAAGTCCGCGCTATCCTTGGCGTACAGAACCACGGGCACATAGTTCGTGCTCAGGCCGGATTTGTCGAAGACCAGATCCATGCCATTGGTTTTCACGCGCTCCAGGACGAGGTCCGTGATTTCTTTGACGATACTCTCCCGCATGCGCATGGCTTGCTGTTGCAACTGTTGCTCGCGCGTTTGACGAAATTCATTGATCTCGCGCTCCAGGTTCTTGATGTTCGCGATCTTTTCGTCCCGTTCCTTGGCTTTTTGCGCCTTCGCATCCGCGCTCAAGGCCGGGGCATCGAGCTGCTGGTTCAGTTTATTGATTTCATCGAGGGCCTTCTTGTATCCCTCCGTCCGGTCATCGAATTCCTTCTTCGCGGCATTCTTCGCATCGTTGACCTTGGCCTCCGCGTCCTTCGTTTTGTTGTATTCCTTGAACGCGCGCTGCATGTCGACCGTGCCGACTTTTAAGGTGGCTTGAGCGAAGCTCGCCGAGGGAAACGCGAGACCGGCGGCCAGAGCGAGAAGGAGAAATTTTTTCATAACAGAAGGAAAAGAGGTTGTGGGAAAGGCGTTAGACCGCGACCGCGATCATTCGTTCAAAATTGATAACCGACATTAAAGTTGAATTTGCCGCCCTCTCCGTAGTTGTTTGATTGCAGAGGGAAGCCGTAATCGATTCGAATTGGTCCAATGGGCAGGTCGAGCCGAAGGCCAATGCCGATATCGGAGACGAGATTACTCGTGCCGAAATCCCACGAAGGCGCATTCACGAAACCCGTATCGTAAAAGACGGCGGCGCGCGCCTTTTCGATGATGGGAACGGTGTATTCCACGGTCAACCGGGCCAGCGACTTGCCCCCGAGCGGCTCGCCGTTGATGTCCCTGGGACTGACATCGCGATAATCGAACCCCCGCAAATCATTGGAACCACCGAGAAAGAGCCGGTCGTAAATCCGAACGCCCTCACCGTCGCCCCACGCGTCCACGGAGGCGATCGCACCCTGAATTTGAAGGACCGTGTCCTTCCAAAGGTGGAAGAACTGCGCGGCTTCGAGATTGAATCCGTAGATCTGAATATCCCCGCCGAGCGGCCCCCCCGAGACGTAGGGTGTGAACATGACCCGCTGGCCGCGCCGGCTCAGGAACGGGTTGTCGCGCGTATCGAAAACAAAGCCCGGAGTTAATTGACTTTTGGTCGCCGAGCCCGCCTCGGCTTTGATCGCGTTGGAGGCGGTGGGCGACACATTGAAGAGCTCATTGTTATCGAAGCGATATTGCAGACTCACTGCGCTGAAGGAGCCAATCGCCTTCCGTGTGTCCAACTGGAAGCCGTAGACCCTTTGGGAGTAAAGGTCGCTGTAATAGTCTGCCTCGTTGAAAAAGATCTGGCCCCCGAGGGAAAGACGGCGGTCGAGGAAATAGGGCTCCGTCAGGGAAAGAACGATGTCTTTTCGACTGGTCCCGTACTGGAGGCGAGCGCGAAACTTTTGCCCTGCGCCGGTGAAGTTCGGCCAGTTCATCAAATCAAAATTGCCCTGGGTCATCTCCACAAAACCGACCAGGTTATCGACCGTGCTGAAGCCGGCGCCGAAGTTGAGGGAGCCGGTGCGTTTTTCCTCCACCTGGATGACAAGGTCTTTCCGCCCGGAAACCCCGGTGTCCTCGGGATACGTTTCGACCCGCGAAAAATAGCCCAGATTATCGAGCCGTTTCTTGGTCGTCTCGACCCGGACGCTGTTCAAAATGTCGCCCGGCGCGATCAACACTTCCCGCCGGATCACCTTGTCCTTGGTCCGCGTGTTTCCGACGATGGTGATCCGTTGGACGAACGAAGGGCCTCCTTCTTCGATGGTATATTTGACATCGACCCTGTTTTGGCCCGTGGGCACACCCTGCGGCGTCACCTGCAAATCGACGTAGCCGCCGCTTCCGTAAGCGTCAGCGATTTTCTTGGAATCCTCGCGAATCTGCTTCGGCGAATAGACGCTGCCTTCCTTCATTTTCAAAAGGGCGCGCACTTTCGGTTCGGGGGCGGCTTTGCTGCCGGCAATTGTCAGTTTGCCGACGTGATACTGCGGTCCTTCCACCAGCACGACGACAAGGGCCATCTTGCCCTTGCCGCGTTCGCGCCGGACCTCTTTGATCTCCACGTCGATGTAGCCGTGATCCTGGTACCACTCACGGACGGCATTGATGTCCTGTTCGAGCTGGGTTTCATCGAGCCGTCCGGATTTATCGAGGATCGAATAGAGCGTCCTGCCCTTGGTCTTCATCTGCTTGCGCAGGGTGCGATCTTTGAACTTTGTATTCCCTTCAAAAGTGATGTCGCTGATGATGCCCTTCTCGCCCTCATTGATCGTGTAGATCACGCGCGAAGTTCCGCGCGTCTCATCGGTCTCGACGTGAAATTTGACATCGATGTTGGTGAAGCCCTTCGCCTGATAGGAGTTGATGATATTTTGCCGCCCTTCCTCGAGCTTCTCTTCGCTGAGCGGTCCGTTGATCTTCAGGGCGATGCCCTTGCGCAACTTCTTGGGACTGATCTTCGTGGCGCCGTTGATTTCGATCTCATTGACCAGCGAACGCGTTTGCAGGACGACGATCACCTTCACTCCGTCGCCCTCGGGTTCGGCAAAAATCCTGACGTTTTGCACGCCCCCCGTGGCGTAGAGAGCGCGAATGTCCTGTTCGGCGAGCGACTCGGAATACGCCTGGCCTGCCTTCGTCCGAATCTGCGCGACGACCCGCTCGCGAGAAATCGTCTGCGGCCCCACGTATTGAATATCGATGGACCGGATAATCGGCGGTCCCTGCGGATCAGGCGTCTGTCCGGAGGCCGCCGCGCTGCCCAGAAACGCCAAAACCAGCGCGAGCAGGATGGCACTGGCTGGGCGACGAATCGAACCGACAAATTGTTTCATAAGGTAAAATCCCCGGGCGTCATCGTATCCGACGCGGCGCAGGCGGTATTGATGGGTAAGAAGGCAGGTATCGTCAAGGCGGGATTTGGCTGCGGCGCAGGGCGCGGGATGAAGAAGAACGCACCGGTCGGCGCTAATTCAAGAGCTGGTACCAATTATTCCTCCGGCGCGGCTCGTAGCCAGCCTCGCGAATCAGGGTCTCGATTTGGGCGGCATTCAGGCGAAATGTCGTTCCGGCGCTGCTCACCACGTTTTCCTCCATCATGACGGATCCGAAATCGTTCGCGCCGAATTTTAGCGCGACCTGGCCGATATCCGGCCCCTGCGTGACCCACGAGCTTTGCACATTTGGAATGTTATCCAGGAAAATGCGGGCCAGCGCCTGAGTGCGCAGATATTCGGACACGCCCGTCCGCCGGCTCACTTTCAGGACGGTATTCTCCGGTTGAAACGTCCAGCAGATGAACGCCGTAAATCCGCCGCTCTTGTCCTGCTGATCGCGCAGGCGCTGCAAATGTTCGATCCGGTCTTCGATCGTCTCCACATGACCGAACATCATGGTCGCGCTCGAATTCAAACCGAGCTCGTGGGCCGTCTGCATCACTTCGAGCCAGGCGTCGGAATTGCACTTGAGCGGCGAGATTCGTTCCCGGACCCGATCGACCAGAATTTCGCCGCCACCGCCCGGGATGGATCCCAGCCCGGCCTCTTTGAACTGGGAGATCACTTCGCGTAACGGCAGGCCGAAGAGATGCGCGAAATGTTGCAGCTCCGGCGGGCTGAAGCCGTGAATGTTAATGTGGGGGTATTTTTCTCGGATGTGCCGCAGCAACTCGAGATACCAATCGAACGACAAACTCGGATGGTGCCCTCCCTGCATCAGGATTTGAACACCGCCCGCGGCCGAAAGTTCGTCGAGTTTTTGATCGAGTTGTTCGCGGCTGAGCACGTAGTGGTCTTCATCCTTCTCGGTCCGATAAAATGCGCAAAACTTGCAGTAAACATTGCAGACGTTCGTGTAATTGATGTTGCGGTCGATGATATAAGTGACGATCTCACGCCCGCGCTCCTGGTAGCTCGCGCCTTTGGCCAGATCTCGCCGGGCATTTGCCAGGGCGCCCAACGCCTCGAGCGGCCAGCGGTAGAGTTCCAATGCCTGCGCGGCGGAAATGCGCTCGCCCGCGACCACCTTTTCCGCCAACGCATCTCTCAATAGAGCGACCATGCCGCAATCTAGCTGAACTCCGCCCTGACCGCACGCGTCTCGTAGCACCAGCGTTCCGATTCTCTTTTTCGGTTGGCAGCGGGAGGGTCCGCTCCAAGACTTTCGTCATGGCGCAAACCGTTGGCATCGTGGGCGCGGGCGTTTCAGGATTAACCTGCGCGGTGGTTTTCGCCGAACGCGGGTACCGCACCGCCATCTTCACCGAGCAAATCGGGGCAGGCACCACCTCCGCCGCGGCCGCCGCCATTTGGTATCCGTACGATGCCGGGCCTCCCGACCGGACGATGGCCTGGGCGCTGGAAACGTACCGCGCGCTGCTCGATCTCGTACACGATCCACGCACCGGCGTTTCGATCGTCGAGCTGCGAACGTTTTCGCGCACCGGTGAAATTGAAATTCCCGGCTGGGCGCCGCCCCTGGGCGCGGAACGACTTCACTCCGGTGTTCCCGCGGCCTTCACGTCCGGTTTCACGCTGAAGGTGCCGCTGATGGACACGACTCTGTATCTCGATTATCTCGCGCGGCGTTTCCGCGAGGCGGGCGGTGAGATCCACGCGGACCGGCGTTTGGCCAGGCTGGAAGAGGTCGATCCCGCATTTGACCTCGTCATCAATTGCACCGGGATGGGGGCGCGGACGCTGGTGCCGGATTCCGATCTGGAACCGCATCGCGGCCAGGTCGTCATCGTGCCGAAAATCGATCTCCCGCACGCGGTCGTTTGCGACGACTCGCCGCTCACCTACGTCATTCCGCGCGCAACTGACTGCGTCCTGGGCGGGACCAACGAGCTGAGCGATGACTGCGGAATCGATCCCGCGGCCACTGCCCGCATTGTGGCCGAATGCAGCCGGCTTCTTGATCTGGACGAACCGGAGGTGCTCGGCGCACGCGTCGGTCTCCGGCCATTTCGCCGGTCGGGTGTGCGCGTTGAGCGCACGCAACTCCGAGACGGCCGTCCGCTCATTCACGATTACGGCCACGGCGGTTCCGGCTTTACTTTTTCCTGGGGTTGCGCCGAAGCGGTGGCCAGGATCGCCGCCGCCCAATCACGGGAGCCCATGCGCCCTGAAGTCCGCGAGTAAAATTCTCAGCGCCGCGTTACGCCAGCTCGATCGACTTAAACGAGCTAACGACGTCGTCCGGACCCTTGTCCTTAAAGAAGCATTCGTAAAATCCCGGCCCGAGATCCCAGTGATCGCCTTTGTAGTATTCGTCGCGATAAAAGCGCCAGACACCGCTCACGATGATGAGCGAGCTGATCCGGTCGTTCCAAAAATCGCCTAGGAAAAAGAAGCTGAGGTTGGTCCGACAGGCGGCGCCCTTGAATCCGACGTGGTCGAAGATCACAAGCTCCGGCATCGAAGCGTGGTGGACAATGGCGGCGTCGCCCACATCGGTCGCGCAGGCATGGTAACTCAACGGGCCCACTTTCCATTTTGTGTCGATGATACAGCCATTTTCTGGCGCCAACTCGGTTTTGGGTATTTTGCTCATAAGCTAAGTTGATGGGATTTGACCAGACGAGCCGCGGGATGTCGAGAGCGATGTCGAATTACCTGCTAGATCTTATGTTCGCGGTTGTCCGAGCGGAGCCGAATGGTTTTGTTCTGCAAATCGTGCGAGGCCCGGATAAATCGAACCGTGCGGCTCTTTGCCCGCATCAGGATTGAATAGGTCGTCGCCGTCGCTCCCTGGGACTTCACGCCGCGCAGCAATGCGCTGTCACTGATTCCCGTGGCGCAAAAAATGATGTTCTTGCCGTTGGCCAGATCGTCGGCGAAAAAAACGCGGCCGAGATCGGCTTCGTGGCCGTCGGCGATGAGACTTTTGCGCTCCTTGTCGTCGCGCGGCCACATCACGCACTGCATATCGCCTCCCAGGCATTTGATTCCCGCCGCCGCGAGCACCGCTTCCGGTGATCCGCCTATCCCAAAGTAAAGATCGATGCCGCTCTCGGTGAGAGAGGGCGCCATGGCCGCCGCGATATCGCCGTCGCTGATCAGGCGCAACGAAGCGCCCACCCTCCGAATCTCTTCCACCATCTCTGCATGCCGCGGGCGATCGAGCATCGTCACAATCACGTCCTGGACTCGTTTGTTTAAGGCCTGGCCGACCAGGAGGAGCGTTTCCTCGATCGGACTTTCGATCTTGATCAGGCCGATCCCGCTGGTTTGCATGTGCCGAAGCACGCGCGGCCCGTATGCCAGCTTCATCATATAGAACGAGGGAATGTCTCGCAGCGCCACCTTCACTCCTTCTTCCGGACTCGCCGCCGCGATGCAGCTGATCGAATTCGGCGCGCCTTTGGAAATATTCGTGGTCCCGTCGATCGGGTCGAGCGCGATGTCGAAGGGCGGCGATCCCGGCACCCAGGTTCCAAGTTGTTCGCCCTTAAAAATGCCGGGGGCGTCGTCCTTGATTCCTTCGCCGATGACAACCTCTCCGCAGATGTTCATGAGATCGAACATCCCGCGCAAAGCGTCGCACGCCGCCGCGTCGGCTTTTTCCTTTTCGCCGCGCCCGAGCCACGGCAACGAATTGAGCGCCGCTGCCTCGGTCGCGCGCACGAAATCGAACTCAATGATGCGCTCGATGTCGTGGTAATTTTGCCGGCGGATCCTCATCGCGGCTATTCTGCATCCCGGCGGCCTTTCGACAAGCCAACTCTGGCGGGTCTTAACTGCACTTGCACATACATATTCACTTTCACTTACACAGCTCCTGAAAGTTAAAGTGCAGGTGCAAGAGCTTCATTTACGGCTTCGGTTTTACAGGCGCAGCCTCCGGTTTTTTCGAAACTTCACTGGCCGGGGCCACGTCATACTCCGGCTTCGCCATTCCCATCAGCCACCGGTCGAACCAACCGACCAGGTGCTGCAATCGTTCGACCCGGTGCCAGGGACTGCCGGACCGCGACAGCTCGTGCGTTTCCTTGGGAAACTTCACCATCACGGTCGGAATCTTGCGGAACTTGAGCGCGCGAAACATCTGTTCGCCGCCCGCGCCCGGCGGTGTGCGCGTATCGTCCTCGCCCAGGATAAACATCATCGGGGTCTTCACCTCGTTGATGTAAGTGATGGGCGAACGCGCCTTAAAATCTTCCGGATCTTGAAAAGGCGGCGCCTTGAACCAGGTGGGATGGAAGAGAGTGAAGTCAGCGGTGTACCACCAATCGCTCCAGCTCGCGATATCGCGCTGGGAGACGGCGGCGGCGAAGCGGTCCGTATGTCCCACCACCCAGTTCGTCAACAATCCCCCGCCGCTGCCACCCGTCACGCCCAGCTTCTTCGCATCGATAAATCCGCGCTTGATCGTATCGTCCACTCCAAGCATGAGGTCCTTGTAATCGTCCCCCGGATAATGGAACTGGATCACATTGCCGAACTCCTGGCCGTAGCTCGTGCTTCCTCGCGGATTGGGATAGAGCACGACGTAGCCCTTCGCGGCCATCCACTGAAACTCATGGGAGAAGATGAACCCGTACGCGGCATGCGGGCCGCCGTGGATGTTCAGGATCAGCGGATATTTCCTGGCTGGATCGAAGCCCGGCGGTTTTTGCAGCCACGCCTGGATGCTTTTCCCATCGAAGCTTTCGTAGCGGATTTCTTCCGGCTCGGTCAGATTGAGCTGCCCGAATAATTCGTCGTTCGAGTGCGTCAACTGGCGCGCTTCGCCGCTGACCCGATCGAGCCAGAAGAGATCGCCGACGCGCGTCGGGGTGGAGAGGTGATAGACCAGTTTCGAGGTATCCGGCGCCGGGCGAAAACGCACGATGGCCTGGTGGCCCTTGGTGATTTCCGTCAGCGCGCCGGTCGCGACGTCAAACGCCCCGAGATTGGTTTGCCCTTCCCGGGCAAAATTCTCGACGATGCTTCTGCCATCCGCGGCCCAGATCGGAGCGTTCCCTCCACCGCCGCGCGGCGCGCCATTATCACCGAAAACGCTGGCGCCGACGTCCCAGTCAAACGTGGCCGTCAGATTGCGCGGCTTCGCGTCCTTCGCGAGGTCCATGATCCAGAGGTCCGGCTGCGTATAGGAATTGACCGGGTCCGTGGCCGAGCCAATGAACGCGACTTGCTTTCCGTCCGGGCTGAGCGCAAGCGCGCCCGTATCCATTTGGATCGTGGTGATCTTCGCCGGTTCTCCTCCACTCGCGGCAATCGAATAAAACTCCGTTCGCGGCCGTTCGTAATACGGCTCATCCACCCGGAGCGAGACGAAATAAATCAGGCTGCTGTCTTTCGACCAGGTCGCATTCTCCTCATCGAACCGGCCGCTCGTCAGCTGCTTCGGCTGCACTTTCTCGTCGGCGTTTCGCGGCGCCGCCACGACCCAGATGTGTTGGGGCCGTTTGAAGTCGAAATAGCCTTCATTGTCCTGGCGATAAACCGCGCGGTTCACCACCTGGACGTCGCTTTCGCGCTCAGGCTCCGTTTCCGCTGGTTTCGCCGCCGGGTCGGCGGACTTCGGTTTTTCAGCTTTGTCCGGCGCAGCCGAGGCCGCGCTTACCGTCGCCAGTCGCAATTCCTCTTCTTTTTGTTTTTTCTTTTCCTGCTTCGCCAGGTCGTCGGCATTCGTCGTACTCGTGAAAGCAATCATCTTTCCGTCCGGCGACCATTTCGGGTCGCCCGCGCCCTTGGGCAAAGTCGTGAACGAAATCGCGTCGCCACCCGTCATCGGGAGCAGAAAAAGCTGCGGCGGCTCCGGTTTGCCGTCCTTCTCCGTCACCCGCGTAAAGGCGAGATACTTTCCATCGGGCGACCAGCGGGGCGAAGCATCGCGCTCGCCGCTGGTCAGCCGGTGCGGCGCTTCGTTTCCGGCGGTCGGGACGGCCCAGATGGAGGTATGATAACCCTCCTTCTTTTCATTTACCGTTACCCGGACGAAGGCCACCTGCGCCCCGTCGGGCGAGACCTGCGCATCGCCGATCCAGACAAATTTGAACAGGTCCTTCTCGGTGATGTTGCGCTTTTGGGCGGCGGCTTCGAGCGCGAAGATCGCGGTGATGATCGAGAACGGCAAAAAGAAACGGCACAAGAGAAATCGATGCTTCATGTCCGGTCAATCTGTGCGCAAGCAAACGACCTCACAAGCATTGTTCAGGAAGCAAAGCCCCTTTCATCCGAGCTGCGCCGACGCCGAGGAACCCCAGCTAATTGTCAATAGGCGGCCAATCCATTAATTAAGGGCATGCCAGATAAGCCGGCGGCAGCAGACGGGCTCGCATCGAATTTGGAGATGACACTGCGCGAATGGATCGAGCGCTACCAGCGCGAGACGGTTTTCGAGCGCGTCCAATATCGCGGCGTCCTGGCGTGGAAGAACGTGCTCGATCTGTGGATTTACCAGGAAATCATTTGGGAGGCGGGAGTTGAAGTGGTGATCGAAATCGGCGCCCGCCATGGCGGCACGACGCTCTGGCTGTCCGATTTGCTGCGCAATTTCCGGGGCGAATCCGGAACGGTCATCTCCATCGATCTGGAGCGCCCCTCGGCGCAATTACCGGCGAACGTTCATTTCATCCGCGGCGACAGCATTGCCCCTGCGACCGTGGCCGAAGCGCGCTCCGTTTCCCGGGGTCGAAAGACCCTGGTGATCGCGGATGGAAACCACGCGGCGCCTCACGTCCTCGAGGAAATGAGACTCTACGGCCCGCTGGTCTCGGAGGGGTCCTATTTCATCGCGGAAGACGGAATCGTCGACGTAATGGAGTGGACGGAACATACCCCCGGTCCATTGGTGGCAGCTCAGCAATTCGCTTCCGAAACAGATGAATTCGTGATCGATCGATCACGGGAAAAATTTCTTCTCACCTATGCGCCGGGCGGCTTCCTCAAACGCGTTCGGCCACCGGCCAAAAATCTTTGACGCGGTCTTCAATGCGCGTCCAGGGGCGCGGGTGGCACTACGATAGGCGACCCGGTTCCAGGCGGCAGCCGGGGGATCCGCGTGGCCAGGCCCATCGCGATGAAAAGCAGAAAGCCACCGAGAAACCAGGGCGCGCCGGGAAAGTTCCAACCTTTTTCGTGATCGATAAAATAGGCGAAGGTAAAGGTAAACAATCCGGGACCGAAAATCCAGGCGAGGCTGGCCAGGCTGTTGATCGCGCCTTGCAGCTCGCCTTGCTCCTTTTCGCTTACCCGGCGCGTCATCATTCCCTGGGCCGCGGGGCTCGACAGCGCCCAGAGCATCATCACCGGAATCGAGAGGAAGAAAAACAAACTGGTTCTCGCGAGGCCCGCCATGATCATCCCGACCGCGCCGAAGAATTGCCCGATGTAAAGCGTCCGCCGTTCGCCCAGGCGCGCCACGATCGGCCGCACCAGCCCGGCGGAAATCACGATCGTACAGACTCCCACGAGCGCGATCGAAAGCCCGTTCATTCCTTCATTCCAGGCGTAACGAAAAATCGTGTAGAGCACCCAGACATTGAACACTTCGTGGGCGAGGTAGCCGATGAACTGGATGACGGCGAGCCGGGATAATTCGGGGTGTGAACGCAAAAGCACGAGCGCGCCGACCGGGTTCGCCCGCCGTAACGTGAAGGCCTGGCGTTTCTCCGGCGGCAGCGACTCTGGCAGAACAAAGTATCCATAGATGGCATTGGCCAGGCTTAAACCACCCGCCACCCAAAACGGCAGCCGCGGATCGGAGTTTCCCAGCAAACCGCCGAGAGCCGGTCCAAGAACAAAGCCGACGCCGAACGCCGCGCCGATCATGCCAAAAGCACCCGCGCGCTTCTCCGGCGGAGTGACGTCCGAGACGTAAGCCGTTCCAGTCGAGATGCTGGCCGCGGTGATTCCCGAGATAACGCGCCCGAGAAAAAGCCAGCCGAGCGTCGGCGCGAGCGCCATGACGATGTAATCGAGCCCGAGCCCGAGGTTCGAGAAAAGGATCACCGGGCGCCGGCCGAAACGGTCCGACAACACGCCGAGCACCGGGGAAAACACGAACTGCATCAGAGCGAAGACCGTCCCGAAAATGCCGAACATTTTCGCCGCGCTCGGCGCATTGCCGCCAAGAAAATCGAGCACCAGCGTCGGCAAGACCGGCACGATCAACCCGAGCGCCAGCATGTCCAGCGTCACGGTGATGAAAATGAATATGACGGCGGCTTTGCGCGGTTTCATTAGTTTTGGGTTATCGCAACGTTGCGTCCGGCGTCATAAAAGCCGGTGGATCGAGCGCTCCGCGCTCGATGTTAGACAGGTGCGGCGCAGCCGCAAAATAAAACATCGGTGTGACGCCACCCGCCACCCGCGGCCCGATTCAGAAATAAACGAGAGAATGTTCGCCTTTATTACGAACATTCGTCTAATTCCGTTTGGTGTGATCCCGTAACCCCACGTCATGATGGCCAGTCTCGCCAAAGCAGCCCGAAAGATTCCGTGAAACACCCGCACAAAAGGACCTTGAGATGGCACGCTGTGAAGAGTTGTATCGTGGTCAGGCGCTTGAGGCCGCTTCGCATCTCGTTGCGCGGCTCGCAGAGGAGCAGTCGCCAGAGAGCGAACACACTTTGCATGTCCAAGACATCTAACCATGCGATGGAGCGAACTCCGAAAGCATTCGGAGTCGCTCATCTTGTTCTCGTTAGGCCGCCTATGGCGATTAGTACTCTTACGTAATGCGACCCCTTCGGTATTCCATCAACGTCACATTGGACGGGTGCTGCGATCATCGTGCAATTCCCGCGGACGAAGACTTACATCGTCACGCAGTGGAGAACCTCGAACAGGCCGATGCTCTCCTTTTTGGCCGGGTGACCTACGAAATGATGGAGGCTGCGTTTCGGCCGCCGGCGCGGACGGGAGCGAGGCCTGATTGGATGGAACCCTTCGCCCGGACGATCGACGCGGCAAAGAAGTACGTCGTGTCGAGCACC
>DATMEN010000011.1:0-30515 GCA_035556975.1 Chthoniobacterales bacterium
TACAACGGAGTAATCGACGACTCAGCGAACAACCCGATCGCGGCGCAACAGGCGTGGGGAGCGAACACCGCGGGGCTCTACATCAACTCGGTGGTGAATCTGGGACCGAACGTGGTTGGACAAACCATCGTGCTGCGCTTCCGGATGGGGACCGACGAGGCGATCGGCGCACCGGGCTGGCGCATCGACACCTTCGCACTCACGGGTGGGGCGTGCCCTTAGCGGTTACGACAATAGCTTGTTAGGCCGACCCGCTTCGAGGCGCGTTAAAACGCCCACTGGGCGCCGATAAACACGGTGGGCGTAACCAGGTCGTATCTCCGCACGCCGACCGTGGAGAAGTTGCCGACATACGATACGGTCGTCCCAACCGAGAGATAGTCCTGCGGATTCCAAATAAGCGACGCGCCCACGGTCACGTTAAAATCGTCGCGAGACGAGCCGGACAGGTCGTGCGTGTAGTGCTGGACCTCGGGCCGGGTGAAGCCCCACAGCTGGACTTTTTCGCAAATGTTGTAGATGGCGGCGACATTGAAATAGCCGCTTACGCGATCGGATGCGGAAGGATCGCCGTGCCGCCAATAGGCGCCGCCGGTCACGTTCAGATAGAACGGCGCGCTCCCGATCTGCGAGAAGCGGCTGATGCTGGCATTCAGAAAGCCGTATCGGTAAAATTCCCCGGTCGCATCGTCCGGCGAATAGAGGCGGGCCACCGCGTAGGAACCGATCACGGACCAGGTATCGTTGCGGTCCAGATCATATTTCAAATCGAGGGCCAGGGTCTGCGAGTCGAAATCCAATTCCGGGAAATCTTCGTAGCGAAACCAGCTCTGACCGAGTGACAGCCGGGGCGTGAAATTCCGGGTGGCATACGGAACGAACGAAGCGCCTACGCCGCCATTCCAGAAAAAGTCGTCCAGGGTGTTATCGCGGGTGAGGAACGCATTGCTCGAGTAGTTTAGGGTTTGGAGGGTCGAAAAGGTAAACATCTTCGGCCTGGGCGCGCGCGAAACCAGGTTGATGTCTCCGAGCTCGGGATCGGTGGGCTCCTCCGTTGTCTCCTCTTCCTGGGTAATTTCGGCCCGCACCCGGGCCTGCTGCTGGGTCTCCACCCGCACGTCCTGAGCGAGCGCGGGTGAGATGCCGGCGAGAACGAGGAAAAAGACCGGCAGGACGCATTGAGTGCGCTTGAGGGTGAAGCTCATCGTGGTTGGGGCGATACCAGGGTCTCTGGGATGGGCTATGGACGGGGAACCTGAACGACGATCGGCTGGCTGTTCTGGCCGCCCGCCAGATTACCGGTGAGCACCTGCAATTGCCCGTTGTAGAAGACCCTGAGCGTAAACGCATCCGAGCCGCTCGGACTGTTGAAATTATTCACGATGAAGGTGTAGAGGCCCGAGAGAGGAATGCCGTTCACGACGATGTTCTCCACCCTGATATTCGGCGGAAAGTTGCTTTGCTCGCCGGTGTTATCACGATCGAGCCTCGCAATTGCTCTGCCGTTGTTGAACGTCACGGAAACGTTGGCGAAGGAAACCACCTGCCCGTTTGGCAGAGTAAGATACAGATCGAGATCAGCCGAGGTATTCCAAACGAGTTGCGCCCGGATGACGCCGGCCGGGCCCGGATGTGGAAACGGGTCGTTCGGGGGGAGGTTATTCACTCCTGGCTCCGTGTTAGGAGGAAACTGCCCCTCCCAGGCCACGCGCGGTTTCGTCGACACCATCACATTCGACTTATCAATGAAGCCCGCCCGCTCGTCCGCTTCGTAAGCGGCGACCGCACGGGCGATTGCCTCCGCGTTTGGCAAAGGCGCGAAGCCTTTGACGAGCGGGGAGGTTTTGAGGAAGCGAGGGATATCAAACTGAAATTGGCGCGGTGGGCTGTCGGGCCGCGCTACGATCATCTCTCCTGGACCGAGCCGAAAAGAAGTGGTGTGCTCACGGCCGGCAGCGTCGGTCCAGCGTGATCCTCCCTGGAACTTTCCCTCCAGCATGCCAAGGAGCGTGGTGGCCCCTTTCCCGTTCGAACGCGTTTGACCCGCCTTGCCAATTCCCGCCATCGGGACGGTAGAGATAAAACCGGTGGAGCCGGTAATCGCGCCGGAGATTGCGCCGGATTTGAGTTCGATCTTCCCTGAGTTGCTCGGCTTGCCGAAGAGCACGGCGCCTTGAGTGGCGTTCATTGCCCTGGCCTTCGCGTCGAATGAGAAGTTCGAATTGGAGCCCAGCCGCGCCAGGGTGAGATCGGGAAACAGGAGTTCGGCCTTGGATGCCGTGCCGGTTCGCACCACGCTCCCATCATCAATCACCGCGCCCTGCGCGATGGGCTGCGCCTGGGCGCTGAGATTGGGCGCCCGCGTTACCACGTTTTCTTTCCGTCGCAGCACCGCCTGGGAAAGGTCCGCTCCGGAGGCCAGGCCGGCCGGACAGAGAATGCTCAGCAGCACAACAAGAGACAGCGCCCCACGGCGGGAACGCGAGATCAGGCCGCGAGAGGCAGCCTTCTGGCAGGTCCGGGTAAACATGCCTTAATGGCATCTCTCTATGGGCATTTAGTCAAGCCTTTAGTGTAAGAAAAGGTTCGCCCCGACAGAGGCGAATCTGCTATCAAACACCGGTGCGCATTTTGCGATCCCGCCGTTTGGTTCATGCGCTCATCGCAATGGTCGTCCTGCTCGGGGTCATCGTTCTCCATTGGCTGGCCAATACCGGCCGGAGCGCACGGTTCCTCAACAGCTGGGAATACTGGTTCCGCGACAGCGTGTTAACGGTGGGGGGCCGGCTTACTCCGCCCGACGACAGGCTCGTCTACCTGGGCATCGACAACGCCTCTAGAACTCTCTCCAGCTTTGATCTTGAGGACATCCCGGCAGGCAGCCGCGAACATCACGCGGTGTCTTTGATGATTGCGGCGGCCCAGCCCTGCTGGTCGCGCGAAGTCTATGCTATTCTATGCGAGCGCTTGCTGGGCGCCGGAGCCCGTGCGGTTGTCTTCGATGTTGTTTCCGAACGATCCGGTGACGGAGACGGAGCTTTCCAAGACGTTCTCCAACGGTTTCCCGATGGGATCGTCCTGGGCATGGATTTGAAATCGGAGACGATTGGTCCGGGGCGGGAGGCCAAGGTATGGAGCGTCCCATCCATTACCATCCTGCCCGACTCTTCCCCTGAACACTCCAGGGTTGGCTATGTTGTTTTTTGGCCGGGCTTCAATGGCATTGTTCGGACAGCCCAACATCAAGTCACGCTTGAGCAACTACAGGGGGGGATCCTACCCGACGCGGGAGCAACGACGCCTGCCTCCCTGGACCTGCGCGCCGCAACAAAACTGGGCCCCGTCCACCTCAGCCGGCCGTTTCAACCCTATCTGTTTCGTTATGCCGGTCCGCCCGGAACCTTTCCCATGATTCCCATGTACCAGGTTTTCATGCCCCAATACTGGGAAGGAAATCTCGACAACGGAAAGGCGTTTCGTGGCAAGATTGTGATGGTCGGCGCGTACGGCGCTCTTTTCCATGACGAGCACCTGACTCCATTCGGGGTCATGCAGGGTCCTGAGATTCATTTGAATTCGATCAACGCGCTCCTGCATCAAGAGTTCCTCCACGAGCTCCCCCCATGGACCGCCAATCTACTCATCGCCTTCGCCGTTGCCGCAGCCTGGCTCCTGACCGTTCTCGTCAAGAAAACCTGGATGCGTCTTGCCGCCTTCGTCCTTTTGGCGGCAGGATATTACTTCTCAGTCAAACTGGCCCACGATTATGCTGATACGATCGTGCTCGCGGTCCCGCCGTTTCTGGCGTTCGGCCTCGCTGGCTTTATCTCCTTCGTCCTGGATTTCACGCATGAGACCCTCGAGAAACTCCGTATCCGCCGCACCCTTGAGTCTTATGTCTCGAAGGACGTCGTGCGCGAGGTGCTCGATAACCCTGAGAGTTATCTGAGCAAACTAGGCGGCGAACGTGAAAGCGTCGCGCTGATCGTGACCGATCTGCGCGGCTTCACCACCATGTCCGAGGAGATGGACTCGACCCAGCTCGTGGCGCAACTGAACGAATACCTCTCGTTGATGGTCGACGACATTTTCTCGCGCCGCGGCTCGGTCGATAAATTCATCGGTGACGCCATCCTGGCTGTCTGGGGCCACGTCAAAAGCGAAGGTCCCGCGCAAGACGTTACTCTCGCTATCCAAGCTGCGTTGCTCATGAAGGAAAGTCTTGGCCGCTTGAACGCCGATTGGGAGAAACGCGGCCTTCGCACTTTTCACATGGGCTGCGGCGTTAACTTCGGTGAAGTCATTTTCGGCAACATCGGCTCCTCCAGGAAAATGGAGCCGACCGTGATCGGCGACGCCGTCAACGTGACTTCCCGCCTGGAGGGCTTGACCAAAGATTACGGGCGAGACCTGCTCATTGGCGAAGCCGCCGCCGATCTCGTGAAAGATTCCTTCAGGCTCCAGTTCGTCGATAAAGTGACGATGAAAGGCAAAACCAAGCCGCTCCGGATCTATTCCGTCGTTTCCCGGAGCGATGTGCCGGTCGAGCCGCAAATGGCCGCCTATCTCGAAGCCTACGAAAAAGCGCAAGCCAGCTACGCCGCCGGGAGCTTGCAGGAGGCAAAAGCTCTCTTCGAAAAATGTCTGCCCCACCGGCCCGACGACGTGCTGTTGCGGATGTACATCCAACGTTGCACGACGCTCCTTGAACACCCATCCGAAGGCGTCTGGACAGGCGTCCATGTCGCTGAGCACAAATGAGCGAAGCGGTGTCAGTCCAAAGGACTCTTGACGCCGAGGCCTGCTTGTTCAGTGCGTGTAAATCCAATCCAGGTACGTTTTCTCCGTGCGAAGAGAACAATGCTTCAACCGGCGTCGCGAACGCTTTCCGAGGAGCTTGGCTTGCGCGGTTCTTGGGCGAGGCCTAACACGTCTCTCCAAACCGTGATAGACGAAAAAATGTTCGCCTTTGAAGGCGAACATTCGTCTAATCCTCGTTAGGCTCACATGCGCCTCGGAGGTATGTATGGCGAAACTTAAGTCTCAGCGCCACCATTGGTGGCCTCGGTGCGTATCTGCTCAATGGGCCGCGGAAGATGGAACCGTCGGCTGGCTAAAGCCGGACGGGAGTTCCATTCGTGTTCCCGCGAAGGAACTGGGAGTCATTGGCAATGCTCATCACATCAAGTTGGGTCGCATCCCGGGCGATTCGACAGCCTTGGACACTAGCTTCGAAAACGCATTCGACGTGGCGGATACTAACTTCCCCTCAGTAATCTCTTGGTTAGAGAGCCTCCGTCACGAGTTCGTCCCTGGTCCAGAGTTGCGAGACAGGTTTCTTGCGGAATTCGCCCCGGTTGACAAGCTTCGCTTACTTACTGAGTGCGTAGTTTCTTTGGCTGTGCGCAGCCCAATGAACCGCGAAGCATCAGTGTCACTGGCCGAACGTCTGCGGGGTCCAATACCGAATCCGGAAAGGAGCGCGATCATTGGCCTAAATATGCGGCAATCCCAACGCTTAGTCTCGGATGCGATCGGAGCAAACGGCAAATACGCAGTTCTCTTTTCACAAGGACGAGAATTCATCTTTGGGGATGGCTTCTTCCACAACGTTAGAGCGGTGACCAATCCCCCCATGTGCCCTAAAATTCTTGCCCCACTCACGCCAACCATAAGCGTGGTCGTTAGCCGTCCGACATCGTTTACCGTCGAACCTCGGCTTTCAACTATTGTAATTTGTGATGAAGAAGTGGATCAGTGCAACCATGCCGTGCAAGTATATTCGCGGCAGGCACTCTATTTCCGGTCTCATCAGCCCGCAGTCGACGGAGCATTTTCCCGCAACGAGCACCAAGAGTACTCGAGCCCGGACAATCCCATCGACAACCTGCTCTGTAGCATGCCAGGTGTACCCCCAAGAGATACATCACTTGATTTTCTTATGTGCAGGCCTCGATGATGATATTCCCAATGTCACGCGACGTCTAACCACGCGATGGAGCGAACTCAGAAAGCATTCGGAGCCGCTCATCTTCTTCTCGTTAGATCCATGCGACTCGCCGCTTTTTTTACGACGCTCGTGATCGGGATGGCCCTTGGTTCCTGTGGCCGGCCGGACGATAGCTATGTCTGGGCTGAGTTACCGCACGCCATCTCTCCCTCGGGCTGGTGTGTTGCCTATGTTCAAGAAGCCAAGGCGCCGTCATCCTCAGAATGGAGTGCCGTGCTACTAGACCTCGACCGAGGTAATTGCAGCGCCACCGCTCTCGAGTTTCGCCACGTCAAAGTTCCTTTGAAAATCCGGTGGCTAGACCCTACCACGCTTGAGATTCGTTATCCGAAGGAGGTTTCGCCAGATTGGCCGTGTGATGACGCATCGGAACACCTCGTTGAATGCGCTGGTCGGTGCGTTCGCGTCGTATTGTTGCGGATATGAGCGCGGACAGATCTAACCACGCGATGGAGCGAGCGAACTCCGAAAACATTCGGAGTCGCTCATCTTGTTCTCGTTAGGCCTATGAAAGTGCGCGCCCTGATTGCGGTTGTTCTGCTTGTGTCCTCCGGGTATGCGCAGAAAGCCAATTGTGCGCGGTTTAACGTTGCAGGTTCGAAGCGAGATTGGCCCCTTGATTTTGAATCGATAGAGCCTGAGCCGCAACTCCTCGCGCTAAGCCATCCAGGCAGCGTTCCAGAGCGTCGCGAACCCAACTATCTGGCCAGGCGACGCAGAGATGCGCTTTAGACGCTCGTCCAGCTTCCCGGCCAGCACTTCCACATTAGTCGTAATCGAGCCGAGATGCCCGCCGGCCAGGCCATGGACTTCCGCCTGCGGCGCCGCCTTCTGCCATTTCCGCCGCAGAAATGGCGCGAAGGACTCCTGTTCTTCCGTGACGAAAATCGTGACTGGCCCATCGTAGCGCGGTGGCGCGTAGCTCGAGAGAATCCACTGAAACGTGGCCAGGACGTCCTCGTCGTGATCGAAATTTTCGACCGACCCCGCCGGCATGGAAAGCGCGAGGTCGTCGCCATTCCCGCCGAAGAGGGCGCGCACCTTGGCGGCGGCGAACCGGACCTTGTTGCGAAACGGGGCGTTCCATTCCTCGCGCAGCCGGTAGAGGAATTTGTGGCCGCGCGAGAACAAGCGGGTGGTTTGCCTCGGCGCCAAAGAGCGCGTCTTCGTCAGCCATCGCACCAGGCGCAGATGCCCGCGCAAGAACGCCCCCGGCAATTCGGGATCGATCAGGGCGACAAATGAAACCTCCTCCCCCACCGCGCTGAGGCGTTGCGCCATCTCGTAAGCGATCAGGCCGCCAATGCAAAAACCGCCGAGCAAATAGGGTCCGTTCGGACGGTGCGCCCGGAGATCCTTGAGATGTTGCGTCGCCATCACTTCCACGCTCGGGAGCGCCCCTTCCGGAATCTCCACGGGCGGCAGGACGTAAAACGGCTGGTTGTCGCCCAGCAGCCGCGAAAGGTCGCGCACGTAAAAACCGCCGCCGATGACGTCGCCGTGCAGAAAATAAAAGGGGAGCCGGGCCCCCCGCGCCTGCAATTCGATCATGGGCAAAAGCGCGTTCTGTTCTTCGCCCAGGATCAGCTCTGCCAAATGTGTGATGGTCGCTTCCTTGAACAAGGCCGTGACCGGAAGCTGCCGGCCCGTGATTTCCCTGACCCGGTCCATCATCTTGACGGCCAGGAGCGAGTGCCCGCCGAGCTCGAAAAAATTGTCGCGAATACCGACGGGTTTCACCCCGAGAATTTCCTCCCAGATTTGCACGAGCTGGAACTGGATCGGGAGCCAGGGCCTTTCGCTCGGGGGAGCGGGAGCAGCGGCCACGATGCGCAGTCCCGGCATGGGCAGCGATTTGCGATCCACTTTGCCACTGGAGGTGAGTGGAAATTTTTCCAGGAAAACGAACGAGGATGGCACCATCTGGTCGGGCAAATGTTGCTTCAACTCCTGGCGCAACTGCACCGTGTCCACGATGCCGGTCTGGTGCGCGATCAGGTAGGCCACGAGTTCTTTCTGGCCGGGCAATCGTTCGCGCGCGATGACAACCGATTCGCGCACGGCGGGCAGTTTGTTCAAGGCGGCCTCGATTTCACCCAACTCGATTCGATACCCGCGTATCTTCACCTGTTGATCGATGCGGCCCAGGAACTCGATTTCGCCGTTCAGGAGCCAGCGTGCGAGGTCGCCGGTTTTATAAAGGCGGGCGCCGGCGTCCTCGCTGAAGGGATCGCGAACGAACCTCTCGGCGGTGATGTCCGGCCGTTCGAAATAACCGCGCGCCAGGGCCACGCCGCCAATGCACAACTCGCCGGGCACTCCGGGCGGCGCCGGTTTTCCGTTCTCATCGAGCAAATAAATCTGGGTGTTCTGGATGGGCCGGCCGATCGAAGGAAGCGCCGGCCATTGCTGCGGGTCGCCACTCAAAGTCAGCGCCGTCACCACGTGCGTTTCCGACGGGCCATAATGATTGTGCAACGTCGCCTCGGGATGGCGCGCAAACATCTCGCGCAGCCTTGGGGTGACTTGGAGTTGTTCGCCCGCGGTCACGACCTCGCGCAAAGCCTCGGCCGTGGTCCCTTCCGCTGCCGCCGCGTCAGCAAGCTGCTGGAGCGCCACGAAGGGCAGAAAGATGCGCGCAATCTTTTCCCGCACGATGAAGTTCCAGAGCTCGGGTGGGTTCAGCCTCAGATCGGCCGGGATGAGCACGAGCGTCCCGCCGAGACAAAGCGTCGAAAATATTTCCTGAAACGAGACATCGAAGCTCAACGAGGTGAACTGGAGGGTCTTTGCGGCCGCGTTCAGCCGCGAGTCCTTGAGCTGCCAGTCGATCAGATTCACGAGCGCACGATGCACCATCGCCACGCCCTTGGGTTTTCCCGTCGAGCCGGAGGTGTAGATCAGGTAAGACAGGCTTGCCGGAGTCGTGATGTTCTCGGGATTCTCCCCGCTCGGATGCGCGCCGCGCGGCCAGTCCTCGTCGAGAAAAAGCGCGGGCGTGTTGCAGTTGGGGAAGACGTGCCGCAGCTCCGTTTGGGTGAGCAAAATCGCCGCGCGCGAATCCTCCAGCATGAACTGCAACCGCTCGTGCGGGTAGGCCGGGTCGAGCGGCAGGTAGGCTGCGCCGGCCTTTAGCACCGCGAGCACGCTTGCCACCATGTCGAACGACCGCTCCACGCAGATGCCGACGACGGCGTCCGCGCCCAGGCCTTGCGCGCGGAGCAGGTTGGCCAGCGCATTCGCGCGAAAATTCAATTCGCGATACGAAAGCGTTTCCTCCCCGAACCTCAGCGCCGGCGCATCCGGCGTCCGCTCGACCTGTTGCTCAAAAAGCTGATGGACGCAGGCGGTGGAAGGCCAGGGCGCTTCGGTCCCGTGCCAGTCTCGCAGGGGTTGCGCGCGCTCGGCCAACATGTTCACGACGCTGAGTGTGTCGCGTTACGGCAGATCGGGGGCAGGCCGGCGCACATTCTCCTCGGCAAAATTCCTAAATCCCTTCGCATTGTTCAAAAAACCCCAGCAGTGGAACTAAATTACGTTCGCAGAGGGGTTATTGCAACGCGGCGAAAGCGGCCAGAAACACCGTCAGCACGTCGATGAGTGGACACTTACCGCGGAGGCGCTGGCAGCGGAGTAGTCGGTTTGGCGCTCGATCGTTTCAGCAGGTTAAACAAATCGCTGTCGGTCGAGAGGACCAGGGTTGACTCCTTGGTCAACACCTTGCGATAGGTTTCCATGCTCTTGAGGAAGCCGTAGAACTCGGCCGCCTGCGGATTTTGGGTGTAGGCGCGTGCGTAAATTTCCGTGGCTTTCGCGTCCGACTCACCCCGAATTTCCTGCACGCGCCGGTAGGCCGTGGACTGAATCTCATTCAAATCACGCTCTTTATTACCCATGATGCGGGCCGCTTCGCCTTCGCCTTCGGAACGAAAACGCTGCGCTATCTGGAGGCGCTCGCTGATCATGCGCTGGTAGATCCGGCTGAGCACATCCGGGTTGTAATTCACCCGCTTCAAGCGGACGTCGAGCAACTCAATCCCGAACTCCCCGAGCTTGACGGCGGCGGCTCCCTTGATTTCGGCTTCGATCTTCAGACGGCCAAACGAGATCGGAGGGAGGACGCCGATCGTGCCCACTCCCACGGGTCCCGGCTTGAGACTTTCGTCAACCATGGGTTTCCGGGTCTTGTCCGTGCGCACGATTTCGATCAGGTCGTGCTTGGCAATCGCATTGCGCGTTTCGCTGCCCAGAATGTCCTCGAGGCGCGACTGCGCGCTGCGCTCATCTTTCAGACGCACGAAATAGGTCTTGGGATCATTGATGCGCCAGCGGGCAAAGGTATCGACGTGAATATAGGTCTTGTCCCTGGTCGGAATCGCGACCGGCAAACCGGCCCATTCCAAAAATCGCTTATCGATTCGATTCACCTCCTGGATGAAGGGCAGTTTGAAATGCAAACCTGGCTCCGTGGTCGGTTCGCCCACCGGTTTGCCAAACTGAGTTATAATGATCTGCTGAGTCTGGTGCACCACGTAGAAGCAGCTGAGAATGCCGCGAAAGAGCAACAACGCCCCCGCGAGGGTGAGGAGCCAAAGGCATCCGCGCTTGTTCATCTGACCTCCGGCGGTTTGAGCGAGAGCGGCAAGATCGGCAGCAGCTGCTTCATGGAATCATCGATGATGATCTTGGGTCCCATCTCCGGAAGCACGTCGCCCATCGTTTCCAGGTAAAGGCGGGTGCGCGTGATCTCCGGCGCCTTGATGTATTGCCCGAGCATGGCGTTAAACGATGCGACATCGCCTTCTGCTTCGTTCACGCGCTTGAACCGGTAGCCATCCGCCGCGCGAATCGTCTGGTCGGCCTCCCCCTTCGCTTTCGGAACGGCTTCGTTGTAATTGCCGTTCGCGATGTTGATGGCATTCTCGCGGTCTTGCTGCGCCTTGTTCACTTCATTGAATGACGCCTGCACCTCCCTCGGAGGATTCACGTTCTTCAGTTGCACCTGGTCCACCCGCACGCCGAGCTTGTAGCGCTTGGCCAGTTCCTGCATCCGGGTCAAAGCTGAAATCTCGATGTCCTGCCGGCCGATCGTAATCACTTCATCCACGGTCCGATCGCCGATCACTTCGCGCATCGCGGCCTCGGACAAATCGCGCAGCGTCTGAGCGGGATTGCGGACATCGAAAAGATGCTCCTTCGGATCGTCGATCCGGTATTGGACCACCCACTCGACCAGGGCCGCGTTCAAATCGCCCGTGACCATCGATTTCTCATCCACCTGTTCCCGGCCGGCCTGGTCGACATTCGTGTAGCCCGAACTGAAAAATCCAAACTCGAGCTTTAACTGGCGGCGCGTCGGCAGGACGGTGACTTCGTCGATCCCGAGCGGCAGCTTGAAGTGCAGGCCCGGATTTACAGTCTTGAGGTATTTCCCAAACCGAAGGACGACCCCTTCCGATTCCGCGGCCACCGTGTAAAAGGAAGTCCAGGCGACGATCAGAAGCGCCACCACCACGAGCACAGCGCCAATCAGCCGCATCGGCGGCTTCGGTAAATTAAGATTGATGACCGTGGGTGGTTGATTATTCATCGAAAGGAATCGCGCAGAAGCCAGCGAGGACTTACGCGCGGTTCACCATAGCCCGAACGGAGCGAACGAGAAGCGCAAAGTTTCCCTTCCATTCAACGGATTGGGCGCGCGGCCAATATTGTGCAGCCTTGCCCCGATCCAATTCGGGGCTGATCGTGTCTCGCATGAGAGCCTTCCACATGTATATGGAGCCGCTCATCGGCCCAAGGATCCAGCTCCGGCCGATGCTGGCCTCGGATGGTCCCGCGCTCGTGCGAGCCGCCGCCGACGGCGAACTGTGGAAGCTGCCGTTTACGGTAGTTCCGTCCGCGGAGACCGTGGATGAGTACATCCGCCTCGCACTGGAGGGACGGGCCGATGGAACCGCCATTCCTTTCGTGACCGAAACCATCGAACCCAAACGGGTCATCGGCTCGACCCGCTTCTGGAAGATCGACTGGCACAATCGGAAACTCGAGATTGGCTGCACCTGGCTTTCGGCCTCGTGGCAGAGGACCTTTGCCAATACCGAAGCGAAATTTCTGATGCTTTGCTTCGCGTTTGAACGGCTCAACTGCACCCGGGTCCAGCTCACCACGGACGAAATCGACGAAAAATCCTGCGCCGCCGTCCTTCGCCTTGGGGCCAGGCAGGAAGGCATCGTTCGCCACGATTTCATCCTGCCCGACGGACGAAAGCGAGATTCCGTCTGGTTCAGCATCATCGATGAGGAGTGGCCCGAGGTCCGGCGCGGGCTGGAGGAAAAGCTGAAGGCGCCATCCGAACCCGACCCTTTCTCGCCGCGGGAAGCCGCCCCGACGGCCATTGAACCCAGGTGTTAGCACATACGCTTACCCCGTGCGGGCGTGCCCCTTGAGGTGAATCGCCGCGCTCACGCGATCAAGCGATTTCGCCTCGGGAGATTCGCCCGCCGGACAGGAAAGACGCTTGTCATCGCGCAGCTGTTTAGCGCATCCTTCCTTCATGATTCAAGAAACAGAGATGCTGTTTGTTTCTCTTGATGATGATCGCACCCCAAACTTGAAACTCTCGCACGCTATCTTGCTTGGTTGTCTCAGCCTCGCTTCTTGTCAGAAAAAAACGACGGAAAGCCCAACTTCGCAGAGAGCGCGTTGACGCATGCCGCCTTCATGGACCTGAACCAAGTTACGCTGCCAACAACGGACCTCGGCCGAGCCGTGGCGTTCTACAAACGTCTCGGCTTTGCGCTAATCGTCGACTCGCCTCCTCGTTATGCGCGATTCGAGTGCCGGCCAGACGGACCGAGCTTTTCACTCCATTTGGTCGAGGCTGTCGCGAAGGACAATCAGGTCGTCATTTACTTCGAATGCGAGGATCTCGACCGGCAGGTAGCAGAGTTACGGACAGCGGGGATTCAGTTCGAGACGGAGCCGACGGATCAGCCGTGGCGCTGGCGTGAAGCACGTTTGCGGGACCCGGATGCCAACCGCCTCTGCCTGTACCATGCGGGTCGAAATCGCCTTTACCCCCCATGGCGAGTCCCGGCAACCGGCGAAAAGGAGTAGCATTTGATTTTGCCCCATTTGATTGACCCCTGTAGGTGTCTTGCGATGATCGGAACACTTTTCATTAGCGCAGCCGCAATCTCCGCGGCCGACGACAATCAGAAAGTGGTGTTTGCGGAGAGATTCACTGCACCTCTGGATGCGGGGTGGGCTTGGATTCGCGAGGAGCCCAAAGCCTGGAAGGTCGAAAACGGAGCGCTTCTGCTCCGGGTTCTGGCCGGTTACTTGTATGAAGGGGACAACGACGCCCGGAATGTCCTGCTCCGGAAGGCAACCGTTACGTCCAACGTCTTGATTCTTGAAGTCTTTCTGGAGAATCAACCCAAGATTCTCTACGAGCACGCCGGGCTCTACTGGTACTATGACGATGACAACTATGTTTGCCTCCTGAAGGAGCAGATGGGCAAGGAGGTAAGGTTGCGGATTGTGCGCGAAAAGGACGCACGCGGCGATATTTCCGGTGAATCGGTATACGATGCTGAAGGCGTATGGTTCAGACTGGTTATTACCTCGGACAAAGCCACGGGCTATTATCGGCCGACCGAGAACGAGGGTTGGCAGAAAATGGGACAAGTCGATCTGCCGTCCAAGGGCGAGGCGAAAGCGGGCCTCAACGCTGGTGGCGGTCCCCAGGACGCGGAGCGCTGGGCGCGCTTCAGCCATTTTCGTATTTTGGAACAAGTTGAATAGCAGGCGGCGATTTCGGATTCCTTGTTTCCTGGGCACTATGCCGTTTCGAAGAAGGACAAGGCAACTTGGGAGCTGTGGCTTGCAATCTCTGTTCCGAAGCAGACAGAGCAAGAGATGTCTCGACTACGCTCGACATGACAAAGAGACAGGTGCGCGGCGAGCGCCTCTCAATCCAACTAACAACATAGATTTGCCAACCAGCGCCACCAGTGGGAATACGACTCAAAGAGTTGAATGAGGAGAGCCAGGATCAGAGCGAGGCCATGAAGGCCGAGGACGCGATTAATGCGATCGCGTGCCCGGTCTGCGGCGCGGCGACCGTGCAGGAGAAATGCAAGGTCGTCTGCAAAAGCGACGTTTGCCGCGGCCGCGTGATCTATAACTGCGCGGAGTTCTAGAAACCTTTTTCCGGGCCGGTTCCAGCCGCCAAATTAATGGCCAAGCTTCACGCGGTAACCAGGCAGATCCTTGGAACACGTGTCTCCATTCCAGCACAACGCAGTGTTCTCGTGGCCATCACCGGAATTGATGGCTGCGGCAAAGGCTACCTCACAGCGCAATTACTCCAGCAGCTCAGGGCAGAAGGCGTCCGCGTGGCTATCATTAACGTCGACGGCTGGCTGAACCTTCCGCAGGTGCGCTTCGCCAGCTCCAATCGGGCGGAGCACTTCTATCTCCATGCCATCCGATTCGACGAGATGTTCGGCCAGCTGATCCTGCCCTTGCGCGAACGCCGGACGCTTCGCCTGGAAGCGAATTATGCTGAAGAAACAGCGACGGAGTATCGGAAACATACTTACGAATTTGAGGAATTGGACGTCATCTTGTTGGAAGGGATCTATCTGCTGAAGCGGCCCTTCCAGGCATACTACGATCTGTCGGTCTGGATCGAATGCAGCTTCGAGACGGCCTTGAAACGGGCGATCGCCCGGGCACAGGAAGGCCTGATCCCGGAGGCCACCGCGGAGGCATACCGGACCATCTATTTTCCAGCGCAAGAAATTCATTTTCAGCGCGACGACCCAAGGCGCGCCGCAACGGTCATCGCCGACAATGATCCGCAGAGTTAAACAGCGCGGCGGTCTCCAGAACGCCGTCTTAGGCGGGCGGTTTGGAAAGCGCCCCTCCTTGGGTAAAAATGTCGTGCTACTCCCGGCTACTTGGGCGGCTCGGGAGGCACAGCTTGGGCAGGGGCTGTCTTGACGAGGCCGCGACGCTTCAGGAGCGGGGCCACATCGGGATCGGCGCCGGCAAAGTCGCGAAACAACTTCATCGCCTCATCGCTGCCGCCGCGCGAAAGCAGCGTCTTGCGGAAATGATCGCCGTTCTCGCGCGTCAGGCCGCCATGCTGCTTGAACCAATCCACACTTTGAGCGTCCAGGACCTCGCTCCAGAGATACGAGTAGTAGCCGGCTGAGTAGCCGCCGGCGAAAGCATGGGAGAAATAGGTCGAGCGATAACGCGGCGGCACCGCTGGATAATCAACGCCCGCTTTCTTGAGCGCTTCCGCTTCAAACGCCAATGTGTCGGCCGGAACCTGATCGGGCTTCAGCTGATGCCAGGTCTGGTCGAGGATGGAAGAGGCGAGGTATTCGGTCGTCTTGTAACCCTGGTTGAAATTTTCGGCCGCCATGAGTTTATCGACCAGCTCGGGCGGCATGGGCGCACCCGTCTTATGGTGCTTGGCGTAGTTTTTCAGAATCTCCGGCCAGAGGATCCACATTTCGTTTACCTGCGAGGGGTACTCGACGAAATCGCGCGGCACGCTCGTGCCGCTGAAACGCGGATATTTCACATTCGAGAACATGCCGTGTAAAGCGTGGCCAAACTCGTGGAAGGCGGTCCGCACTTCGTCGTAGGTGAGCAAAGTTGGTTCGCCCGCGGGTGGCTTCGGAACATTGAGATGATTGGCCACGACCGGTTTGGTCTTGAACAGGCCGCTTTGAGGAACATAAGCGTTCATCCAGGCGCCGCCGCGTTTGGAAGGCCGGGCGTAATAGTCGGCGATAAAAAGGGCGAGCGGTTTCTTGTCCGCGTCGAAAACCTCGAAAATGCGAACGTCCGGCAGGTAAGCGGGAAGATCCTTGCGCTCCTTGAAAGTGAGGCCATAAAGCTTTTCGGCGGCAAAGAAAACGCCATCGACCAGGACGCGGTTGAACTCGAAGTAAGGCTTGAGCTGTGCCTCGTCGAAATCGTAACGGGCTTTCCTCACCTTTTCCGAATAGAAATCCCAGTCGCAAGCAGAGAGCTGAAAGCCGCCTTTCTCCTGGTCGATGATCGTCTGGATCTCAGCGCCTTCCCGTTTTGCATTCGCCACCGCGGCGGGTGCAAGATCGGAAAGGAGCTTGTTCACCGTCGGGACCTCTTTCGCTGTCTGATCTTCGAGTTGATAGGCCGCATGGCTGGCGTACCCGAGCAAAGCCGCGCGTTCCGCCCGCAACTTTGCCGTGCGGCTGACGACTTCCTTGTTATCCCATTCGCCACCGTGGCTGCTTCGCGCGAGTGAGGTCTGCATGATTTTCTCGCGGAGAGCGCGGTTTTGAAGCGAGCCGAGGGAAGGCTGGCCGGTGGTGTTCAAGAGACGAATCACGAATTTGCCTTCCTTGCCCTCCTCCTTCGCCGCGGTGGCGGCGGCCGCGATCTCGTTCTCCGACAGGCCCGCCAAATCGGCCTTGTTGTCCACGACAATGGACGAGGCATTTTTTTCCTTCAGCACATTTTGCTCAAAGGTGGTTTGCAGGGCGGCCAGCTCGGCATTCAGCGCCTTCAGCTTTGTCTTGTCCGGCTCGGAAAGCTTCGCCCCGGCGCGAACGAAATCCTTGTAATAACGCTCGAGAAGCCATTTCGACTCGGCATCGAGGCCGCTTTTTTCGCGATCGTTGTAAAGCGCTTCGATGCGCGCGAAAAGCGGTCCATTCAGACGGATTGCGTCATTGTGGGCGGCAAACTTCGGAGCCATCTCCTTATCGAGTTTCTGGAGATTGGGATTTGTGTTGGCCGCGGTGAACGCGGAAAAGATCCGGCGGGCGCGAGCGAGGAGTTGCCCTGATTTCTCCAAGGCGACGATCGTGTTTTCGAAGGTCGGTTTTTCGGTTTGCTTTGCGATCGCTTCGGCTTCCTTCTCTTCCTCCGCGATCCCCTGCTCCAGCGCCGGCTGGAAATGCTCGTCCTTGATCTTGTCGAAGGGTGGGAGCTGATAAGGCAACGTGCTCTCAACGAGAAGCGGATTGCCGGTTGTCTTGGCGGTCACTTTTTTGGAAGGGCTGGGTGACGCGGCAGGCTTCGCGGCGTCGCAGAGCGGAACGGTGATGCATCCGATGACGAAGAGCAACGCGGCGGCGCCGGCGCGAGGAAAAGTGAGGCCCACTGCCGGAGAGAGAATGAGGTTTTGCATAATTTGAGGATGGACAGGTTGAGGAATCGCAGCCCGGTTTATCCGAAGCCGATCGGAGACAGCACTAGAGCAATTCATTCGCTCTCGCGCAAGTGACGCGCACGGAAATGGAATCCGTATTTTAATGCGCCATGGCCCCCCGCCTGCTTCAAATCCGTGCGTCCAGCGTCTTAATGAATCATTGAACCAACGCGCCGGAAGACTTTAACAACACCCGCCTCCGTTGGTTTTCGGTGGGATATCAAATTTTTACCGTTTTGAAGCCACCAACCCCAAGTCAGATGCACGGCGGATTATTGACGCTCGCGATCCTGCTGCTTTTCCACGTCAGCCGCGCCGCTACTCCCACGTCGGCTGGGAATGGCCAGATCGCCTTTGAGAGCTCGCGGAATGGCAACCCCGACATCTATGTGATGGACGCGGATGGCTCGAATACCACCCGGCTCACAAACAATCCGGCTTCCGACGTCAACCCCGCCTGGTCGCCTGACGGGACGAAGATCGCGTTTGTCAGCGCACGGGCAGGCTTTGGCAACGATGAAATTTACGTGACGGATGCAGATGGCTCCAATCCGACCCGCCTGACGAACGATTCCGCAGGCGATTATGAACCCGCCTGGTCGCCCGATGGGACCAGGATCGCATTCGGGAGTTCCAGGGACGGCAACGATGAAATCTACATCATGGACGCAAACGGCTCGAACCCAATCCGCCTAACGAACAATCCGACAGCCGATTACGGACCCGCGTGGTCGCCTGATGGGACGAAGATCGCTTTTGCGAGCGACCGGGACGGCAACCATGAAATCTACGTAATGGATGCCGACGGGGCGAATCAGACTAATCTCACGAACGATCCGGCAGACGACGCCGATCCCACCTGGTCGTCTGATGGCGCCAGGATCGCCTTTGAGTCCATCCGGAACGGGAACCAGGACATCTACGCGATGGATGCAGACGGCTCCGATCAGATCCGCCTGACGCACGATCCGTCCGACGATTTGGGCCCGGCCTGGTCGCCTGATGGCGCCAAGATCGCATTTGGAAGCTCCCGGATCGGCAACCATGAAATCTACGTCATGGATGCAAATGGCTCGAACCAGCTCCGGTTGACGTTCCATTCGTCATTTGAAGGAAAGGCAGACTGGCAACGGCTATCAGGCTTTCCACCACCAACACCAACGCCGACGGGCACGCCGGCAACTACTCCCACCGCGACACCGGCCGGCACCCCAACAGTCCCGCCAACCGCTACTCCAACTCCTGCTCCTACTTCTACTCCGACATTCAGTCCTACCCCGACAGTCCCACCAACCCCTACGGCTACTCCCATACCTACTCCTTTGCCGGCCCAGGCGCTGAACATCTCGACCCGGTTGCGGGTTGAAACTGGCAATAACGTTCTGATTGGCGGATTTATCGTCACTGGGAACGCGCCCAAGAATGTTGTGATTCGCGGCCTTGGACCATCGCTCGGCGCTGTTGGCATTCCCAACGCCCTGGCCGATCCTACCCTGGAGTTGCGGGCCGCAAACGGCGCGCTGATCTCACAAAACGACGATTGGCAGGACGATCCCGCGCAGGCGGCGCAAATTACCGCGCTAGGCCTTGCGCTTCAGGATTCCAAGGAGCCGGGCATCATAGCCACGCTCCAGCCCGGCGCTTCCTACACCGCCATCCTGGCCGGAAACAGCGGTGGCACCGGCGTGGGCCTGGTGGAAATCTACGATGCGAATCAGGCAGCGAACTCGCAGCTAGCTAACATCAGCACACGCGGGTTCGTCGAAACGGGCGACAATGTCATGATCGGAGGTTTCATCCTGGGCGGCCCGCAGGCGGGTAGTAACACCCAGGTGGCGGTGCGCGGAATCGGGCCGTCGCTGGCCCTGATCGGCCTCAACCCCGTGCTGGCCGATCCGTCCCTGGCGCTGCACGATGGCAATGGCGCCCTTCTCATCTCGAACGACGACTGGCAGGATGATCCAGTCTCAGCCTCTCAGCTGGCCTTACACAGTCTCGCACCGCAGGACTTCAAGGAGCCCGGCATTTTCATCTCGTTGCCACCGGGGCCCTATACCGCCATCCTTTCCGGCAACAACGGCGGCACTGGCATCGGATTGGTCGAGATCTATAACGTGCACTAATTAGTCGCCGCAAGAGACGCGCCATCGTCCTTGCCGGGCCAGGCGTCAAAAAATTGGCGGACGCCTCGTCGATGTTGGTCTATGTTGCGCGATGTCTTTATTCCGCTTGGGGGGTTTGAGAGTGTCAAAGGCGAGCATTTTCTCTTGTCTGGTTTTGTTATCGGCCTTTGCCATCGCCTCCGGGCAGGACTCGCCACGCAAGCCGCTTCCGACGGAACCGCACGAAACGTACGGCGACCCGCCAGCCCCCATGATCCTTTGGGGAACGGGAGTTTCGCCGGGAATGGTCTCGCCCCACGGCGGTTTTACGAGTTTTCAGGTTAACGTCAATTTGGCCGGCCAGAACATCGTCGGCGACGCCGCGAACGAGCCGTCGATTACCGTCGATCCGACAAACGGGAACAAGATGTCGATTGGCTGGAGGCAGTTCAACAGCGTGACCTCAAACTTTCGGCAGGCCGGCTGGGGCTATACCACTAACGGCGGCATGTCTTGGACCTTTCCCGGCGTTCTCGAGAACAACGTTTTCCGGAGCGATCCGGTCCTGTACTTCGATGATATCGGGCGTTTCTTCTACAACAGCCTCCTGGGAGATTTCTTTGACGACCAGTGGGGATCGACCAACGGCGGCCAGACCTATACCCGGCTCGGACCCGCCACGGGAGGCGACAAGCAGTGGATCACGATAGATAACACCAACAGCACCGGTCGCGGGTTCCAGTACCAGTGCTGGAGCACCGCCGGCAACAATTGGGGCGGCCGGCAATTTAGCCGTTCCACGGACGGCGGGGTCAGCTGGAGAGATCCGGTTTTCATCCCTAGCTCTCCCGTTTGGGGAACGCTCGACGTCGATAGCAACGGCCTCCTCTACATCGGCGGGACGGATTTTGGCAACGGCCAGTTTTGGTGCGTTCGCTCAAGCAATGCCAGGGACGGCAGCGCCACGCCAAGTTTTGACCAGGTCACCGCAGTCAACCTGGGCGGCAACGTGGTTTTCTCTGAGATGATCAATCCGGCCGGACTGGCTGGACAGGTCTTCCTGGCGGTCGATCGTTCCGGCACCAGCACGAATAACAATATTTACATGCTGGCCACCGTCCAACCGACGGGCGCCAACAACGGAACCGACGTCATGTTTGTGCGCAGCACCAACGGCGGGCAGACCTTCAGCGCTCCACGCCGGATCAACGACGATCCGGTCAATCCAAACAAATGGCACTGGTTCGGCACCTTTGCGGTCGCGCCGAATGGACGCATCGATTCCGTTTGGCTGGACACGCGCAACGCCGCGAACAATACCGATTCGCAGCTCTTCTATTCCTACAGCCTGGATGCGGGAAATACATGGTCGCCCAACGTCTCGGTCAGCGCCCCGTTCAATCCTTTTCTCGGTTACCCGAATCAGAACAAGATAGGCGATTACATCACGATGGTTTCCGACAACACCGGAGGTAATGTCGCCTATGCCGCGACCTTCAATCTCGAAGAAGACATCTATTACGTTCGCGTGGCGCCCGGGGTTGCGCCGACACCTACTCCAGGCACACCTACTCCAACTCCTCCAGCAACTCCAACTCCGACACCTACGACAACTCCACCCGCCACCCCGACTCCGACGTTAACTCCGTCACCTACCTCAACACCGACTTCAACGCCCACACCGCCCGCGACAGCAACCCCGACACCGTCGGCCAGCCCAACCTCCGCGGCGCAGGCCATTAACCTTTCGACGCGGATGCGCGTCCAGACCGGTGATAATGTGGGCATCGGTGGATTCATCATCACGGGAGACACTCCGAAGCATGTGCTCATCCGGGCCATTGGACCTTCGCTAACTCAATTCGGCGTCCCCAATGTACTGGCTGATCCCGTCCTCGAGCTGAACGGCCCGGGTTCCTTTGTCACCATTACGAACAACGACTGGCGGGACGATCCGGTGCAGGAAGCCTTGATCAAGGCCACTGGCATCCCGCCCACCAACGACCTCGAATCAGCGATCGAAGCGAGGCTGGTTCCCGGATCGTATACCGCGATTGTGCGAGGTAATGGCAATACCTCAGGCGTCGGCCTGGTGGAAGTCTACGACCTCAACTCGGAAACCGACTCGAAGCTGAGCAACTTGAGCACGCGGACCTTTGTCAGCACGGGCGACAACATCGTAATCGCGGGCTTCGTGCTGGGCGGCGACAGCGGTGATGACAGGATCGTCGTCCGCGGCATCGGCCCCAGCCTGGCTGGCCTTGGCGTTCCTAATCCGCTGGCTAACCCGACGCTGGAGTTGCGCGATAGTAACGGAGCGCTCCTGTTCGCGAACAACGATTGGCAGGATAACCCTGCTCAGGCGGCGGAACTAATTGACGCGGGCCTGGCGCCAACAAACAATCTTGAGTCTGCCATGGCCATAACGCTGCCGCCTGGTTCTTACACGGCGCTGCTTGCGGGAGTAAACAACAGCACTGGCATTGGCCTGGTTGAAGTTTACGACCGTGGCGCACCGTAGCGACGATCAGGGGGGCGCCTGGCTCCGGCTAATGTTGGAGAATCACAGGTATGTTGAAGAAAACACTGGGTTATTTCACGCTCCCGTTACTGGTGCTGGTCGGCGTTAGTTGGCAAAATTCTGACGCGCAACCTCCAGCTAAAAGCACGGAAGGCCAGACGGTAACCAGGTCGAGGCTGGTCGTCGTGAACGGAAACGTCACGCTGGATCTGGATCTCAACCGGCTCAAAGGGATGACCGTCGCGCAAGAATCGAATCGTGAGAGCGTTCGCTTCGAGGTTGGCCCTAATTCTTTTTTCACGATTCTTGCTTTTAACGATGCCTTGCGCGGTCCGCAGCCGGGCTCGATGGGGTTGCTCGGGGGGGACCCCGCAAGTCTTCCCGAACCGCTACGTGCATCGTCAAACCAACTCATCATCGAAAAGCTTCCGTCGGATTCACATTTCGATCTGGTTCTGCGCGACGGGAAAACGGGCTTCGTCTTTTTCAACATTGAAGGGCATCTCTATAAGTACGATGCCGCCGCGCGCTCGCTCAGCATCACGGGCGGAAGGCTTCTGATTTCAGAAGAGTTCGCGAACAAGCTGGAGCGGCCAGCCGATGCCAGTGCGGTAGCCGGGGAAATTTCGGTCGCGGCTACGGTGCATCCGATCGAAATTAGCACCTTGGTTAACGGTGCGGTTAAATCAGCAGTATTGCCTCCCAGAAAAGGCGGGACTCCGAATACTCCAGCAGGTTCCGTCCCGGGCCCTGATATCGTCGTGGGAGACATGAACGGGTTACAACAGTTTGGCAGTAGCGGAACCCAAGTCGGCCTGGCGACCGGCGCGACCTCTTGCAACAACGGAAACGTGCCCTTTCACTTTTACCTTTTGCCAAATCCGGACCATTCCGTCGTATCGCAAAATTTTTATCGAATGAGCGGCGGAGCAAGCAACAGCGATCGCTTCGAGCAACTGGGTTACGCCTGGAACAAGCATACCTTCGGCGCCGCGCAGGAGAACGCCTGCGGGTTCGGTTGCACTGAATTCCCAGACCAATCCGAGCTTGGCGTCGGCTGCTCTGATCCTTACGCAGCGAGTCAAAATGCCGAGCAGGATGACACCCCTTTCGGTGCGTTGGGTTCACGGGCCTGGATCAATCCATTTACCGGATTCTTCCCGGTGAGCCCCCGGCCAGAAAACCACTCTGGCCACGTTCACACCGGCACATCGCACCGAATTGCGGTCGAACGGAACGATTTGAATCCGGCAATGAACCCGGGCGCGACCTATTATCTCGAAGTGCAATACGACAGCCCGCACGAGTACGCCTGGTGCCAGACCCACCCGGGGGAATGCAACATGTATAACAATGCGTCCTATCGCCGTTACAATGTCAGCGGCACGACGAGTTTTACCTTTGCGGCCGTCGGCGCCGCGGTGCGAATGAAACCTGCCACCCATGCCTGGACTGGAGCAACCAGTGCCACGATCGAGCCGGAACCGGGAGTCGATGGCCGCGCCTTCGTTGTCTACAAGGTGACGAATCCATCCGCGGGCGTCTGGCATTATGAATACGCCATCCAGAATCAGAATCTCGATCGCTCGATCCGATCCTTCAGCGTGCCTCTGGGAAACGGAATCACGGTGAGTAACGTTGGCTTCCGGGCTCCGCCGAATCATCCTGGATTCCCCAACGATGGAACCGTGGGGAACGCAGGATTTAGCAACGCGGCCTGGACCTCGAACGAAACCCCGGACGCCCTGAGCTGGAACACCGAGACGTTTGCGCAGAACCCGAACGCGAACGCGATTCGTTTTGGCACCTTGTATAATTTCCGTTTCGATTCCAACCGTCCGCCACAGGCCGTGAACGCGACCATCGGCTTCTTGAAGACCGGAACGCCGATCACCGTTGGGATTCTAGGCCCCTCGCCGGATGGCGGTGCCTCGCCCACGCCGAGCCCGACTCCACCAGCAACGCCTACTCCCACTCCTGCCAGTCCCACTCCAACACCATCGGCGACAGCAACCCCCATCCCATCGGAGCGCCCACGTATCGATATTTCGGTCTTCAAAGCCGACTCCCCCGATCCGGTCCAGGTTGGCCAGAACCTTACCTATACCATAACCGTACATAACCACGGCGGCGGCGGCCCCCCGGGCCCGGTGGAGAATGTCACGCTGACGGACGCCTTGCCGGCAAGCGTAAATCTTGTCTCTGTGACCGCAAGCCAGGGTACTTGCAGCGGCACGAGCACGATCGACTGTTTTCTGGGCACGCTCCCGCCCTTCAACGTCGCGACGGTAACACTGGTGGTGACGCCTACAGTAGCCGGGCCACTTAGCAACACGGCCTTTGCCCCTCATGCACAGGATGAGGACACCAGTGACAACTCCGCTACGGCATCTACCACAGTCCTTCCCGCGGGGACGCCAACAGCAACACCCACTCCTACTACGCCGACCCCCACGCCAACGTCGACACCCACTTCCACCCCTACAGCTACACCCACTTCTCCCACGCCTACACCCGCGGCGCAGCCCATTAACCTTTCGACCCGGATGCGCGTTCTGACAGGTGATAACGTTGGAATCGGCGGTTTCATTATCACGGGCAACGCTCCGAAACATGTGCTTATCCGGGCCATTGGACCTTCGCTGACAGACTTAGGCGTTCCCGGTGCGCTGCCTGATCCGGTGCTCGAGTTGCGTGGCCCAACTGGATTTGCCACGGTGATAAATAACGACTGGAGAGACGATCCTGTGCAAGAGGCCCTGATCGAGGCCACTGGCATCCCGCCGACTAATGACCTGGAATCGGCCATTGATGCGACCTTAAGTCCCGGAGCCTATACCGCGGTGGTCAGGGGCAATAACAACACGACGGGTGTCGCCCTGATCGAAGTGTACGATCTCGGTCAGGCCGCCGCCTCGAAGCTGGCCAATATCAGCACACGCGCCTTTGTCGGCACTGGCAACGACATTGTCATTGCGGGCTTCATCCTGGGCAGCGGGAGCGGCAACGACAGGGTTGTCGTGCGCGGCCTTGGTCCGAGCCTCTCTGACTTTAGCGTGCCAGACGTGCTGACCAATCCAACGCTCGAGTTGCGCGATAGCAACGGCGCCCTCCTGTTCGCGAATAACGACTGGCAGGATGATCCAATCCAGGCGTCGGAGATTAACGCCGCAGGTCTCGCGCCGACAAATGCTCTCGAGTCTGGCATAGCGGCGACTCTACCGCCGGGCCTTTACACCACACTGCTCGCGGGCCTGAATAACGGCACAGGCAATGGCGTGGTTGAGGTCTACGACCGCGGCTCGCCTTAGCAGGGCTTCGACTACCTCTTCCCTCTAATCCCCCATACAACCGCGCTCGTTCGTTCTCAGTAAGGAACAGAGTTCAACCATTAAATGCATATAGCTCGACCTCGAATACACTACGGCCTAGTGGCGCTTATACTGGCGGCGATAGTTAACATCGCACATTCCGGCCCCCCACCGTCTCCCAACGGCAAGATAGTCTTTCATAGTTTACGAGACGGTAACTATGAAATCTACGTGATGGAGCAAGACGGCTCCAATCCGACGCGCCTGACTAATAATCCGGCGGTCGACTCTAACGCCGCCTGGTCGCCCGACGGGACGAAGATCGCATTTGAAAGCAGGCGCGACGGCAACGCCGAAATTTACGTGATGGATGCCAACGGCTCGAATCCGATCCGCCTCACGAACAATCCGACAGGGGATTTCTTCCCGGCTTGGTCGCCTGATGGCACAAAGATCACGTTCACTAGTTTTCGGGAAGGCACCTTTCAAGTGTGGGTAATGAACGCAAATGGCTCCAACCCAACTCCCCTGACGGGCAGCTTCAAGACAAATGATTTCGCTCCAGACTGGTCGCCTGATGGTAAAACGATCTTATATGAGAGTCAGAACGTAAAGTCTGGCAACCACGATGTTTGGCTGATGTCGGCCGATGGCTTCGTCCGGGTCAACTTGACGAACAATCCAGCCGGCGATCATGAGCCCGTCTGGTCGCCTGATGGCACCAAGATCGCATTTGCGAGCGGACGGGCCGGTAACGATGAAGTCTATGTGATGAATTCCAACGGTTCCAATCCGACCAATTTGACCCAAAGTCCCTTGGAGGACTTTTTCCCCGCATGGTCGCCAGACGGCGCAAAGATCGCGTTCACGAGCCTTCGGGACGGTAACGTTGAAATCTATGTGATGGATGCCGACGGCTCGAACCAGACCCGCCTGACGAACAATCCCGCGACTGATTTGGCCCCAGACTGGCAGCGAATATCTCCCAGTGGTCCTCCGGCAGCGCAGGCCCTTAACCTCTCGACCCGCCTGCGAGTTCAGACTGGTGACAATATCGGCATCGGCGGTTTCATCATCACGGGGAGCGCTCTAAAACATGTGCTCATCCGGGCCATTGGGCCTTCCCTGGCCGGCCTCGGCGTTCCAAATACGCTGGCCGATCCGGTGCTCGAGCTGAACGGTCCGGCCGGGTTTGCCACCATCACCAACAACGACTGGAGAGACGACCCCGTGCAGGAGGCGCTGATCGAGGTGAGTGGTATTGCGCCCACGAATGATCTCGAATCAGCAATCGACGCGAACTTGGTTCCCGGAGCCTATACGGCGGTAGTCCGAGGCAACGATAACACCGTCGGCGCCGCCTTGATCGAAGTTTACGATCTCGGTCAGGCCGCCGCCTCGAAGCTGGCCAATATCAGCACGCGCGCCTTTGTCAGCACGGGTAACGACATTGTCATTGCGGGCTTTATCCTGGGCAATGGCAGCGCCAGTGACAGGATTGTCGTGCGCGGGATTGGCCCGAGCCTGGCTGATTTTGGGGTGCCTGACGTGCTGGCCAATCCAACGCTCGAGCTGCGCGACAGCAACGGCGCGCTTCTGATCGCGAATAACGACTGGCAGGATGACCCGGTCCAGGCGTCGGAGATCAACGCCGCGGGTCTCGCGCCGACAAATGCCCTCGAGTCTGGCATCGCCGCAACCCTGCCGCCGGGTCTTTACACCACACTGCTCGCGGGCCTGAACAACGGGACGGGCAATGGCGTGGTTGAGGTTTACGACCGCGGCGCGCCATAGCGCGGTCTCGAAACGGGATTGTTCATCCGCTCCCGAAATAAGGGTCGACACCCGTTCGCGTCCTCCGGTAGAACCGGAGCGCCGCGCCACCCTTCTTCAAACGACCAATAAAAACATGAAACCGTTACCTATCCTTGCCGCCAGCCTGCTCATCGCAACTTCTTTGGGCGTTGACGCCAAGACGATCAAGTTTCCCGAGAAAGAGCCCGCCTTCAGCATCACCATCCCCGATGATTGGACCGCCAAGCCGGACAAGGATGGCAATCTGGATTGCGAAGCGGGTGACGGCTCGAAGTTCAGCTTCTCGATCATTTCGACGGAGGAGATGAACATGAGCACGGAAGAAGAACTGAAAACCTACCTGTCGACGCTCGCGAAAACCATGGGCGACGGCGCCGAGATCAAAGATTTGAAAACGGGCGAGATGAAGGAAATGACGACCGGCAAGGGCGTAAAGCTTTTTGGTCTCAACGCGAAGGGTCCCACCTCCGGAGTCGAGATGGTCATCTCGCTCGCGGCATTTGCGCCGAAGAAAGACACCTATTTCATCATCATGGCCGCGGCGGAAGCATCCGTGGACAAGGCGCACGACAAAGCGATGGGCGAGATCATCAACTCGATCACGCCGCTCAAAGACGACGAGTAGCCCCCAGGAATCTGGCGGCAAGAGCAGCCCGCGAACGGGGCGCATTCCTCCATTCGCGGGAGACGTGCTTGAGTGATACTGTCCCGCGCCTGAAATCTGCTGCACAGGCGACACACTCAGAGAGAAAATCGCTCATGAAAAAAAAGCCCGCTTCACAATCCGCCTTTTTTAATCCACGCATCATACTTAGCTTTTTTTTCTGCTCGATCGGCGTCTTTCTGGCATTGCTGGGCGGTGGCGCGTTCTCGAACACGTACGCCCAATCAAATGTTTCGGCATCGGATCCCGTGGAACTTTTCCTCGAGGAGACTGAGCAATTGTCTCCCGCGGACGATGAGGGGCGGTTCGTTCAACTCATCGAGTTCTCCGAGCCAGGAGTGCTGCGGCGGCGGGAACACACTTCCGGAGAACGCTTCAGGGCAGACACTCCGCAAGCGCGGGCTGACCTCGATCAGTTGAAGTTAGAGCAGCTCGTTCATCTCCAGGCAATCGCTGGTGCGATCGGCCGCCAGCCGGAGGTGACCCACCACTTCATGATGACGCACAGTGGCATCGCCACTCGCCTGACCCCCGAGGAAGCGCAGATCGTCCGCATGATGCCGGGTGTGGCCTCGGTCGAGCGCGAACGGGTCTATGAGCTGGATACTTTTCGCACCCCGTTTTTCATCGGCGCCGACCAGGTCTGGAGTGGCGCTGCGGTGCCGGGCGGCGTGGGCACCAGGGGCCAGGGCATCGTCATCGCCGGACTCGATACCGGCATTATCCCGACGCATCCCTCGTTTGTTAACGACGCGGCGTGCGGCCACGGTGTCGGGGGCGCGCCGAACAAGGTGCTGAGCTCGTTGGACTGTGCCACCACGGATGGAGCCGGCCTTTGCAATGGTCCCAGTCCAAACGACGCCAATGGCCACGGATCGCATACCAACGGGACCTCGGGCGGCAATAGAGTGCCTACGAGTGCGATTCCACCGCCGACCTCGGAAATCCACGGCATTGCACCATGCGCGAATACTCGTTCTTACAAGGTCTGCCCCGGCAGTAGTTGTCCCGGGGCCGCCATCACCGCCGGCATGAACAGCGTGCTGTTGCATGGCGATGTTGACGTGATGAATTTCTCCATTTCGGGCGGAACCAGCCCATGGACTGATAACGATCGGAGGAAGCTTGATTTGGTGGCCGCCGGCATCGTGGTCTCCGCTTCTGCCGGCAACACGAGCGCCGGCGTTCCCAATCCCGTGGGCCAGGTGAACCACCGCGGTCCCTGGGTCATGACGGTGGCCGCGTCCACGAAAGACGCAGGGGGTCCCGGGACCGGTGATATCCTGGCCGGCTTCAGCCTCCGCGGTCCGATCGCGGGAAACTTACAGAATCTGACCAAGCCGGACATCACGGGACCAGGCGTAAGCATCTATGCTGCAAGACTCGCGGCCTACGGCTCAATGAACGGCACGTCAATGTCGTCTCCCCACCTGGCGGGCAGTGCAGCGCTGGTGCGAGCAGCGCACCCGACCTGGCTTCCGTCGGAGGTAAAATCAGCCCTCATGATGACCTCCTTCAACGGCGGCTTCAAGGAGAACGGGTCAACGCCATGGGATCCGGATGATGTCGGCACGGGCCGGGTCGACCTGACTCAGGCGGCCAAAGCCGGATTAGTGATGAATGAAACTTTTGCGAACTTCCTGGCCGCCAATCCCTCCACCGGCGGCGATCCCAGGACGGTGAATATTCCGTCGGTGCGGGATATGAACTGCACGCCAAACTGCGTCTGGACGCGCACGGTGCGCAATACCAAAACCGTGCCGACAAGCTGGACCGCCACCGGTTCGGCCATCGTCCCCGGCAATTTTACGGTCAACGTTGTGCCATCGACTTTCAATTTCACCGGCAATGTTGGGGAGACACAGGTGCTCACCATCACGGCGACGCCGCTGGTAAATCTGACCGCGGCGGTGGCCTTCGGTCAGGTTTTGCTGACCGAGGCGGGCGCCGTTTCACCCAATGAGCGCCTTACCGTGGCGATCAAAGGCGTGCCCGGGGCGTCTACGCCTACTCCCACGCCCCCACCTGGAACTCCGAGTCCGACGGCCAGTCCGACCCCACCGGCTAGTCCGACCCCGCCAGCTAGTCCGACCCCGCCAGCTAGTCCGACTCCGACAGCGACGCCGCCAACAGCTACGCCGAGCCCAACGGTAATCGTCGATCCACCGACCCCCACTCCAACGGCGACCGCGACCGCCACAGCGACGGCCACCGCTACAGCGACAGCAACTGCCACCCCGATCGCGTCACCCTCCACCACGCCAAACCCGACAGCAACGGCTACCGCCACAGCAACGGCCACCCCAACAGCGACTGCCACCGCTTTTCCGTCACCGACCCTTTTCCCAGATCTGGTCCTGACCATGACTGACTCTCCCGACCCGGTCCAGGTGGGCAACAACCTGACCTACACCATAACTGTATCTAATGTCGATCCCAGCCTCCAGATGACTGCCACGATGACGGATCATTTGCCGGCGGGCGTGAACTTTGTTTCTGCCACTCCGAGCCAGGGTAATTGCACGGGGACGAGCACCGTCGTCTGTGACCTGGGTTCTATCGCGGCCGGCACCAGCGCAACCGTTAGCCTGGTGGTCACTCCGATTGTAGCCGGCACGCTCTCGAACACTGCTTCGGTCCCCAACTTTGAAGATCCCACCCCCGGCAACAACTCGGACACCGAGCTGACGACAGTCATCCCGGCGTCAACACCAACAGCGACCCCAACATCAACAGCGACCCCAACATCAACGGCAACTCCGACATCAACACCCAGTCCAACACCCGCGGCGCAGACCATCAACCTCTCCACCCGGATGCGAATTCAGACGGGCGATAACGTGGGTATCGGCGGGTTCATCATCAGCGGAA
>DATMEN010000012.1:0-114654 GCA_035556975.1 Chthoniobacterales bacterium
TGTTTGCCACTGGACGGATTGGTCCGCGTGGGAAAAGAGCTGCGGCGGAACGGCGGCGCCGCCCGCGAGGTATTGAGCGCGCGTGACTGGCGCGACGAGCGTGCCGACATTGGCGACGATGCCGAGCTTGCCCTGGTTAAAAAGCGATTGGAGCTCGACGAGGTTCGGATGGAAACCGAAATCGCGGCCGTCGCCATTCTGGAGCGTGAGGGGAAGAAGAGACGCCTGCGGAATGGAGAGAGCGCCACGCGCGGCCGCGTAGGAGGCGTAACCGCTCGCATCGCGCGGAACGATCACATTGTTCGCATCGTTGCCCCCAAAAAGGAACAGGCAGACGAGCGCCTTGTAATCGCCGCCGGGGATCGTGGCCGCGCTCAGGCGCCGGAGATCGAAGATGGTATTGAGCAAACCGGACGTGCCCAGAGCGGCGCAGGCGGCCTGGCGAATGAAGGTGCGGCGGGTAGGTGCGTACATAACTATTTGTCCACGGCGAACTCAGGTGAATTGATCACGAGGTAGATGGCGGTCCTGGCCCGTTCCGTGGGATTGTTCGCGGGAATCTGGGTTACGGCGTTGATCAGGATATTGCGCATCTCCGTGGACATGCTGCTGGCCATCAAGAGGACGTTGAGATGGTCCACCAGCTGGGCCGGATTGGCGGCCAGCGCCTGCTCGGTCGCGAGATTCAAGGTTACCCTGTCAGCTCCCGGTCCCAGGTAGACGTAGATTCCCGAACGCAGATAATTGGCGATCGTTATTACCGTGGTTTCCGTCGTGATTTCGAATTCGGGGCTTTTCAGGCCGGCTGCGGCAATCGGGCCGGGCGCTGAGTAATCCGGCGTGAAAAAATTAAAGACGGTGGGCGAATGCATCGCCTCCTGTCCAAGCGCTGTATTGGCGCCGCGGAGGGAAAACTTGCCGGAAGGCGATGAGGCGCGGAAGGCCCGTAATAGGGTCGTCACCCGAATAACGGGCTCGCGCAGATGCCCCACCCCTTGCCCGGTCCTCGCGCTGCCCCGGGCATCGTAGTCCATCAGGATCGCGCGCACGACCGCCTGCAAATCCCCGCGGACACCCTGTCCGTTATCGTTGAAGACGGCGGTGACACGATAAAGATAACCGGGGCTCGGATTACTCGTGACCAGCCGCTGAATCAATTGCCGGCAAAAGAACGGCCCGACGTTTGGATGATTGAAGACGGTGTCGAGCGTGTTTCTTAGGTCCTCCTCAGCGGGCTGGCCGGCTGGAATCAGGACGCCGTTCAAGATTGTCTTGGAACCGGGAGAATGACGGCTGGCCACGTTGACCATCGGTTCGCGCCAGTTTGCCGGTGGGTTGAAAATCGGGGGAACTGTCGTCTGCGCGTACGTCCAGCCGGTGCAGACCGCCGCCGTTCCGAGGATCGCTTCCTGGCCATAGGTGGCAATCGGGAATCCGCTGGAATCCAGCGTCAAACTCCCGTCGAGATTGAGATTGTAGAGGCCGATCGAAAACAACTGCATGAGCTCGCGCGCGAAGTTTTCGTTCGGCAGCCTCGTTCCCGAAGCATTCGCTCTCTCGTTTCTCAACATGTCGAGATAGCGCCCCATCGCTGGGTTCAACGTGATGTCCTCGAGCAGCTGCCGGAAATTGCCGAAGGCGCCCCGCACCAGCACGTCGTAATAAGCCGGGAGCGCGCCGGGCCGGTTGCCCAGGTCTCCGGTGCTGTTGGATACGACAAAAAACTCGCTCAAGGCGAAGGCCACCCGTTGCCTCAATTGGTCGGGCGCGGAAATCGCCAGGGTCCACCACGCATCCCTTGTCTGAGTCATGGTGAGCGGATCAACCCCGGACGCATCCACAAAGGCGAGATGCGAAGAGGGCGCCGCCGCAAATTGCTGATTGAGGAACGCGTCAAACCCCTGGCTTTGGACGGTTGCGATCAGCGCTTCGGTCGCGCCAAAGGTTGCTTGAGAAAGAAATCGACCGGCGTCGGTCAGAGTGGGCGTGCCTGAGGGAAGCGGCGGCGGCGGGGTCGGCTCCGGCGCGATCTCGGCGCCCGTCGAGAGGTGGAAGAACCCTGAAATTTCCCCCAGCGGGTAGGCCGCGGTGTGAAGATTGATATAGAGTTGGCCGGACCTGAGCCAAGCGATGATTTCGGCCACGGTAAACCCGCCGACCGGCGTAAAAACCCAGATGTAGGTCCCGTCCGGTTGCGGCATCGGCTCATCGATGTCGAACAAAATAACCCCGCCCGGTCCGTGAATGTGCATGCTGGTGATCGGCCCGGTGAGATTCGAAAACTGGAAGGACAAGATCACCTGCGTTTCGTCGGCCGAGAGGCGCATGCTCGCTGTGCCGGATCCTTGCGAATTGACCCCGCCCTGCGGCCGCAAGAGAGCCAGAAAGAGCGTCGATCCATCAGCCTGCGGCGGCTGATCGAGATCGTACATCTCAATCAAAGCAATACCGGTCGTGTTATTGAGGCCGCGCGCGACAAACGTGTAGCTGCCCGGGGCCAGGGTCGCGACAATAGCGGGTTCGCGATCATCGGTCGGCGCGAGTGTGCTGGCGTGGATCTCTGCTTGTTGCGAACTGCGCCAACTATCGTTTTCCATCATGAGCGCGCCGTCACCGGCGTGAAGCTCCAGGGTTGGATCCATCAACCGCCCCGCAAACGGAGCGCCGTTGAGGTGAAGTGACGGACCTCTGACGCGGAGGATCACCCTCTTCGGCACATCGCCGCGAATGAAGAAACCGCCAATCATCACGTCATTGTCGGTCAGGATGTGACCGCGGGTCGCGATGTTGCCCAGACGCGCCGTCGGATTTTCGCCATCCAGATCGTAAACTTCAACGAGCGCGACTCCCGTCGCATCGTTCACCCCGCGCACGACGGCGGTGTAATTGCCGGGAGCGAGCGTCGCGAGCAACGCCGCGTCACGATCGTCCCCGGGCGCCAGGCCGGCCGCGATGATCTCGTCCTGTTGCGAGCTGCGCCAATTGTCGTTCGTGGCGATCAACGCGCCGCCGGCGTCGTGCAGCTCGAGCACGGGATCGTTCAATGTGCCCGTCACCGGGAGCGATGGCCCGAGGGCGCGCACCACCACCGTCTTCTGACCGGTGCCGTAAACGATGAAGCCGCCGATCAGAACATTGTCCCCGGTCTCAACGACCATGCGGGTGGAAATATTAACGGCGCCCGAGATGGCGTGAGCGGTTGACGCGCACAGGGCCAGAAAAATCGCTGCGACCGCCGAACGTCCCGCGTATTGAAACAGAGGCCTCATATATTAGAGCCGCTGCCGCAGGAGAGCCTCAGATTACTGAGGAGGCAATGGTTTCTGGATAGAAAAATGAGCAGGAATTGAACCATTTTATCCACCCACTTTCTCCAATCGGGCCGCCATCGATTCGGAGGAAATTACGGCGATTCAACCCTGGATTCCGGAAGAAGTCGTGCTTTTTATCCAACGCCCCTATGCTTAATTGCTCCCACCTTTCCCATGCCGACCGCAAAAAAAACCGAGCCCGAGCAAACTTTCGAAGGAGCGATGGATCGCCTCGAGGAAATCGTGGAGCAAATGGAGTCCGGCAAGATGATGCTGGAAGAGCTTATTGTGCGTTACGAAGAGGGAATGAAGCTGGTTAAAGTTTGCCAGGAACGCCTGGCCAGCGCAGAACAAAGAATCGAAATCATCACCCGGAACAGCGCGGGCAAGAGGATAATGAGAGATTTCGAACCTGCCGTGGAAAAAGAGCGCGCTGCGAAATCGGAAGAAAAAGGAGAACCCGCCAATGACGAAGTCAGACTCTTCTGAGCCAACCAGCGCCCAACGGCTTCTGGATGGCATCCGTTCTCCGGCGGACGTCAAGGCGCTGCGCGAGCAAGACCTGCCGCAGCTCGCGCAGGAGGTGCGCGACGAGCTGATCAAAGTCCTGTCGCAAACGGGCGGTCACCTCGGTCCGAACCTGGGCGTGGTCGAGCTAACGATTGCCCTGCACCGTGTCTTCCAAACCCCGCGGGACAAATTTGTCTTCGACGTCAGCCACCAGGGTTACGTGCACAAAATGTTTACCGGCCGCCTCGACCGGATCGGCACGATGCGCCAATACGAGGGATTGAATGGTTTTTTGCTCCGGACCGAAAGCGAACATGATTGCTACGGCGCCGGGCATGCCGGCACGGCCCTGTCCGCGGGCTTGGGGATGGCGGTCGGCCGGGATCTTCGCGGCACCAATGAGGACATCGTGGTCGTGGCCGGCGATGCCGCCTTCACCTGCGGCATAAGTTATGAAGCCCTCAATAACGCGAAGTCCCAAACGCGGAGATTCATTGTCGTCCTGAACGACAACGAATGGTCCATTGCCAAGAACGTCGGCGCCATCGCGAGTTACCTGAACAATATCGTGGCGAACCCGACCTACGCGGGCCTGCATGACAAAGCGCGGCGTTTCATCGAGGCCGTCGCGGGCCGGGGCGCGGTCGAGTTTGCGCACAAAGTCGAGGAGGGCGTGAAGAACCTGCTCTTGCCCAGCGTGATCTTCGAAGAATTGGGCTTGCGCTACTACGGACCGATCGACGGCCATGACATTCCTCTGCTGACGAAGACGTTCGAGTTCCTCAAGACCCAGGACGAGCCGGTCCTCCTCCACATTCTGACCAAGAAGGGGAAAGGTTATGAGCCGGCCATCGCCAAGCCGGACAAATTCCATGGCCTCGGAAAGTTCGCGCCCGACACTGGCGAAACCGCGGCCGCGAGCACTCCGACCTACTCGGAGCTCATGGGGAAAACGCTCGCGAAGTTTGCCGATTCAAACCAAAAGATCGTGGCGATCACGGCCGCCATGCCAAGCGGCACCGGGCTCGGGTTTTTCCAGGCCCAACATCCGACGCGTTACTTTGACGTCGGGATCGCCGAGGAACATGCGGCCCTCTTCGCCTGCGGTCTGGCCACCCAGGGCTTGAAGCCGTTCCTGACGATTTATTCAACCTTCATGCAGCGCGCCTACGACATGATCATTCATGACATCGCGCTTCAGAACTTGAACGTAGCGCTTTGCATGGATCGCGCCGGACTGAGTGGAGACGACGGTCCGACGCATCACGGGCTTTTCGATATCGGCTACCTTCGGCACATCCCCAATTTCGTTCACATGCAGCCGAAGGATGAAGATGAATTCATCGACATGCTTTGGACGATAGCCAATTACAATTCGGGGCCGATCGCCATCCGTTACCCGCGCGGTCCCGGCACGGGCGCCGTTCCGAAGCCGTCCCCAAAACTGCTCGAGATCGGCAAAGCCGAGGTGGTCCAACATGGCCGCGACGTGGCTATCTTCGGTTTGGGAAATATGTTCGAAGTGGCGGAGGAAGCGGCCCGCAAGCTGGAAGAGAAGGGCGTCTCGGTCGCGCTCATTAATCCGCGTTGGATCAAGCCGCTCGATACGGGCACGATCGAGTTCTTTGCCCGCGGCGTCGATGTCGTCTCCACCATCGAGGACCATGTTTTGCACAACGGTTTCGGTTGCGCCGTGATGGAGCATTTGCATTCGCAGATGATCAACACGCCAGTGGTCCGGATCGGCTGGCCCGACCAATTCGTCGAACACGGCACCATCCCGATCCTGCGAAAAAAACATGGCATCACGGCGGACGCCCTTGTCGAAAGGGTCCTCCCGCTTCTAAAGACGAAGGGGACGAAGGCCCAACCGAGCGCTGCGTAGCTCAACCCCGACGGCCATGGCGTTTCGTGTGAAGCGATCGGGCGCAATTCTCGCCTTCGTTCTTCTGCTGTTTTTCGCCTCAGGATTTGCGGCCCTGCTCTACCAGACGATCTGGCAGCGCATGCTCGGCTTCTTTTCCGGCGTTGACGTCTATTCGGTTACCATCACCGTCGCCGCTTTCATGGCGGGACTGGGCTGTGGCAGTCTCGCGGGTGGTCATCTGGCGGATCGCTTGTCTTCCAGGAATCGCCTGCTGGCCTTCGGCCTGGCTGAAGGGATCATCACCCTCTTCGCGCTTTGCAGTAAATGGGTCTATTACGATCTTCTCTACGTAAGATGGAGCGCGTTGGCGGACTCTCCGGTGCTCCTGCCAATGATTCTTTTCGCGAGCCTGCTGATACCGACATTTTGCATGGGCGTGACGCTGCCGATCCTGGCAAAAACATTCACCGCGAAAATCGAGACGGCGTCCACGGTCGTCGGCTATCTCTACGGGGTAAACACGCTTGGGGCCGCGGTTGGCGCCCTGGCTACACCCTGGATCCTGCTCCGCCACCTGGCCTTTCCGAATATCCTTCAGATCGGCGCCGCGCTGAACGCAGCCTGCGCCATCGGGGCGGTGCTGGTTTGGTGGTGGAGTGACCGCGCGCCGGCTCCCGGTCCCAGTGTCCACCCGCCAGTGGCGCCGTCCGCGGAGGCCAGCCGTTTCCCGGCTCGCGTCTGGATGGTTATCTATGCGCTGTCGGGATTCATTGCGCTTTCCCTGGAGATCGTCTGGTTCCGGCTCCTGGGCGTGCTGCAAAAATCAACTTCCTTTACCTTCCCCTCTCTCCTGGCCGTCTATCTGGGCGGCCTGGCCCTCGGCGTCATGATCGGCGTTCCGCTCGCGAGGCGCATCCGCCGTCCGGCGGTTATTTTTCTCGCGCTCCAAAGCGGCATCACGCTCTACGCGGCGATTGCGTTCGCCCTGCTTCTTGGCCAGGTCGATCACCAGCCGTTCTTGCAGCCGCTCTGGGTCTACCTCGGAGGATACGAGCCGGTTAACGCCGCGGATTTATTGAGCGCCTTCCCCGCCTGGTTTTCGGGCGCGCAGGCCGCTCCGGCTTTGCTGGAAAGTGCGCGCTTCGTCCTGATTCTTTACTTTATTCTGCCATTGGCGCTCATCGCTCCATCTACTTTTTTGATGGGCTTGAGCTTCCCGGTATTGCAAAAACTAGTGCAAGACAATCCGGCGCTTCTCGGCCGCCGCGTGGGCTGGCTCCAGACCCTGAACATTGCCGGTTCCATGGCCGGCGCTCTGCTCGTCGGCTGGTGCCTGCTTCGCTGGTTCGGGAGCTCCGGGACCCTGAAGTTGCTGGTTGTCCTCGGCGGGATCTTTCTTTGTCTCGCCGCATGGCACGTCGCGGGACGGCAATGGATTCGCTTCGTCGGTGTCGCTCTTTCGATTGTTTTCGTGGGCTGCATCGCCGCCGCCGTCCCCACCTCACAAAAGCTCTGGGCCAAGCTGCACGGGGCCACGCCGCGCGCGATCATCGCTCGCGAGGGCGCATCGGGCCTGGCGGTGCTCAAAGGCAATCCACACCGCTTCGAGGAAGATATGATCTGGGTCTTCAGTAATGGCATAGGACAGAGTTGGCTGCCTTACGGCGGGGTCCATACGCAGATTGGAATGTTTGCCGTTCTCCTGCATCCGAGGCCCGAGGAGGTTGCCGTCATTGGCCTCGGCTCGGGCGACACCGTCTACGCACTCGGGGGCAGTCCGCACACGCGACAAGTAACCTGCATTGAAATCGTCGAGCCAGCCCATGACACCCTCAAGGAATTGGCCACGCGCGTCCCGTATCCGGCTCTCCAGGCATTGCTCGAGGATTCCCGTATCCGATGGCTCTTCACCGATGGTCGCGCCTACCTCCTGCGCAGCGGCAGACAATTTGATGTGATCGAAGCCGATGCCCTGCGACCGAACAGCGCCTACTCGGGGAATCTTTATTCCTGGGAATACTTCCAAATGCTCAGGGCCCGCCTCAAACCAGGCGGCATCGCTGTGACCTGGGCGCCGACCGAGCGCGTGCTGGCATCGTTTCTGGGGATCTTCCCGCACGCGATCCTGGTGGACGGAATCGCGATCGGGAGTGAGCAACCGATTGGGGTCGAGCCGGCGGAGATCCTGGGCCGGCTGACGGATCCGTTCACTTCGGCCTATTATCGCCGCGTGGGAGGAGACCTGCGGCCGCTCGTGGACAATCTCGTGGCCGGAAGATTCGTTCGCTACTCGCCCGAAACAGAGCGGCCCGGGAAACGCGATTTGAATTCCGATCTCTTCCCGAAGGACGAATACATGGTCCCGCCACAGCCGTGAGCGCAATCGAAGCACACGGTCTGACGAAAATCTATCGGACCTACCGCAAGGAAAGCGGCCTGCGCGGGTCGATCAAAGGACTTGTCCGGCGAAAATATGACGAGATTCGCGCGGCCGACGAAGTTTCCTTTCAGATCGAGGAAGGCGAGCTGGTCGGTTTCCTGGGTCCCAATGGCGCGGGCAAGACGACCGTTCTCAAAATCCTTTCCGGGCTCTTGAATCCCAGCTCCGGCGACGCGCGCGTCCTCGGCTTCGTTCCCTGGGAAAGGCGCAACGAGATGAAGCGCCAGTTCAGTCTGGTCATGGGACAGAAGAACGCGCTTTGGTGGGATCTTCCAGCGCAGGAATCGCTGGAACTCAACCGCGCGATCTATGGGATCGACCGCGTCCGCTTCAAAAAAATCGTCGGCGGATTAAGCGAACTCCTGGACGTGCAGGACAAGATGAACGTGATGGTGCGCGAGCTCTCGTTGGGTGAGCGCATGAAGATGGAATTGATCTCGGCGCTGATCCATGAGCCGCGTGTTCTGTTTCTGGACGAACCGACGATCGGTCTCGATGTCGTGAGCCAGAAACGGGTGCGGGAGTTTCTTCGCCTTTATAACTCCGAGCACCGGATTGTGACGATGCTGACCAGCCACTACATGCAGGACATCCAGGAGCTGTGCGATCGCGTCATCATCATCGATCACGGCAAAATCTTTTTTGACGGACCGCTCAATTCCATCATCGACCGGTTTTCCGGATACAAGATTATCACGCTGACTTTTCAGGACGCCGGCCAGCGGGACTTCTCGCAGCTGGGCGAAGTGATCGCGCAGACGCCGGTCTCCGTCCAGCTCCGGGTGCCGCGCGCGAAAGTCACTGAAACCTCCCGTCGACTGCTCGAAAGTTGCGCCGTCACCGACATCAATGTGCAGGAGCTGCCCGTCGAAGAGGTCATCCGCCAGCTTTTCGGTGAGCGCACCACGTCGCGCAACGCCGCCGAGGCCGCCGTTTCGGCCAACCCAAAGGCGTAGGCGTTAACGCCGATAAATCGCCTGTTTCAGCTCCGAGACGTAGGCCGGATTCAACTCAAACGCCGTCACCGGCATTTCAGCGATTTGCACCTCTTCGCAGAACGGGATGCTCTCGACGTAGCCGGCCGACATCAGGCTGTTGAGCGTGTCGGTCACGTCACTTACGTCCATGTGGGTGCAATCCTGGATCTCAGCGCCCATCATCGCTTCCGTGAAGCCGATCGACCGCACCACTGTCGCTTCGCGACCGCTGAGTTTGATGTGACGCATATCGCTTTTTTCTGAGCAGCTTCCATACCGGCATTTCAGGGGCGATCTCTCACTCGAATCCGAAGCTTGGAAGGACACTTTTCGCCATACCGGCGGGAAAATCAGGGAAACGCGGCTCCCAGCCAAGAGCGCGCAACTTCGTATTGGATACTCGCTTATTGCTGTCTCCGCGCTTCCTCTCCCCGGCGAGTCGCCCCGCTGGCAAAGGCTTCCGCAAGTGCGCACTCAACCACCGGTAAGCTTCGCTGGTAGGAATCGGTCGATCATCCACCACATTATAGATCTGCCCTCCGAGATCGGCCCCTCCCTCCGCCAGAAGAAATAATGCGGACACGATGTCATCACGATGCGCCTGATTGATAAAGCGATCCTTCTCCGCGTCGACGGCGGCCTTGCCCGAGAGAAATGTTCGCAGGAAAAACGAACGGCCCGGTCCATAGATTCCGGCCAGACGCGCCACGATTCCGTGGCGCGACAAGACAAGCTCTTCGGCCTCGCGCAGGATGCGGCCTTTTTCCTGCGCTGGGTTCGCTGGGCTCGTCTCATCCACGATGTCGCCGTTCCGTTGCGCGTAAACGCTTGTGCTGCCGGTGAAAATCAGTCTCGCCCGCGGAAAAGCTCCCAGGAGGGCCCGCGCGCCCTCCACGTAAATTCGACGATATTTTTCCGCGTCGCCCCCGCCGGAACTCGCGCATTGCACGATAACATCGAACTCCCCGCCGATGGCCGATACCTCGGCGGCATTGGTGATATCCACGGCACGGACCGCATACGGCTTACCGGCAAGCTGCCCGGCCGATTGAACGGACGCCGTCCATCCCTCGACTTTCCATTCCCGCTCGTGAAATAGATCGGCGGCCGCCTGGCCGACGTACCCGCAACCGGCGATCAAAATCCGCCGCATGACCTCGCTAGTTCGACGCGGACGCGATCTCGATTTCGTCGAACGGATTCGTCTGCGTGACCAAAACCTGTTTGAGGCGAATCAATTCCAGAAGCGCCAGAAACGTCACCACGATTTCGACGCGGGACGCCATCGCGGCGAACAGCTCCGAAAATTTTAGCGGCAGGCCATCCGCGACGCGCCGCAGAATTGAATCGATTTTGTCAGAGACGGTGAAATGCTCGCCGAAAATTTCGCGCAAATCTTCCCGCGCTTCGACCCGCCTGAGGACGGTCTGGAAAGCGTTGATCAGTTGGAAAATGCCTACTTCCCCCAGCGGAAGAGGGGCGGTCGCGATTGCTCCCGGGCCGGTCCCGCTGCGGGCAAAGATCCGTTCCTGTTCCAGCGCGCGGGTGTGCAAGAGCAACGCCGCTTCCTTGAATTTCTTGTATTCGATCAGCTGCCGGATCAGGTCCCAGCGCGGGTCATCCTCCTCCGCATCTTCGTCCGGCGGTTGCTGATCGGCGGGCAAGAGGCTGCGGCTCTTCAGGTAAATCAGATTCGCCGCCATGACGATAAATTCCCCGGCCACGTCGATGTTCAGTTCCTTAAAAGCCTGGAGATATTCGAGGTACTGGCCGGTGATCCGCTCGAGTGAAATCTCGTAAATATCGATCTCGTCCTGCTTGATCAGGTAAAGCAGCAAATCGAGCGGGCCTTCGAAAATCTCGAGCTTGACCTTGTAATCAGTTTCCATGCGGCGCCGCGGATTTTAGTGGCCTAGACCGCGAAAGTAAACTGCTGGCGGGAAATCCATTTGCTGCCTTTGCGCACGACGCGCCATGGGGGACCATTGAGACTTCGCCTGGCGGCTCGGATTTTCGCACAAATCATTGCCATAACGATCCGGCTTTGGGTAGTCTCGCGCTGTTGATGTCCAATCGCATCCCAATCCTCGCCATGAAAACTCATAGGAACATCTTAATCGCGGTCAGTCTTTTCTTTGCTCTTGCTGCATCTCCACCGGCATCTGCAGCCTCTGCTTGCACTCCAAAGCAAAAATCCGAAATCCTCGCGCTCTTTGAACAGTGGAACAGGAGTCTTGCCACCGGTAATCCAGCAACAGTCGACGCTAACTACGCCCGGGATGCGATCCTGATCCCTACTCTATCCAACGAGATAAGGTACAACTCCGCTGGGCGCATCGCTTACTTCAGAAATGTGTTTCTTCCAAAGAAGCCACGTGGAAAAATCGATAAAGCTTATGTGCGATGTTTTGGCGACATCGCGATCAACTCCGGGCTCTATACGTTCACCTTTGGCGATGGCTCAAAGGCGCAGGCTCGCTACACCTTCGTCTATCAAAAGCAGTCAAATGGCGGGTGGCTCATCATCGAGCATCATTCGTCTAAAATGCCAGAGCCCTGACGGGCGGAAATGGCATTAGGCCAGAGAATCAACTCGGGTAGGGTGGGCGTCTCGCCCGCCGGTAATCGCGTCTCGCGATCACGAATTTTCTAAAGATTGTTTTGGCAAGATGCCAAAACCGGCGGGCGGGACGCCCACCCTACCCAGAGAACGCAACACCCCGGCTGAGCGCTACCGCTCGTCCGCATTCCGATGCACCCAGACGCTGTTCACGATGCCGAGGCCGAACATGATCACGAGCACAAAGGAGCCGCTGTAACTGATCAGCGGCAGCGGAACACCGGTGATAGGCACCATCGAAATGGTCATCCCGACGTTCTGAAAAACGTGAGTGAAAATGAGCGCGGTAATCCCGGTCACGAGCAGGAGGCCAAATTGGTCCCCGGCAAAGTAGGCCACGAAGAGACAGGTCAAGAGCAACAACGCGAATGCGCCGATGAGAAATATTCCACCCACGAATCCCCATTGCTCGCCGATCGCTGAAAAGATGTAGTCGTTATGAACGGCGGTGGCGGGAAGGAAGCCGAGTTCGATTTGCGTGTTCGGCGCCTTGAACCCCTTACCCGACCAACCGCCGGAGCCGATGGCGATAAGCGATTGATTGATCGCCCAGGACGCGCCTCGCGGGTCGATCTCCGGATTAACAAACGCGGTCAGGCGCTCCTGTTGGTACGTCTTCAGGCCCAGGTTCGCGGCCAGCGGAAGCGCCGTGGCCACGATCAGGATGATGCAGGTCAAATAACGAATCGGTATGCCACCGACGAAAAGCAGCGCCAGCAAAACCGGACCCCAAATGATGGCCTCGCCCAAGTCCGGTTGCATAAGGACGAGAAGACATGGCGCTCCCACGATCACGCCGCTAAGCAGCAACCGAAGCATGGGATGCATCTCGCGGAACTGGCTGAGGAGCAGAGCGAGCACCATGATTCCTGCAATGACGGCGACCTGAGCGGGCTGAAAATTAATCGGCCCGAGATGAAGCCAGCTGCGCGAACCGTAAACCTTGGTGCCGATGAACCTCGTCAAAACCAGGAAAGCTATTCCAGCCAGGTACATCGGAAGGGCGCCCCAACGGATCCATCGATAATCGATCAGGCTCGTGACCATGAACGTAACAAAGCCGATAGCGACCCAGTTGGCTTGCTTGCGCCAGAACTCTCCGGCGATGTCTTCCCGCATGTAGGTCGCGCTGTAGATCGCCACGACGCCGAAGACCCCGAGGGCCAGCATGTTCGCGAGCAACAACCAATTCAGCCCAAGCAATTTTCTCAGGAACGGTGTCATGTTGGATTCATTCTACTCGCAATCGATCATGCTCTCCAGGAGCCGCGGCGGAGTATACGCGCACTCTGGATTCTCGCAAAATCAGCTCATTGCGCGGGCGTTCCAGAATCTCCCCGCGCGCTGGCTCGGTCGCAATCCGCCTGAGACCCGCTCCGGCGAGCGGATTGGGTGTCGTCGCCGCAATCAGAAGTGGGCCCTCCCAGAGATCGTTGATAATCAACGTTTTATGACTACGAAGGCGGCATTAGCCCGGCTTAAATCATAAGGCCTGAGATTTCGCCCTATCGGAGGAACGATATCATAACTAGCTCGTTATAAATCATTTATGTAAGTCTTGCAAATATTTTTGGGCTTCGCTTGTGAACCCAGACGAAGCCCACTAAAATGCGTTCAGTTGGGCGTTATTTATTAGGGAGGCGCATCATGGCAAAGAAAACAAAACGGAAAATGGCGCATCCGAAATTGCCGATGCAACGGCAGCTCAACCTGCAGCACGAAGGAAAATATTTCGATCTGCGGGCGGTGTTCGATCGCTTGAACGAGCGTTATTTTCGCGGCCGGTTGCGCGGATATAAAGTGGTGTGGGGCCGCCGGCAAAAGCGGCGTCCAAAAGAATATTTCATCTTCGGGACGATCCAGGAGGAGGACCGCGTCATCCGAATCAACCCGCTCCTGGATCAGCCTTTTGTTCCCCTTTGGTTTCTCCAGTACGTGCTTTATCACGAAATGCTGCACTCGGTGGTCCCGGACGAAGTGGGGGCTGATGGCCGGCGCCGGGTCCACACCGAGAAATTCTACCAGCGCGAACGGGAATTCCCGGGTTACCGGCGGGCGCGGCGTTGGGAAGAAGAGAACCTCGCCCGTTTTTTGCGCTAACGCCGCTCGTTCAGAGTGGATTGCCCCGCCTGGTCGTCAGACAGCGAGGGTGTCGTTGCTACGTTCTTTTTGATGAGGTACCAAAGGGTTGTCGCGAGCAGGAGGGAGATCAACTTCGCGCGCCAGTTGTTCAGGATCAGTTTCTTCATCTTCATAAGTACCTTGGAGGAGAATTTCGCCGATGCGTTTGCGGAAGGTGTCCGGAGTAAAGTTGCGTTCGATCCGGCGTCGATGGCAGATTGAAATCCCGCCAGTTTCTTCCGAAACCACCACCGCGATCGCATCGGATTCCTCGGTGATGCCCAAGCCGGCGCGATGCCGCAGGCCCAGGCTTCGATCGAGAGTTTCCCGCTGGCTGACGGGAAAGATGCAGGCGGCCGCGGCAATCCGCCCGTTCCGCACCACCACTCCGCCATCGTGCAAGGCGGCTTTTGGGTGAAAGAGCGTCAGGAGAAGCTCGACCGAGAACACGGAATCGATGATCACGCCCGTCTCTTCGTAAACGCGAATCGAGGTGTCGCGCTCAATCGCGATCAACGCGCCAAACTGCTTGTTCGCCAGTTGGGTCACAGCTTCCGCGAGATCGTGCACGGTCTCGCGCTTCTCACTGGTGAGCGAAAAAATTGGGTGCCCGCCCAGCTCAGCCAGGCCGCGCCGCAGCTCGGGTTGAAAAATTACGACCAGCGCCACCGCCAGGAAGACGGAAAAACTCCGGATGATCCAGCCGATGACAACCAGATTCAGCAACTGCGAGATCAGCGTCAGGGTCAAAAAGACGATGGCCAAACCGGTCAGGACTTTGGCGCCGCGCGTCCCGCGAAAATAAAGGTAGCCATAATAAATCCCAACGCTCAGCAGGATGATCTCGATGAGACTTCGCCATTTTCCGATCCAGAGCTGAATGATTTGCTGAGTCATGGGGCGGCTTCGAGAAGTCTTTCCGTCACGCGCAGGGCCGCGGCGTTTTCCTTGACGTCGTGCACCCGCAGGACGTTGGCGCCGCGCTCGCGCAGCAGCGCCGTGAAGGCAATGGTGGGCGCGAGGCGATCGCTCATCTCGGCCGAGCCAATCATCTTGCCGAGGGAGGATTTGCGCGAGACCCCGACCACCATCGGCCGATCATGGACGCGGAGACATGGGAGGTGGGAGAGCAACTCGAGATTGTGCTCCACGGTTTTGCCGAATCCAATTCCCGGATCAAACGCGATGGCCATGGAATCAATGCCGCACTCTAGGGCGCTGGCATATTGTTGTCTAAAAAAATCAGCCACTTCCGCGACCACGTCATTATAGTGCGGATTGGCTTGCATGGTTTGCGGGGTGCCCTGCATGTGCATGACGATAAACGCGGATCGTTTTTCAGCCGCGAGTTTCATCATCGCAGGATCGGCAAGGCCGCCGGAGACGTCGTTGATGATCGAGGCTCCCGCTTCCAGCGCGGCACGCGCGACGGCGGCTTTGGTCGTGTCGATTGAAATAAACGCCGCGATTTTCTCGCGCAATTTCGCGATCACCGGCAACACGCGGGCCAGCTCTTCTTCCGCTGAAACCGGTTGCGCGCCGGGGCGGGCCGATTCGCCGCCTACGTCGATGATTTGCGCGCCCTCGGCAGCCATGCGGACGCCATGTTCGACGGCTTTTTCCGCGGTGAAAAATTCGCCGCCGTCCGAAAAAGAATCCGGAGTGACGTTGAGCACTCCCATGATGATGGAATGCTGCGAGAGATCGATGGCGCGGTCATCGATTTGCCAGATCATTCCGTTCATTCAGGTGAGACTACCATGGAGCCACCTTTATTCGATGCGGGCATGGGAAGTCCGGGCGGAAATCAAATTTGCGTGTTAAGGTAGCGGCGGTTCACCCGAACCGCCCGCGGGCGATTGAGTCAATCGCCCTCCCTTTCAGCGGCGCTTTCGCTCCCAAAATCGTGAAATCAGACAACCAACAGCTTCGTGAACAGATCCTCCGTCTGTTCAGCGCGCCGAAATATCGGCCGCTCGATAAGATGGAGCTGGCCAGGGCTCTTGGCCGGAAGAGCGGCGTTCGCATGGGATTGAACGAGGTCCTGCGCCAGCTCGAGCAATCCGGAGAAATCGCCCGAATCCGCAAAAACCGCTACGTCCTGCCCTCGGAAGCGGATCTCGTGACAGGCACGCTCCATGTCCATCAGGCCGGATACGCATTTCTTTCGACGGGTAAGCCGGGAGAGCAGGACCTTTTCATCGCGGCCGAAAATACCGGCACCGCGATGCACGGCGACAAAGTGGTGGCGCGGATCACCCGCGATGAGCGCTATTCACGCGCGAAAACGGGTCGGGATCGCCCGGAGGGCCGGGTGATTCGCATTCTCGAACGCGCGCACGATTCGATCGTCGGAACTTTGCAGCAGTCGAAAAACTTCTTCTACGTCGTTCCGGATGATCCGCGCATCGTCCACAATGTTTACGTCCAGGTTCCACCGCAACCGCCGCTCCCGAAAAAACCGGACCGCGGCGATAAAGTCGTCGTCCGTCTCGAACCGTGGGAATCGCGTCACGTCAATCCCGAGGGCCAAATCATTGAAGTCCTCGGGCCCAGTTCCGCGCCCGGGGTGGACATGCTGTCGATCATCCGGAAGTACCACCTTCCGACCGAATTTCCGAGAGACGTCCTCGAGGAAGCGCAACGAATTCCGGAAACAGTCGGCGAGGAAATGTTCGAGGGACGCGAGGATCTGCGCGATCAATTCATCGTCACGATCGACCCGGATGATGCGCGGGACTTTGACGATGCGATCAACGTCGAACGGATTCCGGGGGGCGGCTGGAGTCTCGGTGTCCACATCGCCGATGTCGCGGCCTACGTGAAACCAGGCGCGGCCCTGGACCGCGAAGCCTACAAACGCGGCAACAGCGTTTATCTCCCCGATCGCGTCATTCCCATGCTGCCGGAGCGGTTGAGCAACGGCGTTTGCAGCCTGAAGCCTGGTGTGAACCGCCTCACCCACTCGGTCTTCATCCAATTCACCAAAGACGGCCGCGCGAAGAGCACCCGCTTCGCCCGAACGGTCATCCGCAGCGCGCACCGGCTGACTTATCGCGAGGCTTACGCCATTCTTCAGTCCGCACCGCATAACCAGTTGAGCGAACGGCTGCATCTGGCTTGGGAACTCGCGTCTCTCCTGCGAAAAAAGCGCTTCGAACAAGGCTCTCTCGACCTCGATTTCCCAGAAGTGAAAGTGCGACTCGACGAGCAAGGTAAGCCGATCCTCCTCGAACGCATCGAGAACGATGAATCGCACCAACTGGTCGAAGAATTCATGCTGGCGGCGAACGAGGCCGTGGCGCGCGAGCTGAAAAACCGGTCGATCCCCACGATCTATCGCGTGCACGAAAATCCCGAGCCGGAAAAGCTGGCCGAGTACCGCGAGCTGGTGCTCAGTTACAATTACAAAGCCGGCGATCTGACCAATCGCACGGAACTTCAGCGGCTGCTCGCTTCGCTGGCCGGCAAGCCTGAGGAACAAGCGCTCAAGATCGGACTTCTGAAGAGTTTGAAGCGCGCGCGTTATGCGGCGCAGCCACTCGGCCACTACGGTCTCGCCAAGACCAATTACACTCATTTCACCAGTCCGATCCGGCGCTACGCCGATTTGGTCGTCCACCGCTCCCTGGCGGAACGAGAACAAGCTCGCCGTCCTCGCGCGGACATGGGCCAGATCGGGGCCGCAGCGGAACATATCTCGATCACCGAACGTGTGGCGGCCGAGGCCGAGATGGACGCCGTGAAAATGAAGAAGCTCGAGTTTTTTCAACGCCAGCTCGAGGCGCGCGATCCGCAAGTCTTTCGCGCGACGGTCATCGATGTCCGCAATTATGGACTCTTGCTCGAATTGCCGGACGTTCTCTTGACCGGTCTCGTCCACGTTTCCTCGCTGACGGACGACTTCTATGTTTTCCACCCGACCCAACGCCGATTCATTGGCCGGCAATCCCGCCGGAAGTTTTCCGTGGGCGATCAACTGCGCGTCTTCGTGGCGCGCGTCGATATCTTCAAGCGCCAGGTGGACTTCGCCATCGCGAACGGAACGGCGCCGAAGCAAGAGCGACCGCGAGGCCACAATCGGGCGACGCAAACGCGCCGTCGTTGACGCATTTTCGGCAATGCCCGCTTCAAGATCGACCGCTTTCGTCGCAAGAAATCCTGGAGGAGGAGATCACGGAGCACGGCTGAAAAAGCCGATAATCAAGAAATCACGCGCCAAAAAAGCGGTCCAGAATGGAAGTTATCTTGGCGAGCCCTGCAACGCATCATGACATGATCAATTGGGACGGGTTCAACAATCTGGCTCTCCGAGGCGGTTTTACGATTGCTTGGATCACACTCTCAGATGAGCCGATGGTTGATGCGATTGGACGCGAGGCAATTGCGCGCACGAGCATCATCGGTCGACGATTCTCGATCACAATGCGATCCGGTATTCCGGACGAGGAAGCCTCCGTCTCCATTTACCATGAAATTCTGGAGGCAATGACCGTGGCATCCATTGATCCGCCGGCGATGGTTCGCAACTTCAACGAAGGCGACTTCGAGCGCGCAGCTTACCGGACCCACCGGGAGTTCGGCGAGGTTTCGCGAGAGAACCTCGACCGTATGTTGCAATTCTACCGGTTCTGATGACAATGATCACGTGGTCAAGCACGACAACATCCAGATTGAGTTAGTGAAGCTGCCGCGGGGCGAGCGACTGATTCGCATCGCCGAACCACTTTCAGGCCTCGCTCTGGAGCGGAAGCTAGACGGTAATCGATCCGTGCACGATCAGAAGCGGCAGCTTCTCGATATTTTCGAAACCGCTCTCAAGCGGGCGCAATTAACTGTTGCCTAAGTTGGGTTTCCATTAGCACGTCGGCTCGCGGGCCGAGCGGATTTCCGATGCGCTAACGTAGCGACACCCAAAAAGGAGCCCGGTGTTAATTCGCTGCCGGTCAAGTTTAGCTCGAAGCCGCTCCCTCCAAAGAGCTTGCGGCATCAAACCGCGCAGATTTTGCTTCCAATTTAGCGACTGAGCTCGTTAGACTCAGGCGAGTTCTTCATATGGACAGCATTCTCGAAGCGAAGGAGGTTCAGATCGAACGGAAGCGATTTCATTTCGAATTCCGCGAGAACGAGCGTGGCAGGTTCCTCCGCATTACCGAGGAGGCCCATGGCCGGCGAAATACGATCATCGTTCCCAGCACTGGATTGAGTGATTTCACCGCGGCGATCGGCGACGTCCTCGGCACTAACGGCCAGGCCCCGACGTAGGCAGGGCGATTCACACCAAGCCTGCATTGCAGCGCGTTGACACCCTGGGGACAGGACACTTAGCTTTGCGTCCGTTCGGCTTCGCCGTTCCTCATTTCAATCTCCATGGCCAAAAAAAAGGAATCTTCTTCACGCAAACCAGCGCGACGCGCGAAATCCAAGACGCCCCCCAGGAAAGCGAAGAGTTCCCGGTTTGTTTACTATTTCGGCGATGGCAAGGCGGACGGCAACGGCAGCATGAAGCCGCTTCTTGGCGGCAAAGGCGCCAACCTCGCGGAGATGACCCGGATCGGCCTGCCCGTCCCTCCGGGATTCACCATCACGACTGAAGTCTGCACTTATTTTTACGAGCACAAGCGGACGTATCCGCCCGAGCTGGACGCGCAGGTCGAGACCGCGCTGGCCAGGATCGAAAAATCGGTCGGCAAGATACTCGGCGACAAGGAGCGGCCGCTGCTTGTTTCCGTCCGCTCCGGCGCGCGCGACTCCATGCCGGGTATGATGGACACCATCCTCAATCTCGGCATGAACGACGAGGTCGTGGAGATCGTCGCCGAAAAATCGCAGAACGCGCGGTTCGCCTGGGATTCGTACCGGCGTTTTTTGCAGATGTACGGCGACGTGGTCATGGGCGTGCAGAAACGGCCCGGCGAGGACCACGAGCCTTTCGAAAGCGTGATCGAGCATTTGAAGGATGAACGCTACGGCAACCATCAGTTCGCCGACACGAAGCTCAGCGTCGACGATCTCCAGACAATCGTGAGTCGCTTCAAAAAGCTGATCAAGGAGCGCACCGGGAAACAGTTTCCGCAGGATCCTCGGCAGCAGCTTTGGGGAGCGATCGGCGCGGTCTTTGGCTCGTGGAATAACGACCGCGCAAACGTTTACCGCCGGAAGTACGGAATTCCCCACGAATGGGGCACCGCGGTCAACGTCCAGACAATGGTCTTCGGCAACATGGGCGAGACCAGCGCGACCGGCGTCGCTTTCACCCGCGACCCGGCCAGCGGCGAGAAAGTGTTTTACGGCGAGTATCTGATCAACGCGCAAGGGGAAGATGTGGTCGCCGGCGTGCGCACACCGCACCCGATCGCGCACCTGGCGAAGGAAATGCCGGCCGCGCACCGGGACCTCATGAAGGTGCGCGCGTTGCTCGAAAGGCATTTCAAGGACATGCAGGACCTCGAGTTCACGGTGGAAGACCACCGGCTCTATATCCTGCAAACACGCAATGGGAAACGAACGGGTCTCGCGGCGGTGCGAATCGCGGTCGAAATGGTCGAAGAGAAGCTGATCTCGAAAGAAACCGCCGTAAAACGCATTCCCGCGGATTCGCTCGCGCACTTGCTCGCTCCGATTTTCGACCGGAAATCGATCCGCGCGGCGAAGAAAATCGGGAGCGGTTTGGCCGCGGGTCCGGGCGCGGCGTCGGGTCACGTTGTCTTTAGCGCGGAGGAAGCGGTCCGGCGAGCCGACAAAGATGAGAAAGTGGTCCTGGCCCGGATTGAAACTTCTCCGGAAGACCTGCGCGGCATGATCGCGGCGGAAGGCATTCTCACTTCGCGCGGCGGGGTTTCGTCGCACGCGGCCCTGGTCGCGCGGCAAATGGGCAAGGTTTGTGTCTGCGGCGCGTCCGGCATCGAGATCGATTACACCAAGCGCACGCTGAAGGCAGACGGCACAATCCTGAAGGAGGGCGATTACATCTCCATCGATGGGACTTCCGGCGAAGTGTTCGCCGGCGAAGTCACGACCGCGCCTTCGGAGATCGTGCAGGTGCTGGTCGATCGATCGCTCGATGGCAAAAAGAGCGCGACCTATCGCCAATACGAGAAGTTGATGATCTGGGTGGACCGGTTGCGCGAGCTAGACGTCCGCACAAACGCCGACACACCGGAGCAGGTCGAAAACGCGGTCGCGTTCGGCGCCCAGGGGATCGGTCTTTGCCGGACCGAGCACATGTTTTTCGAAGGCGACCGGATCGACGCCATGCGCGAAATGATCCTGGCCGAGAGCAAAGAAGACCGCGCGAAAGCGCTGGCAAAATTGCTTCCTTATCAGCGGGGCGATTTCGCCGGGATCTTCCAGGCGCTGAAAGGATTGCCGGCCACGATCCGGTTTCTCGATCCGCCGTTGCACGAATTCCTGCCGCACGATCACGCTCAACAAGTCGAGCTGGCTGAGAAACTTGGTCTAAAGTCCGAAAACATTGCCCGCCGCGTCCGGGAACTGCACGAATTCAACCCGATGCTCGGCCATCGCGGCTGCCGCCTGGGCATCGTTTATCCCGAAATCTCCGAGATGCAGGCTCGCGCCGTTTTCGAGGCTGTGGCGGAGGTCCAGAAGAAGGGAATCAAGGTGCGGCCGGAAATCATGATTCCGCTCGTCGGTTTTCCGCGGGAACTGAAGCTTCAGATCGAGATCGTGCATCGCATCGCCGCGGAGGTGGCAAAAACGACGAAAGCGAAATTCAACTACCTCGTCGGCACGATGATCGAGATCCCAAGAGCCGCGCTGGTGGCCGACGAGATTGCGCGTGACGCCGAGTTCTTCAGCTTCGGGACGAACGATCTCACCCAGACGACCCTCGGCATGAGCCGGGACGATTCCGGAACGTTTCTACCCGCGTACGCCGAACTCGATATCGTTCCGACGAACCCCTTCGCGTCGATCGATCAGAAAGGCGTGGGGCGTCTGATGGAGATCACCTGCGAACTGGCCCGCAAGACGCGGCCCGGCATCAAGCTTGGAATTTGCGGCGAACACGGCGGCGAACCCGAAAGCGTGAAGTTTTGCCATCGGCTCGGGTTGCACTACGTCAGTTGCAGTCCCTTCCGCGTCCCGATTGCGCGCCTTGCGGCAGCTCAGGCCGCGTTGGCAGAGAAGTAGCGCGAACTTCGGACATGAACGCTTTTTGATCTCATGGCAGTGGATAGCTGCGAAACGAGAGCGTCCTTCAGAGCGTTACGCTGTTTCGGCAATTTGATAACCTGACAGTATTAGCGAGCATTACAGGAAGCACCAATCCCAAGAGAACCAAAGATTATTACGCACCAGGCGAGCAACAGTGGGACTGGATTGAGAGTTGCCGCTCCAAAAGTCGCCGCCACACCCGCATTCCCCCAGAAGAGCCATGGCCCGCAAAAGAGTTCCCCGCGCGCTCGCAACGCTGCCGGGGAAGCGCGCCCTGGAACGAGCGGACCACAAGACCGAGGCCCTGACGGAAATCTTGCGCGGCGTGGCGGTGAAGAACCAGCGAGAGCAACCCCAGGCCTTTTATTCCATTAGAGAGGTGGCCGCGCATTTTCGCGTGCCGTTCTCGACTGTTTCGCGAGCATACAAGCGCCTCGAACAAGAGGGCCTCTTGAGCCGGGTGCGGGGCTCTAAGACCGTCTTGCAGGGCCTCCATTTCGACCGGCATCTCAGCGTGCGCGCTTTTGTCGGATTGCCCGCTTCGCTCCCGTCATTTGTGACTCTTCAGGATTACCGCACCTTTTTCATCCGGCTCAGGCGAGAGCTGCGCCTGCGGGGGTTTGCCGCGGCCACGGCCTATTTCGAGCCGAACGAGGCCAACACCGATGCCTTGAGTGCGCGTCTCAAGACCTATGAAGTGGACACCGTCATCTGGTTTCAGCCGCCGAAGGAGGCGAAAGAAACTGCTTTGCGTCTTTCCGATATGGGGATCCGTTTGGTCGGAGTGGCGAACGATAGCTTTCCGAATATCCCCTGCCGCTATCAGGTGCGCCGGGACGCTGCCACCAGGGTGCTGCTGGCGGCCTGGAAGGCCGACATGGCAGTCGAGCGAGTTACCCTGGTCCGGTCGACGGACCAACGGTCAGCCACGATGGAGGAAACCTTACAAGCGTTGCTGGAGGAACTGGAGTTCGAATGGTCGATCGCGGACCATGGCGGACAGCGGACCGAGGCGTTCTTGCGCTCCCTGCACAAAGCGAAAACGGGTGGAATCATTTTTTCCTCGTCCGTGCTGGCCTCCAAGTTCTGCTTTCGTTCTCCGACTGCGGTTACCGAATTATTGAAAACCCATCGGGTTGCTTTCATCAACGGACCAGCCGGCATGCCCTTCGCGAGAGTGCCGGACGTGAAAGTGGACCTTATCATGGTGAATTGGCAATTGGTCGCGGAACGGATCGTGAACGACTTGATCACGCAGGATGCCTTTCAACAGCCAGGTCCGACCGTCTTCGAGGCCGAAGCACAACTTCGCGTCTCACTGAGCGATTTCGCGCAAGACATTTAAATGCTCGAAACGGCTTCAACAATGGATTGCAGGGCGTTTCCGTGAAACGCCAGCCAACTAAAACAGGCTGTCGCGCAAAGGCGCGAGAACACTGATGACCAAGGAGCGAGCCGGGTCCACCCCGGAGCGCCCGGTAACTTGCGCGCGAATATTGGAGGCTCATTGCTTCCTGGCCGCTTCAAATTTCTCCCACGCTTTCCAGGCGCGCTCCCAATTTCCCTTCACGGCCCAGGATTCCGCTTCCAGAAAATGAAAATAGCTCGGCGGCCTGGGCCGCTCCGTGAAATGCCGCACGGTCAGAAGGGCTTCGTCTGTTCTGCCCAGTCGCATCTGTTCCTGGTAAAGATGAAAACCGGCGCCGTAATTGTCCGGATTCGCGTGGAAATTTTGCCGGAGCTGGTCGATCGAGGAGCGCGGCATGGCTTCGGGCAGAGGCGGCGTCTGGCCAAAGCGCCGGACGAGCTCGAACGCGCGGCGGAAATCATTGCGGCTCGCGTGGTCCTTCGCCACCGAGCGCCAGGCTTCCTTCATCCACTCCGGGTGGGCCTCGACCGCGGACAGCAGTTCCGTGCGATCGCCGCGTTCCGCCCAGACTGAGAAGAATTTGACCCTCTCTTCACTGGAAAACATTTTCAGATCCGGATCCAGCCCGAGAAGGCGATGCAGCGCTTTCATGAAATCTGCGCCGGCCGCACCCTGGAGATAGACGAGCGCCAGATCGTGGTGGGCCATGCCGATTTCCTCGAGGCCTTGACGCACCGCCGGACTGTGTTGGGAGGCGAGCGCGAGCATGTGCCCGTACACTTCCAGCCGCTGCACGCCAACCCGGCGCAACGCTTCCCGCCACGCGGTGATGGCAAGGGCTGGCTCCCGCGCCAGCCAGACGATCCCCTCCTGATACGGCACTTCGTAGACGTTTGGTTCCAGGAACCGCGCCCGCCGAAAATCATCCAGCGCCTCGGCCGGCGGTTGTTTCGCCCCCACCTTTCCCACCGCGCGGGAAAAGTAGAGCTGCCACCTGAGCGGCGCCCATTCGAGCGCGCGGGTCGTGCGTTGGATCGTTTCGTTGAAGTTTCGACCCTGACTCGCGGCAGCCGCCTGGCGCATTTCATTCTCGACGCCCACGCCCCCTGGCAGCGCCATTTCGTAACGGGTAGCAACAACCCAGGCTATGCCGAAAACCAGGAGCAACAGGCCGATCAGCCGAAACAATCGAGGAAGCCAGGCGCTGGCCACCAGCTCCGCCGGCCGGCGAAGCGCCATCCCCAGGAAAAACATGCCCGAGAAGGCGGTTCCCACCCGGTGTCCGGAGACATCGACCAATCCGTGCAGCGCAAAGAGGAGCGCTGCGATCAGGGCGGCGAGCCGGACACGCTGATTGGTCCCCTCCTGCAAAGGAAAAACCCGTCGAACGAGCAGAGCCAGGCCGGCAATCGCCAGGAGGATGACCGGCCATCCCGCTTCGACCCAAAGCCAAAACCAATCGCTCTCGGGATGGATCGTCCGGGCGCTGGTCAGCGAGGCATTGCGGAAAACCGCAAAGACCTCGTCGAAATTTCCGAGGCCGATGCCACACCAGGGCGAAGCGCGAATGAGTTGAAGCGCGTCCGCGAAAATTGCCCAGCGAAGATCCGCGGCCATGTCTCCACCCTCGCCGGCGCGGAGATTAAAGCGTTCGAATGTTTGCCCGCCAAAGAGCAGCATGACCGTCAGCAAAATGAGCAAGACGGAAAGCCCGAGCGCGATCCGCGCGGCGGAGCCCTTGCGCAGGACAAACGCGCCGAGCCAGAGCGCGCTGCCCGCCACGAGGATGAGGATGCCGGCCCGCGAGAAATTGAGAATGATCGCGGCAACGATGATGGCGAGTCCCAGGAGCCAGGCGATCCAGCGTTTCCGGCCTTGCCGGATATCTTCCTGGCCGCACGCCAGGATCACAATCGCCGTCAGACCGAAGAGATTGGCCGTTTGATTTCGATTCGGGAAAGGGCCGAATCCTCGCTGGTTGTGCCAGAAAGGAAGGGCTGTCCGGGCGTAATAGAGGACGAGACAAAGCGCGGCGAGCAGGACAATGCCAGCCGCGAAAAATCGAAGTTGCTGGCGCACCTCGCGCAGATCGAGGTCGAGCGTGCTGACGTAATAGAGCCAGCTCAGACCGGCCAGAAGGCTGACAAAACATCCGAGAGAAATCCACGGCTGTGGTGAAAGCGTGCCTGGGAGGCTGAGGCCGAAATCGTTCGCCAGGACCAGCCGCCACGCCGGCCGCAGAAACCAGGTTTCTGGCAGAAACGCCGTGGCCGCACAGGCGATGATCGCGAGCAAAATGACATTCAGGACGCGTCCAAGCGAATGCCGCGGGGGATTGACCAGCAAGATCAGGCCGAGCAAAGCCACGATGATTCCTTCGCTCCATTTTTCGGTCGCGCCGCCGAGGAAACAGGCGAGGACCGGGAGGGTGGGGATGGCAATATTTCTCCACCACCGGGCGGGGGCGGCGGTGAAACTGGGACGGATCCTGGTTCGCTTCTTTTGCATGGGCCGCGGATGGGTCGTGGTATGGGAGTAGCTATTTAGAATCGAGCGTCAGGAGAGCTTTCCAAGTGATATGCACAGGCCGGTTTTTACCATGGGTTGAACACGGGCCGCCATCGCGTACTCTCCTCATCGGCCTCGGGAAATAACAATGGTTACGCAACGCACGCAGGGTTTATATCGCGTTTTCCTGCTCTGCCAGATCGTGCTCGTGGCGGTCCTTTTCTGGTTCGGCGTCTGGGTCATGGTCACGTTTTATTCTCCCGGGGCGGAGCTCACCTGGCGCCGCTACAGCATTTACTGCGGGTTGCTGGTCTTGGGAATGACGATCGAGTCGTTGAGCCGCGACGGCTCGAAAAATTATTTCCTCCAGAACGAACTGCTGCGCCAGCATCGGCTGAGCCTGCGGCAAGTCTTCGCCAGCATCGGCACCCTCGTCCTTTATCTGATCGCGACCAAGGACGCCTTCATCTCGCGAATCTTCTTCTTTAATTTTGTTCCATGGCTCTACGTGGCCCTGCTCTTCTCGCATCATTATCTGCCTTCCTTTCTGGCCCGCCGAATTTTTACGGGCGCGCGCGAGGAAAAAACGCTTCTGGTGGGGTCGACCGAAAAAGCCGCGCAACTGCGAAGCTGGTTGCGGCGCAAAGCGGATATCGGATTGCGCACGGTCGGCCTGGTTTGCGATGAGCGAATCGACCAGACCGAGGACGGCATTCCCGTCCTGGGTAATTCCGACGATCTCGAAAAGATCATCGTCGAGCGCGGGATCACGCAAATCATCATGCTGGAGTTTCCGCTCTTCACCGAGATCAACCGCCACATCATCAGCGTGTGCGACCAGCTCGGCGTCCGGCTGCTGATCGTAAGCGATCTCGAGGAAAAATTGCGCCATCCGGTGACGCATTTCGAAGATGACGGCTTTCGCTTCATCGGCTTGCGGGAAGAGCCGTTGGAAAACCCGCTCAACCGCTGCTTCAAGCGCGCGATCGACATCGTCATTTCGTTGCCCGTGATGCTGTTTGTCTTTCCGATCCTCACCCTCGTGGTCTGGATCGCGCAACGCTTCCAGTCACCCGGACCGCTCTTTCACGTTCAGACGCGGGCCGGGATGCAAAACCGGCAATTCAAAATCTATAAGTTTCGCACCATGCGGCCCGACCATGCCGAAGAGACGCGCCAGGCGCGCGCCGGGGATGAACGGATTTATCCGCTCGGGAAATGGTTTCGGAAACTCAGCATCGACGAAGTCCCGCAATTCTGGAACGTGCTCATCGGGGACATGAGCATCGTCGGTCCCCGGCCCCACTTAATCGAGCACAACAAACAATTCTCCCAGCTGATGGCGAATTATCACGTCCGCGCTTTTGTGAAGCCCGGGATCACCGGCCTGGCCCAGGTGCGAGGATTTCGTGGCGAAGCCCGAAACAGCGCGGACATCGAAAACCGCGTCGCCTGCGACATCGAGTATCTCGAAAACTGGAACCTCTCTCTCGAGTGCGGGATCATCCTGCGCACTTTCGTGCACGTGATTATTCCGCCGCGGAGCGCGTACTAATAGGTCGTATGGGTCCTATGTGACCTATGGGACGACGCCGGCCAAATCCTCCGCGAAACTTTGCAGGACGCGGCTTTTCTCGAATTGCTCGACATAGCGGCGACCGGCCGCGCCATACTCGGCCAGACGCGGCGGATCGTGCGCCAGCGCATCGAGAAGATCAGCCAATTCCTGCGCCCGGCCAGGCGGAACATTGACGCCAAACTTGCCTTCAGCCAGGGAGAGGGCCAGCTCGCATTCCGGCGCCGCGACCGTGACAACCGGTTTGGACTCCGCGAGGAGACCCAGCAGCTTGCTCGGGAAAAAAGAATTCCCGGCGCCGGCCTGCTGCGTAATAAAGCAAACGTCCGCGTCGACGAGCAAAGCGCGATAATCCCGGCCCGCCTGCAAAGGGAGCATGCTGACATTCGAAAGCTTCAGCTCACCCAGACGCCGCGCGAGCGGCCCGCGCTGGGCGCCATCACCGCAGATCAGAATTCGAATACGCGAATCGCGCAAGCGGGGCGCGGCTTCCAGCAACACGTCGAGCCCCTGTTTTACGCCAAGGTTCCCGGCGTAAACCGCGAGAAATTCTTCCGGCCCAAAGCCGTGTTGTCGCCGGAATTCTCCGCGTTCGGGAGGAATCTGGCCGTCGCGCAAAGCAATCGCGTTTGGAAAATAGACGAGCTTTGATTCGGGAACTCCTTTGCCTCGAAAACTCGTGAGCATGCCCCGCGTAATGCCGGAAACCCGCGCCGCCTGCCGGTAGGCGAATGATTCGAACGCATACAAAGCCCTCGTAAACCAACTCGCTTTCAGCATTCCAAGCCCGACCGCGGCGTCCGGCTGCATGTCCTGGACATGGAAAACAAACGGCGCGCTCTTGATTGCGCCAACAAACCAGCCCGCGACCCCGAGCAAAAGAGGGGGCGAAACGAGCACATAGACATTGGCCCGTGGGAGAGACAGCGCGCGCAGGGTGGAGGTAAAGACAAAACTCGCCTCGTGAGACATGCGCTTCAAAGCGGAGACGCGCGCCGGAACGAATTGCCAGCACCGATGCACGGGGACTCCGTTGATTTGGTCGGTCCGATAAAGCTGTCCGCGATCCTCGGGCCGCTTTTCCCAGGAGGGATAATAGGGAAACCCCGAGATCATCGCGACGTCGTCTCCCTTCGCGTGAAGGAACTCGCAGAGGGCGACGTTGTGCGGCGCTATCCCGGTGAATTCGGGCGCGTAGTTGATCCCCCAGACAATGACGCGCATCGGGTCTACTCGGCCGGCGCCCGATTTGTTTTGGTCAGCTCGTAGGTTTTCGCGACCGAAAGGAATTCATACACCGCATGGAGCCGGGCAAAATAGTAACCTGCGCGGCCGTCGAGAAAGCCTTTTTGCCAGAGATAGATGTAGAGGAAACGCAGGAGAGGACGGCAGGGCAGGCGTTGCGAAAGCAACTTCAGCTTTCGACGCCGTTCCACCGGGCCGCTCCGGATCCGGGCGGCGCTGCCCTGGAGGCTGCGATCGGCCGAGACTCGCGCTTCCCAATTTGAATAACGGTTGTGCTTTTCGACAAAAACTTCGACCGACGGAAAGGCGTAATGATCCATCTCGCAACGAAGCCGGCCGGTTGGGCCCTGCACAATCACATGTTCGTGCACTTCGTTGTCTCCACTGTGCGTATCCGCATCGGTCAACTTTTCGTATCGCCCCAGGGCGTGTCGAAACAGGCGAAGGTTCCAATTCGGATAGTACGCGTGCCGAAGCCACCGGCCCATGAACATGAAGCGCCGGTTGATCCAATACCCGGCGTTTTCTCCGGCGTTCGCGATGGCGCGGGCAAACTCCTCTTCTGCTCCCGGCGGCAACACTTCGTCGGCGTCGAGAATGAAAACCCATTCGTTCCGGAAAGGCAGGTTTTCGAGCGCCCAATTCTTTTTCTTCGGCCAGGTCCCATTGAAATGAAACTGCACGACCTGAGCGCCGTGTTCCTGAGCGATGGCGAGCGAGCCGTCCGTGCTCTGCGAATCGACCACGAAGATTTCGTCCGCCCAACGGACGGATTGGAGGCATCTCGGAAGATTGCCGGCTTCGTTCTTGATCGGCACGATCAAGGAAACGGGAACAGGTTTGGCGTTAGCTGTCATCGTTCTGAGCTCCGGAAGCTCGCGGCCGATTTTCTCCGAGGGCGCCTTCCCGGGCGAAGACCGCGAACGAATAGCCCGGCGTCGTCCGCGCGATCGGCCAGCCAAACCATTTCGGCGGGTGCGAGATGAAACGTTGCGAGAGCAGGCGATATCCGGGAATGACGGGCGGAGACAACGATCCTCGCTGGGTTTGTTGCAGCACCATCAAATCGCCGGAAGCCGTGCCGCGCTCGACGATGCTAATCCGGTCGAACTTATCGGCCAGGACCCAGAGAGATTCCGAGACGGAAATTACCTGATCGGTCGAGCGCGCCAGGCTATCGAAGTCCCTTCGGGCCTCGGCGAAGGAAATGGCGTCAGTCCTGTAATCGACAAAGAGGGCAATATCCCGGGCGAGGCAGAGGCTGAAGATGCTGAAAAACGCCGCTACCATCAAAAGGGGGAGAGCCGCCAATCTCCGATCGCCCGTCCCAGTGCGAACGCCGAAAAGATAAAGGGCGCCAGCGGCGAGCGCGGGCGCGAGCATTATCAGATAGTAGCTCGCATTTGGCCTTCGAATCGAAAAGTACCAGAAAACGAATGCGGTCAGGAGCAGACCGGCCAGCCGCGCCCAACGCGTCATTCGATTTTCCGCCCCGCGCCAGAAATGGATGCCAGACCAAACGAGAACCAAGGCCAGGCCCAGCAGGTAGACGCCCGACCAGGGTGCGAGCTTAAGATAATACAGAGCCAGAGTGGACAACCTGTAGTCAGGTCCGGCAGCGAGCGCTGCATGCCAGGAAAGCGTGCGAAGCACCTCCTCAACCGGATACGGCCCCAGACTCAGAAGAATCCAGAAAAGCGGGAGCGCAATAGCCGCCGCGAGCATCATTTTGCTGATCGCCTGCCCCACGGGAGCGGTTAGCAGGAACGCGATCACCACCAGGCAGGCCATGAGTACGCCGTGCGTCGGATGAATGGCGGCGGCAACACCGATCGCAATTCCCAGGCAAATCGGCCAGCATCTCCGGGGCAACCACGTGACCGCGGCCATCGCCAGGAGAAGGACCAGGGTGCTCAAAGTTTCCGGCCGCCCCGACGCGGTGAAGATCAAAAAAGCGATCCCAAAGAGAGAAGAGACCAAAACGGCAAAGCCCGCGGCCGAGGCGATCAGCTTTTGGGCGAATTTCGCGGTGCCCAAAATGGCGGCGTAGAGCGCGAGGGTGAGCGCATTAAAGATGGCCAGCACGATGAAAGCGGTTCTTGTGTCGGACTTCCACATGCCGGCCGACACCACCATTTGAAACAGGGGCGGGTGTTCCACGAAGCGATGTCGACCCGTCCATAAGTAATTGTCCAACCCGCGCCCCGCTTTCAGATTGATGGCGGGAGGCACAAAGACGACCGCGTCACCCCCGGGAACCGGGAACATGACAGAAGTCGCGAAGATGTGATAAGCACCCAACGCCACCGCGCAGAGAAGAAGAACCAGGCGTCTAAATCCGAAGGCCGGCGCTGAGGGTCCGTTGCTCATAAGCGCGTCGCGATTGGCTTTGTCGCCTGTAAGGCTCATCTCGTTCAGACGCGTGAGTGAAGCACCCGGCATGGATTTCCCGCCGCGACGGCATCCGCCGGGACATCCTTCGTCACGACGGAGCAGGCGCCGATGACGCTTCGAGCGCCGATCGTCACGCCCGGCATGACAAAGGCGCGCGCACCGATGAAAGCGTCCTCGCCGATCGTGATCTTGGCGGTGACGAGCGGCAGCTCCGCTCGCGCAAAATCGTGCGTGCCGGTGCTGAGATAAACTTCCTGCGCGACCGTCGCGCGCGGGCCGACTTCGATCTCGCCCAGGGTGTAGGCATTGGCCCGATCCCCAAGACAGGCGCGATCGTGCAGCGTCAAGTTCCCCGGAATCGCGATCCGCACGCGCTGATGGACAAAGGGTGTGCCATGGATTTTCGCCCCGAACGCACGAAGCCAAAAGAGGCGCCAGGGGTTCAGCGGCTTCGGAGTCCAGGCACAGAAGACGCACCAGGAAAATTCCCAGAGCAAACGAAGCAGGCGATCGCCAACCGGCCAGGGCGATTCCTGGGCCGAGGCCTGGCCGGGTTTTACGAGTTTCTTTTCCTCCATGGCGAAGATCGGGTGATTAAGGACCAGTCATCAAAAAGCAGATGAGAAGCCACAGATGAACACAGATTTTCACGGATTAGGAGCGGCGATTTTTTTGGGTCGTGGCGTCAGGCCTGTTGCCCAGGGCCACGAGAAGAGAATCGGTGGCTCGGTTGATCTCAAAATGCCGGATGAAGCACTCTCTCGCATTTTCTTTCATGGTGGCGCGAACGTTTGCCGCGGTGCCGGCCCAGCGTTCGATCAACCGTGCGGTCCCCGCGAGGTCATCATTTTCCACGTAGCCCGCTTCGGCCGTCGCGATTTCGCGCCAGATGTTTACCTTGTTCGAGATCAGGACGGGAGTTCCGCAAGCGAGCGCCTCGACGACCGCGATCCCGAAATTTTCCTGATGGGAAGGCAGGATAAACGCTTCGGCGGCGCTGAACGCACCCCACTTCTGAGCGCCGGCCAGCATCCCGGTAAATGTGACTCCAGAGACCGACGCGGCCATACGCTTGAGATGCTCCTGGTATCCTGGATCGCCGCACGGGCCGGCGAGAACAAGATCCAGCGATTGATCGGAAGGCGCCGAATTGCGCAACGCCGCGAACGTTTCGAGCAACAGTTCGCACCCTTTCTTTTCGTGCAGACGACCGAGGAAAAGCAGAAAACGCCTGCCGCGGAGTTGAGGAAAGCTCTGGAAGAAACCCTCTCGCGCGCTCGCAAGATCAATCTCCGGCGCGGCGGTGCCGTAGTTCACGACCAATTCATTGCATCGGTAGGGTGAGAAAGATTCGCGCGCCAAACGCCGCTCCTCCTCCGAAGTGAAAAGGACAGCCGCGGCATCACGCAGCACGCGATATTCAGCCCAGGGCCAGTAGAGCAATTTCTTCAGGTGCTTAAGCGGATAGGTCCGCTTGAACCAGGGATCGAGCATTCCGTGCGGAAAAACGAAATAGGGCGTCGCGGATCCGCGGAGGGCGCGCCAGACGCCAAAACTGCTGTACTGCCAAAGGCCCTGGACGATCACCGCGTCGTAGTTCGCATGCTGCTCCTCCACCCAGCGGGTAAAGGCCGGCGTGTATCCGTAATTGCCGCGGCCGGGGCCAACCGCATGGACTTTGACGGGGCAATCGCGTACCCAGGAATCGTCAGGCGAATCCAGGGAAACGATTTCCACGACATGCCCCCGGCGAGCCAGCACCGCGGACGATTGCTTGACCGATTCAATCGGGCCGCCGTGGGCGGGATTAACTGAGTGGATGGATCGGAGTATCCTCATCCGTAAAGCGAACCAGACGGCGGCGCATAGTCAGCGCAGCAGGGCGCGCGTTTTTGCCAGGATTTCGTGCGTCGTCTCGGCTGGTAGTCGGGCAACCAACTCAACTCGGCGCGCAGCCCAGTCGAGGCTTTTGATTTGATCGCAAAGCGCGACGCCCTTGATGGAAACGGTGGCGGGAAGCCGGACTTCAAATGGGTATCCTTTAACCTGGCCGGTAACTGGACAAAACAACGCGAGGCTGGATTTTTGGTTGTAATTGCGCGGAGAAAGAACGACCGCGGGACGATGCCCAGCCTGTTCGCGTCCGGCCTGCGGGGTGAATTGAAGCCAAACCAAGTCCCCGCGCTCGGGGATATACTTTCTCGGCATTACCAGACCTCGCGTCCCTGCGGATCTCCGGCGGCCACTTCACCGTGTCGGTTCCTGGGGGTGATGCCAGCCACGAGATCATCGAGCCGGTAATCCCTGCCGGTAATCGGTGCAACCATGATTCGGCCCCTGGTGACGCAAACATCGACGGGATGGCCGGCGTGCACTCTTATCTCTTCGGCGAAAGTTTTTGGGATTCGAAGAGCGAGACTATTGCCCCATTTTTGCAGAATGGTTTTCATAAAGTAGATACATTGACTATACCAGACGCGTGAACAAGAGGAAGAACCAGCCGGAAGTCAATGATTTGGCCTTCAACAAAGCAAATTAGGATTCCAACAATAGCTGCGAGCGCTTTGCGAAGTGGCCCAGGACAACGACGCTCCACACGCGCGTCCAATGCAGATGCCCTCGCCGGAAGGCGCCGTTGATCTCGTTGACAAAAGTTTCGGGAAGCAACTGGCGCGTAGTCGTTTCACGAAGCCCTTCGTCCACAAAGGGAGCCAGCGGCCCAAGCATCCAGGCTTTCATGGGCAAGACGAAGCCCGCTTTCGGGCGGCTATACACGGAAGCCGGAAGGAGATCGCGGCAAGCTTCTACGAGCAAACCCTTGGTTCCCGCGTAGCGCTTCTTCGCCGCCGCCGGAAGTCCCAGGACATACTCGACGAGCTCGTGATCCAGGAACGGCACGCGCAGCTCGAGGGAAACCGCCATGCTCATTTGGTCCGCATCGCGCAGCAACATCCGACGCATGTAGCCCGTCAATTCCGCCCAACTGATGCGGGCGTAATCATCCGGCAACTCAACGGCACATTCGAAGGGGGCAGGCGCACTCGGAAGACCCGCGCGGCGGACCAGGTCGTCCGTAAAAAATCGTCGTCGCCATCTGGCCAGCTCACCTGCATCTGTCGTTCCGGGAAGATCCGCCAGGCGGTCGCCGAGCCGGGCGAAGTTGCCGAGGGTCCGCCGAAGCGGACGCGGCAAGCCGGCGATGAGCTTGAGTCGAGGAACATCGCGGAAACTGGGATAACCGCCGAACAACTCGTCGCCGCCGAGACCAGACAAGGCCACTTTCACTCCCTGCCCGGCCACCGCGCGTGCGACGATGTAGGTGTTTATCGCGTCGACCGATGGCAGATCGAGCTTTTCGACCGCTTCGGTGACGGAGTGAATCACCTCCTCTTCTGAAAGTTGGATTCGATGATGGTCCGTCCGGTAACGCGTTGCGACTTCTTGCGCGATCGTTGTTTCGTCGAATTCGGCCAGATCGAAACCGACGGAGAAAGTCAGTAATTTTTTCTCCAATTTCTGTGCGGCAATCGCGGTCACGACGGAGGAATCGATTCCGCCACTAAGGAAACTGGCGACCGGGACGTCGGAGAGAAGATGTTCGTCGACGGCCTTTTCGATCAGACCGCGGACTCGTCGCGCAACGTTATCGGCCGGCGAAAGAAACGCTTTGCGAGCCGGCCAGTACCTCCACGTTTTGAGCTGCCCCTCACTGCCAACGATTGCGGCATGGCCGGCAGGCAAGGCCTGAAGACCTGGGTAAAGGAGATTGCCTTCGGGGCAGGCACCCCATTGGAGGTAACCCGAGAGTGCTCGCGCCGTGATTTCGAGCGCCTGGCCGGTGACCAGCATTTTCGCCTCCGAGGCCGCGCGAAGGCCGTCCGCCTTCATCGTGTAGTAGAGCGGCTTAATTCCGAGACGGTCGCGCGCGAAAAACAATTCCTTACGCGCGGCGTCATAGATCGCGAAGGCAAACATCCCCTTGAGGTGATCGACTACGTCCCGACCCCAGCGGGCATAACCTTGCAGGAGGGTTTCGGTATCGCTCGTGCCTCTCCAATTCACTTCCGACCCTAAGAGCGCGCGCAACGCCCGATGATTATAAATTTCGCCGTTGACTACGATCACGTTGCCCGTGGCCGGATCGGTCATGGGTTGTGCGCCAGCAGGGGAAAGATCGACGATCGCGAGCCGCGTGTTGCCCAACCAGCAGCGGCCATCCGGGGAGGTCCATTCTCCCGATGAATCAGGGCCGCGATGCCGGATGAGCTGAAGATCAAGCGGCGTCGCTGGACCGCCAGAGCTGAAGTGAACTGCAATTCCGCACATCTTGTTTTAGCCCACGCGTGGCGCGCCGCCGGCTACCAGACGAAGCCCTCGGTGCGGCGGAAATATTCCATCTCCCGCGGCAATTCCTTCAGCGGTTTCGCCGGGACGCCGCCGTAAAGCCGATACGGTTCGTCCCATTTCTTGTTGAGCAGGGACTGGGCACCGAGCACGGAATGATGGGGCAAACTGCTCCCGCCGAGCATCACGGAATTCGTCCCGGTGAAGCAGTATTCCCCGATGTCGATCGGTTCCGCCGATTGCCGGCCGGCGGCCAGATCGATGCTATGCGTGATGAGCTGCGATCGAAATCCGCCGACGGTGGCGAATGCGCCGATGCGGACGCGCGCCGTACAATCGATCAAATGGCGGCTGCTGATTCCCGCGTGGGTTTCGACGATCAACTCCGGCCGCCGGTCCGGTTGGTGGGCGAAGTGCCGGCTCGCGCCGCTGGGAAAGCCGGTGATCCAATTCAACTGGCCGATGATGGCATGAGCGCCGAGATGGAGCAGGTCGATGTTTTTACAGAGGGTGAAGTGCCCGATGCGCGAGTGCTCTTCCATGATCAATTGCCGCGGAAAAATCCAACAGAAGCCGATGCGGCTCGTCGGATGCAGTGAATAGCCGAATTGGCTTTCGAGGCAGCGGCGCCGAATGCTCCAGGGCAGGAGCAGGCTGAGCAGCATAAGAGCCTTCTTCATGGTGGCGCGGGGCAGGCTAAACGATTGGCCCCTCCCGCTCGGATGAAAATCTTGTCGGACGCCTCATGGGATAGCGAGAAAGTTGTCCCCGTTGTGCGCGGAAGCCAGGTCCGGATCACGGTCGAAGGTGTATCCGCGTTCCCTCAACCAGGCGATGGCGCGAGCGGATGCGTCGCCATATTGCCCCGAGAGCTCGAGGTAAATGACGGGGCGATCTCGTGTGACAAGTTCTCCCGCCCCCGCGAGCACCTGATCTTCGAAGCCTTCGGTATCGATCTTCAGGAGGTCGATTTTCGGCGTGAGCGGCAGAATCACGTGGTCGAGCGCATCGATCTCAATGTTTACCTCCCGGCATGGCCCGGCCAGGTGAATGTCGCTCCGCCTGATGGTGGCGTTTCCCGACGAGGCCGGCACCAGTAGCGTTTCCCGGCTCCGCGCCCTGCCACAACCGAGATTGAAGCATTGCACGTTGCTGAGCTGGTTCTTTTCCACCACCTGGAGAAGCTTCGCGTAAGCCGCGGGAGACGGCTCGAAAGCGAAAATCCGGCCCTCTGGTCCGACCTGCTTCGCGAACAACAAAGCGGTGAAGCCAAGGTTCGCGCCGACATCGACGACCACGCCACCTTTCGGCAAATATTCACGAAGACGCTCCGTTTCGTACTTGAACCACAACTCGCCGTCGATCTGATACTGGATTTCCTGAAGATCGCCATCGGCATGGAAAGGCAGCCAATAGCCACCGCGACGGGTCCAGAGAGTTCCCCCTTTTAACCGATGCAGGAACTCCAGCCGCCAGCGATTAAGGGTCAGGGAAGAGCGAGCGCGGCGGAGCAAGGCCGCGGGATTCGTAAACCAGCCGGCGAGGCGCTTGAGAAAAGGGGTGCTCAGATTCGTGCTCCGCTGCTCCGGTAAGCGGAGATGTACTCCGCGATCATTCTTTCCGGCGAAAAGCGTTGAGCGTTGCGGAGGCTCTTCGCGCTCCACTTCGCGCGTTCCTCCGGATCGGTCAGGCGAATAATCTCCGCGGCAAACGACTCCTCTTTTTCCACCGGATGAATCAATCCGGCATCGCCTGCCACCTCCGGGAGGGGGGCACGATCGCCGCAGATCACCGGGCATCCGCAGGCCTGCGCTTCCATAATCGGCCAGCCGAAGCCCTCGAAGCGGGACGGAAACAGGAAGGCGGTGGCGCAATTATAAAGCGTCTCGAGCAATTCGCTCGTCGCGTCGGGAAACTCGACGACCCGATCCAGGACGCCCAGTTGCCGGCCGAGCGAGCGAAGCGGATCGGAAAGGGGTTCTCCGGCAAAAACCAGCAGTCCGTTCCATTGCCCTTTGCATTGCGCAAAAATGCGCAGGACGCCTTCGCGGTTCTTCCGCCGCAAGTTCGAACCGACGTGGAGAACGAACGGGGTGTCTGCCTTGAGCAGCGGAAATCGCGCGAGACGAAGCTGCGCTTCATCCGCCTCCAGCTTTCGATACGGGTAGCTCAACGCCAGCGGGATCAGATCCAGCTTTGGTTTTCCATCCCCGCGCACGACGAGCCGGCGCGCGTCCTCCAGCGTCGCCTTCGAGACGCAGGCGACCACCGTCGCCGCGCGAAGTCCGGCGACAATCCAACGCTGAAGCAATTTCCCCGTGAGGCTTGCTGGACAATCGGTTTGTTCGCCGAGCGCGCCCCGCACCGCCAGCAGGTCGTGACAGGAAATGACCACGGGAATTCCAGGAATCCCCCGGGCGTACATCGCGTTCGAGTGATCGCAAATGTGGACCGCGGCCGGCGCCGATCTCAACCGCCGCCGCAGCCGCCAGGGAAAAAGAACGAATTTATCGACATACGCCAGCCACTTCGCGATGAAGCGGCCCCCCAGGCGAAAGCGTCCGAAGAAGGGCCGCGGCTCGATCAACTCCGCCGGCACGCCCGCGGCAGTCAGGCCGTCGAGGATCATCATGGCGAAGCGGCTCATGCTTTGCTGACGATCGGGAGGATAATTACCGATCAACAGAACCATTGGTATGGTCGCGCGAAGCAGCGGGACGATGCATTCTCTCGGCGTAGGCCGAGCGGCGCCGCATCCCTCCGCGCCTTCCTGGGACGGTCACGGCGTTCTCGCTTTCGTCATCGGCATTTCGCGCGGCCAGGGCGAGACCGGTGCCGAAAACAGCAAAACCGACAATCGTAGGCGGACCGAATTGGCCGTTTAACAGGGGCAGGAAACTCGAACCATAAATCAAGAGCGGGAGGATATTGCCGCGCCGGACTGAGCGCACGCAGAGTGCTCCGAGGTAGGCCACGATCCCGAACCGCCAGAGCAGAAAGGCCAGGCCAAAGACTGGTCCGCTCTCCAGAACGAGGCGGGCCCACTCACCCTCGGAAAGAAGGAACATGTTTTCGCCGGTAAGGAATTTTGCCCCGGCGTTCGTTCCGATGCCCAAACCGTAGCCGAAAAACGGCGCGTTGGGGTAAACGTGAATGACTTCGGTGAAACCTTCGAATACCCGCGAGATAAGGCCTAGCGTGATCGACTTTTCTTCCGATTGCGCTACCGCGGTGAAACGCGCCGAGAGAACCCCGAGGCCTTCCTTGAAGACCGGGGTTTGGGTCAAACCCAAACCGAGGACGACCATTACCACCAGAACCTGTCCGAAGCGAGTGACCGCGCCGGGACGCAAGTAAAGAACGATCAGCAACAATGCGACGACGACAGCGCACGCCCCTACGACCGATCGGCTGCCCGAGACGGCAATCCCGATGAGAAGGGCGAGTCCAGCGCCAAGCAGCACCCAATTCCTGTACACGCCCCGCTTGAGCGCGGCCCAGACCAGGAAGCCAGTAGCCAGGGAGTAGTAGGCAACTACCCCGATGACGAAGGAAAACGTCGCCGCCGTGCGAACTTTTCCCGACCCAGCGGTGATCTGTTCGCCCTCTCCGCCGGCGGTTCGATTCAGCAGTGAGTCGGGCGCCGCGTTAAATTGCGCCACCATGAGCAACGACATCGGCACCAGAAGAATCAGGATCCACCACCCAATCCGCTTCACATCCTCAGGACGCAGCACCTGCGGCATCAGAAAGATGAGCGGCAGGTGAAGGAAGTTCGAACGGAACCCGTAGGCGGTCACGAGGGCAATCCGGTCCGGCAGGAGATAAGGCCAGAGTGCGATAAAACTGATGGCCACCGAAAAAAATCCAATGAGGCCGAGCGACCACATCCAGACGTTGGTGGGAAAAACCCGGGCCCGGAGCGCGAGGATGTAAATGAGGATGACGACCGGATCGCGGACAATGAGGAGCGGATTCGAGAGTTGAGGCAGCACCCATTTGCGGAGCGCCCCTTCAATCAGGAGCAGCCAAAAATAGAGCCAGATCAGCCGCCGGATATTGCGGATGGTCGGATTCTCTGGGCTGGTTGGGTTCATTCGCCGGTTAGGGATCGGATCGCGGCGAGGACCTTCTGGCCGTAGCCGGGCCAGGTAAGCTCGCTCGCCCGTCTTTGGGCTGCAATCGCCATGCCAGAGATGCTCGCACGATTCGCCGCGCACCAGTTAATTTTTTCCGCAATCGCCTCCGGCGAACGAATGGGAACGAGAAACCCGGTCTCGCCTTCCGCAATCAAATCGTCGCCCCCGGCATTCCTCGTCACGATCAGGGGGAGGCCGCAGGCCATCGCTTCCTGCTGCACCAGGGCGCGGCCTTCCACGATCGAAGGCAGAACGAGCACATCGCACGACCGCATCAACCGGAGCACGTCGTGATGCGGGCGGGGTGGTTCATAAACAAAGCTCGGAAATCGCTCCCGGTACCAAGCCAGGGGACGCAAAAGCGAGCCCATGAGGACGAGCTCGATCTCTTTTGAAGCGACCAGCTTCATCGCGGCAAAAAGGTCGGCGAGTCCCTTCCGTTGCGTGAGAGCGCCGGCGAACAGGACGCGCATCGGTCCCGTGCGCGGATTCCGTTCCGCGGCCGCGGCCTGCTCCGCCGAGGGCGAGCCGAATGGAGCCACGACGCATGGTTTCGAAGCGCGCACGCTTTCCGGAAGCGAATCGAGAACGAAAGCGCTCGGGCAAATGACGAGTTCGGCGAGATCGAGCTCACATGTCTTGCGAGCAAGTTTTTCCTCGGAATCGCGCGTGCCGCCAAGCGTCGGTTCCCACTCCGGGTAACGCTGCGCTTCCTCGCGCAGAAGGCGCCGGGCCGTTTCCCAATAGGCAATCGGCAGGTCGTAGATGCGGCGGACGCCGAGCTCACGTGCAGCGGCAAACAATTGTTCCGCGCAATCTTCGTAGGCGTAGACGCTGCGGATGTTTTCTCTCTGCCGCGATTCACGCAGAGAGGCCGCCGCGAACTTGTCGAGTTCGCGCCAGACACGATCGATGCTGGCCCATCCGCGCTCGTGCTCGACCAGCCACCGTTGGCGCATTTTTTGCGCAAGGAGGCGGACCACCTCGCGCGCCGGAAAAATCTTGATCTTGTAGTGCGGCAATTCATAACCGCGCCGCGCCATTTGCGAGCGCAGATTCGGCGGCAGCTCGTGCACGAGCGGTGAAGCATTAGACCAACCGAGAGCGGTGACGAACTTCGCAAGCAACCCGGCCTGATCGAGCGCGCTCAAGACCGCGCGAACATTCGCGTTTCCAAAGGGATGAGCGAGCAGAACCATCAGGCGCCTTCCACCGGTTCCCCTCGAAGAATGCGCCGATAGGCCCGCGCGTAAAAATCCATCGGCTCGAGCTCGCCGGCGAGTTCTTTCCTGGTGCGCTCCGCGCGTTCCGCATATTCCGGCTCGCTCATCTGCGCCGCTTGCTCGAGCAATTTCGCCAGGCCGGCGACATCGCCTGGTTCGCAGACCAGCGCCTGCCGCCCGCCCGCTTCGGGCAATCCGCCATCGCGGGTGATGATGCACGGCACTCCCAGGTGTCGCGCCTCGATCGCGGTAAGGCCGAAGTCTTCCCTGGTGTTGGGCGGAACGACAACCCAGCGCGCCTTCTTCATTTGTTCCGCCTTCGTTACCTCATCCACAAATCCGAGGACCCGCACGCCGGTGACGCCCCGCTTTTGAATGGCGTATTCGACCAGGCTGCGCAACGGTCCGTCGCCCATGAGAACGAGCGGCCATTTTTCGCGATCGAGTCCAGCCTGGGCGTAGGCATCGAGGAGTGTTTCGATTCCCTTGTTCGCGATCCAGCGTCCAATGAAAGCGAAGCCGGCACGCTCCTCCGGAGGCGTCCATCCTTCGGGTAATTTCGAAGTGGTCGCGACTTTCCGGCTGCCGGGCCGCTTTCGATCGCCTTCCCATGTCTGCCAGACAAAGTTCGAGTTATACCAACGCGCGTCCGCGAACCTCGCGCTCACGCGCCAGAGGAGGCGATGCGCATTCCATTCGCGCGTCATGTAATTGTGGATCGTGAGCACCAGGCGCTTCCGGAACAGTTTCGCCAAAGCAACGACGTCCGGCGACGCGTTTTGCAGATGCACCACATCCGCCCAGCGAATTGCTCCGGCCAGATCTTTATCGGCGCGATCGCAAAATTCGACCGCCGGCTCACCTGCAAGCATCGCCTGGAGACTGGGTTGCCGGGTAAAATATTTTGTCTTCTTGAAGCAAACCCGGACCTCAAAATCCGGTTCATGGCGCACCGCGGCGGCGACGGCGAGGACGAAAGCTTCAATGCCGCCGTAGGCGCCCTGACACGGACTAACGAGAAGTAGCTTGATCCGTTTCACAGTTTCAAGGCTCGAGCCACTTCCCGGGCGATTTGGGGCCAGGCCGACGTTTGCTCCTGCCAGAGGCGGAGTTTTTCGCCGCGCATTTGTAATTCCTGGGGCGTGACGCCCTTCAGCAACTCTTCCGGCGAGGTCATGAGAGAAAGCGGTTCCGGCTTCGAGGCGTCCGCGAAGCAGGAGACAATATTCAATCCATGAGCGGCGCAGGCCATGAAAGTCCCTGACTTCGTAATGCTAAGATCATCCTGCGCCGAAAGAGCAAACGCGCCGGTCGAAAGCAGTCCGGAAATTTTCTCCTCCGGAAGTGGCCCTTGTTGATCGAACCCGTCGCTCAACTCCAGATCCGTTAAGAGCGCAAGCTCCTCGGCATCTCCCTCTCGCGACCGCCCCGCACCCGCGGTCACGATTTTTCTGATCTTTCCCGCGGCCGCCAGCGACTTCAACGCGGAAAGCATCTTTCGCAGGGCGCGAATCCGCGATCGCTGCAATCCAAAGAGCACCGCGAGTCCAATCTCCCTCTCTCCATCCGTAGCCTGGACCCGACGAATGTTCGACCCCACCGGCAAGACCTGGACTGGGCATCGTGGCGAAAGGGCGGCGAGATGCGCGGCCTGGCTCGAGGTGCTGGTGAAAAGCACATCCGTCACCCGCAAGAGGCGGCGGAGATCGCGGCGATGAAGCTGTTGCAGAAGGTAGTTCTTGTTCCAGATCGGCCAGAAGGTCCAAATCTCGTGAAACATGATCGCCAGGGTACTCCGCGATTCCTTCTTCCACTCGAGCAACGCTTTGATGAGCCAGCGCGGATAACCATAATGATCGAAGCCATAGGCGCTGTACTGCACGAGCACCGTTCCACCCTGGGTTGGCAGACGAGCGCGCAGATCCCGCATGGTGCCATCGGTCTCCTCGACTGGGTATTGCTCGAAAGACTTTAGCGGACGGTTTCCGACCTTCGGGACGATCAACCGCAAACTCGCAATGCCAGGCAAATGCTCCAGCAGCCGCCCGGTGTAATCGCCCACACCACCCGCCGCCAGTTCCGGACAAATGATTACCGTTTCCCCAGTCACGCGGCCGGCTCCCTCGGTTCCGAAAGAGACGCCAGCCGTCTGGCGGTAACATCCCAATCGGCGTTCTGGTAATACCATGCTTTAAGAGAAACCGTTCTGCTGGCGAGTTCCGCGTCTGAAATCTTCTCCACCTCGTCCGCCCGGATCGCGGAGGAAAGCGGCAGAGTCTGCGTCTCTCCGGCCTTGATGACGGCGGCGCAACCGGTTGCCGCGCAAGCCATGAACGCGCCTGATTTACTCCAGGTCTCACCTGTCACATTGGTCAGGGCAAACTGGGCTCGGGCGAACAAGCTCGAAACCTCGGGACCCGGCAACAATCCATGACGCACGGCGGTGGAGGGCATCGGCCATGAGCCGATCAACTCGTTCGCCTGCGCGGTGAATTTTTGATCCTCGGGACCGATCAGGTGAAGCGCGGTCAAACGGCCACGGGCCTGCCAGCGGCGAATCTGCGGGTCGAATAATCGCAGGGTTTGCCATCGCCCGAAGGGCAGGCCGAAAACGATGAACTCCGTCTTCATCCGCGGCCCGGGCGAACTCGCGAGCGGCTCGATGTTCGAGCCGACGCAAAGGCAATGGAGATCATCGCGACCCGAAAGCTGGCGGAGCATCGCTGCGTGATGTTCGGTGTTTGTGACCAGCTTGTCGGCCATGGCGGCAAGCCGGCGGATGATCCGGCTGTTTATTTTCCCCAGCAAGAAATGCCGCGATAGCCGCGGCACTCTGCCAGGTATTTCGTGAAAGAAAACGGTGAGACGTCCTTTCGGAAATTTCGCCTTCCACTTGCCCAGAACGCCCGGCATCCAGACCGGACATCCGAAACGCTGGTAGGCCCGGCCGGCATAATGGAGGAGGACATTGGCAGGCCCGGCGCGGTCGAGCGCCTGCCCCAGCACGCGCGGATCTCCGTTGAAGTCGGCGATCGCCTCCCAGCCCAGCAAGGCGCGAGATTCGGCGGCGCCCTCCACGACGAGGAAGCCGGCCGACGAGGAATCGGCGGGCCGGTGTTTGTGCGCGAGCCAGCTATAGGCGCCGATTCCGCAAACCCGCGGTGGAAGGCGCGTCGTGATGATGACCGCCGGAGGCGCGCTCATGATCGGGGAAGCGCACTCGCAAATCCGTCCCAGAACTTGCGCGTTTGATCGGCAAGCATGAACTCCCGTCGCGCGAGCCCGAGTGCGTTCGCGGCGACATCCGCCCGCGCCTGCCGGGTCAATCCGGAAAGCGCCCGGGCGATTTCTTCCGGTTCGAGGGTGGTGAGAAAAATCGCGGCGTTGTTCTGATGTAACAAATCGTAGGCGGCGGAGGTGGCGGGACCGTGATACAAAATCGGAAGGCCGCTGCCCGCATAGGTCACCATTTTGGTAGAGAGACTATAGCGCGCGAATTTTTCATACGCTTCGCCAAAGGGAAGCGGCATATAAAGCAGATCCGCGCTCTCCATATCCTTGCTGACCTGGGCTTCGCTCGCGAATGGCAAAACAGCCACTGCTTTCGTGCCCTCCAGGACCTGCGCGCGAATGTGCTCACAGCGGCATGTCACCTGGACATTGATCGAAGGATGTTGCCGCTCGAAGATTTTGAGACCATCGAGCAGGGCGCGGAAATTCCGCTCATAGACCATGTGAAACAGTCCCATGAAGTAGACTCTTAGCTGGTCCATGTCCGCGTGGGCGCGCGGTTGGACCAGATCGGTGAGGCCGTCCGTGACGACCTGATAATCTCGCGCGCCGTATCGCTCGCAATATTCGCGCCCCAGCGCCTCGGAAATAACGAAGCGGGCGGAAGCCTCACGCCAGGCGCTGCGCATGCCCGCTTCGCGCTCCGCGCGCCGCGCTCCGCTGCCCGCCGTGTAGGCGAGGTCGTCGTGCATGCTGATGAAAAAAGGAAGGCCCAGTTCGCGCGCGACGGCGTGGGCGTAGGCAAAATCGAGTCCGGCGTGCGGCACCACATGGATCGCTGACGCCCGAACTCGTCCGCAGAGCTGTTTCAATCGCTTGCGAAACAGGGGGGCGAAAAATGGCGCGGTGGCGTTGGGAATGGCGGCGAACCGGCTGCGCTCGATCCGCCCCCACGATGGGCGGCTCCGCAGATAGGTTTCGTTTGGCCTGGCTTCCGGCCGCTCGGGGGTCGCGCAAACACTATGCCACGCGAACGGCGCGCACTCGAGCAACGCGCGCAGGATGCGGGGGCCGCCGCCGGGCGAGCCCAGGCTGAAGGGCTGCACGAACAGGATCTTTCCGCCGGAGCTGCTGGCCAGCGCCGCTTGGTAGGCGCTGAGGGTGGCGTGCGCGATCGCCGGCCAGGAAAAGTCCGCCGCCGCTTCCACGCTGCGTTGGAATAATTGCTGATAACCGTTCAGGTCGAGTTCCAAAATCCCGCAGATCTTTTCGGCAAAAGCTTCGAGATTGCCCGTCGGGACGAGAAGCTCAGGCAGGCGCCCGCCGAGCAAATCGCGCGGTCCGGCGGTATCATAAGCGACGGTCGGGAGGCCGGCCGCGAGCTGCTCCAGCACGGCAAGGCCGAAGCCTTCGGCGTAACTCGGGAACGCCCCCACGGTGCAATCCGCCAGCAATCCTGGCAGATCATCGGGTGGAAAGTCGGAAATGAACTCAAGGCCTTCGAGCGTATCGAGCCCGAGGTCTCGATGAATCACTTTCGCATCGATCATCGTGCCCAAAAAAAGAAATCGCGCCGCGGGCACTCGCGCGCGAATTCGTTTGATGATCTCCGCCCAGTCGCGCGCTCCCTTTCTCGCCCCCCACATTCCGATAAAACAAATCCTCTTTTGGGCCAGACGAATCGCCGCAGCCGGCGCGGCCTGGAGAAATGCCTTACGGCGTTCCACGGTCAACCCGTATGGTTGCACCAAAATGGGAAGATGGGCTCCGCTCTCGCGGCGCAAACAAACGGCTTCCTCTTCGTTCGGAAGATTAATCAGGTCGGCCTGCCGAACCGCTCTATCCGAGGCGTGAACCGACCTGCGCCGCGCGAGCGCATAGAAAATGCGCCCGAGAAATTTGCCCTTGGGCCGGCCCGGCCATCGCTTTTCCACGCTTCGATCGAATTGCTCATAAAGCTGGTACAAGCCGACCGAACGCGCGACCAGCAAACCGTGAAATTTGAGTTTCCTTTTCGAGAAGGGGAGCACACCGATCAAGGCATCGACGACATCGTATTTCCCGCCATTTTTCCTGACGAAGGCCGCTGCTTTGCGGGGGAAGAGGAGCTGCCGAAGAGTGAACTTCGCGGGCGACGCAGGCGCGCCGGGGAAGGCGTCGGAAAGACTATACTTCTCGACCAGGTGCCCGGAGGCGCGCCATTGCTCCGCCAGTTCCAGGTAAACGCGCACGGCGCCGAGCCGGGAATCCCAGGGGAGATTCACCATGACTAAAATGCGAAGTGGTCCGGTCTGCATTACCAGGGGCCTTGCCGGGCGATGGCCGTCCAAAACTTGTGCCGGACGGGATTAACGTAATGACGCAGCGCCAGGCCGCGACCCGCGTAACGATCGGAATAAACGAATTGATCGTCCAACTGGAGAACATACTTCCCTTTGTCCAGGGGCGACGCGCCATTCGCGTGCATGGTCAAATGCGTCATGGTTTGGTTGGTAAAAAAATTCGGCAATCCCGGAAGCTCCAGGAAACGCCGAAGCGCCAGCTTCCAATCGAGTTTTTCGAAAAGAAACAGGAGGCCAGTGTTGACCGGTTCCGCGTTCTCTGCGTCCCCGCGAAAGATGCGTTCATCCGCGGAAAGCCGGCAGTCGGCGAGATAAAAAGCGGGCGCTCCGCCACTTTCGGCGAGCCGAATGAGATCCCTGGCCGCAGGAAAGAAAAGAACGTCGGAATCCACGTAGAGAGCCGGCGCCTCGACGGGCAGCGATATGATCAGGGCGAGCTGTTTGCCGGTAGGATGGGTCGTGAGATAGGGATAAACCTTGGCGGGAAGATTTTTCGGCACCCATTGCGCAAAATGAGAGACTGAGATCACAGGGTCGATACTCTTCAGGATGTGACAGCCGCGGTCCGACAATGTTCCGTCCGAAACGATCGTAAAGCGATTTGGCCGTCCGACATATTTCAGGAACGAACGAATGGAGGCAACCTGCTCCGGCAGGGTTTTCTCTCCCGAATACGCGAACACGTCGAACCCAGCGTGCACACCCTCCGGGATGCGACGGCGGGCGATGGAGGGCAAAAGCGCGCGATAGGCGATCCGCGTGGCGTTTCCTTCAGCCCGGGCGAGATGGTAACCGTAGTTTGGCATCGGTCATTGCGGCGCGGAGCACCAGCTGCCAAAGCGACGATAGCTCGGGCCTAGCCTGGGATTGGACGGAATCGGGGCGCCAGACTCATCCAGGGCTGGCCGCGAAATCATGCCGAAGAGGCTCATCGGTTTTTCCGCATCGCGACCGGCCGCTCGAGATCGGCCCAGGAATCGGCGCGCGCCCTACGACGATTGAATCTGTCTCGGCTGGTTGTGATGCGATGCTGTGATCGCCTGTTCCTCGACCGGCGCCGGCGTGTTGTAATACTCCGAATACTGGTAGTAATAATATTCCGGGAGCGACGTATCGACGTAGTTCAGAATCACGCCGGCCACGTTGACCTGACGATTGTAAAGGAGCTCGAGCGATTTCCTCGTCAGGCGCGCGGAAGTGTAGGAGAGCCGCACCACGAAAAGGGTGGCGTCGATCTTCGGCGCGAGACTGGTGGAATCGTCCGCGGCCAGGATCGGCGAGCTATCGATGATGATGTAGTCGTAGTGATTGTAGATTTCCTTCAACAGCTGGTCCGTGGAGTCACGCAGGAGATGCTCGCTCGGCTGACCCAGTGTTTTACCCCGCGGAAGCAGGAAGAGGCTTGGGTAGGAAGTGGGGACCACGACTTCGCGCCAGTTCACCTCCTGTTTCAGAACTTCTGAGAAACCGATCTTCGATGAAACTCCGAAGGCCTCCCGGAGAGCGCCCCGCCGCAGATCGCCGTCGATGAGCAAGGTGCGCGCACCCGACAACGCCATCGTAATGGCCAGATTGGCGGAGATGGTTGATTTGCCTTCGTTTGGAACCGAGCTGGTGATCAGGAGTGTCTTGGGCCGGGGGCCTTCATACGGCATGAAGAAAATCGAGGAGCGGATGTTGCGATACGACTCGGCGAAGACGTGCCGCGCATCATCGGGCTGAAGCAAGGTAACTCTGCCCTTGGTCTTCTCCTTCGGGATCTGGCCGAGAACGTTTTCCGAGAACTGATGCTGAAATTCGCCGAAGGAAGCCATGCGATCGTCGATCCGGTCGAGCAGGAACAGGATGGCGATACCCGCGAACGCTCCGCAAATGAGACCCATGAGGAGACCCTTCAGCAATCCGGGGCGCACCGAGATCGATGGACCCGCCATTTCCATGATCGAAATCTGATCGCCGCCGTCGACGCTTTGCGAGACGTTCACTTCCTTGAGGTTGTTCGTCAGGCGATCGTAATGTGTTTTCAACCGATCGACTTTGCCTTTGACGCGATTGAACTGCGCGAGCCGCTGACTCAGATCGAGCGCTTTGGCCTCCCATTCCTTGATGTTGCTTTGCAGGTTTTCCATCTGTTTGCCGATGGACTTGCGGCGCGTCTCGAGTTTTTCCACGGTATCCTGCCGGTAAAGCTTGATCAGGTTCTCTGACTTGGCGATTTCGTCGTTGAGCTTGAGGATCTTCGGATGTTTGGGCCGCAGGTCCTTGGAGAGCGTATCCTTTTCCGCCTTGAGCAATTGCAGGGCCTGCTTCGCCTTCAGGTAATCGGCCTCGGGCCCAACGTCGGAAAAAGGCATTCCGCCGCTTTGATCGTCGGCCGGTTGGTTGCCGGCGGAGCCATCCGGCTTCAATTTTTGAGTGCGATCCAGATTCTGGTCGAGATCGAGCAGGCTGAGGAGGTCGTATTCGGTCTTGAGGGAAGCGTATTGCTGATTCAACCGCACGAGATACGCGGCGGCGCTGTTCCCTTCTTCCTGAATGAAGCCGATATTGTTCTGCTTCTGAAATTCAAGCATTTCGTCTTCGCCGTTCCGCAAATCTTTTTCCACGGAAATGAGCTGCTCGCTGATGGCGGTGGTGACGTTATTGCCCTGGTTCTCGCGCATCCCTTTCTTGAAATCGAGATACTTTTGCATGACCGCATTGAGGTAGGCTTGCGTGTAATCGGGCGTGCTGCCGATCGCTTGCAGATCGAAAATCGAAGTTTGCCGTTTCTGCGTCACCGTGATCTCGACCAGGACCGGCTGCATTTCCGGATGGGTGGAGCGGACGAGCGCTTCAGCGCCCCGCCGCACTTCCGGGCTCTGCATGAGCTGGATCTGGGTGCCGTAAAAATTGACGCTGTCCTCGCTATAGACCGCGTTTTGACTGATGTTCAATTTGCCGGCCAGGATCATCTTGCTCGTGGAAAGAAAGGCGGGCGGCTTCTGGTAAATCAGCCAGGCCTGGACAAAAAGTCCGAGGCAAATCGTCAGCACCGGGATCCACCAGCGCCGCATGAGCAGGGACCGGTAGCGGTAGAGACGCGTGATGATTGACGTGCTCCACGGGGCGGAAGTGGGGCGATCCTGGGTCCCGGGTTGCATAATTACATGTTGATCAGACGCTGCGGAACGTAAATCTGATCGTCCGGTTGCAGGACCACATCTTCCTCCATTCGGCCTTCTTCGATGACCCGCTTCAAATCCACCACGACATCCTGCCCGCCTTTGCGGCTGAGCTTCACTTTTCGCTTGTTGGCAAAGTCGCCGAAACCGCCTGCGCGGATGATGGCTTTGCTGACAGTGTAGGTCTCGCCGGCCGGGATTTCTTGCGGGCCTTGCGCCTTGACCGAGCCGTAGACGTAGACCCGCCCGCGGGATTTTTCGCTGATGTGATCGACGGCAATAATAACCGTGGCGTGATAATAATACTCACGCTCGAGCGCGGCCTTGATGGTATAAGCCAGTTCCTTGCAACTCTTGCCCGCCGCCTGCACGAGGCCGACGTAGGGAACTTCCAGTTCGCCGCTATCGTTGACGCGCAGACGCTGGGACTCGTTGTCGCGATCTTCGACAACGCGGAAGCTGACGAAGTCGTTAGACCCGAGTTTCTTCCTGTCGTCGAGCACCGCCATGGAATTGGTTCGCATGACCGTGCTGGTGGTCGAAGGCTCGACCGCCGCGGCTTTGGGGATGGAAGGCGGCATCGTTCCCGGGGTGTTCTCCTGCGCCGGAAGCGGAAGCGGCGCCGCGATTGAGGCAGCGACGAGGAGTTTGAAAGCCCAGGTTCTCATGCAATTGCAATTGTCTCCTTGGAATTAGAAGCTGTAGGTGCCATCAAGCGAAACGCGATTCTGGCTGTAATCGCGCAGCGGTAGATCTGAATTTTTCTGGATGTATTGATAGCGAAACCCGAGCGTGACGTGCTGCGTCAGTTGATAACCGAGGGTGATCGCACCGCCGTAACGAGTCATGTCCTCCGCGGCGAAAGGGTTGAGCAGGGGCACCCCGGGTCCCGGAACAATGGCCGGGCCGAGTCCGCCGGAATCTTCGGCGTCTTCATAAAACAACTCGGTCGAAAGCAGGGTGTGATAGAGAATGTTCCAGTTCGCGGTGTGCCGAACGTAATTCAGCTGGATGTAATTGGAATTGACGCCCAGCTGCGTTTCGTGCCCTGCGGCAATGCTGTGCGTCAGCACGGAATTGACGCGATGGGAGAGCATCGCGTTCGCGTAATAATCGTCCAGATCGTGCGCATCATTAACCAGGCCGGTATTATCGAAATCGATATTCTGGTAGCCGCCGGCGACACGCAATTTGACGTTGGATGTCACTTGCGTTTCAAGGAACAGACCTGCGCTGTAGCTCTCTGAATCATTCAGGACATTCTGGTCGTAGGTAGTCCAGACGAAGGCCGATTCGACGCCGACGCTCATGGCCGAATTCGGGGTGAAAGCAATCGAGCCGTTCAGCATCTCCGCCGAGCGATCCAGATACTCGAAGCGATCGGTGGTCGAGATGAAATTATAGTGGTCGTAACCAAAGGTCGCCACGGCCGCATTCAAATCCCAAAGAACCGAGACGCCCGCCGTATTCTGAAAGCGGCCGTAATCGGCGACGTTACTCAAACTCGCTTCGGCGATGGGATCCTGCTCGAGGGAAAAGCGATCGTGGAAATTGATCCGGAAATCGCCCACGAAAATGTCGAATGCGAGCTGGGAGCCCGGGGAGAGGAGCAGGCCATTGGTATTGTATTCCGAATGGTCCATGTAGAACGCATAGCCGATGCCCAAATCGATCTTGAAAGTGTTGAGCTGCGTGATGGGCCATAAGGCATTGATGTTGAATTGCGGGCGGATAATGAAATCGCTCTGCTTTTCCGTCACTACAAGGACTGGCCCAAAGATGCTCGGGATTAAGACGCTCCCGTCCTCCGAGAGATTGACATTGTCGTTGTATTCGAAGCCCAAGGTCGCGCTGAACCGAAGCTTCATCGGCCCGAGCTGCAAGTTATACGGGATATTATCGATGGATTGGCGGCGCGCCTCGGCTGCCGCTTCTCCCGCGAGAGAAGGGCGGACCGCGTCCTGGGCCAGGCCCGCCGGCGCCGCGGAGAGCAGCAATGCGAGAGCGAAGGCGATTTTTCCGGGGGAAAACGCAGGCGAGTTAAGGGATGCTTGACGGCTCATAGGTGTCAATCCGGTGTAGGTTAGCAGATGTGATACCAAACGTTGGGAGCGCCCAAAAGCGGTCCCGGCGCCTCGGACGATTCCGGCCAAGGCTGATTTGGAATGATGATTTGTTGTTTCAGATGTTTCTCAGTTAACGGCGATTTCTCTATCAAGGGAAGCCGGCAACAGCAAGCTAAATCGCCTGCATTTCTAGATGGGGGGCCCCGGGCGGACAAATCTTTTTTATTTTACCGAAGTCGGGTAAGATGCGCCCCTGGCGAAGCGCTCGTAAAAAACACTCAGGGTGGCGCGGTCTAAGCTTGGATGGGATCCATTATGAGCCGGTCCCGTCCAATCCATTTCGGTCGCATTTTGAGCATTTTCGGCGCGCTTGCCTTCTCCGGCGTGCTGATCCAGCCGGGCTTTGCCGGTGAATCCGCCCCCGCCCTGGACGAGGAAAACGCCGCCAAAAATCTCGCCCGGATGAATTGCGGCGCGAAAATCGATTGCATCACGCCGGATGGCCGACTGGTGGCCGTGCCCACCGCGAGTGAGAGAAACGCAAGTGCCACGGCATTGATCATGGATGACGACACCCTCAGTTGCCCACTTCAGGAGGGAGAAACGACTTTCATCATCTCATTCCCCAAAACGTCGCTCCTCGACCGCTTTACTTTCGTCAACGAAAATGCGGCGGTGCAGGGCGAGATGAGAATTGCCGTCTCGAACTACCGGCTCCCCGCCGATAGCCCAAAATGGACCGACGTGAGCGGAAAAACGGCATTTACCAGTAAGCGGCTTTTCAACCTTTCGATGGTCGGCGTGGAAGCGCGCTACGTGAAGCTCTCTTTCAACGTAGCTAAAGGAGGCCGCATCGCTTCCCTGGGCCTCTTTGGCGGTGTTTCGCTCGAAAAATATGCGAACCGGCAGGACGGCCTGGCCCGCGTCGCGAACCCGCTGCCGACGCACCGCATCGAAGACATGCTTAATTTTAATTTTGCAAACCTCTATGCAAAAGGACGCATCGTCTTTGTCAGTTCCGGTGCGTCCGCCACAGCCCCGAGCATGATCGACGACGACACGATGACGGCGTTTCGCTTCGCATCTTCCGACCCGCAACCGACGGTCATCGTCGAGCTGGCCACCCAGGAACGCCTCCATCGCGTGAGCGCCCTCTACAAAATGCAGGCGGGACAGCTCGATGTTTATCTGTTGAATGACCTCGGGACGAATCCGGCCGATTTAACCGGCGCAAAATCCATCGCATCAGTGGTGGATCGGGACGCCGAGGGAAAAGCGGCCGTGAATTTTGATCCCCAGGGCGCGCGTTATGTCGCCTTGCGCTGGACTCCCGCCAACCCGGACCGTCGTCAGGGATTCGAGGTGGCTGAAATCAATGCTTTCGGCAATATGCCGCTGGCGATGCTCAACATCAGCGGCGTCCCCGATGTCTACGCCAGCAACCTGACCAGAATGTCTGGTGACGGCGGGCTCGATTTTAGCAACAACCTCGGGACCCTCGCCGCTCCGCCGGTGCTCCCAATCGTCAGCCCGTAGGCTGATCCTCCCGCACGATTTCGTTTACCGTTCTGGCCGCGGCCTCTGTTGCCCGCGGGTAGTCCTCGAAGCCGATCACCGCGATTTCCAGCAGGCGCTGGCCAGGATTTCGCTGGCCGCGCCAGGCGGCCCGCAAGCGGCCGCGCGTGTTCCATTCCCCGGCGCCTCCCTCTGGGGTTGAAGCCGCACCCTTGTCGTCCTGAATGCTCAGGAAGACGAAAAGCGGCCGGCCGGCTTCCTCGAATTCGTAAACGCGAAAGTCGAGTGAGATGGATCCTGCCTGGATCGTCGCCGGGGAATGTTCGCTTCGAAAGGTGCGACCGATAGCGGGCAGACAAATCTCCGGCGAATGGCTGCGAACCAATTGCAAGCCGGCGCGCTCCGGTTTCCAACGCGCAAAAAAACTCCACCAACGAACACCGCGCGGATCTTCCCAGGCAGCGCTGCTGGAGTCATCGCAACGCAAAATCACGCGCGTTGTTTCCGGAACCGGCAGGAGCCGAAGCGTCTCGTTCCCGTGCGGCCATTGCGCATGCCAGGGAGGGCGTTCGACCAACTGCCGCTCGTGGCTGCGATACCAAACCTCCGTGAAACCGAAAACGGCCACCAGCCAGGCCAGCTCCAGCAATTGTCCCGGGAGGAAACTTTGGCGTGCGGGCGTTTCGGTTTGTGTCACTGCTGAAGGCGGATCGGTTTTCCAAATCCAGGCCAGGCCAAGGACCCCGGCGAGGCCGGCCACCATCGCCAGCGTTCCGATCGAGTCATGCCACCTGGCCAGGGAATCGAGCCCGCTGTTCGCGGTGACAATCACCAGCGCGGTGGCGCGAAAGACATTGCAGGCAAACACCCACGCGCACCCGAAGAGAACCAGCGCCAGGCGGCGCCGCCGCCGCAGCCGAAGCAGTTCGCCCAGGACAAGGGCCACCATGATTCCCGCCTGCAGCGTGCGGACACCACTACAGGCATCGTCCACGCCCACGAATCCATTGCGGAGCTCGATGACGTTCCCGACTTGATAAGCGCCCACCCCGATCCAGCCGGCAATTTCCACCGCAAGATAGGTCACAATCCGCATCAGATTCTGCACCACGAAGTTCTCCATCCGAACTGGCCACGGAACCGCCACCAGCGGAAAACAGATCGCAAAAGCAAAGTGCCGCACCCAGGCCATGCCTCCGGCCCGCGCGAGAGAAACCATGGTGAACGACACGACCAGGAGCGCGAAAGCCCAACCCAGCAAGCGCCAATCCGGATTCGCTTCTTCGATGACTCGAAACGGCAGCAGCGACAGCAGGATAAGCCAAAGCAGCAGGGCAGTGCCGCCGCCTGCGATCTGTGCGCCGGGAGATGGCCGGCGCCGCCAGCGAAGAAAAAAGATGAGGGCTCCCAGAAATGGAACCGTCCACCCGTAGTTGTACTGCGGGTTCAACGTCCATTCATAGTGGAGATGGTGAAAGAGCCAGAGCCACAGAACGCTCGGCGCGATCCAGTCGAGTATGCGATGCCGAGCCATTCGGCCAGCATGTCGCTTTGTCGAAGCGAAGACCAATTCCTAATGCAGTGCGCGGGAAAACAAGACCCCGCGCGAGTAACTCCTTTACGGCAAATGGGATGGCACGGCCACTGCTAAGACAAACGCGGCTTCTCCATGCTAGCACACTCCCGTTTTTTCATCGCCTGTTCTACCGCGTTCCTCTTTGTCGCCGCATGCCCCGATTCCAGGGCTCTCACCATTGATTGGGATTCGGTTCCCTGGACGAATGGAAGCCTCATCAATTCTCTGGAGGTCGACCCAACACGCCCTGGTAACGACGTCACCGTCGCCGTCTCGGGTAATACGCCACAATTGCAGCCCGAACTGGCTTCTCCCAATCCCATGACGCCAGCGGTCACACGAGCTTTCGATGGCGGCCTTGTCCCAGGACAAAACACGCTTTCTCTCGCCGTTAATTTCACCAATCAAAGTCAGGTCATCACCGTGACGGTCGATTTTTCGGCCCAGTATGCCCAGGGGGTGACAAATGTTTCGTTCACGATTTTCGACGTCGATTTTTCGAACACCAGCGGCAACACCTACCAGGACCAGCTGACCGCCATCAGGGCGGTGGGGATCGATGGAACGCTGATCGCCCCGACTATTACAACGAGCGCGAACAACACTCTCAGCGGGACAGGCTTGAACCAGGTCGTAAACGGCATCGCCAGCACGACCGATACTGGCGCCAACTCCGGCCGCGGGAACGTGACGATTAGTTTTGGGACGGCCGCCATCAGGTCGTTCACTTTTACTTACGGGAGCGGAAGCGGAACGGTCGCCGATCCGACCTATCAGCACATCGGACTGCACGACATCACATTCACGCCCGTGCCAGAAATGAACCCCGCCTGGAGTGCGGCGCTTTCCTGCCTGGCGGCAGGCCTCCTTATTTTCCGGCATAATGCTCGGCACCGGCGATAGCGATTGCTACGGCAACGTCCGGGCTCTCGCGCGGCGTGATTTCCTGTCGCGCTGGGCGCGCCGTCTTGGGTGCGGCGTCGCGCTGCTTCTGCTGGCGTTTGGATGTTATCGCGGCTATGGCGCGCTGCGGGAAAAGCACCTGGCCAAACAGGCCCAGGAATTCCTGGCGCGAGGCGACCAGCGAAGCGCCGTTCTGGCAGCTCGCCGCGTCCTTCAATTGAACCAGGACAACGTCGCGGCCTGCCGGGTCATGGCGGAGGCCGCCGAGACCGCGGGGCGCGCGGAAGCGCTTTCGTGGCGCCAGCGCGTCATGATGCTGGAGCCGAACGTCCCGGAAAACGCGATGGCGCGCGCTGCTACCGCACTTCGTTTTGGACAGGTCCACCTGGCGCGGCGACTTCTTGAAACCATCGGATCGCCGGCACGCTCAACCGTCAGATATCACCAATTAGCCGGCGCCTTCGCGCTCGCGGAAAAGCAGCCGGCCGACGCCGAGAAGCACTTCGCCGCGACCCTCGCCCTCGAGCCGGGAAATCCGCGATTCGCTCTCAACCTTGCGAACGTTCGCCTTGCCTCGCCAAACCCGGCGTCGAAGGAAAAAGCGCGCGCCGAACTCGCCCGCCTCTGCGAGCAGCCGGGCACGCGGCTCGAGGCCCTGCGGGCGCTCGTTTCCGATGCGCTGGCCCACAATTTCCGCCAGGCCGCCGAACGTTTCGCCGCCCAGCTAAAAGTCGAAAAAAATGCGAACTTCTCCGACGCATTGCTCTTTCTCGAAGCGACCCACGGAAGCGCCCCGGCGCCAGCCGCACTGGTCGAGGTACAATCGAAAGCGAACCAATCGCCCGCGATGGCGGCGAGCTTGATCACCTGGATGAACCGGCATGGTCTCGCTGGGGCCGCCATCGAATGGGGCTTGTCGCTTCCGCCGCCGATCCTGGCCGTGCAGCCTGTTCCACTCGCCCTCGCGGAGTCATACAGTTTTCTTCAGGATTGGGGGGCGTTGCGGTCATGGGTCGAAGGCAAGAATTGGAGCGATGACGAATGCTTCCGTCTCGCCGTCCAGAGCCATGCCTTGCATCGCCTTGGACCAGCCGATCGTGCCTCGATGGAATCGGGAGCGGCCTGGCGCGCCGCCCTGAAGGCGGCCCAGGGCCGGCCCGAACGGCTCGCGGCGATCGCGCAGCTCGCGGAGGGCTGGGGTTACACCGCCGAGGCGGCAGAGGCCTGGTGGAAGATCGCGGATGGAACCGACGGCGCGAAGGAAGCGCTGGCCGCGTTGCAGCGCCTCTATAAATCGAAACAGGACAGCCATGGCCTGCTCCGCGTCGCCCAGCGCGCGTTTGAATTGAACCCGGCCGATCTCGTCGCCGCGAATAATTACGCCAACCTCGGCCTGCTCTTGACCGGCGATAGTTCGGCCCGCCGCCTGGCCACGAAGCTGCACCTCGCACATCCGGGAAACCTGGTCCTCAAGGCGACGTACGCTTTCGCGCTGCACACAGAAGGCAAGACGCGCGCCGCCTTGAAGGTCATGGAGACTTTAAAAGAGGCGGAGCTGAGCCATCCGGCGATCGCCGCCTACTATTTTGTCATGCTGGTCGAAAACGGAAATATGGAACGCGCGCATTCCTTCCTGTCGGCGGCAAACCGAGCAGTGCTTCTGCCGGAGGAGCAGCAACTCCTCACTTCCGCCACTCGCAAGTTGTTGACTCACGATTCGAAGAAGGCGGCGCAGAGCGTGGCGGCGGTCGAGCAGGTGATTCGTTAAATCGCCTCGCCGATCCCCGAATTCGCGCCGGTGTGGAGAGGTTTCTGATTTTTGAGAGTTTACAGGGATTCAGGCGAGTTTTTCACGCCGGAAAATTCGCTTCGGACGGTCGAATTCCGAGGCAGTGAAATCAGCCGCGCTCGATTCACGCGACCCGCGGGCAAAGGCATAGAACTAGCTCTTTATCTGCCTGGGATTTCAAACGACCTGAAGATGCGATTAGCGACCCAAATTCAGGGAGATGAGACATCCACTGCAAATCCAGCCCGAAACGAAAATCCAGGCTCCAGGAACTCGCCTCAAAAAGATGAAATTCACCATGAACTTCCGGAAAGCCGCCCGCTTGAAGGCGCGCAACATTTTGCGATCGTTGCCCGGGCTACGAATGATGCTGTTCGGGATTGGGATGTAAAAACCGGCGCGCTTTCCTGGCCCCAGGGCCTCGAAACTCTGCTCGGATATGGCACCCCCGCGGCCAGCGCTGACATCGGTTTCTGGCAGAAGCAGATTCACCCCCAGGATCGTGCCCGGACGGCTGGCAGCATCCGCGACGCGCTCGCCGGCACGGGCGATCATTGGACGGGCGAATACCGCTTTCGTCACGCCGAGGGTTCGTATCTGGACCTCCTCGAGCGCGCTCTGATCGTCCGCGATTCTGAAGGCGCGGCCATTCGCTTCGTCGGCTCACTCATGGACGTGACGGCCCGGAAGCAACTGCAGGATCAGCTCGTGCGTTCGCAGAAGATGGAGGCCTTTGGCCAGCTCGCGGCCGGCGTCGCGCACGACTTCAATAATTTTCTGACGACGATCCTCGGCTATAGCGACCTGCTCCTCGAAGAGCTCGGGATGAAAAGCGCCATCGCCGACCACATTAGCGAAATCCGGAGCGCGGCCGGCCGGGCCTCCGTCCTGACTGCTCAACTGCTTGCCTTTAGCCGAAAGCATCCCCTCGCCCCGCGCGTGATCGAGGTGAATTCGCTGCTCACGAACCTTGAACGCTCGTTGCTCCGCCTTCTCGGTGAAGACATTGCGGTGCAATGCCATTTCGATCGCGGCAAGGACGGTCTTCACACCAAGGTCGATCCCGGCCAGCTGACGCAAATCATCTTGAACCTGGTGGTGAACGCGCGCGATGCGATGCGATACGGCGGCCGCCTCACCCTGGAAACGGCTGTGACGATGATCGATACCGCCGAAGAACATGAGCTCGACCCCAGGGAGCTCGAACCGGGCGAGTATGTCCGGATCAGCGTCACCGACAATGGCATCGGGATGACGGACGAGGTAAAACAACACTTGTTCGAGCCATTTTTTACGACCAAGGACGATGGCCGCGGGAGCGGGCTCGGGCTCGCCACCAGCTACGGCATCGTGCGCCAAAGCGGCGGACAGATTTCTGTCGAGAGCCAACTGGGGAAAGGCACCACCGTGAACATCTTCCTGCCCAAAGTGCCCGCCCCGCCCCCGCCCTCTTACAAACGGCCGAGTGGAAATAAGATGCCCACGGGCAGCGAGAGGATCCTTGTTCTCGAAGACGACATCAGCGTGCGCCACATTTCCGTGCGCGTCCTGCGCAGCCTTGGCTACGACGTAATCGAAGCCGCCAACGGCGATGACGCCCAACAACTGATCGGCAAGAGCGCGGGCCGGAAGATCGATCTCCTGCTCACCGACATGGTCATGCCACAAATGAGCGGGCGGTGCTTCGCTGATTGGCTGCGCCAGGCGAACCCGCAAACCAAGGTCGTTTTCATTTCAGGTTATCTCGAGGAATCGCTTCTGCCCGGCGACCGCCGCGACCAGGAAATGTTTTTCCTGCCGAAGCCCTTCGACCCCGAGCAGCTCGCCGCGAAGATTCGCGAGGCGCTCGATTCGACCAAAAGCCCGGCTTAGGCCCGCGGGTCCCACCGAAAACATTGCCGCTCCTGGCGGCGAGGTATATGAACTTCACGTGATCACGTTGAAGGAAGTGCAGGAGGCGCAAAAGCGAATCGAGGGCGCCGTCTATTATTCTCCCTGCCAGCCCTCGATCCCGTTGAGCGAGATCACGGGCATGGAGATTTTTTGCAAGCTGGACAACTTGCAGCGCACAGGGAGCTTCAAGGAGCGCGGCGCACGCAACGCTCTGGCGCAATTGCCGCCGGAACAGCAGGCGCGCGGCGTGATCGCAGCCTCCGCCGGCAATCATGCCCAGGCCCTCGCCTATCAAGGGAAGTTGCTCGGCATTCCCGCCACGGTCGTCATGCCGAAATACGCCCCCCTGATCAAGATCGGCAACTGCGAAAAACTCGGCGCCACGGTCGTGTTGCACGGAAAAGATTTCGCGGAGGCGAAAGAGCGCGCGCATGAGATCGGCGAAGAGCAGGGGCTTGCTTATATCGATGGGTACGACGATCCCGCGATCATCGCCGGGCAGGGCACGGTGGGTCTCGAGATCATCGAGCAAGTGCCCGACCTCGACGCCGTCATCGTGCCGGTCGGCGGCGGCGGGCTGCTCGCCGGTGTCGCCCTCGCCGTCAAAAGCTTGCGGCCGCGGGCAAAAATCATCGCGGTGGAAGCAGACCATGTCGCGAGTTTCTCCGCCGCGATCCAGGCGGGAAAACCGGTGCGCATCGACACCCAGCCCACCCTGGCCGATGGCCTCGCCATCGCGCAGGTTGGCAGCAACGCGTTCGAGATTGCCGCGCCCCGCGTGGATCGCACCGTCACCGTGACCGAGGAACAGATTGCCATTTCCATTCTGCGGATTGTGGAACTGGAAAAAGGCGTCGTCGAAGGCGCCGCCGCCACGCCGCTGGCCGCCTGCTTATCCGGCCAGCTTCCTGAATTGGCGAGGAAGCGCGTCGTCCTTCTGCTTTGCGGCGGGAATATCGATCCAAATGTCTTGAGCCGCGTCGTCGAGCGCGGTCTCGTCGCCGATGGTCGCCTCTGCCGCTTTACCGCCGTGATCAGCGATCGTCCCGGCGGCCTGGCCGATCTCACGGCGCAAATCGCGTCGACGGGCGCCAGCATCAAACAGGTCGTGCACGATCGCGCTTTTGCCGGCTCAGATGTCTCCGCCGTCCATGTCTTGTGCACGGTCGAGACGCGAAACCACCAACACCTGACTGAATTGCGTGTGCTTCTGAAGGAGAACAACGTCGAGACCTTCGATTCGAAGTAGCGCAAAACAGCCGCCAGTTCACGTTTTTAATGAGCGGAGAAAAAAAGCGCGCATTCGATCCGCTTCGGCCTTTCACCAGGCTCATCCGGTCGATCCGGAAGCGCGCGCTCCACCGCAAGTTCGGCGAAGAGTGGAACGCCCGGAGCACTTTTCAAAACCGCAGTTACGCTTCTTATGAAGCGTATTTGGAGCACCAAAAGGCGAAGCTGGAGACCCACGACTTCGCGGATTACGATACTGAATTCCGAAAGGCGCTCCGCGAACGGTTAGCCGGTCTGGACGTTGCCTGGCAGGGCCGGACCGTCCTTTGCCTGGCCGCACGGATTGGCACCGAGGTGAAGGCTTTCCTCGATCTCGGCTGCTTCGCGATCGGGATCGATCTCAATCCCGGAAAAGAAAATCGATACGTTGTTCAGGGCGATTTCCACGATTTGCAATTCGCGCCCCAATCAGTCGACGTCGTCTATACAAATTCGCTCGATCACGCCTTCGATATCGATCGGATCGCAAAGGAAGTCTTGAAGGTCCTGAAGCGGGATGGCCTTTTTATCGTCGAAGCGGTCCAGGGCCGCGATCAGGGAGTAAACCCGGGATTTTTCGAGAGTTTCTTTTGGAAGAACATCGACGAATTGATCCGCGTTTTTGAAATAGCAGGTTTCCGCGTAACTCGCCGCACTCCCGTAACCCGCCCCTGGCCCGGAGAGGCGATCTGCTTCACGCCCGCGGCTAAAACGTAGAGCATCAAACCGCCTCTCCTTGGTCTTGGTGACACGCTCTCCTGGCTCTCGAACCGTTTCGCTTGAACGGGTAGAAGCACTCCGTAGGATTCCGCATGCCCACCGCCGAAACGGACTCGCCCGCGAAAAACGCTGATCCCGGACGCAAGCAGCGCACTGCGCCGGCGCGCGAAAAAGACCGCGTCGACTCTTTCGCTCGCCGGCATATCGGACCCAATCAGCCATCGCGCGCGGCGATGCTGGCGGAAATCGGCTTCGAAAATCTCGATGCCCTGATCGACGCCACCGTGCCGCAGAACATTCGTCTCGAGCGGCCCCTGAATTTGCCGGCCGCGGCCAGCGAATGGGACGCCCTCGCCGAACTGCGCGGCCTGGCGAAGAAAAATGTTGTCGCGCGTTCGTTTATCGGGGCCGGCTATTCCGACACCATTACGCCTCCCGTGATTCAGCGGAACATTCTCGAGAATCCCGGCTGGTACACCGCCTATACGCCGTATCAGGCCGAGATCGCCCAGGGCCGCCTCGAAGCGCTCTTGAATTTCCAAACCATGATCACGGATCTGACGGCGCTCGACATCGCGAACGCGTCGCTCCTCGATGAAGCAACCGCCGCCGCGGAAGCAATGACGCTTTGCCACGCGAACGCTACCGGTCGGAACACTTTTTTTGTCGCGAATAATTGTCATCCCCAGACGATCGAGGTCGTCCAGACGCGCGCGAAGCCTCTCGGAATCGACATTGTTGTCGGCGATTTTTCTCAATTCACCTTCGATGAGACCGTGTTCGGCGCGCTCGTCCAATACCCGGCGACTGACGGCGCGATTTTCGATTATGAGTCTTTCGCCAAGGCCGCCCACGACGCGGGCGCCCTGCTGGTGGTCGCGGCGGATATTCTTGCGCTCACTTTGCTAAAACCACCGGGTGAAATGGGCGCCGATGTCGCTGTGGGCAGCACGCAACGCTTCGGCGTTCCCCTCGGTTTTGGCGGACCTCACGCTGCTTACTTCGCGACCCGCGACGCCTACAAACGGCACATGCCAGGCCGCCTCGTCGGAGTTTCGCACGATACCACCGGGCGGCCGGGCTACCGGCTGGCGCTTCAGACCCGCGAGCAACACATCCGTCGCGACAAAGCGACGAGCAATATCTGCACGGCGCAAGTGCTCCTGGCGGTGATCGCGTCGATGTACGCCGTTTACCACGGACCGCGGGGATTGCGGGCGATCGCCCAGAAAGTTCATAGGCTGGCGGAGCGTTTCGCCGGTTCGGTTATGGCAAGTGGATTCACTGTGCTCAACGGCGAGTTTTTCGACACCGTGGGCGTTGAATTCGAAACCCCTGAGAAACGCGACGAGGTCCTGCGTCGCGTGAACGAAGGCGGCTTTAACGTGCGGCTTCACGACGAGGGCGATCTGCGCATTCTCCTGGTCGCTTTCGATGAGGCGAAATCAGAGGTCGACGTATCCGATCTGGTTGCACTTTTCACGGACCGGAAGGCGACCCCGTTGGGCAACGAGGACGTTGAAGAGTTTAAGGCGGGCCATCGAGATGACTTCGCCCGCACCAGCGACTTCCTCACCCATCCCGTTTTCAACACGCATCACACGGAAACAGAGATGCTTCGATATCTCCGCCGGCTCGAATCGCGCGATCTCTCGCTCACCACTTCGATGATCCCGCTCGGATCGTGCACGATGAAATTGAACGCGACGGCGGAGATGTTTCCGATCTCGTGGCCGGAATTCGCGAAGCTGCATCCGTTTTCGCCCGATGAGCAAACGGTGGGTTATCGCGAGATGTGCGGCCAACTCGGAAATTGGCTGGCCGAGATCACCGGCTTTGCGGCGGTCGCGCTCCAACCGAACGCCGGCTCGCAAGGCGAATACGCCGGGCTGCTCGCGATCCGCGAGTATCACGCCGCGCGCGGCGAAATGCATCGCAAGGTCTGCCTCATTCCAACTTCCGCGCACGGGACCAATCCCGCGAGCGCGGTCATGGCGGGATTCAAAGTCGTGGCGGTCGCCTGTTTAAAAGATGGCGACATCGACCTGGCCGATCTGCGCGCGAAGGCGGACACGCACAAAACTGATCTGGCCGCGTTGATGGTCACCTACCCTTCCACCCATGGCGTGTTCGAGACGACCATCCGCGAGATTTGCGAAATCGTGCACGCGCACGGCGGCCAGGTTTACATGGATGGGGCGAACATGAACGCGCAGGTTGGCCTCTGCCGCCCCGGCGACATTGGGGCCGATGTTTGCCATTTAAATCTGCACAAGACCTTCTGCATTCCTCATGGCGGCGGAGGCCCCGGGGTCGGACCGATCGGCGTCGGGGCGCATTTGGTAAAGTTCCTGCCAGCTCTTTCCGAAATCCGACCTCCGACTTCCGACATCCAAAATGGCGTCGGACCGGTCACCGCCGCGCCGTACGGCAGCGCCAGCATTCTCACGATCTCCTGGATGTACATCCGAATGATGGGCGGCGAAGGCCTGACCGAGGCGACCAAGATCGCGATCCTGAACGCGAACTACATCGCGAAGCGGCTCGATCGATATTTCCCGGTCCTTTTCAAGGGCAAGCACGGGCTGGTCGCGCACGAATGCATCCTGGATTTGCGCCAATGGAAAAGCGCGGGCGTCGAAGTGGAAGACGTGGCCAAACGCCTGATGGATTACGGATTTCACGCGCCGACGGTTTCATTCCCCGTGGCCGGAACGATGATGGTCGAGCCGACGGAAAGCGAATCGAAAGCGGAGATCGACCGTTTTTGCGACGCGATGATTTCGATTCACGGAGAAATCGAAGCGATCGCATCCGGCAAGGCGGATCGGCAAAACAACCTCCTGAAGAACGCTCCCCACACCGCGCGGCAAGTTGTGTCCGATAAATGGGACCGGCCGTATTCGCGCGAAGAGGCGGCTTATCCGGCGCCGTGGACCAGGGAATACAAATTCTGGCCGGCGGTCTCGCGCATCGACAGCGTTTACGGCGACCGCAATCTGATGTGCTCGTGTCCGCCGATGGAAGCGTTTGCGGAATAACGGCGATAGCTGTCATCCCGAGCGTTAGTCGAGGGATCCCGGGGCGCAATGTGCAGGCAACTCAACGGGCTCCCTCGACTGGCGCTCGGGATGACACGCTCGCTCTCGTCCCTCCGCTACGTCTGCTCCGAGGCCAACTCGGGTGTGCCCGTGACACGAGCCGGTACACGCCGAAGCGAGCTCCCGCCCGTTTCCTCCGCGGCGGCCTGGCCTCCTTCGTGGTATTCGGCATCACCGTTTACCTGCCAGAGATCGTACAGCTTGGTGTCGGCCAGGATATTTTCCACGCACAACATCGCGGTCATCATGGCGTGGTCCTGGTTATTGTATTTGTGCATTCCGTTGCGGCCGACCAGATGAAGATTCGGGTAACGCTCCTCGATCTCGTTCCGGATCGTGTCGACGTGTTGCGCGTAATCGTCATCGTAAACCGGATACGCCTTTTTTTGCCGAACGACACAGCCATCCATGACATCGCCTTCCTGCGCGAGACCGATTTGCATCAGCTCATTCTTCGCGAGCTCGATCAGATCGGCGTCGGCTGAATCCCAAAGCCCGTCATGCTCGAAACAAAAATATTCGAGACCGTAGGAGGCTTTGTCCGGGTCCGGCACCATCTCCGGCGACCAGGAACGGAAGTTTTGAATCCGGCCGACTTGAACGCTCGGATCGTGGATATAAATCCAGTTGTCATCGAACATGTGCCGTTCCTTCAAAATCAGCATGACGGTGAGGAAGTCGCGGTACTTAAGGCTGTCCGCGGCCGCTTTGGCCCGCTGAGAGACGGGTGGAGTCAGGCCGCGAGCCAATTCGCGCATGGGGGCGGACGAGATCACGTGATTTGCTTCGACCGTTTGCGTCTGGCCCTGCGGATCCTGGTAACGAAGCTGCCATTTCTCGGCTTTCTCGTCGTAAGCGCAGCCGGTCACTTTGCTGCCCATCTTGATCTGGCCGCCCATGGCCTGGGTCTTGGTGGCGCATGCTTCCCACATCATTCCGGGACCCCGGCGGGGGTACTTAAACGAGTTGATCAGCGTCTTGATCACCTTGGTTTTGTCTGCGGGCTGACGCCGCTGCGGAAAAAGCGCGTTCCTGATGGCGCTGCCTAACGAGAGACCTTTGATCCGCTGCGCCGCCCAATCGGCGGAAATCTCCCTGCAACTCATCCCCCACACTTTCTCGGTGTAGCTCTTGAAGAAGGTGTTGAAGAGGCGCTTGCCGAATTGATTGCTCACCCAATCCTCGAAGTTGTTTGGATTGCGCACCGGGAAAAGCCGCGCCTTGAGCCAGGAAAGGACGCAAAGGATCGAATTGAAGACGCCGAGCTTGGTCAGCGCCTCGAACGCTTTCAGCGGGTAAGCGAAAAACTTGCCGCCATAAAAAATGCGCGAGGAACGCGGCCGCTCGAGCATGTCGTTAGGTAGGATCTCCATCCAGAGATCTTCGACGGCCTTCGATTTCGAAAAGAACCGGTGCCCGCCAATATCGAAGTGAAAACCCTTGTACGTGGCCGTGCGTGAAATGCCGCCGACATAGACCGGATCGGCTTCGAGCACAGTGACCTCCACATTGTTCTTGGACAGGAGGTACGCGGCCGTCAATCCAGCGGGCCCGGCGCCAATAATCGCTACGTCAGTTTTCATGTTTTCCCTACGCTATCCAGTTGCCCCGGGTAAAATTCCAAACGTACCAGCCCTGGATGCTGAGTCCGGCGGCACTGAGGAGCCCAATGGCCGCCATGCCAAATGCACGCACCAGCAATGGCGGAGGGCGTAATTGATGCAAAAAATGGACAAATGCCAGCACGATTAACGCGTGCAGGCAAAATTCGTAGCGAAGCATGCTCTCCATCTTCACGCAGGCCACGCCACTGAGCGAGATGTAGTAAATAATCGCGCCGCAGAAATAAAAGGCGATTCGCGTTCTCCAGGTCGCGTTGCGCCGAACGGCCGGCAGCAACTCGCAGAGGACAACCGCGACCAGAAGCACGGCCCCCAGCGTCGTCGCCATCTGGCTCATCTGGGTGGGATCTCTCAGGGATGGGACGAGCCACTGGTAGCTTTCGGGTTTAAAGATCGCCAGATAATCCGGCACAAGCCCCCAACCGGCCTGCTGCGTCAGCATATAAAGATCCCAGCGACCCCAGCCCACGAGGCAATAGATAAAGAAACTTACTGCCCCAAGCATCGCGCCCAGCGACAAGGCAAGAGCAGGGCCAAACCGCCGCGGCCAAAAACGAGCTTCGCGCAGCCCGCGCCCGCCGTTCTCGAATACCGCACGCACGACCGGATAGGCCGCGCAGGGAATCCCGACGATCCGCGTTGCCGACATGGCAAACCCGTGGAGCACCGCCAGAAACTTCGCGGTGCGCCCCTCGGCACCGCTCCAATACATGAAGCCAAACAGCGCCATCAGGAAAAGCGATTCGGAATAGCCGGCCACCAGGAAGAACGCCGTCGGATGCGCGAAGATGGCGAGAGCGCCAAGAAATTGCAGCAGAGGGGAAATATTCCAGCGAGCGCAGAAAAGAAAAAAGTAACTCCAAAAGCCCCAGGCCGCGGTCTGAGCGATGATCAGGAGCGCGTCGTAAGTGCTCAGATTCAGTCCGTAACGGAGCAACGCCGCGAGCGCGGGATAAGCCGGGAAAAACGCCACGTTGGAAACTTCCATCATCTTGGGGCTGCTCGGCGGAAGAGTGGTGCCGTAACCACGATCCACGATATTCGCGAACCAGTGGCTATCGTGCTGGATAAGCGTGTCGTAGCGATAGGAAAGGGGCCCTGGCGGAGCGATCAGGACGACGGCGACGAAAATCTGCGCGAGGGTAACGAGCAGCCCCGCCAGCAATGGTCTGAGTGCGCTTGGCTTGGGATTCATTACGACCGGCTGCGGAACCGGAGAGGAGATACCAAAGCTCTCGCGATTGCAAGGCTTCGTCCCTTGCGCCGCCGGGACGGGCTGGGGTCGCATCGGTTCTAAAAGCTGGACGCCGGTTTCGGTTTTCAGAGCCTGGTTTGACGGCAATCCCGGGGGTTTATTCGGGGCGAGCCCGGAAAGAAGCGTGAATGGTGAATGGTGATCAGTGAATGGAACTCCGATCACTATTCACCGATCACCATTCACAGCTTCGGTCAGTGCCCGCCAGTGACGGTGTAACCTTCGTTCCGCAGATCTTCGGCCAGTTCCAGTTCCATCTGAAGCGCGGCCTCGTACGGCATCGGGTTGAGATGCGCGTAGAGTTCCGGCAGCAAGCGCACTCCATATTTCTCCACGACCCATGCCGCCTTGTAGCCGTGTTTATGATTTTCAAAACGATGCTCGGGCGGCAAGCCGCTCATCCCGACATAGATGCACGGCTTCACTGAATCGCGCTTCGGATTCAGCCGCAAAATCGATCGATGCCTGGCAACCTTTGGATCGAGCAGAATCACGTAAACATTGTGGTGGTACTCCGCATCCACCTCCTCAGGCGCGAGTGGGCGCTTGTATCGAAGCCGAGCCATTCACCGGCTCCTGCTCTAGGCAGCTCGCGCAAGGTCCAGCTGCGCATAGAGGGCCTCGTAGCGCTCCGCCACGGCTTCCCAGGAAAAATCCCGCGCCATCGCCCGCTCCACCAGCGTCGCCCAACGCGCTTTGTCCTGGAAGATTTCGCGGGCGCGCTTGATGGAATCCCAAAATGCGTCCGGCGTATTCTCGTGGCAGAGGAATCCAAACCCGCTGTCCAAAGTGGGATCATAATCCTCAATGATTTCCTGGATCCCGCCGGTCGCGCGGGCCACCGGAAGCGCTCCATACTTCAGACTGTACATGGCGCTTAGTCCGCTTGGCTCAATTCGAGACGGAATCAGGGTCACGTCGGCTCCTGCTTCGATCAGATGTGCCAGCGCTTCGTCGTAGGTTCTGCGGTAAGCGAACTTCGCGGGGTATTTCCTGGCCGCGATGGCGAGCGCGGTTTCGTAGCCCGGGTCGCCTTCCCCCAGAATAATCAAGCGGACGTCGTCCGAGAGTAATCGATCGAGCAGGGGCATGAGCAGATCGAATCCTTTTTCCGGGACGAGCCGGGTCACCATGCCGAAAACCGGGCCCGCGGGCGCCGGCGCTAGCGGAAGGGCGTCGAGCAGCAAGTCGCGACAGACGGCTTTGGCCTCCAGTTGCCCGGGACCAAACTGCCGGGGCAACAGGCTGTCCGTTTCCGGATTCCAACGCTCGTAATCGGCGCCATTCAAGATTCCGATCAGGCGGTGGGCGTGTTCCCGCAAAACGATGTCGAGCCCGAGGCCACCATCAGAGCCCAGCATCTCACGGCGATAGCGCTCGCTCACCGTCGTGATTTTGTCCGCGAAGAGAATTCCGCCCTTGAGCAAGTTCAACCGGCCGAAAAACTCGACGCCCCGGGGCTTGAAATATCTCTCGGGAAGATTGGTCAGCTCGAAATCCAGTCCCCAGAAACTGCCTTGCTCCGCGAGGTGATGAATCGTGAGCACGGTGGCGAAGGGCAATTGCTGATTTTGCACCAGCACGGGAATGAGCGCCGACGCCCAATCGTGCACGTGGAGAATCTGCGGAGTCGGAGTCATCCGGCGCGCCAGCTCCAGCGCCGCTTTGCAAAAGAAAATGAAGCGCGCGGCGTTATCTTCGTAGGGCACGCCGTGCTCGCCGTAGATGCCCGGCCGATCAAAAAACTCATCGCAGCGCACAAAGAACGTCTGCACGCCCCCGGCCGTCCGGCCTTCCAAAAATTCCGCGACATAATTCTTCGCGCCGATCCGAACATCCACCGTGACGCCCGTATCCTTCACTTCGAAAGCAGATTCCTTGATCTCGCGGTAATAAGGCATCGCGATTCCGACCTCATGCTTCCGGGCGCGCAATTCGCGGGGCAACGCCTCCAGCACATCCACGAGCGCCGTCGCCCGCGCGAGCGGTGGTCCTTCGGCGCTTATCATCAGGATACGCATACGATTAAGAATCTAGCCACGGATTAACACGGATTTTCACGGATGAAAGGAGAGCGAACAACATCCTAACTCTGAATCCGTGTTTCATCCGTGTTTATCCGTGGCCAAAAATTCGTTTTTTACCCACGCGAGCGCTTCCTCCCGACTCGTCAGCGCCCCCTCGAGCTGTCTGGTCTCAACGGCCTCGAGAATCTCCCCGAAGCGCGGTCCCGGCTTCAATCCAAGCACGATCAGATCATCTCCTCGCACGAGCGGCGGCGGGATAATCGGCTCATTGGCGAACTCCTCCTTTTTTTTCAGGAGGAAATCATAATTATCCATCATCCCGTGGCTGCTCGCGCAGTCGACTCGATGCAGCTCCAGCTCGTCTTCGAAGGTGGGCCGGGCCATGAAACGTTTCAGCTTTGCCACGCGCATGTTCGGCACATCCTTGAAAACCATATGCTGACGGACTGCTTCGACTGTCGCGTCGATCTCCGCCCGGGAAAATCGCAGCCGCTGCATGACGGCTTCCGTCATCTCGGCGCCGATCCGGTCGTGGCCGTTGAAACGAATGCGGCCGTTTTCATCCAGGGACGAGGTCGGTGGCTTTCCGATGTCGTGAAAAAGTACGCTCAGAACGAGCGGCAGAGATGCCTCTTTCGGCAGCAACTCGAGCATGATCCGCGTATGCTTGAAGACGTCGCCCTCGGGATGGAATTGCGGCGGTTGTTCGCAGCCTTTCATCGCCTCTACTTCCGGCAGGATTGACTTCATCAATCCGCTTGCATCCAGCAGGTCCCAGCCGCGGACGCGGTGTGGAGACATGAAGATTCGCACCAGCTCTTCGCGGATTCGCTCGGAGCTGATCTCGTTAATCGAAGCCGCGTGAGTGACGACGGCATCCCAGGTCGACGGCTCGACCTCAAACTCCAGCACCGTCGCAAACCGAACGGCGCGCAATATCCGCAGCCGATCTTCTTCGAAGCGCCGCGACGGATCGCCGATCGCCCGGATCAACCGCGCCTCCAGGTCCGCACGGCCGCCCACAAAATCGATCACCTCCCGGGCCTCCGGATCGAAGAACATGCCGTTGATCGTGAAATCGCGGCGGGCCGCGTCTTTCTCCGCGGTCGCGAAATGCACTTCGGTGGGCCGGCGGCCATCGAGATAAGCGCCGTCAGACCGGAAGGTCGCGACCTCGAATTGAAGGCCATTTTCAAGCACGACGATCACGCCGAAATGCGCCCCCACGGCGTAGGTTCGCGGAAACATTTTCTGCACGGCTTCCGGCCGGGCGTCGGTCGCGACATCGATGTCCTTGGGAACCCGGCCGCGCAAGAGATCCCGCACTGACCCGCCCGCGTAGTAGGCCACATGCCCGGCGGCGCGAAGCTTGCGCACGATCTCGTGCGCCGTGCTCTCCATGATCGAATCGGCGTGTTTCTCCATCTTCATCGCGCTTTTTTATCCTCGCCGTTGCGCTGCGCCCTGTCGAGAATCTCGGCACACCCGCGGGCTCCGCGCGATCCGAAGATGTGATGCCGTGAACTGGAAACCGACGCTGAACTGGCTCCTCATTTTTGTGCCGGCTGCCCTTGTCCTGCGCTTTTGGCCGGGGCTCTCGAATCCAACGGCGCTCTTCATTTGTTCGGCCATCGCCATTATTCCTGTCGCCGGCTGGATCGGGCACGCGACCGAGGCGCTGGCGGCGCGGGTGGGCGAAGGGCTTGGCGGACTATTGAACGCCACTTTCGGGAATGCCGCCGAGCTGATCATTGCCGGCATCGCGCTGTACAAAGGCCATATCGCCGTGGTCAAAGCTTCGATCACCGGCTCGATCATTGGGAACATCCTGCTCGTGCTCGGTCTCTCCATCTTGCTGGGTGGCGCGAAGCACAAGGAACAGCGCTTCAACAAGACCGGGGCGCGCACCTCCGGCATCTCGCTTTCGCTCGCCGCGATCGCCCTCATTATTCCGACGGTTTTCCATCTGACCGCGGACGCGAGCCCGGGCGGCTGGAGCGCGGCGGTCGAGCGCCAGCTCTCGTTAGGCATCGCCGTGGTGCTTTTTCTCACTTACATCTGCATGCTCGCCTTCTCGCTCAAGACGCATAAGCATTTTTTTGTCAGCGCCGAGGGCGAACTGGAGGAGAAAGACGAGCATTGGTCGCGCGGCAAGGCGATCACCATCCTGATCATCGCGACCTCGGTCGTGGCGGTGCTCTCGGAGTTTCTCGTGGGAACAATCGAGAGCATGCGCAGCACGTTCGGCATCACCGAAGTATTCGTGGGCGTGATCGTGGTGGCGATCGTCGGCAACGCGGCCGAGCACTCGACCGCGATCATCATGGCGATGAAAAACAAGATGGACCTGAGCATGGGGATCGCCATCGGGTCGAGCCTTCAGATCGCGCTCTTTGTCGCGCCCGTGCTTCTCTTTCTTTCCTACGCGTTTGGACGTCCGATGGACCTCGAGTTTACCCTCCCGGAAGTCTTCGCCGTGGTCGCGTCAGTTCACATCCTCTTTCAGATAAGCGGCGACGGTGAAACGAACTGGATCGAAGGCGTCCAGCTCCTCTCGGTTTACCTGATCCTTGGGATCCTCTTCTTTTTCCTGCCGGAACCTCACGTGAGTTAGCCTTGATGCTTCCGAGGTGGATCGAGCGCTCCGTCGCTCGATGCACCCATCAAACGTCCGGAGCGGCTGCCGGCGTCGGCGGTTTCTTGAAGGACTGGATAATAAAGCAGACCACCGCGATGCAGATGCAGGAATCGGCGACGTTAAAGGCCGGCCAGGGATGCGCGAACGGGATGTGCAGATCGAAGAGCAAAAAATCGATCACATGGCCGTGCAGAAAACGATCGGTGAGATTTCCCATGATGCCGGCCAGGAGCAGCGCGAGCGAAACGTCGCGCAACGTGTCCCGGGAGCGTTGCCGAAGGAGCAACGCCAGGACGAAAATAAACGCGACACAGGAAAGGACGATGAAAAACCAATTGTTATTCCTGAACGACCCGAAGGCCGCTCCGGTGTTGGTGACGTGGACGAGACTAAAAAAATCGGGGATAACGACACGCAGTTCCTCGGCCTCAACGTTGCGGAGGACGAACCATTTCGTGATCTGGTCGAGCGCGTAAAGCGGCAGAGAAATCAAGAGAATAAACTTCATGGAATCGTTACAAACGTTACAGAGTTACAAGCGTTACAAGGTGAAGAGCGCTGCTTTGGCATTGTAACCTTGTAACTCTTTCACTTCCCCGCCACCACGCCCTCACACCGGTCGCACAATTCCGGATGCGCCGCGCTCTTCCCCACCGCGGGACGATGACGCCAGCAACGGGCGCACTTTGCACGGGCCGTTTTGGAGATCGCCGCGGACGGCTCTTTACCCGGTTCGATTCTGAGCTCGCTCAGAATAAAAAATTCCTCGAGCTGTTCGTTCGGAATCGAGGAGATGGCCTCCTGGTCGCAACGCAAAACGACTGCCGCTTCCAGCGCGTTGCCGATCAGTTTTTCCTGCCGCGCCCGCTCGACCGCCTGGCCGATCACCGCGCGCAGATTCAATAACTGGGCAACCTGATTTTCCGCGGCCGGATTTCGGAGTGCAGCATTTTGCTCGGGAAACAGTTGCAGGTGGACTGAATCCGGCGCGTCCAGATAGCCCCAAGCCTCGTCGGCCGTAAAGACCATGATGGGCGCAAGGAGCCGGCAGAGCGCATCGAAGAGGCGATGCATCGCCCATTGCGTGGCGCGGCGACGCGGTGAATCAGGCGCGTCACAGTACATCCGGTCCTTTGTGATATCGATGTAGAGGCTGCTCAGATCGACCGCGCAGAATTGGTTGAGCGTGTGATAGACTTTGTGGAATTCGTACGCCTGATAAGCGGCGCGGCACTCGGCGATCACGCCTTCCAGCCGATCGAGAATCCATCGATCGACCAATGTCATTCCGAGCGCAGTCGAGGAACCCCGTTGAACGTCGAGCGAGGCTCCACGAGGTCCCTCGACTTCAGCCGCAGTGGCGGCTTCCGCTCGGGATGAAAGATTGCCCAGCAGGATGCGCAGCGTGTTGCGAATGCGGCGATAGGTGTCCCCCAATCGCGTGAACATCTCTTCCGAGAAGGGCACGTCGTCGGTGTAGTTGATGCTGCTGACCCAGAGCCGAACGATGTCCGCGCCATGCTTCCCAACGAAATGTCCGGCATCCATCGGCTTGCTGTAGCTGCTAGATTTCGAAATCTTCTTCCCGTCGACATCGACGACAAAACCATGCGTGACGCAAGTCTGGTACGGTGCGCGGTTGTGCAACGCCACGCTCGTCATGAGCGAGGATTGGAACCAGCCGCGATGCTGATCGGTCGCTTCGAGATACATGTCGGCGGGATCGCGCAGGGCGGGATGCGTCGTGAGAACCGCTGCGTGCGAAACGCCGGAATCAATCCAGACGTCGATCGTGTCGTTGCGATGGCGGGTGCCTTCGGGCAAACCGAGCTCGCGCGCGAGCGCGGCGTCATCCAGCTCAAACCAGACGTTCGAGCCGCGTTGCGCAACAAGATCGGCCAGCTTCCGGATCCATTGGGGATCGAGAATCGCATCGCCCTGGTCGGAATAAAAAACCGGCAAGGGCACGCCCCAGCTCCGCTGCCGCGAGATCACCCAATCGGGTCGCGATTCCACCGTACCCGAGATGCGGTTCTCACCCCACGGAGGGATCCAATTCACATCCTTGATCGCAGCGAGCGCGTTCGCGCGCAGATCGTCGATGCGGATAAAGAACTGCTCGACCGCGCGAAAGATGATCGGCGTTTTCGAGCGCCAGCAATACGGATACGAATGCCGATAGCTTGCTTCGCTGATCAGCATTCCTTTCTCGCGCAGGAGCGCAACGATGTCCGCGTTCGCGTCGAAAACGTACTTGCCGGTCAATTCCGGCAAGCCGGCTTCATCGGTGTAACGGCCATGGTCGTCCACCGGCGACAAAATGGGCAGCCCATGCTTTCGGCCTAACGAATAATCGTCTTCGCCATGACCCGGTGCGATGTGGACGCAGCCGGTGCCGGTGTCCATGGTCACGAAGTCGGCGGCGAATATGCTCGAGGCACGCGGGAGAAATGGGTGTTGGGCGGCAAGGCCCTCCAGCTTGCTGCCAGGAAACGAGCTGAGCGGTTCGCCGGTCGGCTCGAAACCGGTGGCGCCGCAAAACGCTTCGACCAGCGTAGCCGCGAGCACGAGTGTTTCGGCCACGCCGGCCTTCCTGAATTCACGCGCCACGTAAAGCTCCTCCGGATGCACCGCAATCGCGAGATTTGCGGGCAGAGTCCAGGGTGTCGTCGTCCAGATGACAATGCTCACTTTGCCCGCGAGATCGCCGGTTGCGATGGGGAACTTCACGTAGACCGCGGTATCCTCGCGGTCCTGATATTCTACTTCTGCTTCGGCCAGCGCGGTCTGGGCGCCGGTGCTCCAAAAGACGGGCTTCATGCTCTCGTAAACGAGGCCCTTTTCGACGAAGACCGCAAAGGCGCGGAGAATCTCCGCTTCGTAAGCGGGGTCGAGCGTCAGATACGGATGCGCCCAATCGCCAAAGACCCCAAGCCGTTTGAATTGCTCGCGCTGAATGTCGATGAACTTGCGAGCGAATGCCTCCGATTTTTGGCGCACCTCCAGCGGCGAAAGGCCGCGTGATTCCTTCACGACCTTGTATTCGATCGGCAATCCGTGGCAATCCCAGCCGGGCACATAGGGCGCGCGAAAGCCGGCCATGGTTTTGGATTTCACGACGAGATCCTTCAGGATCTTGTTGAGCGCAGTGCCCATGTGAACGTCGCCGTTCGCAAAGGGCGGACCGTCGTGGAGGACGAATAGTTCCGCATCCGCTCGCGCGGCCTGGATCTGTTCGTAGAGGCTGGCTTCCTGCCATTTCTTGAGCATCTCCGGCTCACGCGTGGCGAGGTTTGCCTTCATCGGAAAATCCGTTTTCGGCAGGTTGAGCGTATCTTTGTAATTCTGGCTCATGCGCGGAGCGGCGAGGCTAACATCCGGGGTGCAACTACGCAACGGACTGGCGGAGCGGTCGTCCCTGCCAATCGAGGACAGACTACGGTTACCAAGAGATTACAGAAAGATTACAAAACAGTCAGAAAAGACTTGCGTCACTTCCGCCGGTTATGATTTTCTGCGCCCATGTTTTCACGAAATAGGCTTTCCCAAGTGCCGGCTCTCCTCGTCGCTGGGCTCCTTACGGTTAGTCAATCAAGCCTGGCGGATGAGATTGTCTCCGCGAATGAGATTGCTCCCGCGGCCGACATTCCCCCAGCCGTGACAGCGAACGGCGAACGACTCGTTGGCGACGAGCCCTTGACCGTCGCCCAAGTGGCCATTGAGGCCGAGCAAGAATCTCACTTCCCTAATGAGACCGAGGTAGACCGCGTTGTAGTTACCGGCACGAATATTGTCAGCGACTCGCCTCCGTTCGTACCTGAGACGATTTTCAATCGCGAGGCCGTCGAACGTTCAGGGTCGCGTTCGCTGGGCGATTTCTTTCAATCGCTTCCTCAAAATAGCGGCCCGACCTTCAGTGAAAATCAAAGTGATAGCCTCGCACCGGGTGGCGCCGCGGTGGCGTTACGGGGCCTCGGGCCCGACGCGACCCTGGTCCTAGTCAACGGCCGTCGGGTCGCGCCCTATCCTTTCGCGCAGAATGGCATCACGGCTTTTGTCGATCTGAACTCGCTTCCTCTAGCTGCCATCCAGCAGATCGACATCCTGCGCGATGGCGCGTCCGCCATCTACGGCACCGATGCGATCGCAGGCGTGGTCAACATTCGTTTCCTCGAGAAATACGACGGCGCCCTGGTCACCATCGGCTACGGGAACACAACCGACACCGATACGTCGGAGTATCGCGCCTCTCTGATCACGGGATACACCGACGAACGCCGCGGGACGGAACTGGTGGTGGTGGCGGACTATTTCCATCGCGAAGCGCTGTTTCAAACCGACCGGTTTTTCTCGCTTTCAATCGACCAGCGGCGCCAGGGCGGCAGCAGCTTTCTGAGCTCGGTGTCGAACCCCGGCACCGTGTTCGATCCTGTTACCGGCGATCCGCTGATGGTTCCGGCGAACAGCGATGGAACGCCAGAGGTCTCCGAGTTTCTCCCGGGCCGGACCCGCTTCGACCGTGCGCCGTTCCAACCGCTGATCCCAGAGACCGAGCGCTTTGGGTTTACCACCCGAGCGAAAATCCGGCTGGCGCCCGCGGTCGACCTGTTTACAGAGTTCGGATATCGCAACATCTTCACGAAACAGCAGCTCGCTCCTGCTCCGATTGAAGGGGATGTTGAAGGTATCTCGGTGCCGGCAGCGAATCCCTTCAACCCTTTCGGCACCGACGTTGTTTTCCGCTACCGCGTGACGGAAGCCGGACCACGAATCGACGAAATCGATTCCGACTTCTATCGCGCGGTCGCGGGTATCAATGTTCAACTCCCCGGACGCTGGGGGCTCGAAAGTGCGCTGCTCTTCAGCGAGACCGACACTAAAAACACGAGTTTCAACAACCTCTCTCGTTCGGCTGTCATTGCCGCCCTGGCCGACACCAACCCGGCGACCTCCTTCAACGTATTCGGCGCGGGAAATAATGTGAACAACCCCGCGACGATCCGCTCATTTCTCGTCACCACAACGCGGGAAGGCCAGTCGCGCATCTACGGTGCCGACGCCAAGATGAATGGTCCGTTGTTTTCTCTCCCCGCGGGCGAATTGCTGACCGCTTTCGGCATGGAGTATCGCCACGAGGATTTGGAGGACCGCTTCGATCCGTTCTCGACGGCCGGCGGTGTGATCGACCTCAACAGCACCTCCGCCAGCGGCAACCGCGACATCATCGCCGGATTTGCTGAATTCTACGCACCGATCGTCTCAAACCAGATGGCCATTCCCGGCATTCACAAACTCGAAGCGCAGTTCGCGGTGCGGGCGGAAAATTACAGCGACTTTGGTTCGACGGTGAATCCCAAGATCGGCCTGGCCTGGCAGCCCATTCCTGATTGGCTCCTCCTCCGCGCTTCCTGGAGCACCGGGTTTCGCGCTCCATCCCTGGTCCAATCCTCGACCGGTTCTCTCACTTTCTCTCAGGAACTTCGAGACACGCGCCGCTTCGAAGTAACCGGCCTGCCAGAAGACGAAACCGCCGCTCTGCAAATTCTTTCGGGGGGCAATCCGGATCTTGGTTCCGAAGATTCCGAAAGTTTCTCGACCGGGCTCGTCCTGACCCCCCCCAGTGTGCCGGGATTAACCCTCTCGGCCGATTATTTTCACATCCAAATCGAGAACTCGATCGCCAGCCTCGACCCGCAGTTCATTCTTGATAATGAAGGGGATTTTCCGGGGCTCGTCGTCAGGGCGCCGCCATCGGCGAGCGACATCGCCTTGGGAATTCCGGGCAACGTCCTGCTCGTCAACACGAGCTTCCAAAACCTGGGCTTCATCAAGGTGGAAGGGATCGACGCGATGCTGGAATACATCACGCCGAAGACCCCCGTTGGGACATTCACATTTCGAATCGATGCCGCTTACATGCACAGCTTCGAGCAGCAAGCGAGCGAGGGAGAACCGGTGCGCGAATTGGTCCGGACTTTCGCCCGGCCGCAGCTCCGCGGACGCGCCCAACTGGGCTGGCGCATCGGCAGCTTCGAGGCCATCACAACCTTCAACTACATCGATTCCTATCTGGACTTGCCCGCCGATCGGACCGTTGATTACTCGACCACCGTCGACGTGCTGCTCGAGTATCGCTTCGCGAAGGCGGAGCAGCGGGTCGCAGTTGATAGCAAAGCCGACGCGGGAAAGGAAATGGTTGAATCCGTGACTCAAACGCAGCGGTCCCGTTGGCTGGATGGCCTGGCCGTGCGGGTCGGCGTTCGCAATATTTTCGACGATCCGCCACCGTTCGCGAACAACGTCGCGGGTTTTCCAGTTCCGCTCGAGGATCCGCGGCAGCGATTCGTGTTTCTGGATATCGAGAAGAAATTCTAAATTCCGCCGGATGGTGGCGCACTCAGGATGAGGCTTGGGGCGCCGGCTGATTCGGAAAAGTGAGGACCACGGTCGTTCCGCGATCCACTTCACTCTTCACGGTAGCTGACCCGCCGTGAAGATCGGTGATTGATTTCACAAGCGCCAGGCCCAGGCCCGACCCTTGAGAGCTGCGCGAGGATTCGGCGCGGTAAAAGCGATCGAAGACACGCGGAAGATGCTCCGCGGCTATTCCGCAGCCGGAATCTTCCACGGAAATCTGCGAATCCGCAGGGCCGGTCGCGACCGAAATTCGAATCCTTCCCCCGGCGGGAGTGTAGCGGAGAGCGTTTTCCACCAGATTGCTCACGGCCCGGCCAAAAAGCATGGGGTCGGCGTAAATCTCACCCCGGCCGGAACAAGTGAGGGCTGTGTGGTGGTCTTCGGCGATCGGTTCGTAGAAGGCCGTGATCTTCTCGACGGCCGCACGTCCGTCGAAGAGCGCCCGCTGAATATGTCCTTCAGCCGCTTCCGCACGGGCGAGAAAGAGCAGGTTGTCCACGATCCCGGAGAGTCTTTCACATTCTCCGACGCTGGATTCGATTACTTCCCGGTACTCTTCCGCCGTGCGGGCGCGCGTCAGGGCGACTTCCCCTTCGCCGCGAATATTGGCAATGGGAGTGCGGAGTTCGTGGGCGAGATCGGCCGAAAATTGCGAAAGGCGGGTAAACGAATCTTCGAGCCGGTCGAACATCTCGTCGAAAGCAACGGCGAGGGGTTGAAGCTCACGCGGCCATCCGTCCGGCGGAATCCGTTCGTGCAGGCGCTCGGGACCGAAGCTTTTTACTGAGCGCGCCATTTCCCGCAAAGGCCGCAGCCCACGTTTCGTGACCGTGATCGCAATCACGGCCGAGGCGAGGGTGCCGAGGGCGAGCACGACAGCGAGAAGGGCGCCGAATTTCTTCACGAACTGCTCGTCGCCCGAGCGATCTTGCGCCACCTGCATCGTGTAAGGCCGGCCGCCGGCTTCTTCCACCGTTGCGACCAGGGCAAAGTACCTGCCGTCCATTCGATAATCCTTCGGGTCCACGGATTGAGTCGGGCTGTGTGGCGGCGGAAAAATGCCTGCCGGGAGCAAGGCATTCATTCCAGGCGTCTCGGCAACCGAGCCACCCTCGGAATCAACCAGTCGCACCCAGTACGTGACCCGTTCACGGCCCGCGTGCTGGCTCTTCAATTCTTCGTCCAGGGCCTTGGGATCGCGCGCTGTCGTCAAGTCAGCGCGCAGGGCCACGATTTTGTCGGCCAAACCCGCCGTGTCTTCCTCGAAGGCGTGCCGAACAAAGATCCAGTACAACACGCCCAAGCCGCAGCAGAGAAGGAACGATGAGGCCAGCGTAAAGAAGAAGACCAGTTGGGAAGCGATCGACCGCGGTTCAGTCGACTTTGAGAACATAGCCGGCGCCGCGGATCGTGTGGATGAGTTTTACCTTAAACGGATCGTCCACCTTGGACCGCAACCGTCGCACCATTACATCCACGACATTCGTCTCCGTCTCGAAGTTAATGTCCCAGACGTGCTCCACGATTTCCGTGCGAGACACCACCTCGCCGGTCGAACGAACCAAATGAGCCAGCAAAAGGAATTCCTTCGCCGTCAGGTTCAGTGCGACCCCCGCGCGAAATGCTTTGTGGCGGCGCGTGTCGATTTCGAGATCCGCGATCCGTAATTGCTCTTCGTGCCGCACTGGAGCGCGGCGCAAAATCGATCGCACCCGTGCCAGCAACTCCGAGAAGGCGAACGGCTTTACGAGGTAATCGTCCGCCCCGAGTTCCAGGCCTTTGACGCGATCCCTTACGCTATCGCGAGCGGTGAGAAAAAGAATCGGGGTATGAACGCCCTCGCCCCGCAACTCCGCCACGACGTCCCAACCGTCTTTCTTTGGCAGCATCACGTCCACAACAAGAAGATCGTGCCGGGTTGCCCGCGCCAGCTCCAATCCTTTCTCGCCATCCCGGCCCACATCGACGGTGAAGCCGGCTTCCCGCAGCCCCTTGGCCAGAAAAGCCACGGTCTTTTTTTCGTCTTCGATCAGCAGAACTCGCATCGGAGAAAGAACGCTCAGGACGTCGGCAGGGCAGGCGATTCGCCGCTACCACCCGCCATCCCGCGCCGTGACATGTCAATTATCGCGCGCCCCGCTGATGAATTCCTCGACGCTGCGATGCGCGTCATCATCGGTCATTTGCACGGGCGGATGTTTCGAAAAATACGCGGACGCGGAATGCAGGACGCCGCCCTGGCCGCGATCCAGGGCGAGCTTGCAGCAGCGAATAGCGTCGATGGCCACCCCAGCCGAGTTGGGTGAGTCTTCGACGGAAAGCTTCACATCCAGCTCCATCGGCACATCGCCAAAGAGCTTTCCCTCCACCCGGATGAAACAAACCTTGTTGTCGCACTGCCAGGGAACGTAATCGCTCGGCCCGATGTGGATGTTATCATCCGCGAGACGTTCACCCAGGACCGACTGGACCGCTTCAGTCTTGGAGGTCTTCTTCGAGGCCAGCCGGCTCCGATTGAGCATATTCAGGAAATCGGTGTTGCCGCCCGTGTTGAGTTGATAAGTGCGTTCGACTTTTACGCCGCGCTTTCGGAAGAGATCGACGATGGTGCGGTGCAGGACCGTGGCGCCCAGCTGCGCTTTGATGTCGTCTCCCACGATCGGCAAATTCTTGTCCGCAAACCGTTTTGCCCAGACGGGATCGCTCGCGATAAAGACGGGGATATTATTGACGAAAGCGAGGCCGGCCTCCAGCGCGCAGGCGGCATAGAAGCGCGTCGCATCTTCGGATCCAACCGGCAAATAATTGACCATGATTTCGGCGCCGGATTTGCGCAGCTCCTCGATGATCTGTTCGCGCGACGATTCTTTTTCCAACGGAAGAAAAGTGCGGCTCGCATCGTAATCTCTCATGTGCGAGGCATAGCCGTCGAAAACGCAGCCCATCATCACGATCGCGCCCGTCGGCTTGATTTTTTCGCAAAAAACCTTGGTGCAATTCGGCGGGGCGAAAATCGCCTGGGCCACGTCGAGCCCCACCTTCCGGCGATCGATGTCGAACGCGGCCACCACTTCGATATCCTGCGGCTGGTAAGGCCCGATTTGCCGGTGCATCAACCCGACATCGGCGCCGTTGCCCGAAGAATTTCCATAGAAATTGATGCCTTGGAGGAGGGAACTCGCGCAGTTCCCGACGCCAACGATGGCAATTCTGATTTTGTTCATGTACAGGAAAATCCAGACTAGCGGCTGCCTCGCGCTCGGGGCAAGAAAGTTGTCACCATATTGTCATATTTGCTCGGCGCAATCTCGAAGCCACGACCGGCGCCGGGATTCGCCGTGGCTGCCTAAACCCGGCGGCTCGATTGGGAGAAATTTCGCGAAAGCCTTCGCAGCCGATCGCCCCTACCTTGGTGGATAAGGGGTGGAATTGGGGATTTTGATTGAAAAACGCGGTCGTGACACGCAGATAGGACGCATGCGCCGCAGTGCCTGGACCGTCATTTTGCTGCTGGCGTGGGCAGCGGACAGCCCTGCCGGGCCGACCTACACGGTGGAAGAGGCGGTCGCGCTCGCCAGGAAACAAAACGCGGAGATCGCCATGGCCGCGAAGCAGGTCGAAGCGGCGCGCGGCGGTGTCATTGAAGCGCGCTCCGGGGCGCTGCCCTCGGTGGTTTCCACCGGGCTGCTTCGGAGACGGGAACGCCAGGAGCCCTCACGGCTGCGCCCGGAGGATTACGACGCGTCGTTGCGAGTGGTGCAGAATCTTTACACAGGCGGCGCGGTCACCAGCCGGCGGGCCATTGCCCGACTCATCGAGGAAAAGCGCATGCTCGAGTATCAGGCGATCGTCAATCGCGTGTCGCTGGAGGTGCGGGTGGCGTTTTACGACGTGCTGCTCGGCCGCGCCAAGATCCGGGTGCGGGAGCAGTCGGTCGGGGTTTTGGAGGAGGAACTCCAGACGCAGCGGGAACGCCTGTCCGCCGGGCTGGTGGGCGCATTGAATGTCAGCCGCGCCGAGGTTGCGCTCGCCAACGAACACCCCGAGCTGATTGATGCGCAAACCCGGCTGGAAAATTCCTATCTGAGATTGAGCCAGCTCATCGGCGCCGATCCCCGCTCCAGCGTGGCGCCGCTGCGCTTCGAAGCGGCCGGAAGGCTGCAATATCATTCGCGCCGCCCGGATCTGAATGAATGTCTGGCCTATGCCGATGTCAGCCGGCCGGAAATCCGTGCGCGGGAAATAGAGGTCGAGATCGAAAATCAGCAATTGATCCTGGACCGCAGTGAGACGCGCCCCCGCGTCGAAGCTTTTACCGGCTACGAAATCTACAGCGAGAGCGATCCCCTGGTCGGCCCTGAATTCAACCACGGTTACATCGTGGGACTAAACGCGACCTGGCATATCTTCGACGGTTTTGCCACCCGCGGGCGAATGCAGGCCACGCGCGCCCGGCGAGACGCCGCGCTCCATGCGCTGGAAGCCGCCCGGCGCACGGTGGCCTCGGAGGTCCGGAGCGCGTTCCTCGATCTCCAGCAAGCGGACCGCGTCCTGCAATCGGAGACCCGCAATGTCCAGAATGCCGATGAATCCCTCGAGATCGCGAAAGGAAATCTCGGCGCGGGATTGGGAACGCAGCTCGACATTCTTCAGGCCGCTTCCGACGTGACGCGCACCCGGACCACGCGCCTGGGCGCGTTTTATCTTCACAATGTAGCGCTCGCCCGCCTGGCCCGGGCGTCCGCTCGCGAGCCGGAAGCGCTTGGATTTGCCGGGAAAACGCCAGCACCATCTCCCGGAAAGGCCATCGCGGAGGTGGCAGCGCCGCCATCAAGTTTGGGAGCCTCGAGATGAAACGCCCGTTCCAACTTGCCGCTGCCTTGATGGTTTCATGCGCCGCGAATGTGGACGCCATCAGCCTCGACGCGGCCCTCGCCACCACGCTCGAGAAAAACCCGGCCATCGTCGAGGCGAAGATCGCGCTTGAGCTGGCCGCGGGCCGTCGGCTCGTTTTGCGATCGATCGGTCTTCCCGACGTGAGAATCCAGGGCCTCGCCGGCGTGCAGGGCGGCCAGCGCGCCGGTGAGCCGGAAACGCAGCCGTTCGGGCTCGCGCGCGGGTTTTTCGCGCAACCATTGTTCGACGCCGCGGTTCCCGCGTCGCGCCGCCGCGGCGACGTGGAGGTCCTGCTCGCGCAGCAGCGACTAAATGTTGCCGTCGTCGAGCAACTTCACGGCACCCGCGTCGCTTTTTACACCGCGCTCTTGAACGATTCCTTGCGAGAGCTCGGCGAAGCGCAACGGCAGCGCCTGGCGGAAAACGTCAACACCCAGACCGAGCGTTACCAGGCGGGACGGTCCGATCGCGGGGCGGTGGCGAGCGCGCGACTGCTCGAGCGGGAACTCGACCCGCGCATCGAGGAAGTCCGGCGCGGCTATCACGGAGCTTTGCTCACCCTCGCTAACTTCATGGGGCAGGACATTGGCCCGGCGGCCAGCGTCATTCGACCCGATGGAGAGTTGGCCTTCGCGGCCGTGGGTTACAATCTAAAGTCGGAAACCGCCACGGCATTGAGTCGCCGGCCCGACTTGAATCTGGCCCGGCTCCTGGTTCGCGCGGCGGAGGAGGATCAGAGAATCATCGAGGCGGCCTACTATCCGGCGCTCGATGCCACGCTCTCTGGCACTTACATCCCGGTCACGATCCGCCAGGCGGGCGGCGGGGCCGCGAGCAGCTCTGACAATATCGTTTCTTCGGAGGCGACCGCCGGCGTCGCCTTCACCTGGCGGGTGGTTGACAATGGCCGCGTCGGCGGCCGGGTGGTGCGGGCGCGCGCTGTTCGCGAGATGAATGAGATTTCCTTGCGCCAGCTCGAAGCAAACGTCTCGCTCGAATTAAGGCGCATCAGTAATAATCTTCGAGCAATCGAGCAACGGTGGAAATCGTTAAGCGCGGCGATCGCCAGCGCCGAGCAGAATGTGAACGTGGTCGAGCGAACTCTCGCCGAGGGTCTTTCCTCGCAGTTGGAATTTCGCAACGCCGAAAGCAGCTTTCTGGAAACCAGGAGCGCCCTTCTCTCCACCCTGTATCAACAACAGGTGGCCCGGGCCGAATGGGATCGCGCCACCGGCCGCTATTTTCAATTTTCCGGGGACACCGCGGGAAATTCACATTAGTTGCAGACGTTGAAGCTCCCGCGTTCGAAGAAACTCATCTGGATCTCCGCCGCCGCGCTCCTGGTGGTCATCGGCCTCATTTACTTCCTGACCTTGCCGGTCGCGGAGATCGCCGTCGTTCAGCGGGGCACGGCCATTTCGGCGATTTACGGGACGGTGCGCATCGAGCCAACTCTTCTCGTCCCCGTGCGCGCGCAAAATTCCGGGTTCATCCAGCTGGCGGAGACATTGTCGGCCGGGCGCGGCGCGATCGGTCGGACGGTCGAAAAAGGCCAGTTGCTCGCGACGATTGCCGATGAAGCCACGGCCCGCCAGTTAAAGCAGGCGCGCGCCGATCTCCAGGCCGCCAGGCAGCGCGCGGAGCTTTCCCTTCCTTCGGCTGAAGCGCTCAAAGTGGCCGAGGACAACCTGAACCGGCTCGATAAACTGACGGCGCTCAGCAATGTGCCGGCGGTCGAATACGAAAAGGCCAGGAGCGAAGTGAACCGCCTGCGCGGCCTGCTCGAGAGCGAAAGGATCGAACGCGATCGCAATCTGGCGATGCTCGAGGACGCTTGTAAAAAGCTCGAGGCGCAAATGAAAAACTCGGAGATCCGTTCCCCGATGGACGGCTTGCTCACCGCCATCAAGACGATCGAGGGCGAGCTCGTCGCCGATCGAAGCGAGCTGTTCACGGTTTCATCGCAAAAGAATTATGTGCGCGGCGAAGTGGACGAGGAAGACGTGGGCGAAGTGAAAGTGGGCATGGAAGCCGTCCTGCAAGTCTACGCGTTCCGGACCCGCCAGTTCGGCGCGAAAGTCTCCGCCATTCAACCCGCCGCCGATCCCGAAACCCAGCGCTACACCATTGTCCTGGATCTGGAAAATCCGCCCGAGAACCTGATGGCCGGCATGACGGGCGAAATGAACATTATCACGGGCACCCACGAGAATGTTCTCATTTTGCCGACCCGCGCTCTCGTCGTCGACCAGGCGCTCATCGTAAAAAACGGCATTATTCAATCCCGCACGGTGAAGGTCGGTTATCGCACGCTCGATTTTTCTGAAATCGTCGCCGGGCTTTCCGAAGGCGACCGCGCAGTCCTCTCCGATCAGGACAAACTGCGTCCGGGAAAACACGTCCGGCAAAGAGTGGCCAAGGTTCCTCCTCGTTCCGATCTCCGGTGACGCCGCCCCTTTACATTGCGCTGCGCTTCCTGGGCCATCGCAAACGCGCCTTCATCCTGAGCCTGAGCGGAGTCGTTTTCGGCGTCGCGATTTTCATTTGCACGCAGGCGCAAACGCAAGGGTTTGCCAAAAATTTTATCGATTCGACCCTCGGCAGCAACGGCGCGCTGGTTCTGCGTTCGCGCTTCGAGCCCCGCGCCGCCGGGCTGATGGTTCCCCCGAAGAGCTCGGTGCGGAGCGGGACCGTGCCGCGCCGCCATTATCTCAGCGGGATCACGAACGCGCGGGAAATCATGCGCATCAGCCGCCAATTCGACGACGTGGCGGCCTGCTCGCCCGTTCTGCGGGGGACGCTGAGCGCCCGCGCGGGATTCGAGAATGCCACGGTCGACCTTTTCGGCATCGAGCCCGCTTTCCATCTCCAAACCACCAATCTGGCCCAGCAGGTTGTCGATGGAAGCTTCGGCGATTTTCGCAATAACCCGAACTCGGTCATTCTCGGCTCACGCCTGGCCACCGCGCTCGAGGTGAGCGCCGGCGACGCGATCCAATTGCTTTCGCCGGGTGGCGAATATCGCCGTTTTACCGTCGCCGCCATCGCGCGCAGCGGCGTTGGCGTCGTCGATGCCGGCCGCGTCTATTCTCATATGCGGGTCGCGCAGACCTTGCTGCGCAAACCTTTCCCCGCATCGATGATCGTTTACAAATTGCGCGACCCGGACCGCGCGCCCGCGCTGGCGCATGCCTTCGAGACGCTGTTTCAACACGAGTCGCAAAGCTGGCAGGATCGCGAGGAAGGCAACCTGCAACTGTTTCTTACTCTGCGAATATCCGCCGCGATCACCGTGTCGTTGATCATTCTGCTGGCCGGCTTCGGGATCTTCAACGTGCTCACGATGTCGGTGCTCTCAAAGATCAAGGAGATCGCCATTTTGCGCTCGATGGGATACCGGGCCCGCGACATTTCCTCGATTTTCCTCTGGCAGGGAGCCATGATCGCCGTTGCCGGCTCGGTCATCGGCTGCCTCATGGGCGCCCTTTTTACCTGGGGCGTGTCGAACATTCCGATCCGGGTCCGCGGTTTAATCTACGCGAACCACTTTCTGGTTACGTGGGACTGGCGTCATTACTTCTGGGCGACAGTGCTCGCCATCATCGCGGTCTTCATCGCGAGCTATGTCCCCGCCCGTCGCGCCGCCCTCCTCGCCCCGGTCGCCACCCTTCGCGGCTCGAGCGCCTGATCTCAACCCGCTCAGTCAAGATTTGAACCCTGACCCTTATTCGGACACCCCTGGAGATGGGAACCCCCGACTGTGAGGCCGAAGCTGCCATAACCGCAGCTAATGCTCCAAGTGCAAGATCGCACAGGTCTGCTTTGAAATTGCGATGCCAAAAACGGAGCCGAGCTCGTTCTCCTTTAGCGTTCCAGATATCCACCAAACATCGTCCTCCTTTCTTACCTTGTAGGGTCGCTGGCTAGTGATGCCTTCCTCGCCGTAAAGCCGAAACAGCACGACCTCTGCAACTTTGATCGCCGTTTCTTCGTCTGGAACCAGACCCTCCTTTGATAGTGGCACTCGATAATCCCATCCCCACTTCGTCCAGTGTGCTTCGCTCGGGGTGCTCGTGGGTGTGGGGATTTGGGCCGCGGCGGGTGAGCTATAGCACGTAGTCATAATTATTATACAGACGGTAAAGCAATGTTTCATAAAAGATCGAATAGATACGCTACTTCAGGGACCAATTGGCGGTTGGGGCCACGGCGAAGGACCGAAGCGAATTACGTGAAAGTAAGGCTTCTCAGGCGTGTGGGCGAAGACCGTGAACCGGTTAGTATCACCTGCAGGTGTATTCAACACTCCGACATAATGTGACACATTCGGATGTCGATTTAAGAACGCAGTATCTCATCAGGTTGGAGGAAGCGGCCCAGTTCCGGCGATTTCTGTAATCGTAGACCCGGAGGTCGTTCAGCCATTCCCGGCCGGTAAACAGAAACCGCGTCTTGACCAACGACGAATTCAGCTTGGCCCCGGTCGCCGTATAAAAATAGGGAAACCCGAACGCGTCGTAGTCGTATTGCTGTTCCAAGCCACCGCTCGCCGTGGTCAACAGAATGCAATGCCCGCGCGCGTCGTAATGATGATTGTACCATTGCCCCCCTACCTGGCTGGCCACGATCTCATCCACCCGGCCACCGTGGACATAGAGGCGATCCGCCGTTGATGCATTTGGTCCCTCCTGCACCAGGTTCCATCCATCGTAGTAGAAGTAGGTTATCGGACCCGTTGGGACTCCCGTGTCAACACGGAATCCTCTTGCCGAGTCATATTCGGTATGACACGGTCGGCGGGGTGCGAAACAACGAATCCACGGCCATTACGATCACCCTTCCTCGTGCGCTCGACCGGGCTCTCCAGGCGCTAGCCGATCAAAAGCATTGCGGGAATAAATCGGCTGCGATCCGTGAGGTCCTTTACAAAGAAGCCGGAATGCAGACCACTCTCCTCGTGAACGAAAAGAAGGACAATGTGTCGGTAACGAAAGCCGAGCGTCGTTCGGTCAAATACGGCTCCCGCAAAAAGAAGAGTAAAAAATAACGTTCCTAATTGGCGCTCGATCTGACTCCCGCGACCCGCCTGGTTCGCTCTTAGCAGAAAGGGCTGGTCATCCCAGCCACTGCCCGATAGCACTGAGCCGGAGACCCCATGTCACCGCAGCCTCCCTTGGGCGCAATCGCCCTCTCACTTTCCGGCGGAGGTTATCGCGCGGCCGGCTTCCATCTCGGCGTCCTCGACCTGCTCAATCGTCTCGATCTGCTCAAGGATGTCTCGGCGCTTTCTACCGTCTCGGGCGGTACCTTCACCGGGATGCGATACGCTCTCGCGCAAAAAAACGGAGAAGCGTTCCCGGACTTTTTCGATCGGTTCAGCCGCGATCTCCGCTCGGTCAACGTGGTGAACCTCGCGCTCGCCAAGCTTACCGCGAGCGCTCCTTCCATCCCTTCCTGCCGGTGGGACGTCATCACTGCTTGCGCCCAGGTTTATGACGAGAAATTTTTTGCCGGCCAGCGCTTCGAGGTCTTTTGGGAAGAGCCGCCGATGCCGCTGACCGATCTGACTTTCAACTCCACCGAATTCCGCAACGCCATCGCATTCCGTTTCCAAACCAGGAAAAACGGGCTCATCGGAAATGGCAAAGTCTCCATCAGCCCGGCCCAGGCCCGGCAAATCCGGCTCGCGGACATCACGGCCGCTTCATCCTGTTTTCCGGGAGGCTTCGAGCCGCTCAATTTCCCGGACGATTTTGCCTGGCCCGACACCACGGAAGGCACAGCCACGCTAAAAGAATTGCAGGCGAAAGAGTGGGCTCCCCTGCCGTTGATGGACGGCGGCGTTTATGACAACCAGGGCATGGGCAGCCTTATCCTGGATGACTCGCGCAGCGAGGACTTTGGGCTCTTCATTTTCTCCGATACGGACCCACGACAGGACGACCTCTACCAACTCCCGAAACCGCGTCCGGCGGGATGGCTTCGGTTGTGGCATCTCAAGGTCCTCTGGTGGGGCCTGCTGATCCTGGCCCTGTCGACCATGGCGGTGGCGGTGCGCTTTCTGGCTTGGCCACTGCAATCAGTCCAGGACTTGTTGCCGTGGATCCCGCTCATCATGCCGGTCTTCACTGTGCTCGCGCTTCTTTGGATCAGGCAAAAAATTACCAGCGCGCTTTGCCGCGTTCCCAAGGTGGAAGGCAGCGTCTGGCGTTACGTCAAGAACCTGAGGGTCAATCAGTTCATCGACATGATGGAACTGCGCATCTCGTCGCTGCTCGCGCTGGCCAGCAGCGTTTTCATGCGGCGGATCCGGCGGTTGGTTTACGCCGCGGTCATGAGCGACGAGCGCTTCCGGAAAAAGGTCATGCCCGTCCTCATCTATAACGTGCTGGAGGCTCGGTCGCGGGTCGGTCCCCTGGAATGGTTGAATCCCACTGACGCCATGCGTGATGTCGCCACCAAGGCGGACAACATGCCGACCACCTTATGGTTCACCGCTCCCGACGAGCAACTGCGAAACTTGACCGCCGCGGGCCAGATCACGGCGTGTCGCAAGGTGCTTCTCCATATCCTGGACCTCAGCGACAACGATCCGGCCCGGATCCCGCCGCAGTTGCTTCCTTTGTTTGAACGCGCCCGCGCCCTTTTCGAACAGCTCCGGGCTGACCCTTACATCCTCGCGGGCAAGCTCACCGAATAAGAAAGATTGAAACGGCGTCCTCCGTGTCGGACTCTTGCGGCTCGGTTCCATGAACTTGCTCGATAAAATCGGCCGCGAATTTTCCGGCTATAACCTGCTCGAATCCGGCAAGCGCATCTTCGATCGCAAGCCGCTCCAATGCAGCCTCTACCTCACCGATAAGTGCAACCTCGATTGCTCCTACTGCACGGAATACGACAATTCGAAGCCGCATCCGAAGCGGGAGGACCTCAAGCTTTGGATCCGCAAAATCCGCGATCTCGGGACGATGCGAATCGCGCTCGTGGGCGGCGAGCCGCTGCTCCACCCGAACGTCGTGGAAATTGTCCGTTATTGCCGCGAGCTCGGATTTGCCACCAGCCTTACAACCAACGGTTTCCTGCTTACCCGCAAATTGCTCAAGGACCTGGAGGAAGCCGGCCTGCAAGTGATGCAGATCAGCGTCGACCGGATGACGCCAAGCCCGGTGACGAAGAAGTCGTTCAAGACGATCTTGCCGAAACTCGAATACTTCAAGGATTCCAAGATCAGCCTGCACATCACCGGGGTGATTTGCCAGGACACGCTGCCGGAATCGAAGGCGGTGCTGGAAACCGGCTTGTCCCGCGGAATCCCGACCGAGGTGCGCCTGGTGCATGCCGATCCGCTGAGCCGATTTCGGGTCGCGCGCGGCTCGAAGGAGGAGTTGGAGGGCTTTGTCGATTCCATGATCGAGCGGAAACGACGCGGCGAGAAGATTCATACGAACGAAGCGATCCTGAGTTACCAGCGCAGCCTCCTGCGCAACGAGCCGGTCGATTGGACTTGCACGGCGGGCTACAAGCTTTTCTTCGTCTCGGCCCAGGGGAAGTTTTGGATTTGCAGCATGGTGCACACCGAGAAACACATCATGGACATCACGCTGGACGATCTCTATGCGAACAACCGCAAGAAGTCGTGCCAGGAAGGGTGCGGAGTTTATTGCGCCGTAAGCACTTCGCTGATGGTGCAGCAACCGGCGACCGTTCTAACCAGGGAAATCGTCTCACGCGCGAGGCGCATTCCAGGTCTGTTCCGGCAGACAACCAACGCACCCGAACCAGGCCAACCACCTCAGCCCGCGGCGGTATAGGTGGATCGTGCGCTCCGCGCGCGATGCTAAGAAAAGTGCCCCGAAAGCTTTCGGGGGTAGAATTTGTCATCGCGCGGCGGAGCGCACGATCCACCTAACAGAAGCGTCACAGGACTTCGGAGCGGATCTGCCAGGCGCGCACCAGATGCACAGCAGCCGTCGCTACTCCCCAGCCGCAAATCAGAACAAACGCGTTCGCAGGATCGCCGAGGAGCAGACCAGCGGCCAGGATCCAGATATTGATACAGCGCCGGCCCCCTATCCAGCGGACGAAGCGATCGAAATCGGCGACGTCATCCAGATTGCGCCCTGTTTTCTTTTTCACTGTTCTCTTCGCCAGCCGATCGACCAGATCGGCGCCAACCAGCACGAGCAGCAACCAGTAGGCGTTGTCCATCCCCGCGGCCTGAAAACAAAACGCGAGCGCAGTCCACCACGACAGCTCGACGCAATAGTCGATGACATGCTCCCATTCGCCGCTCGCGGTCGTTTCCACTTTCGTGCGGGCCAGCTTTCCATCCACGCCATCGAGCACCTCGACCAGGTACGCCAGCGCCACCCCAGACCAAAGATGGCCCGTGGCGAAGCACGCCGCCACCGCAAGACCGATCAGCATCGTCACGAATGTGATTTGATTTGGAGTGATGCCGGTCCGGCACAAGCGTCCGACGATCCAATCCTCCATCGGCGCGTTGAGCCGTTCGATGAAAGCCTGGACGCCAGGCTGCGCCGCGGCGCGCAGGAATCGTTCGGCCACGGGAAGAAGCTCCGGCGAAGGCGCCGGGAAAAACACCGGGCGCACCTGTTGACGGAGAGACATGACGTAAGCCGGCTGGCGCGCTGCATCGCACGCTTCGATCAGGCCGCTGGCGGCATCGGAGGAAAGCTGGTCCATCAACGCAGCCGTGTGATCCTGGCGCGAAAGCCAGGCGCCATCCACCAGGGCAGCCGCGCCGAAAACACCACCCCGATCTTTCCATAACTCCACCCCTTCCGGGGGTGGCGCCGAATCGACCAGCAACGCCGTCGCGCTTTGTCCGGCCATCGTTTTCAACAACCGCGCGTCATAATAAAATCCGGCTGAGACAACCAGGGTGCGATCGGCGCCGGTCGCCACGTCGCTCATTCGCAGGGCGCCCGCTTTTCGCGGGCGAAAACTCAGCGCGACGTCCGCGCGGGCCCAGGAGGGTTCCGCCAGATGGACCGCGACCTCGTCCGGCGAATTCGAAAGGATAATGACCTCGCGGAACCCGAGCCGTTGCACCAGCCGCAGCAGCCGTTCCAGAAGCGAAATACCAAAGAACATCCGGAGCGCATCGGGGGCATCGGCGAGGATCAGCAATTGCGGTCGCGACGATTCCATGGAGCGAAGAACAGGGAGCAAAAAGGTTTCACTGCCATTGCGACAGACGCTACCTTAAAATTCATGAACGCCGAGGTTTCGCTCTGTTGCGAAGGGATCGAACGCTTCCTGGGCGAGGAAGATTCGCGCGTGCACGCGTTGCGGGGGGTTTCGCTCCAGCTCGAGCGGGGGACGGTGCACGCGGTGGTGGGTCCGTCGGGCTGCGGCAAGAGCACGCTGCTTTACATTCTTGGTCTGCTCGATCACGCCGACAGCGGGTGGGTCACCATCGAATCCGAGGCGGTCTCTCACTTGCCCGACGATGCCCTGGCGCAAAAACGAAACGAATTTCTCGGGTTTATCTTCCAATTTCATTTTCTCCTCGAAGATTTTACGGCCCAGGAAAATGTGATGATTCCAATGCGCCGCCTCGCCGTCCTGAGTGAAACGGAGATGCGGGAACGCTCCGCGTTCCTCCTCGACGAAGTAGGGCTCGGAAGTAAATTGAAACGGCCGAGCCGGCATCTCTCCGGCGGAGAACAGCAGCGCGTGGCCGTCGCGCGCGCGCTGGCGAACAATCCCGGCGTGATCCTGGCCGACGAACCGACCGGCAATCTCGACAGCGCCAATTCCAGGCGCGCCTTCGAGTTGCTCCAAAGAATCGTGCAGGAAGAACGCAAAGCCCTTCTCCTCGTGACGCACAATCCGGAAATCGCCGAAGCGTGCGATTGGATTCACGAGATGCAGGACGGCGTCATCGTCGGAAGCCATCCTCGCGGCAGTCGATGAAGCCCGCGGCCCTTCGCGTTCCATGACTGCTTCGGAGGCCATGCTGCGCCCCATCAGTCCGCCCGGGGACCTTGGGCCTGGCGCGCCAGTGGATCATGGATCGGAATTGAAACGCGGTGCGTGGACGAACCTCATCGCGCTGCTGGCCTCGAACTTCCGGGGCGTTTTCACGTTCCTCGTGGCCCGGCTGCTCGGCCCGGCCGCGCTCGGCATCTTCTCCGTCGCGTGGGCCACGACCGATCTCGTGAGCAAGATCGGTATCTTCGGCCTCGACGATACGATCATCACCTTCATCGCCCGGGCCGAGGCGGCGGGCGACCGCGCCCGGAGCCGCGCGCTCTTTCGTCTCGCCGTTTTGCTGGGCGTAGGGCAATGCGCCGTTCTTGCGGTCATCTCGATCACGCTCGTTCGCCTCTTCGGTCGCCGGCTGGGCCTCGATGCGGAAATGGTGGCCGCGCTTTCAGTGATGCTTTGCGCGATGCCGGTCGTCGCCCTCTACCGCATCAACACCGCCGTGTCGCGCGGAATGAAAGTCATGCGCCACGACATCTTCTCGCGCGGCGTTACCGAAACGATCGTGACAACGCTCGCGTTTCTGGCCGCGCTTTGGTTTGGCCTGGAGACATTCGCCCCGGAGATCGCGGTCATCGTGGGGATGGGGGCATCGGGCGCCGTCGCGCTGTTTCTGGCGGCATCGCTTTTTCGGTCGACGCCGCCGCGGCCGGCGGCTCTTTCTTATTGGGCGGAGTCCCGCCGGTTGCTTGCCTACGCCGCGCCGGTGAGCGCTTACGATCTGTTAAACGCTGTGATCGTTCGCCTGGATGTGGTGATGCTGGGATGTTTTGTGGGACGAGCCCCTGGCGTAACCTTAACAACACTTGGCATTTATGGAGTTGTCGTCGAAATCGCCGGCGGCTTGCGCAAAGTGAACCAGGCCTTCAATCCCATCTTCGCGCCCATCGTGGCCGGCCTGACGGCGGAGGGTGAGCAGGAGCACGCTGCGGCAGCATTCTCACGCGTCGCGCAATGGATGCTCTGGGTCCTCCTGCCGCTCGTGGCTGTCATGGTCCTGGCCGGCCCCGTCATTCTCGGGATTTACGGTCCGGTTTTTCGGCAGGGCGGCCTGTGGCTCGGCATCGTGGCGATCGCCTGCGCGACGAACGCCTTCGTCAGCCTCGCCGAAACCGTGATCATGGTGCAAAGACCGCGGTTGAACTTGTTGAACTCGATCATCACCTGCGTCGTCGCGCTCATCGCGAACCTCTGGCTGATCAGCCGTTTCGGTGTGACCGGCGCGGCGTTGGGGATTCTGCTGCCGTACGTGCTACAGGGGATTCTTCGGTATCGTGCCTTGCGGATGGTCTTTCGCTGGCGGAACCCGTGGGGCGATGTCGGTCGTCCATTGCTAGCTGCGGTTATTGCGACTGTGCCGGCAGTGGTGTGTCGCCTGATGCTCGACGGGATTACCGGCCAGGTCATCGCCTCGTTGGTCTTTCTGCTGGTGTATCTATTAGCGTTGCTTCACTACCGCCGTTCCAAGACCCTCAACTCGCCGATGTGACTCCACTGACTTTCAAAGAAAGAGCGTTTTCCAAAACACCCTTTACGTGGCGGCCGAGCGGTCTGGGTAGCGCACGCGTCTCGCGTGTTGGTTTTGGCGTCTCGCCAAAACACGCTTTCGAAAAGTCCGCGACGGCGGGGACGCCGTCGCCAACACGCGAGACGCGTGCGCTACCCAGCCTCGCATGAAGCGCGTATTCCTTACTGGCGCCAGTTCGGGCATAGGCCTGGCCACGGCGAAGCTGCTCACCGGGCGGGGCGATGAAGTCTGGGGAACATCGCGCGATATCTCGCGGCTTCCGGAGTGGCCGCGCCTGCATCCCGTTCGCCTCGACCTGCACGACACAATATCGTTAGGCGAAGGCTACAACGCCGCGCTCGAGGAGGCTGGCCATTTCGACGCGGTGATCAACAATGCCGGCAGCGGCCATTTCGGCCCGGCGGAGCTTCTCTCCGAGGAGGCGGTGCGCGACCAATTTCAAACCTTGGTCTTCGCCCACGTTGAACTCTGCCGTCTCGCTTTGCGTTCGATGCGGAAACAGGGCGCCGGCCGCATCATCAACGTCACCTCGCTCGCCTCGCGACTCCCGATTCCGTTTATGGGCGCCTATAACGCGGCCAAAGCAGCCATGGCTTCGTTTACCATGACGCTGCAACTGGAGCTGGAGAATTCCAATATTCGCGTCATCGACGTGCAGCCCGGCGACATTCGCACCCACTTCAACGAGGCGATCGCGAGAACCGAAGGTAACGATCAGCATCAAACGGCGCGAATTGAGCGCGTCTGGCGCGTGGTCGACCGAAACATGAAAGCCGCGCCCAGTCCGGACCTGGTCGCGCGTCGCATTGCGAACCTGATCGACGAGCCGAATCCGCCTCCGCGCGTGACGGTCGGCGATCCTTTTCAGGCCATCATCGCGCCGCTCGTCTTCCGTTTCCTTCCGCGACGGGTCCAGCTCTGGGGTTTGAGAAAATATTACCAGCTGTAACCTTTGAGCTTGATCACCGACGCGGTCATCTTGATGGCAGGCACCGGCTCACGGCTTCGCGGGGCCGCAGATATCATCGCAAAACCGCTCATACCAATCGGAGGGCGGCCCCTGATCTCCTATGCGATCCAGTCGTTCGAGAAAATTGGAGTCAAGACGTTGCATGGAGTGGTCGGGCCCAGTGGCGATAAACTGGCCGCCGCGATCGCGCCGCTGCTTCCGTCGCACATGCAGTTCCGTCCGATCTCCAATCCTGATTGGCGGAAGCAAAACGGGGTCTCACTTCTGACCGCCGCCGGAAGAGTGCGCGCGCCTTTCTTTCTGGCGATGGGCGATCATCTCTTTGGGCCGTCGATTCTGAGCGAACTCATCGCGCACGCGGACCGCGCGTGTTTGAACCTGGCGGTCGACCGAAAGATCGATTCGATCTTCGATCTGGAGGACGCGATGAAAGTCCAGACCGAGGATAATCTGATCGTTGGAATCGGGAAAAAACTGGGGACCTACAACGCGATCGACACGGGAATATTTCTTTGCCCGGAGATCATGTTCGATTACCTCCGCCGCGCTCTCCAAGGCGGCGATTGCAGTCTGGCCGATGGAGTTCGATTAATGGCTGCGGATCGCAAAGCCCTGGCCATCGATATCGGCGAAGCCTGGTGGCAGGACGTCGACACGCCTGAAATGTTGCAGCGGGCCGAGCACGAAGTGGAACGGCTGAGTCCCTAGGTGGATCGAGTCCCGCGGTGGCGGGACTCGATCCACCTATTTCGGTCGCCGCGGCGCGAAAGCTTTCACGGCGAGGGCCAGACTGATCGCCGTCACCCCAAACAGCAGATGCAAAATCCAGGCGGACTGTCCGATCGCCGCCAGGAAAACAAAGAAGAGCATGGCGACGTCGCGCTTCGTCAACTGCATGACCCAATGCGCGAACGTCTCACCGAGGCGCAACAGACCGGAGCGCTCCACCAACTCGCGATGACGCGGGTAGAGAGTTTCGCCCAACGCTGGCAACTGCGCCACGCGGTCATCCGGTTTTCGCGTCGCCAGCAAGAACTCATTGAGGCCAATCAAAGCGACGGCCAGAAGTCCTTCCACGAGGTAGAACCAGCCGGAAGATCCAGCCTGATGCGCCTGGCGGGAAAGCCCAAATCCAAGGGCGGCCACCAGCAGAGTGTTGCTGAGGATGTCGCATAAACCGTCGAGCCGGCCTCCTTTTTCGCTTTCGAGAAATTTCGCGCGCGCGATCTCTCCGTCGCAACCATCCAGAATGCTGAAGACCTGAAAGAGGAGGAGACCCGACAAAAAGGACCAATAGGTGCCTTGGAGCAGAATAAGAGCTGCCACGATCGGAATCGCAAAGATGAACAGGGTCCACGCGTTCGGAGTGGTGGGAAACCTCAAGAGAAGGCGCGTCACCAGTCGCGAGATCGGACGGTTCAAATATCGGGAGACAAAACCGTCCTGCGGCTTGCCGCTGCCGCGCAGAAATCTTATCTCGATCTCGTCGATTTGGTCTCCCTCCGTGATGTATTCCCATCCTCCCTCCCGCGAGTAGGACTCCACCAGCCGGAAATAGCTTTCCCACAATTCCATTTCGCTGTTCGCGGAAATGATCTCGGGAGGAGAGACCGATGTTTCCATTAATCGCCGGATGGCCCTCCGGTAGAGAAATAGCCGCGTGTTTAGAACAAGATCGAAGGATTGTCCCTCGAGGCCGGTCGTGAAAGCGACCCTGGTCAGCCGTTCGTTTGTCGGCACCCATCTCAGCGATTGATCAAGGTCCGGTCGCCAATAAATGCAGACGAGAACGGGGGCCGTCTCCTTGTTAACCAAAGCAAATTCATCGACCGAAAGGGCGAGACGATCGAGTTGCCGCAAGCCCGCGACCATCCAATCCGCCGATTGATCGGCGACGATGAGAACGCGGCGAAAGGATTGTATCTCCGCCATTACTCGGGCCCCTCCTCATCCAGTCGACGCCGATAAATCCGATACGTCTTGTATTTCTCGGCGCCGATTGCTTCGAGAAACCGATTCATCAACACGTTGCTCTCCAGGATCAAACTCGCCTCGCCGACAAAGCCTCGCTTGATCATTGCCTCTTCGATGGTACGAAGGACAAGCATTTCGGCGATGCCGTTTCGGCGATATTTCGGCAGGACGCCAAGGGCGACGAGTCGCACCCTCTTGATCCGGCTCTTGTGGTAGAGAAGTTTCGCCAGCCCGATCGGCAAGCCGAAGGTCGTGAGGCGTCCGTTAATTTTGCTGAGTGCGGTGTTGATGTCCGGGACGCACAGAATAAAACCGACCGGATTGCCCTCGATTTCCGCCAGCCAGACGAACTCCGGCAGAAGGACCGGTTTCAGCTCACGCGTCATGAACTCGAATTCCCTTTCGGTGAACGGAACGAAGCCCCAATTACTCCGCCAGGCTTCGTTATAAATCTCGCGGATTCTTCGAGCCTCCTCGCGCATGTCGGCCAGTTTTGCCGGACGAATCGTAACGTCGCTGCGCTTCTTCCATCCGGTGGCCACCCGGCGCAATCGGCTCGCGGCGTTTGTGGGATCGTCAAACCACCAGGCATAAAGGTCCATCGCCTTCTCGAAACCCCCGCCTTCGATTAGCCCGCCATAATACGGAGGATTGTGCCCCGTCAGAACCGTCGGCGGAAACTGAAATCCATCGATCAGCAGGCCACAGGCGTAATTCGTCGAATAATCGATCGGTCCCATGACCTCGTTGCGGCCGAGGCGGCGAAGCCAATCCGCGGCCGCATCGAACAAGGCGTTCGCGACGTTTCGCTCGTCGATTGCCTCGAACATGCCGAAGCATCCGGTGTTCGTTTGATGGAGCGCGTTATAGCTCGGATCGTCGCTCGCCATGATCCGCCCGACGATTTCGCCCCCCGAGCGGGCGAGGAAGAGTGCGGCATCGCCGTGCTGGTAAAACGGATGTTTCTCGCGATCGAGGAACTGCTTTCGCTCAACCAGCAGCGGAGGCACCCAGGCCGGGTCGTTCGCGTAAATTCTCCACGGAAATTTGACAAAAGCGTTCAGGTCGGCGCGCGAGCGAACTGGTTTGATGTCGATCTCTCTCACGATTGCTTTCTCAATCTTGTCTTGAGCAGGCGCACGGTGCCAGCCCCAAGGAGCGGTGGTTTCTAAACCGCCGGGCCTGCCACACGGCGGTTGCAAACCGCCGCTCCTTGACTTGCAGGCGCGGAGAATCTGAGTACTAGCAACGGCCTTGTGACGCCTCGAAACGCCCAGTCTGTTTATACGCTGGGTCCTGCTTTCAAGGCCTACGAAATCGAGGAGCTGGTCGACGTTTACTTCTTTCGTCCGCTCGGCTTCATCATCGCTCGCTTCGCCGCGACGCTTCGGCTGACTCCCACGCAGGTGACCGTTTTCGGCGCCCTGGTCGGCATCGCGGGCGGCGCCATGCTCTACGACGAACGTCTCGGGCTTTACGCTTTCGCCTTGCTGATTCTGCACGGCATCATCGATTCCGCCGATGGTCAGCTCGCGCGCATGACCGGGCAGGTGACGGAATTGGGCCGAGCCCTCGATGGCGGCGCCGGCTACCTCACGCACGCGGCGATCTATCTTGCCATCGCCGCAGGCGTCATGCATCGCGGCGGAAGCGGCGCCATCCTGATCTGGATGGTGCTGGCCGGGATAGCCAACGCGGTGCAGGCCCAGATGTATGAACACCACCGGCATGATTATGCGATGATCGCAGTGAAGGGACTCGCCCCACGCGGCGATCCGGCGACGATTACCCAGGCGTGGATGAAATCGCTCTATGCCTGGTACATGGCCACGGCGCGAGTGCTCAACGGTTTGCACGCCGAGGTGGAATCTGTCATCGCGGCGCGATCGACGGCAGGGGTGGTTCGCGAGGACGACCGGGCCCTGTATCGGAAGCGCTTTTACGGGCCGATGCGCGGCTGGAATTTGCTCGGAGACAACATGCGGCGCTATGCCATCGGTATCCTGGTGTGTCTGGACCGGCTCGATCTATTTTTCGCGTTCATTCTGCTGCCCATGAACGCGGTCCTGATCGCACTCTGGTTCTGGCAACGAAGCGCTGACCGCAGATTCCTCGCCAGCTTGTAGTTCGACGCGCATGTCATGAAAGGTGGATCGTGCGCTCCGTCGCGCGAGGCCGAAAAGTCGCGCCTTCGGCGCCATACATTATCATCGCGCGCGGAGCGCACGATCCACCTACAACGAACGCTCAGCCTGGGGAGACGATTCGGCCGGGATCGCTTCGCTTGCGGGTGCGCCGGAGGCGGCCACGATGCGCGTTCGTGTCCGGAAAACGTAGTCCCAGAGCGGAGTGCTCACACCGTATCCGACGTGATCGTCTTTGTAATGATGACGCATGTGATACTGCTTCAACCAGAGCCACACGCCTCGTTTCATGGAGAAATGATGAGTCGCGTAATGAATCATGTCGTAGCAGAGATAACCAAAGAGCAGGCCGGCAAACGCGGCCGGCGCCAGGCGGCCAAAGGTCATCAGGAAGAGGCCGTAAAAAACCAGAGCGAGCGGGACGCTAAGAATCGGCGGCATGACCAGCCGGCTGGCATCCTGCGGATAGTCGTGATGGACGCCATGGACCAGGAAGTGGAGACGTTTTCCCCATCGGCTCTTCGGCTGATAATGGAAAATGCACCTGTGCATCGTGTATTCGACCAGAGTCCAGATGAGGAGGCCGAGGGCGAACAATCCTGCCGCGGCCCCAATCGACAGCGCCCGCTGGGCGACCGCGAGATGGAGCATGTAACCGATCACCGGCAGGTAGATCACCAGGGGCGTCACCGGGTGAACATGGGAGAAAAACTCCATGAAGTCGGTCTCGAACATTCGGACCGTTTCGTTCTTATGGGAGACGTAACGCTGCGCCATACGCTTTACCTTGCCGAATTTCGGGCTGCGATCAACGTGCCTGAAGCTCGTTCGAACGGCTCACGCATTCTGCATCTGCGCCGGAACGAGCGTGTCTGAGAGGATATTCAGCGCCTCGTCCAAATCCGCGCGCGTGTGGTTCGCCGTCACGCAGGCCCGGAAGCAAATCCGGTCCTGCGGCACCGCGGGATAATCGACTGGCGCCACCCACAGGCCGCGATGGCGGAGTTCGTGCCCCAGCCGGTACATGCGCTCACGATCTCCAATCACAAGGGGCATGATGTAGGTGGTGGAAGTCCCGGTATCGACCCCGAGCGCCGTCAGCTGTTTGTGAAAATAATCCGCGTTTTCCCAAAGGCGGGTGCGCAACTCGGGCCGGCTGGTCCCCAGCTCGAGCGCTTTCAAGATGGCGGCGACGACGACTGGCGGCAACGCGCAGGAATAGACGTAGGGATGCGAGTAAAAGCGCAGATAATCGAGCGTCTCCTTGGAACCGCAAACAAATCCACCCAGCGCTCCGAATGCCTTCGAGAAAGTCCCGTAGAGAATTCGAATCCGCTTCTCCACGCCGAAATGTTCCACCGCGCCGCGGCCATTCGCGCCGCAGGCCAGCATCGAATGCGCCTCATCGACGAAGACGCTCGCCTCATGCGCGTCGGCCACATCCATCAACGCCTTCAGATTGCCGAAATCGCCATCCATCGAATAAATGCCTTCGACGATCACGAGCTGGCGTTTCCCCTTATGGCGGGTCAAGGCGGCATCGAGCGACTCCGGGTCGTTGTGCTCAAAACGCTCCGAGCGCGTCCGCGCGAGCACGGCGCCGTCCCGCAGGCTCAGGTGGGAACGGTTGTCCATGACCGCCACGTCGCTCTTGCGCAAGAGCCCTGAGATGGTTCCCAGCGCCCCGCCAAAACCGCTGTTGAAAAGCATCGCGTCCTCGTACCCGAGAAACTCCGCCATTTTCTTTTCCAATTGCCGATGAAGATCGGTCATGCCCGAGAGCATGGGCGAGCCGCAAGCGCCCAGACCATGCGTGCTCAGCGCCTCATGCGCGACCGCGATGACCTCCGGGTGATTGGCCAGGCCGAGATAATTGTAGGAACACAGATTGATGACCGGATGCGCCTTGCCATCGTAGTGAAGGGTGGTTCGCGCCTCGGCCGGCCCGAGCATTTGCGGCTCGTACAACTCAATGGCCCACTCCCCGACATGGTGCCAGCGGGTGAAGGCGGGAGGCGGCTTCAGCGGATCCTTGCTGTCGCCCACCAGAAAATCGCTCAAGCTGAACTTGCCGGGATCCGTTTCCACACTCAAACCGGCATTCTCCTCCGGCGGTGAAGTTCCTGGGTTCAATTCCATATCAGGAACATGCGGCGCTCCCACGCCTCACGCATGCTTCGAGGCGGCGCGATGAAGGGCGATACAACGATCGGCTGGATGACTTTTGATTGACCAGCTCCGCAAGATATGAAACTGGCCGCAAAACGTCCATAAATAAGAATAACCCGTCGTTTCGCTGATTAATGCTCCTGGGCTAAGGCCTCACGTCACGCCCAAATCCATGGCGCGCGACTCGACGGGAGCAGGTTCCTGGACCCGTTCCACCCGGGAAAACACCGTATATCGCGGGTCGAACAGGAACTGAAGCAGCAACCGGGTCCAGGAGGGGTGCGATTTCAACGTGTCGTAGAACTCCGGCGCAAGCGCCCGCAACTTCGGCAAATTGTTCCAGGGGATCGACGGAAGATCATGGTGTTCGTTGTGGTAGCCCACATTGAGGGCCACCACGTTGATCGGACCGTAGTAACTGAATGTCTCCTGCTCGCTATCGAGCGTAAAATGCTCCTGGATCCAGCGCGCACCCAGCGGATGCAATCCGATCGAAAAGAAAAATGACAGCGCGAGATAGAATAATCCGGCGCCGCCGCAGAAATAGATAATCGCCGCGTCGTACACGAGCGCGCACGCCACGTTGAGAAACAACCACCGGCTCCACATCGTATAGGTTTTCACCCTTGGTGGCCGGGTAAGTTGGAGCAGCGGGAAGAGCGCCAACCAGATGGCCTTGCGATACCAGACGTTGCCGACCAGGCGCGCCTCCCAGCGATTCGGCAGGTCGACATCAATTTCGTAAGCGCCCTGGTGAGCGTGGTGCTTCAAATGATAGACGCGAAAACCCATTGCCCCCGGCCCCAAATTCGGGAGATCGGCCAGAATCCCGATGAGCCTGTTCCAGTTCTTGCTCTGAAAGATCAGGTTATGGGCCGCGTCGTGGATGATCACGTACGCGCAGTGGTTCGCGAACGCGCCAAACAGGTAAGCGACGAGCAAGGCGAGCCACCAATACCCCATCCCGAGCTTCCCCATCCAAAAAGCGATCGCCGTCTGGACCACGACAATGGTGACCGCGATGAGTGCCGTGGAGGGATTTCGACCCATCAACTGGCGCACTTCCGGATGCGCCTTCATGATGGCGCGAGTCCGCGCCGGATGCGGCTGATCGACTTCCGATCGGTGAAACGCAGGTTGCATTAGTCGCCAAATCCCTATCACAAATCGGAGGCCAAAACCGAGCTTTTTTCAAATTCGCCGTTGAAACAACCGTGCAAAAAAACTCGCGACCCTAACGGGATTCGAACCCGTGTTACCGCCGTGAAAGGGCGGTGTCCTAGGCCACTGGACGATAGGGTCAGGAAAGCGGGGGCAATATCAGAAGCGTGTCCCTGCGTTGCAAGTTATTTGCGGGTCGGTTCAACGATCGGCAGGGGCGGCCGATTTCAAGTTCATCACAAGCGCCGCGGTCCGCGCCGTGGCCCCGGCGTGCATGGCCAGCGCGGCTTGGGCGTTCGCGACCAGACGCGAGGCCGCTTCGCGATCACGGAGGAGCCGGTCGATTTCCTTCTCCAAGGAAGCTGGGTCCGCGACCTGGACCGCGGCTTCACTGCCAACGAGAGCATGGGCCAGCGCGGCAAAGTTCTCCATGTGCGGACCGAAAAGGACGGGCTTGCCGGCCAGAATCGGCTCGACCGGATTTTGCCCCCCGCGAGCCGTGAGGCTCTTGCCGACGAAGACAATCGTCGCGACGGCGTACCAATTTTGCAGCTCACCCGTGGTATCCAACAGCAGACAATCAGGCGGGCCCTGGCGCGCAACGTCGGCTTCGCTCCGTAAGCAGACGTCCAGGCCGAGGCGTTGCAGCCGGGTGCGAATCTCCGCAATGCGTTCTACGTGGCGGGGCGCGATAATCAAAGTGAGGGCCGGAAAGTCGGTCCGAAGCCGTTGAAAGATTTCACCGAGGATGTCTTCCTCGCCGGCGTGAGTGCTCCCGCCAAAGAGAATCGGCCGATCGCCGTCGAGCCCGAAGGCACGCAGCACTTGCAGGGGTACGTCAGGATTAATGGTTATTCCCGTCGGATCATACTTGATGCTGCCGACGTGATGAATCCGCTGGCGCGGAACGCCGAGCGCGACCCAGCGTTCGACGTCCTCCGGTTCCTGAACGCCGACGAGATCGAGGCAACGAAAGGTCGGTGCGACCAGGCAAAGGAAACGATGGAATCGCTCTTCCGATCGGGGCGATAACCGCGCGTTGACCAACGCGAGCGGGAGACCGCGTCCACGCGCTTCAGCGGCCAGATTCGGCCATACCTCGGCCTCGACCAGCACCACCCGGACCGGACGGATGACAGAATAAGCCCGGCGCATGATCGGCCAGAAATCGAGCGGACTATAAAGCACTTCCAGGCCATCGCGCGCTTCCTGCGTCGCAAAAGCAAATCCGGTCGTCGTTGTGGTGGTGAGCACGCCGAAAAACTCGGGGTCGAGCTCTTTCAGTTTGGCGGCCAGTTTCAACGCGATCGCCACTTCGCCTACGCTGACGGCATGAATCCAGGTGCAGCGGTGCGACGCGAGCCTCGCTTGCACGTCGCGATCATAAAAACCGAGGCGCTGGCCAAACTTATGCCGATAATTCCCGCGCCGCAGCAGCTTGGCGATCTGCCCCGGCAGGAACAGCAACAGCCCGAGCGGATAGAGAATATTGTAGAGAAGCCTGCTCATTCAGCTTTTGTCATGTCGAGCGGAGTCGAGACATCCCGTGGCGATACTATCGATTCCATCACGGGATTCCTCGACTTCGCTCGGAATGACGGGAGCACGTTGGAGAAATAACACTTCCGTGGCGCCGTAAGACCTGGCGCGAATGACCTTCCACAACGGCATCGGTGGCATCCGTTCGGCCGGCCGCTTTTCCAGCACGAAGATCCCGGTGGGCGCCAGCCCTTCCGCCAGCCGCTTGTTTTGCAGCAATAACCTGGTGAATTCGGAGCCCGATTTCGTTTTCTCGTAAGGAGGATCGGCAAAAATAATCTTGAAGGGCTCTCGGGTCTGCTCGGATCGAAGGAACGCAAAGACATCCTGTTTGCGAACACGGCCTTCCAATTTCGTCCGGGCAAGGTTCCGCTCGATGGCCGCGATCGCCGCGGAATTTTCGTCCACGAAAAGAGCCGACGCCGCACCGCGGCTGAGGGCTTCGATGCCCAGCGCGCCAGTTCCAGCGAAGAGATCGAGAACCCGCGCGCCGATTATTTCGTGGCCGAGGCTGGAAAAAATGGCCGCCTTCACCCGGTCCATGGTCGGACGCACCTCGGCCTTGGGGACATCGAGACGAATGCCGCCCGCCGCGCCGGCGATCACTCTCATGGCGGCGCGGTCGGCACCGGCGACTCCGCCCCACTCGCAGGGGCCGCGGGCGAGGAGCTCTCCGTGAGTGCGGGTGTGACGGCCGGCTCCGGGGCGGGTGCTTCCGCCGCCTTTTTCTTTTTCGGCTTCTCGGGTTTTCCGCCCCCTAAAAGGCTATCGATAACGCTGCCCAGGCTCTTCAAGTCGCGGCCAATAAGCTTGTCCATCAGGTTCGTTTTAGGACGGCCCACCGTACCGCTAACCTGAAAGCTGAGGGCGGTGTATCCGGGCTCATCGATGGGCTTGAAGTTTTCCCGGATCGCCCGAAAAAGCTGGTTCCGCATTTTCTCATTCACGGCGAGCTGCGATTCGAGGTGAAGTTTGCCGTCGAAGGAAACCGTCCCGGTCGCGGAAAGCCGGATATTCTGGGAGCGGAAAAGCAATTCGTCGATCGTGATGACGCCGGGGTTGAGGTGATATTTCACCTGCGCCTGATCGAAGCGAAGCTTCTGCAATTCCGCGATTTGCAGCAACTGCCCGAGCGCGACGAGCAAGCTGTATTGCTGGATCTGGCCATCACGCAAAATTATCTCCCCCGCGCCAGAGAGGGCGTTCTCGTGAGCGGTGGTGCCACTGGCATCGAGATAACCTTCGAGCCGGCCGGTGATCATCCCCCGAACACCCCCGGCATCCGTGACGATGCGGTCGGCCTGAACGTCCTGAAATTTGATGCTGACGCTGAAAGGAGAATCTTCCGTCTGCGGCAAGAGCGTAAAGCGGCCGGTTATTTCACCACCCCCAGCGCGCGCGGTGATTCGCGAAAAAGCGAGCTCATCAGGGGCGTAGCTCAACGGTGATTTCAAGTGCTCGAGGAAAAATCGATCGCGGAGCGATGTCTTCTCGATGCTGATGTTCCCGCGCAAGTCGGTCGCAGTCCGGAACCCCGAGCGAAAACGGACGTCGTCAAAAGTCGCGACGCTTTGCAACTTTTCGTCGAGAAAGCGAAAACGGCCGTGGACCAGGTTGACCCGCTGAATTTCCGGAGTGAACGGACCCGGCTCTTCGTTTTCGCCCGGCCCGGGAAGGTCCGACTCGCTCACCGGAACCGCTCCCTGCACCTGAGCGTTGTTGACCACGGCCGGTTCTGTCGTGGCCGGAGGAGGGCCATTCCCGGCTGGCTCCCGCGGCAGCGCTGGCAGCCGCCATTTTCCGTCCGCATTCTGCGCCCAAACAACGTCGGGGTTGATCAACGAAATTTCTTTAATGACAAGACGCCGCGAGAAGAGCGATCCGAACTTGATGCGAAGGCGAAACGTCTTTGCGGTCAGGAAATCGGCGGAGACCCCGGGTTGGCTTTGCGGAATGGTAATGCCACTGAGTTTCAATCCCGCCCAGGGGGTAACGCTGATCTGCCGCACCTTTAGTTTCGTCCCGAGCCGCTGGCTGAGTTCCTCTTGAATCCGCACTTGTGTCCCCTGCGACTGCACATACATGTTCACGCCAATCAAAATGAGGACCGCCACACCCAGGATCAGCCCGAGCAGGACCAGGAGAAAGCGGCTCAATTTTTTCACGCCGGAACGTTACGCCCTCTCAGTTTGAAGAAAAGACTAAAGCCCCTGCCCTGGCCTCTTCCGTGAAAGACACCGTTGTCATTCTGAATCCCACGGCCCGGGGTGCCCGCGCGAGTCGCCTGCGCGCAAAGGTGGAATCGATCACGCGCGGAGCGACCCTCTGCGCGACCTCTCACTCAGGCGAAGCGGAAGCTATCGCGCGGCACGCGGCCGCCGAAGGGTACGAAAAAATCGTCGCCGCTGGAGGCGACGGCACGGTCAACGAAATCGTGAACGGGATCGCCGGTAAGAATGTCGCCCTCGGCTTGCTCCCGATCGGAACCATGAATGTATTCGCGACGGAGCTGGGACTGCCAATGAACGATCTGCCTCGATGCTGGGAGATCATCCAGGAAAATCGGACGCGGCCCGTGGACCTGCCGCGCGCCAACGGCAAACATTTCGTCCAACTGGCCGGGGTTGGCCTCGACGCCCAAGTGGTGAAGGAAACGAGCCGCGCCTTCAAACGGAATTTCGGACCGCTCAGCTATATGATTTCCGCGGCCCAGATTGCCTCCCGCCCGCCGCCCTGTTTGCGGATCGAATCGGAGAACGCGGTGACCGAAGAGGGATCGTTTGTGCTGGTGGGCAATGGACGGCTTTACGGCGGCCGCTTCCCTTTCTTCAAACAGGCGGTGATCGATGACGGTTTGCTCGACGTGATCGTCTTTAAGCGGCTCAACTACGTGGAGATCATCCGCTACTTGCAGGATGTAATTTTCGCCCCGCAAATCACGGCGCCGGAAGTGGAGTACTTCCAAACGAGCCGGCTGCGAGTCAGCAGCGAGGAAAGCGTCCCGGTGGAAATCGATGGTGAACTCATCGGGAATTGCCCGGTGGAATTCGGGATCCGGGCCGGCGGACTGCGGGTCCTGGCGCCGATTTAGGTGGATCGAGTCCCGCGCGGTGGCGGGACGCGATCCACTCGGATTTCATCGACAACTGATTTTCGCTGCGATACTCTCGTGACATGCGCCTGTCCGGCCGAAAGTCCTCGTCTTTCACGCGACGCTGGAGGCAACGGCCGCGCGTAGTGCTGCTCGGGTTGATCGGCGTAAATATCGCCGCATTCGTCACCCAACTTTTCCTCGATGCCTACCAACCCGGCTTCATCCGCGAGTATCTCGGCCTGAGCGACCTCGGGATCCACGCGGCCTACGGATGGCAATTTTTTACGGCCCCCTTTCTGCACTCAGGTCCATGGCATCTGTTCGGCAACATGCTCATTTTGTATCTGCTCGGACGCGACGTGGAATCGATCATCGGACAGCGCCAATTTCTTATGCTTTATCTGGCGGGCGCCTGGGCCGGCGAGCTGGGCCACTTGTTTTTGATGCCTGAGACTTCGGTCCTTTTTGCCGCTTCGGGTGGGGTCGCCGCGGTCGTGGTGGCCTACGCGACGATTCTGCCCGAGCTCGAGTTAACCTCGATGATTTTCCTGGTTCTTCCGGTTCGATTGAAAGCGAAACATCTCGCCTATGGAGCCTTCGCGATCGCCATCCTGGGCGTGACGCTGGACCGCAGCAGCACGGTCGCACACAGCGCTTATCTGGGAGGATGCGTGGCCGGGTGGCTTTACGCCCATCTCCTGGGGTTCGGCCGCCCATCCATTTTCCAGCGGGCGCTTCGACAACGGCGCGCGGAGATGGAACGCTATCGAATGATGACCTCCGAGCAGTTCATCTCCGAAGAGGTCGACCCGGTCCTGGACAAGATTTCCCGCGAAGGTCTGCAAAGCCTCACCTGGAGCGAACGACGAACTCTCGCGCGAGCCCAGGAAAAAATCGCGGAGAAGGCGCAAGCGGGCTAGAGCCCGGCGCCGCTCTTCTCGTTTCGTCGAATAACGGTACCCTGGTAAATGACCGCCGTGCCAGCCTGGATCCGGGAAAAAGCGGCCGAAACGCTTCAGCCTGCGCAGGTCGAGAATACGCTGGAACGCGTGAGCGAGAGCTGGCCGGGTGATGCGCCACCGCTGCGCGACGTGATCGAGCAGTTTCCGTTAGGCGAAGCATCACTCCTGCATTTACTTTCGGTCTCGAGCATTTGCGCCGCCCAGTTGGCACGCCATCCGGACATTCTCCTGTGGCTCTCGAAGCCGGAGATTTGTTCGGAGCCCCGCAGCCATCGCTCCATGCTGACCGACCTGCAAAAAACCGGCGAAGGTTCAACTTTTTCCGGTAACTTCGGGGCTCTCCGTTTTTGGAAGGGGCGCGAAATGCTTCGGATTGCGTTGCGCGAAGTCGCCGAGGCCGCGCCGCTGGAGGAAACGACGCTGGAACTTTCTCACCTGGCGGAAATCTGTCTCCGGGAAGTTTACACTTATTGGGATAGCGAGCTGCGCAGCCGACGCGGCGGCCCGGACGCGCAATTCGCCATTCTCGGGCTCGGAAAGCTCGGCGGCCGGGAGTTGAACCACAGCTCCGACATCGACGTTATTTTTCTCTACGACGAGGAAGGACAGGTCTCGCCCAATTTCACCTATCATGAGTGGTTCAACCAGCTGGGGGCCAAGATTATCGAAACCTTCGCGGCCCACGATCCAGCGGGAGCCCTCTTTCGCATCGATCTGCGGCTCAGACCGGAAGGCACTGCCGGGCCCCTCGCGCGCTCGCTCGAGAGCATGGAAAATTACTACGCCGGTTTCGGTGAGACCTGGGAACGTCTCGCGCTGATCAAGGCGCGCGGAATCGCGGGAAGTCGCGAACTGGCTTACGAATTCCTCCGGCAACATCAGCCGTTCATTTTTCCCAGGAGTCCGACGCCTGACGTGCTCGAGGAAATCGCCGGTATTAAACGGCGGATCGAGCGGGACATCGTCGGCCACGAGAAGATCGGGCGGGATGTCAAACTGGGCGCGGGCGGAATTCGCGAGATCGAATTTGTCGTGCAAGCGCTCCAGCTCCTGCACGGCGCGCGCCACGCGTTTCTGCAGGAAACAAGCACGCTGAAAGCTTTGCCCGTCCTGGCGGAGCTGGAATTGCTCCCGCGCGGCGAAGCTCGTCTTCTGGAAAGCGGCTACCGGTTCCTGCGCCGTGTCGAACATCGTCTCCAGATCGAAGCCGAGCAACAGACCCACACTGTGCCGGAAAATCCCGAAGCGCTTCGCCGGCTCGCGCGCAGTCTCGGCTTTCCTTCTCCGGAAAAATTCAATGCGGCTCTGCGGGAAGAAATGCAGCAAATCCGCGGAGTGTTTCGCAGAGTCATTTCGTCCCCGAGCGGCGCGGCGGAATCGGCCGTGGAAAGCCTCCACATCTTTCGTGATGAAAAGGCCGCGGCGAAATCGCTGGCGGACCTGGCCAAAGGTCCTGGCGGTTTTCATGTCGCGCCGCGCACCCGCCAGGTGTTGCGCAATCTCCGGCCGCTCTTGTTTCGGTGGCTGGCACGCGCGGCGGATCCCGATGTGGCTCTGAATCAATTCATCCGCTTCGTGGAAGCATATGGTTTGCGGAGCATGCTTTTCGAATTGCTCGTAGTGAATCCGAAGTTGCTGGAGCTGCTCTTGAAAACATTTGATGCGAGCCGCCATGCGGGAGATCTCCTCATTCGCCGTCCGCAGTTACTCGAGGAGATTACTCGGGCCGGAATGCTCGACCGGGAAGTGGATGTCGCGCAACACCTCCAGCGCCTCGAAGCGCTGGAAGTGGAGGCCAAACCGCTCGATTCGGTCCGCGCGTATCGTCAGATTCAGCTGCTGAGAATTTTCCTTCGTGACGTCTTGGGACTCGCGAGTCTCGCTTCGCTGTTCGCCGAACACTCCGCGCTGGCGGAAGCCTGTTTGATTTTTATGAACCGGATGCGCGGGAGCGAAAGCGATCTCACCATCATCGCGCTGGGGAAATTTGGCGGCGCCGAGATCGGGTATGGCGCCGATTTGGACGTGCTTTTCGTCGGTGACGACATCCGCGCGGCGCAGCACCTCGTGGTAGCGATGGCGCAACCAACCGCGGAAGGAAGCATTGCCACCCTGGACGCGCGCCTCCGGCCGGAAGGCGAGAAGGGGAGTCTCGCGTGCTCGCTCGCGACCTACGAGGCCTACTACGAAACGCGCGCCCAGCTTTGGGAAATCCAGGCGCTGACCCGCGCCCGCCCGGTGGCCGGCCCGTTGCAAAATCAATTCATGGACCTGGTCCGGCGCGTCTGGAGAAAAGCCGCGAAACGGGACGACCTGTATTCCCAAATTGCTGGAATGCTGCGACGGATCCGGCAGGAGCGCGGAAGCGCAGCTGACGTGCTCGACTTCAAGACCGGGACCGGTGGCGTGATCGAGGCGGAGTTTTTGGTGCAGGCATTGCAGATGCGGGCCGACATTTGGAACCCGCACACCATGGCCACGCTGGATGAGTTATCGCAGAAAGGCCTCCTGCCGAAGGAGGAGGCCACGCTGGTGAAGGAAAGCTACGAATACCTGCGCCTGATCGAATCGGTTCTTCGGCGATGGGAAAACAAGAGCGTCTCCATTCTTCCCGTCGATGAACCAGAACAGCGAAAGCTCGCGAAACGCATCGGAGCGGACAGCCTCGACTCATTCGCCCAGCGTTATCGAGAAGCGCGAGAAAGCATTCACTCGATTGCGTCGCGGCACCTCAGATGATTCCGGCCCGGTGATCAATGACCAGCTAGCGTTTTCGCGATTTGCTGGAGAATGAAAAGACTGATCAGTAATCCGCAGAGGACAATTGCGCCGAGGACTACTAAAACTGCGATCACAAAAATCCAATCGCTCCGACGCGCCACGCCCGGCGCAGCCGTGTGGTTCTTGATGATCTGGTAGTTGCGCGCGTTCGATTTGAACCAGAACGAGAAAGCGTCGCCCACGACCGGCACGATCCCGATTACCTCGTTGATCAGAATATTAAGCGACATGCGAGCGAGAAGGATCTTGGGAACCCCGAGGCGCGCCGCCTGAATGAGAGCGAAGGCCGAGACCAGCGCCGAACCCGTGTCACCGAGGCCGGGCAAGAGCCCGAGCAGCGGATCGAGACCGAATTTGAATTTCGTTCCAGGGACGCGAATAAAATCGTCCATGATCAGCGCGAGCCACTTGAAAAGCGGCTCGATGCCCGCTCGCCTTCGTTCTTCCTCGGGAGGAAGAACTTCCCACTCCAGAATTTTCGATTTGCGATCGTCGATTGGCGATTTCAATGCATTGCTTCAATCGCAAATTGCAATTCGCAAATGTTGCCTAGCCCGGGATTTCCTTGAGCATCTGCGTGTTCGTCGGAAATTTTTTCACGAACATAAGGAGACGCTCGATTGCTTCACCCGGCTTGTGCCCCGCTAAACCCCGCCGGATCATGTTGATCTTATCCAGCTCCCAAGGCTGCATGAGCAATTCTTCCCGGCGCGTGCCGGAAAGAAAAATATCAACCGCCGGATACGTGCGTTGATCGCTGATCTTGCGATCGAGCACGAGTTCCATATTTCCGGTGCCTTTGAATTCCTGGAAGATGAGCTCGTCCATGCGGCTGCCAGTATCGATGAGCGCCGTGGCTACGATCGTGAGGGACCCGGCTTCCTCGGTGTTACGCGCCGCTGAGAAAAGTTTTCTCGGAATCTCCATCGCGCGGGCGTCGATTCCGCCGCTCATGGTGCGGCCTCCTCCGCCGGTCGCGTTGTTAAACGCGCGCGCCGTCCGCGTGATCGAGTCGAGCAGGATAAACACGTCTTTGCCCGCCTCGACCAAACGTTTCGCCCGCTCGATGGCGAGTTGGGCGATGCGGGTATGGCTCTTGATATCGCTGTCATTCGAACTCGCCATGATTTCGGCCTGCGGACAGGAACGCCGGAAGTCGGTGACTTCCTCCGGACGCTCGTCCACCAGGAGAATGATCAATTTCATTTCCTTGTGATTTTTTACCACCGCGTCGGCGATGTGATGCAACAAGGTGGTCTTTCCGGTGCGGGGCGGCGCGACGATAATGCCGCGCTGACCCATGCCAAGCGGCGTCATCAAATCCATGATGCGCGTCGTGTAACGGTCCGGCACGGTTTCGAGCTTGATGCGACGATTTGGATTAATTGTCGTCAACTCCTCAAATGGCCGCAGCCCCTGATATTTCGTCGGCTCGTCGTCGTTGATCTTGAGCAGGCGCGTTAATTGCGGCCCGCGGTTTCCTCGCCGGGTCTCGCCGTGAATCCACATCCCATCGCGCAAGCCGAAGCGGCGGACGATTTCCGGGGTAACAAAAATGTCCTGCGGGGTCTGAACAAAATTGCGTTTCCCGTCCCGCAAGAATCCGAAGCCCTTGCCCGAAATTTCGATAATGCCGTCGCCAAACTCCGGTTCACGCTCCAGCTCGCCATTCTGAGAGGGACCGTGATCGCGGATCTCGCCCGCGGCGCCAGATTGTTGATCGTCTCCCTGATCGCTGCGCTGGTGGCCTTCCCGGCCTTCGACGTTGGAAGCGCCGGTCTCCTCGATCCGGTCCGCGGGTCCATTCAGGTCGCCACGCTGTGCCTCTGGGCCACCCCCTCGCGGGCCATCATGTCGGCGGGGAAATCTCCGGCGCGGACGCCGTGGACGTTCGGCGGAGGCGTTGGTTTGCGCTGGTCGCTGGTTATCGGTTTCTTCGCTCATAAATACAGAGATGACCTCAGTGCTGCCGAGGCAGCGGCTGCCGGTTTGGCAGCGATTTCCTACGCTGGCAATTTCGCCAGCAACTCGTCGGGGATATCTAGATTGGAATAGACGTTTTGAACGTCGTCGTCTTCTTCGAGGCTGTCGCACAAGCGCAAGATCTGCAGCGCCACTGCCTCATCGTTAACCGGAACTGTCGTATCGGGGATGAAAGTAAACTTTTGCCCATCAGTTGTGACGCCCGCGTTTTTGAGCGCCTCAGCTACTGCGTAGAGCTGATCGTGGGAGGTGGTAATAACATACTGTTCCTCCTCCATTGTCAACTCCTCTGCGCCGGCTTCCAGGGCCAGCTCGAAAATACGCTCCTCGCCGATCGCGCCGCGCGGCACGGTGATGCGGCCCTTCTTGTGAAACATGTAGGAGACGCTGCCGCTGGTGGCGAGGTTGCCGTGGTTTTTGGTGAAGATGCTGCGGATCTCCGCGGCAGTGCGATTCTTGTTATCGGTGGCCGCCTCGACGATCACCGCTACGCCGCCGGGCGCGTAACCTTCGTAGACCATCTCGTCGAAATGTTGCGCTTCGGCCCCCTCGCCCGTGCCCCGCTTGATGGCGCGCTCGATGGCATCGTTGGGCATGCTTTGGGCCCGGGCGGATACGACCGCGCTACGGAGACGCGCGTTCGAATCAGGCTCGCCGCCGCCCATCTTTGCGGCGATGGTAATCTCGCGCGCGAACTTGCTGAAGAGCGCGGCCCGTTTGGTATCGAGCGCGCCTTTGAAGCGCTTAACCTTGGACCACTTGCTGTGTCCCGCCATGAGATGGGAATTTTAGAAAAGCTGCCGGACAGACCTGGGTTCTTTGGGGAACCGGAAAGCCTCGAAAAAGAGTCGTTTATCGAGGAGGCAAAGTAACGAAATCATTAAACCGCCTTGGGCGGTTTTTGTCAACCGGCGCGATGGGGGTTTAGCGCCAATTGGCCGCCGTCCCCAGAAAAGCAGAAGGGCCGGCTTGCGCCGGCCCTTCGCTGTTATTCTATCGATGTGTCGTCGTGTTACGGAGTGTCCACGTTGACCACCGTCGGGTTCGCCGTGACGCCGGTGTAGGCGACGGATCCCATGTACTTCGTTG
>DATMEN010000013.1:0-77798 GCA_035556975.1 Chthoniobacterales bacterium
TCCGGCCGTAGCAGGCGTCCAACCGGAAACATCGCGGTCAATTAAGCCGCGAGAGCGAGATCTTGGTGATCTGCGTTTATTTTTTTTGGTCCGGATTTTAACGAGGCCAACGAACCATCCTCGACATGCCGCCTGCGCTTCGAACTACGAGTCGAAGCCAGTGCGCCCCCGTTTTTTCTGACGAGAATGTATCCCGGTCACGTGATCCTGCAACCGACGCCGTCATTCCGAGCGAAGCGAAGCGCAGTCGAGGAAGCCCGTTGTGGTACCCTAAAGGCACCAACTCGGGATCCCTCGACTGCGCTCGGGATGACGGGGAGAAAAGAAATTCCTTGCGCGCGCAAAACTGCGGCCCCACCACTTCTCCATGCCGGAGCTGAAAGATTTTGCCAGCTCTGTCGCGATCGTTGTTTCGAGTTGCGACGCATTCTTCGACGCGTGGCGGCCGTTCGCTTTCTTCTTCCGAAAACATTGGAGCGATTGTCCGTTCCCGGCATTTCTGATCGTTAATCGCCTGCGGGTCCGGTCGAACATTCTCCAGCCGATCGCGGTGGGGCCGGATCGGGACTGGGCCGCCAACATGGACGTCGCGCTAAAGCAAATCACGCAGCCTTATGTTTTATACCTGCAGGAAGACTATTTTTTGAATGGTCCGGTGAACCGGGAGCAGTTGGCCGCGGATTTCGCTTACGCACTCGACCACGACGCCGCTTCCTTTTGCTTCTACGGCCGGTCGCAACTGGAGCGCGATTTCGTGCCGCTAAACGATCGTTATGGCGTTGTGCCTCGGGAGTCCGATGGACGCACCCGGCTCCAGGCGACCCTGTGGAAAAAGGAAGTCCTCCAATCGGCGCTGCGCCCGGGTGAGTCGGCCTGGAACATGGAAGCGCGTGCCAGCGAACGAACGCGCGACCTCCTCACGCTTTCTTACATGGGCCGGGACAATATCCCGATCCCCTATCTGATGTCCGCCATCTCGCGGCGTCTTTGGACACCCGAGGCGATTTCCCTTTGCCAGAGTGAGAACTTGCGCATCCGTCCACGTTTTCGCCTTGAGCATAGCGATGTCGCCTGGCGCCGGCGTTGGCGACGCGGTCTGGGTCGTGCCCGTCTCGCCCTTGCGCTGGCCAGGCAACGCCACCACGAGATCGATCTCGACGACCCTTCCCATTGACCAGCGCGAGAGACGGTCGAAACGGAGACTCGATTCGATGGTATTCGTAAGGTCTCCGCTCCATGGCTCCGAAGAAACCCACAAAAGTTCGCGGCGAATCGCAAGCCTGGCTGAAGGGGCTGAATCGCGCGATTCTGGATTCCGCTCTCGACTGCATTATCACCATGGATGCGAGCGGCCAGGTGGTGGAATTCAATCCGGCGGCCGAGCGTGTTTTTGGGTTTACTCGAGAGCAAGCTGTCGGCCGGGAACTGGCGGAGCTGATCATTCCGGCCCGGTTGCGTGAACGCCACCGCGAGGGGCTGAAACGTTACCTGGAAACCGGCGAAGGGCCGGTGCTCGGCCGTCGAATCGAGGTCGACGCGCTTCGCGCGGATGGCTCTGAGATTCTGGTGGAACTGGCGATCACTCCATTCCGGATCGAGGGCGAGCCGGTTTTCACCGCGTACTTGCGCGACATCACGGCGCGCAAACGGGGAGAAGAGGCGAGCCAGCGGCTCGCCGCGATCGTTGAATCCTCCGGCGACGCGATCGTCAGCAAAGACCTCGATGGAAGGATCACGAGTTGGAACGAAGCCGCGGAACGTCTCTTCGGCTACAGGCCCGACGAGGTCATCGGGCAACCCATCACGATGCTGATCGCCCCTGACCGCCACGACGAGGAACCGGCCATTCTTGCGCGGATCCGGCGCGGAGAACGGATCGAGCATTACGAAACCGTGCGGCGCCGGAAGGATGGAACGCTTTTCGATGTCTCACTGACGGTATCCCCGATCAGGGATGCGAACGGGCGCATCATCGGCGCTTCGAAAATCGGTCGCGACATCAGCGAACGGGTTCGAAGTGAGAGACGCCGCTCCGCGCAGTATGCGGTCGCCAGTCTTCTGGCCGGATCGTTTTCGCTGGCAGATGTCGGCCCGCCAATTATTCAAACCATCGCGGGAAGCGGCAATTGGGTGGCCGGTTCCATCTGGTTATGCGAGGCCGATTGCGAAACCTTGCGCTGCACCACGACCTGGCACTCCGGCGGGTCGCGTTTGGAAAAATTTGAGCAAGTCACCCTCACCACTCCCCTGGCGAATGCCGTCGGATTACCCGGGCGCGTGGTTGCTTCCCATGAACCAACCTGGATCCCCGATGTCACGCGCGACGATAATTTTCCTCGTGTCGCGGCCGCCGTTCAAGCGCGGCTGCACGGCGCCTTTGCCTTCCCGCTTCGCGCCCATGGAAAAATCGTTGGCGTCCTCGAGTTGTTCAGTCCGGAAATCGCGCAACCTGACGAAGATCTCTTCCAGATGGTGGAAGCGCTCGGCAGCCAAATTGGCCTTTTCATTCACAGACAGCACATCGGGGAGGAATTGCAGCGGCAAAAGGAGGCGGCTGAATCAGCCAACGCCGCCAAGGATGGCTTCCTGGCGACACTCAGTCATGAACTGCGCACGCCTCTCACCCCGGTCCTGATTTGGGCGGGCGGCATGGTCGATGAGCCCGGGCTGCCTCCCGAGATCAACGAAGGTTTGCGGATGATTTGTCGTAACATCGAGTTGGAGGCCCGCCTCATCGATGACCTTCTCGACTTGACCCGGATCACCCGCGGAAAACTTCAACTGCATCTGCGCAAAGCCGATGCGCACGAGCTCCTGCGGCACGCCATGGATATCGTGCGGGACGACATTGCGTCGCGGCAGCTCAACCTCTCAGTCCAGTTCTCCGCGGAAGATCATTGCGTGCTCGCGGATTCCTCCCGGTTGCAGCAAGTCTTTTGGAACGTGCTGAAAAATGCCTCGAAATTCACCCCCGAACACGGTGCGGTCACGATCCGCACATTCAATCCCGGACCGCAGGCGTTGAAGATCGAGATCATCGACACCGGCATCGGGATTGAGCCGGAACATCTCGAGAAAGTCTTTGACGCCTTCGAGCAGATTGGGCCGCGGCGTGAAGGACTGGGGCTCGGGTTGGCGATCAGCAAGGCGATTGTGGAAATGCACGGCGGATCCATCCGCGCCTTTAGCGAAGGTCCAGGCAAAGGCGCTAAAGTCGTCCTTGATCTGGAGACGGCGCAGGGCGCGGCCTAACGAGCAGACGCGGCGATTCAACGAAGCGGACGCGCCACGAGGATCCCGGCATGGCTGCCGTATCGGTGGAGATAACTCGAAAGCCTCGAATCGATCACCACGCGTCCATAATTGCGGGGCGCCGACGCGTGCATGAAATGCAGGGAGCCGTCCGCGGCACGCAGGGCCAGCCCCACATGTGAAGTCGCAAACATGCGCCGCCCATCCCGGGAAACAATCCCGACCACGTCGCCGCTCCGCAATTTGCCCTCGATCGCCGCCACACGCCCTTTCGGAACCATATAGAGCGGACGGCTTGAGACCCGCGCTTCCATTTGCCGCAACGGGCCCAGCAGAGAGCGGTCATTGGCGAGATAGCGGTAGTGCCGCCAGCCGACCGTCATTTCCCGGGCCGAATGCGGCACGCTCACGCCGCCGAGACTGCGCGTCAGATCCTGCACGAGACCGCGGCGATTGTTGTCCGCCAGCCAATCTTCCAGGTAATGGAGGCGCGAAAGATATTCGCCGGTGCATTGACCGCCCCGATAACGATCGATCTCGATGTAATGGAGCAGGCCTTCCGGCGTCCAGTTTTCCGGCGCTTCGTCCAGCATCCGCGCGAACGCGAGCGCAATCTCGAAGAATGTCCAGCAATCCAGGGCGTTGAAATTGACTGAAGGCGCTTCGATCCGGTTGTCGATCTCCAGCGTGTAATTCTTGTAGCGCGTGCCGACCATGGCGCGGCCGACCGTTGCCGTTCGTTCGCCGATCGGCAGGGTATTCCAGTTTCCTTCCCGGGCGCTGTTGACCAGCCGATCGAATTTGTCGCGCCCCTTGAAAACCGTGCTGAAAGGAAGCCGTGATTCCGCAGTCGCCGCGGCGACCGTTATGATACAAAAAACGGTAACTAAGGTGATCTTTCGCATGCGGCGCGAATATAAGGTGCAGTCGCTTTTGCGCTCCGTATTTTTTGTTTGTGCAGGATTTTTTTGAAAAAGACGAGAAGGCGACCGCGTCCGAGGCCGTTAGCACCTCCGCGCCGCTCGCCGCCCGGATGCGCCCACGCACTCTGGAAGAATTCGTCGGGCAGGAGCACATCCTCGCACCCGGAAAACTGCTGCGCCGCGCCATCGAAGCCGACCGCCTCCCATCCGTCATCCTCTCCGGCCCGCCGGGCACCGGCAAAACCACCCTCGCCCATGTCATCGCCGACATGACTCGCGCGAAATTCGAGCGGCTCAGCGGTGTGGAAAGCAACGTCGCCGAGATGAGGAAGGTCGTCGCCTCCGCCGCCAACCGTCTTCGCACCTCGGGCCAGAAAACCATCCTGTTCGTCGACGAGATCCATCACTTCAACAAAGCGCAGCAGGATATCCTCCTCCCCGACGTCGAGAGCGGGAACCTGCGCCTGATCGGCGCCACGACCTACAACCCGTTTTTCTACGTCAACAGCGCCCTCGTCTCCCGCTCCCAGGTTTTCCAGCTCGAGCCCCTCCGGGTCGAACAACTCGAAGAGCTGATCGACCGCGCCCTGGCCGACAAAGAGCGCGGCCTCGGCCATCACAAAGTGAAAATGGACCCCGACGCCCGCACCCACCTCGCCAAGCTCGCCGACGGCGACGCCCGCAAATGCCTGAACGCCCTCGAAGTCGGCGTCCTCACCACGCCTCCTGGAGGGACGGGCGCTGTCCCGTCCAGCGCCGCGTCATCCGGAAAAAAGCCAAAGGACGGGACGGCGCCCGTCCCTCCAAAGGCAGGCGACGGCGTCATCCACTTCACCCTCGCCGTCGCCGAGGACAGCATTCAGCAGAAAGCCATCGTCTACGACAAAAAGGGCGACGCGCACTACGACACCATCAGCGCATTTATCAAAAGCATGCGCGCCTCCGACGAGAACGGCGCCATCTACTGGCTCGCGAAAATGCTCCACGCCGGCGAAGACTTCCGTTTCATCGCGCGCCGCATCGTCATCTTCGCCAGCGAAGACGTCGGCCTGGTCGACCCCGAGGCGCTCCCGCTCGCCATCGCCACGCAACAGGCCGTCGAATTCGTCGGCCTGCCCGAAGCGCGGATTCCCCTCGCCCACGCCACCGTCTACATGTGCCGCGCGAAAAAAAGCCGCGAAGCCTACGAAGCCCTCGGCGCCGCCACCGAAGAGATTGAGAACGAACGAACCGAACGCGTCCCCGAAAAACTGAAGAACAAACACTTCCCCGTAAATCCAGAAGGGTGATTGTACCAAGTAGTGCTTTTCTGATGGATTTTTGTTCTAATCCACAAATACAGAAGATACGGTCACGTTTTCGGTGAACCCCCTTGCATGATCGATCCGCATAGCCTTGGCGAACTTAGAAGTGCTATTCGTCAACAAGTGGAGGGCGACCGAACCCTACTAGATGACTTACGCCGAGAGGTGCAGGCACTCAAAGGAGCGGTAAAAAACATTCAGCCACGGTCGACGACCTCGATTTCTCTCGTCGGCACTGACGGCGGGAACAATCAACTTCAATTTGATCCGTTCCTTGTGCAGCTAATTCGAGTTGTTGACTCCAGCAACAATGAATACTGCCTGGAAGTCGTCAGCCCGACCACCAGCGTGACGGCATTAAGTCGACAACAGTTTGAATCAGATGGGAAGCCGCGCACCGCATTGGGAAAAATGATGTCGTATCTGGGTGTCGACAATCTTACTAAACTGAGCGTAATGATTCGCACTAATGACGACGATCGGCCCGTCAGCCCGAGTTGGGTTCAGGTGTACCGCGAACTTGTAGAATGGGCGATTCTTTTCACGGTGCTACGAGAGAAAGACTTCGGAACGGACACTATCGTGATTTGTGACGGCCTCCTGAGGAGCAAGGTATTCAGCGGTGAACTTTTTAAGAAATACCTTCTCGGTTTGCAGGAGGGCATTGAGGCTCAATTTCAGCGATCAAAGCGGCGCCTGTTTCTCGCTGGCGTCTCGAAATCTAGCAAGGTGCTCGACCGTTATCGCTTAGTCATGGCATTGGAAGGGATCTTAGCCACTGACTATCCTGCCTATGTTGAAGTGCCGCGTTCGCTCGAGGAAAAAGCTTATATCTGGTCGGAATACGCGCGCGGCGACGACCGCGCTATCGAAGGAGGCGAGGTTAACAAATTCGTAGGAGGAAAGATGTTTTTCGTGAAGTTTGGAGGTGGTCGCCGAGATCCTGTGTGGCCGATTGACATTTTCCTGCCTCAGAGTGCTGAGGCTCAGACGATCATCGGCTGTATGCTCGCCGATGCGATTAATGGATTTCCCGTACCTTTTTATCCTCAGTGCTTGCAGAAAGCCCATGAGAATGCCGCGCTGGTCGACTTCGATTTTGATATTCTTCAGGATGAAATCTTTGGCGGAATTCGCTCTGTCTTAGGCGAGCACCGAGATAAATTGGATGTATTCCGGCTTCGTGATCAAGACCCGGCGGCGCGTAGATATTCGTAAAATCTTATGTCAATACAACTCTTCCCCAGAGATCAAATAGCCGGCGTGTTCAAGGGCTTCCGCGAGGGTGGCCTGGAATTCCACGCCGACCTAGTTCTGCCCTACCGGAATGATTTTCAGAATATTCCCATGCATGGCCAGTTCCTGCTGGTTCAACTCGAAACACCGGACGAAGCAGTTCTCGGTCGAATCACATCTTTCTCCTCAGAAGGCAAACTCTCATCGGGTAGCGGAGAAGAATTCAACATCCGCGCGGTCCGAGAAGATAGGCCAATTCCTGAAGATCTGCGCGAGCAGTACCTGAAATATCGCGTCAATATCCGCGTGTTAGGTGTCCTCCGTTGCAACGACGCCGGCGGATTCACGTTTGTGCCGTCGCACCGCCGGCTTCCTCACGTTGGAAGCCCAGTGGCATTTCCCTCAGGCCCAGTCCTACAAGAGCTTGCGGGCCACAATTTGCCCGGCGCCTTGATTGGGCACATGGCTCTCGGCGAATATGTATATGCCCAGGGAAGCACCTCTTTGGATCAGCAAGAGTGGATGCAAGTCAAAACTCCTGAGGTGTCTGTCCACTTTCCCGTAGAGGACCTTGTCTCTCGACGATCTTTCATATTTGCTCGAGCCGGTTTTGGAAAATCGAATTTGAACAAACTGTTGTTCTCTGAGCTATACAGGGCGACGCCCGTGGTTACGAAAGCAGGGGGTCGGAAAGCTCCGGTAGGGACGATCATCTTCGATCCTGACGGTGAATATTTTTGGCCGGATGATAAAGGTCGACCAGGCCTGTGTGATGTACCTCATCTAACGGACAAGCTGGTTGTCTTTACTTCACGCCACAGTCCCAGCGCTTTTTATCAGTCTTTCGTCGCAGGCGGGATCAGATTGGACATCCGAAGACTGCGCCCGAGTGACGTGATCGGCATAGCCCTTTCGCCAGAAAAGCAGGATCAGCAAAATGTTCGGAAACTAAAGGGTCTCGATCAGGCCCGCTGGGAGAATTTGGTCAATTTGGTCAATGCCGATGGCAATCAGGCCGACCTGCAAGTGCTCAGTGGAATTTTGGACCTTCAGCACGGACAGCAAGACGCCGAGGCTTTGGCCGCACGGGCAAACATGACGTCGATCGTACGCACACTTCACGATCCAGGCAGTCATCTGATGGACATGCTAATGACCGCCCTAGCGGCGGGCAAACTTTGTGTTGTGGATGTCTCGCAGATGCGGGGCGGTCAGGCGCTAATCCTCTCCGGTTTGATCTTACGTCGAATTTTCGACCGAAATCAGCAGGAGTTTACGTCGGCTAATCCTCAGACAATACCAACCATCGCAGTCGTTGAAGAAGCACAGAACGTCCTAAACGAAAAGGCAAGTTCGGCAGAACCATATATTGCGTGGGTAAAGGAGGGGCGAAAATACGATCTCGGCGCTCTTCTTGTCACCCAACAGCCTGGCAGCATACCGGTGGAGATTCTCAGCCAAGGCGACAATTGGTTTATTTTTCACCTTCTATCCGCAGCGGATCTGCACAGCGTCGCGAAGGCAAACGCGCATTTTAGCAATGACTTGCTGAGCGCGCTCCTTAACGAGCCGATTCCTGGACAGGGGGTCTTCTGGAGCTCGGTCAGTGGAAAACCGTACCCAATTCCGGTTCGCGTGCTTTCTTTCGAAAAGCTCTATTCGCCGCATGATGCAACGTATAAGAAGCCCGGGGTTACGACATTCTCGATCAATCTTCGAGAGCAATTTCCTTCGACAACAGCGGTAGCAACCCTTCCGGCGGCGCCTGTCACGTCGACCGATACTATTTCTGTTGGGGAGCCAGCGAACGAAGGGGAGAATGATGAGCCGAACGCCACACAAACCGGAGATGTACTTGCCGGGATTGAAGAAAAGGCGGCCGAAGCTTTACGAACGAACACTGACATCCAATCGAAGCTTCGCGGAGATGGCGTTGCGTGGGGCTCTTTGAACGCGCTCTGCAAGGAATACATTCCTGAGGGGATGGATGATCGTAACCAACTCGCGTACAATCTAGTTCCAAAAATTCTCAATCGCGTATTCGGTTCCCAAAACAGCGGTGGGTGGCATAGCTTCCAGCATGATCGGGCGGGGAGGAAAATCACCTACGTTAAGATTGGTCACGCACCATCATGATGACAGCTCTAAACGCTGTCTGTCCTTATTTCACAATGTTCCCGCTGAGTTTCCCTCTCGGGCTCCTTCAGCGACATTCCGTGTCCACTGATGTGGTGCTCGACCCGTTCGTAGGTCGAGGAACAACTCTCTATGCTGCTCGCGTCTCGGGTCTAGCTGCACACGGTATCGACAGCAACCCGGTGGCGGTTGCCATCTCGGAAGCCAAGCTGGCTAACACCACCCCCGCTCGAATCCTCGGCGCAGCAAATCGCATTTTGAGAGACTTTAAGCCTCCCACTCAGGTGCCTGATAACGACTTTTGGCATTTAGCTTTTCACGAGGAAGTCTTAACGACTTTGTGTCACTTACGGGCCGGCCTAATTGCTAACTGCAACTCCGATGCTCGAAAGGGGCTGCGGGCTATCATTTTGGGGGCTCTGCACGGTCCGTTAGGCAAACATCAGCAATCTTACTTCTCGAATCAGTGTCCTCGCACATACGCCCCCAAGCCTGGCTATGCCATCAGGTTCTGGCAGAAGAATCGCCTAGCACCGCCTAAAGCAAACGTTATGCAGATCATCGAACGTCGAGCGGAGCGATACTACGCGACCGAAAAAACGTTTGGAACCGGAGGAGTTGTTGCGGGAGACAGCCAGAAAGCGCATTCCTTTCACGGCGTCTCGAAGCGAGCGACGTGGATCGTTACGTCTCCACCGTACTACGGAATGCGAACCTACATTCCGGATCAATGGCTTCGCCGGTGGTTTGTAGGAGGCCGCTCAATCGTTGACTATTCGAATACAGGGCAACTGGCGCACGGCAGCCAGGAGGAATTCTGTGAAGGTTTGCGGACTGTTTGGGTTAATTGCGCGGCCGCTGCAGCCGAGGGATGTCGGCTTGTAATACGATTTGGGGCGATCAACGATCGCAAGGTCGATCCAAGAGCGTTGTTAAAGAAATCACTGCAGAAGACAAACTGGCGTCTGTTGACCTCAAAACCAGCTGGAACTGCAGCGTCAGGAAGACGCCAAGTCGATCAGTTCTCCTCAGCCGGTTCCCCGATAGAGGAATACGATTTTTGGGCAGAAATACAGTCGGCGACGTCTTAAAGCAACTGACGGCATCGAACTCGGTTAAGTCTCAACGCGGAGCCAGTGACTCTCACCTCTCTACGCTGACGCCGGCTAGCAGCCGGCTTGTGCAGGCAGGCTGCCTGCGCTCCCCTTGAAGCATGCAAACCCAGCGTGCCGCCACACCACGCGCGCTCATGGCGCGTTTGCATCCGTGGCTCGCCAAGTGGTTCCAGAAAAATTTCGCGGACTTCACGCATGCGCAGTTGTTGGCAGTGCCGGCGATCCTGGACCGGCAGTCGATCCTGCTCGCTTCACCTACTGGCAGCGGAAAGACGCTGGCGGGATTTCTCGGAATCTTTGATGCGCTGCTCAGAAAACTGGATGCGGGCACTCTTGGATCGAGCGTGCAATGCATTTACGTCTCGCCGCTGCGCGCGCTCGCTTACGATATCGGGAAGAATGTGCGAGCGCCGATCGTCGGGATGGCGCTCGAGAAAACGGTCCGCATCCATTTGCGCACGGGCGACACGCCGAGCGCGGAGCGGGTGAAGTTCCGGCAACGCCCGGCGCAGATTCTTGTTACCACGCCGGAAAGCCTGGCGGTGATGCTGGCTCAGGAAAGCTACGCCGCGCATTTCAATGAATGCGAGTTCGTCATCGTGGATGAGCTGCATTCCTTCGCCGGCAACAAGCGCGGCGCGGACTTGACGCTTTCGCTGGAGCGACTAGAGCGGCTCCGTGGTAGGGCGAGACTCACTCGAGCCGATCCCGGCGACGGCTCCGCAGAGCGTCGCCCTAGCATTTGCCGTATTGGGCTTTCCGCGACGGCGGCGCCGCTCGATTTGCTGGCGAGGTTTCTTGTGGGCGTCGGCCGAAAATGCCGCATCGCCGAGGCGCAAGTAGAGAAGAAATCTCTCGTCGAAGTCTTTTCTCCCATCCGCCACAAGCCGTATCCGCCCGCGGGATATACGGGCGTGCGGCTTTATGCGGAACTCGCCGAGCTCATTCGCACGCGGCAATCGGTCCTTGTCTTTACCAACGTCCGCTCGGCTGCGGAACAGGTTGGGTTGAGGCTGAAGGAACTGCTGCCGGATCTTGCCTCCCAGATTGAAATTCATCACGCGTCATTGGATCGCAGCGTTCGGCTCGAAGTGGAAGATCGGCTCAAAAATGGCGAGCTGCGCGCGGTCGTCTGCTCGACCAGCCTGGAAATGGGAATCGACATTGGCGCGGTCGACCTCGTCGTGATGGTGGCCACGCCGAAAGGCGTGTCGCGCGCGATCCAGCGGATCGGGCGTTCGGGCCATTCGCTGAATCGCAGCAGTCACGGCGTCCTCGTCGCGACCAACATCAACGATCTGGTCGAAGCGACCGTCACCGCGAAACTCGTGCGCGAACGCGCTCTGGATCCGATTCGGATCCAGGAAAAGCCGTATGATGTCGTGGCTCAACACATCGTGGGATTGGCCGCGGTGGCTCCCATTTCCGCCGACGAAACGTTTGCTCTCATCCGCCGCGCTTACCCGTTTCGCGATCTGGGCCGGGAGGAATTCGACCGCATTCTCCAATATCTCGAGGGCGGCGGTGTTTCGCTCCGGAAACAGTACACCGGTGTCTTCGGGAAAATTCGGATCGAGGATGGGATCATTTCGCTGGCCCACCCGAAGATCGCGCGGGAATTCCTGGTCAACATTGGGACGATCCATTCGGAAGGTTTCATCGACGTGCTCTTGCGCCGCCGCCGCCTTGGTTCGGTGGAGGAAAATTTCATCAAACAACTCAAGATCGGAGATTTGTTTGTTCTGGGCGGCCGGGTCCTGCGACTGATCGATACCGGGGTGCAGGAGGCGCACGTGGAGCGCGCCGATGGCCAGCTCCCGACCGTTCCCCGTTGGAACGCCGCGAAAATGCCGCTCACTTCCGGACTTGCGCGCGCCGTCCGAAAGCTGCGGACTGAAGTAGCGAAACTGGTGCGGAAAAGCCAGGACGACGCCGGGATCGCCGATTGGCTGGTCGAGCAGTACCAAATCTCGATCGCAAACGCCCAGGCGATCATCGAGCTGTTTCGCGCGCAGTTGGCCATCTCCGAAATTCCGACCGGACGCAAAATGCTGATCGAGCTCTACCATCAGGGCGACCACGCGCATTATTTTTTCCATTCGCTCATCGGGCGCAGTGCGAACGATGCGTTGTCCAGGATCGTGGCCCTGCGGGTGAAAAACCGAATCGGTGGAAACGCGCGGGCCACGATCGATGACTACGGTTTTTTGCTGACCCTGCGCCGGTTTCAAGAATTGCCGCTCGACCGCCTGCGAGAGTGTTTTGCTCGCGCGAACGCGGAGGAGGATCTGGCCACGGCGCTTCGCGGATCGGAATTGGTGAAGTGGCAGTTCCGCGGCGTGGCGCAAACCGGACTGATGGTGCCGAGAAATCTTCCGGGCCGCCAAAGAAAGCAGAAGCAGTTGAGCTGGAGCGCTGAAGTCTTGTTTCGCGTGCTGGAGCAACATGAGCCCGGGCATCCGCTCCTGGTGGAAGCCTATCGGCAGGCGACCCACACGTTTCTCGATGCGGAGAGTGCCTATCGATTCCTGGATGATGTGCCGGCATTCGACTGGAAACTACTGGAGTTGCCCGCCGTCTCGCCGTTCTCGTTCGCGATCTACGCGAGCGTGATCAAGGAAAACATGATGCTGGAGGATCCGGCGAGCGCGCTCGAGCGAATCTATCGCGAGATGCACGCCAAAGTGGAACGCGTAATTTCTCCGCTCGCATCGTAAGCGTGCTCGTGATCGACCGCTTGAGATGAAGAATTCGAGCACGAGCACGAGCATGAGCACGAGCACGAGCACGATTACGAACCGGAGAGAAATGGAAAAGGAGTGGACCTTGCGATCCACTCCTTCTCGTCCGATGAGCTAGGCTTCTCCTTAGCTTTTGCTCTGCGAAACTACTTCGTTCAGCTTGAAGATCGGCAGGAACATCGCGATCACGATGCCACCCACGATGACGCCAAGGAACACGATCAAGAGCGGTTCGATGAGAGAGGTCAGCGCATCCAGCATCGCCTCGATTTCTTCGTCCCAAAAGTCGGCCATCTTTTCGAGCATGGTGTCGATCTTGCCGGTCGCTTCGCCCGCTGAGACCATTCGCAGCATCATCGGCGGAAAAATCGGCTTTTTCGAAAGAGCGACGGAAAGGTTGTCACCTTTCTCTACGTCTTCGGCGACGCCCTTGATGCTGGTTTCCACCACGTGATTCCCTGAGGCACCGCCGACAATGTCGAGCACCTCCAGGATGGGCACACCGCTGCGAATCAACTGGGCAAACGTCCGCGAAAAGCGCGACATGCAAATCTTGTGAATGAGAGGTCCGAAAATCGGGAGCTTCAACTTCCAGCGATCCCAGAGTTGTTTTCCGCGCGTGGACCGCAGGAAAGCCCGGAGAGCGAAGAAGGCCCCGCCGAAACCAAGGATAAGAAAGTACCATTCGCTGCGCATGAACTCGCTGATGTCGATCAGGAATTGCGTGGGCGCCGGCAACTTGGCCCCAAAGTCTTTGAAGATTTCGCCGAAAATCGGCACGACCTTGACGAGCAAGAAAACGGTAATCGCAAAGGCGATGCAAATCACGATGACCGGGTAGGTCATGGCCGACTTGACCTTCTTGCGGAGGCGGGCGCTCGCTTCGAGGAAGCCAGCCAGCCGGTCGAGAATCTCCGCGAGCAATCCGCCATGCTCGCCGGCTTTCACCATGCTCACAAAAAGCCGGTCAAAAACGCGCGGATGTTTGGCGATCGATTCGTGGAAGGTTTCGCCGCCCTGCACGCGCGTCGTCACGTCGCTGATAATGTGGCGCAAGCTGCGCTGCCGCTTCGGGTCGCACTGATCGTAAAGCGCCGTCATGGCTTGGACGAGCGAAATACCGGCTTCGATCATCGTCGAAAGTTGCCGGGTGAAGAGAACCAGATCGGTTTCCTTGACCGTCCACGTCTTCTTCTTGGCCCGGCTGACCGCAGCCTTTTGCTGAAGCGAAAGCACCATCAAACCGCGACTCATCAGGCTGGTTACGGCATTGTCTTCATTGAGAGCGTCCTGGATACCGGTAACGATCTTTCCGGAGGCGTCACGTGCTTGGTAGGAGAAGGTAGTCATATTCTAGTAATTATAATCCATATAGCAGCTATAATGCCAGACCGGCTATCCCCCAGTCCCGGAAACCCTACCCTTGAGGGAGCACCGCCAGCAGCCGATGTTGCTGGCCAATGCAGGTTCTTGATGAAGTCGCCGCGGGAATTTTTGTCTGGCAGACGTATGACGCCAGGGTCAAGGCGGACCTCTTTTCGACCGCATTGGACACCTCCGCAGGGACCTACCTGGTGGACCCCATCCCTTTCGATGAAAAGGCTTTGCGGAGCTTTGGCGCGCAGCGAAAAATGGCTGGAATTTGTGTGACGAACGTAAACCACGCTCGAGCGGCAGCTGAGGTGGCCAGGAGCTTCTCGGTTCCAGTTTACGTACACCACGAACTGTGCGGAAATGCCGATTTTCCGGACGCCGCGGGCATGTCAGAGGGCGAAGGGAGCGTCCGGGGACTCACCGGGATAGCGATCGAAGGCGGACCCAAAGGCGAAATGGCTCTGCATCATGCCGCTAACAAAGGCACCATGGTCCTCGGCGATGCGTTGATTAATTTCGAACCTCATGGATTCGGATTCCTTCCGGCAAAATATTGCCTGAACGCAAGGATGATGCGCCGATCGCTGCGAAAACTCCTCGATTACTCTTTTGATCGAATGTTTTTTGCGCATGGAACTCCCATTCTCTCCGGGGCACGCGCGCGGGTGGAGCAACTCCTCGCCTCGACCCGCTAGGTCCAATTCATGGCCGCCGAAAAGACAACGCCGCGACCGCATGGCATCCCGCGGTTTCTCCGGCTGATCCGTTTTTCACACACCATCTTTGCCCTTCCCTTTGCCTTGGGGGCGCTTCTCGTGGCGGCAGACGGCCGCCCTGCCTTGCGGACACTCATTCTTGTTCTCGCCTGCATGGTCCTGGCGCGAACCGCCGCGATGCTCTTTAACCGGTTGAGCGATTGGTCGCTGGATCAAAAAAATCCGCGAACCGCGACTCGCCACCTCCTCTTGCAAAAACCGATCGCGTGGACCCTTCTGGCGGTCAGCGCGGTTGGATTTCTGATCACGAGTGCGGCGATCAACCGGACGACCGGTCTCCTCGGGCCAGTGGCGCTCCTTATCATTTTTTTCTACTCGTTGACCAAGAGATTTACGAGCATGAGCCATTTCTTTCTCGGCTTGGCGCTCGCGGTTGCGCCGGCGGGCGCCTGGATCGCGCAAACTGGCCGGCTCGATTTGCCGCCTCTGGTTTTAGGGGTGGGAGTAATCTGCTGGGTGGCGGGTTTCGACCTGATTTACGCCACGCAGGATGTCGATTTCGATCGCCGGGAAGGGTTGCGTTCGCTCGTCGTGAAACTTGGTGTAACCCAGAGCCTGCGTCTGGCGCAATGGCTCCATTTCCTGATGTTTGTCGCGCTCGTCGCCTTCGGTTTCGTGGCGAAACTGGGGCCGATCTATTATGCGGCGATGCCATTCGTTGCCGCGGCGCTCATCTACGAACATCGCGGCGCGCGGAAGCTCAATCTCGCCGGAATCAACCGCGCCTTCTTCCAGAGCAACGCCTTCGTCAGCGCGGTTTTCGTCGCCGCGGTGGCCGCCGATTGCTGGTTGTAATTACGGCTCCAGTTGCGCGATTCGTTTCGCGTGCCGGCCGCCTTCGAAATCCGTCGTCAGCCAAACCCGCACGATGGCCAGTGCCGTCTCTTCCGGAATGACGCGCTCGCCCAGCGAGAGCACATTGGCGTCGTTATGCTGGCGCGATAACCGCGCGGTCTCTTCATTCCAACAGAGCGCGCAACGCACCCCGCGAACTTTGTTGGCCGCCATCGCCTCGCCGTTGCCCGAACCGCCGAAGACAATCCCGCGTTCGCACTCGCCTTTCGCCACGGCCTCGGCCGCCGGCCGGACAAACACCGGATAATCCACCGGCTCCTCGCTAAACGTCCCGAAGTCCTTCACCTCATGGCCGAGCTGCTCCAGCAACGCTTTCACTTTCTCCTTGTGGTGGAAGCCGGCGTGATCCGTTCCGAGCGAGATTTTCATCTGGCGCGTTTCTAATCCGCGGCGCCCGCATCTGTCGAGCGAAAGCGCTCAGCCGGCGCCATGAAGTTCCGCGAGCTGCTGCCAGATTTCGCGTTCGCGCTCGGTCAGCTTTTTCGGGACTTGAATCTGCGGGATGACATAGAGATTGCCGCGCGTGCCCCCAACTGTGGGCAACCCCTGCTCACGCAACCGAAAACGCTGCCCAGGCTGTGTGCCGGCGGGCAACTTCAATCGGCCGCTTCCCTCCAGCGTGGGCACCCGAAGTTCGGTTCCCAGCACCGCTTGCCATGGCTCTATTTGGACTTCGTGGATCAGGTCGCTGCCCTCGACCGTAAAATCGGGGTGCCGCGCCAATCGGACCCGCAGAAAGAGGTCGCCGCTCTTTCCGCCGCCGGCCCCGGCCTCGCCCTGACCCGCCAGCCGAATGCGTTGTCCTTCGTGGACGCCTTTCGGAATTTTTACCTGGTACGTTTCGACCTTGTTCGAATCGCTCCGGCGCAGCGAGACCGTCCGTTTCGATCCGTGAAGTGCTTCCTCCAGCGTGACCATGATGTCGGCTTCGACATCGCTGCCTCGTTCCGCTCCTCTCGGCCGTTGTCCGAAACTGCCGCCACCAAAGCCACCCTGGCCGCGTCCGCCTCCAAAAAACTGTTCGAAAAAATCGCTGAACCCAGTGCCGCCAAACTCGAATTCGACTCCGCCGTCTCCGCCGCCGTAACGCCGGAATCCTTCGCCCGGCTGCTGCGGACCCCATCCCGGTGGCGGCTGAAATCCCCCCGGCTGGTTCCAATTAGCGCCGAGCTCGTCGTACTTCTTCCGTTTCTCCGGATCGCCCAGGACTTCGTATGCTTCATTGAGCTGTTTGAACTTCTCCTCCGCCGCCGCCTTGTCCTTGTTGACATCAGGATGGTATTTGCGCGCGAGCTTGCGGAAGGCTTTTCTAATTTCGTCGTCAGTCGCGGTCTTTGAGACGCCCAGTGTCTCGTAATAGTCTCGGAATTGGACAGCCATCGGTTCCCGCGAAGGTCTGCGTGGCTTGCCCACTTCGCAAGGAGCGGCGGTTTGAAACCGCCGTCGTTCAAACCGGCGGTTGCAAACCGCCGCTCCTTGTCTTGATTCAACCACTCGCCGTGCGCGACGCGTCGCGCTACCTTAAGCCATGCGTGAGCTTGGGAAACTAATCGCCCTTTTTGGTGGCCTGATCACGATCACAGGCCTCGCTCTCTGGGCCGGATTTGGCGCCGGCTGGCTCGGCCGATTGCCGGGAGACATCCGAATCGAGCGCGGGAATTCGGCGTTCTATTTTCCGATCGTCACCTGCGTCATCGCTAGCATCGTTCTCAGTCTTATTTTCGCGTTCTTCCGCCGGTGATTGGACTGCGGTTGTGATGAGTCCGGCTTCGCGCACACAGCAACTGCTGGATCAGCACGTCGCCCGATTGCTCCAATGCCGGCGCTGCCCGCGGATGTTGCCTCCGCCCGTATCTGGCGGACCGATCCTCAGCAAGGTGATGCTCGTCGGCCAGGCGCCGGGGGTCCGGGAGCCGGTTCTGGGCAAGCCATTCGCCTGGACGGCTGGCCGCACACTTTTTGGATGGTTCGACGAATTCTGTCATCTCAATGAAGTGGGGGTTCGCTCTCGGATTTATTTTGCCGCGGTCTGCCGGTGCTTTCCCGGCAAGACGGCCGCGGGCGGCGACCGAGTGCCGACGCCCGATGAGATCCGGAATTGCTCGACCTGGATGAACGACGAAATCGATCTCTTGCGACCGCGGCTCATTATCCCCGTGGGCAAGCTCGCGATCGCGCAGTTCCTTGCTTGCGAGAAGCTTGACGAAGTCGTAGGCCGTTCGTTCCAGCTCAACCGAAACCGGCGCGCCTTCGACGTGATCCCGCTGCCGCACCCATCTGGCGCCTCCCCCTGGCATCGCATACCGCCTGGAATCGGCTTGCTGCGCAAGGCGATGCGCTTGATCGCGCGGCATCCCGCCATGCAGGAGCTGGTAGCGAAACCAGAAAGCGTTCGGCGGTCATAGACCGCCGCTACAGAACTCCGCAATTCCCGAATTGGACCGCTTGCCCGCCGAAGCGAAGCGAAGGAGGGTTGGACGTTTCTCCTCTTCTACCGCATGACCGCTCCGAAAACGCTGACCCGCGCCGACCTGCCCGACTCCGATAAATGGGATCTCACGCGTCTTTTTTCCAGCGTCGATCAATGGAGCGAAGATTTTGCCTGGATCCAACAGAACTACACAAAACTCACCGCATGGAAGGGTCGCGCCGGTGAATCGGCGGAAACGCTCGCTGCGTGCCTGGAATTCGAGAAATCGCTCGAGGCCAGAATCGAGCGCGTTTACAATTACGCGTCGCTCCAGCTCGCGGAAGACGGGGCGAACCCAGAGTACCTTGCTCGCATGGGGCAGCTGCAAAATCTGGCCACTCTCATCGGCGAAGCAGCCTCTTTTTTGACGCCTGAAATTCAGTCGATCACCGACGAAAAATTCGCGCAGTTTTTGCAAGATCCTGCGCTGGCCCCGTGGAAAACGGCCCTCGAAAAAATTCGCCGGATGAAACCCCACGTCTTGTCGGAGAAGGAAGAACGCTTGCTCGCGCTCGGAAGTGCGGCGCTCAATGGCTACGACGACACCTTCTCCCAATTGACCGACGTCGACATGAAATTCGGCGTTTTGACCGACGAAAAAGGCGAGGAAAAGGCGCTGACGCAAAGCTCCTTCGGTTCGTTTCTGGTGAAGCGTGATCACGCCTTGCGCAAGCGGGCCTTCCACCAGTTCTACGAGGAATTCCAGGATCACCAGTTCACCCTCGCTTCATCTCTCGCTTACTCCGTGAAGGCCGATGTCTTCCGCGCGCGAGCGAGGAATTATCCATCGGCCCTCGAAGCCTCTCTCTTCGGGGATAATATTCCCGTAGCGGTTTATGACGGCCTGATCTCCGCGGTCCGGAAGAACCTAGCGCCGCTCTTTCGCTACTACGAACTGCGCCGGCGCGTCCTGGGTTTGGAGGAACTGCATCATTATGATACCTACGTTCCCCTCGTGGCCGAAATCGATTCCAGGATCACCTTTGACGAAGCGGCCGAACGGGTCCTGGCCTCGCTCACGCCGTTGGGAGCGGAGTACACCACGGCCCTGAGCGAAGGGTTGCGCGGGCGCTGGTGCGATCGTTACGAGACGAAAGGAAAACGCAGCGGCGCTTTCTCTTCCGGCAGTTTTGGCGCACCGCCCTATATCCTAATGAATTACAAGAGCGACGTCTTTTCCGACGTTTACACTCTCGCCCACGAAGCCGGGCATTCCATGCACACCTGGTTCGCGCAGAGAACCCAAACCTTTCAGGATTACGACTACCCGATCTTCCTGGCGGAAGTCGCCTCGACTTTTAACGAGGAATTGCTCACGCATCATCTCCTCGAAAAAACAGACGATCCCAAAATGCGGGCTTACATCATCAACCGCCAGATCGACGACCTGCGCGGGACACTCTTTCGCCAAACGATGTTTGCCGAGTTTGAGAAGGTGATTCACGCGATCGAAGAACGCGGCGACGCCCTGACCCTCGATGTTTTCAAATCCGAGTATCGCGCGCTGCTCAAGGCCTATTTCGGCGACGGCGTGGTGCTCGATCCGCAACTCGATTTGGAATGCCTGCGGATCCCGCACTTTTATCACGCGTTTTACGTCTACAAATATGCCACGGGCATTTCGGCGGCGGTGGCGCTCTCGGAACGAGTCCTCGCGAAGGACCCGGGAAGCGTCGAAGCGTATCTGAGCTTCCTCAAATCAGGCGGCTCCAGGTTCCCCCTCGAAACGTTGCAGGCGGCGGGGGTGGACATGACCACCTCGGCGCCGATTGAGAGCACGCTTCGGCTCTTCGAGCGGCGGCTCACGGAGCTGGAAGGCCTCCTGGCGGCGTAAACCCTGGCGGGCCAAATAGTCAACGCCTTTGGGCGCGGTTTTTGCTAAACAGGAAAGCGTGCAGTTCGAATGGCAAGTGCAGGCGGCCTGCGGCTACGCAGAGCTGGGCATGGCGCGCGAATCCCTCGCCGAGCTTGATGCGATTCAGCCGCGCTTCCAGAATCGGCCCGAGGTGCTCCAGCTCCGCCTGCATCATTTGATGCGGCAAAAGAAATGGACGCTCGCCCTGCGCGTGAGCCAGAAGCTGTGCCGCGTCGCGCCCGACGCCGGCGCCGGATTTCTGCATGCTGGGTTCTGCCTTCATCAGCTCGGCAAAACGGCCGAAGCCAGACACCTCTTGATCACCGGTCCCGTCGCCCTCCTGAAAGAGCCAATCTATTATTACAACATGGGTTGCTACGAAGCGCTGCTGGGCAACGTGGTCGACGCCAAGGTAAACCTTCAGATCAGCTTCAAGATGGACAGCTCCTTTCGCGACCTGGCGAAGAAGGATCCGGACCTGAAGGCGCTTCACGCGGTGATTTGAACGAGCCGCTTCTCGCTCCCCGCGGCCATTAAGCCAAAAGGACGCAATTGTCCGGGCATCACGGCGCTCTTGAAAAACCTCAAGGAGCGGCGGTTTACAACCGCCGTGGGAAGGCGGGCGGTTTGGAAAGCGCCCCTCCTTGTTTAAGCAATACCTTTCGCAAGCTCACTCTCCCAAAGGATCGATTCGCCGGGACTCAATCGTGCGTTTTCCGGATTGCGCCGAATGTAGCGCACGCAATTCGCGAAATGGTTCTCGTCACGCACGAGCCGATCGAAGTAGTCGCGTTGCCAACAATTGCCAGAGCGCTCCAACAGCTTGTTAATTTGCCGCGCTGAAAATCCTTTCCAACTGCGAAGCAGTTTTCCAAAGGCCAATCCGGATTTTGCACGAAAAGCGCGTGCGCGTGATTCGGCATCACGACCGCTGAAATCATCACAACGCGTTCCCCCTCAAAATGCCGAATAGTTTCCGAGACGACCTCGGCACACGCAGGCTCGCGCAACAAGCACGAGCCGTGTCCGGCATCAAGCCAATGCTCAATTGCGCCGGAAAAGCGTTGATGGTACTCGAGTTCGACCTCAAAGCTCCACGGTTCTGGGTGAACGCGTAGCCACGCGTTCCGTTCGCCTTCCCATTGGGTGCGCAAGCGCGACGGAACAGCGTCCGCCAATCGAAACGTAACGAAATAAACTGCCCCTGCCTGCTGCCAGTGCGGAAGGCGATTTTGTGTTTGCCGGATTTCGGCATACGGATTGAAAAAGCGCAGGTCGTCCATTTCCGGGGGAGGATTCTGGGACGCCGTAATTGTACAAGCATCACGGCGCTCTTGAAAAGCCTCAAGGAGCGGCGGTTTACAAACCGCCGTGGGTAGGTGGGGCGGTTTGGAAAGCGCCCCTCCTTGGTTTACGCTCGACGGTGGAACTCGAACGCCTCGCTTCGCTCTTCGAGGAGAACTTCGCGCGCTTCGGCGAGCTGGGCGCGGCGGTCTCAGTTTGGCAAGACGGCAAACCGCTCCTCGATCTGCATGGCGGATTTCGCGATGCGAAACGGGAGACGCCGTGGACCGCGGATACGATCGTGCTCTTCTGGTCCGCGACCAAGGGCTTGGGCAGCGCCTGTCTGTTGCATCTTCTGCACGAGCGCGGCCTCGAGCTGACGCGGCGCGTGGCTGAGTTCTGGCCGGAGTTTGCGCAAGCCGGCAAAGGCGAGATCACGTTCACCCAGCTGATGTCACATCAAGCTGGCCTTTGCGCCTTCGATGCCACGGTGGACCTGCTCGATTATGCAGCCGTCATCGAGGCCCTGGAAAAACAGGCGCCGCTCTGGCCGCCGGGAACGGCGCATGGTTATCATGCGCGGACATTTGGATTCCTGATCGACGAGCTGGTGCGCCGGATCGGCGGCGTTACGGTGGGCCAGTACTGGCGAAAGATATTCGGCGAGCCGCTCCACCTCGACATTTGGATCGGGTTGCCCGAATCGGAGCAAACGCGCGTGGCAACCATTTATCCCGCCAAGGCAGGCGGTGCGGCGACGCCCGTAAAGTTTTATCAGGACCTCGCCACGCCCGGGACGCTGGCCCGAAAAGCGTTTACGTCGCCGAGCGGGCTTCATGCCGTGAGCGGAATGAACAGCAAGGAAAACCGCGCGCGGTCGATTGTTTCCTTCGGCGGAATCGGCAGCGCATCATCGCTGGCCAAATTTTATGCGATGCTCGCAAACGGCGGTGCACTCGGCGGCCATCGATTTTTCGAACGCGACACGATCGCGCAAATGACCACGACTCTGGTCTCGGGGGTTGATCGTGTTTTTCAGATTCCGACCGCATTCTCCGCCGGCTTCATGAAAGATCCGCCGGACGCAACGCGGAGAATCTTCGGGCCTTCACCGCTGGCCTTTGGCCATCCGGGCGCCGGCGGCAGCCATGCTGTGGCGGATCCCGAGCACAAGCTCTCGTTCGCCTACGTCATGAACCAAATGGAGCAATCGCTTTTGCCTAACGAGAAATCGCTCCGATTGCTCGATGCCATTTATTCGGGTCGCTGACGTTCCAACCTGCGAAAAACGGCGACGACGTGATCGCGCGTGCAGGTGCAGGCGGGCGCGGAAGTCCACCTTCTGGCGCGGCGAATTTTCGGCAGCAGGGGCAGCAGAGCCCGGGCGAGAAATGTTCGCCGCCGGAATTGCCAGTAGATGAAATCCTGGAACCTCAGCACCACCTTCTCCCGCGCGGACAAATCGTAATGGCACATCCTGGTCAGGCCTTCGAGGGTGAGACCGAGAGCGGTGGAGAGATGGCGCGCGTGGCGCTCAGTGAGCATGGAAAGATGCTCCAGGGTGCGGAAATACCAGAACTGCGCCGGATCACGGCGGCACGCGGCCGCATCTCCGTTTCCGGTCGCGATGACCAGGAGGGCGTCCGGCTTCAGGTGTTGCACGAGCTGTTGCAAAAGCACCACCGGCTTCCGCAAGTGTTCGAAGACATCCACCAGGACGATTGCATCAAATTTCAGCGGCAGCGCGCCCGCGAGGGCGGCAGGCTCGATCATTCTCAAGCCCCGGGTCGCTGCTTCGCTTGCGGCGGCGGAATTCACTTCGGAGCCGTAGCATTCGTAATCCTGGCAGAGAGCGCTGAGGAGCCGGCCCGAACTGCATCCATAATCCAAAATGCGGCTGCCAGGCGGTAGCGATTTGAGGATTGAAAGAACGGCGCGTTCGATCGGATGGAACTCTTTGGCTTCCCATCGTTGAAATGGAACGACGGCGTAATAATCAGCCAAAGTGGCGTCGGAGAGCGTCGGCGTCCGGTAAAGCAATCCACAACTCCGACACTCACGGACGCAGTATCCGGGCTGCTGGAATTTCCGCCCCCCGAACTCGTGGAAAAAACCGGGCGCTTCTGGTCCGGTCGCCTCAAACTCGACTGAACCACACCCCGGACAGTCCTTGATGGCCGCGTTGTCGCCTACACTGTCTCGCATCGGAACAAGGCGTCGCACCAAAGAATGGCTCCAGCCGGCGAGCGCTGAATCGCGTACAATCCCACCAGTTGATACCCAAAGCCCCTCAGGAACCCATAGACCTCATGAAAATGCGCCTGGCCGGAGTAGAGCGGCGCGAACAACATCTCCACCACGACAAACGAGATGCGATGCTCCGCGAGATATTTGCGGCCGCCTTGGAGAATGCGCAGGTCGTAGCCCTGGCTGTCGATTTTCAAGAAATCGAGGTGAGAGATGGTTCGCTCGCCGCAGAAATCATCAAGCGTCGTGATCGCCACGGTCGATTGACCGGTCGGTATTGCGTATGACGCCGGCTGCGAGGCGTGCGCTTCCGGAGCGTTGGGCAGGAGCGAATTGGTCACGCTCTCCGCATTTTCGTAAAGCGTCGCCTCGCCTTTGTGATCGCCGAACGCGAGTTGCTCGAGGCAAATGTTTGGATCGCCACCGAGTTTTTGCCGGAGAGCGCTAAAGGCCGCTTCGTACGGTTCGAAGCAATAAATCTTCGCTTTGGGAAAGATGCGTCTCAGCTCGCAGGCGGTCTGCCCTTCATTAGCGCCGACGTCGAAGCCGAGACGCGGGACCGCCGTCGCAAGCTTGCGGATGTCGACGAAGGGGTCCTTTCCGAACGCGGATGTTCGGGACACATCGTATCCAAGCGATCGGGCGGCGCGCCGAAGGAAGGTTTTCGTGTGCCGCGGAAGGTTCATCTCACTCAATCGCCCATGATCGTGACCAGGATCTTGCGCCGATGCGCCGCCTCCCGGTGCTCGAACAGAAAAATGCCCTGCCATGTTCCCAACTGCATCCGTGCGTCCGCGACGGGGATCACTTCGCTCGATCGCGTCAATACCATGCGGATGTGGGACGGCATGTCGTCCGGGCCTTCATCATTGTGTTCGAAGTAAGCTGCGTTTTCGGGGACGAGCCGGTCGAAGTATTTTTCGAGATCGCGGCGCGCAGTCGGATCGGCGTTCTCCATGATGATAAGGCTGCAACTGGTGTGCTGGACGAAGACCGTCGCCGTCCCCGCACTGATGCCACTGCGGGCCAGGACTTCAGAAACCTGGTCGGTGATTTCGTAAGTTCCTTTGCCGGTGGTGCGAACGGTGAGCGGCTCGACGTGCACGCGGAGGGAGGCCATTTGCCGCACGCTAGCGGCTGCGAATCGATTCGCAATCGGGGGAATGACGCGGCGAGCCGGGAAAAGCCTCAACGATCGGTCCGCGCCTCTAGAATTGATAATTTTACTTCGCTCGCCAGGATGACCGCCGATATTCGAACGAGCGATGCAGGCCGATCTCGATCGAGTTCTTTTTGATGAAGCGACAATCCACCGCCGGCTGGACGAGTTGGCCGCCAAAATCTCAGACGATTATCGCGAGCGCGAACTTACGGTGATCGCGATCCTGAACGGCAGCGTGATCCTGATGGCGGATCTTCTTCGGCGCATTCCGCTGCCGCTCAAACTGGATTGTCTCAGCGTCGCGAGGTATCACGGCGGCGCCGAGCCGAGCGGCGAGGTCATTTTCCGCCAGGCCTCGCTGCCCGATGTCGCCGGCCGGCATGTTCTGATCCTGGATGACATTCTCGATCGCGGGGTCACTCTCGCGAAAGTTCGCGAGAAGCTCGAAACGGCCGCGCCGCTGAGTGTGCGCATCTGCGTCCTGCTCGAAAAAAAGAAGGCGCGAGAGAGAGCGGTCGAACCCGATTACGTGGGCTTCCAAATTGCCGACGAATTCGTGGTCGGATACGGTCTCGATTACATGGAACGGTATCGAAATCTTCCGTGCATCGGCGTCCTGCGCAGAGAGCTGATCGCGCAAAGGACGTGAGGACGAGATGAACGTGCACGTCCAGTTTTTCTCGGGCCTTCGGGATCTCGCGAAAGTTTCGGAAATCGAGCTGGAAGTTCCAGAGCTAACCAAGGTCGCCGAGTTGCTTGAGATTCTCTATGCCCGCACACCGGCGTTGCGCGATTGGGACAAGAGCATTCTTGTCGCCGCCGGGGTAGAGTTTGTCGGCCGGGATTACGTCGTGAAGGCGGACGACCGGATTTCGATCATGCCGCCGGTCCAAGGCGGTTGAGGGAGACTGTGCGCTCCGCGCATGTCATCCCGAGCCGCGCTAGACGGCGAGGGATCCCACAGGCGGTCTCACGCTACACGCGCTTGCAGCAGAGTTATGCGCCACTCCAAACTTCGTGGCTCGCGAAAGCGGACTTGCGTATTCTTTTCTTCGACTGTGAGGTCCCTCGCCGTCTGCGCGGCTCGGGATGACAACCCGTGCAGCACGCATGCGTAATTGAAGGTTCTCCCAGCGTCAGTCGCGGAAATTCTTGAAGTTCGTGGCCACGCCGAAATCGCGGCTCCGGACGAAGGCGATCACAGCTTGCAAGTCATCCCGTTTCTTTCCGGTGACACGAATCTGGCGCTCCTGGAGCTGGCTCTGGACCTTGAAGCCCTGCCCCTTGATGGCGAGAATGATTTCCTTCGCCTTGTCGCCTTCGAGGCCCTGCTGGATTTTCAATTCCTGCCGGGCATGGCCCAGCGGGGAAATCGCGGGATCGACTTGCTCGATATTCCGCAGGTCCACCCCCCGTTTGCCTAACTTGCCGATAACGATTTCGCGCAGGCCCTTCAGGCGGGAGGCATCTTCGGCCGTGAGCGTGATCTTCTCTTTTTCGGCCACGATTTCCGCAACGCTCCCCTTGAAATCGAAGCGAGTCGCCAGTTCCTTGCGCGCTTGATTGAGCGCGTTGTCAACTTCCTGCGCGTCCACTTCCGAGACGATATCGAACGAAGGCATGATGATTTTGGGATCCTGGATTTTTGACTTTGGCTTACAGCCGAGAGACGGAGAGCGCTTATCTTGCGTGACGGAGACCGCCTGAGACAATGATTTTTCCCGACAAAAACAAACAACGCCTTGTCTCCCTCGTACTTTGCGCCGCCACCCTCCTCCCCCTGAGCGCGTGCGAACGCGCAGCCTCCAGGGAAGAAAAAGCGCTCCGGACCCAGGTGCGCGACGCCCTGCACCAAAAGTCCTACGAAAAAGCCGCCGAACTGGCCCGCCGCCTTCTAAAGCTCGAGCCGGAGGATGAAGGAAATTGGGATCGTTTGATCCAGGCCCAGTTTGGCCTGCGCGATCTCACGGGCGTCAAACAGACCCTGGAGGAATGGGGCCGCGCGGTAAAAAACCCTTCGCCGAAACTTGACGAATACACCGGCGATCATGCCGTCGAGGTGAAGGAACCGGCGCTGGCCGTGGAAGCGTGGACGAAACTGCTGCGGGCCGATCCCAAAAACACCCGCGTCCTGGAAAAGCTGGCCCGCCTCGAGAAGAAGCAACAACATTGGGCGGAGGAAAACAGCGCCTGGACCGCGCTTATCGAGGCGCAGGACAATGCGACCGCGCGGATCAACCGCGCGCTTTGCCGGCGGCGTCTGCATCGCTGGCAGAACGCCTTCGAAGATCTGGAGCGAGCCCGGGAGCTGGCCCCCAATGATCCCGAAGTATTGCGCGGCGGGAAACTTCTCGAACAGATGGGAAAATTTCTGCCCGAAATTCGGGAGCTGGCCGCCGGCCTGGCTGTTTCGCCGAATGACCCGGGCTTGCTCGCGGACCGGGCCCTGATGTTCTTGCGCAGCCAGGACTACGAGATGGCGCTCGAAGACAGCACCGAAGCCGCGAAAATCGGACCCTGGGCGGTGCGGCCGAAACTGTTTCAAGCCATGGCCCTGATCGAGCTCGGTCGAGCGGACGAATGCGAAATGCTGGCGGTGCAAAAATCCATCCGGCTCGAAGCGCTGACTCCGGAGTTTCTCGAAACGATGGGCCGGCTCGATTCGGAGATTTCGGTCGAACGAAGTAACGCGGAGCTTCACGTCACGCGCGCCTGGCAGCTCAACGAAATCAATCAGCCGGCGCTGGCGTTGCAGGATGCGGAGAGGGCCGCGCGGCTCGATCCGAAATCGGCCGGCGCGTCCGCCGAGTGCAGTTACGCGCTCATGAAATTGGGCCGCGCGGACGAGGCGTTGCAACAAATCAAGCACGCGACCGCTTTGGATCCAACTTTCGCCACGGCGTGGCAATATCGGGGCGAATTGGAGATGGCCCGGGGCGAAACGTTGTCGGCGATCGAGTCGCTCAGTCAGGCGCTCGAGACAACTCAAACCGCGGTGGCCCTTCAAAAACGGGAGGAATGCTATCGCCGTCTCGGTCTTCACGTCAAAGCGGAGCAGGACCGCCGCGCGCTGGAAGAACTCAACAAGGGAAACAAATGACGGGGCTCAGCGGGCGGGCGGGCGGATCAATAGCTCTTTTCTATCCTGATGTTTCCACCGGTTGTTTTCATCTCGATCGAGCTTTCCGGCCGCGGCCCCGTCGCCGTCTCGAGCACGCGTAAGGGGGCGCCCACACCGCGCGGGTTCAGCCCAAAAGCGTCGACAATCCAGCCCGTCCCGGTGCTGGCGCCAAGGGCCACGGCCCCGTGCCTGGGGAGAATCGCCCGAAGAGCAGCGTTCACGCTCGACGCTTTGGCGGAGAACTTGTGGTTTTCCCACCAATCGTAGGCGAGGTCCAAACGCCCGTTCACGAGGCTGAGATTCAGGTCGCCGAAACAATTCACCCCGCCCAGCCAGCCGTTAACCAGATGCGCGGTCGCGCTTCCGCCGCGCAAGTCTTTCACCATGACCTCACCGTTCACCAGATTCAGTTTCGTTATCTTGATCGTCTCAGGGACGATGATGAAATATTCGACTCTCCCCGAGCGATCGCTCCAGGCGTTTTTCCCGGGAGGAAAGATGGTGTCGATCGTGACGTTGGCGCGGGCCGCCTTCACCTCCACGACGATGCTCCTCAGCCGCTCCGCCGTATAAGCCCGCTTGACCGCCCGGATGGTGATCTCAGGGACATTGCCCCCATAAACACGGACGGACCCGTCGGTGTTGCGAATGCTCAGGGTCGCATCGCGATCGACCGCATGCTTTTGTTCGACGATCTCCTCCAGGACTTTGGTGGCGGCTTCGCTCCGCCCCAAGGGCAGGAGGAGAAGGAGAAGGGCGAGCCCGGCCGCGGCGCTATTCATACCACACATATTTTGCGTCATTCCGAGCGTAGTCGAGGAAGCCCGCTACAAGTCGAGCGACGTTCCACGGGGTCCCTCGACTTCGCTTCGCTGCGCTCGGGATGACGAAGGGTTGATAGATCTTTCACTCATAGCGCAGCGCCACCATCGGATCGACCTTCATGGCCCTTCGCGCTGGAATGTAGCTCGCGAACAGCGCCGCTCCACTCAGCAACAGCACGACCGCCGCGTAAGTCAGAACGTCATTGGCTCCGACGCCGTAAAGCAGGCTCGCCAGCAGACGCGTCGCGGCGAACGCAGCAAGCAGTCCAAGGACAAGGCCAATCGCCACCACCGTCAGGCTCTGTCGCAGCACCATCCCGAGCATCTGGGTGCGCTGCGCGCCGAGCGCCATGCGGATTCCGATTTCTCGAGTCCGTTGCGTCACGCTGTAGGCGATCACGCCATAGATCCCGACCGCCGCCAGGACCATCGCAACGCCGGCGAAAATGCCGAGCAGCATCATGTTAAACTTTGGTTGAGCGAGGCGCTGCGCGACCAGGGACGTCATCGGCTCGAGCTGCCGCACGAACATGTCGGAATCGATGCTTTGGACCGCGCGACGCACGGCGATATCGACTCCGGACAAATTCACGCTCGCCAGGCGCAACGTGATCCAGACCCGGCGATTCGGGTATTGCTGGAATGGCTGGTAAAATTCCGGCCGCGGCACTTCCGACAGCTCTTCATGTTTCGTGTCGCCGACCACACCGACAACCTCCATCGGCAATTCGCCCAGATTGCCGCGATCCAGAACGACCACCTGGCCGATCGGGTTCACGTTCGGCAAAAAACGACGCGCGAACGTTTCGTTCACGATCGCGACGAAAGGCGATTTGTCCGTGTCGCGCTGGTCAAAATCACGGCCACTCCGCAGCGGAATGCGCATGGCCTTGAAATAGCCTGGCACGACCGAGAGGTGCGAAGCATCAGGACGATTGCCGGGCGCGATCGGTGGCTGGCCGGCAATGAAGAAACTGGATCCGCTGTCGTTGCCGCTGAAGGGGAGCGGATTCGCACCGCCCACCGCTTCCACTCCCGGAATGGCCGCGAGCTTCGGCATGAGCTGATCGTAGAAACGGCGCTGTTGATCCGGCTCAGGATATTTCACCCGCGGGACGACATGATCGAACACCATCAGGCGCGAGGGATCGAAGCCGGGACTGGTGGCGCGCAAATTGAAGAAACTCTTAATGAGCAAACCCGCGCCGGCGAGGAGCAGCAGCGAAAGCGAAACCTGCGAGACGACGAGGAAAGCGCGGACCCGGCTGCCGTGGATTCCGCCGGTCGAGCCTTTCGATCCCTGCTGAAGCGAGTCGCTTACATTGGGACGCGAGACCTGCAACGCCGGCACCAGGCCGAAAGCGAGCGTGCTCACGATGGCCAGGCCAAAGGTGAACAGGCAGACGCTGGTATTGACGCGAATATCCGCGATGCGGGGAACGTCGCTTGGACCGAGCGCACCGAGCAGATCGACGCCCCACCAGGCCAGGAGCAGGCCGCCGACGCCGCCAAGGAGCGCGAGCAAAAAGCTCTCCGCGAGAAGCTGGCGCACGATGAGCGTCCGGCTCGCCCCCAGCGCGGTGCGAATGCCGATCTCGCGGCTGCGCGCCGCGGCCCGCGCGAGAAGGAGGTTCGCCACGTTCGCGCAGGCAATCAGGAGCACCAGGGCCACCGCGCCTAACAAGATCAAGAGCGCCGGCCGCACGTTGCCGACCACGTCCTCGAGCAACGGAATGACAACCGCGCCGCGTTCGTTATTCGTCTCAGGAAATTGCCGGGACAAACGGGCCGCGATCGGCTTCAGGTCCGCCTCCGCCTGTTTTGCGCTCACGCCTGGCTTCAGCCGCGCGATCAATCTCAGAAAATGCGATTCGCGCCGCGGCACTTCGGTCGCCACGAGCGGCTCGAGCGGCATGATGTAATCACTCGGCTCCGCTTGGACCGGAAACCGCCACTCCGGCGGCATGATCCCCACGACGGTGAAACTTCTTCCCGCCAGATTGACCTGCTGCCCGACAATCCTGGGGTCGCTGCCAAACGCCCGCTTCCACAATCCGTGGCTAAACACGACCACGTTCGGTCCGCCGATTTTCAATTCCTCGGGCGTGAAACCTCGGCCCAGCATTGGGCCCACGCCAAGAACGCTGAAGATATCGCCAGCCACGGCGATGCCATCGAGCTCCTGAGCTTCGCCCGCTCCGGTTAACACGGTGCCGGCGCCGGTATAAGCGGCCATCGCGGTGAAGCTCTGACTTTGGTCGCGGTAGTCGAAATAATCCGGGAACGAGTCGGTGTATCGTCCGTTTGGCTCGCTCACCGAATTCCCCCAGATCACGACGAGTTGAACGGGATTTGGGAATGGCAACGGCCGCAAAAGGACGGTGTCGACGACGCTGAAGATGGCGCTGTTCGCGCCGATCCCGAGGGCGAGGGTGAGGACAGCGATAAAGGTGAAGCCGGGCGCCTTGAGCAGCATCCGGAGGGCGTATTTGAAGTCGGTAATCATATTTTTCTCGTCATTCCGAGCGGCAGTCGAGGAACCCCGTTGCAGGTCGAGCGACGCTCTACGGGGTCCCTCGACTTCGCTTCGCTTCGCTCGGGATGACGAGGGGTTGGTGGATGATCATTCATAACGAAGCGCCACCATGGGATCGACCTTCATGGCGCGTCGCGCCGGGATGTAACTCGCGAGCAACGCGGCGGCGCCCAGGAGAAAAATCACGATCGCATAAGTCGAAAGATCGTTGGCCCCGACGCCATAAAGCAATGTCGCCATCACGCGCGTGGCGGCGAGCGCGACGAGAAATCCCAGCACAATTCCGATGACCACGAGCGTCAGGCTTTGTCGCAGCACCATGCGGAGCATCTGGATTTTCTGCGCGCCCAGCGCCATGCGGATCCCAATTTCTCGCGTCCGCTGGGCGACGCTGTAGGCGATCACTCCGTAAATGCCGATGGCCGCCAGGATCATGGCCACTCCGGCAAAGACCGCGAGCAGGAGCATGTTGAAACGCGGCCGGGCCAGATGCGTGTCCAGGAAGTTCGTCATCGGCTCGAGCTGCGGCACGAACAAATCCTTGTCGACCTCATGGACGGCGCGTTTCACGTCGGCGTGGAGTCCCATCAGGTTCGTGGACGCGACGCGCATGACTACGTCCAGGCTGCGCGTGGGATCCTGCGATAACGGCACATACATTTCCGGGCCGGGTTCGGCGGCGAGCGAATCGTGGCGCGAGTTGCCCACGACACCGACTACTTCACAGGGAGGCGCCTTGTTCTCAGGACGATCGATCATGACTTGCTGGCCGATCGGATTCCGATCCGGGAAATGTTTGCGAACGAACGCTTCATTGATCATCACCACCAACGGTGAGTCTTTCGTGTCCGCGCGGTTGAAGGCGCGCCCTTGCAAAACGGGAATTTTCATCGCCTGGAAATAATCGGGTTTGACGATGAGGTAGCCCGCGGCGGGATGATTACCGCGCGGGAGTGGCGCCGCCCCGCTGACCATGAAGGCCAGGCTGCTCTGATTGCTCCCCAGCGGCAGCGGGTTGACGCCGCCGGCGGATTCCACCCCGGGGATGGCGGAGATTTTTTCCATGATCGCGTCATGCGCCCGGATTTGCTGGTCCAGCTCGGGATAACGCACTCGCGGCAAAGTCAGCGACAGGGTCATGAGCCGGAGCGGATCGAAACCCGGATCGGTGGCGCGCAGATTAAAGAAGCTCTTGATCAACAGGCCGGCGCCCGAGAGCAAGAGGAGCGAAAGCGAAACCTGGGAGATGACGAGGAACGCGCGCAGCCGATTGGTGTGCAATCCGCCGGTGGATCCTTTCGCCCCCTGCTGAAGAGCGTCATTGACGCTGGGCCGCGAAACTTGCAGCGCTGGGATGAGCCCGAAGAGAATCGTGCTGCCGATCGCCAGGGCGAAAGTGAACGCGCCGACGAAGAAATTAACCCTGATCTTGCCGAGATGAGGAAGCCCCTGCTGGCCCGCCGCGCCGAGAAGATCGACGCCCCACGAGGCCAGCAACAGGCCGGCCGCCCCGCCCATCAACGCGAGCAGCAGGCTTTCGCAAAGTAACTGCCGCACGATGCGAATGCGGCTGGCGCCGAGCGCCGTGCGGATCGCGATCTCGCGGCTGCGCGAGGCGGCTCGCGCGAGCAGAAGATTCGCCACATTCGCGCAGGCGATCAGCAGAACGAGCGCGACCGCGCCGAGGAGAATAAGCAACGCCGGCCGCACATTGCCGACCACATCGGAGTGAAGCGTCACCACGGCCATCCCGGTAAAATTCATGTTCGTGTCGGGATATTGCTTCGAGAGCCGCCCGGCGATGGCGCTCAGCTCCGCTTCCGCCTGGCGCATTTGCACCCCCGGTTTCAGACGGCCGACCACACTGAGAAAGTGCGAGCCGCGATTGTTCAGCGCCGTCGGCACGAGATACTGCAACGGCACGACGTAATCGATCTTCTCGTCCGCCACCGGGAACTTCCACCCCCGCGGCATAACGCCGATGACGGTCCAGCTCCGTCCCGAAACGGAAATTTGCTGTCCCAAAATCTTGGGATCGCCCGCGAAGGCTCGCTGCCAAAGGGGGTAGGTCAGGAGAACGACGCGCGCTCCCTGATCTTTCGCCTCCTCCTGGGTATAGCCGCGGCCCAGCAGAGGCGGGACGCCGAGGACATCAAAAATCTCGGGCGTGACGGCGATACCCTCGAGTAATTGCGCATCCTCGCCTTGGGCCAAAGTCCCGGCCGTCCGCGTAAACGCAGCCATGGCCGAGAAGCTTTGGCTCTGGTCGCGCAGGTCGGTGTAATCGGGGAAAGAATGCACGCCATTGCGATAGTCACCGCCGTCATCCAGGTAGCGGGCCCAGGTCATGACGATCCGATCCGGATCTTTGAAGGGCAAAGGCCGGAGCAAGAGGGTATCGACGACACTAAAGATGGCGCTGTTGGCCCCGATGCCGAGCGCAAGAGTAAGGACCGCGATGATGGTAAAAGTCGGAGCTTTGACCAGCATGCGGAGCGCGTATTTGAGGTCAGTGATCATAGGTAGGAATTGGTTGTTTTAGAGGTTGGTCATCCCGAGCGGAGCGAAGCGGAGTCGAGGGATCCCGTGGCGAGTCGAGCGACTCCCGCCGGGGTCCCTCGACTTCGCTCGGGATGACCGAAAATTCATACCACAAAGCCATCGCGGAGCTGAATGATGCGGTTGCCGTAGGCCGCGTTGACATCGGAATGGGTGACCTGAATGATCGTGGTGCCGCCCGCATTCAAAGTCTTGAACATCTCCATGATCTCCTTGCCCTGATCGGAGTGGAGATTGCCGGTCGGCTCATCGGCCAGGATCAACTTCGGGTTCGCGATCATCGCGCGCGCGATGCTGACCAGCTGTTGCTGGCCGCCGGAAAGCTGGCGCGGGTAGAGATCCTTCTTTCCGACAATGTGGAAGCGATCAAGTGCGTCGCAAACAATCGAATCGCGCCCGGCTTTGTTCACGTGCCGGTAGGAAAGCGGTATGTCCAGGTTCTCGTAAACGGTAAGGTCATCGAGCAGGTGATAATTCTGGAAAACGAAGCCGATCTTTTCGTTCCGGAGCGTCGAGCGCTCCTTCGGTTTCAAGGAATGAATCGGATCGTCGTCGAAATAATACTCACCGCTCCAGGCGTGATCGTGCATTCCGATGACGTGGAGCAGTGATGACTTGCCCGCGCCGGACGGCCCCATGATGGAGACGAAATCGCCTTCGTTTACCTCCAGGTTGATGTCGCGCAGGACGTAAAAGAACTTTCCCTTAGCGAGAGGGTAGAAGCGTTCCAGGTGTTTTAGGGTAATCATTGACATAAGGAGTTAGCTCTGCGCCAGGGCACGGGTGGGATCAAGTCGAGCTGCACGCCGCGCCGGCAAATAACAGGCGAGCAGGGCGACGAACAGGAGAACTAAGGGGATAGCCACAAATGTAGCGGGGTCGGTGGCGGTCACGCCGTAAAGCAGATTTCCAATGACCCGCGTGAGGGCGAAGGCACCGGCCAGGCCGACGATGACGCCGATCACAGTCAGAGCCATGCCCTGCCGGATGACCAGCCCGAGCACATCGGATTTTTGCGCGCCCAAGGCCATCCGCAAACCGATTTCCTGGGTGCGCTGAGTGACCGAGCAGGCCATCACGCCGTAAATGCCGAGCGCGGCGAGGAGCAAAGCCGCGCAGGCAAAAACGGTGAAGAGCTGCATCGACACGCGCCGCGTCCCTATCGAGTTCATCACCACGTCATCCATGGTGCGGACGTTGTAGATCGGCTGGTCCTTGTCGAGCGCCTGCACTTCGCGTCGCAAGGTCGTGGCAAAGGCAGCCGGATCGCCGGCGGTTCGAATCACCATCCCCATGAAATTCCACTGGGAGTCCTGGGCGTGCGGAACGTACACCTGCGCGCCGCTCTCTCCGGTGAGAGAACCCGTCTTCGTGTCGCCGACTACCCCAACGATTTCGCGCATGAAATTTTCGTCGCGCCAGATGGTGAGGCGTTTGCCGATGGCCTCGGAGGGCGAACCGAAGTGACGTTTCGCCATGGATTCGTTGATGATCACGATTTTGGGCGCTTCGGCATTATCGCGTAACTGGAAGAAGCGTCCGCCCAGGAGCGGAATTTGAAGCGCTCGAAAATAATCCCCCGTAATCGGAGAACAGCTCGCATCGAATAACTCGTCCCTGGTGAGCGGCCGGCCTTCCGGGACGAAACCGCGCCCGATCCCATAGCCACTTGCGCCAAGCGGAAGGTTGATGGCGCCGCCCACGGCCTGCACCCCGGGGGCGGCTTCAAGTCGATCTTTCAGCTGGCGGAAAAATTCCACGAACTGTTGATCTTTGTATTTCGCACCTGGCAACGCCACGTTGGCGATGAGGACGTTGTGCGCATTGAAGCCCGGCCGGACCTCCTGGAGCCGCACGAAGCTCTTAATGAGCAATCCGGCCCCAACGAGAAGCATGAGCGACAACGCAACCTCGCCGATCAACAACAGGCTGCGCGCGCTCGTCCGGCGATGCCCTTCGGCGCTGCGTCCGCCTTCTTTCAACGCGCTGGTGACGTCGAGCTTCGAAGCATGGAGCGCCGGGACCAGGCCGAAAAGAATCCCGGTGAGCGCGGAGACGCCGAGAGCGAACGTCAGGACACGATAATCGATCCCGACCTGGTCGAGCCGCGGGGCCCCCTCCGGCACGATCGACATCAGCACATCGGTCAACCAGACACTGAGGAGGAGTCCCGCAATTCCGCCGATCGCGGAAAGCAGAATGCTCTCCGTCAACATCTGCCGCAAGACGCGGCCTTGGCTCGCGCCCATCGCGGCCCGGATCGCAATTTCCTTTTGCCGCGCGGCACTCCGCGCGAGGAGCAGATTGGCCACGTTGGCGCAGGCAATAAGGAGCACGAACCCGACGGCGCCGAGAAGGGCGAGAAGCGACGGTTTCACTTCGCGCACGACCCGTTCGTGGAGAGTCGAAAGAAACACGTCCCAGCCTTTGTTCGTTTCGTGAAACTGCTTGGCCAGCTGCGCGTTGATGGCGCTAATGCGCGTTTGCGCCTGCATCAGATCGACATCGGGATTCAGACGGGCGATCGCGGACCACGCGCGGTTATCGCGCGGTTCGTCTGAAAGATTGACCGCGCTCGGCACCCAAACCTGAGTCTGTTCCGGGAATTCAAAGCCTGACGGCATCACACCGATGACGGTGATGGGTCGAGAGCTGATCTGGGCCTGTTTCCCGACAATCGCGGGGTCGGATCCGAAGCGGCGCTTCCACAATCCGTGGCTGATGATCGCGACGCTTGTCGTCTCCGGTTTGTCGTCTTCCGGAACGAAGGTTCGCCCGAGAACAGGCTGGACACCGAGCACAGGGAAGAACCCGCTCGTCACGCCGGCGCGCGGAACGCGCTCCGGTTCGGCCCCATCGGCGCCAAGGTTCGCGTTCCCAGTCCAGAACGCGGCGGTGGCCTTGAACAAATCGGTTTGCTGCGACCAATCAGTAAAGTCCAGGAACGAGATATTGCTGTCGGTAATGCCGGACGAAGGATTTCTGCCTTCGAAGTAGATGATGCGTTCCGCGTCCGGGAACGAGAGCGGCCGCAGAAGGACGCCGTTCACCAGGCTGAAGATGGCGGTATTGGCGCCGATCCCCAGGCCCAGGGCGATCACAGCAATGGCCGTGAAGGCTTTGTGTTTAAGAAGCATCCGGAATCCGAAGCGAATGTCTTGAAGGAGTGTGTTCATAGGGTGTCGCGGTTGATGGGTTGGCCGGCTTTCATAACAAAGGTCACTTTTTGTAATGCACTCAGGTCGTCTAAAGGGTTGCCGTTTACGGCGATGATGTCGGCCAGCGCCCCACCCTTGAGCACTCCGATCTGATCCGCCATGCCGACGGCCTTCGCGGCTTTCAGGGTCGCGGTCCGAATCGCCTCCAGCGGCTTCAATCCCAACGCGGCAAGCTCGATGAACTCCTTCGCGTTCTGCCCGTGGCGGATGACGCCGGCGTCCGTGCCGAAAGCAATTGGGAGGCCGTCACGAACCGCCGCGGTCAGATGCGCACGCAACTTTTCATACAATTCGGGTGTCACGCTTTTTTTGAGCGAGAACAGAGTTGGGACCTGGAAGACGCGGCGTTGCGCCATCGCCGCCACCGTTGGCTTTGAAGTGAACCCGCCGTGCACAATCAAGTCGGCCCCGTGCGTGACCGCTGCCGCAATGGCGCGTTCGCTGATCGCGTGTACTGCGACGCGCCGTTTGAGGAGATGCGCCTTGTCGATCGCGGCCCGCAGTTCCTCCTCCGAGATCTTGCAGGCGTCGGGCCGCTCGGCCGCTTCCGCGAGCCAGCCTGAAGCGCAGACCTTGATCAAGTCCGCGCCTTCATCCACGTCTTTTTGCACACGCGCGCGAAACGCGTCCGCGCCTTTGACGCCGATGCCTTGGAAGTCGCAAGTGCCCTTGCTCACGCCGAGCCACGGTCCCGAGGCGACGACCCGCGGACCGGGGAATTTTCCATCGCGAATGAAGTTTCGGATTTTGATGTTCTCGTAATCGACCGCCCCGAGATCCTGGACTGTGGTAAACCCGGCCCGCAGCGTGGCCCGCGCATTCGCTTCACCGGTGCCGCCGAGGGTCAGATGCACGTGGGCATCGATCAGACCAGGCAGGAGGGTGGCGTCGCCGAGATTGATCTGCTGGCCCTCCGGCGCGATCTCCCCTTTGCGGCCGAGCGCGGCAACCCGGTCGCCCTTCACAATGATGATGCCGTTCTCGATGACCTCGCCGCGTTCGACATCAAGGATCCATCGAGCAGTCAGGGTTCGCGTTTCCTGGGAATGGGCCGGGGTCACGCAACCAAGCAGCACGAGCGCAGCGAACGCTGGGGAAAGCACGTTCCTTCGGAAAAGGAAAGTCGGAGCGCTCATGGTTCTCTGAGCGCGGTGATCGGATCGACCTTCATGGCGCGCCGAGCCGGGATGTAGGTGGCGAGCATCGCCACCAGGAGCAGCAAGAGCGGAATGGTCCCGAAAACGAAGGGGTCGGTGGCGGTGACCTGGTAAAGCAGACTTTGCAGGAGGCGGGTCAACGCGAGGGCAGCGCTCAAGCCGAGGACAATACCCGCGAGCGTGGTGAGCATCGCATTCGCAAAGATGAGTTTGAGAATGTCCACGCCTCTCGCGCCGAGCGCGATTCGTATTCCCATTTCGTGCGTGCGCTGGGTGACGGTATAGGCGATCACGCCGTAAATACCGACCGCGGCCAGGACGAGCGCGAGCCCGGCGAACGCGCCGAGCAATAGCATGTTGAACCGGCGCTGCGCCATCGAATCGGCCAGATACCATTCCATCGTCCGGATCTCGGAAACGGGCTGATCTTTATCGAGCGCCTGGACTTGTTCGCGCAGCGCGGGAGCAAGGGATGACGGATCGCTTGTCGAACGCACGATGACAGTCAGGGCGGAGACCACGCTGGAGAGATAGCTGGGCGCGCTCTGGAGAAGCGGGACGTAAACCTCCGGCTTAATGTCGGCATCCACTCCGTAATTACGGAGATCACCGACGACGCCGACGATCTCCCGCAAGTCTTTGGGACTGCCGCTCAGGTCCAGGCGTTTTCCAATCGGTTCTTCGCCGGCAAAGAAACGAGCCGCCAGGGTCTCATTAATAATGACAACTCCGGACGCGTCCCCGGTATCGTGCCGCGAAAATCCGCGGCCTTTCACGAGCTTTATGCCCATCGCGGTGAAATAGTCTGGGCTGACGATTCGGTAATCGGTCATGGGGCGCTGACCAGGTAACGCTGCGGGCCGTCCATCGACGTCGAAGCCGGTCGAGCTGCCGCCGAACAGCGGAATGTCCGTGACGACGCCGGCGGAGCTGACGCCCGGCATATTTTGCAGCCGTTCGACCAGCCGATCGAAGAAAGCGGTCTGTTCCTGGTGCCTGGGATATTTCGAGACGGGAAGGGAAACGAACGCCGTCAGGACATGATCGGGCTTGAAACCGGGATCGACCGCGAGCAAGCGCGCGAAGCTCCGGATCATCAGCCCGGCGCCAATGAGAAGCACCAGCGATAGCGCAACCTCCGAGATCACGAGCAGCGAGCGCAGTCGATTGCGGCGCGGCGAATCCGTCCCGCCGCGCCCGCTTTCTTTCAGACCCTCGTTCAAATCCGTCTTCGAAGCTTGGAGGGCTGGCGCCACGCCGAAGAGCAGGCCGGTCAGGAGTGAAATCCCGAGCGTGAAGAGGAAAACGGTGCGGTTGACGCCGATCTCCGAGAGCCGTGGCAGGTTCGCCGGCTTCAACGAAACCAATAAGTCGAGGCTCCAAATAGCCAGCAGCAAACCGACCGCTGCGCCGACGACAGCCAGGAGCACGCTCTCGGTCAGCAGCAATCTCACCACGCGGGAACGGCTGGCGCCGAGCGCGCCGCGAATGGCCATTTCGCGGTGTCGCGCCGCGGCTCTCGCCAGAAGCAGATTCGCGACATTGGCGCACGCGATCAGCAAAACGAACGCGACCGCGCCGAAGAGAACGATGAGCATCGGCCGGACATCGCCCACCGTGAATTCCTGGAGCGAGACGACTTCCGCGCCTATGCCGGTGTTCGTTTGCGGATAACGTTCGGCCTGATGCCGGGTGACGGCGTTCATGTTCGCCTGGGCCTGCTCGAGGGAGATTCCCGGCTTCAACCGCGCGAAGACGTCGATGTAATTGGTGTCGCGCGTCGCGGCTTCCGCCGGGGTGAACGCGACCGGCGTCCAGATCTGGGTGCGCGCGGTGGGAAAAGCGAAACCGCGCGGCATCACCCCGACGACGGTGTAGGGCCGATCGTTCAACGTGATCGTCTGGCGAATCGCATTTACGTCGCCGCCGAAACGGCGCTGCCAGAATTCATGGCTCAGGATCACGACTCGATCCGCGCCGTCGCGGTCCTCGTCCGCGGTGAAGTTGCGACCGAGCGCCGGCTGCACGCCGAGCAGTTGAAGCAGATCGGCCGAAATGCGCGCGCCGATCACACGCTCGGGCCGGTCGGTGCCGGTGAGATTGAAACCCTGGCCGACATAGGTTGCAATCCGTTCGAAAACCTGGTTCTCCGCCTTCCACTCGAGAAAATTGGCGGGCGAATTCGGGGCGCGCGCGAGCTGCGGTTGGGAACCGAACACGCGCACGAGCTGCTCGGATTGCGGATAGGGCAGCGGCCGCAACAGCACCGCGTTGACCACGCTGAAGATGGCGCTGTTCGCGCCGATGGCGAGGCCAAGCGTGAGAATGGCAATGAGGCTGAATGCTGGCGACTTGGTCAGCATCCGGATCGCGTAACGAAGATCTTGCACGAGTGCGTTCACCTTTGAGTTGTGTCGGAGGGACGTGCTTCCGCACGTCCCACTAATCTCCCTGCCGAAACAAAGAGTCGGACGCGCGGAAGCACGTCCCTCCGAGCAAATGAATCGCACCTCGTCATCTTATGCTCCGTGCCCTAGCGCAATCATTGGGTCGGCTTGCGTCGCCCGTCGCGCAGGGATGTAACTGGCCAACAGTGAAACTGCGGCCAGCGCGACCGTGACGGTGACGAAAGTCATCAAATCAAACGCGCCCACGTTGTAGAGGAGGGCGCGAAGGGCCTGGCTGCTGAAGACGCCGAGAAGCAGACCAACGGCGGTCCCGATGAAGACAAGCTTCGCCGCCCGTCCGAGCACAAGACGCAAGACGTCGGCGCGTTGCGCGCCGAGCGCCATCCGCACGCCGATCTCATGCGTGCGCTGCACGACCAGGAACGACATCACGCCATAAATCCCGACTGACGCGAGCACGAGCGCGACTGCCGCAAAGACACCAATCAGGACAACCGAAAGCCGTCGCGGCGCGATCGAGTCGGCGGTGACCTGGTCGAGCGTCCGCACATTCGCGGCGGGAAGATCGGGATCGAGCCCGCTGATCTCACGGCGAATCGCAGAGGTAAGCGAGCGCGGGTCCTGGGCGCTCCGCACGGTCAGGATCATGCCACGATAGGGAGTCTGATTGTGCGCGAGGTAATACTCGGGCTTCGGATCGAGATCGAGGCCGCGATGCCGCATATCGCCGACGACCCCGACGATGGTGAGCCATTTCACGTCCGGCTTGCGCGGGTCGCTGAAGGTGATGCGTTTGCCGGCCGCTTCCTGGTTCGGAAACCATTTTTTCGCGAAGGCGTTGTTCGCGATGATAACGCCCGGGCCTTCGAACTGGTCGCCATCGTTAAAAAAGCGGCCTTGCAGGAGCGGCACCTTGAGGACTGAGAAATATTCGGGCGTGATGCCCCGGATCTCTTCGTCCGGATAAACCTTCTCCGCTATTGGATCGCGGCCTTCGATGGCGAAAGAGCTGTCGCTGTTGGTCCCGCTCAGCGGCAGGATCGTGGTGAACGCGGCCGCTTCGACGCCCGGCAGCGCTTTCACCCGGCGGGTGGCCTCCGCGAAGAAATCGGCGACCGGTTTGCCGCGCGGATACTTCAGCAGCGGCAGGGCGACTTCCATCGTGAGAATGTTCTTCGGCTCGAAACCGGGATGGACGTTTTGCAGCCGGACGAAACTCTTCAGCAACAAGCTCGCGCCCACCAGGAGCACGAGGGCGAGCGCCACTTCTGCCACGACCAGCGCGTTGCGAAGCCGATTCCGCCGAAGGCCGCTGGTGGAACCGCGCCCGCCTTCCTTCAAGGCCTCGGTCAATTCCGGCTTGCCGCTCGCGAGCGCGGGAATGAGGCCAATGACAATCCCCGTGACGACCGCGGTGCCAAGGGTAACGAGCAGAACACGGAGATCGAGATTCACTTCGGCGAGGCGCGGAACGGTTTGCGCGCCGATCGATCTCAACAGATCGAGGCCCCAGACCGCGAGCACCACGCCCGCGGAACCGCCGACGAGCGCGAGCAAAATGCTTTCCGAAAGCATCTGCCGGACGAGCTGCGTGCGGCCGGCGCCCAGGGCGAGCCGAATGGCGAACTCGCGTTCCCGCGCCCCGGCGCGCGCGAGCAACATGGTGGTGAGATTGGCGCAGGCGATCAAAAGCACCACGGCCACCGCGCCCAGCAGAATCATCAGGGCCGGCCGCATTCCGCCGATGACCAGATTGTGCAAAGGATAAATGGTGGCGCCGAACTTCGTGGCGGGCTCGTAGTTATCCGGAAAGAGCGGGTGCCAGTTGGCGACGATGGTGTCCGCCTCCGCTTGCGCCTGGGCCACCGTGACGCCGGGTTTCAAGCGGCCAATGACGCCGTAACTGCGAGAGCCGCGCGATTCCAGCTCCTGTTTGGTGAAGGCGATCGGCTTCCAGATATCGGCCCGCTCGGCGAACGTTCCGCCTTGCACGCCGAAAAGGGGCAGCGGGAATTCGAAATTCGCGGGCATGATTCCGACAACGCCGAAGCTGCGGCCATTGATGGAGAGCTGCGTGCCGACGAGCTGCGAATCGGAATTGAACCGCCGCCGCCAGAGACGCTCGCTGATCACGACCACGCCGTCATTGCCCTCGCCGAATTCGCTTTCATTGAAGACGCGGCCTTTGATTGGCTGGACGCCCAGGAGCGGAAACAAACCCGGCGTGACGGCGGCGCCCTGGATCCGCTCCGGCATATCGCCGCCGGTCAGGTTGAAATTTGCGAAATCGAAGGCGGCGATGCGTTCGTAGCTGCGCGTCTGTTTTTCCCAATCAAGATATTCCGGCGCGGAGACGGGAATCTGGTCGAGACCTTGCGCGGTAAATTTTTCGAAAAGGAGAACGAGATTCTGCGGGGCCTGGAACGGCAACGGGCGAATCAAGAGCGCATTGACGAGGCTGAAAACCGCGGTGTTCGCGGCGATCGCGAGGGCGACGGTGATCACGGCGACGATCGTGAAGCCGGGGGTCTTGAGCAGGCTGCGAAGAGCGAAGCGGAATTCGTTTATCATAGGGTAGGTTCTGGCTTACTCATGGCGTAGCGCCTCGAGCGGATTCAAACGCGTGGCCCATCGCGCCGGGATGTAGCAGGCGATGAGACCAACGCTAAACAACAACACGCCGACGACGGCAAAGCTCACCGGATCATGCGCCGAAATCTCAAGGCTGCTCGCCATCAACTTGGTCAGGAAATAGGAGCCGACGAAACCGATCAGAAGACCGAGCGCGATCAGCCGCAAGCCATGACCGGTGACCAGGCGCAGGACATCGCGGGCCTGAGCGCCCAAGGCCATGCGAACGCCAATCTCCTGCGTGCGCTGCCGCACCGAATAGGCCATCACGCCATACAAACCGAGGGCGGCAAGAAAGAGCGCGAGCGCGGCGAAGATCGCGAACAGGTTGCCGAAGAATTTCTTCTCCCAGAACGACTCGGCGACGACTTCCGCCATCGTAAAGACCCGATAGATCGGAATGTCTTTGTTGACGGTGAGAACGGTCGCCCGCGCGACATTCACGAACGACTTCGGATCGCTCGACGTCCGCATCGTGACCGACATAAAGGATTCGGGCTTCTGATAAGCCGAGGTGTAAACCATGGGCAGGATCCTCTTCTTATCGCGTTGATCGTAGATGACGTGGCGGACCACGCCGATAATGGTGGCCCACTCAGCCGCTTCACCCGTGCGTTGATAGCCACGCAGTTGCTGGCCGAGCGGATCCTGATTCGGATACCAAATCCGCGCGGCCCGTTCGTCGATCAAGGCGACGCGCGGCGCCTCTTTATTATCCGCCAAAGTGAAATCGCGTCCGCGCAGCAAGGCGATGCGCGCGGCCTGCAAGTATCCGGGTGTGATCGTTGCGGTCCTGGCTTGTCGTGAATCCTGGAGCTGCTTTGGCTCTTCATCGCCTTTCAGGACAACCACGTCCGTCCCAATGTTGCCGGAGGCGGGCAACGATGTCGTAGCGCCGGCCGCTTCCACACCGGGAATCGCCGCGAGCTTTGGAATGAGTTGTTCGAAGAACCGGCCCGCGACCTGTTTGTCCGGATACTGCACGGGCGGCAGCCCGACGCGGAAGGTGAGCGTATTCTTCGGGTCGATCCCGAGATCGGATTTTTGGATTGCCATGAAACTGCGCACCATCAACCCCGCGCCAATGAGCAGCGTCAAGGCAAGCGCGACTTCCGCGATGACAAGGCCGTGGCGCACGCGCTGGCCTTTAGCTCCTCCCGCGCCGGAGCGCCCGCCTTCTTTCAACGAGTCGACCAGTTGCGGCTTCGAAGCTTGCAATGCCGGTGCTAAACCGAAGGCGACGCTTGAAAGCAACCCTGTCCCAAGTGCGAACGCGAAGACACGCCAATCAAGGTCGAAGGTAACCCAGAACGGCATCTCGACGGGAACCGCGCTGACCATGAGATCGATGCCCCAGACCGCGAAGAGCAATCCGAGGACGCTGCCGGCGAATCCCAGGACCATGCTTTCGATCAACAGTCCGCGAACGATCTGGCCGCGGCCCGCGCCCAGCGCACACCGAATCGCGACTTCCTTGGTGCGCGTAGCCGCACGCGCGAGAAGCAGATTGGCCACGTTCGCGCAGGCGATGAGGTGAACGAAAATGACCGCGCCCATGATGAGAAGCGTGAGCGCTTTCGCATTTTCCACCATCTCATCCCGGAAAGTTTTGATCCGAAAGCTGACGCCCGCGTTGGTCGCTGGATGCTCGACCGCGATGCGGCCGGCGATCGCTTCCAGCTCCGCGCGCGCTGTCTCGATCGAGACGCCTTTCTTCAGCAAGCCGACCCCGGCGAGGAAGTAATTGGCGCGCGGATTATCCTTCTCGTTCAACTGAAGCGGCATCCAGATGTCGCACTCCTCCGGGAAGCGCCAGCCTTTGGGCATGATGCCGATAATCGTGACCTGCCGGCCATTGATCGGAACTTGCCGGCCGACCAATGCCGGATCGCCTCCGAACAGATTCTGCCAAATTTGGTATCCCAGCAGCGCGACTGGCGGCGCATTCAGATTATCTTCCTCGGGCCGAAACTGCCGCCCGAGAATCGGCTGCACGCGGAGAAACGAGAAGGTCTCGGCGGACAGGTTCGCGCCGAGGAAGCGTTCGGGCTTCTCGCCGTTCGTGATGATGAAGGTGGCGTTTTGCCAGGCGCCGAAACCTTCCAGCGTCGTCGCCTGTTTCTTGATCTCGAGGTAATCCGGGAACGACATCCCATTGTCGTTCTCGGCGGTCTTGGTGAAGAACTGCGTGAGAAAGACGAGGCGCTCCTGGTTCTGGATGAGCGGGAACGGCCGCAGCAGGACCGCGTTCACAATCGAGAAGCTGGTCGTGCTGGCACCGATGCCAAGCGCGATGGCGAGGATGGCGATAATCGCGAAGCCAGGCGTCTTCACCAGCATGCGGACGGCGTAGGTGAAGTCTCGGGTCATATGATATGCGATTGCTGGTCGCTTGATTATTCAGCGCGGAGCGCGGTCATGGGATCGGTGCGGGCGGCGCGGCGGGCCGGGAGCCAGCAAGCCAAAAGCGCCACGGTGAGGAGGAGAAAAGCACTGGCGAGCAGCGCGAGAGGATCGCGTGCGCTGATGCCGTAAAGACGGGCTTCGAGGAGCCGGCCCAGGACGAAGGCGACGCCCAGCCCGGCCACGACCCCGCACGAGACCAGGCGCAAACCCTGCCCTATGACAAGGCGCGCGAGCGCTCCGGCCGTAGCGCCGACGGCGAGACGCACCCCCATTTCCTGTCTGCGACTGGCGACGCTGTGACTGAGCACGCCGTAAAGTCCAATGACCGCGAGCAGGAATGCAGTGCCCGCGTAGGCAGTCGCGAGGACAGTCCAGAAGCGCTCGTTGACGGTTTGCGCGTCGAGCGCCTCTTCCATCGTCGTGATCCAATGCAACGCGGCCGAAGAATCGCGTGCGACCACTGTCTTCCGCACCGGCTCGATGAGTGAATTCGGATCGACGTTCGTGTCGAAAAGCACGCCGACGGAATGCTGCGGGAATTGGTCCAGCGAGAGGATGACTTCGAGGTGAGTCGGATGCCTTTCGCGGCGGCCTTGCCATAACACGTCCGCAAGCACGCCGACGATTTCGACTTCGGTGTTATCCCGCAAGATCAGCGTGCGCCCCAGGGCCGATCCAGCGGGAGCGATGCGGCGGGCAAGCGTTTCACTGATGAGACCCGCTGCCGGGTTGCCGCGCGTGTCCTGCGAGCCAAACCATCTGCCGCTCCGCAACGGAATGCCGAGGATGTCGAGCGTTTCATTGGTGGTGTAACGCGCCTGGACCGGCAGCGTCCCATCGGCCGTGCCCAGATCGCCGCCTTTGAGCCGGACTATGTTATCGAGTCCGTCATAGGGCGCCACGGTCGGCGACATGTAGCCAAAGCGTTTGACGCCGGGCAACGCGCCGAAGTCGGCGCCAAGAGTACGGTGGAACGTTTCCAGCGTATCCGGGGTGCGGTAGTTTTCGCGCTGCAACGAGACCTGATAGCGAAGGAGCGATTCGGTCCGGAAACCGAAATCGGTGTGACGCAGCTTGCCGTAACTGCGGAGGAAGAGCGCCGCGCCGGCGAGAAGCGCGACCGCGAGGGCCGTCTGGGCAATGACGAGCGCACGGCCGGTGCGTCCGCGAAGAGTTCCGGCCACGAGTCCGCGCCCGCCGGCGTGCAAGGCCGCGGTCGTGTTAACGCGCGAGGCGGCAAATGCCGGCAAGACACCAAACAACAGGCCAGTGGCAATGACCGTGAGCGCGCAGACGGCCAGCGGCGCAGCCGTCAGCTCCACCGGCATTTGAAAGGGCAAAACGACGCCCGCCATTTTCACAAAAATATCGACCAGCCATGAGGCGAGGAGCACTCCCAGGACGCCGCCCGCGGTCGCCAGAAGGAGACTTTCGCCAAGCATCATGCGCACGAGCGCGCCGCGACTGGCGCCCAGGGCGAGGCGGAGCGCGAGCTCGCGTTCGCGATCGACCAGGCGGGCCAGGAGAAGAAGCGCCACGTTGCCGCAGCCGATGAGAAGAAGAAAACCGGAACCGACCAGCATCGTAAGCAATCCGCCGCGCAACGGTTCACGCCAGCGCTCGCCCAGCGGCAGAAGCTTTGCCCCGAGTTTCGCATTCGCCGCGGGATGCGCCGCAGCGAGGCCGCGCAAAATCGACGTCACTTCGCTCTGTGCCTGTGCGCGCGTCACACCCGGCTTGAGCCGCCCGACGACGAGGGTCGTGATCGTCGCCCGGTCCGTCAGCATGTCCGGGTGGTTGTTCTGTTTTTCCGCCAGCCAATAGTCGACGCCGTCATCCTCACTCAGGCCGAGATAACTCTCCGGCAGAATTCCCACGACAACCGCGGGCCCCACCCGGGTCGAAATCGCCTGGCCCAATACTCCGGGATCAGCGCCGAAGCGGATGCGCCAGATCCGGCTCGACAACATGATGGCGCGCTGGGAAGTGCCTGCGTATTCGTCAGCCGTAAAGGCGCGGCCCAGCTCCGGGCGCACTCCGAGCAATTCGAAAAATCGCGGCGTGACCGTCTCACCGCGCAGCCGCTCCGAGCCCTCGCGGGTTTGCACGACCAGTCGTGAAACCGTCGCGCCTTCCAGGAGCTCGAAGGAAGTCGCAGCCGCGCGCAAATCGACAAAGTTGGGATACGAGAGATAGGCGCGGTCGGTGTCGCCGAGATTTGTGGGCGTGACCGTGACCAGCCGCCCGGGATGCGGGTAAGGCAGCGGGCGAAGGAGGATCGAGTGAACGAAGGTAAAGACAGTCGCCGTGCCACCGATCGAAACGGCGATACAGGCCAGCAGGGTCAGGGCGAGTCGCGGTGTGCGGAGCCAGGAGCGCAGCGCGAACATAAGCCTACTCGTAGCGAAGCGCTTCCATTGGATCCAACCGCATGGCAGCTCGCGCGGGCAGATAGCAGGCCGCCAGGCCGACCACGAACAGAATCAACGGCACCACCGCGAAACTCGGGGGATCGTGGGCGGAAATGCCATGGAGGCTTCCGGCCAGCAGCTTGGCCAGGAAATAGGCGCTGACGAACCCGATGGCGAGGCCGATTAGGACGAGCCGCAAACCCTGGCCGGTGACGAGCCGCAAGACGTCGCCGGTTTGAGCGCCAAGCGCCATGCGCACGCCAATTTCCTGCGTCCGCTGCCGGACGGAATACGCCATCACGCCATAGATCCCGAGCGATGCGAGAAAGAGCGCCATGCCGGCAAAAATGGTAAAGAGATTGCCGAAGAATTTCCGGTCCCAGAACGATTGCGCGACGACTTCATCCATGGTGAAGACGCGGTAGATCGGCAGCTCCTTGTTCACGGCCAGGACCGTCGTCCGCGCGAGGTTCGCGAACTTCGCCGGATCTGTTTTCGTCCGAACCATGACGGACATGAAGCGATCGAAGTTCTGGCTTTGCACAAAGTAGGCGGCGGGCAGCGGGCGACGCTTCGTCAAACGCTCGTATACCACCGGTTTGACGATGCCAATGATCGTCGCCCACTTGGGCGGCTCGCCCGGTTTATCGAGCAATCGCAATTGATGGCCAATCGGATCCTGATTTGGGAACCAGGCGCGGGCCGCATCTTCATCGATGATCGTTACCCGCGGCGCGTCCTTGTTGTCCGCGGAGGTGAAATCCCGCCCGCGCAGCAACGGGATTCGCGCGGTCTGGAAATAGCCCGGAGTAATATTGATCTGGCGCATGTTCCGGGCGTCCTGGAGTTCCTTTGGTTCGGGCTCGCCTTCGAGGATGAAGGCGCTGATCCCGATGTTGCCGGAGGCCGGGAGTGCAGCCGTCGCACCCGCGCTTTCAACCCCGGGCAAGGCCGCCAACTTTGGAATAAGCTGCTCAAAAAAGCGCACGGCCGTGTCCTTGTCCGGAAATTGCGCCTCCGGCAACCCGACCCGGAAGGTCAAAGTGCGCGAGGGATCCATCCCGATGTCCGTCTTTTGCAGGTGCATGAAGCTCCGCATCATGAGACCGGCGCCGATCAAAAGAACGAGAGCGAGAGCCACTTCGGCCACGACCAGGGAGTTGCGCACGCGCTGGCCCTTGACGCCGCCTCCGCCGGAGCGGCCGCCTTCTTTGAGCACATCGACCAATTGCGGGTTCGAAGATTGCAGCGCCGGCAACAAGCCAAAGAGAACGCTGGAGATCGCGCCTATCCCGAGCGCGAAGAGGAAAACCCGCCCATCGAAATCGAAGTTGAGCCAGTAAGGAATCTCGTTGGGGAGCGCGGCCACCATCAAATCCACTCCCCAGACGGCGAGGATCAAACCGAGCACACTGCCGGCCAGGCCCAGCACCATGCTTTCCGTGAGAAGCTGGCGCACGATCTGGCCGCGACCGGCGCCGAGAGCAAGGCGGATCCCGATCTCCTTGGTGCGGGTGGCGCCTCGCGCCAGCAAGAGATTCGCGACGTTGGCGCAGGCGATCAGATGGACAAAAAGGACCGCTCCCATGACGAGGAACGTGAGCATCTTGAAGTTCTTGACCATCTCCTCGCGGAACGCGGTCACGTGCACGCTCGTGCCGCTGTTTGTCTCAGAATATTGGGCGGCGAGCCGCGCAGCTATCGCCTCCAACTCAGCGCGCGCCTGTTCGACGGAAACGCCTTTCTTAAGCTTCCCAATTGAGTCGAGGAAAAAATTTCCGCGGGGATTCTCTTTCTCCGAGAACTGAAGCGGCATCCAGATGTCGCAAATCTCCGGGAAACGCCAGCCCTTCGGCATCACGCCTACGATCGTGACCTGCTTGCCGTTGATCGGGATGGTTTTGCCGACCACCGCCTTATCGCCCGCGAAATGTTTTTGCCAGACCTCGTAACCGATCAACGCGACCGGCGGCGCATTCAGCTGGTCTTCCTCGGGACGAAACAGACGGCCGAGAATGGGCTGCACGCCGAGAAATGAAAACGTATCGGCGGAGATCTGGCCGCCAAGGTAACGCTCCGGCTTCTCGCCGCCCGAAATGATGAAGGTCGCCTCCTGGATGGCGGCAATGCCCTCCAGCGTGGTCGCCTGTTTTTTGAATTCCAGGTAATCCGGGAACGTCATCCCGGCATTCTGATCGGGCAGCTTGGTGAAAAACTGCGAGATGTGGAGCAGTCGATCCTGGTCCTGGATCAGGGGCATCGGCCGCAGAAGAAGCGCGTTGATCGCCGAGAACATCGTCGTCGACGCGCCGATCCCGAGCGCCACGGCCAGAATGGCGATGGCTGTAAACCCCGGAGTCTTTACGAGCATCCGACAGGCATATCTAAGATCTCGTAACATAAAGACTCCGGGTTGCGTTTACATGTCTAAGAAATAACCAACTCGCTGGTGTTAAGCAGCCATCCGGTCTTCGACCACGCGGCCGTCGAACAGATGAATGGTGCGGTCGGCATGCTCGGCAAAACGGGTGTCGTGCGTGACCATGCAAATCGTCGCCCCGCCGGCATGCAGCTCTTTCAAGAGCGCCATGACCGCATCGCCGTTACGGGAATCGAGGTTGCCTGTCGGCTCGTCAGCCAGGAGGATGGCAGGCTTGCCGGCGAGGGCGCGCGCCACGGCGACACGCTGTTGCTGGCCGCCCGAGAGCTGGCTCGGCAGATGTTTGGCGCGATGGCCCATCCCGACGCGTTCAAGCGCTTCGAGCACGAAAACCTTGCGATCGCTCGCGCCCATGCCGCGATAAGTCAGGGGCAGCTCCACGTTCTCGAACACGGTCAGATCGCCGATGAGATTGAAGCTCTGGAAAATGAACCCGATCTCGCGGTTGCGGATGCGGGCCCGATCCGGAAACGAGAGGTTCGCCACCTCGGTGCCTTTCAGCGAGTAACTGCCGCCCGACGGCGTGTCGAGCAGGCCGAGGATCGAGAGCAGCGTCGATTTGCCGCAACCGGATGGACCGGCGATCGAGACGTATTCGCCCGTGCGGATATCGAGATGAATACCGGAAAGCGCATGCGTCTCCACTTCGTCGGTCAGGAACACTTTCGTGACGCCGTCGAGATGGATGAGGGTGTTGGATCCGTTGGCGCCGGGAGCGCGTGCGGGTTGTTCGTTAATGGTTTCGGTTGAGGCCATGGTTATATTTTTGATTGTTGATTTCTGATTGCTGATTTCTGCGACGCAAGAGCACGGTGTCTCACAGCGTTTTTCTGCGCGGAAATGTAAGAGGCAGCCATAATGGCGACCAGTTCGTTTGCTTCATCGAGAAGAGATTGGACTTTCTTTTTGCTCAGTAGGTCATCCGCGATGATTAGCTCAAGCCAGAGGGCAGTTTCGTCGGCTTCCTCCTCAACAACGCCGATCTTGGCAATGAACTCGGCGCGTGATCTGCCGCGGCACGCAGCACGGTAATTCGCCGCGACGCTCGTCCCGCTTCGGATCAACTGGCTAGCTATCGCGCGACCTTTCGCGGACTTTGGCAACGCATCCACCAGGTGCATGACGCGCAAGGCGAAGTGCTTTGTGCGTTCTTTGAGTTCCTCGCTGTTCATTTGCGGCAAATCAGCAATCACAAATCATCAATCAGCAATTAGTTCAGTCGGATACGCTCGTGAGCGTCCATTGAGCTGGTGTCGGAAAGAATGACTTGGTCGCCCGGCTCGAGGCCGCTCAAAATTTCAATCGTGTTCACGGAGCTGCGGCCGAGTTTGACCGGGGTGCGAACCGCTTCGGAACTGCCGGCGACGAGCTTGAAGATTCCCACGGTGTTGTTCTCCTGTCCGAAGGCGGGCCGGCCGACGTAGATCACATTATCCAGACGTTCCAGCTCGATCGTTCCGTCTACGCTAAGGTCGGGGCGGGCGCCTTTCGGCAGATCGCCATCGATCGCCACGTCCACCGTCACGGTCCCCTGTTCCACCGCGGGATCGACGCGAGTTACGTGACCGGCCACAATGCCGTTCCGCGTGTCGATGGCGGCCTTTTGATCGATCAGGATATCTTTCGCCTGCGTCTCCGCGATCTTGACCTGCGCTTTGAGCTTCGTCGGGTCCGCCACGCGGGCCAGGTTCGTCCCCGGGGTGACACGTTGCCCGATTTGCACCGGCAATTGCTGCAGGACACCGTCCATGCCGGCTTTCACATGCAGCTGCTGGACTTGATCCACTTTTAGTTTCGCGAATTCCTTCGCCTGATCGACCGCGGCTTGCTTGGAGGCGATCTGCGGCTCGATCGAGTCGCGTGAAAATGCGAGGCGCTTGTTTTCGATCTCGTCCCGGTTGGCGAGCTCTGCTTCCTTCACCTTCGATGTCTTGTAGACCAAATCAGAAACGAGGCCGTTCTTGGCTAATTGATCGTTCGTCTGCCGCTCCATCTTGGCCTGTTCGTACTCGGAATGAACACGCGCCGTAATCGATTCCTGGTCGAGCAACTCGCGCTGAAGCGTTGCGCGCAAGGTGGTCAGCTCGGCTTCCGCCGCCTTCGCTTTCGATTCCGCGTCACCGGCGGTTTGTTCGAGCTCCGGGCTGGTCAATTCCAAAATTACCGTGTCGGATTGCACTGTTGTCCCGGGCCAAACGACGATTTTTTCGACGCGCCCTTCGGTGTTCGCGGCAATCCAACGAATATCGACCGGAACGAGCGTCCCGAGGCCGCGAACCTGGCGCACCATTGGACCGCGCTTGACCGTGTCGACCCAGACTGTCGAGCGATCCACACTCGGGACCGCGGGCTTGAGCCGGGAAAGCAGGAAGGTTACGAGAATGAGCCCGAAGACCGTCGCGGCGACAATAATCATCCGGCGCTTGCGTTTTTGCTTGGCGACGTGCGGGCGTGGGACATCCATGGCAGAGGCGGTGGGAGTGAAGCCACTCGGCCGCACAATAGTCGTATCCATTTTTGCTTCCGAGCTTTTTGACATTGCGAGGCCGTTCTACGGTTAGAGCGCTCCGAACGACCGGATCAACTGAAACACCGCGCTCACGCTATGAAGGATGGGCACGGCAGCGGTCATCAAAATGAGGGTAAACAATGCGGCCTCGCTGGCGAAACTCGGGCGCGCTTCGTTGTTGAAGTAATCCTGGCTGATCGACCGGAACGAAGGCCGCTCCGAGCCGAAGCAGCGGCCGCCCATCGATGTCGCTTGATAGCTGAAGTCGGTTTGGGCGGAGCCTTGGCGGGAAGCGCGATCGATAGAATCGCGGCGGCTCTTTTCGTTAAACTGAATGGTTGGTTTCATGTTCTTATCTTTCCTGTGAGATGCACATGGCGCCTCAATTGGATTCAAAATGTTTGTTGGCGGTCGAGGCTATTGCAATGCCCGTGCCACGGGTCATGACAAAGTTATAACTATCTTGATGGTAGATGTTTATAAATTACGACTACGGACCTATGCTTTGGGAAAAGCTGCGGTTGTGGGATTCCACCGTCCCGATTGTGGGACGGTTTCGCTCGCATCGGAGGGACGTGCTTCCGCACGTCCCAAGACCCTTCGGAGAAACATGCGTTCGAGCTTCCAATCCGCTGCGGCGGGCACTCCGCCTACTTCGGCAGGCGCAAAAGCGCTTCGCAGCCCGGTCCGGCGCGATTCGCCAGAGTTAACGATCCGCCGTGCGCTTCGGCGATTTGCCGGCTCAGCGCCAGGCCGATTCCGGAGCCGCCCGGCTTGGTGGTGAAAAACGGCACGAACAGATTTGTCGGATTCATGATGCCCGGGCCGGTGTCGCGGACAAATACTTCCACGCATTCCGCCATATCGCGCCAGCCCGTCGAAACCGTTCCCCCAGTCTCGAGTGAGGCTTCGGCCCCGTTGTGCAAAATGTTGATGAGCAATTGTTCCAATTGCGCCGCGTCCGCCTGAATGGTGACATCCGGTCCGGAAACGACCCGGACCTCGATGCGCGTCTCCAGGTTCGCCACGCGCCTGACGAGTTCGCCGAGATCGACCGGTTCCTTTTGCGGCGGGGGCAGCCGTGCCAGCCGCGCGTAGGCCTGCATGAAGCGGCTGAGCGATTCCGCGCGCGTCGCGATGATGTTCAATCCGCTCCTGGCATCATCGCGCCAATCCGCCGGCGGTGGGTCGCGCCGGATCAATGTCTCGAGACTGCCCGCGATCGATTTGATCGGCGCGAGCGAGTTATTCATCTCATGGCCGATGACGCGCACCAGCCGCTGCCAGGCGTTGCGCTCCTCCTCGCGCAGCGTGCGGCTGAGGTCCGTCAACACCAGCAGTTCGTGCGGCAAGCCTCGTTCGCGGAAAGAACTTCGGCGCACCCCCCATCGGCCGGAACCGCCCGGAAACGAAAGTGTCAGCGGCGCGTCTTCATTTGCGTCGCAACAAACTTCGAGTCCCAGATCCCGCGCGCGGCGGCCGAGCAATTTGTCCATCGGTTGTCCGAGCAAGTCCTCGCCCGCCCGGTTGACCAGCCGCAGCCGCCGTTCGGGATCGAACGTGAAAACTGCGACGTCGATTTCCGCCATGATCGTTCGCAGGAGAGCAGTCGCCTCGAACGCGCCGAGCCGCTGCAAACGGAGCGTCTCGCCGAGCGCGTTGATTTCGAGCAAAGCTTCGCCCAGCGCGTCGTCGGCGCGGGCGCCGCGGGCGCGAATCGAATAATCCCCTTCCCGCAGCGCCGCGAGCAGATTCGTCATCGTTTGCAGCGGGCGGACCACATGCTCGCGCCCGCTCAGAATGAACCCGAGACCAAAGCCGGCGATCAAGAGAGTTAACGTCCACTGGACTTTCGGGGTGTAATCGCCAAACCAAAGCAGCACCAGCGCGACGATGGCGGCCGGCGCGGCCGCGGCCACCGTCAGCCAGGTCAGGCGGCCTTCGTGCGTGATCCGCTGCCGCAATTTCTTCGGCGCCTTCATGCGCGACGATCTTTCCGGGGAGCGCACGCGCCCTCGCGTGCCGCGGCCGGCGCCCTCGCCGGCCGCTCAGCTTGATTTAACCCGTGGGAAAGGATTCGCGGCGAGGGCGCCGCGAACAGCACGCGAGGCGCGTGCGCTCCCCAATCACAGCCCATACTGCTGGAGCCGGCGATAGAACGCGCTCCGGCTCAGCCCCAGCGCTTCCGCCGCCTTGCGCGCATTTCCGTCGAAACGCGAGAGCGCTTTTTTGATCAGGAACGATTCCACCTCCTCCAGGCTCATATCTTCCAATCGGGGCGAATCCTCCCTGCCACTCGTTAGGCCGAGATCGTTCGCCTTCACCTGCTGCCCTTGCGTCATCAGAACCGCCCGCTCCACCACGTGATCCAGCTCGCGAACATTCCCTGGATACTGGTGCTGCATCAAAATGTCGCGCGCCGCTTCCTCAAATCCAGTCAGCGTCTTGCGATACCGTTTCGCATGCTGCCGAAGAAAACTATTGGCCAGAAGCATGATGTCCTCGCGCCGTTCACGCAGCGGGGGCAATGCGATTTCGATCGTGTTCAGACGAAACAGCAGGTCCTGCCGAAAACGGCCCGCGGCCACTTCCTCATGCGGATTCGCGTTCGTCGCCGAAACGATCCGCACATTCGCGTGTTGCGTCTTCGAAGAGCCGACCCGCTCAAACTCGCCCGTCTCGATCATGCGCAGCAATTTTGCCTGCTGATTCATCGGCACGTTCGCGATCTCATCCATAAAGAGTGTGCTCTCATCCGCCAGCTCGAACCGCCCCGCCCGGTCCGTCTTCGCGTCCGTAAACGCGCCCTTCACGTGACCAAACAATTCACTCTCGAAAATGCCCTCCGAGAGCCCGCCCATGTTCACCGTGATCATGCTGTGCGACGCGCGCTGTGACAACGCATGCAACGCCCGCGCCACCAGTCCTTTTCCCGTGCCGTTCTCTCCCGTGATGAGAACGTTCGCATCCGACGGCGCCACGCGTGAGATCAACTCGAGCACCGGCCGCATCCGCGGCGACTCCGCGATGAGGTTCGGGGCATTGCCCCGCAAAAGTTGATTCGCCGCTTCCAGCCGGCGCCCTTTTCGCAACGCCCCCGCCAGCTCGATCTGCGTCCGCACAATCGCGAGCAACCGGTCGTTATCCCAAGGCTTCGGAATAAAATCGCGCGCCCCCCGCTTCATCGCTTCCACCGCCAGATCGATCGTCGCCCAAGCCGTCATCACCACGATCGGCAACGTATTGTCGAGCGCCTGAATCTTCGGGATCACCTCGAGCCCTTCCTGTCCGGAAGTCGTGTCCCGCGTGTAATTCAGGTCCATGATCAGAAGCGCGTAATCCTTTTTCTCGAGCGCCTGAAAAACCCCCGCGAGCGACGTCACCGCGTCCGTCTGATGCCCCTCCCCCTTGAGCAAAATGCGCAACGCCTCCAGCACATCGTTCTGGTCGTCCGCAATCAGGATTCGGCTCATTTAGTCGTGGTCGCCTCTCTGGCGTTTAGCGTCAATCATTCAAACATCTCACAGATCGCGCAACCATCGTCGCACTTCATCATGGTTGCCGAGAAAAACAACCACCAGTGCATCGTTCGTTTCCTGAAAGACAAACCGCTGCGTCAAGCCGGCGCGACATTCGAAAATGCGTCCGATCAATTTGCGAATCCCAAGCCCGCTATGAATATGCGGGTTGCCAAAAGCCGCGCCTAACTCAAGCAACGCGAGAACGGCGGCGACTCTTTCGCTTTCCGGCAGCGCGCGCAGCCGTTTTAGAACGGCTGAGCTTAAGACCAGCGATTTTTTCAAGGGCTTCTTCCTTGTTCTCCGGCACCACGATTAATCGACCATTACGTCGCAGCCGCTCGACCTCGGCCGACACTCTCTCTTGAAACTTTTCGATCTCGCCGCGCTGGGCGCCATATTCCCTCCACGCATAATCCGTCGCCTCGATCTGCACCGGCCGCAGCGCGACGCAGGTCGCTCCGTTGATGATCGCCACTTCGTCGCCGGCCATCGCCGCGTTGAGCCATTTCCCGAGGTTCTTCTTCGCCTCAGTGATGGTCAGAGTCTTCATAAGGACTTTATAAAGTCTATTTGTCGGCTACTCAAGACCAAAGTTCGATGTGATCTGCCAGCGACACCGCCGCATCTGTCTGCTGTCCCTCCCCCTTGAGCAAAATGCGCAACGCCTCCAGCACATCGTTCTGGTCGTCCGCGATCAGTATCCTGCTCATCAGTTAACTGATGAACCGCGTTTCGCCCGCGCTGTCAATCAACCAGCTTAGGAACCCCTCGGGCTTTAACCACATCCGCCATCAAATCCGCCAACGATTTTCCCCTGCGCTCGCCCGTCTTCCAGCGCAAGCCCGTATCGGCGGCACCTGTCCTAGTTACGGCTTCGCGCTCCTGGTATTGATTGGCCTCGATTACGGTATTAGCCTTTCCCAGAAGTGGAGATTTCGTCATACGACTTCCGCTGGCTTTCCTTACAGAAAGTCGTTGGCGTTCGGTTTCCCTGCCAAGACAGTAGGAGGCAAGGTTGTGAGCCAAATGCGATCTAGCCACGCTGCGTGACTCCACGTCTTCCAGTCACACTAGTGCCGCCGACGCAGCGAATGCGGGTCAAATCAGATTCGTTGCTGGTCCCGGATCGGGTGCGACGATTAATTGGGCAGTTCCGCTCCTTAGACCTGGCCGCCACGTCACTCGACGCGCTCGAACAGGCGCTCGTGGAGATCTTGGAGGGATATTCGACGGGCACAGTGCAGTTCCGTGCACAGAAAATCTTCCGCGCCCGAAAGCGAACCGGGCCGGCACCGTTCAGCCATTTCCGTGAGCTGTGGTACGTGCCTTCCGAAAAATCCCATCTTGTTCCGATGGGACGCTTGAACGATTCAAGGGAAGTCGTCTTTTACTGCACTGACAGCGACGATATTGCCCTGGTTGAACTCCGGCCGGTTGTTGGTGACCGCGTTTGCATCCTCGAATGTGAGATGCGCCCAGACGCCTGGATACAGGCATTACCGCTGGGATTGCACCGCCACCTCGAACTCGACAAGCCGGAGCTGGCCTCCGTCGTGTATGAAGACAAGGGGAACGACGAACTGTATGCAAAGGCCGAGAACCGCGAAGCTCTCAAGTTACTTCAGGACTTCCTCGTCGAAGAGCTCGTCCGCATAGTCCCCGACGACGCCAGGCATCTCTATAAGACGACCGTGGCACTCGCCCACTTGCTGCTTCCCGCGGAAATCAAAAAGCATGGTCTGGCGTATCCGAGCATCGCCGTGAAGCTGCGGGGAATGAACTTCATGCTCAGTCGCGCTGCCGCAGATGAGCTATTCGTTCCCAAACGGGCGTGGGAATTGCATCTGTTCGAGCAAACCGCCCCGCTCACATTCAATGCGCGGCGTTTTCGTGCACTCAAGGATATCGAGCCAGACGGCAATCTATTCTGGGGTAATCTGCCTGAATAGCCGCTCTCTTCATCGTCCGGCGGCCGACCGGGGCCTGTGCCAACTGGCGCGACGCGAATGCGCTAGATCGTGTTGGCTGGAGCTAATGAAGATGCGTCGGGCGGGCGGGCGAGCGTTCCGAATGATCGCCACTCTATACCCAAAGAGTGCGATCGAAGGTCCGGTACTGGATCGCTTCGCTCACATGCTCGGGCGTGATCGCGTCGGAGGCGGCGAGGTCGGCGACGGTGCGGGAGACTTTCAGGATCCGGTCGTAGGCACGGGCGCTGAGGTTTAATTCGGTCATCGCGACACGGATCAGTTCCTGGGATTCGTCGGTGAGTTGGCAGTGTTGTTTGATCTGGCGCGGGCTCATGCGGACGTTGCAGTTGACCTTTTTGTCGGAGTGAAAACGGGCGTGCTGTTTTTCGCGGGCGCGTTGGACGCGGTCGCGAATTGGGGCGGAGGCTTCTTCGGTTCGGGTGCTCGAAATGTCGCGGTATTCGACGGCGGGGACTTCGATGTGGAGATCGATGCGATCGAGAAGCGGGCCGGAAATGCGCTGGCGGTATCGCTGGACCTGGAGGGGGCCGCAGCGGCATTCGCGCTTCAAATCGCCGAAGTATCCGCAAGGACACGGGTTCATCGCGGCGACGAGCATGAACTCCGAAGGGAAGGTGACGCTGCCGGCGGCGCGGGAGACGGTGACTTTTCCGTCCTCGAGCGGCTGGCGCATCACTTCGAGCGTCGAGCGTTTGAACTCAGGAAGTTCATCGAGAAAGAGCACCCCGTGATGCGCGAGGCTCACTTCGCCGGGTTGCGGAATGGCGGAGCCACCGAGCAAACCGACGTCCGAGATGGTGTGGTGCGGAGAGCGAAACGGCCGGGTCGAGACGAACGCTTGTTCGCCGCTGAGCATTCCCGAAATGCTATGGATCTTGGTGCTCTCGATCGCTTCCTCGAGCGACATCGGCGGCATGATTGTAGCGATCCGTTTGGATAACATCGACTTGCCGGAGCCGGGCGGACCGATCATGAGCAAGTTGTGCCCGCCCGCGACCGCCACCTCGATCGCGCGCTTGACGTGCCCCTGCCCCTTCACGTCGCTGAAATCGACCTCGTAATTCTTGTGCGTGGCGAAAAACGAAGTCAGGTCGCCATAAGTCGGCGCGATGAGAGATTCGCCGCGGATGAACTCGAAGGTTTGCCGGAGATTCTCGACGCCATAGACAGTAATACCTTCCACCATTGCCGCTTCGTGTGCATTGGCGGCAGGAACAAAGATGGCCTCCTTACCTCCCCGCCGTGCTTCGAGCGCCACCGGCAGCACGCCTTTCACGGGCCGGACGGCGCCGTTTAGGGCCAGCTCGCCGACGAAACTGAATTTCTCGAAGGCCGCGCTATCCAGCTCTTCGCTGACCGCGATCATGCCGAGGGCGATCGGCAGATCGAAACTCGGCCCCTCTTTCCTAATATCGGCCGGCGCGAGATTGATCGTCGTCCGCCCGCGCGGCCAGAAATAACCGCTGTTGCTGATGGCGGTGGTGACGCGGTCGCGGCTCTCCTTCACCGCGGCATCGGGCAGTCCTACGACGATGATGACCGGATTACCGCCCGCGCCGTTGACCTCGATTTCGACTTCGTAGGCATCGACGCCATAGACCGCAGCGGAGTAAATCTTTGCCAGCATCGACGAGGGGAACGGTGAAAAGCATCGGAATAACAGGGTGATTCCAACGCGGAAATCAGCCTATTCGACGTGACCCGGCCGCGTCAATCCTGCGAATTTTACGGGAACCGGGCGATCGAGGCTTAAACGCTTGCCCTCAGCGGTTTAGGGTCAAATCGCATAAATATTGAACAAGACCCGTCCAAATAATGTCAGAAATGCGATATTTAACGTTGTTAACTACTTTGTAGAATGCTAAAACAAGAAGTCTGCAAGCGTCTCCGTGATGTGACAACGGCGACCTTGTTGGCGCCTCCCCGCCCTTTCTACCCTCTGCATGAAAAGTTATATGGCTGCCGAAGATAGCGATACTGGAATAAAGATTTACCTTCGAGAGATCGGGCAAATCCCGCTCCTGACCCCCGATCAGGAGATCGAACTCGCCGCGAAGATCAAGAAAGGCGACCGCGAGGCGCGCGCCCTCATGATCCGTTCGAATTTGCGGCTCGTGGTCAAGATCGCGCACGACTACGCGAACCTAGGTCTCCCGCTGCTGGACCTCATTTCCGAAGGCAACATCGGCCTGATGAAGGCCGTCGAGCGTTTTGACCCGGCGAAGGGTGGAAAACTGAGCACCTACGCCGCGTGGTGGATCAAGCAATCGATCAAGCGGGCCCTGGCCAACCAAAGCAAGACGATCCGCCTGCCGGTTCATCTGGTGGACAAAATCTCGAAGATGCGCCGCGTCTCGCTCCAAATGAGCGAGGAGCTCGGCCGCGAACCAACCGATGACGAACTCGGCGAAGAGATCGGCATTGCGAGCGGAAAAGTTTCGCAGCTCAAGACCGTGTCGATTCGTCCGGCTTCGCTGGATGCGCCGATCAGCGATGACGATTCGACCGAATTCGGCGAGATCGTGGGCGACGAAGAAGCGCAGACGCCGTTCGAATTGCTCCGGGACAAAAATCTCCGGAACGAAGTCGGTGGCTTGCTCGATGTGCTGGACGATCGCGAACGAAAGATCATTTTCTCCCGGTTCGGGCTCGACGGCGGCAAACCGAAGACTCTCGAGGAAGTCGGGAAGAAATTTGGCGTGACGCGCGAGCGGATCCGGCAACTCCAGAATATCGCCCTTTCAAAATTGCGCCGCGCGCTCAGCAAGAAAGAGCGCCCGGTGGACGTGGAATTGCCGGTCGAAGCGTAACGACCCGCTAAACTTTTGCGAAAACGCGCGGACGGGAAACCTTCGCGCGTTTTTTGTTTTCAAGAGCGGCGGCCGCCAGGCCGCCGATTTATGGCCGGCGGTTTGTAAACCGCCGTTCCTTGGTGATTCGGACGCTTACTCAGCCACGCGCAACTGGACGCAATCGACCTTATCGCCGCCGGCCACCATGTCGGTTAGAATGATGAGGTTGTCGCCGGGTTCCGCCAGACGCGCTTTGCGGAGATAGGCGATCGCCGACTCGATCGTCGCTTTGGGATCGGCAAAATCGAGCATGATCGGGTGAGTGCCCCAGCAAAGGACGATTTGGCGAAAGACCACTTCGCTCGAAGTGAAGGCAAAGATCGGCGCATTCTCCGGCCGCAAATTGGAAACGTACCGCGCCATCGTACCGTGATGGGTAAAGACCACGATCTTCGCGCGCGGCAATGAATTGGCCAGGAAGACCGCCGAGGCCACCACTTTCTGCCGCATGTCTTCCAGGACCGCGTCTCTGGCGTAACCGGCCCCACCGCTTCGCTCCGTTCGCCGCGCCACGCGATCGAAGACCCTTACGCATTCCACCGGGTACCGCCCCATCGAAGTTTCACCGCTCAGCATGATCGCGTCCGCCTGCTCGAAAACGGCGTTGGCCACGTCCGTGATTTCCGCCCGCGTCGGCACCGGATTCTCGATCATCGACTCCAGCATGTGGGTGGCGACGATGACGGGCTTGCCGATGCGCAGGCAGCTCTTCACGATCTTGCGCTGGATGATCGGCAATTCTTCCATCGGCATTTCGATGCCGAGATCGCCGCGGGCGATCATAACCACGTCGGCCGTCTCGATCATCTCTTCGATCAGGCGCACGGCGGATTGATCCTCAATTTTCGCCACGATCCGCGCGGTGCTTTTCGCTTTCTTCAAAACGCGCCGGAGCTCCTGGAGGTCGCTTTTCTTTCGGGCAAAACTGAGCGCCACGAAATCGACTTTCAGTTCCACCCCCAGCGCGATGTCTTCGAGATCCTTTTGCGTCAAGGGCGGCAGGTTGACCCGCACGCCTGGGAGATTGATGTGCCGGCGGGAACCAAGCGTGCCCGGCGTCAGCACTTTGCAGCGAATGCGGTGGCGTTTTTTTCCCAGGACGAGCAGCCGCATCACGCCGTTGTCGACCAGGACAATGTCGCCAACGGAGATGTCGTTGATCAGGCCCTCGTAGTTCACGTCGACGGAATATTTCTCCTCGCTCTTCGCGCCGCGCACGGTGAACTCGAGAATGTCACCGGGCGTCAATTCCAGGTTCGACTTCAACTCACCCGTCCGAATCGCCGGGCCCTGGGTATCGAGCAGAATGGCGACCGGGCGTGGAATTTCAGCCGCGATGCGCCGGATGCGCGGCACGAGCTCGCGCACCCAATCGTGCTTGGCGTGGCTCATGTTGAACCGGAAGACATCCGCCCCCGCTTCCATCAACCCCCGGAGCGTCTCCGACCTTTCCGTGGCCGGGCCGAGGGTGCAGATGATCTTTGTCTTGCGCATCCAAGTCAGGATTGAAGCTTGCGCGTGAAAAGCAAGGCGGTTTTCGAGGAGCGAATCGCGGCGCATGCCAACGCGAGACGCAACGCGCAGCACTTCGAATCCTGGGCAGCCCTCGTCATGTTAGTCTTGGGGGAACCGCGAGCTCGAAGCCGGGCAGATTTAGAGACAAGTTCGGGTTGTAGACCGGATCGTGCAGCAGTTCGAAGCCCCACTTTTGTTGCATGTAGGTGGCCTCACGGGTGAATTGCGTCTGCTCCTCGCGCGTCCGTTGATGACCGCGGGAAGCCGATTCGTGATGAATCAGGTTCGCGTAGGGCGTCCAAACGTTTTGCAGACCCGCCGCTCTCAGCCGCAGGCAAAAGTCCACATCATTGAAACTGATCCCGAGATTGACTTCATCGAACCCGCCCGCCTCCTCAAAAATCTCTCTCCGCACGACCATGCAAGCGCCGGTAACCGCCGAGCAGTTTTGCTGCAAATAAGCGCGATTGAAATAACCGGCATGACCACGGGGAATCCGCGGAAACGCATGGCCGGCGACACCCCCAAGACCGAGGATCACGCCGCCGTGCTGCAAAGTTCCATCGGGAAACCAAAGCCTGGCGCCGACCGCGCCGATGCGGGGCCGCACGGCGTGGCTGACCATTTCTTGCAGCCATCCCGGCTCATCGGCTTCGATGTCGTTGTTGAGAAAGGCGAGCACGGTCCCCGTCGCCGCGGCGGCGCCACGATTGATCAAGCGGCTGAAGTTAAAAGGCGCGTCGTCGCGCACAATTTGCGTTCCGGCCTCCTGGATCGTGCGCAAAAATTCGAGCGTCGCGGACTCGGTTGAACCGTTATCGACGATGACAAATTCGATGGAGGGATAATCTGTGCCCTCGCGGATGCTCGCGATGCATCGCTCAATCAGTTCCACCCGATCGCGCATCGGAATAACGATCGAGACTTTCGGGGGCGGCCCGGAAACCGCGTAAACGACGCGATGGGATTCGACATTCTCGGGGCACGCCTCCACGCGGCCCGCGATTTCCTGGCGCCGGAGATGATCGCCGATCGCGCGGCGCGCGGCTTCCTTCGCGTACGGTTTCGCGTCCGCGACCGCCGCGAGGCTTCCAGCGACCGCGCGCCAATGATAAAGAATTCTTGGGACATGCCGGACCTGCGCCGGTTCCAGATTTTCGATGCAGCGCAGGGCAAGATCGTAGTCCTGCGAACCCTCGAACCCTTCGCGGAAACCACCAATCGCGCGCAAAAGCGTGGTCCGATAAACCCCGAGATGATTGACAAAATTCTGCCCGAGAAAGAGTTCCGGATTCCAATCGGGTTTGAAAAATGCATTCGACCGGACACCGGCCGTGTCTATCTTGTCCTCGTCCGAATAGATCAGGCCGGCCTCCGGATGTCGGTCGATCTCGAGCGCGATATGCGCCAGCGCATTTTCGGCGAACTCATCGTCTTGATCGAGCAGCGCGCACCAGTCCCCCGTCGCAAGTTGGATCGCAGAGTTGGAACACGCGGAAATGTGACCGTTCTTCTCGCGAAATGTTACTTTGATGCGGGCATCGCGACGCGCCTTTTCTTCAAGGAAAGGCCGCACGCCTGGATCGGTGGAAGCATCATCGGCCAGGCAAAGTTCCCAGCGCTCGTAAAGCTGCCGCTCGACGGATTCAATCGCGGCCGCGAGGACTTTTAGCTCAGGATTGTAAACGGGGAGAATGACGGAAATGAGCGGTTGCCTTCGGAGCGCGCGCACGCGGCGGCGCAGAGCTGCCCGGTCGCCCGGGGTCCCGGCGTCAAATCGTGCAATCCAACCCTCGTAGCTGATTGACCCAATGGAGCGCCGCACAATTTCCCGTTGCGCGACCGATTCCATCAGCTCAGCGAACCGCGCCCCAAAACGTTCCAGGGTAAAATGATGGTCGAAAGTGCGGCGGGCGGTCGCTCCCAATTGCCCCAGGAGTTTCGGATCGGCCGCACACCGAGTCAGGGCGGCCGCGAGTTCGTTGGAATTTTCAGGGGGCACGATCAAACCGTTCATTCCGTCGCAAATCCACTCGCGCACGCCTCCGACGTCCGTGCTGACCACCGCCTTGCCCAGGCCCATCGCCTCCAGAATGGCGATGGGCATCGTTTCGTCGCGCGATGGTGAAACGAGAGCATCCGCTTCCGCCAGGAGCGCCGTCGCGCCGGAATGATCCAGGGCGCTGATCAGCTCCACATTTTCAAGGGCAGACGCGCGGGCCTGAAGTTTCTCGAAGAAAGCCGCATCCAACACGCGTCCCGCCATCTTGAAGTGGCCCTCGCCTTGATTCGACTGATTGAAGCGAGCAATCGCCTCGAGCAGAACATCCTGGCCTTTGCGCGGCTCAAAGCTCCCCAGCGTGACAAAGGTGCGCTCGCGTCCTTCCTTCTGGGGCGCGGCTTGCGGCGGAACCGGAATCCCATACGGCACCACGGTTATCGGCGTATCGGTCAGGTCTTGATAGATTTCGGCCGTGCGTTGGGTCGGCGTCACCAGCAGATCCGCCATCCGCAAGGTTGGACGGATTTCCGAAATCTGACGCATCAACCGGATCGCGACCAGGGTTTCGTGCAAGTACCAGATTACCGGTTTCTTCAGTTGCGAAGCTGCGCGCACAGCCGGCCAGGAGACGATCGTATTCGCGACCACGAGATCGAAGTCCGCGCAGATTTCTTGCAGCCGTGTGTGCGCGGGATCCGTCAGCAGGGTCCCATCGATCACGATATCAATCCCTTGCGCGGCGAGCAGATCGGAAATCGGCCCCGCCTCGGGCGCGGCCATGGCCATCGCCCAACCACGGTCACGCAGCCACGGCAGGAGATGGAGCAGTTGCATCGGGGCGCCGCTCAGGGTTGTCTCGTGCGAGAAGAAGAGGACCCGGGGCCGATTTCCGTTCACGAGATTAAAGTCCATCCTGCGACTCAGGTAGCAGACTCGTGGCTGGCGCCAGGTTCGATCTTCCGTGATGAAATTACTTCCCTCATCGCTTCCACAAAACTTTCGCCGAAACGATCGAACGTGAAATACTTCTCAAACCCTTTCCGCGAATTGCCTCGCAACCGCTTGACCAGATCCGGTTCGCGAACGAGGCGCTGGATCGCCGCGGCCAGGGCGGCGGAGTCCCCGGGTGTGAAAAATAAGCCATCTTCTTCCGCCGAGAGGATTTCCGCCACTGCACCTACGGAGGTGCTGAGAATTACTTTTTCCAGAGCGAGTGCTTCCATCAGAATCAGGGGGCCTGTTTCATCCCAGGAGGAGCAGACCATCACATCCGTATCCCAGATCAGAGCGAGAGCCTCCGCGGGAGAGACGCCCTCCCCATAAGTCAGATAAGAAGAGTCCCTCGCGGCCGCCATGACTTCGCTCGTGATGGCGGGATCATGCGGTCTGCCGATGATCTGAAAGTGAGCGTCCTTTAAAACATCCTCGGGAAGGTTCTTCAGCGCTTCGAGAAAAACTTGTTGTCCCTTGCGCTGCTCAATCGTGCCGAGCAACAGGAATTTAAGGGGGCCCGTCTTGCGCGGAACGGCAGACTCAAGCTTCGGCAGTGGATCAGGAATGCCGTAGGACATGACCCGCACGGGCCGGTCCGCATAAGGTTGATAGACCAGGGAACTGCGCGTGTCGGGAGTGACAATCAGATCAGCCATTCCCAGCGTTCCGCGCAAGACAGGATCCGTGTCCAGGTAATGTTGCGCTACCCGCCCCTCGTGGATCCACCAAAGGTGAGGAATGCCGGCTGATTTAACGGCACGAACAATTGGCGCCCCGAAGATCGTGCTCGCGACCACGCAATCAAACTCCCGGGCAAACGCCGTGAAGGATGGATGGCCGGTCGTGATGAGCGGATCCACCAGCAGTGGAATGCCCGCTTTGAAAAATTCTTCCCGCAGCGGACCGTCTTTGGGAGACATTACCGCCACAAAAAGGCCCTGTGCCTTGCACCATTTCGCCATGTGCAACAAAATCAGGGGAGCGCCGCTCCAGCTCAGATCGTGCGAAACGAAAAGAAGGTCGAGTTTGTCCGGACTCGCTTCTGACTGGTTTCGGCCCCACATCCGGATCGGCGTGGGAGAATCCGCATATAACCAGTCGCGCATGTCATCTGGAAAATAGGGATCGTTGCAGGTATAGCCGGCCCAGCGCTTCAGTAAATAGACCGACGCCTTCTCGCGCGGCGGCACCTCTTCCTCCTGTTGTGCCGCCCCGAGCGAGACATGTCCGCGGTGCGTCATGGTCGCGAATGGTGTGTAAACGCACCGCAACCCGGCCTCGCGGACCTTGAAACAGAGATCGAGGTCCGAATGGGCGATAGGCGTGTTCACCGCATCAAATTCACCCACGCGAAAAAAATCGTCCCGGCGCATGGCGAGGCAGGCGGCGGACAAGGCGGAGACATCGCGCATGGATTGGGCGAAATTCGTGTAATCGACCGAATCTCCCGGCCATTCATGGCAGGCGGTGCCGACCAGCCCGCGCACGCCCGTGACCAACCCCGCGTGCTGGATTTTCCCAGTCGCGTAAAGCAATTTCGGCGCAACCGCGCCCACCTCCGGGTTTTCGAGCGGCTCGATCAGGTTTTGGATCCAGTCGCGCTGGCCGCTCTCGACATCGTCATTGAAAAAAATGAGGCGCGTGCCGGTCGCGGCTTGAGCGCCAAGGTTGCATTTGTCCGAAAAATTGAAGGGCTTGTCGTAACGGACGAAACGGAAACCGGGCTCTTTCGGCGCCGCAAGTTCCAGCACGTCAGCCAGCCCGCTGTTGGTGACGATCACGATTTCGTAATTGGAATAGGAGGTCATCCGCGGCAATTGCTCCACGGCAAGTCGCGCGCGCTCCGCTGAATCGGTCGGGATAACGATTGAGACTTTCGGCCATTCCAAAATCTTTAGCCGGACGCGATTTGCCGTCGGGTATTCGACGATCTCGGCCGCCAGACCGCGGCGCTCCATGGCGTCGGCCAGTGCGGCCAGATTCGTCTTGCGCGCTTCCGGCTTTCCCCCGGCGGAACCTGATCCTGGATGTTCGCGCCAATGGTAGAGGACGCCCGGCACGTGGCAAACGGCTTGCGCCCGCTCTGTGGCTCGCAAAGCAAAATCGTAGTCCTGGGACAGATCGAACGCGGTGCGAAAGCCGCCAAGCAGGTCGACGAGGTCCCTCCGGTACGCCGTAAGGTGCCCGAGATACATGCTCGAATAGAGAAGCTCAGGGCTCCACTCCGGCTTAAAGAACGGGGCGTGCCGCCCGCCTTTTTCGCTCCAGCGATCTTCATCACTGTAAAATATTTCAGCGGCGGGTGAGCGGGAAATAGCGCGGGCGATTTCATATAGCGCAAAGGGCGCCAGCAGGTCGTCGTGATCGAGACAGGCGATGAAATCACCGGTCGCCAGCGTCAGCGCGCGATTCGTATTCGCCGCAATCCCCAGATTGGCTTCGAGCCGCTCGAAGCGGATCCGGGCGTCGCGCCCGACCCAACTGTCGAGGACCTGGAGCGTCGTGGCATCAGTCGAACCGGCATCGACCACACAGAGTTCCCAGTTCTGGTACGTCTGTTTCGCAACGGAAGAGAACATTTCCTCGAGAAAATTCGCCTGAGGGTCGAGAACAGGAACAAGCAAACTGATCTTCGGCTGCGTCACCCAACCCTGCGACGCAGCCGATTGCCTCTCCAACTCCGCCGTGTCCGGTTCATGTTCCTCTATCCACGCGGCATACCGATCGGCGGGTTTTTCTTCCGCTTTCAATTCCCGCCCCTTCGGCGTCGACCGAGACTCAGCCGGCTCCCGGCGACCGAGCAGATTCCGGGGCGCGCGCTTGATCTCCCGCAGAATCCTTTCCGAAATCGAACGGCGCTTGTTTTCTCCGGCGGGGTCGGACCCCTGGAAACAACGGCCCTTTTTCCGGCACGCCTTTTTGGCCGCGTTCAGGACCTGCTTTTGCTCTTTGACCTCTGCCTTCAGCGTCGCCCGTTCTGCTTCGAAACGTTGGGCTTTCGCCGCCCAATGCTTGAGCTGCTCCGCCTGCTCGTCCATGACCAGTTGCGCTCGCGCGCGATCCCGGCGCAGAATATCGAATTGTTTTAGCCGCTCGGTCTGTGCGTCAATCGTGCGCGTTTGATGGTCCATGATCTCCTGGACTTTCCAACGGTCGGCCAAAAGGGAATCGACCCAGACTTGGCGCGCTTCGAGAGCGGTCTGCGCGCGCTCGGCCTTCTCGGTCCGGACTTGCGCCTCCATCCGGGCGGCCGCCAGACGGTAAAGTTCCGCCAGGTCGGAAAGACTTCGATTCCCGGCGAATAACTGCTCCAAAAGAGGCTCCTGGGACCCGCGGGCCTCCGATTGCAACGTGATTCCCAGCCCTATTCCATCCGGGAATTCCGCGGCGGGCCGGGACTTCGTCCAGTCAACCCAGGCGGCCTTCGGATCGTCACCGCGTTCCAAAGCAATCCCGTGCACCAGAACCAGGCCATTCGGGGCAAGCTTCGATTCCCAAACGGAAAGATCGGCGCGAAGCGCGGCGCCGGAGTCGCAATCATCGAGCAAGAGCAGATCAACGCTGCGATCGGCCACCTCCTCCACCACCCGGGCGCCGCTCTGGAAGCGGGCCAGATCGCCGTAAAATTCGTCTCCGTAATCCTTGCCCTGGAGCCAGGCGAGATCATCGACCTCTCTCTCGCCCGCATGTTCCCGGCGCAGGGCGAGACACTGGCAGTCGATGTTCCGTTCGCGCGCGGCCTGGCAAAACGTGAAGAAAGCCTGGCCGTCGCCAAAGCCCAGGGCCACGATTGACCGCGGGCTCCTGGAAGCCACGAGGTCGTAGAGCAACGGGAGATGAAATCGAGCCGGCCCGGCGGTATAAAATTTCGGCTTAAAACCAAGGAGACTCGGGAGTTTCTCGAACATCAGAGGAGCGTCGGATCGGAGTTGGATCTATGAAACCGTTGTTTGATCCGTTCAATAGAGGACTAAACCAGCCTGCATGTCTAACGATTCGCGAAAATCCTTGTTGCCCGCGCCCTCTCATTGAAAATCAACGCAGATGACGTTCGCCGCGGGATTTTTGCTCTTGCTCTGGGTGGTTGCATCGATCCTGACGAACGGCATCGCGCTGCTGCATTGTTTAACGAAACTGCGCGGCCTCGACCTGTTTGGTTATGGCGCAGCGGCGGGGGTTCTCCTGCACGCTCTTCTGGGCTGCGCGATCGCCGCGGCTCCGGCATGGCGGTGGGCATTTCTCGCGTTGCTGATCGCCCTGACCCTCTTGAGCACGGCTTGTTTCGTCGCGCGGCGGGTCGTGCAGGAATTGTCCCGGGCATTATCAAGGCCGAGCAAAATCTCCCTGGCTCTGTGGGGTCTGCTTCTGGTCCTCAGCCTGGGGCTCCTTCATTTGGACGTCCGCCTTCCAGAGCCCTTGCCCGATGGGCTTTACGTTCTCAAGACTCAAACCACCAACGTAAAGATCCAGCATCTCACGTCACTGCCGGCCGATAACTATATTCCTTTCGCCGTGGCGGAATTTTTTCTGCGCGGCGTCTCCTTCAAAAAGGAGAGGCCGATCCTGCCCGCCAACGAGGTGAGCAACCGGACGATCCTGATGTCGCTCGTTGCTTTGCCGTTTCGAGCGGCGCTTGGCGCGCCGCACGATCATCCGCAGCTCGGGACCTACAATTACGTCGGAAGCCAGTGGCCGGATGTATCGAAACTGGATACGGGCGGTTCTTTCGAACAATTTGCTGTCGTTGGTTTGGTCCTGAACTCGTTGATGCTCCTCGGGATATTTGTTTTTTGCTCCAGCCTCGGCGCCAATCCCATCCTGCCGCTGGCCACCCTGCTCTATGTCACCAACCCGTATTTTATCGCCCAAACCGTTTACACGTGGCCCAAGGCACTGGCTGGATTTTTTATCCTGCTCGCCTGGACCTCCATCCGCGGCGGCCATGGGCCGGTAACCGTGGCCGCTCTGCTCGCCCTGGCCTATCACTGCCACCCCTATGTAATTGTTTTCGCGGGCTGCGCCGCGTTGTTTTATCTGACTCAGTGGCGGCGGGAAAAAACCGGGCTGCCGGCCGCGGTAATTTATCTCCTCGTCTTTGGGTTGATTCTCGCGCCCTGGATCGTTTGGACACGATTTGTCCTGCAAATCCCTTCCGATTTGGTCATGCAGAACTTCGCCGGACCCGGCACTGAAGCAGCCTGGGTTTCCCCAATAAGTTTTATCTGGGTTCGGCTCTACAATTTATTCTGCCTGACAGGGTCGATGATGTTTTCCGTCTATCCCTTTGATTTCAGGACGGTCCTTAATCAATGGCTCTTTTCCGTGCCGGGCGTCGTCGGCCTTGTCATGATCTATCCCGCCCTGGCCCAATGCGCGGAACTCCCAAAACCACGCCCCTGGCTCTGGTATGGTTTACTCGGTCCCGCTTTGTTGATTCTTGCCGTCTATAGTTGCCCTGCCTTGCCCGTCCTGCACGGTTATCAACCCTTGCTCGGGACCTTGCTTTTCTTCGGCGTTTGGTGGCTCTCGCGGCACTGCACGCGAACGGTCTGCATTGGCCTGGTCGGTCTTCAACTTCTCTTCAATCTTTCTCTGGTTCTGGCGCGCGGGCTGATCACAGGCGCGCGCTTTTAGCGGTTTGCCGGCCAGCGCCGGCATCGCTTTGCGCGCTGACATCTTTGCGCAGCGAGCTATCCTGACCTGCCCGCATGAGAACGGAAATGATCCCCGCCGATTTGCCGTCGCGTCACTTCGAACCGCGCATCTACGGCGTGGGCGCGTGGACCCACCATCTGCATTTCGCTTATGATCTCGTGGCCGTGCTGAAACCGGGCAACCTCGTTGAGCTAGGGGTCGATCGCGGCGAAAGCTATTTCGCCTTTTGCCAGTCGGCGGCGGAAAACAGGACGGGCACCCGCTGTTTCGGGGTTGATACGTGGCGGGGCGATCAACATGCGGGCGGTTATGACGACACGACGTTTGCCCAGGTTTCGGAGCACAATCGAGCCAATTACGAGGCGTTTTCCACCCTCATCCGCGCCGACTTTGGCGACGCTCTCGAAAAGTTTGCAGCGGACAGTATCGATCTTCTCCATGTCGACGGACTTCACACCGAGAGCGCGGTCCGTCACGACCTCGATTCCTGGATGCCGAAAGTTCGGCCTGGCGGCGTTATTCTTCTCCACGACGTGGATGTTCGCAGCCGCGATTTTGGCGTCTGGAAAGTCTGGGACGCCCTCAGGGAACGCGGCCGCTCCTGGACATTTCATGACGGTCCCGGGCTGGGCGTCTGGCAGAAACCGCCCCAGCAGAAGTTGCCCGGTTTCCTTGAGCAATTGCTGGCGTCCCCTGACGACGGGAACGGCGCGCTGACGAAATATTACAGTGAGCGGGCCGCGGAAATGCAGCGCAGGATCGGAGAACATTGGCGCGACGGGACGATTCGCGAGACGCCGTTCGCGCGGCAAACAATTATTCAGCTCTTCCACACGAAAGACGGGACGCATCGCGAGGAAGACTCTGTTTTTGCGCGAGTCGGACATGAAGAGTGGAAAGAACTCCGGATTGCGTTGCCCGCGGGAGCGCTCGCCTCCCCGCTCCGGATCGATTTCGTCAGTCCCCTGACCACGATCGACGTGGCCTCGATCAGCCTGACGCAGGCAGGGCGCACTTATTTTTCCGCTCCAGGCGACACTGGATTCGATTCAATCGCCCTGGGTGGGGACGTCGAGCGCCTGGCTCACCCCTCTGCCCTGCGGTTGAAGATTACCGGAGTCGATCCACAACTGTACCTCCCGGTCGTGCCCCTTCCTTCCGCCGAGGAGCCGCTCGTCCTGCACATGCGCCTTCGAGTATCCGCGAGCCTTCAATAGAGAGGAGCCTACTTTCTCGGCGTTGGACTTGGACTAGGCGCGGGCGTTGGAGCACTCGGTGCTTCCTTTTTGTTGGCGTACGGGTCCTCGGTGGGTGCCGGGGCCGCTTGCGCGAGAGCGGAAGCGCTGAAGCAAAGGCTGCCGCAGGCAATGGCCATGACCGCGAAGTATGAGATTACTTTCAATTGGATTTTCATAGGATTGCTCTCGTAGCGCATGAGTGCTCAAAAGCCGATAATATTCGCAACCTTGACCTTGGCCGAGACAACGAACGAGACGGCCGTTCCGCCCTAACAATCCGGCGCCGGGTGCTCGTAGGAGCTTTCCACCCGCGTCGCGACATCCCGATAACCATAATCGGTTTGGTAAATCTGCTTCATCGCGGCGATCGACTTCTCTCCTTCGCCCATCAACTCATAGACCAGCCCCAGGTTATAGGTGATCTCCTTTTTCAGGGCGTCCATCGAGCTGATCTCTTGCGCCGCCTCTTCCAGTTGTTTCTGGGCGAGATCGAGCATGCCGAGCTCGCGATAACAACAGCCGAGAAGGCTCATGGATTTCAATCGTGCGTTCGGGTGCTGGCGTGCTCGCTGCAGTTCCGGCACGGCTTCCCGAAACCGGCGGGCGTGAAAGAGCTGTTCGCCCAGTTCAAACCGGAGTTGGAGATCGGCCGGATTCCGCTCGGAACGCTTGAACGCATGATCCAGCACGAGCGCGGCGTGATTCTTCTTCGCCAAAACGAGCGCTTCGGATCGATCGGCGAAGAGCTGGTCTTGCACGCCATGCCTCGCCAGAAATTCTTCGTGATCGGCGATCTCGCGCTCCGATTGTTTTCGCTGCAAATCGGAGATTTTCTGGCCGAGACTGGCATCGCTGTTATTCGTGAGATCCGCCGCGTATTGATACCACGCAATGGCATTCTCGAGGTCTTCCTTCAAGGCATGCAACGCCGCCAGCTTCCGCGCGCCATCCACGCTCCGCGGCTCCGCCTGATGACGCGCGAAAGCCTCTTCGATTTGCCGCTCCAGGGATTCGTCGGCCAAGACCAGGCGGCCTTGTTGCTCCAGTGAAACAGCTGCCTCCCGGTCTTTGATCAGGTCGCGATAACTTTCCGCCCGCGTCCATCCGCCCGTCTTCATGGCGGCGCGGGCCGATGCATCTTTCCCCAGCCGGGCGGCCTCGGCATCGGTGGGATCGATCTCTGTAATTCTGTGGTAAACCTCGACCTCTTTTTCGCTTTCACCCAGTTCATGATGGAGCCGGCCTAATTCGTGAAGAATTTTGGTGTCGCGCGCTTTCTCTTCGAGCAACGTCTGGAGCGCAAACACGCCGATCTCCGGCCAGCCGGCCGCCAGCGCCGCCTGCTTCAAAACCAAATTGGCCTGGCGATTATAGGGCTCTTCCTCGAGAACTTTCTCGATCATTTCCACCGCGCGCTTCGGGTCCTTCTTCAATTCACGCTGCGCCTTCATGATCGAAATCGCGGAAGTCGAAATATTGAACAACGCTCTTCTGTCGCCCCGATGTTTGGTCACTTCCGCGCGACGCAAAAGTTCGCGGGCCGTCAGGAATTCCGGCTCCTGCCTCAGGACTCCCTGGAAAAGCGAGATCGCGTAATCGAAATTGCGCAGCTCGATCGCCGCGACCGCCTTGAGCCATTGCGCGCGGACCGGTTCACTCAATTCCTTTTCGGTTTTGACCGGCATGGTCAGAACAAATCCATTTGAGGTTTCTCCGGCTCGATCGCCGTTTTCTTCACTCGCCGCCCCTTGCCCGGCTTTTGCACCTCTATTGCCCCATTAGGCCTTTCGAGATGCGAAAGAATGTCCTTGGCGCGATCGAGAATTTCCTTCGGCACCCCCGCCAGCCGCGCCACGTGGATTCCGTAGCTCTTGTCCGCGCCGCCGGGAATGATCTTGCGCAGGAAAATAATTTGTTCGTTCCATTCCCGCACCGCGACGTTGAAATTCGCGACTCCCTTGCGCTCCTCGGCCAGCTTCGTCAGCTCATGATAATGGGTCGCGAAAAGGGTCCTCGCCTTGATCTGGTCGTGAAGAAACTCCGCCACGCTCCAGGCGATGGAGAGGCCGTCGAAGGTCGAAGTTCCCCGCCCGATTTCATCAAGAATGACGAGGCTCCGCTCAGTCGCGTTATTGACGATATTGGCGGTCTCATTCATCTCGACCATGAAAGTCGATTGGCCGCGTGAAAGATCATCGTTCGCGCCGACGCGGGTGAAGATGCGATCCACCAAGCCGACCTCCGCGCTCGAAGCCGGGACGAAACTCCCGATCTGCGCCATCAGCACGATCAGCGCGACCTGCCGGATGTAGGTCGATTTGCCGGCCATGTTTGGGCCGGTAATGATCGCCAGCCGCATTCGTTCTCCATCCAGCTCCGTATCGTTCGGCACGAACTTTTCTTCCGCCAGGTTTTGGTCGAGCACCGGATGCCTTCCATCGCGAATGACGAGTTTGAGCGTCTTACTTAAGAGAGGGCGCGAGTAACCGAAAAGCCGCGCCGTTTCGGCGAGCGAGCAGATGACATCGAGTGTCCCGAGCGCCGCGGCGGTCTGTTGAATAGGCGCCAGCTCCCGGAGCGTTTCTTCCCGCAAGGTTTGGAAGAGCTGATGTTCGAGCTGACGCGCGCGCTCATCCGCGCCCAGAATTTTTGCCTCCATCTCCTTCAACTCGGGCGTGATGAAGCGCTCTCCGCCCACGGTCGTTTGCTTGCGAACGTAGCGCGCCGGCACGTTCGCGAGATTCGATTTCGTGATCTCGATGAAATAGCCGAAAACGGAATTGAAACGGACCTTGAGCGATTTGATTCCGCTCTCGGCGATCTCCCGTTCCTGCAATTCGGTGATCCAGTTCTTGCCGTCGCGAGACGCCTGCCGCAGCTCGTCCAGATCGGCGTTGAATCCATCGCGGAACATCCCGCCCTCTTTCAGGACCATGGGCGGATCGTCCACCAGCGCTTGATTCAATTTCTGCGCGAGCTCCGGCATCTCCTGGAGCTGATTTTGCAGCGTCTGAGCCAGCGATTCCGGTCGCCCCGTTTCCTCGACATGATTCGTCCCGAAGGCAAGCCGGTCGAGCAGAGTCTGGAGCGCTCGCTTCAGCTCGGGGATTTGCTGCAACGAGGTCTTCAAGGCCACGAGATCGCGCGCGTTGCCGGAGGCCTGGCTCAACCGGCCAGAGGCGCGTTCCAGGTCCCGGATCGATTTCAGGGAATGACGCACAGCCGCGATCAAGTCGGACTCGTGCAACAAATCGGCGATCATCTGCTGGCGCCGTTCCAATTCGCCGAGATCGCGCAGCGGCTGCAAAATCCAGTTGCGTAACTTTCGCCCGCCCATGGGAGTGACCGTCCGGTCGAGCGCGGCGAGCAGGCTCGTATTCCGGGCGCCGCGCGATTCGACCAGCTCGAGGTTTACCTGAGTCGCGGCGTCGAGTAGCACGAAGTCATCGCGCGCATCACACCGGAGCGAAGCAAGATGATCGACCTTTCGCCGCAGCTGCTGCTTTAAATAATGAATGATCGCGCCGGCGGCGCCGATCGCGGCCGGCATCTCGGTGCAGCCGAAGCCGTCGAGCGATTTGACGCCGAAATGCTCGCACAAAGTGAACCGCGCATGTTCCGCCAGAAAAGCGAAGTCGTCGTAGGCGAGCGCCCCTTCGATCTCACCGAATTGCGCCTTTTGCCGTTCGCTGACCAATAACTCCGCGGGAGAAATCCGCGCGAGATCGTCCATCAGCGTGCTGATGTCGCTTGATTGCGTGACCCGAAACTCGCCGGTGCTCAGCTCGGCGTAGGCAAAACCAAAAACGCCATCCTGAAAATAAACGGCGCCGAGATAATTCGGCCGGTTGGATTTGAGCAGGTCCATCTCGCTCACGGTGCCGGCCGTGATGATTTGCGTGATCTCGCGCGTGACGATCTTGCCCGGCTGCGGTTCGCTCGTCTGGTCGCAGATTGCGACGCGCCGGCCCGCCTGGATGAGCTTCGCGATGTAGCCTGGCGCCGCGTGGTAAGGCATCCCGCACATCGGCACGCTGTTGCGATGAGTCAGCGCGAGATTGAGCAGGCCGGAAGCCTCCTTGGCGTCGTCGAAAAAGAGCTCGTAAAAATCGCCGAGCCGAAAGAGCAGCAGGGTATCCGCCGGCACGCTGGCGCGCAGCCGCTGGTACTGTTGCATCATGGGGGTAAGGGCGTCGGCCATTGTTTTCAGCTTGGAATCGGCACGTCGGAATTGCGAGTTTCGATTTTTCCGAATCGCCGAGGGCCTATTTACTGAATGCTCCTCGCTGTGTTACAATGTCACCGATGAAATTCCCCACTCTGATTGACCGCGATGAAGATGGTATGTGGGTCGTCGAGTGCCCAGCCATACCCGGCTGTGTTAGTCAGGGCCGCACGCGGGCCGAAGCCCTGGAGAACATCAAGGAAGCGATTGCACTTTGTCTTGAGGTTCGCGCCGAACGAGGAATGCCGCTGACTTTCGAAACATCACAAGTCGAAGTTGCGGTCTAAATGCCGCCTCTCCCAGTGCTGAGCGGACGCGAAGTCGTCCCACAATTCGCAAATTTCGGGTGGCAAAGCGCTCGGCAACGCGGAAGCCATATCATCTTAGTCAAGGAGGGAGCGCGCGCTACGCTCTCGGTCCCAGATCATAAAGAGGTCGCGCGGGGAACTCTTCGCAGCTTGATTCGTGCATCTGGCCTCACGGTGGAAGAATTTATCGAACACCATTAGCTAGCTCCAAGAGGATGAGAATCCCCGCCCTCCCTGTTGAACCTGGACACCTGACGAAATGACCAGCGGACTCTACCAAGCCTTCATCTATCTGCTGGCGGCGATCGTCGCGGTGCCGCTGGCGAAGCGTCTCGGGCTGGGCTCCGTCATCGGCTACCTCCTCGCGGGCGCGATCATCGGGCCTCACGTCATTGGCCTCGCTGGGGAAGGCGACGACGTGATGCACTTCGCGGAGTTCGGCGTCGTGATGATGCTCTTTGTGGTCGGGCTCGAACTTCGGCCCGCCATCCTGTGGCAAATGCGCCGGCCAATTCTGGGACTCGGCGGTTTGCAGGTTGTGGTCACGG
>DATMEN010000014.1:0-35000 GCA_035556975.1 Chthoniobacterales bacterium
GCGGACCTTAACCCGGGGAACTACACCGGGGTGGTGAGCGGTGTAAATGGCCTGACCGGCATCGCGCTGATCGAAGCGTATTACCTGGAATAACTGGGCCGTCGGGCCTTCCTTCGGAGTGGGCGCAGCGCCGGCGCTTCATTAACCTCCGCGCCATGGAGGAGTCGAAGGCGCGGGTTTGGCAGAAGATCGCGCTGTTTATGCACTCACGCTGGGCTTCAGCGACGTATTCAATGCGTTCGCCGTCCGCTACTTCCCGATGAGAATCAAGATGCCGGCGACCAGTGCCAGGATAGGAAGCAGTATGCCGGCGGCGCCCAGGCTCACACCGAAGATGCCGGTGATGCCGACGAGGATGAGATAAATGGCAAGCAAGAGCATGCCGATGTTCTTTGTGATCATGGGACGATCCTGAACGGATGCGCCTGGTTGTCACGCGCAATCCTGGCAAACGTTGTGCGGAGAATAGGAACGAAGCATAATCACCTCATGAATATCTGGGTTGGCACGTCAGGGTTTCAGTATTCCGAGTGGAAGGGGACGTTCTACCCGGAGGATCTGCCGACGGCAAAGATGCTGCCGTTTTACGCTGAGCGGTTATCGACGACCGAAATCAACTACACTTTTCGAAGGATCCCGAGTGCGAAGACGATTCAAGGCTGGTGGGATGCCACGCCGGAACGTTTTAAGTTCAGTCTGAAAGCGCCGCAGAAGGTGACGCATTTCGCGAAGTTACAAAACTGCGGCGATACCCTGCGCTACTTCTATCAGATCATCTCGGATCTGGAGGCGAAACTCGGTGTCGTGCTCTTTCAATTGCCGCCGGCTTTCAAGAAGGACGCCGCCCTCCTGGCTTCGTTTCTCGACGATCTTCCCCCCGGAATGCGCGCGGCCTTCGAATTTCGTAACCCTTCCTGGTTCGACGACGAAGTCTTCGCGCTTCTCAAGAACAAGAACATTGCGCTCTGCCTTGCTGACAGTGAAACGCTGGCCACGCCAATTGTTGCGACGGCTGACTATGGTTACCTGCGCTTGCGCCGCGAGGACTACCAGGCTGCGGACGTTGCTCGGTGGGCGGAGACGATTCGGGAGCAGAAAAGCAGCTGGTCAGATGCTTTCGTCTACTTCAAGCATGAGGAAAGTGGAATTGGCCCAAAGCTGGCCACGGAACTCCGCGAGCTTCTTGGAGATACCGTCGCCTAGGCCGCGGCGCGCCGCTTCTGTTTGACCAGCGTGGTAGTGGAACGGTTGGCGGCTCGACTGCCGTTTCGTTTTGGCTTGAGCGATTGATTCCGGTTCAAGCTTTCCTGAAGCACCTTCACGAGGTCGACCACGTTCGTCGCCCGCACGGCCGGCGCGGGCTTGCCCGCGATCTCCTTGTGCTGCGCCTTCTGTTCGATCATTTCCATGACCGCCGTCCGATATTCGTCGCGATACTTTTCCGGCTCCCAGGGAACGGACATGCTTTCGATCAGCGATTGCGCCATCTTAAGCTCCTTCTCGCTGATCGCGCCGACCGGCCCATTCTTTAGTTCCTCGGGGCTCAGAATCTCGGAAGCGAAGTGCATGAGCTCGAGAATGAGGAAGAGCCCATCCGGCTTCACGGAGGCGAGGTGCTCACGATTGCTGATTACCACTTTTGCGATTCCGATCTTGCCCGTGCCCGCCAATGCTCTATGCAGAAGCGCATAAGCTTTCTCGCCGCCCTTTTGCGGCTCCAGGAAATAGGGCTTGTAGAAGAACTTTGGATCGACCTGCCCAAGATCGACGAAGTCGGTAATATCGATCGAATGAGTAGACTCAATCTTTACCTTCGCAAAGTCCTCTTCTTTTAGCACGACGTATTGGCCGCGCTCGTATTCGAAGCCTTTAACGATCTGGTCGGCGGAAACTTCTTTTGAGTCCGCCTCCGCGACCTTCTTGTATTTGATTGGGCTAAGATCGGTCGCCCGAAGCTGCCGGAAACTGAGCTTCTCTTCCTTGGTTGCCGGGTAGACGGCAATCGGGATGTAAACGAGACCGAAACTGATGCTGCCTTTCCAAATCGCACGCATGGTAGGACGATCTTAACAACACGGGACGCGTTGTGTCAACCGGCTCAACATCTTGTGCAAGTCGCGTGCCTCACTTGGCGTATTTTCAATCGTCCGGAAACAACACTTCCGAAATCATCCGGCCGACGCGCGCAATTTATTCTTGCAGTTGCGGCAGTAAATCTGGCAAAGCTCGCATCACGAACCGCGGGGCGCCGGCGCCAATGAAGCGACGGGACCGCGGATTTCTTAACCACGGCACATCTTATGACGGGAAAACCACCACCAGGACAGACCGCGGGCAGGGCCCAATCGGGACCGTCAGGCCAAGGACCCCAGCCATCCGGCTCCGGCAAAGCGCCGAGCGGGAGAGGGGTCCAGGGAATGCCGCCGGGAGCCGAGGAGGAAGAGGTGAAACTCACCGACGTGCGTTGGGGTGTGATCTTTCGCATGGGCTGGAAGATGGTGTCCTACTGCAAATATCTCGCACTCATCTATTGCCTGATGACGCTTCTTCAGAACGGGATGAATCTCGGCGTGTCGCAGCTGATGGGGAAAATCACCCAGGAGCTAACCCGCTCGGCGGAAGTGGCAGCGCCCACGGATTCGGCGTCCGTCGCCGCCGACCCAAGTGGGGTTCCAGCGTTACCGGCCGCGCCGCCGGCAGCCGACCACTCTCGCCTGATCTGGATCTGTGTTCTGTGGGCGATCTTTGCCTTGGGCGCGCTCAGTCTGGGTATCCCGTTTCGCGCCATCTCGACCAAGCTTGACCTGACCATTTCCAACCGGCTCCGCAGCCGCCTCTTCGAACGGTTGCTGCGCCAGGGGCCCGAGTTCTATCACACCCACGATTCTGGGGAGCTCAACGCCGTTGCGAACCAATTTACCATCGAGGCGGCCATGACCCTGCGGCAGATCGCGGTGGACATGCTGCTCCAGATGACCGTCCTCGGCGGCACCGTGGCGTTGCTGGTTTACAACTTCCAGATGAAGGGTCCGCCCCCGGTCCTCTTCGGGGTCGTGATTCCGCCGACACTGATTCCGATCGCCATCGTGCTCTTTGCCTTCATCTCGCCCTACCTCACCGGCAGAATGGCAAACCGCGTGCGCAATGTCTCGAGCGACATGCAGGAGAAAATGCTCGCGCTCAACAGCCTCGTGACTGGCGCAATGCAATCGCCTGAGGAAATCCAGACGATGGAGGCCGAGCCGATTTTCGCGGCCAAGCACGACGCGCAGCTCGAGGCGCTCCTCCGGTCGCGCTTGAGATCCACGTTCACGATTGAATCGGTCAACCTCGTCAACGGTCTGCCGAGCTGGTTCATCCAGGTCGTGATGCTTGCCTTCGGAGTTTTTGTCGCCATCCGTTCCGGCAACGCGGAGAGCGCGGGAAATGTCGTGGCTATTTTCCTGCTCACGCCGCTCCTGATGTCGCCGATTGGGTCGCTCTCGGCGTATATCGTCATGGCGGGCAGCGCCTGGCCGCGGATTGAAACGGTCACTAAAATGCTCGAATCGCGCGCCAGCCGGGAGGAAAGCTCCGGCACGGTCACGGTGGATTCGGTGCCGCCGACCCTCGTCGCGGAAAATATTACCTTTTCCTACAAACCCGATTCACGGCGCATTTTTGATGGCGTTTCCTTTGAGCTGCCGCCGGGAAAAATCACTGGATTCGTGGCCAAGATGGGGCAGGGGAAGACAACCTTTTTCAAGCTCGCGCTCCGTTTCTACGATCCCCAGCAAGGCCGCGTGCTCCTCGGCGGAAGGCCGGTAGGGGACTACGCCCACGACAATCTCTACGATCACATTGCGATGATGTCGCAGTTCCCCGCGTTCTTTCACGACACTCTCCGGGCGAACATGAAAATGGCCAAGCCCGACGCGACCGACGAAGAGATCCGGGCCATCTGCGAGGAGACCGGAGTTTGGAAAGTGTTGCAGGCTGGCGTGACCGGCAATCCGCTCGATGCGGAGTTCGCGGCCGGGCGGCGTCTTTCTGGTGGCCAGAGAAAATTGCTGGCTCTCACGCGCTGCCTTCTCCGCAATCCCGCGGTCCTGTTCCTCGATGAGCCGACGGTCGGAATGGATAATCAGGAGAAGTTCGGGATCCTTGGGATGATCCGCCAGGCGGCCAAGGACCACACCGTCATGGTGGTGGATCACGATCTGCGCTGGCTGCTGCCTTTCTGCGATTATTTCCTTGTCCTGAACGAAGGGAAAATCGCCGAACGCGGGACGGGAGACGAACTCCTCGAGAAACGCGGTTTATTTTACGATCTCTACCATGCGGACGGCGCGCAGCCCGCCGAGCCCGCCGTTCCCGCGTAGCCTCGGCTTCCCCATGATGCCAAAAGATAACTCGCAAAATCTCCAACCTGATCAGTCTAACAAGAACAACGACGTGCAGGCAAAAGCTTGTCGCGCCGGAGGAAATCAGTAAAGATTTGCCGCCAGATCGAGTGATGTGGCGGTAAAGTAAAACAACGAACAAAACGAAAGGACAGTAAGTTTATGGCAGACGAAAAAGCAGGCAAAAAGCCCGATAGCGACGCGAAGCCCGAGACTGAAGGCGGATCCGGCGCGGAACAAGGCGCGGACGCCAGTGAAGCGGGTGGTCGCGGAAGGAAGTTGCTTTACACGTGCTTTGCAGACGGTGCTGGCAACTACGTTGAGGCCAGTTGGACCTGGTTCACGTGCTGGCGCTGCGGCGCGTTGAATTACATGTAAGCCTGAGGGCTCACAGGAAGCGCAGGATTTCCATATCCTGCGCTTCCATCTTTTTTGGAGGCTGCATCCCAAAGATGCAGCCTTTGTCTTGACAGACCCTGGGCCCCGAGTCGGCAGACTTGAGGAAAGTTTGGCGGAGGTTCCCCGAACGTTTTCGATTTTTGTCGGCGTTCGATTTTTTCGTCCCGCCCGTTTTTAGCTTGCCCTGACACCTTCGGGTCGTAGGGTCTTACTCATGTTAAACCCTCGTCAGTTCCTCCGTGCTCTAGCAGCACTGTCGGCCGGAGTCCTCTCCGGATTTGTTTCCCTCACTGCGTTCGCGGCTCTGCCCGCCGGCGTCCTTGATAGCACGCACGCAAACGTCCAGGCTGTCATGGCAGTTCAGCAGGACGTCACCGCCGATTGGATGCGGCAGCCGGAAATCCTGGGCACCGCGGTTGGAATCGATGACGCTGGCAATACCTCGCTGCTGGTTTACGTCGACCAGGAATCCAGTAAGGCCGGTGAAGCGGTTCGTAATCTTCCGCGCGACATTCGTGGCGTGGGAGTGCAAGTGCAGTTCACAGACAAATTTCGCGCCATGGCCAGGCCCCCCGGCGGCGGCGTTAGCCATACGGCGAAACAGACACCGCCCATCCAACTGGGGACCTCCGGCGGCTGGCGCTTCGATCTCGCCAACGGCTTTTGCTGCGGCGGCACCCTCGGCTCGCTGGTTCTGATCGGCGGGCAACAGCACATCCTCAGCAATTACCACGTGCTCGAAGCCGACATCGTCTCCGGCGGCAACAGCCGCGTCGCGCAAACCGGCGACCCGGTGATTCAGCCCGCTCTCATCGATGTGAATTGCAATGCCGCGACCGCACAAGACGTGGCCACTCTGGTAAAGAAAAATGCCCTTCCGGGCAGCAATGTCGATTGCGCTGTCGCGCAGGTCATTCCCGGAATGGTAAACTCCACCGGCGCCATCCTTGAGATTGGAACAATCTCGTCGCAGACCATCGCCGCTTCGTTGAACCAGGCCGTGAAAAAAAGCGGCCGCACCAGCGGGTTGACCAAAAGTACGGTCTCGGGCTTGAACGCGACGGTCAGCATCACCTATGAAAATGAATGCGCCGGCGGCACCGCGTTCACGAAGACCTTTACCGGCCAGATCGTCATCAAGAATAACGGGAGCAAGTTCCTGAAAGGCGGCGACTCCGGTTCGCTCATGGTGCAGGATGTGGCGACCAATCCTCGCGCGGTTGGCTTGCTCTTCGCGGGTAGCAGTAGTACCGCCATTGCAAATCCGATTGGCCAGGTCTTGAGCTTTCTAAACGCGACCATGGTCGGCACGCCGTAACCTGTCCCCGGTGAAGTTTCGAAGCACCCGTTCGCTCCGAGCGAACGGGTGCTTTCGTTTTGACGGATTGCAATGAAATTGCCGGATGGTTCCAGACCGATTGCCTTGGACGATATGTCTCATTTGTCTGGTGGGCGTGGCCTTCATCACCGGTTGCGGGGAACATATGGCGCAGAATAATTCGCCTTCGCCGAAGCGCGACATCAACGCCGTCCTGCGCGATCACGACAAGGAACTGCTCGCGCTCCCCGATGTCGTCGGCGTGTATGTCGCCGTGCTCGAAGATGGAAAGACGCCTTGTTTGAAAGTCATGCTCGCGCGCCAGACCGCCGAAACTGAACGCGCGATACCCAAGACGCTTGAAGGTTATCCCGTCGTCTTAGAAGTAACCGGAGAAATCCGGCCGATGGATAATCCGTGAGTCGCCGGGCGTAGTCCATGCGCGTTTGACCACGATGCCCGGCTATGAACCCACGTCGCGCCGCCCGATCGCGGAGGCTTTTCGTCGCACAGCGCAAGGTGCGACTCGCTTGTGCGTTCGATGCGAGATTCATCCCGACGCGATTTCTTATCTTTCCGTGGTCGCGGCCGCGCTCGCAGCAGTTTGCTTTTGGATATCGGGCCAGAATCCGTGGCTCCTCTTGCTTGCGCCGCTTTTCTGCTACGTGCGGCTTTGGTGCAACATGCTCGACGGCATGGTCGCTCTCGCTTCTGGCAAGGCGAGCTGGCGGGGCGAGATTCTCAACGATTTGCCTGATCGTATTTCGGATGTCCTGATTTTCGCTGGGGCCGCGCACAGCGGTTGGATGAATCCAATCATCGGCTACTGGGCCGCCATCTTCGCGCTCTTGACGGCCTATACGGGGATGTTTGGACAAGCCGTCGGCGTCCAGCGGGAATTTAGCGGTTGGATGTCGAAACCGTGGCGAATGGTGGCTCTGCACGCGGGGAGCTGGATCACTCTCGGCTGCCTTTGGTGGAACGACGGATCGATTCGATTCGCGGGCTTGACGGTTCTCGACTGGGCCTGCCTTATTGTGATTGCAGGCTGTTTCCAGACGATGATCATCCGATTGAGACGAATCATGGCGGCGTTGCGGGCCAAGTCTGCCGCTAATTAATGTCGCCGCACCACGCGCTTCACGATCCTGTCTTCCAGGCGTACCTGCGCATCATTCTGGGCTCGCTGGCCGCGGGAGGGCTTGTGCTCGGCGTTCTGCAATGGGGACTGAAAAAACAACTTGGTCCGATCTGGAGCACCTACCGATCATGGCTCGTCCTCGCCCCGATCGGGCTGGCCGTGATCTTCGCCGGCCGCGTGCCTACGATCATCGGCATCACGCTTTTGGCGATTGTCGGCTTCAAGGAGTTCGCCCGCGTTTCGGGGTTGTATCGCGACTGGTGGATGATCGGGGCGGTTTATGCCGGCATCCTGACTGTCGGCGCAGCCTCACTGATGCCGCATCCCCGGGGCGAGGAACCGGGCGCCGGCTGGTATGGATTTTTTGTGGCCGTGCCGGTCTTCGCGATCGCGCTCATCCTGATCGTGCCGATCCTGCGCAACCGGGCGCGGGGCGAGTTGCAACGGATGTCGTTAGGCATCGTCGGGTTTGTTTACATCGGCTGGATGTTCGGGCATCTCGGCTTCCTGGCGAACGCGGTGAATGCCTACGGCTATCTGCTGTATGTGATCTTCGCGACGGAGCTGAACGATGTGGCGGCCTTCACCTTCGGGCGGCTCTTCGGCCGGCACCCGCTCCGCAGTGAGATCAGCCCGAACAAAACCTGGGAAGGCGCGTTGGGCGCGCTGGCCGTTTCCATGATCCTGCCCTGGTTGCTCCGTTTTTCTTTCCCGGAATTTGGGCCGTGGCAATTGATCCTGACCGGCTTGATCATTGGCATCGGCGGCCAACTGGGGGATTTGTCGATCAGCGTGATCAAACGTGACATCGGGACGAAGGATATGGGAGGTTTGATCCCTGGACACGGCGGCATTCTCGATCGGATCGACAGCTTGATTTACGTCGCACCGCTCTTTCTGCACATGGCCGGCTACTATCACGCGCTGCGATGAAGAAATGGCAATACGAACCCGCGGCAGATCTCGATCAAACCCTGGTCGAACGGCTGCGGAATTTTCCTCGCGAACCGGACCTGCTCATCTACGGGTTGCGGTCTCTCGTGGCGCTGATTATTCGGGCGCTGCTGCGCACCTACTGCCGCTTCGAGATCGTCGGCGAAGAGCATTTGCGCAGCAATCGTTCCTTTGTCCTCGTCGCAAACCATTCCAGCCATCTCGATACGGTCTGCCTTCTCGCTGCCCTGCCGCTGCGCCGATTGCATCGGGCGTTTCCAGCCGCGGCGGCCGATTATTTTTTCAAGAGCGTGCCGCGCACCTGGATCGCGACAGTCGTGGTGAACGCGTTGCCCTTCGCGCGCCAGACCAACGTCCGCCAAAGTCTCACGATTTGCGGTGAGCTGCTGGCGAATGCCGGCAACGTCCTGATCATCTTTCCCGAAGGGACTCGCTCCACCACCGGAAAACTCCAGGAATTTAAGGCTGGCATCGGCGCCCTCGTGGCCGGCCGCGACGTTCCGGTCCTTCCCTGTTATCTGGACGGGGCGTTTCGCGCCTGGCCGAAAGGCCGCCACCTGCCGCGTCCGAGAAAAGTTCGTCTCATCATCGGGGCGCCGCGCAACTACGCGTCGGTCCCGCCCGACAAGACCGCGAGCGCCGCGATCGCCACGGAACTTCACGATGCGGTCAGGCAATTAGCGCCCCACCATGCAAGCCACTGAACAAACCATGGCGAGCTGGGACGGCGCGGAGCTTTTCTATCGCGCGTGGATTCCCGCGGGACCAACGGAGAAAGCATTGCTGCTCTTTCATCGTGGACATGAGCATTCCGGTCGCTGGTCGGAAGTAGTGGAAATGCTTGGTCTGGCGGACGTGGCGATCTTCGCCTGGGATGCGCGGGGCCACGGCCGTTCTCCAGGCGAGCGAGGGTCCGCGGAAAACTTCGGCACGATGGTGAAGGACGTGGATGCGTTTGTGCGGCACATCGTTGAACGCCACGGTTTCGCGCTGGAGAACATCATCGTGCTGGCGCACAGCGTCGGCGCAGTCTCGGTCGCGGCCTGGGTCCACGATTACGCGCCGCCCATCCGTGCGATGATTTTGGCAACCCCGGCGTTTCGCGTGCGTCTCTACGTTCCGTTCGCCATTCCGTCGCTCCGGCTGAAACAAAAGTTTCTCGGGCCCGGTTTTGTGAAGAGCTACGTGAAAGCGAAAATGCTGACGCACGATCCGGTCCAGGCCGCGCTTTATGCGGCCGATCCGCTGATTTTTCGCCAGATCGCGGTGAACGTCTTGATCGATCTCCACGACGCCGGGACCCGTTTGCTCGCCGACGCGGGCGCGATCAATGTGCCCGCGCTGCTGCTCTCGGCGGGACGGGATTGGGTGGTCAGCCTGAGGGCGCAACGCGAATTCTTTAACGGCCTCTCGTCCCCCGTGAAGCGAATGCACGTTTTTCCCGCCGCGTTTCACGCGCTTTTTCACGAGAAGGAACGGGCGCAGGTCGTGGAACGGGCCCGCGAATTTATTCTGGAACGATTCGCCGAGCGGCGGGCGAGTCCATCCCTGCTCAACGCCGACAAGTTCGGCCATACCTGGGAAGAATACGAGCGGCTGAAATTGCGCGGCGGCCCGCAATTTGCCGTTGTTCGGGCCGGAATGAAAACCGGCGGCCGGCTGAGCAAAGGCATCGATCTCGGCTGGCGCAGCGGTTTCGATTCCGGACTCTCTCTCGATTACGTCTACGAAAACAAACCGCAAGGAAAGACACGGCTCGGCCGCTTCATCGACCACGGATATTTGAACAGCATCGGCTGGCGCGGCATTCGCCAGCGAAAGAAAAACCTGGAGAAACTGCTGCGGAGTGTGATCGAAAAAACGCACGCGGCGGGGCGCCCGGTCAGCATCGTCGATATCGCGGCGGGTGGCGGACGATATCTTCTCGAGACCATGCGATCTTTGCCGGGAATCCCCATGACCGCGCTCTTGCGCGATTACAAACAGGAGAACGTCGATGCGGCCAATCGTCTCGCGCAAGACTTCGGCCTGACGAATGTAACCGTCGTTTCCGGGGACGCCTTCGATCGCGCCGCGCTGGCCGCGATCCGGCCCCATCCGACCGTTGGCATCGTCTCAGGGCTGTTCGAGCTGTTTCCCTCGAATGAACGTGTTCTGACTTCGCTGCGCGGATTAGCCGACGCGATCGAGCCCGGCGGTTATCTCGTCTACACGAACCAACCCTGGCATCCGCAGGTCGAATTTATCGCCCGCGTTTTGCGCAACCGCGAAGGTGAACCATGGATCATGCGGCGAAGGAGCACGGCGGAGATGGACGAATTGGTGCGCCACGCGGGTTTCGAAAAAATCACGATGGAGGTGGACGAATGGGGAATCTTCACCGTCTCAATCGCGCGAAGGTGGATCGAGCGCTCCGCGCTCGATGCTAAGAATGGCCCCGAAAGCTTTCGGGGCTAACGATGGCATCGAGCGACGGAGCGCTCGATCCACCGTTAAGGCCCTCGCCGCGTCCGTAGGGCTCTCCGCTCTCTTCCTCATTGTCTACGGCTGGTGCAATTGGATTACCGCGCAACGGCCCGATGTCGGCACGCTCTACTTCGAGTGGGAACGACTTATTCCGTTCGTGCCGCTGATGATCGTTCCCTACATGTCGATCGACCTCTTCTTTGTCGCGGCGCCGTTTCTTTGCCGCAGCGACAGAGAATTGGCGGCATTTTCCAAACGCATCCTCGCCGCGATCGTCGTCGCGGGAATTTGCTTTCTCCTGTTTCCGCTTCGCTTCGCCTTCGGGCGTCCGCCCGCGAGCGGATGGCTGGGGCTAGTCTTCGATTGGTTTCGAGCCATGGACCAGCCGTACAACCTCCTCCCTTCACTGCACATCGCGTTCCGAACGATCCTGGCCCAACACTATCACCGGCATACGCGCGGAATTCTGCGCTGGGCTTCCAATTTCTGGTTTGTCCTGGTCGGCCTGTCGACCCTCCTCACCTACCAGCATCACCTCATGGACGTGGTCGCCGGCTTTGCTCTCGGCGTTTGTTGCATCTACTTCATTCGCGAGTTCGGGCCAAAGCTCCCGGTGACGGAGAACCGGCGCATCGGTCTCTATTACGCCTTTGGGGCGCTGATCCTCGCTTGTCTCGCCGTCGAATCCTGGCCGTGGGGCGCTTTGCTGCTCTGGCCCGTCATGGCTTTGCTCATCGTGGCGGCCGCCTACTTTGGGGCGGGCCCCGGGATTTTCCGCAAGGAGAATGGCCGGCTGCATTGGAGTGCCCGGCTGGTTCTGGGCCCATGCCTGTTAGGCCAGCACGCCTCGCTGCTCTACTATCGCCGTCAATGCCGCGCTTGGGACGAGGTGACGCCGCGCGTCTGGATTGGGCGGACACTCAACCGCGGCGAAGCCGCCGCCGCCGTGCGGCTGGGAGTCACAGCCGTGCTCGATCTCACGGCGGAGTTCTCCGAAGCCGCGCCCTTTCGCGCGCTGAGATACCGCAATATCCCCATCCTCGATCTCACCGCGCCGAGCATCGAACAACTGCGGGAAATGGCGTCTTTCATCGACGAAGAATCGAAGCACGGGATCGTCTATATCCATTGCAAAATCGGCTATTCGCGCACGGCGGGGGCAGCGGCGGCATACCTGATTCAAACCGGAAGGGCGAGCAGCGTCCCTGAAGCGATCGATCTCCTGCGCCGAGTTCGGCCTACCATAGTTGTGCGAACCGAGGTGGTCGCTGTTTTGTCCGACTTCGCGAACGGCGTCACCGCGCCCCTTGTCATCCCGAGCGGAGTCGAGGAATCTGTTGCTAGTGAACAGGGGACGACGTGACCAGGAAAAGCCACGCGTCCATTAACAGCAAGAGATTCCTCGACTTCGCTCGGAATGACAAAAAAGGGCGACCGCCGCCTTGCGAAGCTGACCTTACTGGTTTTCTCCTCGCCTCAGTTCAACGGTCCTCCATAATCGGCTCCGCTTATGAAATATACCGATTTGATTCAGCTCTACTTTGAACGCACCACCGCGCTGCAAAATTATTGGACGCTTTACGTTGTCATCGTCGGCGGTTTGCTTGCGTTCTCGTCGCTGCGCAAACAACCGGCGGCCCTCACGACCTTGATTGTCACACTCCTGTTCGGTCTGTTTGCCTACGAAAACCTGGACGCGATAAGAGCGACGACGGTGCAGCGTCATGCGGCACTCGCCGCCATCAAGCAATCTGATCCCGGCTCGACCGCGCCGGAAATCAAGCCGGTCCGCGACCTTCTTGAGCCGACGCTGAATCCCGCTACGGAAAACTCCGCGCGAAACACCCACCTCGTGAGCGATCTGCTCACCATCGCCGCGCTTTGGGCGATGGAATTGCGCAGGAGAAAAAACGGCGGTTCGCAGGCGGTCGCAACCTAGTCGTCTCGCGCTCTCGTACTGCATTATTCGAAGGGACGTAATTCCGCATGTCCCATTCTCTGTCGCAGCGTTAACACGGAGGTGCAGAAGCACGTCCCTCCGAGCACGCGGGCACGCGGCCATGTCGACTCGTTCCCATTAACACCGGCCTTCAGGCCGGTGTGTTTCGCGGAAGGACCGTAGCCGTTTCAACGGCTTTCCTTCGCGGCTACGGCCTATCGATCGGACGGCCACACACGGCGACAAAGCCGTTAAAGCGGCTGAGCTATCCGTCAGTAGGTGCGCCACCGGCCTGAAGCCCGATGTCAACGGTAAACGAGCTGAAAGCGGCCATGTCCGCTTTCAACTCGCCGTCCTCGCTTCTCTGTCGCAGAATACGGCATGTTCAAGACCCGTTATCCGATCCCGGGGGAACCTCCTGGAGTGCTCAGGCCGCGTGCCGAACCGGCGGCGCACCCGCCCGTTATCACTCTGATTGAGTATGATCGCGCGAGTCTCGAAGAGCGGACGATCACGACCAAAGACGAGATGTTGCCCCGATTGGATAATCATCGCATCACCTGGATCAACATCGATGGATTAGGAGACATCGAAGTCCTCAGAGCGCTCGGAGCGCAATTCCACCTTCATCCTCTCACGCTCGAAGACGTTCTCGCGACCGGCCAGCGCCCCAAGATGGAGCAATACGACGGCTACCTCTTTATCATCGCGCAGATGCTCTACCTGAATAAGAAAAAGCAAATGTGCGGCGAACAGGTCAGCATGTTTCTCGGCAAGAATTTCCTCATTACCATCCAGGAAGAAGGCGACTTCGATGTTTTTGAACCGGTGCGCGCCCGCATCCGCGCGGCCAATGGCTCCATTCGCAAACAGGGCGCTGATTACCTCGCCTACGCCTTGCTCGATTCCATCGTCGACCATTATTACCCGGTGCTCGAAAGCGTCGGCGCCTCGATCGAGCAGATCGAAGATGAGCTGGTCGATGTCTCGCTGAAGGATCCGGTGCGCGATCTTCACCGCTACAAGCGGACGCTCTCGCAAATCCGGCGCTTTATCTGGCCCGTCCGCGACGTGGTTAACTCGATGATGCACGAAGAGACCGGGCTCGTGGCCAAGGGAACCAAGGTTTATCTGCGCGATTGTTACGATCACACGGTGCAGTTGATGGATTTGGTCGAGAGCTATCGCGACGTGCTCTCCGGGCTGATGGAATTGTACCTTTCCAGCGTAGGCATCCGGACCAACCAGATCATGAAGGTCCTCACCCTTGTCTCGGCTTTTTTTATGCCGCTGACTTTCATTGTGGGCATCTACGGAATGAATTTTGCGCCGGAAGCAAATGGCAAGAGAATGCCGTGGAATATGCCGGAACTTTATCAGCCGTGGGGTTACGTCGCGGTGATGTTGTTCATGCTGGGCATTGCCGTCTTCCAGATCCTCTATTTCAAGAAGCGGCGCTGGCTCTAGCGCTCAACGCACGGCCAAATATGACGACGATGCGAAAGAACGGCGCCTGCAACTGCGCAAGGTGGCGACCAAAGCCTTGACAAATCAAGGCCCATCCTCAACCCTCGTGTTAACAGCAAACCCACTGAAAGGAAAAGCATATGGCAACTGGAGCAATCGAAATTCGCCTAGCCAAGAAGGGCCCCAATGGACGCCCGTACGCGGAAATTCTCACGCCGGCAAAGACATCGCTGGATGATTTGATTGGCGCACAGAAGACCGTGTTCACCGACGGACTAAAAGCACTGGGCCTCACCGCCTGCCCGAAATGCAGGTCGGGCCTCGATCTCTTCATTCGCGAGAGATTCGACAGGGTCATTGGCCCTTGACGCCCCACGTCCTGAGACGCTGGGCCTGAGATGAGGGCGGGTCTTGAGCCCTTGGATCAGTCTGCCTTTTTTCGTCAGGTTACTTCCGTGACGGGTCAACTGCCGCAGTTGGGCATCGGCATTCTCTATAATCCGATGCTCACGCAATTGCTGCGTGATGAGCCCGAGTTGATTGATTTCCTCGAAATCATCCCGGACGAATTTTGGACGGTGGAGAAGCAAGGCTCTTCCCACCGGTATGCCGAGCACGATACTTTCATCGCGCCGGTGGAAAAACTGGCGGAGAAAGTGCCGGTGCTCCTGCACAGTGTCGATCTTTCCATCGGCAGCAGCGACTTGTTCGATCAGGAACACGTGGCGCAGATCGCGCGGTGGCGAAACCGATTCCAATCGCCCTGGCACAGCGATCATCTCTCCTTTAGCCGGATCGGCGTTTCCGGCCACGATCAAAGCACCGCTTTGGCCATCCCGGTGCCCTATGATCAGGAATTGCTCGATCTGATCGCTTCGCGAGTCCGGTTGGTCCAGGCGATGGTGCCCGGCCCATTTCTCCTGGAGAACAACGTTTACTTCTTCGACCTGCCCGACCAGGAAATGAGCGAACCGGAGTTCCTCAACCGGCTCTGCCACGAGACCGGCTGCGGCTTGCTCCTCGACATTCACAACGTCTATGCCAACGCCCGCAATCACGGCTTCGATGCGCGCGAGTTTGTTTCCCGTCTTGATCCGTCGATCATCGTGGAACTGCATATCGCCGGCGGAGACGAATTCATGGGGATGTACACCGACTCCCATTGCGGCCCTGTGCCCGAGCCCGTTTGGGAAAACCTTGAACACGCGCTGAGTCACGCGCCCGGGATCCGGGCCGTGACCTACGAGTTTCACGAATCCTATTATCAGCGCCTCCGGGACGAAGGCGTCCGTGCGCAACTCCGCCGCGCCCGCGAAATCTGGTCGCGGCATCATTGAACCGCTTTGTCCCTGGCCGAATTTCAGCGCGCTTTGACTGATCTGGTCGCTTCCCCCGAGAGGTGTCACGCGGCCCTGGCGGATCCCCGTCGTCTGACTGAGACATATGATTTGAATGAACGGGAGTGGAAGCGACTGCTTCACAGCGCGCAGCAGCCCGGGATGAAAGTTTGTTGGGCGCTCCACCGGGCCAACCGCCTCGCCTCCATTCACGCCACCCTGCCCCTTACTTGCCGGGCGCTGGGCTCGCTTCTGCGTCGGGAGGTAGACGCCTTTTGGGGCGAGGCGTTGCCGAAAGACTTGCAGTTCAGACCCGAGGCCGAACGGTTTGTATCGTTCCTGCGCAGCCGGATGCGGGAGGGCTTTCTCGACCTCCCGGTGCTGGATGATTTGATCTCTTTCGAATTGGCCGTGGCCGAGTTGCGGTTCATGCCTCAAGGCGCGATTCGGGAAACATTGGCGCGCAGCGAGATCCTGGCCGGCGCGTCCGTGATTCTTCACCCTTTGATCCGGTTGCTGCCGTTTCGCCGTGATCCTGAACGCCTGCTCGAGGCCCTGACCAACGAGCGCGACCTTCCGACAGACCTCGCCCCTGGTGATTATCATCTCGTGGTGGACGGGCGGGATGAAGTCATGTCCATCCGCCTCTTGGATCCGCGGCTGGCTGGTATTCTTCACGCCTTTGAACGCGGCGCTCCTCCAATGTTGGACGGCTCGGAAATCGATGCCCTTCTCAAAGCAGGCTTGATCGCGCGCTGGCCCGCGACATAAAGAGGGACTCTTCCCAGGATCCCGAAATTGTGAGAGCCAAATTCTCGCCCGAGAATTGACGCCATGGAAAACGTGAGAGGAATCCATCATGTGACGGCCATCTCCGGGCCGGCGCAGGAGAATCTCGATTTCTATGCGGGCGTCCTTGGGATGAGGCTCGTGAAGAAAAGTGTGAACCAGGATGATCCCGGCACCTATCACTTATTCTACGCCGACGCCGAAGGACACCCCGGCACCGACCTGACCTTCTTCCCGTGGGCCCAAATGGCGCCGGCGCGAGAAGGGCACGGTCTCAGCAGCGAGGTTTCGCTCGCCGTCCCGCCGGGCAGTCTCCATTTCTGGAGCGGCCGCTTGCAACGATACGGAGCCGCGATGGGCCCGGCGGAAGTCCGATTCGGCCAGGATACGCTGCCGGTCACCGATCCGCATGGCTTGCGTATTGCGCTGGTGGAAAGCGAGGATTCAGGCCGTGCTTTCACTCCATGGGACGCAAGTCCGGTCCCGGTCGAACATCAGATTCGTGGACTCGAGAGCGCGCGCATGGTCGAGCGCGATCTTGTCGTCACGCCGGCGTTCCTCTCGGAGGCGATGGGTTTCAGCCACCTCGGCACCGAGAATGGCTGGCATCGCTATGGCGTGGGTGGTGGGAAATCGGGTTCGTATGTCGATCTTCGCGAGATGCCGACGGCGAGCCGCGGCGCCTGGGGCGTCGGCAGCATTCATCACCTCGCATGGCGCGTGGACGACGAAGCCCATCAACACGAAGTGCGCACTCGCGTTTCGGAAAACGGCGCGCATCCGACCCCGGTGATCGACCGGTTTTGGTTCAAGTCTGTTTATTTCAAGGAACCCGGGGGCGTCCTCTTCGAACTGGCAACCGAAGGCCCCGGTTTTGCCGTGGACGAAGATCGGGCGCATCTCGGCGAATCGCTCGTGTTGCCGCCTTGGCTGGAGCCCAAGCGCGCGGCGATTGAAGCCAAGCTTCCCAAACTTTCTGCGCCAGCTCAGGGGTGAAGCTGGTTCCGGTGTAGAGGCGCTCGGTCCTCTTCATTCTCGCTATCTATCTCGTTGGCGGAGTGGGTGCTCCGACTATTCGAATAGCTTGGGCTAATCTCAGGAGCCACTACGAGAAAACCTTGCTATATCTTAGGCCTCCAGCCTAAGATCCGCTCACATTTCAGCGGATGTAGTCAAAATGTCATCCCCTCAAGCCGATCATTCCCCAAAGACTGCGGACTATCAGAACGATTTTCTCAGAATCCTTAATAATCGAGCCAAGGAGGACGGTCCCAAAAACGAGGCGCGCAGCCGCGGCTTTGTAGTTATCGCTCGTGGTGCAACCAGCCTAACGCCGCTGCAAACGCTCTGCTTCGATGAGCGGCAGACTTACAACCACTGTTTCACCGCCCGATACCGACTGCAGCCCTCAGCTCCTCTAGGAACGCTGCTGCTGGCTTTCATCGATGATCTAATCAAGGTCAGTCGCGGCGAAAAAGTAACCGCGGGCGATCTCCGTGCAGGAAAAACGACGGCTGACAGCCCGGATGAACTGAAAAGATTCGCAGAGCATTTCCTCGAGCGCATGGATGCAAACCTCAACTCGCTCTTAGAGGCGAAGCACGGAACATTGGAGACAAGTCAGCTCGCGATGTTGTCTGAAGCCTTCAAAAGCGAATCCCTTCTCACGAGGGGCAACCGCCTCGTGTTGTTTGGCGAGATTGCCGAAGAAGCAGCCACTGCGAGCGAATGGCAGGCGATAGCCGAGACATTGTTCGCTCAATTGCCAGAACGTGTCGGGGTTGTTCTTTCAGGAGTGCCCAAGGATTTTGTTATCCCTTCAAAGGATCCACATTCTTTGGAGATCGTTCTACCCAAAGGGGAGGGTGTCGGCGCGGAGGCGCAAGCAGCATCTGCTATTGAATTCATCGACTCGTCATTCCACACGGACGAACCGGCCAGCAAGGACGAACTGGGAGTAAACGACTATGCAAACGCCATCGCGCGCTTCATTGTTCACCCGCAAACCATGGCGCCGTTGACGCTGGGGATTAATGGTCCCTGGGGGAAAGGGAAATCGTCGTTCATGAACCTCATCAAGAGGGCGTTGATCAAATTCGCCAACGTGAATCGTCACGATGAAACACGCACTCAGCGTTGGGACGATCTCGCAAGGAAGTTGAGTGCTCCTAATCCTGAAAGTAAGGAGGGGCCTTCTAAGGAAGAATTAGAGATGGAGTTCAAAGAGGATGCCGCAGCGCAGGAGAAGCTCTGGAACCTAATGGAGGTGGAAGCCCAGAAGAATGTTCTCAGTGTAACCTTCAACGCCTGGCAGTTTGAAGACGCGAAGCAGACCTGGGCGGGACTTGCGAGCCAAATAAGCGAAACGATCGAAAAGAGTTTATCCTGGACCGCCAGACAAAGGCTGGCGCTTGGCTACGCGTGGAAGGAGCGCAAGAGCGAATTGATCCTTAATCTCTTGCTCCCGCTTGCCGTTATCTTAATTGTTACGGGCTTGGTCTACCTTGGATATTTCGCAAACCTGAAACTGGAAAAACCCGAGGGCCTCGCACTTCTCCTCTCACTTCTCCTTCCCGGCCCCGTTCTTCTTACAATCTGGTTTGTTAGTTCCCAGCTTCTTAAAGTCGCAGTGCCCATTAGTGAGCGAGTGCTCAGTTACACTAGCATGCCTAACTATCGCGAGCAGATGGGATTTCAACACCGCGTGAAGGATGACCTTGAGTTCATCCGCACGTTTTTGATAAAACAGAAAGGTCGCAAGGACTGTCGTGTGGTTGTCTTTATCGACGATCTTGATCGCTGCTCAGAAGACAAAATCATGGAGGTTCTGCAAGCGATTAATCTCGTTCTCGGCAGTTCTAAATTCTTCGTCATCGTGGGTATGGATACAAAAATGATCCATCGCGCGATTAGGTCGCACTACAAAGAAGCTTCCACCGAGTTCCCCGACAGCTACTTGCGAAAAATAGTACAAATCTCCGTTTACCTTCCTGACACCGTCTCGGGGAGGCTGGCGGATTACGTCAACACTCTCTTTAGTTTGGAGGCGAGGTTGGGAGTCACGAATCACACCAAGGAGGAGGCCATCCAAAAGCAATTGAAGCCAGGCTCTACAGCCAGTTCAGCGTCCGGCTTGGCTTACAATCTGGAGGATGTGCTCAGAATTGTCCCGCCAAAGGAGGCAGAAGATACTGCCGATGAACTCCGGGCATTTCGCGACTACTGCAATTACCTTGATGATAACCCACGCGAGATTAAACGGCTAATCAACATTCACAGGCTGATTAAGATTCTTGTGCAGAAGCAACATACTTCGTGGCCCGGCGAACGCCAAAGGAAGTTCGTCAAATGGCTGATATTCTGCGACCGGTGGCCTGACTTGATCGATGATGCTCTCGAGTTGGAGGAAAGGCTCGAGTCTTACGGCTTTTTCGAAGACTTAGCAACTGGCCTTGAGGAAAGGGAAAAGAATAATCACGGCACTGATCCTCCGCCTAGTTATGACCGGCTAAGGGAGTTTGCGGAGCATTCAGCAACGGGGACGAAGCCGCCTGGAGCAGCCGGGGGGCCGGATCCCGGCGACATTCTCCTGTTCAAAGATATCGACACAGAGTTCCGTTTGGCAGCAAGTCTTTCGCAGTTGATAAGCAAGTCGCCTGATGGGAAAAGAGCAAACGCTGAGCGAAGGTAAGATCCTGTCAAAATGAGAGCAGCAGGAGTCAGCAATTCGTTAGGCCCTACCGCCGTTTCAATTCCGCGTCGAAGAATTCGACGATCCGCGTCTGCCGGCGCAGCCGGAGCAGGGGATCGCTCACCATGTGCGTGCCGAGGAGCGGAAGAAAATTGAAGGCCTTGCCCGCCTTGAAGAGCGCCTCGGAAAGTTGCATGGAATGCTGGGCATAGACGTTGTCGTCAGTGAGTCCGTGGATGAGGAACAGGGGCATACGCAGATCGGCGGCGTAAGTAAGAACATTGCTAAGACGATATCCTTCTGCGTTTTGCGACGGCAGGCCTAGATACCTTTCCGTGTAATGTGTGTCGTAGTTTTCCCAAGTCACGACGGGCGCGCCCGCGACGGCACAGTGAAAAATATCGGGCCGCCGGGTGGCGGCCATCGCGGAAAAATACCCGCCGAAGGACCAACCGATAACGCCCACTCTTTTCAGATCCATCGCCGGCTCCTGCTTTGCCAGCGCTTGCAAACCCGCGATCTGGTCTGCCAGGGCGAGGTCGATCAGGTTCCCGCGGATCGCGCGCTCCCAATCGCGGCCGCGGCCCGGCGTTCCGCGTCCATCGATCGCCACCACGATGTAACCCCGGTTCGCCATCCATTGGTCGATCATGTAGCGATCCGGCTGCGCGAGCACCTGCTTGTGTGAGGGGCCCGCATACACATCCAGAATGACCGGATAGCGGACCCCGTTCTTGAAATCGCGTGGCCGGACGATGGCCGCATCCATCGGGCGTGGACCCTCCGTCCGTGTCAATTCAACCGCGGGCAGGGAGGACGGACGTTCCGCGACCGAGGGGAGCGCGCCCAGCTTGCCGCCGTCCGCCGACCGGAGCAGCTCCCAGCCGGCGCGACCGTCCAGCAGATCGAAGCGATGCAGAAATTGCTCCTTCGCCTTGCCGAAGACCGCGTCGTGACGCCCCCGGTCGGAGGTGAGCCGTTGCCCTTCACCTGGTTTATCGAGTGCGAAACGAAAGAGATGCCGTTCTCGCGCATCCGGCCCGCCGGCCACAACGATTGAACGGTCCTCTTCGTTGAGATCGATCAGTCGGTCGAAACCAAAATTAGTGGGTGTGATCGGACGCAGGAGCGCGCCATCAGGCGAACGCAGCTCGATCTGCCACGTCCCATTGCGTTCTGTCGTCCAAAGAAACTCTCGCCCGTTTTTTAGCCAGACCGGCATTGGCTTCCGATCGAGATTCAGCCAGGCCGCATCCTTCTCCCGCAACAACTCCCGGGTTGCGCCGGAATCTGAATCGACCGCCAGCACGATCTCTTCCTGTTGCGCTCGATTTTGCACCAGTACGCAGAGTGGCGCGCCCGCCTCCTTCCAAATGACGCGGGCGAGATAGGGATAACTGTCGCGGTCCCAATCCACCCAGCGCGTCGCCCCGCCGGAGCGGGCGACAAGACCAAGCCGGACCCTGGCGTTGTTCGTGCCGGCGCGCGGATAGAAATTCCTGGCCGGGGTTGCTTCCGGATGCAACGGATCGGAAATAAAACGGCTTTCCACGCCGCTGTTGTCGGTCTCCTGGTAAGCCAGCCACTGCGAATCGGGCGACCACCAGAAGCCTTCATGTCGATCCATCTCTTCCTGGGCGACGAACTCCGCCACTCCATGCTGGAGCGTTTCGGTGGCTCCGGAGGTCAGGGGGACATCGGTTCCCGTCTCGAGCTCGATTACGTGCAGCTCACCGCCTTTCACGGCCGCGACCGCGCGTCCATCCGGTGAAAAATGCGGGCTAATCCAGTTTTCATCGGGAAGCTCGGCGACGCGCGAGTCAGCCCGCGTGATGACGTACAGTTTGCTCGAAAGCGCCACGAGCAGCTTGCTCCCGTCGTTCGACAACTGAAAGCTGGTGAAGCCGCGCAGACTCTGGCGCTTGCGCTCCCGCCGGCTCCGCTCCTCCGCCGTAAGTGTCTCCTCCGCGCCCCGGAGTAACTTTTCCGGAGTCAGAACTTCGCGGAGCTTCGAATCGGCAATGGTGAATTCATAAAGGCGGAGCACTGGATCGCGCGCGCCGCCCCGCAGGAAAATGACGGCTTTCCCATCCGGCGTGAGTTCAGGCGAAACAGGCTGGCCTAACGAATAGTTCCGCGTCTCGACCAGCTCGCGGAAATATCGCAGATCGGCCGACTCCGCGTCCGCGGCGCGGAGAGAAGGGGCGCAGAGAAGAGTTAGGAGAGCAGCGGCGAGAGGATGACGTCGGCGCATGGAAGGTTTCTAGCCGACTGCAAGCTCTGCGCCATCCCTTTTTTGTCATCCCGAGCTTGTCGAGGGACCTCTAACTTTCGCGAACGACAGCGAGAATATCGCGGCGCTGAACGGCAAAATTAGAGATTGAAAGCCCGGGCTCGTCGACTGCGTTACGGCTTCGACTCCGCTCAGAATGACAAGAGAAGTTGGCGCGAGAAACAAATGCGGCAGAGCAAACGTTGTGCTCTGCCGCATTTTTATAGTTGCTGCCACGCAGGCATCGCCCGCGTTCAAATTTGTTTCGCCGTCCGGCGGCCAGCGCAGGACCTAGAATTCCAGGGTCAGCCCTTTTTCGCAGAAGTCGAATTGAACCGGCGTCCCTTCATCGCCGTCTTCCCACACGGCTTTAAACCACTGCTTGCACGCCTGGCTGTTGGTTGATTTGTTCCAAACGAGAGTTTCGGTGTCGCCGGGCTTGATCCCGTCACCAATATCGAAAAATCCGTAGGTCTCCCCATCTTCCGAACACAACAATTTGGTGATGGTTTTCTCGGTGTTGTTGTGAACTTTGAACGAGTAATCTTCGGCCAGCGCAAGCGGAGAGAAGAACGCGACGGCGGCGAATGCGCAAGCCACCAGGGCGGATTTGGTGAGACGGTTTCTGGATATCATATGTTTTTCGACTGGTTAAGGTTGACCGACGTTTTGGAAAATCTATCGGGTGAAAAGGAGATGGCAATTCTCAAATGCCGGGCGATTTGCCGGCGTTTCCATCAGTAGACGCGGTAATCCACCACGCGCCAGCGGGAAGCCTCGTGGCTGAGGATCACCCGTTCGGCCGCGAGCTTCTTGTGCTCGAACGAAGTCCGGAAAAGGATGCTTTCGTAGCGGCCGTCGGGAGAGCCGGTCAATTTGCGGGTGAAGGCAGCGCCGATAAACACGCGCGAAACGGCCTTGCCGAACGGGACCCGGCGTCCCTCCATGGAACGAACGAATTGCGCATGGGTGGTGGAGGCCCGAAGACGCGCGGGCATTTCCTCATAAGCCTGCGCGTAATCGCCCGCGTCCACCAAACGAAGCCAGTGCAAGGCCGCGGCCCTGGTCTCTTTCTCACGGGCTCGCTTTTCCTCGAGAGATTTTGAGACGGACCGGTGCATCGCGCAGCCCGGAAGGGAAAGCAGAACCAGACACGTGAGAAGGGCGAGTCCGCGGTGCATGCACTGGACGGTTTATCGACTCGCACCTAAGAGCGCAATTTCAAAACGCAGTTCTAATCGTCGCCGGATTCCAGGTCGATCGGTTTGTCCAGCTTCGACACTTTGAAGTACGTGCCGTCGAAATAAGCCCGAGCGCCGTGGTGGTGTTCGCTATTTTTTCCTTCAACCTTCACGATATGCCCATCGATAAAGGAAAACGTCATCTCGCAAGGTGGCCGATCTTCGGTGGCTTCGACCTGCTCTTTGTAAAAGGCCGTGTTGCGCTTCCGCGCCGCGACTCCTGCGAGCCCGCCCGTATGTGAGGTTGGGCCCCGGACAACGTCGATCGAGAAGGCGACGCCCTTCGGCGTTTCCTCTAATTTCAGCTCGCCGCCATACGAGTCTCGATAAATTCCCGTGATTCCCTTTGGCAGAGCCTCGACAAACGCCGCTCGCAAAAACTCCGTGCGACTCTCCGTGAGGTCCGCCATTGCTTCCCAGTAATCGGGGCTTTTCTTGAAATCATCGCCTTCAAATCCATTTTGGCGCGGTTGATCGGAGGCGATGTAGTCGCGGTGCTCGATCCATTTTCGCTGATGATTGCGCAGGTTTTTGAATTCATCGGAGGGAAGCCGCTTGCGCAACGCGTCGAACGTCTTGTTCAAATCGGCGTCGGCCCGGGCAAAGCGCTGCTTTGCCGGCTCAAGTTTGGCCGTCTCTTCTTCAGCGCGGGCGGAGGCTACGACGAAAAGGTTCAGGCCCACGAATAGCAAAATGGCTGGGACGTTGTTCTTCCGCATATCCTTCATTTTAGCCCGATAATTGCCGTCGCCACTGAAGGCGGCAACGGATGTTGGCGGGTTTCGCTGAAGCCGGATTCCTTCAACATGGCCTCCAGTTCCGAGAATGTGTAGGCGTCGCCTGCCGCGGTGGTCGCCAGCATCACCAGGCTGAAACTGGCCGCTTCCGGAGGCGTCACCCGGTCGGGATTGGGAACAAACTCGACCACAGCGACGCGGCCTCCGGGCCGAAGCGTGGGATAAATCCTCTTCAAAAAGGTCACGCAGGTGGGCGGATCAAAGTGATGAAGGAAATTTGGGATGAGCACAACATCGTAGTCGTTTCCGAGATCGACATCGAAGGCGCTCCCCTCGATCGTGCTGAAGCGATCCGCCAGACCGGCGCTTGCTGCATTTTCACGAGCCACCCTTAGCACCGGCGCCCAATCGACTGCCACGATCTGCGCGCGCGGGTTCTTCCGTGCGACGGCAATTCCGTAGACTCCGTGCCCAGCGGCGATATCGAGAATTCGCGATGGCCGCGCGACATCGAGAGCGAGCAACTCAGCGAGCGCTTGGGCCGGCGGGATCATCATCGGCGCCATGCCTCGCGCAAAATCTATCCAAACCGGATGTTCCGGCGCCATCGTGCCTTCCGGAGATTGGGCGGTCCCCCCTTTGCGGGCCGCGGCGGCCAGCTCGTCGAATGCGCCTCTGATCGCCGGAGAAAGAAGAAACGCCGCGGCTCCTCCCGCGTAGGCCGGTGATTTTTCATCGAGAAATGCAGCCGAGTCGCGAGTGAGAGAATAGCGGCCCTCGTTCTTCTCGAGAAAACCGAGGATCGTCAGGTAATCGGACAAGATTCGAATTCCTCGCTCGGCAGCGCCGCACCGCGCAGCCAGTTCGGCAGCCGTCGCTCCTGGCTGGCCGATCGCGGTAAAGAGTTTTAGTTCCAAGGCCGCCTTGAGCGCCGCCGTATTCTGATACGCGATCAGAGTGTCGAAAAATAAAACAGGAGAAGGGGGCTCGGGCGCGTTCATTGAGTCAGTTATTGAAGGGGGTAGGGATTGTCAATTTGCGGCGGGTTTTTCAAAAACGGGCAAGCGCTGGGCGGATCGGGCGCTCCGCGCACGATGCCAGGAAAATGGCGGCGTAGCCGCTGCTAAAAAACATCGCGCGATCCCGGAGCCGCGGGACCCGATCCACTAGAATGGACTATTTGCTCTTCGTCCGAACAACGACCGCGGCGACGTCCTCAGCATCAACTGCGGCGTCGAAAAACTCCGCGCCCGTCAACTGTGAAAGGTGCACGAGCTTGATTCCGATCTTCTCGACCTTGCCGGCGATCTTCTCACCGGACTTCATCCGCAGTTCGACCATTTGACCGATGTTCTTCTGGATAATGCTCAGGATCGTGTCGCTGGCTTGTAAATCGATTTTGCCTTGCGCGAACAATTGGGAGCAACCAAGGACAAGGGTCAGGACAATAACGAGCGATGAGCGTTTCATAACTGCTTCTTCTGCCGAAGAATCGGGCGATTTGCCAGTGAATATTTGGAGCAACGCAGCGACCGTGCTTTGTCGTCGCACCGATCCCATCAGACAGGCGCTTGGCACAAGCGCCTCTACCACTAAAGTCAATTTGTGACACCGATCGCCGAGAACCTGGAGCGCGTGCAATCGCAGATGGCGGACGCGGCCGGAAAAAGCGGCCGCTCACCGGGCGATATCGAGCTGGTGGCAATTTCCAAAACCCACGAAGCCGAAAAGGTTCGGGCCGCGCTCGAGGCCGGGCAGGGGATCTTTGGCGAGAGCCGGGTGCAGGAAGCACGCGCAAAAATACCATTGTTGCCTTCCACCGCGCGCTGGCACTTTGTCGGCCGGCTCCAAAAGAACAAAATCCGGCACGCGCTTCCGCTGTTCGAATTATTCCACAGCGTCGATTCGCTCGAGCTGGCGCGCGACATCAATCGCATCGCGGAGGAAGAAGGGTTGCACCCGCGTCTCCTGCTGGAGGTGAACGTAGCAGGCGAGGGGAGCAAAATCGGCGTTGCGCCTGATTCGCTCCGCGCGGAAATGGAAACGCTGCTCCAGCTTCCACGCCTGAACATCGAGGGCTTGATGACTATTCCGCCACTCGCGCCGGAGGTGGAAGCGTCGCGCAAATTTTTCGTCGCCTTGCGCGAACTGCGCGACCAGTTGGCGGCGCGGTTCCAGGTTGATCTGCCGCGGCTTTCGATGGGCATGAGCGACGATTTTCCAGTTGCGATCGAAGAAGGAGCCACCCTGGTGCGGGTGGGCACGGCGATATTTGGAAAGCGAACGCCGGCAAAACTTCGCAACGCCGGTGACATTTGAAAGTAGGATGATGCGACTAGAGCCAAAGAATATTCAGCTCATCGGCAACGAACTGGCCGTGCAATGGGCCGATGGCGGCGAATCCTATTTCCCCCTGGAACGTCTTCGCCGCGCCTGCCCGTGTGCTTCGTGTGGCGGAGAGCCGGATGTGCTGGGCAATATCGAGCGGCCAAACGTAAGTTATACGAGCGATAGTTTTGAGCTTCTCGGCTGGGAGCTCATCGGAGGGTATGCGCTCCAGCCCCGGTGGCGGGACGGCCATAGCACCGGCCTTTATTCTTTTCAATACTTGCAGCGGCTCGCCGCTGCCTAAGCTTCGTGCTCCTGCTCGTGATCGACGGGAGTATGGATCGATTACGATCACGAGCATGAGCACGAGGAAAGGGTTGACGGGTCTGATACGCTCTCTTGCCCATGACTCGAACGATCAAAGCATCGCTCCTGTTCTTCTTCCTGGCGCTGTGCACGGCGGCGATTTTCGTTTCCGGGCATCCCCGTCCGCCCGTTCCGTCGACGGCGCCGCACGAGTTTCCGGCCCAAGGAGGGGCGCTTTCCAAACCGCCCGCAAAAAAAACGGCGGTCTCGAGACCGCCGCTCCTTGTAGAGGCTCGACCGCCGTTACCGAGGAACTGTCACGCGTAACAACGAAACATTCTCGCCTGCCGGTCGGGCCGTGCGATCCCGCAACTGCGCCGGAACCAGAAAAAAATCTCCCGCTTTGAATGCGGCTCCGGCGCATTCGAGCGCGCCGGTCAGGCAGACGACTATCGCAAAGCTTCCGATCGGCGAGATCTCACGATCTCTGGGCAAGAGCCATTTCTCGAATTCGAAGAGCGAATGTCGGACAAATGATTCGCCCTCTGGTTTAAGCAACGCCGGTTCGCGGTCGCTAAAGTCGATGCACTGCAATGCCTCCGCGATATGCATCTTTCGAGGAGCGCCGCCTTTTTTCGCCCGATCCCAGTCGAAGACACGGTAAGTTGTGTCGCTGTTCTGCTGAATTTCGACAATTAGATTCCCGGCGCCAACCGCGTGCAGTCGTCCACTCGGAAGAAACATGGCGTCGCCGGCTTCGACCGGGATTTGATGAGCGTGGCCCTGCACCTTCCCGTGCTTCAGGGCCTTGACGAATTCACCGCGGGTCGAGCTTTTTTTCAATCCAACAAAGATCTCAGCGCCCGGCGCCGCATCCGCGAAGTACCAAAACTCAGACTTCGGTTCGCCGCCCAGTTCCTCTGCAATCTCGGCGGGCGGATGCACTTGCAGGGAAAGGTTTTCTTGGGCATCGAGGAGTTTGGCCAGAATCGGAAAGCGCGGGGCGTCCGGAACGCTTCCGAAAATCTCCTCCCGATGATTGCGCCAAAGCGCGTTTAGAGTGAGGCCGCGACAAGGGCCATCGTGGACAACACTTTGCGCCTCGGGGCGATCGACGATCTCCCAAGATTCGCCAATGCGCACCGCCGGCGGAAGCCGCTTGCCGAAAACGGACTCCAGTCGCCGCCCGCCCCAAACCCGCTCCATGAAAATCGGCTGGAAAACAAGAGGCTGGGTAAGATTGATCGGTGGCATCGATGGTTTCGCAACGTAGGGATGAGGATGGTATTTGCAAACATCGGCCGCGCGCCGGCAGTCGGTAGGGCGAGACTCTGTCGAGCCGTGCTTTTTCGGCCTCAATCGCAGTCAGCTCGACAGAGTCTCGCCCTACCGAGCGGATCGCAGCCCCTGGTTGTCACAAATGGCGCCCCAACTACTGTGGCAACGCCATGTTCATGCGCTCGTTCGCAAAATTTTGGGTCCCGGTCATCGCGTGGGTGCTGTTAATCTTTGTGATGTCCGGCGACTTGATGTCGGCCGAGCACACCTCGCGCTTCTTTGTTCCCTTCCTGCGCTGGATCGCTCCCGGAATTTCAGCCGAGTCAATTGCCTCGCTCCAATTCGCCGTCCGGAAAGCTGCACACCTGGCCGAATACGCCATTCTCGCGCTGCTTCTGTGTCGCGCGCTTTTTCACGGAACGAACCTCAAGTGGTCGCTATCGATCGTGTGTCTGTGCGCTGAAATCGCCTGTGTGCTAGTCGCCGCGGGCGATGAATTTCGCCAGTCATTTGTCGCGTCGCGGGGCGCTTCGCCGTGGGATGTGATGATCGACGGCGCCGGAGCGATCTTGGGGCTCCTGGTTTACGTGAGATTCGCTCGGGGAAAAAGCGTGGGAGCAAGATAGGGGAGGAAATCCCGGCAGCGTCTTGACCAATCACCAATCACCAATCACTATTCACTTCCCCGGCGCTCTGCGCCGAAGCGGGCCTGTAGCTCAGTTGGTTAGAGCATGCGCTTGATAAGCGCAGGGTCGCTGGTTCGAGCCCAGCCAGGCCCATTTTCTCGCGCAGCGTTTGGTGGAGACCGGCAGCCGAAATCACGGCTCAACGCGGCTGCTTTCGCGCCAGGGCCGTTAACATCTGAGGTTCGACTTGCTCTACCTCGGGGAGTGCTTTCAAGCGCGAAGCGGCCGCGAGGGCATCGGCTATTTTTCCAGAACTTGCCCGGACCCAGGCGGCCTGGGGAGCCCACGCCGGCGATTCCTCGATGCTGAAGCCGAGTTTCGCCATCGCTTCGCGATGCCGCGTCGCTTCCACGCCATCGGCGAAACGCACCCATGCGCGCCCGGTAGGAATCGCAAACGCTCCCGAGGGCTGCGCGCGGTAAACCGGAAAGACCTTGCCAGCCGCCGCCTTACTCTCTGGCGCGGAGCCCTCATACACCGCGATGTTCTCATCGAGCCGCGCCACGAGGCGATCGGTTGCGGAGAGCGGTTCCCCGGCGTTGCTGGCGTAAAACTCCGGGGCCAATTGGTAGCGGGCGACCGCTCCTTCTGTCGATCGTACTTCAAGTTCGGCTGGATAATTCGAAGACATGAGCGGCACGGTCGAAGTCCGATATTAAGCTTTACTTCGCAAACCCCAATCGGCAACCTCGCCGGCAACCTCTCAGCGAAGAGGAACGAAAGGTCCCTCTATGATCAAGTTTCGTTTCGGCGGCAAGACGGGCCGCAGCTTCAATCTCAAGGAAAGCCCCTCCCATATCGTCGTGCGCACGGCGAACCGAATGCCGCTCACCAGTGATCAGGTTTTCGCTGAAGCGCCTTTGTCCCGCGGAGCCCGCGCCGTCGTGGGCGAATTCGATCTCGTCGCTCGGTTCCTGGAGGCGGGCGTGGAAGTTCTGCGCGTGGCGCGGCAGTCCGCGCCCAGGGCGCTTCGCGATCACGCGCGCTCGGTCTTGAAGAAAGATCCGGCCATCGAATTTGTCGGCCGTGTCTTGACGGACAGCCGCTCGGGCGAGCCCGTCCTCTATACGGAAAACTTCTTCGTAAAATTCGACGGCGACATTTCGCAGCGCGCCTGTCTGAAGATCATCAAGAGCTACAACCTCGAAATCAAGCGCACTCTCGAATACGCGCGCAACGCCTACTTCATCCAGGCGGCCGAAGGCACCGGGCAGAAGATTTTCGCCATCGCCGAGCGTCTTCTGAACGAAAAAAACGTTGAGCTGTGTCATCCCGAGCTGGTCCGGCGGAAGCGCAGCCGCGGGGCTTTTAATCAGCAATGGCATTTGAAGAGCACCAGCATTGGCGGGCAGGTCGTGAACCAACATGCCAACGTTGAATCGGCCTGGGCCCTGACCGATGGCACGGGCACCATCATCGCCGTGATCGATGATGGCGTCGATCTCGAGCACGAAGAGTTTCGTTCCTCCGGCAAAATCATTGCGCCGCGCGATGTCGGCCAGCAAAATGACAACCCGCGACCCCGCTCCAGAGACAATCATGGCACTGCCTGCTCCGGGGTGGCCTGCGGCGACGGAAATTTCGGCGCTTCGGGCGTCGCTCCGCGGGCGCGCTTGATTCCCATTCGTTCGAACGTCGCGTTGGGCTCTCAAGCCGAAGCCGACGCGTTTGTCTGGGCAGCGCAAAATGGCGCGGACGTGATCTCCTGTAGCTGGGGTCCGCCGGATGGCGACTTCGAAGATGCAAGTGACCCTTTGCATCGACAAGTCGTTCCGCTGCCCGACAGCACCCGGCTCGCCATCGATTTCGCCACGCAGAATGGCCGGGGAGGAAAGGGTTGCGTCGTGCTCTTTGCCGCGGGCAACGGAAACGAGAGCGTCGATAACGACGGCTATGCGAGCTACGCGAAAGTCATTGCTGTCGCCGCCTGCGATGACACCGGCAAGAAAGCGCCCTACAGCGATTTCGGCCGCGCGGTTTGGTGCTCATTCCCCAGCAACCACTATTATCAATCCGTCACGCCGGGGATCTGGACCACGGACCGGATGGGAGGTCCGGGTTACAACCCCGGCGACGTGAATGACGGCGATGCCGCCGGCAATTACACCAACAACTTCGGCGGCACCTCGAGCGCGTGCCCGGGCGCGGCCGGCGTCGCAGCGCTCGTTATTGCGCGCAACCCCACCCTGCGCGGAGACGAGGTGCGCGAGATTCTGCGGAATTGCTGCGATCGCATCGACGCGGCCGGCGGCGGCTACGACGCCACCGGTCGCAGCCTGCTGTATGGGTATGGCCGCCTGAATGCGCGGAAAGCCGTCGAATTGGCGCTGCCGCCTCAACCGAATGCCGTCGCCATTCGCACGGCTCGGCAGGATGTCCCCATCCAGGATCTGAAAACATCGCGGCTTACCCTGGCGGTCGCGGATACGCAGCCGGTCAAATCACTCAAAGTGACCGTCGATATCGATCACACTTACATCGGAGATCTCCTCGTAACGTTGAAACCGCCGACCACGGTGAGCTCGAAACGGGCCGTGCTCCACAACCGCACGGAAGCGTCGAAGGACAATTTGAAACGCACCTACGACGTGGTGAACGCACCCGATCTGGCCCAGTACCTGAACAAAAAGCCGACCGGCACATGGACCCTCGCAGTCGCTGACAAAGAGAAGGCCGATACCGGCATGATCCGCAGTTTCACGTTGGAAATAGGATTCTGAACGGCGCGAGCGCCGGCGCGCCGGAGGGAGATGCCTCCGCGCGCCCTCAATTCTTCGGACGTGCCGAAACACGTCTCACATTCACGGATTCCCGTTGCGGGAATGAATCCGCGTGGGATGGTCGCAATCTGTGAAATGTCTCTTCGCCGCTGCTCTTTTTTGCTTCTCCTTTGCGCCAGCACTTATCTCCGCGGAAAAGCCGGCTTCGAGCCGCGCCGTCTCGGTTCCGCCGCTGCCTTTTAAGCACACGACGCTGCCGAACGGACTCCAGGTTTACACGGTCGAAGATCATAAGAGCCCGACCGTCGCCGTGCAGGTTTGGTATCACGTCGGCTCGAAGGATGACCCCGACGGCCGGAGCGGTTTCGCCCACCTGTTTGAGCACATGATGTTCAAGGGCAACGAGCGTTTGACCGCCGACATGCTTGATAACCTGACCGAAAATATCGGCGGACAAAACAATGCCTACACCGCGGACGACGTCACCGTTTATCACGAAATCGTGCCGTCCAATTATCTCAATCCGATTTTGTGGGCGGAGGCGGAACGAATGTCGGGGCTCACCCTCAACGATCAGAATTTTGCCTCCGAGCGGGACGTGGTGAAGGAGGAATACCGGCAACGAATCCTTGCGAACCCGTATGGAGAATTCTACCTCGATATCGATCGAAAATCGTTCACCGCTCATCCGTACAAAAGGCCGGGCATTGGCAGCATCGAGGAGCTCGAGGCGTCGAAACTTTCTGAAGTGCGCGCCTTCCACGCGACCTTCTATCGGCCTGATAACGCGACCCTCATCGTCGTGGGCGATTTCAAACAGGAGGAGCTCGACGGCTGGATAAAGAAATATTTCGGAGCGATCCCCAAACCAGCGGAGAAAATCCCGCGCGTCACGGTGAAAGAGCCGGCGCGGACACAGGACAAGCTCGAGACCTCTTACAGCGCGAAGGCCCCGCTGCCGGCCATCGCGCTTACTTATCTCCTGCCCTCGGTGCGCAGCAAGGACGCGCCCGCTCTTTCGCTGGCTGAAGAGATTCTGGCTGGCGGCGCGTCATCCCGGCTTTATCAGGCGCTGGTCTACGAACAGCAGATCGCGCAGGCCGTCACTTGCAGCGCCGATTTGCGCGAAGACCTGGGTCTGCTCGTTTTTCGCATGGTCCTGGCCAGCGGAAAGCCGGTCGCCGAGGCAAAAAAATCGCTCACCGATCAGATCGAGAATGTGATCAAAAAAGGCGTATCCGAAGCGGAGCTCGACAAGGCAAAAAGCCGCTTTCTCACTTCCAAACTTCTGGAGCGCGAGACCGCCAACGGCAAGGCAAGCGCGCTCGGCGAGGCCGCCGTAGTTTATGGTGACGCCACGCGCGTGAACACGGATCTGGCGAAAGTGCAGGCCGTGACCGCGGCGCAAGTCAAAGACGTGCTGAAACGATACGTCACCGGCAAAAAGAAGGTTGTGATCGAGTACCTGCCAGAATCGATGAAATCACCCGCGAAAGAAACGAGCGAGAAAAAGTCCTGATGAAAAAACGCACCCTTTTCAGCATCGGCGCGGTCTTCTTCGCGGCCCTTCAAAGTGCCCATGCGATTGGTGGCATCGATACGCCGCCGCCGCCATCGGCCCCGAGCGACATCAGTTTTGCGCAGCCCAAAGAAGCCACGCTCGAGAACGGCCTCCGGGTCATTGTCGCTGAGCGGCCGGGATTGCCGTTACTCGCGGCCGAGCTGCTCATTCGGACCGGCGCGGAGATCGACCCCGAAGGGCTGGCCGGCGCCGCCAGCATGACGGGCTCGCTGCTGACCGAGGGCACCGAAAAAATGTCCGCGACACAGATCGCCGTCGCGATCGAATCGCTCGGCGGCTCGATCGACTCGGGCGCTCGCTGGGATGCGTCGAGCGCGTCGGTTGTCGTTATGTCCGACAAAGCAGAGGCCGCTTTGAGCATCCTCTCGGACGTGGTCTTGCATCCGGCATTCAAACAGGAGGAGATCGATCGGCTGAAGAAGCAAACGCTCGATAGCCTGCGCGTGGTCATGCAGCAGCCTGGCGCGCTCGCGCGTTACGTGACAGATCGGGTCGTCTACGGATCGAGCGAGTACGGACACGCCGCCAGCGGCACGATGGAGACGGTGCAGGCCATAAAACGCGACGATCTGGTGAAGATTTACAAAACCTATTACACGCCTCAAAACGCCACGCTCGTTCTGGCCGGAAATCTCACGCTGGAGCAGGGGAAGAAATACGCGGAGCAATTTTTCGGCGATTGGAAGGCCGAACCCTCCGCCGGCAAGGAGCCCGTTCGCTCCGCTCCGACCGACTGGAAGCCGGAGAACGTCGTCGTCGATATGGCCGAAGCCGGGCAAGCCTCGGTCACGGTGGTCAAGCCGGCGATCAAGCGCGATTCCCCCGATTATTACGCGGGCCTGGTCACGAATGCGGCGCTCGGGACCGGCTTTGTTTCCCGGTTGAATCGCGAGATCCGCATTAAACGCGGCCTGAGCTATGGCGCTCGGAGTGCCCTGGATTCGCGCCGCAACGGCGGATCGTTCTTCGCTTCGGCCCAAACCAAAAACGAATCCGCGGCGGAAGTTGCGGGTTTGCTGCAATCCGAGCTGAAACGGCTGGGCACCGAACCGGTCCAGGGCGACGAACTAAAGTCCCGCCAGGCGGTGCTGACAGGCGGGTACGCGCGCAATCTGGAAACGAATCGAGGCCTGGTCGCCACTATCGCTTCGCTCGTGACCTACCGTCGCCCGCTCGATACCGTGAACAAATTTATCCCGACGATCAACGCCATCACGGCCGCGGATGTGAGCGCGTTCGCCGCGAAATATTTTGCGACCCCGGCCAGCCTCGTGATTGTGGGCAAAGCTCCGGACTTTCTGGAGGCGTTGAAGAAAGATCGCCCGGACGTGCGGGTCATTCCCCACGCCGACCTCGATTTGAATCGGGCGGACCTGACGAAAAAGAATTAGCGACTTATCGATTTAGCGAACTGGCGATTGAAGCGGTTTCTTCGGTCATTCGTTAATTCACTCAGTCGCTAATTCGCTAATTCGCTAAATGATTTGGAGGCAAGGGGATTCGAACCCCTGACATCCAGCTTGCAAAGCTGGCGCTCTACCAACTGAGCTATGCCCCCCCCGCAGGAAGAATTGCCGAATGTCGAATGTCGAATGGCGAATGCAAGAGGCTCTTTTGTCCGGGGAGCGCACGCGCCCTCGCGTGCTGGTTTTGGCGCCCCCGCCAAAACTCTCGGGAAAAGTTCGCGAAGGCGAGGTCGCCTTCGCCAGCACGCGAGTCGCGTGCGCTCCCCGGAAACACGCGTTCGCGTTCCAAAACGAAAATGCCGGAGGGCGATCGCTCGCCCTCCGGCATGTCTCATGTTTTGCAGCAAAGACTGAATTGTGCGCTACCGTTTCAGAGTTCTTCAAGCCTCGATTTCTTTCGATTTCGAGGGCTTAACGGCATCTCCGAACCCCGAATTGCTTCGGGGTCGGTCTTAGCCGTCGACCTATTCAATCCCGCCGAGGCGGGACGAATTCTCCTTA
>DATMEN010000015.1:0-4860 GCA_035556975.1 Chthoniobacterales bacterium
GCCCTTGAACTCTTCGAAGATGACCTCGTCCATGCGGCTGCCGGTTTCGATCAGCGCGGTCGCCACGATGGTGAGCGAGCCGGCCTCTTCGGTATTGCGCGCGGCGGAGAACAATTTTCTCGGCGTCTCCATGGCGCGGGCATCGATACCACCACTCATCGTGCGGCCGCCGCCGCCCATGGCGTTGTTGAAGGCGCGTGCGGTGCGAGTGATCGAGTCGAGCAAAATGAAGACATCCTTGCCGGCTTCGACGAGGCGCTTGGCGCGCTCGACGGCAAGCTGGGCGATGCGCGTGTGGCTCTTGATGTCGCTGTCGTTCGAGCTCGCCATGAGTTCCGCCTGCGGACAGTTGCGCCGGAAATCGGTCACTTCCTCCGGGCGCTCGTCGACGAGGAGAATGATGAGCTTCATCTCCGGGTGATTTTTAACGACCGCGTCCGCGATGTGATGGAGCAAAGTCGTTTTGCCCGTGCGAGGCGGCGCGACAATTAATCCACGCTGGCCCATGCCGAGCGGCGTCATCAAATCCATGATCCGCGTGGTGTAACGGTCCGGAACCGTCTCGAGTTTGATGCGGCGGTTCGGATTGATCGTCGTCAGCTCTTCGAACGGCCGAAGTCCCTGGTACTTGGTCGGCTCCTCTTCATTGATCTGATTCAGCCGGGTAAGCTGCGGGCCGCGATTTCCGCGGCGCGTCTCGCCGTAAATCCACATGCCGTCTCGCAAACCAAAGCGGCGCACGATCTCCGGCGTCACGAAAATATCGTTCGGCGTCTGGACAAAATTGCGTTTTGCGTCGCGCAGGAAACCAAAGCCCTTGCCCGAAATTTCGATAATACCGTCGCCAAATTCCGGCTCGCGCTCGATCTCACCATTCGACGAGGCGCCGCCATCGCTACGCGGGGATTCATCGCGGTGGTCGCCTTCAGCCGCCCGAGGAGTTCCATCACTGCCTTCCGGTTCAACCCGGTCGGCGGGTCCGTTCAGATCGCCGCGTTGCTCTTGCGGGCCGCGGTCGCGTGGGCCGTCATGGCGGCGGGGAAATCGTCGGCGAGGACGCCTTGGACGTTCCGCGGGGGCGTCAGTTCGCGCCGGTGGCTGGTTATCGTTTTCTTCACTCATAAATGCAGAGATTAATCTCAGTGCTGCCGGGGCAGCGGGGCCGCCTGTCTAACCGGCAGCGTTTCTACGCCGGCAATTTCGCCAGCAATTCGTCGGGAATATCTAGATTTGAATAGACGTTTTGAACGTCGTCGTCGTCTTCGAGGCTGTCGCACAAGCGCAAGATCTGCAGCGCCACAGCCTCATCGTTGACCGGAACTGTCGTATCGGGGATGAAAGTAAACTTTTGCCCATCGGTGGTGACGCCCGCGTGTTTGAGCGCCTCAGCTACTGCGTAGAGCTGATCGTGGGAAGTGGTAATAACATACTGCTCCTCGTCCGTTGTCAACTCCTCTGCCCCAGCTTCCAGGGCGAGCTCGAAAATCCGTTCCTCGGGCACCACAGTTCGGGGCACGGTAATCCGCCCTTTCTTGTGAAACATGTAGGAGACACTGCCGCTGGTCGCGAGGTTTCCATCGTTCTTGCTGAAGATTCGGCGGATCTCCGCGGCGGTTCGATTTTTGTTATCAGTGGCCGCCTCGACGATCACCGCCACACCGCCCGGCGCATAGCCTTCATAGACAATTTCGTCGAAATGCTGCGCTTCCTCTCCCTCACCCGTGCCGCGTTTGATCGCGCGTTCGATGTTGTCATTCGGCATGCTCTGTCCGCGCGCGGAAAGGATGGCGCTGCGGAGGCGCACGTTCGCGTCCGGATCGCCGCCGCCAATCTTCGCCGCGATGGTAATCTCTCGCGAGAGCTTGCTGAAAAGGGCGCCACGCTTCGCATCGAGCGCACCCTTGAAGCGTTTCACCTTCGACCACTTACTGTGTCCCGACATGAGATGGGAATTCTGCTTAAACGGCGTTGCCGGACAAACCTGCGTTCTCGAGAGACCCGGAACCGGAGCGCCTCGAAAAGAATCGTTATCGAGGAGGCAAACGAACGATCACATTCAAACGCTTTCGGCGGTTTTTGTCAAGGAGCGCACAGACCGATTCATGCTGCATTCTGCGCGCGTTTCCGCGCCGTCGGGTCAAGAATGCGCTTGCGGAGCCGAAGCGACTTCGGCGTTGCCTCCACAAACTCGTCCGCGCTGATGTATTCGATGGCGCGCTCGAGCGTCATGCGGAGCGGCGCTTCCAGTTGAATGCCCTTCCCGTCTCCCTGGCTCCGCATGTTCGTGAGATGCTTTGCCTTGCAGGGATTGACCGGGAGATCCTCGGGCCGCGCGTTTTCACCCACGATCATGCCAGAGTAAATCTCCTCCTGCGGACCGATGAACAGTTTTCCCCGGGCCTGAATGTTGTTCAGCGCATAGGCCGTGCTCACACCCGGCTCCATCGAAACCATGACGCCGCGATTGCGTCCTTCGAGTTCACCTTTGAAGGGCGCATATTCCCGAAAGAGATGGCTCATCAGACCTTCGCCCCGAGTCAGATTGACCAGGTCGCTTTCGAACCCGATCAAACCACGGGTCGGGACAATGGCCTGTACTGAAACGCGCGCGGTATGATGGTCCATGCTGACGATCTCCCCTTTGCGTGCGGCCAGCGATTGCAGCACATCTCCCAGGTTTTCGTTGGGTACTTCGACGTATAGATTTTCGATCGGCTCGAGCAGAGCGCCGTTTTCGTCGCGCTGGAAGATGACCTCCGGGCGCGAGACCATCACTTCATAACCTTCCCGGCGCATCTGCTCGACCAGGATGGCGATCTGCATTTCCCCGCGCGCGTTGATCTCAAAGGCCCCGGCGGCTTCCGTGTCCTTCATCTGGAGCGAAACATTCCCGCGCGTCTCGCGGACCAGTCGCTCGCGCACATGCCGTGCGGTGACAAATTTCCCTTCACGCCCGGCGAAAGGTGAATCGTTCACCAGAATCCGCATTCGGATCGTGGGCGGATCGATGTCGACAAACTGCAATGGCGGATGTTCTTCGCGATCGGTCAGCGTTTCACCAATGTAAACTTCTTCAAAACCGGTCAGGCCAATGATATCCCCGACGCTGGCGTGCTTCAGCTCCACCTGCCCCATGCCGGCGAAGGTGTAGAGCCCGGTCACACTGGCGCGCTCGCGCCGGCCATCCCGGTGGATGCAAACGATCGAATCTCCCACGCTGACCCGTCCGCTGACGATGCGTCCCAGGGCGATGCGTCCAAGATAATCGCTGTAATCGAGATTCGAAACGAGCATTTGAAAGAAAGGCTCGGGCGAAACTTTCGGCGGCGGCACGTATTTCACGATGGCCTGAAACAGCGGTGTCATGTCCTCGCTGTTCTCATGCAGCTCGCGCATGGCGAAGCCATTTTTCGCGCTCGCATAAATAATCGGGAAATCGAGCTGTTCATCCGTAGCTTTAAGCTCGACGAAAAGATCGAAAACCAGGTCGAGCACTTTGTGCGGTCGCGCGTTTTCGCGGTCGATCTTGTTGATCACGACGATCGGTTTTGCTTTGTTCTCGAGGGCCTTGCGCAAAACGAAGCGCGTCTGGGCCTGCGGACCATCGTGCGCATCGACGACGAGAAGGACCCCATCGACCATCTTCATGATTCGCTCGACTTCGCCGCCGAAGTCGGCATGGCCCGGTGTATCCACGATGTTGATGCGATAACCGTTCCACTGGAAGGCGGCGTTCTTGGCGCGGATCGTAATCCCCTTTTCGCGCTCGAGGTCCATCGAATCCATCATCCGCTCTTCGATCTTCTGGTTGGAGCGAAAGGTGCCCGATTGACGCAGCAATTGGTCGACAAGAGTGGTCTTGCCGTGATCGACGTGCGCAATGATGGCGATGTTACGAATCTTGTCCATGGGACGAGTTCCTCGAAATTGAGGAGGGCGAATATGGTCGCGGCCTGCTCTCCCGTCAACCTGCGCCGTCTGCTTCGAAGAGCATTTGGCAAGCAAGGAATCCTGGGTGTCATTGCTTATCATGCGCCAGCTCCATTTCATCCCAATCGTCGTGGTGTTTTTTGCTTTCTTTTCGGGCGTCGCCGCGGCGCAGCCACCGTCCACGCCGACGTCCAAACCGGAAACAGGCATCGAAGGGGTGATTTCCATGAGTCCAATTCGTGGCGGACCCACGAGACAGGGCGTTCCGGATTCAGGTCCGCTGGCAAATATCGAATTCCTCGTGAAGAAGGAAGACAGCATCGTGGCATCCTTCCAGACGGACGATCAGGGCCGGTTTCGGGTTTCCCTGCCCGCGGGCCATTACACCATTTCGAGGAAGGACTGGTACGCGAAGACCGGAAGCTATGGTCCCTTCGAGGTCGATGTAGCCGCGGGCGAAATGAAAGTGGTTCGTTGGGACTGCGACACCGGGCTGCGCTGAGCGTGGCAAATGCGGGTCTTGAATAAGTTGCGATAAAGCACTTCGATAATCGCAATACTCGGAGCCGGCGGAGACGCCGCTTTCTTCACCGCCTCGCTGCGAGGCAAGCAGGCTTCCTTGTCTCCCGACGCTAGGCCGCCCGTAAAGCGCCTAAGAGAACAGGTGTGCGATCATCGCTGATCGCGGACCCGATGCGAGACCGGACTTCCTTAGGCCCGTACGCACGTCTGCCTCTCTCACGGGGAGAGAGGCAGACAGAGCAGAGAATGATTTAGATGGGTGCTAACAGATTATGGACACGATCCGCCGGTCACCACCAGGGTGTCGATGCGCCAGCCCGGCGCGCCGATCGCCTCGTCGGTTCCCATCCGGAAGCGCAGCACGATGGTTTGTCCAACCACGTTCGGTCCCAGATTCACCACCGAGTT
>DATMEN010000016.1:0-122451 GCA_035556975.1 Chthoniobacterales bacterium
CGTCCGACCCTCCTGGACGAGCGCGATCGCGCTCTGCTTGAACTCCCAGTCATAGCGCCGCCCATGGCGGCTCTTGTTGTTTTCCACGGTTCTGTCTTACTCCTTTCAGTAAGTGCAGTCCGCAAAAACGAAGCAACCTCATGGGGCGTCGACAGTGCAGGTTAAACTGAAAGTGTAGGTGCAAGAGAGAGGCGATTCCATGGGGCGCGCACGGGACGGCCTCCGAAAGTTTCGCATCCCCGCCTAATTGACCAGCCGAATCGTCAGCGGGTAGCGGTACATCTCGCCTTCGCCCGCCTTCAGCGCGGCCACGATCACGAAAACGACGTTGAGAATGTGCAGGACCAGGAGAAGAGCAAAACCGATCAACACCAGACAGAGAACGCCGGCCACGAGATTGTAGATCAACATCGAGATTTGAAAGTTCAACGCCTCTTTTCCGTGGGCGTCGATCTCGGGCGAGTCCCCCCGCTTGATCAACCAAACAATGAGCGGCCCAAGGATGTGACCAACGCCCGGAATGACAAATCCCGCCAGAGCGCCGAGGTGACACGCTACGCACCAGCTTCGGACGTTCCCTGGTGAATTTCCGTTCATGTGGCCCTTCCTTTCCTGCTCTTCGTGCTCGTGCTCGTGCTCGTAATCATAATCGCAATCGCTTCATTTCGCTTGCAGATCGATCACGAGCACGAGCACGATTACGAAACAGAATCTACTCCTTCACTCGTTCGATGTGCGCGCCCAGCTCGCTCAGCTTTTCATCGAGATGCTCGTAGCCGCGATCGATGTGATAGACCCGGCTCACTTCCGTCCGGCCCTCGGCTTTGAGCCCGGCCAAAACCAGCGCCGCGGAGGCGCGGAGATCGCTCGCCATCACCGGCGCGCCAAATAACCGCTCCACGCCTTGAATGACCGCGGTCGCCCCCTCGAGCTGCATGTGGGCGCCCATCCGTTTCAGTTCCGCCACGTGCATGTAGCGCTGGGGAAAAATGTTCTCGGTGATCACGCTGATGCCGTCAGTGGTGGAAAGAAGCGCGCACATTTGCGCCTGCATGTCCGTCGGGAAACCGGGATACGGCTCTGTCGCCAGCTCGATGGGTTGGGCCGTGCCGTTCGGCGAGACGGTGATGGAGTTTTCCGCCCATTGAATTTGATAACCGCAGGCAATCAGCGCATCCGTCACCGCGCTGACATGTTCGCGCACCACCCGTCTGATCGTGACGCCCTTGCCGGCGATCGCGCCCGCCACCAGAAACGTCCCCGCTTCGATCCGGTCGGGAATGACGTCGTGCTCGGCGCCATGCAATTCTTTCACGCCTTCGATGATCAAACGCCGCGTGCCCGCGCCCTCGATCTTGGCGCCCATCTTGTTCAGAAAATCCGCGAGATCGACGACCTCAGGCTCCGTGGCCGCTCCTTCGATCACCGTGGTGCCCTCGGCCAGCACGGCCGCCATCATGACGTTGTCGGTTCCGAGGACCGTGGGACCGAATTTGCCCGTGAGGTTCACGATGGCGCCGGTTAATTTGGGCGCGAACACTTTTACGTTCCCCTCCTCCACGCGGATCGCGGCGCCGAGCGCTTCAAAACCCTTCAAGTGCAGATCGATCGGCCGATCGCCGATGACGCAGCCACCCGGCAACGAGACGGTCGCCTCTTTGCAGCGGCCGAGCAGCGGGCCGAGGACGCAGACTGAGGCGCGCATTTTTCGAACGACTTCGTAAGGCGCGATCGACTCGATTTTCTCGGCGTTGACGGTGACGGTGCCACTGGCGCGTTCCACTTGCGCGCCCAGATGCATCAGGATTTGCAGCATGTAATGCGTGTCGCTCAGGTCGGGAACGCGGTGCAGGATGCAGGGCTCCCGCGTGAGCAGGGTGGCGGCCAGAATCGGCAGCGCGGAATTCTTCGATCCGCTGATTTTGATCGAGCCGGAAAGCGGACGGCCGCCGTGAATCAGAATCTTATCCATATCGCCCAAAGAGAAATCGTGTCACTCCGCAATAATCGCGGATCGAAGCAATGTCGTGATAATTTTTCTCGGCCAAAAAAGCAGTGAGATGATCGGCCTGCCCTATCCCCACTTCGAGCGCGAGCATTCCCCCGGGACTCAGATACGCGCGAGCCGCATCGATCAGCTCCCGGACTAATTCATCGCCGCGTTCGCCGCCAAAGACGGCGACTTCGGGATCATGCAGCACTTCGCGCGAGAGCGTTGCTCGCTCGCCAGTCGCCACATAGGGCAAATTGGCCACGATCAGGTCGAACGAACCGTCCAGCTCCTTGAGCATGTCGCCTTTCACAAAACGAACCCGGCCCTGTAAATCAAGCCGCGTCGCATTTTCCTGCGCGAGGGCGAGGGCATCATCGGAAATGTCCACGGCGTGCACTTCAGCTTGCGGAAATTGGGCCGCCAGCGTCAACGCGATGACGCCGCTGCCGGTGCCGACGTCGAGGATCCTGGCCGGTGGCTGGGTCTGGGTCGATTGCACGATTCGTTCGACCAATTCTTCCGTTTCGGGACGCGGAACGAGGGCGCGCTTGTCGCACAGGAAAACACGGCCGGCGAATTCCACCGTCCCGAGCAGATGCTGGAGCGGCTCTCCCAATCCGCGACGCCTGACCAGCTCGCGAAGCGGCGCCAGTTCCGTTTCCGCCAGCGTCCGTTCGAACTCGAGATAGAGCTCGATCCGCTTGCGCTGGAGCGTATGCGCCAGCAAGTGCTCCGCGTTCAAGCGCGGGCTTTCGATCGCCCGTTTGGTGAAGTAGGCGGTCGTCGATTGCAAAACTTCGAGGACGGTCATCGCGTCCTAAGGTAAACCGCGCTCGTCGCAATCAACTGTAAACCGGGCTTTGTTTCTCCTAACCTCCCTTGATGCCAAAATTCTTTGAGCGCTCCCTCAGCGCCGAACGGGAAGAACGCGGGGCGAGGTCCCTGACTCCAAGGGTCGTGGCCTTTCTTGGCATTTTTCTCTCGTGGTGGATTCTGACGGCTCTCGTTTTTGACGATACTCAAAGCAATTTTCTGCGCGGCGAGAGTGGGTGGTACTTGTTTCTTTCCCATTCCGCTCCTGCCGTCCAACACGACTTTGAAAAAGCTCTCTTAACGAAGAGCTTCAACGGCCATTACACACCCTTTGCTTTTCTGGCCGAATTCGCCACGGCAAAATTGATCGGCACGCAGGCGGGGTTTTGGAAGTGGCGTCAGATCACCCTCCTCGCGTTGCTGGCCACGATGTTATTTCTGTTCGTGCGCAACAGCGGCGCCGCGTTCCAACTATCGAGAGTCAGGGCCAGTCTCTGCGCCGTCGGGGTGACCGCGGTTCTCATCTTTCAAGCGCAGATGCGACACTTTATCGCCTGGCCTTTCATGGTCCTCCAACTCTTCTGGCTGCTCTTCACCGTGATGGCCCTGACGAGCCTGGTCCAGATGGCGCGCCGCCCCGCCGAGAAACTGTGGCCCTGGCTCGCCGGGGCAATGGCCTACGCCTCGCTGCATTTTCTCGGCCTGGGCCTGGCCACCGTGGCAGCCACCGCCACGGCGCTGGCGGGGACCTGGCTTGGGACCCGGCGGCGCGACCCATCGAACGCTTCCAGGTTAACTGCTCCACTCTTGAGTATGATCGCGCTGGCAACTCTCCACGCGGTCGTCATGCTTGGATTAAGTTGGCGGCCGGCCATCACTCCTGCGCCACGATGGGAGCTCATATCATTCGTGACGGAGGCTCTTGGTTTCCTTTCAAACTTCGCTCTGGCCACGGTCCGCAATCTTTTCAGTACGAGCCCACCGGGCGCCTGGCAAAATCCTCACGACTGGCCCTACGGCCTGGCGATCCTGTTGGGGTTCGGGTTTCTCGTTGGTTCCGCTTTCCTCCGCCTCTTGAAAGAACCGACCGCACGCAACAAGATAAGATTTATTCTCCAGGCTTTTGCGTCGGTCTCGTTTTTGACCATCGTCGCGCTGACCGCAGCCCGGCAGTGGCACGAGCCATCGCCGCTGGGATTTGCGGACTTCCTGAGTGGCGCTCGCTATCTCATCCCGAGCACGTTTGCTCTCGCCGGAGTGCTGGTCGAGCTGCTTTTTCTCCTTGCGTCAGCGCCACTTTTTCTCGGGGCGGTCTTGAACGTAGGCCTGGCCATTTGCGCCATCATGGGCAATTTGCAGTACGCCGCGCATGTTTATCCAAAGGTCTACCCAGGAGCGACGATTTCCCACGCTAACGCCTGGCGGTCGGTCGTGGCGATGGCTCGTGAATGCCGCGACGCGAATCTTTCGATTCCCAATGTGCCGCTTGGCGCGTTGACCCAGGAATTTCATGATTGGGATTTGAAGCTGTTTGAGCCTCTTCTGCGCGCAGACCTACGGGTTTCGCCGGGCGCACCTCTTCAATTCACAGCATGGCCCGGTTTCACCGGCGAAATCCCGGACGAATACAAGCCAAGCGTTCCATCGCTCGGTGAAGTTCGAAAAAGACTCAAACGGGAAACAACGGCTATCCCATAGACCGCCCTGAGGCATTCGCGCAACCCGAGGCGTCCGGACTCCAAATCACTCAGGCAGTCAGCGACGATTCTTGCAGGCGCTCCTGCAAATCCGCGGCCTGGAGCGACTTGATCATCTCCTGCAAGTCCCCTTCCATGAACCGGTCCAGATTGTAGAGGGTCAATCCGATGCGGTGATCGGTGACCCGGTTTTGGGCATAATTATAGGTGCGGATTTTTTCTTCGCGCCCGCCGGAACCGATCTGGTTCTTGCGATGGGCGGAATACTTCGCTTCTTCTTCGCGCTGTTTCTCCTCGAGCAACCGGGCGCGCATGATCTTGAGCGCTTTTTCCTTGTTCTTTTGCTGGCTGCGCCCGTCCTGGCAACGAACGATCCGGCCCGTGGGAATGTGCATGACTTGCACGGCGGAGTCAGTCGTGTTGACTCCCTGGCCGCCGGGACCGCCGGAACGGCAAACTTCGATTCGCAGGTCTTCCGGTTTTAGTTCGAGATCGATTTCCTCGGCTTCAGGAAGAACGGCAACGGTCGCGGTGGAAGTATGGATCCGGCCTTGCGCTTCCGTGGCCGGGACGCGTTGAACGCGGTGCACGCCGCTCTCGAACCGCAGCGTTTTGAACACATTCTCGCCCGACACTTTAAAAATCGATTCCTTCAAGCCGCCGAGCTCGGAAGGACTCGATTCGAGGTCTTCGATTTTGAGACCGGCCGCTTCCGCATAGCGGTTATACATCCGGTAGAGATCGGCGGCGAAGATGGCGGCTTCGCTGCCGCCGGTGCCGGCGCGGATTTCCACGATCGCGTCGCGATTCTCGTTCTCGTCCGGAGGGAGAAGCGCGATTTGAAATTCGCGCTCGAGATCGGACACGCGTTTTTGCAGATCGGGAATCTCGTCTTCAGCCATGGCTGCGATCTCGACGTCGTTCGATTCCGCCAGCTCGCGGTTCTGATCGAGTTGCTCCCGCGCAATTTCCAGGTCGTTCCAGCGCGCGAGCATTTGCTTGACGCTGGAATGCTCCCGCATGATTTCGCTGGCGCGTTTGCGATTCTCGAAAAGCGCGGGGTCGGCGATCTCGCGTTCGAGCTCCTCGAAACGCGCGCGCTTGCGCTCAACTAAGATGTTGAAGTCCATGGATATTTGTTGCCACGGCGCTCTGTCGCCGTGTATGCGGAAAGAGACGCCCCGACAGAGCGGGGCGGCTACAGCGATGATCAGCTAAGCTAGGCTTTTCTGGCCGCGCCGGCGCGAGTGGCCTTTGTGCTGCCGTAGCGGCGCGCGAATTTCTCCACGCGGCCCGCGGTGTCGACGAACTTCTGTTCGCCGGTGAAAAACGGATGGCATGCCGCACAGATGCCGATTTTAATGTCCCGCTTGGTCGAGCGTGTGTGGTAGACAGCACCGCACGCGCAGGCGATGTCGGTCTCGTAATACTCAGGATGAATGTCCGCTTTCATGTTTGGAAACGAACGGCGAATTTAGGCGCGCTCAGGGACGCGCGCAAGGGATGAAATCCACGGGTCCCGACAGTTTGGTCGAGGCGTGGGAAAGCACCCTGCGGGCGCGGGACGGGGATGGCGAGCAGAGGGCTGCAATCTTCGACCCGAAAGGAAAGGCGCTGCGGACCTTTCTTGAGATCGAAGAGGAGTCACGCGATTTCGAACGTGGCTTGCTTCGCGGATTTCGGGCCGGCGAAGTGATCGCGATCCAGGCCGGTAACCATGTGGCGTGGCCCGCGTTGCTCCTGGCCTGCCTGCGCCAGGGTCTGGTGGCGCTGCCTTTGGAACGGACCATGGCCGGGCCCGAGCGCGATGTCGCGCTGGAGATTTGCCGCGCGGCGGCCATCGTCGAAACCGCCGCCGGCTCCGCGCACACCCCGGGCGAACGCATCGCTCTTCGTCCGTTGCCGCACAACGCGATCGAGTGGGGACCGAATCCGCCGTCGCTCCTGAAACTCACCTCCGGCACCACGGCGGCGCCGAGGGCGATTCGTTTTCGGAGCGGCCAGCTCCTGGCCGATTGCACCCAGATTTGTGAGACGATGGGCATCACCGGGCGCGACCGGAATTTCGCCGTCATCCCGCTTTCGCATTCCTACGGTTTCAGCAATTTGATCACGCCACTGCTGGCGCGCGGCGTGCCCATGGTTTTGAGCAGGGATCGGATGCCACGCGCGGTCCTCGACGATCTCGCATCCAGCAGCGCCACCGTGTTCCCGGGGATGCCGATCTTCTACCAGGCCTTCGCTGAGATGGAGGAGGTGCCTGCACTTCCGAGGTTGCGCCTCTGCCTTTCCGCGGGCGCGCCCTTGCCCCTGGAAGTAGCGAGAAAATTCCTCCGCAAATTCAAGCAGCCGATCCATTCCTTTTATGGTTCCTCCGAATGCGGCGGCATTTGTTACGACCGCGACGCACTCTTGCTCGAGCCAGGTTTCGTCGGACGACCGATGCGTGGACTGGACCTCGAACTGCTCGAGCCGGACGCACCGGCGACCCGCGTGCGAGTCCGAAGCGCCGCGGCCGGCGACGGCTATTTTCCGGTCCCCGATGAAGAGAAACTCGGGCACGGGCAGTTTACTCCGGACGATCTCCTCAGTGCCGGCGCGGATGGGTTGCGGATCGTCGGACGGATTTCCGACGTCATCAATGTCGCTGGGAAAAAGGTGAACCCGGCGGAAGTGGAAGCGGAACTGCTGCGATGCGCGGGCGTGCGCGCGGCGGTCGTCTTCGGTCGCGAATCGATCCTGCGCAACGAAGAAGTGGCCGCCTGCGTCGTAGCCGAGGAGCGTGTCCGCGAGTCCGATCTGCTCGAGCATTGTCGCGCGCGCCTGAGTGGATGGCAGGTCCCGAAGCGGATTTTCTTTGTCGCAGAAATCCCGGTGAACGAGCGGGGAAAGGTCAGCCGCCGCGAGCTGGCTAGTAGATTTGCTTCCTGAAGGCGTTAAGTGAGCGCTCCGCCCCCTTTTGTCATTCCGAGCGTAGTCAGGAATCCCTTTGTCATTCCGAGCGTAGTCGAGGAATCTGTCGCTATTTTGCTGTCAACGCGACAACTGGGGCAGAAGAGCGCATAATGCGGGAGCGGCCTTTGTGCCCCAATTTCAGCGCGCATCGGATGGATCGACAGATTCCTCGACTGCGCTCGGAATGACAAAGGGGGTCGCATCCACTCCCACAACACGCCCACGAGGCGCTTCCGTTCCGAACTAGGGGTAACCAAAGGAACTCTATGCGAACAATACTTCTTTCCACCATGGGCGCCGTTCTTCTCCTGGCGGTATTCAGCGGCTGCACCACGACGGTAAAGACTCCGAGCGGACGCACCACCTCGGTCAGCACAAAGGTCCAGCGCTAGGCTTCTCCGGAGAACAGGCGGCCAGCCGCGGTTGTCGCGGCGTGCCGGCGACATCTTCCGGACAAAGACGCTTTTGCTCCCGGCCACGCGCATGGGAAAAAATGCTTTTCATTTGTTCGGAAGCAGGCATGTCTAGTTAGGGCGTGGCTCGCGACTTGAAACTGTCGCAAAGCTCGGCCTCCTTTGCATTGTGAACGAAAAGACCCCGACGCATTCTCAAGTTTCCGAACAAGGCGGGCGCATTCTTGTGCTCGAACCGGAGGAGGAACTCGCCTCGAAAATCCTCGCGGCCCTGCGCGAAGCCGCGCCTTCCGCCCACGCCGATCTGGCCCGGAATCTCGAAGAGGCCCAGCGCCTCGTCATGAACGATCGGCCCGACCTCTTCGTTCTCGACGTGGATGCCGCTCCCGATCTGAGCCAGGATTTTCTCTACGATTTGCGCACCAGCCATCCGAATGCGCGCGCCATCGTTTTGACGGGCGTGCACCTGGCCGCGCACCGCGAGCAGGCGGCCGGTCTGGGCGCGATCCATTTCCTCGAAAAACCATTCCCGCACTCCGACTTCGTCGATCTCGTGCAGGCGCTTCTTTCACCCTCGGGCGAACCGGACAGCGAAAAATTTCAAGGAACTCTCAGCGATCTGCACCTGGCCGATATCATCCAGCTGAAATGCATGAGCGGCTCGTCGGCGGCATTGCAGTTCACCGGGCCGCAGGGAGAAAAGGCGCGCGTCTATTTCGAAAGCGGACAGGTGCGGCACGCCACCGCCCCAGGGAAAGAAGGGGTGGCCGCTTTCAACGAAATTGTGAACTGGAAAGGCGGCCAGATTTCAGAGGTATCCGGCGCCGCGCCCAGCCCGCGGACCATCGACCTGGACTGGCAAATCCTGCTCATGGAAGCGGTGCGTAAGATTGACGAAACTCGCGACCGGGATTCCACCACGGCGGCCCCGCCGGCGTCGGGCGGACGGAATGTGCTGGTGATCGACGACAGCCTGATGCTGCTCAGTTTTGTGAAGGAAATCTTGTCCGAAGCGAACTATCAAGTCACCACTGCCGCCACGGCGGAGGAAGGTCTCGTCTCCGCGGGGCGCAATGTGCCCGATCTTGTGTTGCTCGACTATGTGCTGCCGGACATGAAGGGCGATGAAGTCTGCCGCCATTTGTCGCAAAATCCCGCGACGGGGAATGTGCGTATCGTTTACATGTCGGGTTTCGGCGCCGACCTGAAACACGATCAGATCAGCAAGGCCAACGTCATCGGATCGTTGAATAAACCGTTCACTTCTGATCTGTTACTAAAAACCGTGGAGAAATACATGCCCAAGGAACCGAGTGAGCCCGAGACGGAGGCTGTGGAACCCACGCAAACTGCGCCCTCGGCCGAACCGGCCTGGCCGGAGCCCGGGCCTTCCACGGCAGCCGAATCCTCCTGGGCGGAGCCCGAGCCTCTCGGGGCGTCCGAACCGGCCCTGGCCGCGCCCGAATCTTCCGTGGCGGCAGAGCCCCAATCCACGGCGGTGGACCAGCCCTGGCGCGAGCCTGAACCTGCCGCCACCGAGAAATCTGCCTGGGAAGAAACGAACCAGATTCCGCCATCGGAGGCCGCGGAGACCACAGCGATCGCCGCCAGCGCAGGCGCGGCCAGCGACGCCTGGTGGAGCGCGCCGGTCTCGCAGGCCGCCAAGCCGGAAGCGCAACCTTCAACGCCGAGCCCTTCCTTTGAATCGCCCGTCTTGCCCGTCATCATCGCAAAAAGTGAAGAACCGCTTCCGGTAAATGGCGCGTTCTTCTCCGGCGACACGAATTTCTTCTCGCTCAATGGCGCATTGCAGGCAATCGGCCGGGAGAAATTGACCGGCACCCTGCGCGCATTCTGGAACAAAGAGACGGTCGACCTCCTTGCGCGAAACGGAGAAATCATTCTCGCGACCACGCGCGATCCGCAGCTTTACTGCCCGGAGGCGCCGATCACCCTCGTTAATGTGGACGCGGAACAGCTCGAGCAAGCTCGCGCACAGCAACGAGAGACTGGGTGCCCGGTTTTCCTCGCCCTCGCCCGCGAGGAATTGATCCTCCACGAACCTGCGCTGCAATTAGTGCAGCATTACGGACAAAAACTTTTTGCGCAGCTCTGGACCGCGCCCCGGGTGCGTTTCGTCTTCGAACAGAACGAGACCCTGCCGGAATATGCCCGGGAAGTCGCCGGCGAGGCTGACATCGATCACTGGATCCTCACGACCCTGCGCTGCATCCAGTTTCAGGAATTAGGAGAGAGAGCCGATCTGGACGGAGGCAGCATCCCGGCTTACACGCGCGATGGCTTCAAGCGCGTCCAGGAGTTGCGGCTCACCGTCGCCGAGGCCCAATTCGCCTCGCAATTCAATGGCGTGCGCTCCATTGCCCAGATCGCGAAGAATCTTCGCCTGGATTTCAAGTTTGCGCGCCTCACCCTCTTTCGCTTTCTCGCACTCGAAATCGTCGAATGCTGGCCGCCGACCACCGCGGTGAAACCGGAGAAACGCGGCTTCCTCCAAGGCCTCGGGAAATCGATCGGGTTTGGCGATTAGCGAGCTCCGGGCTGTGAGCGATGAGTCCAAAATCGGAGCCCTCGACGCCGGAAGAGCCGTCGAACATTGTCGCGCTGCCAGATTCGCCTGAGGGGAATGCGACTTCCCGTTTTTCCGCGCCGGAAAATTTCATCAATCGCGAGCTGAGCTGGCTCGAATTTAATCGGCGCGTCCTCGAAGAGGCCCAGGATCCGACCCAACCGCTGATCGAGCGCGTCAAGTTCCTCACGATTGTCAGCTCGAACCTGGACGAGTTTTTCGAAATTCGCGTGGCGGGGATCAAGCAGCAGATCGAGAGCGAGACGAGCGACGTGGGCGCGGACGGGTTGAGCCCGACCGAGACGTTCAACGCCATTCAACGCATCGCGCATGAGATGGTCGCGACCGAATATGCGCTTTGGAGGGACGATTTGGCGCCCGCGCTCGCGAAAAACGGCATCCGCGTCCATGACGTGGCGGAGCTGAATGCAAAACGCACCGCCTGGGCCCAACGCTACTTTCGGGAAGAAGTTTTCCCGATGCTCACGCCGCTGGCGGTCGACGCGAGCCATCCTTTTCCGCAGCTTTTGAACAAGAGCCACAACCTGCTCGTCCGCGCGCGCAGCGAACGCGGCGGCGAACTGCTCCACGCCATCGTTCAGGTCCCGCGCGTTTTGCCCCGCCTGATCCTTTTGCCGCGCGGAAAGGGCGAGGACGAGCCGTGGGATTACATTTATCTCTCGTCGCTCATCAAACATCATATTGCCGATCTTTTTCCCGGCCTGCTCCTCGATGGGGCGCACGCTTTTCGGGTCACCCGGAATAGCGATCTCTACATCGACGAGGAAGAAGCCGACAACCTCCTGCGCAGCATCGAGCAGGAACTCCGGCGCTCCAGCCGCGGCGACGCGGTCCGCCTCGAAGTCGCGGCGGATTGCCCGAAGGATTTCCGGGAATTGCTCCTGGAATTTTTCGATCTCGGCGAAATGGATTTGTACAAGCTGGACGGCCCGCTCTCGATGACACACCTCGCGCCGCTGGTCGCGAACGATGCTTTCGCCAAGTTAAAGGACCGCGTCTTTCAACCGGCCCGCGATCCCGCCCTGCCGCCGCACGCCAAGATCTTCGAGGTGATGCGCAAACAGGACGTGCTCCTGCATCATCCTTACGAGAGCTTCGATCCGGTCGTCGAATTCATCGAGAACGCCGCGCAAGATCCGCAAGTGCTGGCGATCAAGATCACCTTGTACCGGACCAGCGGCGATTCACCGGTGGTGGAGGCGCTCATGCTCGCGGCGACCGCCGGCAAACAAGTCACCGCCCTGGTCGAGCTGCGCGCCCGCTTTGATGAGGCCGCCAACATTCAGTGGGCGCGCCGGCTCGAGGAGGCGGGCGCTCATGTCGTCTACGGCGTCGTCGGCTTGAAAACCCACTGCAAGGCGCTCCTCATCGTCCGCCGGGACACCGATCGGCTCCGGCAATATGTGCACCTGGGCACGGGCAACTATCACCCGCGCACCGCCCGCAGTTACACGGACTTCAGCCTGTTCACGACCAACCCAAAAATCACCGAGGAAGTCGCGATCGTCTTCAACACCCTCACCGGCCTGGCCAGTTATCCCGGGCTGGAAAAGCTCCTGGTTGCGCCCTTCGACATGAAGAGCCGCCTCATCGGAATGATCGAACGCGAACGCGGCCACGCTACGTCCGGAAAAGCCGGCCGCATCATCGTGAAGCTCAACTCCCTCGTGGACCAGGAGATCATCGAGAAACTTTACGAAGCTTCCTGCGCCGGCGTGAAGATCGACCTGATCGTGCGCGGCATCTGTTGCCTGCGGCCGCGGATCCCGGACCTGAGCGAAAACATTCGCGTCATCAGCATCGTCGGGCGGTTCCTCGAACACAGCCGGGTTTACTATTTTGAAAATGCCGGGAAGCCGGAGGTTTATCTGGCCAGCGCCGACTGGATGCCGCGAAACTTTATCCGCCGCGTCGAAATCGGCTTCCCGATCGAAGATCCCGCGCTTCGCGATGAAATCATCAACGAAGTCCTGCCGCGTTTCCTGAACGATCACATCAAAGCGCGGGAACTTCAGCCGGACGGATCATACGTCCGGTTGAAGCCGGAAGAAGGCGCGCCGCGCTTGCAGGCCCAGCTCCATTTTCGAGAGCGGTCGCGCGGCCAGGCGCGCAAGCTCGCCGAATCGCAGACCGCGCCTCTAAAACTGACACCCATCACTGTCGTCCGGAAAGAAACTCCATGAAAAAGATCCTCGTCATCGACATCGGCGGTACGCACGTGAAGCTGATGATTTCCCGGACCGAGAAGCGTAAATTCGATTCCGGCCCCAGGCTTTCACCGAGGCAATTGATTGCCAGGGTGAAGAAGGCCGCGGAAGGCTGGAGCTACGACGCCATCTCCATCGGTTTCCCCGCCCCAGTGCACAACGGCCGGATCATGAAAAACCCCAAGCACCTCGCGAAAGGGTGGATCGGCCACAACTTCAGCAAGTCGTTAGGTAAACCCACGCGCGTCATGAACGACGCCGCCATGCAGGCTCTCGGCAGCTATCGTGGCGGGCGAATGCTCTTTCTGGGATTGGGCACCGGTCTCGGCTCGACCCTGGTCTGGCAGAAGAATGTCCTTCCGCTCGAGCTGGGCGATTTGCCCTACGAAGGCGGCATTATTGAAAAAGTGCTCGGCAAGCCAGGCCTCGCCCGCCTGGGGAAGAAGGCCTGGGAGCGCGAAGTTTTCTTCTGCATCGCCCAACTCAAGCTTTCCTTCATCGCCGATTACGTCATGCTTGGCGGCGGCAATTCCAAAGCGTTGAGCCAGGTGCCGCCCGGCGCGGAGCTGGGCCACAACCGCAACGCCTACCTCGGCGGCGTCCGCATGTGGGAAACCGACCCCCGCACGAAACGCCCGAAGTGGAACGTGATTTAGCGTTGACAAAAAACGCCGCCTTCCTCATCTGTCGGCTGCGTGAAAACGTTCCTCCCGGTAATTCTCTTGCTGGCGAGCGTCCTGGCACCCTTTGCCCAGCAGATTGACGAACCATATCGAGTTAGCACTCTTGTCCTGACGGCAAGTGGTGATCCGATTGGCTCTCATGCCTATTTCGATGCCACAGACGTCGCGGTAAACACTGCCGGCGAAGTGATCATTGCCGACAAATTCCACAATACCATTCGCAAAATCGCCTTGAATGGAGCAGTGACTACTGTCGCTGGGTATTACGGCGCTTCCGGGCAGCTTGTCGATGGCCCAGGGAGAGACGCGCGCTTCAATTTTCCATCGAGCCTGGCGATAAATGCGGCGGAAACGATCTACGTCGCAGACACCTACAATAGCGTCATTCGAGAGATCAGTCCCGACGGGATGGTAAGCACGTTAGCTGGAGGCCCTGGCGGAACTGAAGGTACCGGCAGCGCGGATGGGGTCGGGAGACAGGCACGTTTCAATTTTCCCAGCGGAATCGCGGTCGATCTGAATGGGTTTATCTACGTGGCGGATCAAGGCAACGCGACTGTTCGTAAGATCACTCCCGACGCGGTAGTAACCACCCTGGCTGGACTGGCGGGAAGCCACGGGGTTATCGATGGCCAGGGCAGCGCCGCCCGGTTTGAGTCCATATCGGGAATCACCACTGATGCTTTAGGCAATATTTACGTCACGGATTGCGCCTGCATTCGGAAGATTACCCCAGATGGGTATGTGACGACCCTGGCTGGTGCAGGCTGCGCGTGGGGGTATGTAGACGGCATGGGAGCCAATGCGCGGTTCAACACGCTCGATGGAATTACCGCCGGCCCAGGTGGCGACCTCTTCGTTGTTGACGCCGGAAATGCACTGATCCGAAAAATCACTCCCGCGGGCAACGTTACCACGCTGGCAGGCGGCTATCCTCCCCTCTATATCGGCGATTTTCACCAATTCGACGGCACCGGAAACCAGGCTCGTTTTTATATTCCGAAAGGGATCACGGCGGACAGCAACGGGCTGTTGTATGTCGCGGAAGGCCGGGTTCGCACGGTTACACCTGGAGGACTCGTAACAACCCTCCCCGCCGCGAGCCTTTTCACTACGACCAGTTACGCGCCGGATGACGCAGGCGAGATTCCTCCGTTCGAGCGAGTAACGGACCTTACCATCGATGCGGCCGGGAATATCTATGTCGCGGAATTGTTTCGCGGCGTTATTCGAAAGATTTCGCCAAGCAGGGTCATCACCACTCTGCCTTTGACTATCCTTAGAAGCGACGGCCGAAGACTCCCGGCATACCCGTCCATCGATGTGCTGGCGGTTGATCGCCAGGGCAATATCTTTTTCGGTTCCAATAGCTATGTCGGCAAGATCAGCCCGACGACAGGCGATGTCTCCGTTTTTGCAGGGGATCGGATCTTCAGCGGCAGCACCGACGGAGTCGGCCCCGCGGCGCGTTTTAGTCTCGTTCAACGACTTATCCTGGACGACCACAACAATCTCTACGTCTCTGACATGTATAACTGCACTGTTCGCAAGGTCACACCAGCGGCGGTCGTCACCACCCTGGCGGGTTCAGCGGGCAATTGTGGCAACACGGATGGCGTCGGAACCGCGGCCAGATTCGCCTGGCCGGAAGGATTGGCCCTCGATTCGACCGGCAACGTCTATGTGGCGGATGGACACTACATGGCGGTAAGCAACACCATCCGCAAGATCGGCCCCGATGGAGTTGTCACCACCATCGCCGGGTCGCCGGGAACCTATGGTTACGCAGATGGAGTTGGGACATCAGCGCGATTTCATCACCCAACCGCCGTAGCCGTGGATCGGACTGGTAACGTTCTTGTCGCAGACTCCTGGAATCGACGGCTCAGGAAAGTTACCCCGGCTGGAGTTGTGACGACCCTGGCTGGGGGAGGGCCGGACTTTGGGACTGATGGGGTAGGAGACGCCGCAAGCTTTGCCAGCCTGAAATCCATGTTTAGCGACAGCGTTGGGAATCGTTATATAGTCGACGACAGTCTTGCCATCCGGATCGCCACTTCTACGCTAAAGTCGCGCTCTCTGAATGTTTCGACGCGGCTTCAGGTCCTCGAAAACGAAAATGTTTTGATCGGTGGATTCATTATTGGAGGCACGAGCACGAAGAATGTGATCCTCCGCGCCTTGGGACCATCATTAGCGGCCTACGATGTGGATGGCGTGCTGCCGGATCCGATTCTTGAATTGTATGATTCCGGGGGACATCTCATCGCCTCTAATGATAGTTGGAAAGTGAACGCCCAAACGGGCACGTCTCAACAGGCAGCCGTTGAGGCGACAACTCTCGCGCCCGCGAACGACTTGGAAGCGGCCATCATCGCGACGCTCGAGCCGGAGCAAGGTTACACCGCCGTGGTTAGGGGCACTCACGGCGAAACAGGCGTTGCGATTGTGGAATTATATGATTTGAGCAGTTCGAGCGCTGCCTCGCTGGCCAACATCAGCACCCGTGGATTGGTGGAATCTGGAGACAAGGTGATGATCGGCGGCTTTATTCTCGGTGGCAGCGGAGAAGTGGTGGTTCGAGCCCTGGGTCCCTCGCTCGCTCAGTCCGGAATTGCAAATCCCCTTGGCAATCCTTCGCTGCAACTTATCAACGGAAATGGACAGATGATTTCCGCCAATGACGACTGGGAAGACACAAACGAAGCGGCTATTCGGGCAACAGGTCTTCAACCAACGAACAATCTCGAATCCGCCATCCTGGCTTCCCTGCCGGCGGGAGCTTACACCGCCGTGGTCAACGGCCACAACCAGTCAGGTGTCGGGCTGGTCGAAGTTTACAATCTTCCGTAATTACGGGCGCTTCCCATCCGCAGCCCGGTTGACGAATGAGCTCGTCTCCCAAACCGTGATAGACGAGAAAATGTTCGCCTTTAAGGGCGAACATTCGTCTAATTCTCGTTAGATGTCACCGCACAGCGCCATGAAAGCAGCTTACCCATGCAGACAATTGCTCCACTGAATCCGGGACGCCATTCTCGCGCCGGCCGCGCACCTCGCCTAACAAATGAATAAGCTGCTTTTCTGTGCCTTCCTGCTGATTTTCGGCGGGCATCTCCACGCGGAAGAAGACCAGACCGGGTTTCGCGTGATTGAGGAACGCACGGAAGGTTCCGTCACTTTGATGATGAAGAGCGATTATTGCGTGGAGTTCACGGTCACGCTTACGGCGACGTTGACGAACATGACGCCATCGCCCCCGGTCCCGTTCACAGTGGACGCCGCTGGCCGAAGCTCGTTCGTGCTCGCGCGCTTTGAGGCAACCGACAAGACCCAGCCTTGGCGCTACAAGTACCGCTACCACTGGGAATACGGCGGTCGCCGCGAATCGAACACGAACGATGCTGATTACGCCATGCCTTTCCGTCCGGGGCGCTATGTCGTCTTGCAAGGTCCACGCGGGAAGTTCAGTCACTTCGCAGGGGGCGGCAGCGAAAACGCGGTCGATTGGGATGTGCCTGAAGGCACGGTCGTTTGTGCCGCGCGCGAAGGCCGCGTCGTCGGCGTCCGCGACGATTCCACGATCAGCGGACCCGATCCGAAGTTTAAGCCGCTCGCTAATTACGTCATTATCAAGCACGCGGACGGAACATTTGCCAATTACCACCACCTGCAACCGGGCGGCGCAAAGGTGAAATTGGGCGACGCAGTTAAGGTTGGTGATCCGATTGGTTTATCGGGCAGCACCGGATACTCGGGTAAGCCGCATCTCCACTTCGGGGTCTTTCAGGCAATCGATGGGAGAAAGGTTCTGAGCCTTCCATTTCGCTTGAAGACTGATCGAGGCGTATTCACTAAGTTTGTCCAAGGGCGTGCGTACTAACTGGTCGCACCGCACGCTTAGAGCCGGCCGGGCACTGCGAGCGACGGGATGTGTCTACGTATTGGCGCGTTCGCTTTGCATCGGACCGCATCTAACCAGGCGATGCAGCTGACGGCGAGCAAGCTTGCGATCTACGCTGCGGGTGTTTGCCATCGAGCGTCTACTCTGCGCGGCAACCACTTAGGGCTCGCCGCAGCTGATCTTGTGTCTCGTTGATATGGCTGTGGTATTGTCAACGGGCAAAGGCATGGGAGGGCGAGTTTTTTGAGTTCGCTCTAAAGGTAAGTAGAAGCGGGTTTGAGGCGGCGGATCAGTCGGGGTGAGTTAGGTTCCCAGCGGTTGGTGCTGCTGATATTCGCGGGCTATCCCGCCCGGAGGCGGGGACCTATCCGCATTTCTTTAATTCACCGCAGCCCTGGTCCGACAGTCTAGGTGACGCGTGCTCGGGCTGGATTACTCGGGCCTTAACGCTAACGAGACCTCGTGGGTTGGCTACCGTGACCTGCCACCTCAGATCCATTTCTTCTTTAAGTATGTGCGTTTCCTTTTGGGTGCGGTTGCCTCCTTCGGTTAACTGTTCCCCTCGAATTGCCTTTCTCAACGCGAAGTAGTCTGCGCCTGGTAGCACGGTTGTGCGCGCAAGAGCTCCCAGATAAAGCCGCAGAGCTCCCGCGCGATGGCCACCAGCGCCTTGTTGCGTTGCAGCCGGCGCGCCGTGAGCCGCGCAAAACGACCGTGCAAGCGATTCCGCGCTTTCCAGCTGAGCGCGCGCACCGCCTGCGGCTGACCTTCCTGACGGCGGCTCAACTCTTTGCTCACCTTGGGCGGCGTCACGTAATGCTGCGCGCACTCCACCAGTAACCAGCGCGCGTGCGCGTTGCCGCATTTGGTGATTGCTCCCTGGCGCCGTTTGTCACTCGAACTGTTCTTGCTCGGGACCAGTCCCAGATAGGCCATCACCTGGCGCGGATGCGCAAAGCGCTCGATCGCCCCCAGTTCACTCACCAGGATCATCGCCGCCACCGTTTGGAAGCCTTTCATCGCCATGAGCGCGCGCACCGCCGGCCCCAGGCGCCATTTCTCCAACAGATCGCGTATCGCCACCTCGCAGCGCTCGATCCGCTCACCGGCCGCCTGGATGGAGATGAGATACTCTTCCAAAATCACCTTCCCCTTTGCGCCCTTCCTCCGCGACGGCCGTGGCGATACAGTCTTTATGGACATCCAGCCCAAGATAGAGTTCTTTTTTCATTGGTGTGTTTGCTAGTTCGATTTGTTTACTTGGAACGCTCCGGAACCCTCGTGGCCCGGCCGTTCGTGCGGCTCTGCTCTCTTACCGGAGTAGCCCGCGATTAACATGAACGGCAAACACACCGCTTTTTTCAACGCCGCGCTCGCACGCTCACACCGCGCCCGCAGCCATAAGGTCTAGATGACTGCCCACGCGTTCCATCATGTTGTCTGGAAGATCAGTGACCAGGCGGCGCTAGAGCGAGAACTCGCGGTCGCATGCGCAAGACTTTCAGAGACGCCATCAGAGAGGCCGCAAGTCGCAGATATCTTAGACTACTTTTTGTGGGAAATTCAGTCATTCCCTCTCGAATGGCCATCGTCGCCGCGTCCGCCGTCGGAGCATACTTGGAGATTTGGTCGGGTTGTTGTTCACTACCGCCGTATTCCTGACGCACAGACGGTCGAGATTATTTCCGTCACAGGATTCGACCGGTAAACTCATGCGATACCGTCATCTAACCAGGCAGTGGAGCGAACGGCCACCCGCCGCGCGTTCATGTTTTCGATGATCATACCACTTTCACTTTGGGCTACGCTCGCTTCCGGTGGCCGTCGCTCACTTTTTTCTCGTTAGGCCCTCTACGTCGCCAGTGATCGCACGCGGAACAGCCGACGCTCGTAATCACTGGATCTTGGGCGGTTTGAGCCGTCGCTGATCTTGTGTCTTGTTAGCGCTTACGCATGCAGCTCGTCCGTCCCGGTCCCGAACACCTTGCGAGTTACGTCGCCGCGCTCGAGCACGGGTGGTTTGCCGACAACGAGCGCGGTGTCGAGGCCGGACGCGAAGAGCTCTCCCGCATTCAGGCCGACGCAGCGGCGTTTCTCGCCAGCATGGAAGACCGCGAAGCTAAGGGTCCGCCCATTACTCTCCCAGATGGTTCGGCGGCCCGGCGACTCCCGGGCGTCAGGCGCTGGCTCTGGGACGGCGAGTTCTGTGGAAGCATCGGGTTGCGGTGGCAGCCAGGTACTACGGCGCTGCCGCCCCATTGTCTGGGGCATATCGGCTACGCGGTCGTGCCGTGGAAGCAGCGCCTCGGGTATGCAAAGTCAGCGCTGCGCCTCATCCTTCCCGAAGCCAGGGCAGTGGGCCTTCCGTACGTCGAGATCACCACTGATCCGGATAACATCGCGTCACGGCGCGTCATCGAAGCGAACGGAGGCATCCTGGTCGAGCCCTTCATCAAGCCGCCGCAGTTCGGCTCCAGGCCGGGCCTGCGCTTTCGCATCACGTTCACATGAGGAGGGCGCCTGACTCCTCCATTCCACGCCTGGAGGCTACCACGCCAACTCGCCTGACCAGCAATGTGATTCAAATCGTTCCGTTTGCCTCGCAACACGTGGAGGGCGTGGGCGCGCTCATCGTCGGCATCCAGCGGGACGAGTTCCAAATCCCGATCACGTTAGAGGATCAGCCCGACCTTCAGAATATCCCTGCTTTCTACCAGCAAGGGGCGGGCAACTTCTGGGTCGCGGTCTCGGATGGCGAGGTTGTCGGCACCGTGGCCCTGCTCGACCTCGGCAACCACCAGGGTGCGCTGCGCAAGATGTTCGTCCACGCCGCCTACCGGGGATCCGGCCACGGTGTTTCCGCGCGGCTGCTCGAGACCCTGCTCGAGTGGGCCCGCGCGCGGGGTGTAAAAGATGTTTATCTCGGCACAACCGAGAAGTTCCTCGCCGCCCACCGCTTCTACGAGCGCAACGGCTTTCAGCAGATCGCCCCCACCGCACTGCCTCCGACCTTTCCGAAAATGGCGGTAGACACCAGATTCTATCGTCGCACACCGTAGGTAACTGAATGCGCAGCAGGTCTGCTATTCGTTCACCCTTCGGGCTTCTGGTCTATGTCACGGCTTGGCAGTCCGCTCCATTCTCGTTAGAACACCAGGTGTTGCCTTACAAGGGGGAAAAATCATGGTGAAGCTCGTCTATTGTCTGCGCCGGCGCGCCGACGTCTCGCCGGAAGAATTCTATCGCTACTGGCTGAACACGCACGGCCCTAAGGTGAAGGACGCGGCCGAAGCGCTGCGAGCGGTTCGCTACGTCCAGAGCCACACCTGCGAGGCCGAGTTGAACCAGGTGTTCCTTGCCTCGCGTGGCCTGGCGCCAGCCTACGACGGGGTCACGGAGATCTGGTGGAACAGCATCGAGGACGTGAAGGCGGCCATGGCGACGCCTGTCGGAGCCGAGGCCATGGCAACGCTGCTGGAGGATGAATCTCAGTTCATCGAATTCTCTCAATCGCGCGCGTTCATGCCACCGAACATCTGATCTTCGATCGCTCGTAGCTCGTTGGATCTTTTGTTGCCGCGGGGTGGCGTGTTAGGCTTCGAGAATTATGACCGCACGGGAAATCCTCGCAGAACTGAAGCCGCTGGGCAGCGACGGCTATAAGAAGGTCCTCTTCAACCATGGCGTGAAGGAGCCGTGCTTCGGCGTAAAGATCTCCGACCTCAAGCTGATCCAGAAACGGATCAAGATGGATTACCAACTGGCGCTCGACTTGTACGACACCGGCAACTACGACGCCATGTATCTGGCCGGATTGATCGCGGACGATGCGCGGATGACGAAAAGAGATCTGCAACGCTGGGTCAAGCAGTCGTATGGATTCACGGTGCCGTGGGTGGCCGCCGGCGGTCATCACGGGTGGGAGCTGGCCCTGGAGTGGATCGACGCGAAGAGCGGCCGTGTTGCGGCGGCAGGCTGGGCGACCCTCGCCAACCTCGTCTCCATCAAAGAAGACACGAAGCTCGATTTGGCGGCACTGAAGCGTTTGCTCCAGCGCGTGCAGAAGACGATTCACCAGCAGTCAGATGAGGCACGCTATCAAATGAACGGATTTGTCATCGGAGTGGGCGCCTATGTGAAATCGCTGACCGGCGCCGCTCTTCAGACAGCGGAGAAGATAGGCCCGGTAACGGTGGACATGGGCAACACTGCCTGCCAGGTGCCGTTCGCTCCGGATTACATCCGAAAGGTCCAGAAGCGCGGCGCCATCGGGAAGAAACGCAAGAGCTGCAAGTGCTGATCAATCAATTAACGCCCAACGCCTAATGACTCCATAAGAAGCCACGAATAATGAACACACTAAAAGGTATCGGCGCCGTCCTGGCGGGAATGATCTTTATCGTTCTCTCGCATACCGGGACGGATTTCCTCCTGGAAAAGCTCGGCATTTTTACTCCGCCCGACCAGGGCTTTCACACCACGTGGATGGTTGTGACCGCAACCATTTACCGCAGCCTTTTCACCGTCGCGGGTGGCTATATTACCGCGGCTCTCGCTCCAAACCGGCCGATGTTTTACGCAACGATCCTCGGCCTCATCGGGATCGTGGCGGGCACAGCGGGCGCCATCGTGACGATACCGATGGGAATAGCACCGGCCTGGTATCCGATCGCCCTGGTTGTCCTTGCCCTGCCTTGCACCTGGCTGGGTGGAAAATTGAAATCGAAATAGCCACGCCGCCTCCAACCGCTTCCAGCCACACACCCTGCCAGGCCGTCCCAGTCCGACATCACTGAGTGAAATTTAGCCGCACTCTAGCAATCGTATTTGGATTTCTCGCACCCTTGGCGGACACCGTGCGCCGTTGGAATAGCTGGCGAGAATTTCCACCCGCCCTTTTCGATGACTACATTATGGGGGCGCTTCTTCTCACCAGCGCATGGGTGGCCGGTCGGAACTTCTACCCGGGTCAGCGATTACTCGCGGCCGCCTGGGGTTTTACTTGCGGTCTGGGCTATTGCAGTTTCTTCGACCAGCTCCGACGCTATCAACTGGGCGAGATCGATCCCGCGCCGATTTCCTCCGCTTGGGTTCTGGCCATTAAGGGTGGCGGAGTTCTTCTCGCGATCGCGGCGTTACTCGCTACTCTCAAGGCAGAGCCACCAGTGGAACCCGCCCCCAGCGCCACCCAGGGACAAAGCGCAGGCTCTTAGCCGCCGCGCCGATTATCCCAGGGAGCCTGGCCGCACTTTCTCCTGGTCAACCGCCCTGAATCAAGGAGATCCAGCACCGTTCCTGGTCGAACAGCCAGCTCTTCCGTTGCTTTCGACAAAAAGAGTGGAAACAAATCCACGGCCAATTATTTTTCCGCTCCCATTGCGCACCTGTCACCCATGCGACGCTACCTTCCCTTCCTCGTTATCGGCGCCGTATTCCTGATCGCCATCGGAAGCGGCCTGGTTCTTTGGCAAGCAAAGCAGCCCTCCAGCGCACCGGTCGCTCCGATCCCGCCAGTCGTTCCGTCCGCCCCAAAGGAAGCGCCGGGCACGCCCGAGCCCAAGTCCCTCCACGTCCGCGGCGGCGCGAACGCTCCCGTGACGGTTGAAGAGTTCGGCGATTTCCAATGCCGTCCCTGCGCTAAACTGGCGCCCACGCTCTTGAAGTTGGAAGAGCATTATGGCGAGCGGCTGCGCGTTATCTTTCGCCACAAGCCGCTGCGCCCTCACGAGCATGCCGTGATCGCGGCCTGCGCCGCGGAAGCAGCGGGATTGCAGGGGCGCTTTTGGGAAATGCACGACCTGTTATTTGAGAATTGGGCGCGCTGGCAAAGGGGAGTCGATACGATCGGCCCGGAGGCTTCCCCTTCCAGGAGACTTCAGTCAAACGTCCTGGCCCTGGACGCCGAAGTGCGAGAAGTCTTCATCAAGTATGCCGAATGGCTAAAACTCGATCTCGAACGGTTCAAAACGGACATTGATAGCGCTGAGGTCAAAGCGCGGATTGAATCGGACCGCCTCCACGCCAACTCTCTCGGGATCGATCGGACGCCCACCATCTATCTCAACGGCCGCATCCTGGATGTTTCGCGTCATGGCTTGGAGGCCTTCCAGGCCGCCATCGAGGCGGAGCTCACCGGCAAAGGGGAGGAGAAGACGGCGTCGAGCCCGCCCGGCGCGACGCCCGAACAACCCAAATGAGCAATTCCCGGCCGGCGCATGGAAGCCCTCATCCCCGTCTGTTTGCCAGCGTCGCCTTGCTTTCGTTAGCCGGACTGGCCGATTCCATCTACCTCACCGTCACCCACCTGACGGGCGAAAACGCGGCGTGCTTCGCCTCGTCCGGTTGCTCGGAAGTGCTCTCGAGCGTTTACGCCAGCGTGGGGAAAATTCCCCTCGCCGCTTTTGGCGCTTGGGGATATTTCGCCGCTTTCAGCTGCGCCATTCTGGCCGCTTTCGGATATCCGCGCGTCCGGACTTTTTTGACCGTCATCGTCGCGGGCATGGTCGTCACCACCCTCTGGTTGCTCTACGTGCAGGCGTTCGTGCTTCACGCCTTCTGCGACTTCTGCCTCATCTCGGCGGCCTTGAGCTTGTCTCTCTCCGCCCTGGTCGCGACCAGCTACTTCATCAAAAGAAGGCATCGGCCCGCAGCCGAGCGCGCTGTTCTCCTCGAATCGTAATATCCGGGAAATGCGACGCGCTCTTCCTTTTGCCATCATTGGCGCTGTCCTGGTGCTCGCGGCCGGCGGTGGCCTGCTTCTTTTTCGCGCGAAGTATTCCAGCACCCCGATCAAAATCGCGGCGGGCAAGCCGGGCGGGGAGCCCTCACACCTTCGCGGGTCGGCCCAGGCGCGCGTCACCCTGGAGGAGTTCGGCGATTTTCAATGCATGCCCTGCGGCATCCTGGCCGCGACGCTTCTGAAAGTGGAACACGATTACGCCACGAGCGTGCGCGTCATCTTTCGGCACTTTCCGCTGAGCAACCACGCCCACGCATTTACGGCCGCGTGCGCCGCGGAGGCGGCTGGATTGCAGGGGCGCTTTTGGGAAATGCACGACCTGTTGTTTCAGAACGCCCGGCATTGGAGCAAGGGGGATCCCCTCCCGTTCTTTGCCGGCTATGCCGCAACGCTGGGACTCGATGTCGAACGTTTCAAAAAAGATATGGAGAGCGAACAGGTCAAGACACGCATCAGGCAGGATCAGGAACGCGGCGTGTCGATCGCGGTCGATCGGACACCTACTCTTTTCCTGAATGGCGTTCAGGTCCCTTTTACGTCGCTCGACGCGGCCGATCTGCGCCGGACGATAGATGCCGAACTCAGCGGAGGCGCGCCAACGCCTGTTCCTCCGGGCCCGGGATCGAACCTTCAGACCCCAACCCCCGGGCCGCCGAAATAAAGAAGCAATCCGGCGATCGGCGCGGCTACTCGATCGCCACCTCGTCCGGATCAAACTCAGCCGCCGGATATTTCGGATCCATTCTTTCCAGCGCGGCCACGACCGTCTCGAGCATGACGAGATTGCGCATCCATTTGCGATCGGCCGGCACGATCCACCACGGAGCTTGCGCGGTTGTGCAGCTGTTGATCACATCGTCGTACGCCATCTGGTAGTCGTCCCACAGCCGGCGCTCCTGCAAATCGGCCAGATTGAATTTCCAAAGTTTGCGGGGCTCCTTCAATCGGGCCTCGAGCCGGCATTTTTGCTCTTCCTTCGAGATGTGGAGAAAGAACTTCAGGATCGTCACCCCGTTGTCGCCCAACAATTTTTCGAAGCCGTTGATATCCGTGCAGCGCGCCCGCCACGTTTCTTTCGTGATTTCGCCGTGCACCAAAGGCACGAGCACGTCTTCGTAATGCGACCGGTTCCAGAGCCCGACCGCGCCTTTCCGCGGCGCGGCTTTATGGACCCGCCACAGGAAATCGTGGTCCCTTTCTTCAGCCGTGGGATATTTGAAATTGGTCAACTGGACGCCGTTGGGGTCCAGCCCCAGGCAGAGGTTCTTGATCGCGCCATCCTTGCCGCTGGTGTCCATTCCCTGCACCACCACGAGAACGCTGCGCTGATGCTCGGCGTAAAGCGCCTCCTGGAGCTCGGCCAGCCTTTCCCGCAGGCCTTCAATCTTCTTCGCTGAATCCGATTTCGAATGGCCCGCCGTTTCCGCGGCGTCGATCTTCGCGAGCCGGATTTCGCGTCCAGGCTCCGCCAGGATAACGCCCTTGATTTTTCTGGGGTCGGGGAGTTTTGGATTTTTTGCCATTCCGGTAAAGGAGGTTCACGCTATCGGCCGCGACTTCAGGTCGCAATGCTTTTAGCCGGGGGGTTCAGAGGATTAACGGGATTTTCTTGCGGAAAAGAGTGGTTTCAGAAACTCAATCCTTGGAATCCTGCTCATCCTGTCCAACTCTTCTTTGAGCGACACTCTTCCCGCCTATGAAACTTTATTTTCTTCGTCATGGAAAAGCGGATTGGCCAAACTGGAACCGGCCGGACGACGAACGGCCGCTGACGCCCGACGGAAAAAAGGAAACCGCCGCGGTAGCGAAGCTCCTGGCGCGACTGGAAATCGCCCCCGTTATCCTGACAAGTCCGCTGCCCCGCGCCAGTCAGACCGCCGAGATCGCGGCCAAATATTTGAACGTAAAAGTCCGGGTAGAACCCCTGCTCCGTCCCGGCTTCGACGCCGCCAGGCTCGGTAAAATCCTCAAGGATTTTTCCGGAAAAAGCCTCATGGTTGTCGGACACGAGCCCGATTTCACCCGCGCGATTTTTCAACTCACGGGCGCGAACACAAAAATGTCCAAGGCTGGCGTGGCCCTGATCGAGCTTGAGACCGGGCCTATGACCGGCGTGTTGCGCTGGCTCGTCCCGCCGAAATTCGCGAAGGCGTAAAGTCAAGCGCGCACGCGTCGGGATGACAACGAACGACGTTCCGTGAGCCGCATGTGACTCGTTCCGCTCGACAGGCAACTGAGGTGCGCCATAGTCCACTTCCGATTGCCACACCGACGCCGCCAACGCAGCAAGTACCCTAAATATCAGTCGCGGCATGGAGAGATGGTCCACGTCGCGGGTGAACCGGTCACCTTCGCCGCCGAAATCGACCGGAACCCGGCCAACATCGATCACTTCTGGATTACGATTCAGATGGGCGACGCCGGGCCGTTGCGCATCGCGCTAAGCACCCATTCGAGGCAGAACGCCGCAGCCGGGTTCGACCCGCGCGTGCGCGTGGGCGTAATCGGAGGCGAGCGGGATTTGCCCGCAGCCGGCCTTTTTTCTTCCAGCGGCCTGGATTACGGCGCGCTCGAAGCAGAAACCCCCGTGACCTATCTCGAATACGAACGCCCCGCACTGGAGATCTTGCTCGCGGACAAGACGCGCCGCGCCATTTTCATCGAGGCCTGGGGTGAGCTTTACGTCCGCAATCATCTCGGCATTCACCAAGTCCACAGCATGCGCGCCAGTTGCAGCGTCCTGCGCGATTTTATCGGACGCGACGGCGCCATTCGCTTCTACTTTGCCGACGGGAGAGCGGAAATATTGCTCTTCAAATATTGCGGCCAGCCTTGAGACCCCAAGGAGCGGCGGTTTTCCAACCGCCGTCTTCCCTATTCGGCGTCCTTCATCCTCTTGAAGGTACCAGGGAGGGGACTCGAACCCCTAAGGATTGCTCCACCAGATCCTAAGTCTGGCGCGTCTGCCAATTTCGCCACCCTGGCGCGGTCGGCAAATCTTACCGAACCCGCGCCATTGTGCTAGAACTTGTGCGAGAAGCCAGCCCGCGAGCAGGTTAGCAACTTTATGAAAATTCGTCGTGCCGCCCTTATCGTTGTCGCGGGGATCATCACCGCATCCTGCTCCGAGAAGTCGGCGCCTGATCGCGAGAAGCATTCAAACTCCGCTGAAGCGACGCGCGCGCCCGCGTTGGAAGTTGCAGAAGCTGCAGACGAGCTTCAGCCGCGCGAAGGCAAGATCGCGAAGGAGTGCGTGGCTTTCGTTCGCTCCACCAAGGTTGTTCCCGCGCCAGCACCGACTGCCGGCTGCCCCGGATGTCCTGCCGGAGACGCAGAGGTGCTGACGTTTCGGCAGATGAAGATGGACCGAATCTCCTGCTCCGGGGATACATGTACCGTCCTGGTGACTATTAGGGTGTCGTTCAAGCCAGGCACGGGCGAAAGGATTGCCGGTGGCCTGACGGCTTGGATTTCGCCGGAACAACGAAGCGAATACCTGGGCGGGCGTACTCCCGCGGGCGAACAAGCGTATCGTGTGAAGATCACCTACAAGCGTCGCGGCGAAGGGTGGCGCGCCGTCGAATTTGATCGCGCGGATATCGAATGATCCCCGCGTATTCGTCCGGCGCCGCGCGATATTGAAGAGATGCCCTACGCGTCCATTTCGGTTATCGCAGCGACGCTCATCGCACTTTTCTCTATGACGGCTGTCGCAGAAACTCCGCCTCCGGGCACGAGCGGGATAGAAGGCACGGTGCTCGTCTCGCCCAGCCGTCCCGGACCGATCACGAAAGATGGGCCGAGTGTTGCTCCAGCGCGTAACGTGCAGTTCGTGGTCAAAGCGGGCGATGCCACCGTCAAGACTTTCACGACAGACGGAGGGGGGCGCTTCCAAGTCGCGTTACCACCTGGTCATTACATCATCCTGAGAGAAGGCGCAGGGGCGCGAATTGGCCGCTGGCGTTTCGAGGCGGATGTCGTTGCTGGCGAGATGACCAGGGTGAATTGGACTGCTGACAGCGGCATGCGCTGAAACATACAGCCGTCTGGTTGCGCGAAAACGAACACATTCGGCACACCTCACAAGCCGCCAGGCAGGCGGTTCTGGACTTCGTCTCGGGAGATCCTCAGCCATGAAAATAAAAAAATCCCATCGCGCCGCTTTCTTTAACTGGCGGACCCTTGTCGCATCTTTCCTGTGCCTCACGGCAGGGATTCTCACTTTGCTCGCCTTCGTATCGGTCGCGCAGCAGCCAGACAATAAAAGACAGATGGTTAGTTCGTCCAGCTGGTTGACGCGGCTGGCATCTACCCTCGGGATAAATTCCTCAGGCACCGGCGGTGGCGCGGTCAAACTGGATAAGGACCAGCCCGAGCGAACGCGAGCGACATCGCAGCCGCCGCCCGCTGTTCCGTATACCGGCCTCGTGCCTGATCTGCGCCCGGTTAACGCAGTTCGCAGCGGGAAGTTGCGGGACATGCCGCCGATCGATCCGGCGACGGTTCCGAAGGTTGACCATCCCAAACCGATCCGGCCCAAGCCTCCGACGCAAAGCGGCGGCCCCGATGGGCCGATTCAGACCGTTGCGGGACCGCTACCCTCGGCCCCGAGTCCCACCGGCCTCAGCTTCGATGGCGTCGGCGTGGGACTCGGAGGATTCAGCCCTTCGGGTAACCCCCCTGACGTGAACGGCCGCGTGGGCGCAACGCAATATGTGCAATGGAACAACACCAGCTTCGCCGTCTTCAACAAAACCACGGGTGCACTCGAGTACGGTCCCGCAGCTGGGAATACGCTCTTCCAGACGCTCGGCGGCATCTGCGCGTCGCACAATGACGGCGACCCCGTCGTGTCTTACGACATCCTCGCCGGCCGATGGGTTCTTTCGCAGTTCGTCGTCGGCGGGCCCGAGGCGAGCGCGTCACACCAGTGCTTCGCCGTTTCCACAACGTCGGACGCAACGGGAGAGTACTACCTCTACGATTTCCTGACGGATCCGGTCAACTTCGTCGATTATCCGCACCAGGGGGTATGGCCCGATGGCTATTACATGTCCGCGCATATTTTCGCCGGCCCCGGGCTCGTGTTCTCCGGCGGGCGCATCTACGTTTTTGAGCGCGAGAAGATGATCCAGGGCCTCCCGGCCCGCATGCAAAGCGCGGAACTCGGGCTGGAATTTGGCTTTCTGCCCGGGGACCTCGACAGTTTGACTCCTCCTCCTGCCGGCGAGGCCGCGTTTCTCCTCGGCCCTAACTTCGCGCTTACGAACCTGACCGACTCGTTTCGAGTGGCGGTGACTTGGGACCCAGCGCCCACGATCGTTACGATCCGGGCTGAGATCACGGGGGGCGTCGGCAATGCGCCGTGCGTCAGCGGCGCCACCGCTGAGGGGCGCGACTGCGTGCCGCAGCCGCCACCAGCGCTACCAACGGACTATCTCGACAACCTTGCCCCCAACTTCATGTATCGGCTGGCTTACCGCAATAACGGCACGCAAGCCGCGCCCCAGGAGTCGCTCGTCGTCAGTGCTACCTCCACCGGCAGCGTTAGCACTCCCGCGCACGGAGCGGTCGAATGGTTCGAATTCCGCAACGCGGGAAGCTCGACTACTCACCCGACCCTTTTCCAGTCCGGCACCTTCGATCCGGATAGCAGCTACCGCTGGATGCCGTCGGCCGCGATGGACAAAGATGGCAACATCGCGGTCGGCTACAGCAAATCGAGCACGACCGTTATCCCCGGCATCTACCTGACCGGCCGCCTGGCTAGTGATCCACTCAACACCATGGGCGCCGAGATCCAAATGCAGGCGGGCATCGGCGTGCAGTTAGGCGGCGGGAATCGCTGGGGCGACTACACCGCCATGACTCTCGACCCGATCGACCAATGCACCTTTTATTATACGAACGAGTACTTAACGACGAATGGGGCTTTTAACTGGTCGACCCGAATCGCCAGCTTCAAGTTCCCCTCGTGCGTTTCGGACGCGGGCTTGTGGGGCACCGTCACCGGCACAATCACTTCGGCTCAGACAGGCGCGCCGATTTCTGGGGTCCGGGTGGCGTTGAGCAACGGCTACGCGGGCGCGAGTAATGCAAGCGGCATCTACACCATCCTCGTCCCGGCTGGCAGCTACACCGCGACCGCAGCGGATCCGGATCGCAACTGCCTCACGGCGTCGCCTGCGTCGGCGCCGGTCGCACCGCCGGGTGGCGGGATGGTTACCCAGAACTTCGCCATGACCGGCACATCGAAGCTCGAGGCGAACGGCGTCACGATTGACGATTCGCTCGGCAATGCCAACGGCATCGTCAACCGGGCCGAATGCGTGAACCTGAATCTCGGCGTCAAAAACAACGGATGCGCATCAGAGACCGCGATCTCTGCCACCCTCACGACAACGACTCCGGGCGTGACGATTGTCGACGGGAACTCCAGCTATCCAGACATGGTGATTGATGCTGGCGGCACGAACACGACGCCGTTCAAGATCTCTGTCGCGAGCTCTTTCGTCTGCGGCACCGAGATCGCGCTTTCACTCAACCTCACCTACGCAAGTGGCGCCAAGTCAATTCCGTTCACCGTCCCGACCTGTGCCGGCGGTCCAGATCAGGCTATCCCGACCAGCCAGCTCACGGCGGCGGATCCGACTCAAGCCGATCGGATTGGCCGGGACGGCCGACCGAGCACCTGCGCCGGCAAGGTCAGCCCGGGCGGAGGTTTTCCAGGAACGCACCCTTACGAAACGTTCACATTCACTAACACGAGCGGCGCGGCTCGTTGCTACACCGTGACGATCGATGCGGAACTCGGCGGGCCCGGTGACATCGAAAGCGTCGCCTACGACCAGGTGTACGACCCGGCCAACATTGACGCGAACTACCTCGGTGACAGTGGTATCAGTGGCCTGGGAACCACCGTCAGCCAGGCGAGCTACTCGTTCACTGTTCCCGCGCTGCATAACTTCGTTGTGGTCGTGGTTGCGTCCGGTTCGACGAACTCCTCTCCGTTCAGTGGCACCGTCTCGGGCTTCATCGATAACACCGCGGGCCCGGGCGCCTGCGCGGGAGGCACAACACCGACGCCGACGGCTACAGCAACCGCAACTGCAACAGCTACACCTACTATCGCGCCCACGGCGACACCAACACCAACTCCGACACCAACTCCGGCAACACCAACCCCGACGACTACTCCAACGGCTACCGCTACCCCAACAGCTACCCCGCCTTGTGTCCGGTTCACCATCACGATCAACGGAACGCAAGAGGTCCCGCCCAACGCGTCGGCGGGTACGGGCACGGGGACCATCGAGGTCAACACCGTCACCAACGAGTTGTCCTATAACATTACCTTCTCGGGCCTCGGCTCGGCCGAAACCATGGCCCATATCCACGGCTTCGCCCCGCCTGGGATGAATGCGGGCATCATCCACAACTTGCCGCTGGGCAGCCCGAAGATCGGCGTCTTCAACTACACGCAAGCCCAGGAGGCCGACATCCTCAACGGTCTGAGCTATGTCAACATCCACACGGTCAACTTTGGCAACGGCGAGATCCGGGGCCAGATCGCGGGGCCGACCACCCCTTGTCCAACTCCAACACCAACCCCGACCGTGACACCTACGGCCACAGCAACAGCTACAGCGACGCCAACCGCTACAGCTACCGCTACGGCATCGGCTACAGCTACAGCGACGGCTACCGCGACAGCTACGGCAACAGCTACAGCTACAGCGACGATCCCCCCGACAGCAACACCAACCCCCAGCACGACTATCCCGCCAACAGCCACTCCGACCGCCACAGCCACAGCGACGGCCACGCCAACCGCAACGGCAACAGTCCCGCCAACGGTGACGCCTACCGTCACGCCCACGGCCACACCCACGCCGGCCGCTCAGACCATTAATCTATCTACCCGCATGTTCGTCCAGACCGGTGACAACGTTGGCATCGGTGGTTTTATCATCACGGGAAGCGTTCCGAAAACCGTGCTCCTGCGGGCCATCGGACCTTCGCTGTCGGGCTCCGTCCCCGATGCGTTGACTGATCCCCTGCTCGAACTGCACGGTCCGCCCGGCTTTGTCACCATCATCAACAATAACTGGAGAGACACCCAGGAGGACGAGATTGAGGCCACGGGCATCCCGCCGACCAATGATTTCGAATCAGCCATCCTCGCGTCGCTGACTCCGGGAAATTATACCGGCATTGTCCGGGGCAATGGAAACGGCACCGGAGTGGGGTTGATCGAAGTTTACGATCTCGACACGGCGGCGGCCTCGAAGCTGGCCAACATCAGCACCCGCGCCTTCGTCCAGACCGGTGACGACATCGTGATCGCAGGCTTCATCCTCGGCAACAACCCCGGCAATGACAGGATTGCCGTGCGCGGTATTGGACCGAGCCTCACTGACTTTGGTGTGCCCAACGCCCTGGCCAATCCAACGCTGGAACTGCGCGACAGCAACGGAACGCTTCTGTTTGCGAATAACGACTGGCAGGATAACCCGGCGCACGCAGCGGAACTTATCGCTGCTGGTCTGGCACCGACAAACGACTTGGAGTCTGGGATAGCGACCACGCAACCACCGGGCCTTTACACCGCGTTGCTCGCAGGCCAGAACAATGGCACTGGCGTCGGTCTGGTAGAAGTCTACGACCGCGGAGCGACGCCGTAGCAAGACCTGCGCTTTTTCTCAATTGGGCTGAGAGGGGCCGCGAGCGTGCTTCTTGAGGACAGGTCTGACGCGTCTGTGTGCTAGAATTTGTGCTGGAAATGAGCGCCGTCTGCTCAGCCTCGCCGCGTGCCGCGATTTCGCCGGAAACGCCGTTTATCACTTGTAAAGACGGTTCGTTGTGAAACGAAAAGCAAAGTCCTGAAATCGATGATTTTGCAATCCTAAGTCTGGCGCGTCTGCCAAGCCGGATCGCAAGCAAGCTTTACATTGGCACGCGGTAAGTCACCCGGCGCTCTACTTCGGCGCCTGTTTACCAGCTGCATCGCTGGAAATATCATTACCGGTTAAAGCTTTCCACAATTGAAACCACCCTTCAGTTGATGGCGTAGATGGCTCCTTGAATTGCACATGAGTCATTCGAAGGTCGGCCTGTTCAATGAAGAAGTGAATCTCGGTCCAAATCTCCTTCTCTTGCGTGAACGTGCCCGGCCGTTTCACATCGAGCATATCGAGCAGCTTTAGACGGAAAAGATCAACTGCAGCCTGGACCTGTGATCCCAAGGAGCGTGTGGCCACTATCGCTAATCGGTAGAAAACAAAGGATACGGCAACACATGTAAGCGGAATTAGAAAATTGCGCGGATAGAACAAGTGCGCGTTCGGCTGAAAAGTCGCCAGCGCGAGGCTTACGACTGTTAGTAGGGCAAAGACGGACGACATGATCACAGTAAAATCCAAATAGATATTGGCATCCTCCAGACGGAGGCGCGCTTCCTCGGGCACGACATGGATTAATCGTGGCCACAAGTTGCTTAAGGTAATGCCATAGCGCCTGTACGGGTAGAGATCACCAACCGCGTTCAAAATCCCGAGCTGAGTGGCGCGCATCCATCGCTCATCCTCTGGGAAATTAGCCGAAAACCCGCCATACGCGGTTGACCACTCACGCTTGGCCATTTCCCTATACCGAGTTACTGCCTGGTCTAATTGTTTGTGGTAGTTCGGATCCTCAAAGGTGCGCCTGATCATTGCGATCAATTCATCCAGTTGTTGCTGGATCTCTTTGTCAAAGCGTTTGGAATTCGCTCGCAAAACCTGCGCTCTCGCCAGCAAATCCCAATAGTCTTTGTCACAGATATCCTTCTTTTTCTCCAGCGACCAGACGACCGCCAAATGGTCGCTTTGAAGTGTGTCGATTTCCGCTTTTGCTTCGCGCGCATTTAGTTTCTTATCCGAAAAAGCATCTCCAAAGTGACATTCAGTAACCCAACGTGGCCAATTTAGGGCCGCCACCCGTTCCTCAGCGATCTCCCGATAACGCCGCATTCGATGCGTGCCGAGCCAGACACCCGCCCTGTAGGGCCGGTTAAGAATCCACTCAAGCCATTCTAGCTTTTTGAACGATAGCGTGACGCGCCACGCACCCTGGTAAAGTTGATGCAGAAAGGCTCGCGCGCCGTAAATCACATACGCGAAGAGGTAGACAATGATAAGCCATAAACCCAATTCGAAAATGTTCTCTTTCCATTCCGCCTTGGCTAACTGGTGTGCGTGTGAACTCAAGGCGGCGAACCCCCAGAACAAGACGCCGCTGCAGAACACAAAAAGAAGACTCGGGACAAAGGCCGCAATTAAGAACCCTCGGCCGAAAAGCTTTTGCGCCCGATCGAGAATCGGTTCCATAACTGGCTATGCCAGGTTGACGCGACCACAACTGGCGCCTGGATGATCCGGACATGGGCAACTATTTCGAAAATGGCCTCCATCCGCCTGGCACATATAAGGCTCCGCTCCATAAAGGTTGAGCTGTTCGGAGTGGAAATCGATGCCTTCTTTCTCGAGAACTCGGATAGCATCGGCGAGATGATCGATATTTCCGAGAGCTCTGATTTGCGTTTGCAGGAAGCGCGACAGTGAGTCCCTTACTATGCGGGTTTCGGAAAGGCGTTCCGCGACGATGCCGGGAAAAAACACTCCCACTGGCTTCCCTAAGTCACCGACTGTTACAATTGCGTCTGCGTGTTGTGAAGAGGCCAGCTGCGCAATGCGTGAAGCAGGTTGAGCACGGTGCACCACGGCCTGGTTACGTCGTAGCACTTCGAAGATTCCTGTCTCGGCCGCAATTTCTCTCGCGTCGAGGTTAAATTCCTCAATTGCCCATTCGACTGCGGTGGGGATTACGCATGCCGCCTCGCGGTGATCCGAATCGAAGAAAACAAAGGGCTTCACCCCGTGCTGCCCGGCCAAATCCTGCAATCTTCCGACGGTAACATTATTGTCCTGAACGAGGGCAAATTGCTGCTGGCAAAAATTGAAAATCGGCAACATCAGATTATTTCATAAGGTTGTTGGAGTGGAACAATGAACAGGCACGTGCGGTTTTGCTTCCGGATGTCCGCCGGCCCTTCGCTCAGAGCAAGAAGTTGGCTCAGTCATGTCACTAAGTCCTATAAGCCAATTTCTATCAGGAAAGCGAGCCGCGGACAAGATTGTTTCATTCATGTTAGAAACAGGTGACCTTCTGCTCTCTCAAACGCTTTGAATCGATGATTTCGTAATCCTAGGTATGGGCGTCTGCTAATTTCGTCACCCTGGCGTTATCGAAAACTCTTACCGAACGGGACTGTACTAGAATCCGTCCTGGAGGCCAGCCTCAAGCGGCGACCGAGCATCGGCACTCACGGTCGCGCCGTCCAGTCGATAAGAGTCCAATGTTCGCCGAAGCCCCTCTTTCCAGCCGACGGACACCCGGTAGCCGAGTTCGCTTTCGATTGCGCTGATGTCGGCGCGGGAATCACGGATATCGCCAGCGCGGTTTGGTTCCAAAGATTGGGCCAACGGCCCGCCGGTCAATTCAGCCAGAGCGGCCGCCAGTTCGATCACCGAAACTGAAGTCCCGGTAGCGCAGTCAAAAATGCGGCCGGCGATTTTCTCTTCGGGCGCCGCGGCCGCGAGAAGGTTGGCCGATATCACGTTGTCAATGTAAGTGAAGTCGCGCGACTGCTGACCGTCGCCGTAAATTGTGATGGGGCGGGAGTTGAGGATGGCTTTGCAAAAACGCGCGACGACGCCGGCGTAGGGGGAATCGTAAGCTTGCCGCGGCCCGAAAACGTTGAAGTAGCGCAAAGTGACTACCGGCAACGCATCCAGGCGGTGAAAGAGCCGGGCATATTGCTCCGCGGCGTATTTCTGAATGGCGTAAGGCGAAAGCAGCTGGGGGTGGGCCGCTTCCTGTTGAGCCCCTGCCTTTGCGTCGCCATAGACCGATGATGAGGAAGCGAAAACGACGCGCCGCACCCCGGCATCGCGGGCGGCGACGAAGAGGCGCAAAGTCGTCTCGAGGTTTCGTCGATTGCTTTCGAGTGGAGCGATAATCGACTGCTGCACGGATGGCATCGCCGCCAGATGAAAGACGCAGTCGCAATCCTTGAGGAGCGGCCCCAACAAAACGTCATCACCGGCGTCGCCCTGGACGAACTCCAGGTCGCCGGCCGGCGCGCGCCAGGCGAGATTGTCGAGCGTGCCTGAGCTCAAGTCGTCCACGACGACGACGCTGTCCCCGCGCCGGCAGAGAGCTTCGGCCAGGTGCGACCCAATAAACCCCGCTCCACCTGTAACCAGAGCTTTCAAAGGATCGCGCGGGGCCGGATCTCTTCAGTCGGGCTGACGAAGAGCGGAAAGAAATTAGCGGTGGAGGGCACAGCGGACGAAGCGTGAAATGTTTAACGAGACGCTCATAATTGAGTCAGATCCGATTTCAGTCGAGTACGAACAAGCCCCAGTAATTTAGAAACGAAATCACAGCGCCGGCCCTGGGTGAATGCTAATCTGTTGACACACGCCCGCGCTTCCTGCCATAACCCAGCTTTGAGGTTCCCCTATGCGAAAATTGCTGATCACGACTGTCGTCGGCTCGATCAGAAAGGGTCGAAAGAGTCTGGCCGTGGCGGAATATCTGCACGCCAGGTTCCAGGAGAAAACGGAGTTTGCGACGCGGCTCCTCGATTTAGCCGATTACCCTTTGCCGCCGCTGGAGGAACGGACCGAGGGAGAGAGCGCCCTGCCCACCGCACGCAAGCTTTTCCAGGAGCTCGGCGAAGCGGACGGGCTGCTGATCGTGTCGCCGGAATACAAGGGCGGTGTGCCGGGCGCCTTGAAGAATGTGTTCGATTATTTTCCGCCCGGCCTTCTCCGGCACAAGCCGGTGGGCATTTGCACTGTTTCCGCGGGCGGCTATGGCGGGATCAGTTGCCTCGCTCAACTGCGGCTGCTCACGCTGGCTGTCGGAGGTATTCCGATTCCTGAGTTCATCGCAGTCTCGAAGGTAAACGAGGTGGCCGGCGAAGGCAGCGGCCTGGAGAGGGTCTTTGCCGGAAAACTGGAGGTGTTTTTTTCTGAGTTGATCTGGCATTGTGAGGCGATGGCGCAACAGCGAGAGCGCGAGGAGGTGCGCCGGCAAACATGAGCATCCCGGCGACCACAATCGCAACACTGCACGCGCCGCCCGGCAGGCGCATCGATGGCGTTGGCGGAGACGCGGACTGGATTGAGTGGCGCGCCGACCTGTTGGGCGATGTGGCGCCGGCGGAACTGACAGAGCGCGGCGGGAAGATGCTTTATGCCCTGCGGAGCAAGCTGGAAGGAGGAGAAGGCCCGACCGGGCGCGATGCTCGCAGCGCGCGCTTGCTGGCGGCCTCGAAACGGTTCGATTACATCGAGCTGGAAGGGGAGCGCGACCTCGATCACGCCATCCTGGCGGCGATTCCGCCCGATCGGCGCGTCATCTCGTGGCACGGCCAGGCGACCGAAGCGGTGGCGTTGCGGCAGTTGCTCGCCTCGTTTAGCCGCGCGGAGGCGCGCTTGTACCGGTTCGTGACCAAAAGCGAGGAAGTCGCGGCGGCTCTCGCGCCGATCCAATTTCTCGCCGCTGCCGGGCGGCGCGACGTGATCGCCTATGCGGAGAGCGCTAACGCGACCTGGACGCGGCCGCTCGCCGCCCGTTACGGCGCGCCGGTGGTTTTTGGAAATATCGCGAACGGCCAGGGACCATCGCCGGCGGACCTTTCGGCGATGGTGCGCGATTATGGGTTGCCGGATTTGCACCGGGTCACGGAGCTGTCCGCGATCGTTGGCAAACCGGTTAACGGCTCGCTCTCGCCCTGGCTGCACAACGCGGCCTATCGCGCGCACGGCGCCTCACGGCTCTTCGTTCGATTTCCCGTGGAATCCTTCGGCGTCTTTTGGCAGGGGGTGGTGGAGAGGGCGCTTTTTGAGGCGATCGGCATCCGGGTGCGCGGGGTGATCGTGGCGTCGCCGCACAAAGAGTCGGCCCTCTCCGTCGCGGCGGAAATTTCGACCTTCAGCCGGACAACCGAATCGACCAACGTGATGGTCCGGCACGGCAATCAGTGGCATGCGGACACCACTGATGCTGACGGCGTGTTGATGAATTTGGAATCCGCGGGAATCGCTTGCGCAAAAAGGCGGGTCGCCGTCATCGGTTGCGGCGGCTCCGGCCGTCCGATTGCCGCGGCGTTGCGGCGGGCGGGGGCCGAGGTCACGTTGGTAAATCGGAGCGCCGCCCGTGGGCTCTGGGCATCAAAGCTATTGGGGCTTCCGTTCGTGCCGCTCGCGCAGTTCACCGCCGCGGAGTACGACATGATCATCAACGCCACGCCGGTCGGCCGAGAAGGAGAAGAGCTTCCGGTCGATGTCACCTCAATGCCGCGGAAGTCCGTGGTGGTAGACCTGGTTTTTGCCGCCCCTCCTACGCCGCTGAGCGCCCTGGCGCGCCGCTGCGGGCACACCGTCATTGACGGCCGCCACATCCTGCTGGCGCAAGCCGCGCGCCAATACAAATTGATGACCGGCGAGGAGATGCCGCGCATGCCGGCCTACGACCTCCTGGACGCGGATGCGAGCCGCGTGCGGGCAGATTGCCAGGCCGGGGAAAAAACAGCGCACCTGCATTCACTCACCGAATCATTCGCGCAATGAATACGACGAAAGAGCCAGTGGAGGTGAACGACGAAAGCCAGCCGGCGCCCGGTGAAGTCCTGGCGGCCGGCCTCGATCTCTCGTCGCTCGTCGGCCGCTGGAAGAACACCAACAGCGCGACACGTGGCATTGCGGAAATTGTCATCAGCGAGGATGGCCAGGGGCTGCGCGTGCAAACATTTGGCGCGTGCGCCTCGGGACCGCGCGATTGGGGAGATGGCCCCGCGACGACCTACGCTTATAGTGTGGCCGGGAACATCGTGGCCGGTTTCGAGCTGACCTATGATTTCGGATCGCAGGAAGCGCTGGTGACCGCCATTCACAATCGAGGCGTCCTGGTCATTCATGCCTACCATCGCTTTAAAGACGGCAGCGGGCGCTCCAACTTTATTTCCAAGGAATTTTTCCACCAATGACTCCCGCTCATCCATGAACGAGCTCTCCCGGATCAAGCGCGACGACACTCCCTCGGGCGACGAGCCGGACGAGGCCGGCTCGGCAACGGGAGTCGACCTGACCCACCTGCTCGGGACGTGGGTCAATACCTACCGCGAAACCCGCAGTCTTTGCCGGTTCACTTTGGCGGCGAGCGCGTCCGGTTACACGATTGAAACGGTCGCGGCGACGGAGAGCGGCGCCCGACCGCTGGATAAAACGGAGGTGCGTCCATTTGCGCCGAACATCAATTCGCGGAAGGCCGACGGCTTCACCGCGAGATACGATTTTGAGTTTCTCGAAATGTCGCTGGCCGCTTATTGCGCGAAAGGTTTGATCGTCGTGTCGCAATACACCCGCTTCAAGGACGGGAGCGGGCGCCCGGACTATTTCAATCGCGAATTCTTTTTCAAGGAGGAGTCATGATCTCCGGAAAGAGCGCCGCCGCCGCCGGCCACGAGGAATTGATCGAGCGGGTGGCGGCATTGGCGCGCGAGAAATTTGCCGGGCGCGCGGACCGGTACGACCGCGAGGCGATTTTTCCAGGGGACGATTTCCAGGATCTTTTCGCGGCCGGCCTTCATGCGCCCTGCGTGCCGGAAAGTTTCGGCGGCCAGGGATTGGGGCCCGGCCACGATGTCTACAGCCTCTGGTTAATGACGAAAGAGATCGCCAAGGCGGACATGTCGATGGCGCGGTGCTGGGAGGGCCACGTCAATTCGCAGGTGCTGATCGGCGCGTTTGGGACGGAGGAACAAAAGAGGGCCTGGTTTGAAGGCATAGTGGATGGGCGGGAGATCTGGGTCGCCTGGAGCGGCGAGCCGCAATCGCGGATTCCCGGGCAAAAGGCGCGCTTCGGCACGAACGTCACACGAGTTGAGGGCGGTTATGTGGTGGACGGGACGAAAGTGTTCGCGACCAGCGCGGGCCATGCGCGCAAGGCGATTTTGCTGTGCGACATCGCCGGGCCGGGCGGCGCGCGACACGCGACGGCCGCGAGCGGCGGCGTGCTGCTGCTCGTCTGCGATCTGGCTGAGAACGCGGTCACGTTCGACGATTCCTGGTGGGACCCGATCGGGATGCGCGGAACCGTGAGTTACCTCGCGCGCTTCAATCGCTGTTTCATCCCCGATCGCGATGTGCTCGGGCAGCCCGGCCAATATCTGGCGGAAGGATGGCAGACCCGGTTTGCGCCGCACTATGGCGCGACTTTCCTGGGCGGCGCGGAAGCGGCGTTCGAATATGCCCACGCTTATGCCACCAAGGATGAGCGGGAGAGCGATCCGTTTGTCGAGCAGCGGCTCGGCCAAATGTCGTTGAACATCGAGTGCGCTCATCTTTATCTCGAACACGTCTCGCGACTCTGGGACGCTGGACGCGACCGCGAGGCGATGCGCGCCGGCATCCGCGCCCGGTTCCTGGTGGAAAAGTGGGCGGCGGAAACGGTGGACCACGTCATCAAGGCGTGCGGCGCGCGCAGCCTCATCCGCCCCAGCCCGATCGAGCGCATCTACCGCGACCTGTCCATTTATGCGCGGCACGATAACGCCGATCACCTCTTAGCGACCATCGGGCGCGAGGCGCTCGGAAAAATCCATGACGTCTCCTTTTTCCACCTCGAGGAACGTCCCGTGCCGTCAGCTTCCAGCAATGGAACCGCGCAGGCGAGCATGGAGGAGCCGCGACGCGCCGGAGCCGACGTCGCAGAGTGACCGGGGGCGCCGGCCGCACCCATGGACGGACGCAAGATCGCCTTCTGCGATTTCGGATTGAATGCCGCGACCAGCCGGAGCTTGCGGCCGCGGCTCGAGGCGGCGTTTCCGGAAAATCCGGTGGAAGTGATCGGCCTCGGCGAAGTAGTTTGCCTCCGAAATTGGCGGAATATCGCGGACGTCCTGCTCCACTACGGCTGGGAGATATCGTTAGGCCGGAAACGATTTAACGATTGTCTGCTGCGCACCCGGTCCAGCTTCGAATCGATCCGCCGCGCCTTACGCCGCCGCCTGGCCGCCGACTCATATCGGTTCACCTTTCAGACCGGTTCACGGGTCGACGGGAGCGTGCCAGGGATTCCGCATTTTGTTTATACCGACCACACGCACCTGGCTAATAGCAAGTATCCGGAACCTCCGCCGCACTGGAAATTTTCGACGGAGTGGATCGGGCTGGAACGCGAGATTTACCATCGTGCGACGCGCGTCTTTACCTTCAGCTCGAACATTGGGAGATCGCTCATCGAAGATTACGGCGTCGAGCCCGCAAAAATCCGGTGCGCCTACGCCGGCAGTAATCTGCCCCGTCGGCTGGGCGCGCCCGTCAGGGTCCCCGGCGGAAAGACGATCCTTTTCGTGGGAATGGAATGGGAACGGAAAGGCGGGCCGCTCCTGGTCGCTGCGTTTCGGCGAGTGCTGCGGGAGCATCCGGACGCGAAGCTGGTCATCGTCGGATGCGCGCCCGCGGTCTCAGCGCCGAACTGTGAGATTCTTGGTGTGCGGCCGATCGAGGAAGTGGCAACACATTTCCAAAGAGCGAATGTTTTCTGCCTGCCGACGCGGTGCGAACCTTTCGGGGTCGTATTCGTGGAAGCGATGCTTGCCGGATTGCCAGTGGTGGCGACGAAACTGGGCGCCCTTCCCGACATGGTGCAGGACGGAGCGAACGGTTTTCTCATCGAGAGCGGCGACGAACGCGGCCTCGCGGCAGCTCTCAGCACTCTGCTGGCGGATTCGAAAATGTGCGCCGTTTTTGGCGCGCGTGGAGCGGCGCTGGCCGAACGGCAATACACTTGGGAAAATACGGTGGCGATCTTGAGAGCCGAGATCGTCAGCGCCGGAGCATAGAGGCCGGCGCCGCCGATCCCATCACCGGGCCGTGCCGGTGATTCATGCCTGATCATCGTTTTAAAGATGGCAACAGGCGCTCGAACTGTATTACTAAAGAGCTCTTCAGCGATGACCATGGACGCCCCACCCCTGAACGAGTTTTTTCCGGCGCAACGAGAACGCCGGCCCCCGGGCGATGCCGGCGGGGCCGGGTTCGTTTTGACGTCCGAGGGGCGAGCCAGCTTAGGCAAACAACCAGACCCCGGCACCCATGTCGCAGGCTGAACGGAGCACGGGCAAAGAAGCCCCACCGCTGAGACCGCTGCGGTTTCACTGGAGTATGTCCAGTGCCGGCAGCGAGTTGAAAGGCGCGAACGCGCGCGCGGCGCAAAATGGGATCCCCGACATCGCCGCGCACCTCGCCTACTGCGAGGCGGCGGAAGCATGCGGGATCGAATCGCTCCTGACCGCATTTGGTTTTCACCGGCCCGATCCGATTGCGCTGGCCGCCGCGCTGGGCGTGCTCACCTCGAAGATCAAGTTCATGGTCGCCGTGCGCTCGGGCGTCGTTTCGCCCACCTCGTTCGTGCAGCAGGTCAACACGGTTTCCGCCCTGACCCACGGGCGAATTTGCCTGAATGTCGTCGGCGGCCACACGCCGAAGGAGCAACGCGCTTACGGCGATTTCCTCAGCCACGATGAGCGCTACGCGCGAACGGACGAGTTTCTCTCCATCTGCCGCGCGCTTTGGGCCGAAGAAGGGCCGGTGAGCTTCAAGGGCGCCTATTATGAAATCGAGGACGCGGCCGTGAAGACGCCGTTTGTCTCCAACGAACGGCGCGGGCCGGAAATTTTTCTCGGCGGCGCGTCGGACGCGGCCCTGAATCTGGCGGTGCGGCACGCTGATTGTCTCTGGACCCTGCCGCGTCGCCCTGACGAAATCGCGCCTCGATTGCAGACCGTGCTCGAGAACGGGACTGACGTCGGCCTGCTGCTCTCGATCATCGCGCGGCCGAGCCACCAGGAAGCCGTCTCCGATGCTTACGCCCTCCTCGGCCGCATCGGCGGCAAGGCGCGAGAGGTGCATCGGGAATTTTCCGCGCGCTCGGATTCCGTGGCCTTTACCGGGACGCTCGAGCTGGCCGAGAAAAACGGCGGCGATTGGCTGACGCCGTGGCTCTGGACCGGCGCGGTGCCTTACCTGGGCGCGCCGGCGATTGCGCTGGTCGGCTCGTACGACGAAGTAGCGGCGGCGATCCGCGCCTACGAGGAGGTAGGCATCAGCCAATTTCTCTTCATGGGCTGGCCGGACATCGAGGAGATGAAGCGTTTCGCCGGCGAAGTGCGGCCCCGGCTGGAGGAATCGCACGCACTCATCCCGACATGAAACTCAACTTCCATTGGCGGCTGCTGCAAGGCGGCGAACCCCCGAACCTGACGCGTGCGGCCGAAGGACTGCGGCGCGAAACTGGCCTGCCGGATCTGGAACGGCAGGCGGAGTTTTGCCGCCGCGCCGAGCAATGCGGCATCACCGGGTTGCTGACGGATATCGGCGCGACGAAGCCGGACCCGATCTTGCTCGCGGCTGCTCTGGGAATGGCCACGGAGCAAATCGAATTCATCGTGGCCTATCGCTCGGGGCTGATCCCGCCGACCACCTTCGTCCAGCAACTGAACACCCTTTCCTCACTCATCCAGGGCCGGCTTAGCTTGAATATCGTCGCGGGCCATTCGCCGCTGGAGCAGCGCTACTACGGCGATTTCCTGAGCCACGACGAGCGCTATCCGCGAACGGAGGAATTTCTGGCCATCTGCCACGCTTTTTGGCGCGGAGACGATCCCGTCAATTTCCGCGGCAAATACTATCGGATCGAAGACGGGCGGTTGAATACACCGTTTGTTTCGAAAGCGAGCACAAGCCCTTACATCTTCATTGGCGGCGGCTCGGAAGCGGCGCGCGCGCTCAGCATCTCGCAAGGCTCCTGCTGGATCCGCCTTGCCGATACGCCGGTGAAGATGCTGGCGGGATCGAAATCGGTCCTGGACGCGGGAAAGGAACTCGGCGTGCGCGTGGCGATGATTTGCCGCCCGACGCGGGAAGAGGCCATTCAAGCAGCCGGCGCGCTGGTGGCCGATCTTGATCCGGTCATGCGTGAAAAGGACCGGGAGCGCGAATTTGCCAGCCGCAGCGACTCGGTCTCCCTCCGGCAGATTTACCAAATGGCGGAAGAGGAGTGGCCGGCGCCCTGGCTCTGGACCGGCGCCGTGCGGAGCCACGGAGGAGCGGCCATCGCGATCGTGGGCAGCCCGGAGGAGGTCGCGACGGCCTTTATCGAATATGGGCGGATCGGTGTCACTCAATTCATCATCTCGGGCTGGCCGAAACTCGACGAGATGATCATTTTCGGGAGGGACGTCCTTCCCTTGATTCGCCAAAAAGAACGCGCGCTCAACGAGACTGGCGCGCCTGCCGATCATGACCACCACCGAGAGTTCGCGAACAGTTTTTGAGCGGGACGGGATTGTTTTTCCCATCCCCGCCGTGCCGCCGGAGAAGGCAGCCGCATACCAGGCCTGCTTCGCGGAGCTGGAGCAGATCGCCGATCGCCCGCTGGGTCGGGTCGCGCATCCGGCGATGCACTTCGGCTGGGCCTATCGTCTCGCCACGGAGCCGGCGGTGCTCGATGCGGTGGAGGAAGTGCTCGGACCAGACTTGCTCATTGCCGGATCGCTGGTGCTTTGCAAATACCCGCGCGATCCGGCCTTCGTCGCCTGGCACCAGGATAACTATTATTCGAATCTGCATTTGACCCCCTCCCTCTCCGCCTGGATCGCGTTGCGGGACAGCACGACCGAGAATGGCTGCATGCGGGTGGTGCCCGGCTCGCATCGGGAAGGAGTTTTGCCGCATGAAGAGAAGGGAAATGCGAACAATCTCCTGAAACAAGGACAGGAGATCCAGGTCGAGGTGGATGAGGCCGACGCCGTGGAGGTGGTGTTGCGCGCAGGCGAGATGTCGCTGCACCATTCCGCGATCATCCATGGATCGCGTCCGAATCGTTCCGACACGCAGCGGCTCGGCTTCATCATTCGTTTCGTCACGAGCGCTTACGATCTCGCTGGGCAGCAGACGCCCTTTATTCTTGCGCGAGGCCGCGCGGAGCAGGGGAACTTGCGCCTGGCCCCGTCTCCATTGGAGCGCCCGCTGGCCGAAGCCTGGGCGGATTATCAGCGGCAACCGGAGAGCGGCCCGCGCGATTTTGCTAATCCTTCAGTCCACACTGAGGAGATGCAGCCCCGTGGCCTGATGAAAAATGTGTGAACGGAAGTCTCCCGGCAGTAGATGCCCATGAGTGACTCCCGCACCGCGTTGACCGAGTTCTTTCCGCATCGCGTCTGCATCAATCTCGATCGACGGCCCGAGCGATGGGAGCGGATGCAAGCGCGCTTTGCGGCGGCTGAGGTGGGCGCGGTGGAACGGTTTCCCGCGGTGGATGGAGGGAACGGTAGGATGCCGGGGAGCTGGCCTTATTCATCCGGCGCGTATGGATGTCTCCAGAGCCACCTGGCCGTGGTGCGCGAAGCGCGCGCGCTGGGACAGGAGAACATCCTCATCATCGAAGACGACGTGGTCTTCGCGGATGGGTTTCAGGAGCAATTTCAGGAACGCGTGCGCAACCTTCCCGCCGATTGGGACATGCTCTATTTCGGTTGTCTGCACTATGAACCGCCCGAGCCGGCGGCTCCCGGGTTTGGCCGGCTGCGTCTTTCGTTCTCCACCTTCATGTATGCGGTCCGGCGGACGGTGTATGACGCCTTTATTTTCCTGAACCAGCGCGAGCGCTACCCGGTCGATCGCAACAATTTGTTCCTGCAAAAACGTTTCCGGTGCTACTGCTTCATGCCGCACCTCGCATGGGTGGACGATAGCTATTCCGACGCGCAGGGAGTGCCCTGCACGCATTGGTATATTCGCGACTCGATGGCCTTGGGCGGCGACAAGATGAAGGCCGTGGAAAAACGCACGGCGGCGATCATCCTCTATCGCGAAACCGGCAATCGCGAGCGAAGCCTGAGGAACCTCCGTTACGTGGCCCGATGCTACGGATCGCTATTTTCGGTGTTCATCGTGGAACAGAATGAACAGCCGCACCTCAAACGCCAGGCGCTGCCTCCCGGATGCGAGTATGCGCACGCGCCGGGGCCGGGGCGGCAGGTTGCCTTCGTCGCCGCCCTGGATCGGTTCGCCCGGGAGAAAGACTATTTCATCTTCAGCGATGCGAACGTGGTCTGTACGCGCATGGAGACGCGGGCGAGTCTCGCCAAGTGCGCCGAGTACGATGCGGTGGGATCGTTTGCCACTTATCTGGATTTGGATGAGGCCGACAGCGACCTGCTGTTGAGCGGCCGGGAGTATCACACGGAGCGCTACCGGGTGCGCGCCCGGCGGGGCCGCTTCCGCGAGTATTTTACCGCGACGACAGCAGGCTTGCGCACGCTTTGCACCTCTGTGTGGAAGAGCGACAGCGGCGAGGCGGAATGCCCAGGCGGCCTGCGCATTTTCGATTCGCCAGGATCAGCGCTTTGCCTTTCTCAGGGCCGTCCGGGCACCAACGAATTGAGTCCAGAAAAATAATACGAAATATTATTGACGCCGCGAACCGCTATCCGGCACACTGCCAATAATTGGCCGCTGATTGACCCCTGGACGTGCCGGTGTTGCCCATCCTCGGGTGTTCGGTTAGAGCTAAGACTCGATCACGAAAGGAACACCTATGAGCAAGACAAAATCCAAATCGGGCAAAAAGGGTTCGAAGAATTTCGGGACTCTGGGGGGTGGCCGTCCGAAGGGGCCAAAGGGCAACAAAGGGAACAAGGGAGACAAGGGGAAAGGGAAAGGGAAAGGGAAAGGGAAAGGCAAGGGCAAGGGGAAAGGCAAGGGAGGCTATCCGAAAGGCGGCAAAATAATTTTAGTGCTGGATGAATATTGCGCCAAAGACCTGTTCGTCCAGCTCGCGCTGGCTTTAGGAGGGCCCGTGAATCCCAAGAAGAAAGGGAAGAAAGGGAAGAAGGGAAAGAAAGGGAAAAAAGGAAAGAAAGGGTCCAAAGGGGGATCCAAGAAGGCCAAGAAGTCCGGTCCAAAACGGAAGGGTTCCGCGTGAACCGCGGGTGCTTGACCCAAACTCCAACTTGCCGCCGGGAAGTCGCTGTTCAGTGAGCGCGACCAATGAGGCTACGCTCGCTTTTCCAGGTGACTGAAACGCGCGCTGTCTGCAAAACTGAAGCCTGCACGCCACCACGCCGAGCGTGGAAAAACTGAAAAATCTCCCTAACAAGAATCTCAAACGCGGTCGCGTGAGCGGCCGTTCATCAGAGGAAGCCGCCATGAATTTGACCCATACGCTCCGCACCTGCCTCTTTTTCGCCGTCCTGGCCTCCATAGCCGGTTTGGTCTCTCCCGCGCCGGCGCAGGTCTCGCCCGCACCGAAGAAGAAAGTCTCTCCCGCGCCCGCAAAAGTCTCGCCCGCACCGAAGAAAGTCTCCCCCGCGCCCGCGAAAGTCGCCCCCGCGCCCACAAAAATTGCCCCCGCGCCTGCGACGGCCTTAGCCGCGGTAACACAGGACTCCCCGCGCATCTGTAACCGCACGATCAAAGTGCAAGTGATCGCGCTCGATCAGCCGTGGATGTGGAATCGACTTGGCGCCGCGCAACCCGGCGGGATGATCTACGCCCTGGCGCGCGACGTAGTGAGCAATGTGACGGTGGGCACCGTGATAACCAAGGATGGGCCGCTCCCGGATGACCTGAAATCGCTGAAGCCGGCCGACCTGACAGCGCTTTGCGCCAACGTGCGCTTGCGCGACGACAAGCGTGCGCGTCCGCTGGTCCTCCGGGCGAACAAAGGAGATTGCCTGGAAATCACCTTCGCCAATCTCCTCAGTAAGACCCCGGTCGCGGTGCAGAAGAAGGGACCCGGCTCCGATCCGACCCGCTGGGCGGGGCTCAACGCGACCGGCATGGAACTGGTCGGAGACATCAACAGTGACGCGTCGTGGGTGGGAAAGAATGCGAACAGCCTCGCGAAAAACGAAGAGATCAAGATTTACAAATGGTACGCGGTGGAGGAGGGAACGTTCCTCCTTTACAGCGGCGCGGACAACGAAAGTGAGTATCAAGCCAACCAGGGCTTGTTTGGCGCGATCCATGTCGAACCCGAGGGGGCGGAATGGTATCGCAGCCAGATCACACATGACGATCTCGTGCAGGCGACCCTGACGCAGGGGGACTTGGAGTTTTCGCAAAAGATCGAGGCGCTGGCGGTGGAGGCTTCAGCCCCACCCACCGAGGCGCAACTCGCTCCCCCCACAGGTTTCACGCTGAAAGCGATGGAGACCCGCATCGCGGACAAAGTATCCAGCCTTCCCGTTTATGTGAACGACGCGAAGAAAACGGACGACAAGCGCAGCCTGGTCGACCCGCGCATCATTTCGTCGACCCGGCAGCCATTGATCAATTACCACGCCATCTATATGGACGGCGGCAAGCGGCGCGAGCGTTTCGGACGTCCGATCCCCGTCCTGCAAATGTTGCAAGTGAAGCCGATCAAGTCCTTGTACGACAAACCCCTAAAGAAAGACAATCCCGCCGCATACTTTGACGACTTGAGGGCGCTCGACGCGGGAATTATTCCGGGTGATTTGCGGAAAATCTTCGTGGAGATCAAGGTGGACCTTTCGGCCGCTGCCCGGGTCGTCGACCAATACCGTCATAGCTGGCTCATCACCGACCAGGGCCAGGCCTACTACGTGGAGGCAAGTCCACCCGTGCCTGCCGCCGGCGGCCAGCCGGCCAAGGCGGGCGAGCTGAAAATCTCCACGGCAGATCTCGAGCTGATTTATAGCGATCTCACCGCGGTGATTACCGGGCCGGACGCCGCCCGGTTCGCGCTCAGCAACACCAGCCCCAGCTTCCGGAATATCCCGGCTTCTCCCGACCGCCGCCAGCCCTACCGGGAATACACGATTATTTACCATCAGGCGTTCTTTGCCGCACAAGCGTTCGCGACTTTTTCGAACGCGAATCTGGTGAACGTCATTCAGTCCGGCGCGGATAATTTCGCCATCAACTACGGTTCAGCCGCGATCGCGCCGGAAGTGGTGGCGAATCGGCTGGGCGTCGGACCGATGGGAAACAAAGACTCGGTGGACTTGAAGTTCGAGGAATTTTTCCTGAGCGCCTGGGCGGTGGGGGATCCGGCCATGGTGGTGGATCATCCCGCAAACGCCACGAACGCCATCGTGGGCTCGCCCGACCAGCACCGTAAGCTGGAGAAGGAGCTGCCGATCGGGGCTCCCGCCCGGACCCTCGTCGGCCCCGCGCGGTCGAACCCGCCCGCGAGCGACGATTTTGCCCCGCTGCCCACCCCGCCAGTGAAAGCGACGAAAGCCTTTTTCCCGGACGATCCTTCGAATGTCTATCACAGCTACATGAATGACCACGTGAAGTTCCGCATTCTTCACGCGGGGGGCGGTCCGTCCCACGTTCACCACTTGCACGCGCATCAATGGCTGCGCTCGCCCGATAGCGACAGCAGCCAGTATCTCGACAGTCAACTGATCGTGCCCGGCACGGCTTTTACTCTGGAGATTACTTACAACGGCAGCGGCAATCGCAATAAGACGGTGGGGGATTCCATTTTTCATTGCCACTTTTACCCTCACTTTGCCCAGGGCATGTGGGCGCTCTGGCGCGTGCACGACGTGTTTGAAGAAGGCACCCTCCTCGACCCCGACGGCAAGCCGAAAACGGGCATAAACCGCGCGCTCCCGGATGGTGAAATCGAGGTCGGCACACCGATTCCGGCGATCGTGCCTCTCCCGACGCTGGCCATGGCGCCAGTGCCGGCCAAGGTAAAGTTGACCGACCTTTCACCGTGGCAGCCCGGCCAGGGTCAGGGCCGAAGGGTGGAAGTCATTGCGGACGGGACGGGACCCGACGGCAAGAAGATCTATAAGAATCCAGGCTTTCCCTTCTTCATTCCCGGCGTCTCCGGCCATCGCCCGCCCCATCCGCCTCTCGATTTCGCCTGGCTCGAGGATCCGGCCACTCGCCTTCCGATCCTGGACGGCAAAGAGAAGATCTATCTCGATGGCGGCCTGCCGCGCCACATGATTCTGGATGGCAAGGTGGTGAAGGAATTTCACACCCGCTGGGATTTCAGCAAAGACACCGCTCTCCGCGATAAAGACGGCAAGATCATCCCCGGCGGTTCGTTGACGGCGATGCACGTACCGGAAGAGGGCACGCCGGTCGAGCTTGCCGCCATGAACGAACACGCCATCCGCACGCGCCCGACGGCGCAGCCCAACGGCGAGCTGGGGAATTTCATTCTCAATGGATTACCGGCGACCAATGGCGCGCCCTTTGCGGATCCCGGCGTGAACGACTTTGGCGACGCCAATGTCCACCGCCGGCGCTATCAAGCCGCCGTCTTTCAACTCGACACGATCTTGAACAAGAAAGGCTGGCACTATCCTCAACAGCGCATGATTTCGCTCTGGCAGGATGTGGCTCCGACGGTGGACAAGACGCGCCCTCCGGAGCCGTTCTTCTTCCGCACCAATACCTCGGATAGCATCCAATTCTGGCACACGAACCTGCTGCCGAGCTACTATGAGCTCGACGATTTCCAGGTGCGCACGCCGACGGATATCGTCGGGCAACATATCCACCTGGTGAAGTTCGACGTGACTGCGTCCGACGGCGCCGGGAACGGATTCAATTATGAGGACGGCACGTTCGGGCCCGAGGAAGTGCAGGAACGAATCGATTCGATCAACGCCGCCGGCGGCATGTTTGCGTTCGACCCCGCGACCGGCTTTGTGAATCCGGCGCCGGCGGATCAGAAAAAGCTAACCGTGAAAAAGGTGGCGGATTATTATCCGCCGCCCACCAGCACTTTCGTTAAGCTCGACCAGGGCGTCCCTGTTTGGCAGCCGAGCGCAGCAACGGCAGGCTCGGTCTTTGGGCCTCCCTCAAGCGGTCATTCCGATGCGTGGGATGGCGCCCAGACGACGATCCAGTTATGGGAAGTGGATGCGCTGCTCAACAACGAAGGAGTGGATCGGACGCTGCGCACGGTGTTTAGCCACGACCACTTCGGCCCCTCGACCCACCAACAAGCCGGCCTTTACGCGGGCATGGTCGTCGAGCCGGAGAATTCCGAGTGGTACCTGCCGCGCGGGGAGCGGATGAATACGCGCTCGGATGGCGGCCCGACCAGTTGGCACGGGTATATCGTGACGGAAAACCCGCAGGACAGCTATCGCGAGTTCATGATGGAATTCCAGGACATGCAACTCGCCTACGGGAAGGGCAGCCCGACCAAGCCCTCCTCCACGCTCTTCGATCCCCTCCTGGCCTGGCCGGCAGGCACGCCAACCCCGGCCACCACACCCGCGGCCACACCCAAAGTGCCATCGGCGGCTTTCGCGCTCGGGCAGGAGCACAGCGTTCCTGCGCTCCAGACGGGTAACCTATTTCCGAGTTATGCAGCGGCTCTTGATCAGGGGAAACTTCCCGGGCCGATCTCGGGCACTGTCCCCATGCCGGGCTTCACCGGCGTGTTTCCCCAGTTTGGCATTCCTCTCTCGGACAAGGCGACGGTGAAAGTGGACCAGCCAGGCAACCAATGGACGATCACGGAAGCGCCGGGTCAAATCAACGCGGGGACAAGGTATATTGTCAGGGCGACGTGGGGGAAGACGAACACGAACCCGCCGGTCGATGCCATCGTGAAAATGGTGGTGTTTACGCCTGATATCGCCCCCAGCTGGGCCAGCGGCCCCGATGGGTCGGCAACCCATACGCAGTTTGCTCTCAATCCCCCCGGCGACGCGGAAAACGCCGGCAATGGGCCGCCCTTTGCGCAAATTGTCAGCCAAAACCAGTTCGGGACCTATTCGCTCAACTACCGCAGTGAGCCCGTGCCGTTCCGGGTAGGCATACCCGGCATGACACCGCCACCTACCGCCGACCAGGCCGATCTGGCGCTGGCCTACAGCTCCATCCCGCGGAGCGATCCGGACCTCAATATCCAGCCCGATGGGATAACGCCAGGCTACCCCAAGGCTCCGCTGGTCCCGAACGCGAAAGGGACGGATCCATACACGCCGCTGCTGGAAGCCTACGTCAACGACCACGTCCAGATTCGCACGCTCGTCGGCGCGCATACCCAGGCGCACGCGTTCCAGGTTCACGGGGTGAAGTGGCTCTATGAGACGGACAACACGGACTCCGGCTGGCGCAATGCGCAACTGATGGGACTCTCGGAACACTTCGAAATGCGCTTCAATGTGCCGGGAGCGACTGCTCCGCATACCGACCCGCTGGTCAAAGACATGCCCCCGTTTGCGGATTATTTCTATTCGCCCAGCTCGGATCTTGTCGGATTGAACAACGGCCTCTGGGGCATCATGCGGGTGTATGGCGCGGAGGTCCCCGGGGTGAAGACGTTGCCGAACAACGAGAAGCTGCCCGCCGGGGGTGGAATCGATTTCGCGGCGGAGTATCTCAACGCTAAGAACGCGGGACGTCCGACGCGGGAATACGACGTGACCGCCGTGACGGCGAGCGCGCTCCCGGGTGGCAAGCTCGTCTATAACCCGCGCGACCCCAAGCTCGCGACGAACAACGCCGTCCTCTATGTCCGCACGGGCGATCTCGCCGGCAAGACGCTGAAGCCGGGAGTACCCGTCGAGCCGCTGATTCTCCGCGCCGCGGCCGGCGAGTGGATCAAAGTAACTCTGCGAAATGGCTTCGACCCGAGCGACGCCGCCTTCAAGGCGCTCCAGAGGCTTCCTTATGGCACTCCCTTCGGCACGTTCGGCCTTCCGGCAGCCCAGATGTTCATTCCTACGAAAGTGGGCTTGCACCCGCAATTGGTCGCCTTCGATGCGATCAAGGCCAATGGCCAGCTCGTCGGGTTCAATCCGCCGGACGCGCTGGTCGCGCCACAGAAATCCATCGATCTCTATTGGTATGCCGGCGAGCTGAAGGCGACAGCAACTGGATTCGAAGCAATCCCGATCGAATTCGGCGGCACGAATCTGACTTCCGCCGACCCCTTGCTCCAGTCGCAATTTGGCATGGTCGGCGCCTTGATTATCGAGCCGGAAGGTTCCACCTGGGTCGAGGACGCGACCAGCCGCGCCTCAGCCGATGTGACGGTCCCCGGCGGCAACAATTTCCGGGAGTTTGTGGTCGTCCATCAGAACATGGTGGCAAATACAAGGCAGCAAGGCGCCCTCTTCGGGGCGATCAATTATCGCACGGAGCCATTTGGAGCCCGCGGCCCGAAGCCCCAACCGACCACACCGCCCACGCTGCCGAAAGGTCCGCCCGAAGGATATTCCCAAGCCTATTCGAACACGATCTTTCAGCCTGACCCGCCCAGCGACCCAGTGACGCCGGTGTTCGTAGCCTCCGCCGGCACTCCAGTGCGCTTTAGGCTGTTGATCCCGGGGACCGCAACCAGCAATGCGCTCACGCCGCCGCCGGTCTTCATGGTCCACGCCCATCCCTGGCAGGAAGAGCCCTATGTCGACGATTCGACGAAGATCGGAGTCAATCCGCTTTCGGAAACCCATGGCGCAGTGCAGGGCAGCGTAGGACAGAAATTCGATCTGCTCTTCCCGAGCGCCGGTGGGCAAAGCAAGGTTCCAGGCGATTACCTCTATACCACTTATCAGACTGCCAGCGACACCGGCACGTGGGGCTTGTTCAGGGTCACGCCTTCTACGGTGGCTATCGAGAAGGCAGTAATCGAGGGCGGTTTCGCGCAGGTGAGCGGGGTGATCAGGGCCGCAACGGACGGGGCGCCGCTGCCGAAGCAAATGCGGGTCCGCCTGGCGACCGATGCAGCGGGCGGGATCGACCTCGGCACGACCTCAGTCGCGGCTGATGGGCGATGGACACTAAAGGTTGCGTCGGATTTCTCCGGACCTGCGCGTATCCAGGTTACCGCGATCGGGGAGAACGGCCAACCGGGGGCCACCGCCACCGTTACGATCACCGGGCAGCCGTCCGCCGAAAAGTTCGTCACGCAAAGCGACCAAACCTCTCCCGCGCTTTCTCCATAGCGAGCGAAACGCCGTTCTCTGGATGGCGACACGACGCGGATGACGGCGACGACCGATCCCATCCAGAGTGTTTGGATCGGCGGGGAGCTTTCGCCGATGGAACAGCTTTCGATCGCGTCGTTTCTCGCGCACGGCCACGAGTATCATCTTTATACCTACAATGAAGTGGACGGTTTGCCGAAGGGCGCAGTGCTCAAAAACGCGGAGGAGATCCTGCCGAAAGCAGCGATTTTCCAATACCGGCAACACCCGAGCTATGCCGGTTTTTCGAACTTTTTCCGTTATCGGCTGCTGTTGCGGAAGGGCGGGTGGTGGGCCGATACCGATGTCGTTTGCTTGAAACCGTTCGCGTTCGACGCGCCATATGTTTTTGCCGCCGAGCCAATCCCCGGCGGCGCAGTGGCGGCGAGCGCGGTGATCAAGGCGCCCGCCGCCAGCGAAATCATGGCCTTCAACTGGCACGTCTGTTTGTCTTTCGCGGACCCTGCGCAGGCGGCCTGGGGCCAGTTCGGCCCAAAGCTGATGGCGCGCGCGATCCAGAAGTTTGGGCTCGCCGCGCATCTCCAGGCCGCGGAGGTGTTTTGCCCGCTCGCCTATGATGAATGGGAAGCCCTGCTCTCGCCTGCCGCGCCCGGCTTCAGCGAGCAGACGCACGCCGTCCATTTGTGGAACGAGATGTGGCGCCGCGGCGGGCGCGACAAGAGCGCCGCGCACGATCCCGGCTGCCTTTACGAAAGCCTGAAGCGCGAATACCTAAGCGAAAGCCTGGTGGCCTCGTAAAACCCCTCTCGATCACGATCATGATCGTCCTGCAGTTCGACAGCGTCTATTATCATTGGGGTCTCCTAATGGTCCGTTCGCTCGCCATGCACGAGCCGCGCCAGCAAGTGCTGGCGGATACGGTGAATCTGAGCGGCCAACAGCAGGCGGAGTTGAAGCAAGCGCACCCGCGGATCCTGGTGACGAGCGAAACGATCGCGGACAACGGTTCCCTGCGTGCGGAGATGGCGCGCCGCAAGACGATGGTCTTACAAAGAGCGCTCGATACTTTCCCGGATGAGCCGTGGTTTGGCATGTTCGACGCCGACATGCTCGTGCGGCGCGCGCTCAACGATCTTTGGTCGCTGCTCGATGGCCATGGAGCGGCCTTGTTCATGACCAATGGCGTGTGGGAGGGACGGGTCTACCCGCATCTTTTCACGCCCTCGGGGATTGTGCTGGTCCGGCGCGAGGGACGGGAGCTGGTGGATAGCTGGGTCAAATGGGACTGCAATCGGGATGCGCTCCACGGGCGCCGGCCGGGCGAATGGTTCTGGGACCAATGCACCCTGCTTCAGGCCAGAGAGGACTCGCGGGTGAAATGCGCGGCCATTCCCTTTCAGCGCTTTTGCTCCAATCAATTCTCCGGCAACGCCGCCATCTGGTCGGCCCACGGCGGCTGGAAAGAGCGCAGTTATCGCAACTTTCTCATCGAGCACGAAGTGCAGCGGGTGCTCCGAAACCATCCCTTGCTCGCAGGAAAATTCGGCGGCCGCGCGTAGTGCCCTAATTTGAAATCAGGGCCGCGGCTTTTTGTTTGACCAGGTTATTGGCACATACACCAATGGCCCACTACCTCGGAACCGAGCTTTGCTGAAACTGTCAATGCCAGCTTTGTCGAGGATCGCAAAGCCGGTGCTCTTCGCGACCGAGACATACCTGACAAGTCCGGTTTTAGTATCGACGTGACAAACGAACAAACCTGAGCCCTCGGGTTTACGTCCATCGGGAAGTGTCGGCCACAGAATACGAGGTTTGAAGATCATGGTGCGTTTTTTCTCAGCGCTTACCGCTGGTTGCATAGAAAAAGCGAAGACGCACGCAATCGCTGTCAGTCGAAGAATTGTGTATCGGGTCAGCATTCTGCCTCAGGGTTGATATTCAGCGCGAATTGCTGCCTTGAGGTTGTGCAACTTTTTGGGAGAACGCCAGCGTTAAACATTCGTTGCACGCCAGCAATGGCGGCAGGCGTCGAAGGTTCTCCGTGGACAGTGCGTGATCTGGTGGGGATGATTGAAGCTTGAGCGCGAAAATTGAGAGATTGAAGGAAGTCGTTGGGCAGGCGCATCGCTGCAAAGCTCTTGACGTTTGCTCTACGCCAGTTTTCGAGGTTTTCGGCGGGAAGGTTATCTGGGATGGCGTTGTCGAAACATTCGCCAAGGCGAGAGAAGCGTGAGATTTCGACGGTTACATTGGGCTGATACGGCCGGGCTTATCGTGGCAGCCTTGCTCATTATCGGTGGTGTTTTCGGCCTCCTTCGTTCAGAGGATATGGTTATCTTCCATGCGACCGGGGACATGGTCGGAGCGCAAAGCGGCTTGCTAGAGATAGCTAATTCAGAAGCCGTTCATTTCTATGCGATCACAGCACTATCGCTGGGAATGGGCTTGGTCGTGTTTATGGTTTGGGCGTTGAAGACCACCAATGACGACACTTCGAACTAACCGATTTTCAAATTAGGATACTACCCGGCCGTGGGCAACCTTGACTTCCCACAGGCAAACGCCACGATGCGGAGAACTCTCGTGATGGAAAAAAAAGTCCAGATCGTTGCCGATACAACGCCCGCTCCGCGCAGTCAATCGCAGGCGATCCGCTGTGAGAACCTGCTCTTTGTGAGCGGACAGACCGGATGCGATCCGGCCACTGGATCCCTGGCAGAAGGGCTCGATGCCCAGACCGGGCAGATGCTCGCGAATCTCGACGCAATTTTGGCGGCGGCCCAGTGCGGCAGGAAAGACCTTGTCGTCGTCACGTTGATGTTTTCCGAGATCGGCCACTTCAAACGGGTGGACGAGATCTATGCGCAATGGAGCCCACCGCGCGAGGCGATCCCCCTGCCCGCTTGCAACGCTTTCGCGTCGAAGAATCTTCCGGGCGGCGCCCTGGTTCAGATCGATGCCATTGCCGCGGTCCCCTAAACCGCGGGCGAGGCTTGCTCAACTTTCCGCTGGATCTCGCCGCTGCTTTATCCCGACGAGCGCGTCTTCCTGGAAGCGCCCGCCGGTCCGTCCCCGCCACGAGCCTAAGATCGGCGGCCCTACCTCAATCCCCTTTTCGCGCAAGACCCGGCGCGCATATTTCTCGTCATGGGCGCCGAGGCCGCCGCGGTTCGGCCCCGTGGTCGTGATCGGTCCCGTGGGGTATCTGAAACAATGTGGATCGGCCAATGAATGAGTGGCCGCCCGCGCCTCCTTGTCCAAGAGGTAGAACGTGGCCAGCAGCCGGCCGCCCGGTTTCAACACCCGGGCGATCTCGGCCGCGTAATGTTCGAACTCTTCAGCCAGGAGATAGGGAAACAGGGAATAGGCGACGACCACATCGAATCTTTCATCTTGATAAGGAAAGCGAAACTCCGTCGGGCTAAGCGCACCACCGGGATTGTAAATTCGATTGCGGATGTTGGCGATGTGCAAGGAGGTGCTGTTATGGTTGGGCATCCAATTTTGCCGGGCCCAGAGCACATGCTCCCTCTGCGGATCGAAGCCCTCATATTCGCCACCGTTATCGAGATAGTCGCCCAAGGCGATCGCCAGCCGCCCAAAATTGCAGCCGATATCGAGGAGGCGGCCATCCGGCGCCAGCCGAAGCTCGTCGCGGCAAAAATTCGCGAGTTGGATGCCCTCCTCGTCGGCGATCTCGGACGGAGGATCCACCGGAATCAGCGGTGCGCCGACCACGGCGGCTTTGAGCGGAATTTCGAAACGCACCTCGACTGGGCGGTCTCCAAACGGAGCCAGGTCGAGCAACTCCACCTGGCCCGGGTAGACGAGGGAAACCATGGCCGCGTTGGAAGGATGGTCGAAGCGCAGGCCGCCGAAGGTAAACTCGACGATGTTCGAGCAGAACATCCACACATTTTCGGAGTGGCGGATGAAGCTGGTAAAACTTTCGCTGTCGATGCTCTCCGTGCGAACCTGGAGCGGGACGCGGGCGAGGAGGCCCTTGGTTAGATCAAAGTGGTCGAGCGCGTGTTTCCAACTTACCTCGAGCGAGCGCTTGTAGCTCGATCCTCTCGTTCTGGGCAATTTTCCCTGTTGCTTCAACGCCAGGTTTTCCCGGATCAGCTCTTCCGCCGGATTATCGACCTCGTAATCCTGGTGGCTGAGCCGATCGAGAAAGTCCTGCTTGCTCGAGCTGACGGCGAACACCCTGCGAATGAGCTCGAAATAAGCGGTCGCGTGCGGGTTGATGTCGAAAAACGTAATCTCCCGCGGCCGCCAGAGGGAGATGAGATTCAGCCCGTAGAGTCCGCCAACGGCACTGACGAGGTGAATCTTCTCGCGTCGCTCGCGCGTGACGCCCCGGTAAAAATCTTCATAACGTTGAAACTCGGTGCACGATCCATCCTGGTACCCGTCGTCCGTTCCGTAGAAGACCGATTTAGCCTCGAAAAAAATGTGCTGGTTGAAACTGCTCGGAGGTTCGACTTTCATGCGCTGCTGATTCTCTCAAGATTGGACAGGCTCGCCAAGCATGTCGATGGGGGAGGAGGTTGGGTAGTCGTACAGTTCAAGGACGGTAGAACCACGAGGTGAACGCGAATGCTCTTCTCAGTTCGGCGTACGGACCAGGACCGGGCGTTCCAACCACCACGTCAATTGCGGCCAATTCCCCGGCGGAATTACGAATGACATTGGTGTCGTTCGCATCCACCACGAGCAGATTGAATGAAAGGTGGTAAAACACCGGCGCATCTGGGTTCAAAGGTGATCTGAAAAAGCCTATTTTTTGGAAATACAAATCGATTTCCTGCGCCTCCGGAGTGGGCCGAATTGGATGTGAATCAATCCACGGTTGAGAACAAACAATCTCAATTTGTTGCTCATCATCAAAAGCAACTCCCAAGATGGCAATTGCGTCACCAAAGAAAAGATTACTCCAGGCTAGTCGGCGGAAATACTCGCTGGGTGTGGCCTGAACCCCAGGCCCGTACGTGGAATGCCCAAATCGATTCGTGTGTGTAGCCTTAATGGCTAAACCATGATCTTGATCGTGATATACACGGTGCTCCGCACCAGAACCAATGTATCTAAATTGGCGTATGTACTCGACGGCAACCGTTTGCCGTTCAGCTCTGCCCATTCACACAGAGCGAGCCGCTCCGAGTTCCACTCGCCGACTGGTTCGCCGACTCTCGTTGCACGTGCTCGAATTGCTTCCGCGCTTCTTCTGACGTAACGCGCCGTTGCGTTAATCGCATCTGACGTTGTGCGTCCGCGTGTCTCTTTAGCCATTGTGGAAGCACTCTCATGGGTATTAATGGACAATTAATCGGTTATATGGTCAAGCCAGAAGAGCAATTGTCTCGCCAATCTCCCACACGTGATCCGCAATTCCAGCTTCCATCGCAGGGGTTAACACGGAACGATTTGATGAATCCGACAGAAGTGCGGCAGGAAGCGGCAAAAGGCCATTACTCGGAGTGATTCCCGGCCGCATTTAGTGCGCGGAGTGCTGAAAAATATTGCATCGCTCTGGGCTGCGCCACATGATTGCCGGGACAATTATCAAATCCGAGTCATGTCGACTTGCGACATTCAAAGGAGAAAACCATGAAATTCGTTCCCCTCACCCCCGAGCAGCGCCGATCGTTTGATGAGGATGGCTTTCTCGTGGTCAAGGAGGCGCTCGATCAGGAAATGGTGGGGCGATTACTCGAGGCGGGCGACCGGATCGCGCATGCCTTTCTGAAAAAGCCGCCGGTCTTCGACCGAACGGAATACAATCACCTCGATATGCGGCCCGGCTTGCTGGAAGAGCAAGCGATGGTCGATCTCGTCACCAGCTCGCCGGTCGTCCCGCTGATCGCCCAGTTGCTCGGCCCGAACATCCAGCTTCATTCGACATCCCTTACCTACAAAAGGCCGGAGAATTCAAACGGCCAAAGCTTCCGCCGCGGTTGGCATCGGGACATTCGCATCCCTGAAGATTTGGGAAACCGGGGACTCCCCCGCGCCGGAATTAAGGTCAGCTATAGCCTGACCGATTTCCACCGGCCCGCATCCGGATTGACGCTCATGGCGCGCGGAACTCATGTGCGGGAAGTGCCGCTGGTCATCCCGAACGATGCGGTCGATCCGCCGGGGATCGAGGTGTGCGATCTGAAGATGAACGCCGGAGATGCTCTTTTGTTTGAAAATCGGATTTTTCACACGGCGGCCCCGAATCGTTCCGACCGCACCTCGAAGGTGGTAATTTACGGTTATGCCTACAGGTGGATGAAGCCGGAAGTTTACCTGGATCCGCCCGACCCGCGGCGCCTCGCCGGAGCCGATCTCATTACCCGCCAGTTGCTCGGAGGCTATCCGGACATCGACACCAAGCCGTGGGCCTTGCAGGAATGGGCCAAAGCGCACGGGGTTCTGCCAAAGCGCGAGCCCTATGAGGTCGAGTCCTTGAACTAGTCCTGGCGCGGGCTCCACGATGAAGCGCGGAGAAGTGGCCACGGAAGACCGGCAATTGCGTTTTCATTGGATGCTCCCCGAAGCCGGTGGAGCTGCCATGAAAACACCTGAGGAGGCCGCGCGCTTTCGAGTCGAAAAGGCGCTCGAGGACTCCCCTGCCGCGCAGCCGGACCTGGAAGGATGGGAGCGCTTTGCGCGGGCGGCCGAGCAGGCGGGCATCGAATCGGTCCTGATCTCTTTCAGCCGCTATGAACCCGACCCGATGTTTGTGAGCTGTGCGCTCGGGCGAGCGGTGGAGAAGCTCAAATTCATCGTGGCCTACCGTTCGGGGCTCTCGCAGCCGACCACTTTCGTGCAGCAGTTCAACACCCTCTCCACTCTGGTGAATGGGCGGGTCGCCCTGAATTTGGTCGCAGGAAGCTCGCGCGCCGAGCAGCACGCTTACGGCGACTTTCTGGAACATGACGAGCGGTATGCCCGCGCGGAGGAATTTCTCGAGGTTTGCAGTTCCTTCTGGCGGGACTGGACTGCCCGGATCGATTTCCAGGGCCGGTTCTATCGGGTCGAGCAAGGGCATTTCCACACTCCTTTTTTCGGTCACAATCGAACAACTCCCGAGATTTATATCTCCGGACATTCAAGCGCGGCGGAAAAGTTGGCGCACTCTCAAGGCTCCTGTTGGCTTCGTTGCGCCGAGGCGCCGGAAAAACTCGCACCGATCGTCGCGCAAAGCCGCGCGGCGGGCGTCGAGGTAGGCTTGCGGCTCTGTGTCTTGTGCCGGCCGACGAGAGAGGAAGCAGTCGCGGTCGCCGAATCGCTCGTTCCGCATTGTCAGGCCGGCATGAGCAGCGGGAACCGGGACCAACGCGACGATTCGACGATGTATCGGAACTCATCCCTACAAAACAACTCCTTTATTGGCCGATCGCTCTGGACCGGGCTCGTCTCTTTGTGCGGCCCCGTGTGGACCACACTCCTGGGGACCCCTCGCGAGATCGCAGACCTCCTGCTCGAATACAAGCGCATCGGGGTCAGCCAATTCATCATGTCGGGCTGGCCTGAAGTGGACGAGGTGACCCGTTTCGGCAGGGAGGTCCTGCCTCTCGTCAGGAAAGGCGAACAGCGCCTCCTTGCCTTCTCGCAACCACTCGACTATCAAAACTAGCTCACCCCAAAGCCATGCCAGACAAGATTCGAATTCAGACAAACGCCGCTCCCCCGGCCATCGGCACCTACACCCAGGCCATCCGGACGGGCAATCTCGTTTTCGTCACCGGACAGACAGGCCGAAACCGGGAGACGGGCCGGCTGGAAGATGGATTGGAAGCGCAGACGAATCGCCTCTTTGCCAATATCGCCGCCGTGCTCAATGCCTCAGGCTGCTCCACGGCCGGCATCATCAAATCCACCCTGATCTTGAGCGACATGAACGACTTTCTCAAAGTCGATCAGCTTTACGCCGCCTGGCTTCCAGACGACCGGGTCGTCTGCAATCCCGTCCGCACCGTGTTCGAAGGAAATCTGCCCCACGGAGCGCTGGTCATGCTGGATGTGATCGCCACTTTCCCGTCGTAACGGCAGACCCGCGCCGGCGAGAGTCGAAAGTGCATTGGACGGCGGGCACCGCGACAACTCGATGAACCTTTCGTCCGTTGTGCATCTCGGCAGCCGAGACCACGAGCGTTGGAGTATCCAGCGTGAAGTGCTTGCAGTCACCGAGATCGAAGTCAGCCAGCGCGAAGTGCTGAAGATGGACCTTTCGGGCCGCAACGTGGTCACCTGGTGTCCGGCCTATTGGCACGAGCTTCCTGAGTCCTGTCGCCGCGGCAGCCGTGCCATCTGTTTCTTTCAGCACACAGAGCAGTGGCTGCTGCGCGATCCGACCGTCGTGGCGGGAGTCTGCATGAACAGCACCATGCAACAGGAATTGCGTGCGATCTGCCAGGATAAGCCGGTCTATCTCACCAAGATCGGAGGAGTGGAGACCGCTCGCGACCATGCCAGGCGCGAGCATCCATCCGAAAAGATCCGCTTGCTCGTCACTGGATCGGCTAGCGCGGCGCTTTCAGCGGAGGAGATACGCGCTTATCCGGACGGCGCGTCTTCCCTGCGCAAAGGCCCCGAGCTTCTCCTGCCAATCGCCGACCGCCTGGACCCAGCTCACTACGCCTTTGTCTTCATTGGTCCGGATTGGCAGCCCTATGCCACTGCACTCCGAGAGCGTGGATGGACCGTGATCGATCCGGGTCTGGTAGCCGACCCGCTGCAATACCGCTATTTCGGTGAGGGCGACATCTACCTGATGCTCTCGCGGCTCGAGGGCGGGCCACTGCCGCTGCTCGAAACGATGGGACTGGGCATGTGGCCAATCTGCACCCCAACGGGGATGGCCCCCGACCTTATCAGACACGGACAAAACGGTTTCATCGTTTCGCCCTTCGATGGCTGCAACGGAGATCAAATCGCAGACGAGGTAGCTGGGCTCATTCGGACCCTCGATCGAAGAACGCTCCTTGCCGCCCGTGGCCCTGTTCGCACGTCGGTGGCGGACCGCACCTGGCCCAACTTCAAGCGGGAGATGGAGCAGATCATGCGAGAGGTCTTCGGCTGAGACTAACAACTGCCTTCGCGATACCAGCTGAAGCATTCGCCGCGCTCACTCACTCACGCGTTCCGCAAAATTTCCCGCTCATACTCCCTGACGTAATCCCGGGTCATCCGCAGGTAGTGATACTCGCTCATCGCTCTGGACCGGCATGCGGCCGAAGAAATCTCGCCGATCCGGCCGATCGCTTCAGCATAGTCCTGGGGCGTCGCGCAAACGAAGCCGACTTCAGCGGAAACGATTTCCGGGCATGCGCCCAGGTTGCTGCAAATGACGGGCGTGCCCGACATCAAGGCTTCCACCATTCCGAGTCCAAAGGCTTCGTCCACCTGGGTCGGAAAGAGGAAGGCCCTGGCTCCGGCGAGCAAATCCGCTTTGGCGCGGCCACGCACATCGCCGACATAATCGGCTTTCGCCTTCCGGCACAACTCCGCGACCCAGCTTATCCGCTCCCGATCCGTCGCAGTTCCCGCGACCACAAGTTTGAAGCCCAATCGGGCCGAGAGCGAGAGCGCTACCTCAAGTCCCTTGGCGGGACCCTGGTCCATCGACGCCATGAAAAGCAGATAATCGTCCTTGGTTTCGGAGAAACTGTATTCTCCTGGATCGACGCCATTGCGGACGTATCGCTCACGGCCATGCAACTGGGCGAGCGTGCGAGAGACAAAGATCCAGTTGTCACGCGACGGCGGCGGCTCTTTTTCACCCGCCTCAACGACCCGCCGCAATTCACGATAGGCCGCGGGGTTCATATGCCAGGTGGTGACCCACGGTTTGCCTTGCGATTGCCATTCCTGCCCGAGTGCATGATGAAATTCTGAGCTTGTGTGCAGCACCTCCGCGTCGCGCGCCGGCTCAGTGATCAGCGTAATGCCCTTCGCTGGACGCTCGTTCGCCGCGTGTGACACCAGATAGAAAACGTCATGCCCAAGCTCCGCCAGGCCTTTGGCGATCAGATCGTGCACCGCGCCGCCGGAGCCGGACGGAAACCGCGTCGGCCGCAAACCGCTGCCCACGGCTTTGCGCGCCGGGTAGTCATGATTCGATGCCAGCAAGATTCGCATTATCCTGGCAAGTAACTCCGAGGAATTCCCACGGCGACGCGCCGGCCGCGATGCTCCAGGTTCACCCACCGCCAGGATTCGCCCACCTTTGCTCTCCAGCCCGGGGATTCCCAATTGACGATCTCCCGTTCGAACTCGGCGACATACTCCCGCGCCATCTTGAGGTAGTGGTAATTTTCCAAGGCAAAAATGCGGCAGGCCCGCGGCGAAAGCCGATCCACCCCTGCGAGCGCCGACACATATTCCGCAAAGGTGGAGCAGACAAATCCGGTCTCGGGCCGGACCAACTCGGGACAGGCGCCGCGATCGCTGCAAATGACCGGCGTGCCCGACATCATCGCTTCCGCGATGACCAGGCCGAACGGTTCGTTCGCCTGCGTCGGAAAAAGGAGCGCGCGGGCGCCGGCGAGCAGCTCCGCCTTCTCTTGACCGGAGACGTGGCCGACGGAGCGAATGCCGTCTTCGGCAAACATCTGTTCGTAGCGCTCGGCCATTCCGTCTTCTGAGATCGCACCCGCCACCACCACCCGTATTCCGCGACGACGGACCAGCTCTTGAACAATTTGAAACCCCTTAAGCTGGAGCTGCGTAAGATCGGCCACCAGATAAAGGAAATAGTCATCCTTCGACTCGCTGTAGCAGAACTCGCCTGGGTCGATCCCATTCAGGACGTAACGCTCCGAGCCAAAGAAAGCCGCGTGCGAGGCGGAGACAAACATCCAATTGGCACGAACATGCGGGGTCCATGACTTGTCATGTCCGTGCGGGGTTCTCAGCCACGGAATCCCGCGCGTGGTTGGGAGTCGGCCTCCGAACCCATTGAACCATATGATGTCGACGTCGAAGCGCCGTTTGTGCACGAGCTGAACTCCGTCCGGCAGAGAACCGACGAACGTCGGCGGCAGTTCATAGCTCACCTGATGGCCGAGCTCGGCGAGCCCTTTCGCCAGGCAATCCGCGACGCGGTGGGACGCCATCCCGCCCAGGCGCCCCGGGTATTCGTGGACCCCAACGAGATGAATCTTCATCGCCGCGACCGCTCCCTCGACTGAGGCCGCGGCGGGAGGTAAAGGAAAGAGTAGCGCCGGACGAAATCGCCGTGCTTCTCCAGTGCCTTGCAGTAATTCTCCACCACCTCGCCATATTTGCGTTCGGTGAGATAAGCCCGGGTGCGGTCCTTCCAGGCGCTGAACGCGGCCGCGTTGGCTTCAGGCACTGTCGCCAAATAATCCGCCACCACTACGTGCCAATCGCGCAGGTGCCGCAGATACGACTCCGAGAAAAGCCGCCGCATCCGCGGTTCGTTCTCCAGCGCCCGGCGCGTCTGGCGGTAGGCTGTGTCCATGGCGGATTCCAGGAGGCGGCGGCTTTCCGCGGGGGTGTCGCCGGATGGGAGGTGATAGATTTGTTGCAGATAATGCAGGGCGGACCGCGGCACCTGCTTTGGGCGGCCTGGATTGCCGCGGATGTAGCACTCGTCCTGCACGGCGGTTCTCAAGGCGCCCTGGGCCCAGAACACCTCCTCCTCGTCATCGGGGAGGTGCAAGTTATCATGGTCCATCGAGATCAGCCGCGAAGTCCATTCGCCTCCGGCGAACGAGCTCTTCAGCCCCATATTGCGGCCGACGAATGATTCTCCATAAGTAAAACCCCCGAGGGCGAGAACCGTGCCCCAGAGTTGTCCAAGATCCGATACCGCCTGCGCGTGCATGCGGTCGGCCTGGCGCCGGTTTTCCGGGACGGCAAAGGCCGCGGCGAGATATTGGGCGTGATCCACATACGTTGCGTCGGGCTCTACATGCACGCCCAGCACTTCTTCGAGCAACGCGTCGGCAAAACGCCGTGCCTCTTCGATCGTATGGCTCTCGCGCTTCAGCCCGTGCTGAAAATAAGCCTCTGGGCCGGCGGGCGAGAAGTACCGGGCCAGGGTATCCAGCCGATACGAAGTGGTCTGCGCGAGCAGGCCCTGGGATGGAAGCACGTGATAGAGGAAGCGACCGGTCAGCCCCACCTCGCCTGGCAGATGAGCGAAGTCGTAGTCGTCGTATTGCTGATCGTAGGCGGCGACGCACTGCTTCATCTGGTGCCGCATCTTTTGAAAACCCGGCCCGAAAATCTCGGGACTGGTGAAGTAATCGAGCAGATGCACGTCGCGGCCCTGGCACGGCACGCTGCGATAGCTCGCGAGGGTGAGCAGCTTGGAGACGGGTGCTTCGCGGTGGTGGGCCGCTCGATAGACTTCCGACAAGGCCGCGCAACGGTTCGACTCCCAGCGCAAGCTCGCGGTGGAGGCGCCTCCTTGCAGCCGATGCGATGGCGGCACGGGATTGCCGTTGACGCCGAGGTAGACAGCCCCAAGCGGAAACGGCCCGCCAATGCCGGTGCGCTTGATCTCGAATTCCAGCGCGCTGCCTGGCGGTTTCAGCGCGCACGCGACGGTGCCGAGAGGCTTCTCGATGAGCCGATTGATCTCGGAGGAAGTCCGTTCGCAGCTCCAATAGATTTGCGCGTCGTCGGTGAGCAGGCGCACGATTTCATTTTCATACGCGGGCAGTTGCGACCGATACCATTGCGCCTCGTTTTCGCCGGGCTCTTCCAGCGGCGAGGGCAGACCCTTGGAGACTTGCAGCCGCTGGACAACGCGCTCCACCACTTCCGCCGGCGCGAACAGATACCGCGCGAGCGGCGCTTTGCAGGGATCGCGGGAGACGATGATGAAGTCATCCAGCGCTTCCGCCGTTGTGCGAAAACCGCGCAAGCGCCGATGCGTTCGCTCCAGCCGGCGAAGATGATTCAGAAATTCGGCGCTGAATTCGGAGAGCTCGGTCGACGTGTAACCTTGCCGCAGCACGTCGGCATCCACGGCGCGCCCGCCCGCCGCGAGCAAACCCAGGCTGCCAAACAGGAACGTGAATTCCCTGGTAGCAGCGGCCTTCAGACGGAGGCATTGGCCGGCCAGCATTGAGGCCGCGAACAAACGAAGGTTCCAGGAAGCACCGGCGCGCTCGCGGCCGAGCGACACCAGTTCCGCGGCAAAACGCCGGTCGTAACGGCTAAGCGCCAGGAACGCGCCGGCCAGAGACGCGGCACGCGGTTCGCCGGGAAAGCGGGCCGCCACGACCCGCGCCAGTTTCGCCGGAAGGGGCGTGGCCGTCTCGCGGAAGCTGATGGTCTCGCCGGGAGGATGTGCGGCCATGCGGCCTCCATTTCCAACAAAACAAGAGGGCGCGCCAAGCAAATTCCGGCAAAATTAGATTGAAGTTTTTCGCGGAAATTCCATACCCTCGCCCGTGGCTCGAAACACCCCCGGCGTACCGGTATGACTTCGTTTTCCAGTGCGACGCTGGCGGTTCTCTTCGGCCTCGCCCCCCTGGCCGCCTCGGGGGCAGGTGATCCGGCGCCGCCTCGCCGCACCTTCGTCGACAAGGGAATCCGCGTCACGTTTGACGTGGCGCGGGTGGCCGTTCCCGACGCGCGCGGCGAATCGTTTCAGGAAGGTGATGCGGTGCGGTTTCGTTTCACTCTCACCGATCCCGCCGGGAAAGTTCCGATCCGCGGCGCCACCGCCCGCGCCTGGTTGAGCTTGCGCCGCGAAGGCGAAATCCCGGCGGCGAACGCGCCGAACGTGAAAGCGGCGCGGTTCATCACCGGCGGCATCTTCGGCCAGGCCGATCTCGATTTGAATTCGTTTTACGTCCTGACTTTGAACAGCGACTCCACCATCTCCGTCGTCGATCCGCTTTTCGGTTTTGGAAGCACGAAGCTGCTCGCACTCATTCCGCTTCCGGCAAATGGCTACGACTGGGTAATGACGCAGGACCAGGCGAAGCTCTTTGTTTCGGTTCCGGAGAAAAAGCAGATCGCGGTGATCGATACTTCTCGCTGGGAAGTCTCGCACTTTATCGAAGCCGGCCTGCGTCCGGCCCGGCTCGCGCTCCAACCCGATGGACAATATCTTTGGGCGGCCGGCGAAGGCTCATCGGACACGAGCCTCGCCGCATTCCGCGCGGACACTTTCGCGCCGGTGGCTACGCTGCCGGTTGGGCGCGGCCATCATGCCATCGCGGTCACGCGCGACAGCGCCTTCGTCTTTGTTACCAATGGCGAAGATGATTCCATTTCCATCATCAACACGCGCACACTGGCGAAAGTGAAAGAGATCAAGATTGGCCGCGGGCCCGTCGCCGCGGCGTATTCGGAGCTGGCCGACGCGCTTTACGTGTGCGCCGCCGATGCCGGCGAAATTGCGGTGGTCGATGCGAAAACGCTCGCGCTGACGAAGACGATTCGGACGAAGCCGGGACTTGCCGATATTGCCGCGGCTCCGGGCGGGAGGCACCTCCTCGCGGTGAATCGCAAAACCGACACGGTCGAGGTCATCGATGCGTCGTCCGCGGAAATCATCCAGACCGGCACGGTGGGCAAAGCGCCCTTTCAAATCACATTTTCGCGCGACCTCGCCTACATCAACCATCTCGGCAGCTCCGAAATCTTCATGCTCCCGCTCTCGCAAATCGGCCGCCGCGGCCAGCCGCTTTCGGTGGTCACCTTTCCCGCCGGCCAGCGTCCGCTCGGCGAGACATGGCAGGGCAGCCCCGCGGCCCGCATTGTGCCGGTGCCTGGAGAAGGCGCTGTCCTGGTGGCCGACACCCACGATCGCGCCATCTATTTTTACAAGGAGGGAATGGCGGCGCCGATGGGTACCTTCACGAATTACAAACGCGAGCCGATGGCCGTGGAGGTAGTCGATCGCAGCCTGCGCGAGCGCGGCACTCCCGGTGTTTATGAGACGGTCGCCAAGCTGGGAAAGCCGGGCGTTTACGATGTCATCTTTTTTCTCGACTCGCCCAAAATCGTGGATGGCTTCGAATTAACCATCACGCCAAATGCCGCGCTCGAAGCCGAAAGAAATGCGCCGAAAGTGGTGATCGCGCCCCTGGCTCCGACGATGCCAGCGAAAGGTGCGGCCGCGACATTTAAGTTTCGGGTCACGGACAAGCAAACCAGCCAGCCTGTGACGGGTGTGCGCGATATGTTGATCGTGATCATGGCGCCGGGAAATTGGCATGAGCGCCAGGTTGCGAAAGAGGAAGGAGACGGCGTCTATAGCGTGACCGTGACGCCGCCAAAGGCGGGCGTTTATTATGCGCATGCGCAATGCCCTTCGCTTAACGTCCAGTTTGGAAACCCGCACTATCCCGTTTTGCGGATCGCGTCGGCAATCCCGAACAGCCCCTCAGAGAGTAAGAATGAGTAAGGCGCCATGCTGATAAGACATCTGAAGATTCTGCTAACCGCGGCCTCGCTCTACAGCTGGAGTTGGGCCGACGCCGCCGTGCCATCGCAGGCCAAGCTGGAGGTGCCGGACACGCCGCTGGTCGATCAGGATGGCCGTGCGGTCCGGTTCAAGACCGACATTCTGGGGGAGAAGACCGTCGCGATCCACTTCGTCTTTACCACCTGCCAGGCCATCTGTCCCGTCATGGGCGCTGCTTTTGCCAAGCTGCAAGACCGGCTGGGCGAGCGGCTCGGCCAGGACATTGAGCTCGTCTCCATCAGCATCGATCCCGTCACGGATACGCCCGCACGGATGAAGCAATGGGGCGCGCAGTTCGGCGCCCGCCCGGGCTGGAGACTGCTCACGGGTGAGCAGGAAAATGTCGAGAGCCTGCTCAAGGCGCTCGAAGCCACCAACCACAACGCGCCCGTCGTCCTGCTCGGAAACTTGCGCACGGGCGAATGGGTGCGCTCCTACGACGACATTACCGCGCCCGACAAACTTTACACCCAGCTCATCGATCTGGCGGACAAGCCTCCCCCGGCGCAAAAATATTTTGGCAGTACCGTGCTAACCGACCAGCACGGAGAAAAGTTGCGGCTCTACGAAGACCTGATGAAGGGAAAGGTCGTAGTAGTGAATGCTTTTTTCTCCACCTGCGACGGCGTCTGCTTGAAGATCATGCCGAATCTCGCCGCGCTCCAGGCGGTGGCGGGCGACCGGCTGGGAAAGGACGTGAGCTTTCTCTCGATCTCCGTCGATCCACTCACGGATACGCCGGCCAAGCTCAAGACTTATGCGCAAGGGCTGGGAGCGAAACCGGGCTGGCATTTGCTTACCGGCGATCGAGAAGCCGTCGAGCAAGTGCTCCGCAAGTTTGGCCAGTACGTGGAGGCCAGGGAGAGCCATTCCAACTTGTTCATCATCGGGAATGAGCGCACCGGCTTGTGGAAAAAAGTGCTGGGACTTGCGAAAATGGAAGATATTGCGGCGAGCTTCCGTTCGGTCCTGAATGATGAGGGCGAGGCTAAACCTTAGCCGCGTCCGGCTGGTCATCGCACTGTGGCTCGGCGCGCACGTTCTCGCGATGGCCGGCGAGAAGGCGGCGGAGCCGGAGAAGCTCGCCATCGCGCGGGGCCGGCAAATTTATCTGGCCGGGGTCCCGCTGGATGGATCGCCGCTCGCCGCCAGCGTGGGCAGTCCGCCGATGGGAGTCCCGGCCAGCATTCTCAAGTGCGTGAATTGTCACGGCAGCGACGGGCGCGGCAAGGCCGAGGGAGGAGTCATCCCGGCAAATATTCGCTGGGAGGAGTTGACCAAGCCTTCCGGCAGCGGTGCGGGCGGACGCCGCCAACGCGCCGCTTATTCCAGCAAGCTTCTCGTTCGAGCGATCGCGCTGGGGCTGGATGCGAGTGGGAATCGGCTCGACCCGGCGATGCCGCGTTACCATCTCACCCACGAGCAAGCGAACGATCTGGTGGCCTACCTCGAGGTGCTCGGCCGGGAAGCGGATCCGGGCGTGACGGAGACCAGCGTGAAGATCGGAGTTGTCCTGCCGCCGGCGGCCGTCACCGGTTCCGCGCAAGCGATCCGCGGCGTCCTCTCCGCCTTTGCTCGTCAAGCCAATGAGCAAGGCGGCCTTTACGGCCGGCAACTTACGCTCGCGTTCGTCACCGCGCCGGGCGAAATCGAAGCGCGCGCCGGCGCGATTCGCGACTTCGTGGAACGCGAGCAGCCCTTCGCTTTGATCTCAAGTTTTGTGGCCGGGTGCGAAGAAGAGATTGGCCGTTATCTCGAGGAGAACAAAGTGCCGTCGATCGGGCCGATCGCTCTTTACGCGAAAGACAAACCGGGGGAGCGCCGGTACGTGTTCCATTTGGTGGCGGGGCTGGCGGGACAGGGCGAAGCGCTCGGGCGTTTCGCAGTGCAGTTGCCGGAGCTAAGCCATGCCGCCGCGCTTTTGGTGCGTCCTGAAAGCGATGCCGGGGTCGGCGCCGTGACGGAAGCGATCGGCAAACGTCTTGTCGATGCCGGCTGGAGCGCGCCGCGCGAAGTGCCGCTCGGAGAGGCTTCGACGCCGGATTGGGCCGCTCTCCTGGGCAGCGGCGATGTTCGCGCAGTCTTCTGGTTCGGTCCGGCAAACGGCTTGCAAGAGTTTTATCGCGCCGCCACCAAGGCCGGCTCGTATCCGTTTCTCCTGGCTCCGGGCCCTCTCGCCGCAACGGAGCTCCAATCCGCCCCGCCGGGTTTCGCCGGCCGGATTTTTTGCTCGTTCCCCACTCTTCCCTCCGACCAAACATCCGCCGGCAAGAGCGAGCTGTTGAAGTTAACCAGCGAAGCGCACGTTTCAGACGGCAGTTACCCGCGAATGGCGCTCTCGTCAGCCAAGCTGCTCGCACATGCCTTGCGCCAGGCGGGCAAGGAAGTCAGCCGCGAAAAGGTCGTCGAAATCCTCGAGAGCCTCTTCAGCTACAGCACGGAACAGACGCCCGCCGTTACCTTCAGCCGCAATCGGCGGGTCGGCGCGGAAGGCGTCCACGTGGTGGGCATCGATCCCCGGCGAAAATCGCTCATTCTCCCGTCCACCTGGGTTCCGCTGAATTGATCGGCCATGCGTTTGATCCTGGCCGAGTTGAACGCCTATTCTCGGTATGTCAGCCGCGAGTTTGCTTACATCATGCGCGAGCTCATCGCCGTCCATGGCTGGAAACATCTGGAGCTTTCCGCCGTCTCCGGAGGGACGATGCGAGAGAAGATCGTGCGCCATTTCGGAGAACTCCCGGAGGTCATTCTTTTCTGGGGCGACGAACATTTCTTGTGCGACCACGCTCGCCAGGTGGAAGAACTCAACACCGCCAAATGGTTCGTGGCCGATGACCTTCATCATCAGGATTCGAGAGATCTCCGGGAGAAAGCTTTCCTGTTGTGCGACACGGTCCTGGCGACTTATGCCTACCGCTTCGCGGATTTCTTCCCCGAGGTGGCGAAGAGCCGGCGCGTCGTCTGGCTGCCGCACTCCGCCTCCCCCGATTTCGCGCTGGCCGCCAACTCCGCGCCGCGGAACGAGCTTTTCCTGAGCGGAGCCATCAGCAACGCTTACCCTTTGCGGCAAAGGCTGAACGCGTTGATGGAAAGCGGCTGCAAGGAAATCGTCCGGCACGAGCATCCCGGTTACCACTGCCAATACGATTACGCGGATGACGGCCGGGTCGGGCGCGCTTTTGCGAGGCGGATTTGGGAGCACCGCGCCGCTTTTACCGATTGCCTGGTCTTCCGCTACGCCGTCGCCAAGCATTTTGAGATTCCCGCCACCGGCGCGCTCCTGGTGGCCGATGCCGCGCTCGCAGGACCGCTGAAGGAATTGGGGTTCCTGCCCGGAGTCCATTATTTTCCGGTGAGCGACGCAGACTTGGAAGAACGTGTGCGCTATCTGTTTGGCGAAGAGCCTCAGGCCGAGTTGGACCGGATCAGGCAGAACGGCCAGGCGCTGGTCCTGGCGCGCCATCGCACGAGCCACCGCGCGAGGTTGATCCACGATCTTCCGATCTAAACCGGCGAATCATCTTTTGCGTGGCACTCGTGAGGTCGACTCTCTACGATCCCTTCGCTCAAACCAAAAGGAACAACTGCGTGAAACGCGATCTTCGCGACCTCTCCAAATCATGAAAAAAACGCTGCCCCTGGTCGTCGCGGCGAACCTTTTCGTCTACGCAGTTTTCTTTACCGGCGCATGTCGCCGGCAGCAGACAGAGCAGGTCGTCGTCACCGGCGCCAGCACTGTTTACCCGATCGTGCAGATGGCGGCGGAGGAATTGCGCCGAACGAAGGGACTCGACATCATGGGCCAGGGAGGTGGCAGCACCCGGGGCTTTGAAGATTGCATCGCCGGGCGCAACAGTCTCGGAGCGATGGCGCGTGAGCTTACGCCGGAGGAGAAGGCGCAGGTCATTGCGTTGCCGATCGCGCACGATGGCGTGGGCATCGTCGTGCACGCTTCTAATCAAATCGCGGGCGTGACAACCGATGAGCTGCGCCAAATTTACCGCAAGCAAGTCACGCATTGGTCCAGCTTCGGCGGGCAAAATGACCGCATCGTCGTCGTGCACAAAGCCGAGGGACACGCGCTCCGCGGAGTCTTCATGGATTACACGGGCCTGACGCCGGACGAGATGACCCGCCATACCGACGTGACCGCGGGCGACAACGCCCAGGTCATCCGCGTAATCGCCAATACCGCCAACGCCATCGGTTATGTGAGCCTGGGCGAAGTGATCAAGGCGGCCGAAGCCGGCCAGCCCGTCCGTTTGGTTAAGCTGAACGGCATCGAGCCGGTGATGGAGAACGTGACGAACAAAACCTATCCCCTCTTTCACCCACTCTATCTTATTTCGAAAAGAGAGCCGCAGGGTGGAAGCCGCGTGCTGCTCGATTTTCTCCGCAGCCCCGAGGGCAAGGCCATCATTCGCCAGGGAAATTATGTTCCGCTGGAGTAGAGAGCGCTGGTTTTGGGCAGGCGCGATCGGGCTGGGGCTGCTGCCGGTCCTCGCCATTGTTGCCCTGGCCATTTTTCTTTTTTGGAATGCAGCCGGAGCGGCGGCGCAGATTGGGCCGCGCGAGTTGGCGGCCGCGGAATGGCTGCCTCAACAAAACCGGTATGGCGTCGTCCGCCTCCTTGCGGGCACTTTGGCGGTGACGGCGCTCGCCTTGTGCCTGGCGGTTCCAGTTGCACTTTCCGCGGCAGGTTTTCTCTCGCTCTATGCCGGAGGAAAAGTGCGGGCGGCCGCGAACGCCGCCATCGGACTTTTGGGCGGCATTCCTTCGGTCGTCATCGGTCTTTGGGCGATGACGTGGATCGTGCCGCTCTTTGGCAATTCGTGGATCTCCGCTTCAATGGTGCTCGCCTTGATGATCGCTCCAACGATCTGCCTTTTGTCGGGCGCAGCGCTTCGCCTCGTTCCGGCCGATTTGCTCGAGGCCAGCCGCGCCCTGGGCGTAGGCGAAGCGATCGTCTCGCGCGTCGCCTTTCATCACGCGCGCTGGGGCATTCTCGGCGCGGTGGTTTTGGGAACGAGCCGCGCGCTCGGCGAGGCGGTGGCCGTGAGCATGGTGGCGGGGAACGTAGTCTCCTGGCCCAGCCTCACTCGCCCGATTGCCACCCTGACGACCACTTTGATCGTCGAGCTCGATAGTGCCGCGGGCTTGCACCGCGATGCGCTTTATCTCCTCGGCTGCATTGTCCTTATTGCCATCAGCGCGTTGAGCGTTTTCGGCCGGGCCGCGCAACGCAAGGCCGGAATATGATCAGGATACCGGGCATCATTGCGACGTTGCTCCTGACCGCGTTGGTGGCCTGGATGGGGTGCGACCTCTTTTATCGCGGCGCGTCCGGCCTGCACGCCGGTTATTTATTCGAAGCGCCGCGAAATCTTGGACGCTCGGGCGGCATCGGGCCGATGCTCGCCAGCACCGGCATCATTGTCGGACTGGCAACTCTGCTGGCGGGTTTGGTGAGCCTGCCTTTGGCGGTCGCCTACACCGAATTGGCCGCGCCCGCCGGCTTGCGCAAAATTATTCGTTCGGCCCTCGACATCGGCGTCGGCGTGCCGCGAATCGTCTGGGGACTTTTCGGAGCGGCCTTCTTCGGAGGTTATTGCGGCTTCGGGTTTTCACTCCTCTCCGGCGTTCTCACTTTGGCCTGCCTGCTCGCGCCGATCATGACCACCGGCTTTATCACCGGCCTGGAGATGGTGGAGAACGAAGTGCGCGAACAATGCGCCGCGCTCGGTGTCGATAGCTGGCAGACGGCGTGGCGACAGGTGGTGCCGGTCGCGCTTCCCGGGCTCACGGCTCCACTGGCGCTGGCCGCCGGGCGCGGTTGCGGCGATGCGGCAGCGCTGCTCTTTACCGCCGGCGTGGCCATGCAAATGCCGTCGTCACTTTTGGATCCCGGCGCCACGCTCTCAGTCTTCGTCTTCCATCTCCTGGGCACAGTGCCCGGCGGCCAAAACGCCGCCTATTCAGCCGCCGCCGTCTTATTTATCATTACGCTCGTGATCCAATTAGCCATCACCATACTCACGCGGGAGGAGCGCTACGCCCAGTGATTACTCTTAGCTACAGAAACTTCCGCCTTTCCGTCGGCAAGACTCAGATCCTCGATGGCATCGATCTCGATCTCGTCGGGCCCGGGGTCGTCGCGCTGCTCGGCCCTTCCGGCGTCGGCAAGAGCTCGCTCCTTCGCGCCACTCAACGCCTGATCGAGCATGGCCGCGATGGCTGGGACCGTTCCGGCGATGTCCTTTTCAATGGCCAGACCGTGTTCGGATCCACCTTCTCGAAACAGCAGCTCGCTCGCCGCATCGGGTTCATTCATCAAAAGCCGCGGATGCTCGCCGGCTCGGTGCTGGCCAACGTGGAGTTTGCCCTCAAGCATGCCACCACGCTAAAGCGCAGCGCCATTCGCCGGCTGGCCGAGGAGGCGCTCGAGCAGGTGGGACTCACCTGGGAGCTTGCCAGCCTCGATCTTGCCGCGTGGAAACTTTCGGGCGGCCAGGCCCAACGCCTCGCGATCGCGCGCGCCATCGCCTTGCAGCCGGACGTGCTCCTGATGGATGAACCCACTTCGGCGCTCGATCCGCTCAAGAGGCAGCAGGTGGAGGAGATCATTCGCGTGCAGGCGCGCTCCCGGCTCATCGTCATCGTGACGCACGAAGTTCATCTCGCCGAGCGACTGGCCGATTTCGCCGCGTTCATGTTTCGCCGGCACGGCGGCGCCCGCATTTTCGAAGCAGGTCCCGTCGCAAAAGTGTTGCGCGATCCCGCCGAAGTCGCCGTCCAGGAATTCGTGCGCACCGGGCGCGCCGGACGTGAGCCGGCGCCTGCCACCGTCCCGGCCCGCGATGCGCCGGACGAGCTGGAATCCGCGACGCCCGGAAGCCCGTTCGGCTTGCGCCTCTTGCAGCGCGTCTACCTCTTCGTCTGCGGCGAGAATACCAGCCGTTCGCCCGTGGCCCAGGCGATCTGCAACAGCGAGGTCGCGCGTCTCCTGAAACTTCAGCCCGGCGAAGGAAAACCGAAGTTCGAAGCGCTGAGCGCGGGGCTTTCTGTCTCCGCGAATCGTCCCATGTCGACCAAGGCCGTAAGTGCGTTGCGCATACTGGGGTGCGAGCCTCATCCCCACGTTTCGCGCGAAGTCACCCAGGAACTGGTCGAGCGCGCCGATGCTATCTATTGCATGACCGACCAGCAATGCCGGGAACTCGCGCTCCGCTTTCCCGCCGCGACCTGGAAGCTCCAGCGCCTCGACCCGGTCGGCAACGTCGAGGACTCCCGCACTTCGGAGCCCGCCGATTTTCTCCGGGTCGCCACCCGCATTCGCGACCTTGTCCGCTGGCGCCTGGAGAGCCAGTTTCGCTTTCCGCTAGCGGAATAGCGATATTGCTACAACGAACCCGCCTCAGCCAGGCGGCGGACATGATTCATCACGCGCAGATGCACAGCGCGAGTCATGTCGCGCGTCCAGAGATCGAAATACCAGATTGGACGAACGTGCAACGTGTACCAGCTCGAGCCAAACAAAGTGGTGGTCCCATCTCCGTTATCGCGCAACACGAACTGCCCCCGGTGCAACGTGATGTGTCCGTACGCTTCCGGGTGCGTCGGTTGCTCGACAATATCGAACGTGAGTTTCTCGCGCGGAATAAACTCCGCCACCCGTTCCTTGATCACGATCCCATCGCTGAACATGCATTGCCGATCCGCTCCGACGAAGTTGCCACCGTTGGTTGTTTGCGTCGGGTAGGGAAGACCCAGCCGGAAGATCCAATAGTCCGGACGATCGCGTATGTCTGAAAACGCCAGGACGTGAGGCCAGACCTTGTCGGGCGTCGCCTGAATAAGAACTTCGTCCGTCACCATTGCGCGTTCGGTCGAGCTGTAGGAAGCGTCCGTCACCGTGAGCAAAACGACGAGCGGAAAGACACTGAGTTGGAGCTTGCTGTAATTCGGCCGAAACAAAATTCGCCCGATGAGCAATCCTGTCAGGATGAGCGCATAGAGCGCGGGGGAGGCAATGACCAGGCAGACAGCGCCCTCCCGCAGAACGATCGCCGCGGCCCCGAGGGCGACGAGTGAGACCCAAAGAGCGTCAAGAAAGGTGATGCCAAGGCCCCGGTTCAGTCGCCGATAGAACCAGGCCGCGATCAATCCCATCATTAACGGCAACAGGAAAAAGCTGGGCCACATGAAGAATCCTTCGCTGGGACCTTTGTAGATGTCGCTTAGCTCGCTTATGCCGAAACAAAGCACGCCCCCGGCAAGGTTTGCCACAACCATGCCAATGAGCAGAGTCATCAGCCGATTTAGCCGACCAGGCGGCGGCGGTGTCAGTGACGACATTAGGTCCTGCCTGGCAGAATCTTGCTACTTCGCCGCCGCTGGGCCGCGCACGAAACTGCTATCTTATTCAATAATCGCCGGGATGGTTTCCTCGCGTTACTGGCCCAGGTCGTATACTTCTACCAAGCCAATGCCGGTGCCGTTATTCAGGCCCGCCAGCAGCGCGGTATAAAGGCCCGGCGGCAGCGTCGCCGCAATGCCAGACTCGAGATTGTTCGTCAGCGCCAGACCCGCCGCGGTAATTTCCGCCGCCTGGGCCGCGTTGTCTTGCCAGTCGTTGTTCGCGAGGATCAGCGCTCCATTCGCGTCGCGCAACTCCAGCGTTGGATCTGCCAGCACCGCGGCAGGCGGGAACGACCCGGGAGCGAGACTCGGACCCACCCCCCGCACTATAACTCTGGCCGTGCTGCTCTGGTTGCTGAGCAGGAAGCCCGCGATCACGATGTTTTCACTCGTGCTCACAAACGCGCGGGTGCTCAGGTTGGCGAGTCTCGCGTCGCCCCCCTGGTCGAGGTCATAGACTTCGATCAGGCCGACACCCGAGGTGTTGTTCTTGCCTAGAACAATTCCCGTATACGCCCCCGGATCCAGCGTCGCGACGATCGCCGACTCCAGGTCGTTGGTCGGCGGGATGCCAGTGTCCTGGACCGCTTGCTCCTGGGTATCTCTCCAGTTGTCGTTCGTGATGGTGGCAAAGGAGCCAGGACCATGTAGCTCGAGCATCGGATCCGCCAGCACGTCCACGATACCGTAGCGAGTCAAGGAAGGTCCAATGGCCCGGAGAATGACCTGCTTGGGAACGCTTCCTGTGATGATAAAGCCACCGATCCCAACGCCGTTACCGGTCTGAACTCGCATCCGGGTCGAAAGGTTGATGGCATGCGTCGGCGGCGTTGGTGTTGGTGTGATGCTTGGTGTCGGTGTCGGAGTTAAGGTTGGCGTTGCTATTGGTGTCGCTGTTGCCGTCGCTGTTGCGGTTGCGGTTGCCGTTGCCGTTGCCGTTGCCGTAGCTGTAGCCGTTGCCGTAGCTGTAGCCGTTGCCGTTGCTGTAGCTGTTGCCGTTGGTGTTGCGGTTGCTGTTGCTGTTGCTGTTGCGGTCGGTGTCGGCGTAGGCGTCGGGGTTGGTGTCGGCGTTGGTGTCGCCGTAGGTGTAGGTGTTGGCGCTACCGCACCAGTCTCCACTGAGCCCATGTCCACGCGTGAGTTGGCGACCCGCGCGAATCCGCGCTGGTCCGTTGACGGCGGTGGTGCAAAGGCTGGATCGCCTGCGTCAATGGCCGTGCTGCCGGACTGAGGAAGGTGTGTTTGGGTGGGGCCACCATTGTTATCCAAAGGTCCAAGTAGAGGGTCGCCGTTGAGGTTACCGGTTCCACCGTTAATAGTCGCTCCCGCGGGATTGCCGATAAACGTGTAGTTGGCCGTAAACGTCCCGCTCAGGTCGGGACCCGCGGTTACGGCGGTGTTGAGCGCCACGATGCTGTTGCTGATCTGCACTGGGCCCGAGACGTTATTGTAAATGCCGCCGCCGTTGGCGCTCGCTGAGTTATCGGTGAGCGTGCTGTGGGCGACGTTGACCGGGCCGGTGCTGTCGTTCGCAATGCCGCCGCCATTGCCGAAGCTGCTGCCGGTGACGTCGCCACTGTTCGCGGAGTTATTGCTCAGAGTGCTGTTTGTCACGTTGACTGTTCCCGCGCTGCTGTTGTAAATGCCGCCGCCGCCGCCGAAGCCGGCAGTGTTATTGTCAAGAGTGCTTTGGGTGACATCGATTGTCCCGGCGTCGCCGTTGGAAATGCCACCGCCAAAGTCAGCGAAGTTATTGCTCAGAGTGCAACTGGCGACGTTGACTGTCGCGGTGCTGTTGTTGCTGATCCCCGCGCCAGCGCTATCCGGGAACTTTCCCTGGGCAAATCCGTTGGCGATGGTCAACCCGGAGATCATCACAGCGCTAAGACCTGCCCCCGTTGCCTGTGCCACGTGGAAAATGCGGAAGCTCGGGGTCTTACCGCCGGTGGCCCGCTGGACCGTCAGAACGTCCGCCCCTGGCCCACTGATCGTTAGGTTCTTGTCGATTAACAACTCGTCGCTGGTCAAAATGATTGGGCTGACCACCTGACTCATGTCGAACGCAATGGTGGCGTCGGGACAGGCATCCAGAATGGCTTGCCGCAATGAGCCTGGACCGCTGTTGGCATTTGACGTCACGACCGGGCCGGTCAGACAGCTCACAACCGTAGTCGAGACGGTAGAGCTATCGTTCTTGGCATTGAAATCGATCAGGTCTGAACTAACCGCCGCGATGTTGTTGTAAACTGTGCCTGCCGGTGTCCCCGCGGCGATGTGGCCCACCAGCGTGAAGACGTCACCGCCGGGCGGCGCCAGGCTCGGATTCGAGCAGGAGATCGTGCCGCCCGATCCCGGCGCAGGGGTCGAGCACGTCCAGCCGGCCGGCGCGGAGAGTGAGACGAAAGTCATATTGCCCGGGAGAGTATCGTCCAGGGTGGCGTTAACAGCGTCGTTAGGCCCACCGTTCACCACTTGAATCGTATAGGTCACGTTCGAGTCGGCGAGCACCTCGTCAGCGCTGGCCAGCTTGGTCACTCCCATGTCGGCGTTTGGTTCGGTGACACTGGTCGAGGTGCTGGAACTATTGTTTTCCTCATTGGGATCAAACGAGGTCGTGCTGACCAACGCCGTGTTGTTGTAGATCGTCCCCGCGGGCGTTCCAAGGGGGACGTGGCCAACCAGGGTAAAAACCTCGCCGGCGGTGGGCGCCAGGCTCGGGTTCGAACAGGAGACGGTGCCGCCCGCGCCCGGTGCGGGGCTCGAGCAGGTCCATCCGGCGGGCGCCGCGACCGAGACGAAGGTCATGTTTCCCGGCAGCGTGTCACTCACCGTGGCGTCAACCGCGGCACTAGGCCCGCCATTCGTTACCGTGATGGTGTAAGTGATATCCGAATCGGGGGGTACCTGATCGGCGCTGGCCAGCTTGCTCACCCCCATGTCGGCGTTTGGTTCGGTGACACTGGTCATGGCGCTGGAACTATTGTTGTTCCCATTGGGATCAAAGGTGCTCGTGCTGACCGACGCCGTGTTGTTGTAGATCGTGCCCGCGGGCGTCCCCGGGGGAACGTGGCCGATCAGGGTAAAAACCTCGCCGCCCGTGATCGCCAGGCTCGGATTCGAACAGGTGACCGTGCCACCCGCACCCGGTGCCGGAGTCGAGCAGGTCCATCCGGCAGGCGCCGAGACGGAGACGAAAGTCATATTTCCCGGCAGCGTATCTTCCAACTCAGCGTCGATCGCGGCGTCAGGCCCGCCATTCGTTACCGTGATGGTGTAAGTGACATCCGAATCGGGAGGCACCTGATTGACGTCGCCAATCTTGGTTACCCCGAGGTCAGCCGCGGGGGTTGGGCCCTGAACTTGTGCCTGTCCGTTGAGCGCCAGGCCGCTCAAAAACAGTGCGCCGACGGCGAACGCCGCCAAAGATGAGGCTCGGGTAATATTTCGGATGATCATGTGAGGGCTTCCTTGTTGCTCGTTCCATTCGAAAGCCAAAGACGCTTCGTGTCAATCTCCCCCTTGACGAAGCGGTTGCGGTTTAGTCATGGCTTGGCGCGCGAAGCTCGCTGACATCGAAAAACTCTCAGCCGCGGTTCTACGAGCGGCATTTCAACCGCGAAGCTAAGGTTGAGTGACGAGGGCTTTCAATTCGTCCGTCACAATGTTGCTAGCGTGAATTGCGCATCGCAGAGCCTTGCGCAGGACGAGCGGCAAATCCTGGTCGAAGCAGGCAATTTCTTTGCGAATAAATCGCTCGTTGAATTCCGCGAGCGGGATCGTTTTCAAGCTGTTGCAATCGACGATGGATGGTTTCTTGAGCACGTTGAAGTCCTTCGGAGAAAATTCAACCACCGTGGCAAGACAGTCGGCGCGGCGGCGCTTCACTTCCTCGACTTTGGAGGTGACAACCGAAAGCAGAAGCACCTGTCGAGTCAGCGGGTCGGAGTTGACCACGATGAAGTAATGCGGGTCAGCGGAAGTGAGAGTTCTTTCAGTGAAGTAATAGACGCTGCCCTCACGCAGAGAAAGGCGCACCGTCAGATCGATGCCGGGGGGCGGCAAGGTTCAACTCCAACGCTGATTGAAGGCCTGCTGGTCGAGGAAAAGCTCCAGCGCAATCTTGCGATCTTTCGCCAGCAGAACGTGACAAGGATTGTAACCGGGCGCCGGATCGGTGAAGAAATCGGCGTAATCCATTTCGACCCGTTTATTGCCATCGTGCCGCAGTTTTGGCGCATGCCGCTTCCACTCGGGATAGTGGTGCGTGATGTCACGCAATTGAAATTGAGTGTATTGACCAAAGGTGCGCCACGCGAACTCCAGCGCCTCGATATCGGTTTCGGAAAGGACACTTCGATCGACTTCCGCGACAGAACTGAAGTGATAAGCATCCTTTCTGCGGACGAAGCGGCGCGCGTAAGTCCGCTCGGGGGCCTTTAGGCGGGCGCTTTCCTCGGCAACATTCTTTGCTTCGGAAGCAACCGGGCCATTTTTCATTGCGAAATAGGCGCAATCGCTGACAGGGCGCCCGTACTTGCGCAGATGATACCGATCGGCAAAGAAAAGCAGCTTAAGCGCCTTCATCTTGTTGAGCGGTTGCGGCGCGCCGCGAGCGGCGAGACAAGCAAAGTAATTGAGCGCCTGGGTGGACTTCCGCACCGAGGCGGGGATGTGAAGGGCTGACGGCATCGACAAGGGGTAATCTAGCAGCTAAAGCGCCAGATTCGAAGCAGCATCATGATCGGCCTATCTGGCGGGTCAAGCAGGAAGCCGCTGGAATCATGCGGGACCTCACGCTAAAAAGACCCTCCCGCCAAAATCATTTTCATGACGCTCAATCTCGCCAGACTGCTCATTTTCGCGATCTGCCTCAGCTTCGTTCGCCTAAACGCGGGGGCCGAGGAGAACAAAGACGAGGCCCGGTTCCTTTCCAACGTCAGGCAACTCGTCTTCGAGGGACGGCGCAGCGGGGAAGGTTATTTCTCGCCCGATGGGAAGGCGCTCATCTTTCAGAGTGAGCGCGAGCCGGATAATCCGTTCTACCAAATTTACACCCTGGATCTGACCTCGGGAGACATCCGCCGCGTCTCGCCTGGAACGGGAAAGACGACTTGCGCGTTCTTCCGTCCGGGAGAAGACGAGGTGCTTTTCGCTTCGACCCACGAGGATTCGAAGGCGCGGGAGAAACAAAAGGCGGAGCTGGATTTTCGCGCTTCCGGGAAGGAGCGCCGCTATTCGTGGGACTACGACGAGACGATGGATATTTTCGGGGCGCGTCGCGATGGATCGAACTTGCGTCGGCTGACCAAGGCGAACGGCTACGACGCGGAAGGCAGTTACTCGCCGGACGGAAGCAAGATCGTGTTCTGCTCGCTTCGCGGCGCGTACCCGCTGGAAAAACTTTCCGCGGAAGATCGTAAGCGCTACGAAACGGACCCTGCTTACTTCGGCGAGATCTACCTCATGGATGCGGACGGGTCGAACCAGCGCCGGCTCACTTCCACTCCCGGTTACGATGGTGGGCCCTTCTTCTCGCCGGATGGTCAACGCATCATCTGGCGGCGGTTCGATCGGAGCGGCGCGATCGCGGATGTTTACACGATGAAACTGGATGGCTCGGACGAGCGCCGGATGACCGATTTCAAGGCGATGTCGTGGGCGCCGTACTTCCATCCATCGGGGCAGTACGTGGTCTTCACTTCGAATAAGCTCGGCTTTTCCAATTTCGAGCTTTATCTGGTCGATGCCGCGGGTGAGCACGAACCGGTGCGGGTCACTTTCACCGACGGCTTCGACGGCTTGCCGGTCTTCTCGCCCGATGGCAAACAGCTTTGCTGGACGACCGGCCGCACCTCCGATGGGAAGTCGCAGCTCTTCCTGGCGAATTGGAACCACGAAGCGGCGCTAAAGCTTCTTTCGCAATCACCGCGCGCCGGCCAGAGTCCTCCCGCTTCGGCCGCGGCGCAGCCAGCGGCGACACCGTCGCCCTCGCGCTCCGAGAATCGCGGCACGGCTGAAATCACGGCCACTGATCTCCGTGAGGAAGTTGGGTTCCTGGCCGCCGAGGAACGTCAGGGCCGGATGACAGGAAGCGCGGGCGCGAAGCAGGCGGCGGATTACATCGCGGCGCGTTTGCAGGAGGCAAAACTAAATCCGGCCGGCGACAACAAGACCTTTTTCCAAAGGTTCGAGTTCAAGGCGGGCGTGCGGGTGTTGAAGGAAAAGAACGATCTCGTTCTGCGCGGGGACGCGAAGAGCGAGCCTGTCCGGTTCCAGGTCGAAAAGGATTTCGCGCCGCTTTCGTTCACGGAGAACCAGACAGTGGACGCCGAGGTCGTGTTCGTCGGCTACGGCCTGTCCGTGCCGGGCCAGGGAGCGGATGGCTACGATTCGTATGCCGGAGTGGATGTGAAAAACAAGGTCGCGCTCGTCCTGCGTTACGTGCCGGAGGAGGTCGAGCCGAAGCGGCGGCAGGAGCTGAATCGCTACGCGGGACTGCGCTACAAGGCGATGCTCGCGCGCGAGCATGGCGCGAAGGCTGTGTTGTTCGTTACCGGACCCAATTCTCCAAACAAAGGCGAGCTCGTGCCCGCTTCGTTCGATGCCAGCATGGCCAATTCGGGAATTGTGGCCGCGAGCATCTCCGGCAACGTGGCGGACACGCTCTTTCAGCGCGCCGGCAAGGACCTGAAATCGCTCCAGTCCGCGCTGGACCGGGAGAATCCTCATGCGGAAAGCGGCTTCACTATTTCGAACGTCACCGCCCACCTCACGGCCGCGGTGGAACAGATCAGGAAGGACGACCGCAACGTCGTCGCCGTGCTCCCGCCCTCAGGTCCGCCGGAGCGGGCCGAGTACGTGGTGATCGGCGCGCACTACGATCATCTCGGTTTCGGAGAGACCGGAGCGATGCAGCGGAAAGGCGAGGAAGGAAAAGTCCATCCCGGCGCGGACGACAACGCGTCGGGCACGGCCGCGGTCCTGGAATTGGCGGCGGCGCTCGCGGAAGAACGGAAAGCGAAACCGGAGGAGTTTCGCCGTGGGATTGTGTTCGCGTTTTGGTCTGGGGAAGAAATTGGGATGATCGGCTCTTCCTATTTTGTCGAACACCCGGCCGCCACGCTGTCGAACGTCGCCGCCTACCTGAATTTCGACATGGTCGGCCGGCTTCGGGAGAACAAACTCAGCCTGCAAGGTGTCGGGTCGTCGAAAGCATGGCGGCGCTTGATCGAGAAGCGCAACGTGGCGGCCGGGTTCAATCTGTCGCTCCAGGAAGATCCCTATTTGCCCACGGACGTGACGGCGTTTTATCCGAAGGGCGTGCCGGTGCTGAACTTTTTCACCGGCGGCCACGACGATTATCACCGGCCGACCGACACCGCCGACAAACTCGATTACGACGGATTGGAGCGGATCACGAAGTTCGTGCGCGCTTTGGCCCTGGATCTCGCGAAAAGCGCGGAGCGTCCCGATTACGTGAAGGTGCAACAAAGTGCACAACCTGGCGGCCGCGAAACCTTGCGGGTCTTTCTGGGCACGATCCCCGACTACGCCACGGAAGTAGTGGGCGTGAAACTCGCGGGCGTCCGCGGCGGCAGCCCGGCGGAAAAAGCGGGTTTGAAGCCCGGCGACGTCATCGTCGAATTTGGCAGCCAGAAGGTGTCGAACATCTACGACTACACTTACGCGCTCGATGCCGCCAAGATTGGCCAACCAGTGGACATCGTGGTGATGCGTGATGGCGAGCGCGTGAAAATCACGGTCACGCCGGAAGCTCGGAAGTAAGCCACGCGCGATTGCAAAACCAAGGAGCGGCGGTTTTCCAACCGCCGAACGAGAAACAGAAGGCGGTTTGGAAAGCGCCGCTCCTTGAAGCTGGTTGACGCGCTCTCGGGTAGGGTGGGCGTCCCTCGCCCGCCGGTTTCGGCGTCCTCGCCGAAACGGATTTTCACGCTTCAACTCAAGAAGAGAGTTCGCAAAGGCAAGATGCCTTTGCCGGCGGGCGAGGGACGCCCACCCTACCCGAGAGAATGCCGCCCACGGCTAGAGGATATTTTAAACGCCCCTGAATTACTGAAACTGCGCGTGCTCTCGGATCGCTTGCTCGAACGAGCTGTATTGCTGGGCTAAAACTTCCCCGGGGAACTTGGCGCCTGAGCGATTCCACTTTTCCAGCCAATCGGGCGTAAGCAGTTCGTGGCGGCAGCGCGATGACGAAGCACACGCCGCAGGTGTAAGCGCAATGGTCGTCTCCAGCTTTTCTCCGGCGCTTCGGCCCCGAGCAACGTAGAAGCCGGCGGCGAGGAGCGCGGCGCGGTTCGCGGTTGAGCAGGTGTAGGTGAAGAGTTCAGCGGCGCGCCCCGCGCAAGCGTCGAATAACTGGCGAAACGCACTCCACGTCCACTGGTCGCCGGAAGTTTTGGTCGAAAACATATCGTAGAAGATGAGGTCCGGTGGAGCGGGCGCGGCGGACATCGTTTCGAGAAAATCGCCCGAGAGAAGCAGCCAGCTCAAGCCGGGATGCCGCCGGGATTGCCACTGGCCTTCTTTCAGAATTCCAGCTGGGCCGCTGTGGCGCAGGTAAGGAAAATCGCGGCTGTGCCGGAACGCGAGCCGGAGCGAATCGAGATCGTTTTCAAAACTGATGACTTGGAGTGGACGCACGGGACCATTCGCGGCCTGTTCTTCGTAGCAGAGGATCGCGGCCATCGCGTTCGCCGCGGCGCCGAGCCCGACATCCCAGATGACCAGGGGCGCGGCCAAGCCCGGACATGCAGAAGCATGTCCCTCCGGAGAGGCGCTCGCCGAAAGCCGGACGCGTTCGGCGAGATTTGATTGCTCGATGTAAAGCTTTCTTGCCTCTTCCATCGGCGGCGTGCGCGAATGCATAATCTCGCCGGAGGAAATCTGCCGGATGCTGGCAAATCCTTCCCACGCCAGGTGCACTTCGTAATTTCCCAGGGTGCGCAGCTTCGGCCGCTTCGGTTTTTGCGCGCGGATGGGATTGTCGAGGTCGGATTCGTGCAGGAAGGCGCGCTTCTCGCGATAGAGATCGAGGAAACTGTCGGCCAGGATGCTTTCCCGCATCTCGCGCATGAGCTGATGGTAGAAATGGATGTTGTGCTTCCCGAGGAGCTGCCAGCCCAGCGTCTCGCTTGTTTTGGTCAAGTGATGCAGATACGCGCGTGAGTAGCGCGCGCAGGTGGGGCACGCGCAGGCCGGATCGAGTTTCTCTTCGGAGAATTTGTAAACGCCGCGGCGCATTTGCAAAAAGCCGCGCGAGGTGAAGACCGCGCCGCGCTGAGCGAGTTGCGTGGGCATGATGCAATCGAACATGTCCACGCCGCGATGAACGGCTTCGAGAAGATCGAGGGGCGTGCCGACGCCCATGAGGTAACGCGGTTTGTCTTCCGGCAGAAGTTGCGCGGTAAATTCGCACACGTCCTCGCGTTCGCTCTTGCCTTCGCCCACGGCCAGACCTCCGATGGCAAACCCGTCGAACGGCATTTCGCCCAGACAAGCCGCGCTTTCCCGTCGCAATTCCTTAAACAGCGCACCCTGCACAATCCCAAAAATCGACTGCGGCGAATCTCCGCGCGCCGCGAGGCTTCGCGCCGCCCAGCGCTGCGTTACGCCGAGCGCGGCTCGCGCCGTCGTTTCATCCGCGGTCGAGGCGATGCATTGATCGAGCGCCATCATGATGTCGCCGCCGATGGCTTTCTGCGTTTCGATGCTCAATTCCGGGCTGAGCAAAATCGTCTTCCCGTCGAGATAACTCTGGAAAACGGCGCCCTCCTCGCTCATCGCGCGGGAATGGGGCAGTGAGAAAATCTGGAACCCGCCCGAGTCCGTCAGGACCGAGCGTTTCCAGCTCATGAAACCGTGAATGCCGCCCGTGCGCCGGAAAACCTCCGGACCGGGGCGCAGCAGCAAATGGTACGTATTCACGAGAAGAATCTGCGTGCCCGCGTCCTCGAGGGTCTGCGGAAGCTGCGCCTTCACCGTGGCCTGCGTTCCCACCGGCATGAAGAGCGGCGTCTGCACCTCGTTGTGCAAAGTGCGAAAGGTCGCGGCCCGCGCGCGGGAGCCCGTCGCCTGCGCGTCGAGGCGGAAATCCAAACGCGATGCCGATGCCATTACGCGATGACTTGCCGATAAACCGCCTCGTACTGCGGAACAATATTAAGCGCGGTAAAATATTTCTCGGCGCGCGCGCGCGCCTGTTCACCAAGCTGCCGCGCGATGTCCGGTGAGTCGACCAGGGCATCAAGCGAGGAGGCCATGGCCGCGAGGTCGCCGAAATCGTGCAGGTAAGCGGCATGATCCACCACCTCGGGAATTCCACCGATCCGGAAGGCCACGACCGGTTTTCCGAAGAACAGGGTCTCGAGGATGCTCAGGCCGAAACTTTCGTTCTCCGAGGTGTAGAGGCCGGCATCGGCGGCCGGCAGATAATTCTCCACCGCGGCCGCATCCTCCCGGACGATGACGTGACCGCGCAATCCGAGCTCGTCCAGGAGCGGCTCGTAGGGAGCGAAGGAACCGCCAGCCAGAATCAGGAGCCGGATTCGGTCCCGATTCGCTGTGCTCGCGATCACCCGCAACAGGAGATCGATGCGCTTGACCGGCCGGAGATTGGACATGTGGACCACGAGAAATTCGTCCGAGATTCCAAGCTCGCGCCGCACTTCCTCGCGACTCCTGGCCGGCGCGGCGGGCGTAAAGAAATTCGGAATGACGTGGATCGGTTCACGGAGGCGAAACGTCTCCTCCGTTTGTTGCCGCAGCCATTCCGAAACCGTCGTGACCGCATCGGAATGGATGAGGGCGTGTTCGATGGCGGCGCGGTATTGAGGATTTGGACCGAGCAACGTGGTGTCAGTCCCGTGCAACGTCGTGACAATTTTCGGCGCTGAGTCGCCAATCATTTCCGAAGCGAGAAAGGCCGCGGTCGCGTGCGGCACGGCATAGTGCACGTGGAAAACATCCAGCTCTTTCTGTTGCCCGATCTCGGCCATTTTGACCGCAAGCGGGAGGGTGTAATCGGGACAGGGGAACACGCTGCTTTGACCGACGGCGACCTGGTGAAAATGGGTTCGCGGCGCTGAAAGATCGAGCCGGACTGGTTTGGCGTAGCTAAAGAAATGGACGGTGTGGCCGCGGGCCGCGAGTTCAGCGCCGAGGGCGGTCGCGAGAATTCCACTGCCTCCGATCAACGGAAAGCAGGTGATCCCGATCTTGAGCGGCGGCATTACTTTTGAAACCGTGTCGGACGTTTGTAGCACAGCCATCCTGGCTGTGGGGCGAGCAGCACCTTGCCCGCGGTTGGAACGCGAAACAACAGGCAAGATGCTCTTCGAGGGCAATCCGATGTTTACCGAACCGCCAAGCATCGCTTATAATCTGGCATGACTACGCAGTCGTTGATCATGGTCGACCCGGAGGTGCTCGGCGGAACCCCCGTCTTCAAGGGCACACGGGTGCCTGTCGCAACGCTCTTCGACTATTTGAAGGATAACTATTCGCTTGAAGAATTCCTCGAATGTTTCCCGACCGTCAGTCGCGAGATGGCGACGCGGGTCCTGGAGCATTCGAAAGAGGCGCTGCTCGAGCCGGCGTGAAGATTCTCCTGGACGAATGCGTGCCGCTGCCGCTGCGCAAGATTCTCGACGGGCATACCTGCCGGACGGCGCAGCAAATGGGCTGGAAGAACATCCGGAATGGAGAGCTGCTCGATCTCGCGGAAGATGAGTTCGATCTCTTCATCACAGCGGACCAAGGTGTTAGTTATCAGCAGCATCTAGCCGGCCGGCAAATCGGGATCCTCGAACTCTCGACCAACAAATTGCGTCGGCTCGAAGCTGCCGCCAATCAGATCAAAGAAGCTGTCGATTCGATCGGGCCAACAGAGTTTCGTCGGCTTGAAATCCCGAAATCCGTTTAGCGGGCTCGACGCCGCCAAGATTTGTCTCTATTTCCTAAAAAGTGACGCCGTGACAGCGTCTCGACGCTAAACGGCTACCAACCCCTATGCCGCTAGTTCAATGCTATTGGCTGGAAGCCCGTGCCCCAACGCTGGCGTTCAACGATGCGAGCAAGAGCTCACCTCTCTCCAACATACGCTTTGCCCGCGTCTGAAATCTCCTCGCGTTGGACGAAAGTCACACCGGGCGCGTCCGCTTCGTTGAGATATTGGCGTTCGCCGGCTCCCGCCACGTAATGGGTGCAGCGGATGACCGATTGCATCCAGCGCAGACGGGTATCGCGCGTTGGGCTGATCTGTGTCGCGTCGTGTTGTTGTGACGGCAGCTCCAAATAGCGATCCGCGCCCTTGTGCAGCAGAAGCTTGCCGTCACGATGCCGCGCCCGAACGACTTCGCCCTCCCAGGAAACATCGACGAAATAATCATCAAGCGGCGCCGCCCGTTTCCTGAACTCCGGATCGCCGGAGCGTTCCACGCGAATTCCCTCCAGCAATCCCATCCGGTCATACATAGCGCGGCAGAACTCGGCGACGCTGGAAGCCTCGACCGCTTTGAAGTGATCGACCAGCTCGGGTTCGACGTAGTTCGGGAGCTGGCGCGCGAGCTTCGTCTGCCATTCCGGCAGGACGCTCTTGGCATACAGTGGCGAAAACTGCTTCTGGATCTTGTTCGCGAACTGGAAATTCAACGAATCTTCACGGCCGGTGCGCCGCTCGCACAAAACGGTGATCGTCTCGCGCGGATCATGATCGCTGTCGTGAAAAAAGAACACGATCTCGCCGCCAATCTCTTTTTGGAGCCGGCGCGCGGTCGAGATTTTGGCGTAGAGAAAACGTTTCGGAAAAAAACCGCACGGTTGTTGACCAAAACAGATGATCGGCTCAGCCATGATTAGAGTGTGTCATGCACTTTGAGTGAGGTCGGCAAAACTGTCCCGGAGGGACATTGGAAATTAGCCGGTGGTGGAAACCACCGGATCTGAATAGAAAATACGGCAAGCCCCGGTAGGGGCGACGGCATGGCGTCGCGCGATTTTTCCGCCGCCCCTGCTGGGGCTTGCGCTCTGGTTTGCAGAAAACCGGTGGTTTGCACCACCGGCTAATTTCCATGACGCCTCCGGCGTCGAGCCACCATTCGGTATCCTGCTTAGAGTGCATAACGCGTTCTAGGCAATGGCCGCCGGCGGATCGTCCCGGAATAGCATCCGCTGCAAGACGGGCGCGATGAGCACGACGAGGCCGCAGCCGATAACGTTGTACCAGAGATAGCCGATGTTGGAGGTGAGGAAGAGGACGAGCACGAGTGTTTGCGCGATCACGGCAGCGAAGAATACGGCGGACCCGCGCACGTTGCGCAGAAAGAACGCAACCAGGAAAAGCCCCAGAATGCTGCCGTAGAAAACCGAGCCGAGAATGTTGCCGGCCTCGATCAGGTTCTCGACCAGGCTCGCGAACGAGGCGACGGCGATCGCCACCAATCCCCAGGCCAGCGTGAGCCATCGAGTCGCGACGACGTAGTGGTGGTCGCTTGCCTTCGGGCGAATGAGCGGCCGATAAAAATCGATCGCGCTGGTTGAGCCGAGCGCGTTCAGGACGGCGGAAGTAGCCGACATGGTGGCGCAAAAGATTACGGCCACCAGCAAGCCGACGACTCCATGCGGCAGATGCTGCAGGACAAAGGTGATGAAAACATAATCGGAGTCCTTGCTCTTCGGGTTCGCGCCCGCCTCGACGAGAATTTTCTTCGTGTTATCGCGGATGGTGCGCGCTTGCGCTTCGAATTCGCGGACCTGGGCGGTTAACGTCTCCGACTCCGCCGCGGACGCCCTGGGCAAGGCCTGGAGCGCGTCACGCTTTCGGGTGAAGACATCATCGAACTGCGTCTCCAGAGCAGTCAGCCGCGGGCCATAGCCCCGCTCGATTGCACGCTGATACGTGGGCTGGTTGAAGAAGATCGGCGGCTTCTCGAATTGATAGAAGAGAAAGACCATCACGCCGAGGAGCAGGATGAGAAATTGCATGGGCACTTTCACGATGGCGTTGAAAAGAAGGCCGATCCGGCTGGCGCGGAGCGAGCCGCCGGCCAGATAACGCTGCACCTGCGATTGATCGGCCCCGAAATAGGAAAGTGAGAGAAAGAACCCGCCCAGGATGCCGGACCAGAAAGTGTAACGCCGGGAGGGATCGATGGAGAAATCGACCGCTCCGAGTTTTCCCATTTTGCCCGCCATGGAGAGCGCGTTACTGAATGAGAAGTCCGGGGGCAGGCGATAGACCGCGATGCCAAAGGCGAGCGCCATTCCGACGAGGATGACCATGATCTGGTAGCGTTGCGTAAGGCTGACGATCTTCGTCCCGCCGACAACCGTGTAGGCAATGACGAACCCGCCGGCGAGCCAGATGGTGAGATTCAGGTCCCAGCCGAGCACCGCGGAGAGAATGATGGCCGGCGCGTAGATGGTAATGCCGCCGGCGATGCCGCGCTGCACCAGGAAAAGGAATGCACCCAGCAGCCGGGTCTTTTGGTCGAAGCGTTTCCCGAGATATTCGTAAGCGGTGTAAACTTTCAGCCGCTGATAAATCGGAACGAAGACAGCGCAGACCACGATGAGCGCGAACGGTTGCCCGAAATAATTTTGGATGAATCCGATCCCGCTTTCGTAGGCCTGACCGGGCATCGATAAGAACGTGATCGGCCCGGCCTGCGTCGCCATGACGGAAAGGCCGATCGTTCCCCAGCGGATGCTGTGATCGCCTTTAAGGTAATGTCGAAGATTGGGATGGCCGTAGGTGCGCCAAATTCCGTAAAGCGGGATCGCGAGAATCGTCGCGAACAGGACGATGTAATCGAGCCGGTTCACGAAAACCGGAGGGTGAACGCGTAGAGCAACGCGACTTCGATGGCGAACAGGGCAATGGCGAAAGCGTAGGCTTTGCGCCAGGTGCCGAAGAGCGGCGGCCGGTCCTGTTCGCTCATTTGGTGGATCCCTTGGCGAAACGCAGTTCCGCCACCCCTTGCCAGGGGTTGGAGAATTTGGTGGATAGGTCCCCGGAGTTTCGCTTCGCTCCACTCCGGGCTGTATTCCGGCGCGCCTCCGGCGCTGAATGCGAAACTCCAACAGCACGAAAGCACCCGCAGGGTCCGCCGGAATCAAAGCCCGAAGTGAAGCGTTGGGATGTATTCTTTCGCCCCTCCGGCACTGATTCCATCCGTCGTGCGCCATCCAACATCCGCGGCCAACCCGTTAAGCACCCGGAGGGTGCGGCGGAATTAAGCCCGGAGTGGAGCGAAGCGGAACTCCGGGTATAATCCAAAAAGAACCAAGCCCCTGAATAGGGGCGACGGAAGTCCGCGTCCGAATGAGTTCCTCCTATTGCAATCTGCTCTATCACATCGTCTTCTCGACGAAGCGGCGCGAACCCTGGCTGACGCCAGAAATGCGCCCCAGAACGCATCAGTACCTCGGCGGTGCAATCCGGGACGAAAACGGAATCGCGCTGATCGTCAACGGAACTGCCGACCACATTCACATCCTGGCAAAACTTCGGCCGGACAAGGCGATCTCGAAACTCATCGGGGAGTTGAAGGCTAACTCGTCCGGCTGGATCTCGCGAACATTCGAGAACTGCGCGGGGTTTGCGTGGCAGGAAGGATATGGCGCATTCACGGTGAGCGAGTCGATGCTGTCCAAAGTGCACCGGTACATCGAGAGGCAGGAAGAACATCATCGACGCATTTCGTTCCTCGAGGAATTCAAGGTTCTGCTGAAGGCGCATGGTCTGCCATTTGACGAGCGTTACTTTTGACGCGACGCGATCCGCCACCCCTTGCCAGGGGTTTGAACTGTTGGTTGATAGCTCCCCGGAGTTTCGCTTCGCTCCACTCCGGGCTGTATTCCGGCGCGCCTCCGGCGCTATTACCGTCATCGATCTCACTTTACGTCGCGCAGCGAAACCATGTTGGCGAAAAGCCGATACGCCCCCGGCACTCCGGCCGGCAGCTGCCGGAACCAGGCCAGGCCGGTGTAGATGAAATAACCGCTGCCGGATTTCGCCACGAGCAATCCGCCATCGAGCGGTTTCTCGCCCGGGTCGTTGCACGAAAGAACAGGCGTCCACGCGGCGTCCCATTTATTCGGAAAATAGAGCCCGCGCTCCTGGACCCAGCCCTTGAAATCCGCGGCGGTGATTTTGTTAGGCGAATTCAGCACCGGATGATCCGGTGCGAGAATCCGCACCTCCGCCGTTTCGTCGGTGACGCGATCGCGGGAAAGCTCCAGCGGGAAGGGGCCGATCTCTTTCGTCTTGAGGTCGACCGTCGTGTTGTATTGGGCGACGACCACGCCGCCCGCTTTCACGTAGGCGAACAATTCAGGCAGCCAGTTCGCGATCCAGTCATGCGTGTTATAGGCGCGAATCCCGAGCACGACTGCGTCGAACTGTTTGAGGTTTTCCGCGTTGATGTCAGCCACCTCCAAGATCTTTACGTTGTACCCGATTTGCTGAAGGCTTTGCGGAATCTCATCGCCCGCCCCGGGGATATACCCGATCCGTTCGCCTTTTTTTCGAACATCGGCCCGGACGATCCTGGCTTCCGCCGGAGGCATCAGGAGGTGGGCGCCAATGTGAGGATAGGCGATGCGTTCGCGCGCAAACGAATAATCGCGTCCATCAACGGTCACGACCGCGCGCAGGATGCCCTCCCCGGCGCTGGGCGGCGGATAAATGGTGAAGGTCGAAAACGTCTCGGCGTTGGCATTTTTCAAATCGATCGGCGCCGACGCCGGCTCGATCCGCCATCCCTTGGGAGCTTCGAGCCGGAGTTGGCCGGCCACCGCCCCCGTCGAAGCCGTCACGCGCACCTGGATGGACTTTGATTTATCGTCACCGAATACGAAGGCCGCGTTCGGCAAATTCGCGAAGACCGGCGGCGCGATCACAAGCTCCTGGCGCACTTCGCCGACGATCGGATCGACGGAGCGGTATTTCGTATCGACGATGTAATGAAGGTCCTGATCACCGACGCGCAACGCCACCTCCACCGGAAACGGCGGCGGATTTTCGGCCAGGCCGATCAGGGTTTGTTCTTCGACGACAAAAGTTCCGAGCGCCGCCGGTTGGCGCAGCCAGTACGGCTGCGACCAGGTGACATTTTTCGGAAGGGTGGGCGCAAGGTCCTTCGCGACTAATTGGTCGATCGGCAGCGGCAAATCCAGTTTGAGCGTTTCTCCCGAAACGGGCGTCCGCACCTCGAGCAGTTGCACCGGCACCTTCGAGCGATTGATGGCCTCAAATTTTATCGGCAACGGCTGAGCGGCCGAAACCGCCGCGAGGGCCGTCGAGCTTTCGATGCTGAGCCCGAGACACGCCGCAATGATGGAATCGACTTCGGCCCGTTTCACGTCATACCAATTTGGAGGAACGCCCGCCGCGGCGTCCGCCGATTTGGACGGGACAGGGCCCGTCGCTCCTCCTGAGATTTTCTCGGTCAGCGCCTTCCGAAGTTCCAGGAGTTTTGGAACAGACGCCGCGGGATCCTCCGAGACGAATGTTGCAACGGCCTGCTTCGCTTTTTCGGCGATCGCCTCCGATTTCGGCACACGGGACCAGGTCGCGTCGACGCCATCGAACAACCCGTTCGTGATCGGCGCACCTTCGAGCCCCTTGAAGTATTCCTTGCGCGCGCCACGGATGGGCGTGCGGCCGACTCCCTGGCTTTTGTGCATGCTCACACTCGCGGCCGCGATCTCGGTAAACGCCTTGCCGAGAAGTGGACTGAACCCGCCGGCCTCGATTATCGCCAGACCGGTTGGATCGAAAGGAATGTTGCGGTTCGAGAAAAAGAACGGCGAGGTGTTCCAGACCAGGCGCGTTGGTTTCCAGGCTTCAACGAAAGCCAACTGTTCCGGAAAGCGCTTTGGATCGGCCGCCGCCTGAAAGGCTTCGCGCGTGAGAAGCGCCGAGGCAGTGTGATGCCCGTGGGTCTTGTCGTCGTCCGGACTGAAACGCGTGACGACCACATCGGGCCGAAAGCGCCGGATCACCCAGACGATGTCCGCCAGGATTTTGTCGCGGTCCCAAATCCGCAGCGTCTCCGCCGCATTTTTCGAGAAACCGAAATCGACCGCGCGGGTGAAGAATTGCCGGCCATGATCGAGGCGGCGCGCGGCCAGGAGCTCGTGCGTCCGGATGACTCCGAGCTTTTCTCCCAGTTCCGGGCCAATCAAATTCTGGCCGCCGTCGCCGCGGGTGACGCAAAGATACGCGGTTTCATAGAGCGAGCCGTTCGCCCACAACGCCATCAGGTTCGTGTTTTCGTCGTCGGGGTGCGCGGCGATGTAGAGGACGCGCCCGAGCACATTCAATTTCTGGAGCGCGAGCTGGATCTCCGCCGCGTTCATCGGCGGCGGGAACGCCGGCGCCGGCGCATCGGCGGCCCGGCCGGAATGCAAAGCAACGCTCGCCACGAGAGACATCGCCGCCATTTTCCAGATCATCAATCGGCTCACAAAAAAGACATCAAAGGTAATCGCGAAAGCGGCCGGCCGTCGTGGCCGCCATGCTTGGGAGCGATTCGCGGATTATTTGTTGATGTCTTGTTTCGCCTCGAGCCGATCGATCAGCGCTTTAATGTTCTTCTTTTGCTGATCGCTCAGAGCGGCTGCTTGCGCCTTCTTCGCGTCCTCCGCAGCCCCGGCAAAATCGCCGGCCGCGGACTTGATCCGGGCATTCGCCAGGTGTCCGAAAACGGTGTCGGGGAAGCGTTGCACCACAACCTTGAGAATCTCCATCGCTTCAGCGCCTTTTTTCTCGGATTGAAGCTGGCGCGCGTGGGAATAGAGCCGCACTGCCGTCGCCTTCGCGAGCGCCTGGTCCCAGATTTTTTTGGCCTCATCGGGCTTGTTCATCGCCTTGAGCAGATCGGCTTTGGTGGTCAGGTTTTCGAACCGCTCCTCGTTTTGGATCGACGCGTCGGCCCACTTCAACGCCTCATCCAGGTTGATCTTCCTGTTCAGGCAGAACTGCGCGGCGTCGTTGAGGGCATCCCATTCGTACTGGGAACGCCCGCGCATTTGATTGCGGATGTTGGCCACGGTTGCCTCCACATCAATCGCGACCTTGAACGGCACGACGATTTTCTCCCACCTCAGCGTTATTTTGGCCGTGTCCGGTGTCAGGTCTTCGAACGCGAATTCGAGTGCCTCTTCCATCTCGCCTGGGAGCGGCTTCACGTTTACGCGGAGCGCATCTTCCTCCTGTTTGTAGGTGTAGCTGCCCCACGCGCTCGACATCTTCGAGAAAATCACCGTCCACGAATCCGCCGTCGGGATCATGTGCAGGCCGTAGGTTCCCTTGGCGAGCGGCTGTCCTTCCACCGAAACCGCGTCGCTGAATTTGATCGTGGTGTTTTCGTTCGCGCCGGCGCGCCAGACTTCTCCGAGCGGAACGACCCCGCCCCAGATCTTGCGACCGTTCACCAGAGGGCGGTGATACGTGATCGTAATGTCGGTCAGCCCGATGCGCTGTTTGTTGACCGCGAGCTGGCTGACGTCAGGCAACTCAAGATCGGCCCGTGAGGTGGCGATCGTTGCCAGAAGTAGCGTCCCGAAAACAAAGATGTTCTTAGAGTTAAATTTCATGGTGATTGGGCTAAACAGTTCAACCGCAACGGAAGCGCAGACAAGAAGAGATTGCGGAATAATTGATCGAGGCGGCTTCGCGGTGGGCTTGGCCTTCATCGAGCGACTCGTCCAAACGCCGCGCGATTTTTCGCGTGAAATTCATCCCAAATTCGGAACCGCGAATCCCGAGCGCGAAACGGAACCGCCACGCATTTCTTAAGGACGGATTGCATAACATGCTCAACTCCAAAGTCTTATAACTGCCACTGCCTGTCTGGCACGGCCTTTGCATAAGGGTTCATCGTCAACCCATTAATTATATGAAACAGAATACTCTCTCCGCCGAAGGTTTCGAATCGACCTACGCGTTACTCGTTCGTTCTGAAGACAAGGAACGCAGTATGTTTGAAGGCGTTGCTTATTTCGTCTTTACGCTCACCGCGTTGTTTTCGATCTGGCACATGGTGCAACAGCCAATCGCGTTGCCCAAGGGCAACGTGATCCACACCACGTCGGTCGTGCTTTCCACGGATACGCCTCAGCGCTCGTAAATCGGCAACGCAGTCCAGGAACTCCGTTGCGTTTACATCATCGTTGCCACGCCCTGCCAAGGGGTTGGACGGCACGGTCCACGCACCGCCGCCGAGCCTCCTCCGCCAAAGCGCTAACGGCGGCTGGAAGCGGCTTTGGCGCGCAGGAGGCAAGGCCGTGGCTGCACCTGAGCCTTTGTCCCGTCAGACAAAAGGCCCGAGTGGCGGCGTCTTTTTATCGTGAAGAACCGGTCCGCGCGATTCGCGTTCACCTTTTTGAATCCAATCCAGCCCCATGGCGCATCTCATTTTCGAGTGCGCGTCGCCACCTCTCCATCTTTCCCGTCTGAATCCTGAACTCTGAACCCTGACTCCTGCTTATGATCCTCGATACCTTTCGCCAAGATGTCCGCGTCGGTTTGCGCATTCTCTTCAAGGAAAAAACGTTTTGTTTGCTGGCCGTGCTGGTTCTCGCACTCGGCATCGCCGGGGTCACCACCCAGTTCACCATCGTGAACGCCTTTGTTCTGCGCGGATTTTCCTTCGCGCACCCGGAACAACTCGCGAGCGTGGGCCTGATCGATCCGCAGGGGACGCCACAGCAAAACAACTTTGGCAACGGCAACATCCCGGCCGCCCAGGACTATGAAGACCTGAAAGCCGGCCAGCGGTCCTTCGCCTTGATGGCCGGTTATCTGAACGGATCGACCATCAACGTTACCTACAAGAACAACCCGCAGCGCTACACCGGAGGGTACGTGACCGAGGATTTTTTCCGGATCGTGGGCGTGTCGCCGATCATGGGCCGCGATTTCACGGCGGAAGACAATAAGCCTGGCGCGGAGAAAACGACGATTCTCGGCTACGAAATCTGGAAACGCGATTTCGGCGGCGACTCGAACATCGTCGGACAATCAGTCCGAATAAACGGCAAGGCTGCTACGATCATCGGCGTTATGCCCGAAAACTTTAAGTTCCCGATCTCGGAGCAATTGTGGGTGCCGCTCTACAACGAGTTTCCGCTCCGGCCTCGCGAAGACCCGCTGGCCGCGGGCGCGGCCCCCGCGGTGATGGGCCGGTTAAAGGAGGGAGTTTCGTTCGACCAAGTGAACGCGGAATTTTCCGCGCTGGCGAAACGTCTCGCAAAAGACAATCCGAAAACGAATGAGCAGCTTACGTCCGCCAGCGTGCAACCGTTGCTGAATTCATTTACCGGTCCGCAACTGCGCCAGACCATTTACGCGATGCTCGGCGCGGTCCTTCTCGTTTTGGTGATCGCGTGCGTGAACGTGATGAACATGCAGTTCGGTCGCGCCGCGCTGCGCGCCAAGGAACTGGCGATCCGCGGGGCGCTCGGAGCCACCCGCTGGCGCCTGGTCCGGCAGATGATGACGGAAAGCTTCCTCCTCGCCGCCATGGGAGCGTTCGTCGGCGTGTTGTTCGCGCAGTGGAGCGTCGGCTTGCTTATCCGGGCGACGAACGCCCTGCCATTCCCGTTGCCCTACTGGGTCCAGTTCACGATTGATGGCAAAGTCCTCGTGTTTACTCTCGGTATCGCCGTGCTCGCGACGATCTTGTCCGGTCTCGTTCCGGCGATCTTGAGCGCCCGGGGCAACGCCGCGGAAATGATGAAAGAAGGCGGGCGCGGTAATAGCAGCCGCCTGGTGAACGTGATCACGCGCGTCCTTGTTATCGGCCAGATCGCGCTCACGGCGGCGTTGCTGATCGGCGCGACGTTGCAGATCAAGTCGATTCGGAACCAAACCTCGCAGAATTACGGCTATGACGAGCACGCGCTCTACAGCGCCCGGATGGGATTGATGGAAGGCGATTACCCGACGGACGACGCGAAACACCAGTTCTTTGTTCGCGCCTTGCACACGCTTCGCGCCAATCCCGCGTTCGACAACGCCGCCATGACCGACCGTTTCCGCATGACGTTCGCGAACTTTGGGCAATACGAAGTCGACGGCCAGACCTACGTGACCGATCGCGATCGGCCGCGCGGCAACTCGGAGTCGGTCTCTGATGGTTATTTCACGACGCTGGGCCTGAAGCTGCTCGAGGGCCGCGATTTCACGATCGAAGATTCCGATGCGAAACAGCCGGTCGCGATCGTGAATGCGAGTTTCGCCCGAAAATATTTTGGCAACCAGAGCGCGCTCGGCCACCAGGTGCGGCGTTTCAATCCGGCCAAACCGGAGCCGTGGCGCAATATTGTTGGAGTTGCGCCCGACATGCTGATGCAGGGGCCCTTCAATGGGGAGCGGGACAGCGTTGGCTTTTATGTTCCGTTGCTGGCGGCGTCGCCAGCCGCGCAGTTCTGCACCATTGTGGTGCGTCCACGCGGCGGCCAGAACGCGGCCAACATGGGGCCGGTCCTCGGCAAAGCGATTGCCGAATTGGATTCCAACCTGCCGACCTATTTCGCCGGAACACCCGCGCGGTTGCACGACGAAATTCTCGGCGTCCCCCGGCTTACGGCCACGCTGTTTACCATTTTTGGGGCCGTTGCCTTCCTGTTGTCCGCCGTCGGGCTCTACGGCGTGATGAGCTTTTCGGTGAACCAGCGCACCCAGGAATTCGGCATCCGGATGGCCTTGGGCGCGGACGCGAAGCGGATTTTCCGGATGGTCATGCAACAGGGAGCGTGGCAGCTCGTGATCGGTCTCGTTCTGGGCGCCGGCGGCGCCGCTTTGCTGCTCGGCGTAGTCGCGGCCGCGGCGCTGCAAAACATCCTGTTCAAAGTGGAGCCGCTCGACCCGTTCATATACCTGGCCGTTTCCGGCCTCCTCACCCTGGTCGCCGCGGCCTCGTGTTTTATCCCCGCCCGCCGCGCCACCCGCGTGAATCCGATGGTCGCGCTGCGAACGGAATAGCTGCTCAGACTGCCTGCCACCCCACTGGCGGCTGGTCGAGGTAGGCGATACGGACAAGTCAGATTCACAGACTTGCGCTGGCCCCGTGCGCAACGGATGGCTTTGCCGGATTCAGCTGTGGAGAAAAAATGCTTGACCCCTCTTCTTAGGTGCACCTTAGACTCGCGGTTGGAAGGAGTTCTCCTAAGCCGCGCCGTAGCGCAAAAGCAAATTTCTCGACGCCCCCCAGCGCCAAAAGTTGTCTGAACGCGCCAATCTCCCCAGATCCCCCATTCACCTCCAAACGGAAATCACCCCATGTCTGCCCCCAAAGCTTCTTTTAAATTCCAGGACTACAAGGGCGTGTTGCCCTACTCCAGTGAGCTCTTCGGTGTCTATCAACCTCTGCTGGGCTGGAAGTCGAAACGTCAAATGCGGCGTTTCTCCAGAGGTTACGCGATGGATCCGCTTCACTTCGTCGAGCGCATGGCCGAAGGCTTCGCTACGAAGGTGACCTACCAGCCCAGCCACGAAATTCAGGTTCTCAGTTTCGATCCCGGCAGGCCCTTGCCGGAGATCGTGGGCAGCCGCAGTCTCGTGGTGACTGCCCTGCAGACGGCGGCAGAGAGCCGGTGGCATGAGCAGGCGGCGCAAGTTTCGGATGCGGAGCTGGCGAAACTCCTGGAGTTACCCGCAATGACGAAGCTGCTCCAGACCGATGTCGCCGGCGCGCTGAATCAGCGGATTCGAAAGGCACTCCAGCCTAAGCCGGGCATCACAGCAACAGGAGCACCCGTCTCTGTCTCTTTCACCACGGAGGATGGAAAGGCCGTGATGGCGTATGAGGCGGGGCTGGCGGCCACGCTAATGCAATTGAAGGATGCAAAGCAGTTCGATGCGCTCCGCAATCTGCTCTTTCCGAGGGATTGGAAGCAAGCGCGTGAGGGCTTCTGGCGCGGGTTCGCGAACCGAAGTCCCCTGGCACAGTTCGTGCCGTCCCCGGATAATCCCCTGGACAGCCTGGACCCAAACTTCGATCTCGATCGCGTGGCGCTCTCGCCCATCGGCATCGTGCATTTGTTTCGGCAATATTTCTTCGAACTGGACACCTTTCTCGGCAGCCCGGTGGGCCATGTGTGGCTCAGCCCCGGCACAACTTTGGAGTTGATCGAGGTCAGCACGCGCAAAGTGATAGTGGAAAAGACCTTTGAGCAGTCCATCGAGAGTGTGAAGAAGAGCGAGCTGTCCACGACTGATGAAGATGAGTTGGCCGACGCGGTGAAGCAGGACAATCAGCAGGACATCAAGTTCGGCGCGAGCGTCACCGCCAGCTATGCGGGCATCACGGCTTCATCTAACTTCGACTTGAATAATACGCAGAAGCAGGCGCGCGAGACGTCGCACAAACACATGCGCAAGCAAAGCACAAAGCTCTCGACGGAGATCAAGACGAACTACAAGAGTACCTTCAAGACCGTCACCGAATCGACCGACACCACCAGCAAGCGCTACGTCATCCAGAATCCTTCCCCCGACAAACTGCAGAACTATGAGCTGCGGCGGAAGATGCGACAGGTAGCCGTGCAAGTGCAGGACGTTGGCACCTACCTCTGTTGGCAGACGTTTGTAGATAAGCCCGGCGACACGCTCGATCTCGCCAAACTCGTCCACATCGCCCAGCCAGCAGACCTGGACAACATCCCGCATCCGGAGGCGCCGGCCAAGCTGGACACCGTGACCAAGCCGTATGTCATCGATTTTCCCTACGAGAACGTTTCGGGGAGCGATGAAATGGATGTGATTTTTTACCAGGGCGATGACCAGGAGAGCGGATTCAATCACAACGACCTGATCGTGTGGGAGCGCGACTTCCAGCTCGAGTCCGGCGGCCTCGGCTATGCGCTCGACAAAACCTCACTCCAAGTCACTTCCTTGCACAGCGATATCTGCGTGCCGCGCATCACAGCTTTGAACGATCCCGGCAAAGTCCGCGTCTCGCTCGACCAGGTGAATTTTGCCGACCAACCGGCCGTAAAACTCCAGATCACCGCCACCTGGACTCCGCCCTCGCAAACCGATCTGATCGCGGAATACAACAAGAAGCTGAAGGAATTTTCGAACGCCAAGATGCGTTTGCAGGAAGAGGCCTACAACAAGGCGGTGAAAGAGCGCATCACGCTGGCCAGCAAGGTCAGCCCGCGCCCCGCGAACGAGCTGCGCGAGGAGGAACGCATCACCATTTATCGCCATCTCATCCAGGAGATGCTCCTTCCGAAAGGTTATGGGAGCAAGGACGCCGTCCCCGAGACGCCGGACACGCTGGCCGCGCGGCATGTGCTCTCAGAGTTGATCAACTCGATCTTCGACGTGGAGAAGATGCTTTACTTTGTCGCCCCCGAGTGGTGGAAGCCGCGGCACGCGCGCGCGGTGCAGAGTTTTGGCGGAAAACCAAAGGGATCATCTCAGCCCGGCCCGGTTTCCGTGGCCAATCAAGTCGGCTGGGAACCCCCGAATGACGTTCACGACCATTATTATCTCACCGAAGATTCCGCGCCGGCGAAGCTGGGCAGCTCGCTGGGCTGGGTCCTTCAGCTCGATGGCGACAATCTGCGCAACGCTTTTCTCAACGCTCCTTGGGTCAAGGCCGTAATGCCCATCCGCCCCGGCAAGGAAAAGGCAGCTTTGAACTGGCTCAAGCACGTGGAAGGCTTTAATGGCATCGGCCCGAACGACCTCTATGCGGGCGAAGGCACCGACGACAAAGGCAAGCCGCTCAACGGCCAAACGCTCGTAAAAGTGCTCGACTTCCTGGCCGAGTCCGTAACGAAGAAACACGCCGAAGAGCTCACGACCAAGGCCTTCGATCTTTCCGATCCGAAGCTCCCTCACGATCCTGATAGCACGGTCACCGCCACACCGGTGGACCGAGTCTGGGAGCACGGTTTCAATCCGCTGACCGGTGGTTTCCAGGCCCGTCCGCTCACCGCCCAGGATGATCCCAATGGCTCGGAAAACTTTCAGACCTATGACCAATGGGTGGAAATCCTGCCCACCGACCAAGTCGTGCCCGTCGTGGTGGAATACGATCCAAAGACCGGCCGCCTGAAAGATCCAGCGCCTGTTCCGTGATCGAACCTCTCTCGCCGCTCAACCTAATTGTCTTATCGAAGTGACCGGACCTTCCACGGCTCGACTTCCAAATGGCTGACTGGTTTCTGCCCCTCGGAGTGCCGGGGTCCACCGATGAGTGGTGCTTCGCCACAACCAGCACGCCCGACCTTCGCGTGTATGTCAGCTACGCGGACTATTATGCTCGCCTCGCAGACCTCTTTGCCCAAGCCAAAACCAATGACGAGATATTCGTTGTGGGCTGGGGGTTTGGGCTGGAGGAAATCCTCAAGGACAGAAAATCCGCGCTCTTATTCCTGGAAGCGGCCCGTGGGCGCGGAGCCAGGGTGCGGCTTCTATCGACACCGAAGCACGATCATAGTGATAACAATCTCCAAGTGGGCAATGCGGTCGCAAAGAATCTGGATGCCGTTATTGACAGGCAGTTGCCACCTGGCACCACCGCCCTCCACCATCAAAAGGCTGTCTTCATCAAGCTCCAGTCGACAACGCACCTGTTTGTAGGCGGCATGGATGTTATCACGGCACGAGTTAATCAATGGTTTGATGTCCAGGCTGAAATCATCGGAGTTGGCGCCAGCCTTGGCCGAAAGACACTGGAAGAGCGCTGGGAATCTTTGAAGCCTCCGCTGGGCGACGTGTCTGCGACGGCAACGCCGCTGGGTGCGAGTAAGAAAGATGACAGCTATAAAGTGCAGTTTATTCGAACCTATCCGCCCTTTCCCGCCGATACCACGAACTGGAAGCGCACCTATGCGAAAGACGGGGATCACACCTACTACGCGCTAATCTGCGGCGCGATCGCCTCAGCCCAGAAATCGATCTATCTCGAGGAGCAATTTCTGTGGTCAATGGGGTCGGCGCCAACTCGATCCAATCCGGCGGGAGGCTCTGTCCCCCGGCAGCGCGGCGATGTGCCTAATGTCCCTGACACTCTCGAGCGATTGATGAAAGAGGCGATCGCCCGGGGCATCAAGGTCGTGATCATAGGCCCTAACTTCCCGCCGAACGACCCGTTTAAGAAAAACAGAGACCCGGTCGTTCGAACATTGCGGAACGCCAGTAATCCACCGGTCCTGCTCCAGGTCCGGGCGAACATGATGTTCGTCCACTCCAAGACGTGGATATTCGATGATGAATTTATTGTCATCGGCTCAGCTAATTTTTGGGCCAGCTCCTTTGTGAGTGTGCACACGCCTGCCGAAGCGGAATTCGGAGTGGCCTTTACCAGCAAGGGAGATGGGGCAAGTCTTGGATTTCCAAGGGTCCCTTTCGCGAAAGCTCTCAGGCTAAGGTTATGGGAGCGAATTCGGCAAACCCGAGATCCGAGTTACGTTTTCCCGCGCAGCATCACGGCCTTCGACGATCAGGTGAAAGAGCTACAGAGTGCAATCAATGGGACGGCTCCGTTCGAGCCCATGTAGGATTGTGGTTGCCAGCGGCGCGGCGTTCACGGCGACCGTACGCCGCGAAACCTCGGGCACACTTCCTCGATCTTTCGAAATGACACCGACCGCAAACTGTTATTGCCAGTGACGCCACGTCTTAGTACTATGCGGCAGCTTCGAACGGAAGGATAGAATCGTCCCCAACGACCACTCCCCTCGCCATGATCAGACCATCGATTCGGATTCCGCCGCGGCGCAGAGATGGAGCGGGGCAAAAGTCCAAATACTTGCAGCTCCAAACTTCCATGAGGAAGCACCTCTCGCCGGTCGCGATCGGGATGGCCTTGCTTTTCTTGGCGCCCGGCGCCGCTCAGCGCGCGAGCGCGATTGAAGATGCCGCGAAAGAATCGAGCGGTGCGGGGCAGGCTTCGTTGCAACGGCTGGCCAAGGCTTCCTCGCGCGTAATTGTCGGCAAGGTGCTTTCCCAGGAGTCGAAATGGGTTGGCAAAAAAATCGTCACGGTGGCGAAGGTCGATCCGCTCGAAGTCTTCAAAGGCGAGGCCACGCCCGGCCGGCCGCTGGAAGTAGGTTATCTGGGCGGCACCGTGGGCACGACGGCCATGGATTACGGCCATGAACCCACCCTCCAAACCGGGGAGATCGTGTTGCTCTTTCTTCAGGAGCATGACCCGAAAGCGATTGTCCCCGGCTTGCGTATCGCCCAAGAGGATGGCCGGGTGCGCCTGATCGCGCCCAAAGAAAAAGAAACGCGCTTGAAGAACAACCGGAGGCTGCGCGCTTATCTCAAGCAGGTAGCCGAGGCGGTGAAGTGACCCGGGCGATGTCAGTCAGGCGCGGAATGCTTTTCGTCCAGGCAAACCCAGTTGTTCCCCCTTCCACGCGACCATGAAAACTCGATTCCGCATCTCTCCCGCCCTGTTGGCGGTGTGGCTCCTGGCGGCGTTCGCCGCACTACCGGCGCAGGCTGCGGACGACTTTGAAACAAACGGGCCCGATGGTTTGCTTTACGGGCGATTTTGGGTCCCTGGCGCATTCCCGCTGCATTGGCGGCTTCACAACGCCGGCGTGGTCAATAACCAAAATGTCGTCGCCGGCACTCCTGACGTATCCAACGCGGACGCGCAGGCCCAACTGACCACGGCCCTTACGCAATGGACCGGAGTAGGCACCGCGACCCTCTCCAACGTCTTCGATCCAGAAACCCCCACCGGAACTTCCGGCGCTGATGGGATAAATATCATTACCTGGTCCGACGACTCTGATTTTGCCGGGTCGCCCACCGTCATCGCCCGCGGCATCAATGTCGCCTACGCCGGAGCCGATGTCGTAGTGACCGCCGCCAACCGCTCCAACCTGGTGGGAGGAATCACGCTCGATTCCATCATCTATCCCGACGGGTCGACCCTCCGCACCGGCACCATCGTGGACTCCGATTTGTCCTTCAACGCGGTGAACTTCGACTACGAGACCGTCCCAGCCAGCGTGGCCAGCGTCGCGGACATTCAATCCATCGCCGTTCATGAATTCGGCCACTGCCTCGGGCTCTGCCACGTGAGTCTGCAAACGCCCGACTCCTCGACGCGGCCCACGATGTTTCCCTCCACCTCGACGGCCAACGCCACCACCGAGACCAACATCCGGACCGTGGAGTTGGACGATCGCGTCTCAATCAGCCGGCTCTATCCGGGCGCCGGCTTTTGGCCCACGGGCAGCGCAGCTTTCACCACGGGCGCCGTGAGCGGCCAGGTTACTCAACTCGACGGCACACCGGTGAGCGGCATTCGCGCCTGGGCGTTTGACGCCGCCGCTCCCACCGTCCCGCTGGTGGAGGTTTATACGACAGCGGCCAACGACGCCAACCTCGCGGTCACTGCCGGCTCCTACATCATTCCGGGTCTGCCTCCCGGAAATTATTTCATCGCCATTCAACCCTGGCTCAACGGAGTTCCCAGCGCCGCGCTCGACGATCCAACGGGCGGCCGTTACAATCGCACCGCGATCGGCGGCGGCGCCGTGCCGGCCTTCAACTCCGAGGCCTATGATGACTTTGTCTCTGCGGGCACCGGCTTTCCCAACCTAAGCGGCGCCCAAAAAGTCACCGTCACCGCGGGGCAAACCAAGAGCGGCATCGATTTTGTTCTCGGCGCGCAAAACATCGACGTGATGTTGGTCATGGACCGAAGCGGCTCGATGGGCGGCGGGTCCGGCCATCCCGGCGTGACCAAAATCGAGGCTCTCCAGAATGCGGCGAACGAATTCATCGATTTTCTCGAGTTGGATGCGGGCCACAAAGTTGGCCTTGTGCAATTCGCCGAGAACCTCGTGCCTTTCCCTGCGCCCTTTGACCTCCAGCCTTTGACAGCCGCTTCGCGCCCCAACGCCCACGCCGCCATTGCTGACATCAGCGCAGGCGGCTTCACTAACATCATCGCGGGGATCAACGAAGCCATCGCTCAACTGACCACCGCCGCGAACCCTAATCCGCGCCAAACCATCGTCCTGTTTTCCGACGGCAAACACAACCGCCCGGTGGGTTCCAACTTGTTGGACATCCACGACCCCGTGGTGGACAACGATCTGAAATTCTTCAGCATCGGATTCGGCACCGATGTGGATGACGCCATCCTTTCCCAAGTCGCCGCCGACTCCGGGGGCGTCCACGTCAACGAGCAGGACATGGATCCGCTGGCCTTGCAGAAGCATTTCATCACCATCGCCTCCTCCGCGGTGGATTCCTCGTTGCTCATTGATCCACGCCTCTCCCTGCCGGCGCGAGGCAAGGCCGAAATCAAAGTTACCGTCACCGGGGAAGACAAGAATCTCACTTTCGCGGCGAACTTTCTTTCCGCAACGCCGGACGGAGTGCGGGTGCATGTTATCGGGCCTGACGGTCTGACGCGTATTCCGGCAGCCGCCCAAGGACCCGGCTGGCGCCGTGTCCGCGGCAAGACTTACGAATTGGTTCGCGTAAACCTGCCCATTGCCATCCAAGGCAAGAAATTCTCAAAGGGCGTCTGGACCCTGGTTATCGAAACCAGAGCGAAAGCCGAGGCCAATCTCCTTGCCGTAGGCAAATCCGACACCGTCCTTGCCGTGAATCTTGACCAACGCAACCCGCAACGGCCCATTATCGAGGCCAGGGTCGTTCGTCGCGGCAAACCGCTGCCCCGAGCGAAACTCGCGGTCGAGCTTTATCGTTCCGAGGCTCCAGCTTCCAAGAGCGAAGAGGATGATGAGAGAGGCGGTAAAACAGCCGCGGTTTCCCCCGCTAGACCTTCCAAACGGGTGGCCACGATCCCTCTCAAACCTGTGCCGAAGGATTCCCGGAAGCCGCATCTTGGAGGACTGCACGCCGCCGAACTTCGCGTCGAAAAACCCGGCGTCTATTTCTGGCGCTTGGTGGCCCAATGGCCCGAAGGCGGGGCGACCGCACGCCGCGAAACATCGGGCACACTTCCTCTGACTTCCAAATAGTCGCCCTTGGGCGGCGGCTTGGACGGACAGCGACTGGCGGCCGGTCACGACGAAGGTAATATGCGGATATGACTGCAACAGATGTAATTGTCCGCGGCGACGCGGGGGGATTCGCGCAGGAGATCGTTGTCGGTCCACATCGGTTGACCGCGGATGAACCGATCGAGGTGGGTGGAAAAGATACGGGGCCTTCGCCGTACGATCTGCTGCTCGCGGCGCTCGGTTCTTGCACATCGATGACGGTGGCGATGTACGCGAGACTCAAGAAGTGGCCGCTCGAAAGTGTGACGGTTAATCTTCGTCATTCGAAGATTCACGCCGCGGATTGCCGAGATTGCGAAACGAAGGAAGGCAAGATCGACCGGATCGAGCGCGAGATTCATTTCGTCGGCGACCTCGACGCGGAACAACAGAAAAGGCTGCTCGAAATCGCGGACAAGTGTCCGGTCCATCGCACCCTCAAGTCCGAGATTGATATTCAGACGAGAGCGATCTGACCGCAGCAGAGGACGCCGCAACTTTGCGACGATGTCCGTCCCCCCATTCGGGGTTTGGAATTCCTTTCTGTCGATTCCCCCGGAGTTCCGCTCCGCTGCACTCCGGGCTAAACTCCTTCGCGCCTCCGGCGCTCCAAAGCGCTTCGGCGGCGGCGCGTGAACCGGCCCTGCCTGCCCGGCTCGAACGATCCGTGCTAGGTTATCGGTCGGATGTTTGAGATCAAAGCGAAGGACAAGATGGTGGAGCGCGCACTCCTAATCGGGGCGTATATCGGCGCGGACAAAAAGGCCGACGCGCAGAGTCTGCTCGAGGAGTTGGAAGAACTCGTGGACACGCTCGGCCTTCCGGTGATCGAGCGGATGCTGGTGCATCATCGCGAGCAGCACCCGCGCTATCTGATCGGCTCGGGAAAGGCGCAGGAGATCGTCGATCTCGCGAAGAAGCTCGAATGCGATGTTCTTGTTTTCGACAACGAGCTGAGTCCTTCGCAGCAGCGCAATTGGGAGGAGCTGGCCGGGATGACCGTGGCGGATCGGCAGGAAATCATTCTCGACATCTTTGGCGCGCGAGCGCAAACGCGGGAAGCCCGGATCCAGGTGGATCTCGCGCGGATGGAATATTCGCTGCCGCGGCTGACGCGGGCGTGGAGTCACCTCGGCCAGCAGGGCGGCGGAATCGGCGCGAAGGGCGAAGGCGAAAGCCAGCTGGAGCAGGACAAGCGGAAAATCCGGTTGCAGATCGACCGGCTCAAGCGCGAGCTGGAAACGGTGCGCCGCGCTCGCGCGACCCAGCGCAAAGATCGCAAGCGCGCTCCGGTGCCAAACGCGGCAATCGTGGGCTACACCAATGTGGGCAAGTCTTCGCTCCTGCGCCGGCTCACGGGCGCCGACGTTTTCATCGAAAACAAGCTCTTCGCGACGCTCGACACCACCACGCGGAAAATCGCGCTGCCGAACAAGCAGCCATTGTTGCTGACCGACACCGTCGGTTTCGTGAGGAAGCTTCCGCATCAGCTCGTCGAAGCGTTCAACGCCACGCTCGAGGAAGCCGCGATCGCGGATTTCCTGATCCACGTCCTCGACGCTTCCCAGCCGGAGGTGATGGAGTTCTACAACACGACCATGAGCGTCCTGGCCGATCTCGGCGCCGACACCAAACAAATGCTCGTGGTCTTCAACAAGGTGGACAAGGTCAGCGATCCTTCCGCGCTTTTCGCGTTGCGCCGGCATTTTCCCGACGCGGTTTCTGTCTCAGCGCTCACTGGCGAGGGAATGGACGAACTGGTGGAGCGCATTTCCGAATTCGTGGCGAGAGGCTCGATGACGGTGGAACTGCGTTTGCCCAGCGCGCGAGCGGATCTGCTCGCCCGGTTGCATCGCGAGGGAACTGTCCGCGAAGCGCATTACGATCACGACTTTACCAGTGTGGTCGCCACGATTCCGACCCGCTCCCTGGAAATATTCGCCGCATTTCTGGCGTTGCCGGTGAGCGACCAGCGCGATGAGGCCGTGCCCGCTTCGGCCCTTCACCAGCCGGCAACGGACGCAGGCAGATCAGCCTGACCGCGCAAAAAAGCCGTCTCGCTATTGCGCCACGCCGTCGTAAACCTCGACCAGGCCGATACCACTCCCGTTGTTCTGCCCGGCGAGCAGCGCCGTGTAGAGACCCGGCGGCAGGTTCGCCACGACGGCGGACTCGAGAGTATTGGTCGGGGCCAGACCGAGGAACGTCAGTTCCGAGGCTTGGAACGGGTCGTCCTGCCAGTCGTTATTCGCGACGAGCAGCGTTCCGTTTCCGTCGTGCAGCTCGAGCGTTGGATCGGCCAGCGCGTTCGGCACACCTGAATTCGTGAGGCTGGGGCCAATGCCGCGGAGGACGACTTTGTCGGTGCCGCCCTGGCCCAGCATGAAGCCGGCGATCACAATGTTGTCGCCCGTACTGATGAAGGCGCGCGTGCTAATGTTATCCAGTTTCGATGACGGTGACGTCTCCAGGTCGTAGACCTCAATCAAGGAGACACCGGTCCCATTGCCGTTACCTCGCACGATGGCGGTATACGCGCCGGCTGGCAGGGTGGCATCGATCGCGGCTTCGAGATTATCCGAGGGCGGAATGCCGGTAGCCTGAATCTCGGCCTCCTGGGTCTGTCGCCAGTTATCGTTCGTGATTGTGACAAACGAGCCCGGACCGTGCAGCTCGAGCACCGGGTCAGCCAGCACGTTGGGAACGCCAAACTGCGACAGGGAAGGCCCAATGGCCCGGATAAGGACGTGTTTCAGGCCCGTCCCATTAATGATGAAGCCGCCGATGCCAACGTTGTCACCGGGCTGGACTCGCATCCGGGTCGAGAGATTGACGGCCTGGGCCGGAGGAACCGGAGTCGGCGTGGCGGTGGGTGTCGGGGTTGGCGCAGGCGGCGTCGGGGTTGGGGTCGGTGCGGGCGGACTCGGCGTGGGGGTAGGCGCAGGGGGAGTCGGACTGGGCGTCGGAGCCGGTGGGGTCGGCGTTGGGGTTGGCGCAGGCGGCGTTGGTGTCGGTGTTGCGCCCGTGCATGAATCCGGGGCAGGACCCTGGATTGCCACAGTCATTGGAATCCCTGTCTTGAAGAAACCGACGGTCGCGTTTGCCGCCTGCGGAGGACGATTCGAGTCAAAACGGAAATTATACAAGGTGCCCCAGCGAATGGCGTTCGCGTTCGGGTTTTGCAAAAGGGTCTCCGTGCTCCAGGTCAGAGCATTGGCGGTTTGATTCGAGGTCCAGGGGGCGTTGCTATATCCCGCGCTTCCCTGGGTCCCGTCATTGGCAAATCCAGGATGATTGAGCGGAGCGTGAAACCCGGTGTTGCTCACGTTGATGCCGCAACCGAGAGGCACACTGAAGGACTGGATGCTGCGATCGAGGTTCTCGTTATAGACGGCGTATTCATAATGCCAAACGCCGGCGACTGGGCCCGTCACCTTGTAGGCGATATGGGCCCGGCCATCGGTCCCGGGAACGGGCTCGATCGTATTGATGGTCGCTCCCGTCCAAGCCGTGACGGCATTGGCCGTTCGCACGGTACTGCCAACGGGCGAAAAGGTGAAATTGACCGTGCCCTCGACCGCGAAACGGCGGTAGGAGACGTTGTTGTACATGTTGCACTCGCCTGGGTGGGCCTGGCACCAGGCGTACTCGTGCGGGGTAACGTAATGACCTTCGGCGTAATAGGTCGCGCCGGGGTTCATCGTGACGTTCAGGTCGGCCGATTCAACCAGAATTCGGTGTGAGGTGCCGTTGTGACTGTGGCCTGAGTGGTTTCGCGCCGTGTCCGGATAGAAGCCAGTGAAAGGATTTACAAAGGCGCGCGAACCCAGGCCGTTCTGGCTGGCATTCAAGCCCGCGCTGTAGGGGTCGGAGCATCCGGAGCCAAGGTGAGAGCCGCCCACCCCGTTGCAGCCGAAGCCGCAGGCATTCCCGGTCAACGCCGTGAAGGCATGCTTCAACCAGGATTGGCCAATTTGTTCAAAGCGATCGTTGTTGCTGGCGCCGCCGCTCATTCGATAGAGGTTTTGCGGAATGACCGGATGGTCGGTATTGGGCATCGCAAACCAATTCAGATCCACGTCTCCGTTATTGCAGGAGGTCGTCCCCAGGGCCAAACCAACCTGGGTGCCGCTGCCGCCAAATTGCTCCAGCGAAGGCAGTTCTCCCACGATGACGTCAGGTCCTGGCACAAACGCGCCGTTCGGCGCCTCGCTTCTTCGGGGCAGGACCGCTGATTGCGGTTCGCCGTTTAGGACGGTGGTCACTTCGATCGGATACATCGTCGCGGCGATGGAAATTTGCCCGACGACCGCTCCAGCATCCGCGACCCGGCCCAGCCGATTCGCCAGCTCTGGGGAAATCCGAAGCCTTCCGTCCTTGAGACTGAGCAAACGCGTGGCGGCATCGTACTCGTAGAGAATTCCTTCAATGTTAAAAAAGACAAAGCCCGTTTTCCCATCGCGGACTACCAGGTCAAATTGTTCGCTCGGAGAGATTTTTTCGATCACGAGCTGGTTGGCGGACGCATTCAACGGTTCCGGAAGGGTCGTGGAATTTCCCCAGATCAATCCCATCGTGCCCGGCGCGGGACCGCGCAGGAGATTGTTGAAAACGACGATGGTGAAAAAAGAATTGGGGCCCACTTCGAAACGCACGGTCTCCCGTTTCGATTCCTGAGCAGGGGAGCGGATCCCTTTGAGCCGGTCGAGATCGAGATCCATCGAGACGTTTCCGCTCCCGACGATCATCTTTTCGAGGGTTCCGGTCTGCCCGTCCAGGCTCTTGGCCGAAAATTGCGCCTCAGAATTTTCCCAACTCGTGCCCAAAAGCAAAAGCAAAGGGAGCGTCAAATAACCGAACATTTTCTTCAACATTGCGTGATCCTCCAACTATTAACCGCCTGAAAGTTACGAAAGGAGCCCGCGGAATTACGACGTGGGAGCGGCGTTGCGTGTCGCGGGCTGCCGGATGAGGTGGTATATATACGTCCCCCCGAAAAGTAGTCCACTCGAAAATATCGGTTAAGAAGGCCTCCCGCCGACACGGGGCTGAGATGAGTTGGGCCGCGTTTTAGCGCGGATAAGGAAGTTCATGAAAACGGGTTGTGAAGATCAAAAAGCGATAAAGCAGGGATTGGGTCAATTCCCTGTTCTCAAGACTGGACCGGCGATGGCCGGCGGCATTCGCAAATCGACCGCCGGCCGCTGGCGCGCGGCCGCGCTGCTCCTCCTGAACCTGCTCATGGTGGCCCACGTCATTCAGTGGTGGCTCATGGGCAAAACGATTTCGCCGATTGAGCCGTCCGAGGCGATGCACACGATCCAGCGCGGAGCGATCAACGCCGGCTTCATCTTTTTTACCCTGGCGATCCTGGCAACGATGATTTTCGGACGTTTCGTCTGCGGCTGGGGCTGCCACATTCTCGCCCTCCAGGATTTCTGCGGTTGGATTTTGAAGAAAATTGGCCTCACCCCGAAGCCGTTTCGATCGAGGCTCCTGATCTATGTCCCGCTCATCGCCGCCCTGTATATGTTCGTCTGGCCCACGGCGTATCGGCTCTTTGCCAGCCCGGACCCCGGGCCCCTTATCCCGAAATTCACCAACCATCTGGTTACGACCAACTTTTGGGAAACATTTCCCTCCGTCGCCGTCGCCATTCCTTTTCTCTTCATCTGTGGATTTCTGACCGTCTATTTCCTGGGACAGAAAGGCTTCTGCACCTACGCGTGCCCTTATGGTGGATTTTTTGGGATCGCGGACAAATTTTCACCTGGGAAAATCCGGGTAACCGACGCCTGCAACCAATGCGGGCACTGCACCGCCACCTGCACCTCGAACGTCCTCGTCCACGCGGAGGTGAGAGAGTTCAAGATGGTGGTGGATCCAGGGTGCATGAAATGCATGGATTGCATCAGTGTCTGCCCCAACGACGCGCTGTATTTCGGTTTTGGGAAGCCGACGATCCTGGCTCCCAAGTCGAACGCGATTAAGAGGCACTTCTCGTTAACCTGGCCCGAAGAAATTCTCGGAGCCGTCGTGTTTCTGGGAAGTTTCCTGGGCCTCCGCGGTGTCTACGGACACGTCCCGTTCCTGATGGCGCTGGGGTGCGCGGCGGTCACGACCTTTCTGGCTCTCAAGACCTGGAGATTGTTCGCGACCAGGGACGTTTTCTTCCACCGTCTCATTCTCAAGTCGTCAGGGAAGATTCAAAAAATGGGCTGGGGTTTTCTGGCCTTTGCCATTTTGTGGCTGGGCCTGGCCACACACAGCGGGTGGATTCGCTGGCACGAATATCAAGGGGACGGGGCCTTTCAAAAAATCCGGATTCCGGACGAACTGGCGCTGGCGCAGCCAAATCCTGGTCCCTGGCTCGGCCTCGACGAGCGGAACGGAATCGTCGACGGAAAAAGGCATCTCCGGGTGGCTTCGGACTTCGGATTGTTTGTGAACTCCGAGGCGCTCTCGAAGCTGGCCTGGTTTGAGTACCTGACGGGCGAGGCGGAGCGATCCATCGACCTGCTGAGCAAAGCGGCTCGCTACCAAAAGGGGCAGGGCAAAGCTCTGAGCCTTTATTATCGCGGGACGATTTTGAGTCGTCTGGGCCGTCACGAACAGGCGCTAATGAGTCTCGACGAGGCCTTGGTGGAGCGGGAAGATCTGATTCTCGCCCGCCAGGAAAAGGGTGAGGCACTCTGGCAGCTAGGCCGCAAGGAAGAAGCCGTCTCGGTTTGGACTGACGCGATTCGGCGCAATGCGCGCCTGGTCTTGACCAGCATTGAACTCGCGGGCGCCAAACGAGCAATGGGCCAGGTCGAGGAAGCACTTGCGCACGAAAAGCAGGCGGACCAATTCACGCCCAACGATCCGCTCTACCATTGGATGCTCGGCCTCCGGCTTCGAAACATCGGGATGAACGAACTCGCTGAAAAGCATTTCCAGCGCGCGATTCAACTCGACCCTGCGTACCAAATGCGGCCCCGGGCCAATTAAGAAGTTTTGTTAGCCGCAGGCGCGGCCTCCGATCTCCGCCCGTTTCTCGATCCGCCTTACTTAAAGGCTTCGATTAGTTCAGCCCGTAGGCTTCAACCAGCGCGACTCCTGTCGTGCTGTCTACCCCGCGGACAATCGCGGTGTAGCTGCCAGGCGCGAGATTTTGCACTATGGCCGATTCCAGGTCGTGAGATGGCGGTATGCCCGTGGCGATGATCTCGGCTTGCTGATCGCTCTGCCAATTGTCATTGGAAGCGATCAGTGCGCCATTGCCGTCGTGCAGGCTTAGCGTTGGATCTCCCAGCGCTCCCGGCACTGGCAGCGAGGGGCCGATCGCACGCACGATCACCCTGAGCGGATTTTGCCCCAGCACGATCGATCCGCCGATCAGGACGTTATCACCCGTTTGGACCAGGCCGCGCGTGCTGATATTCGCCAGCTTGGAATCCACCGTTCGATCCAGGTCATATGCTTCCACCAAGGCAATGCCGGTCCCGCTGTTCACACCGCTCACGAGCGCCGTGTAAGCGGAGCTGTTTGCCGGCAGGGTCGCAACGATGGCCGATTCCAAATCGTGGCTCGGCGGAATCATGGTCGCAATGATCTCCGCCTCCTGATCGCTGCGCCAGTTGTCGTTGGACGCAATCAAACCGCCGGAGGAGTCACGCAGTTCGAGGATGGGATCAGCGAGCCCACCGGAGAGAGGCAGCGAAGGTCCGATGGCGCGCAGAATCACTCTCTTGGGTTGCGTACCGGTGACAATGAAGCCACCAATCAGAATGTTATCGCCGGTTTCAACGCGCAGTCGCGTCGAAATATTTCCCAACTGACTAGGGGTAGGTGTAGCGGTTGGAGTAGCTGTAGCGGTAGCGGTAGCTGTTGGCGTCACCGTGGGTGTAGCAGTTGGTGTAGGTGATGCGGTTGGAGTTGCGGTAGGACTCGGCGTAGGCGGCGGGCCCCCGGTCACCGTCAGGATAACAGGCACGCCAACCACAGGACGCAATGGATCGTTACTGCCCACACATACATTCGCCTGATGCGTTCCGGCGGCGAGGTCGCTCGCGTCCATGAGCACGGATACCTCGTCGCTGTCGCCTGGGACTATGCTGCCCGAAGCAGGGCTGAGTGACAGCCATGGGACCTCGGTGGGTGGTACGCAAGGCGCCCCGGAAGCGATGGCCAGCGCCGCGTGCTGGTTTCCGTTTACCAATGGGCCAACGACGCTCGCCTGACCGGTCGCGGTATCGATCGTGTAGAGATTGCTGATCCCGCTGCTGTCGTCGATGCTGGTCAGGTAAAGGGTCCCCGTGGCGTCATCGAAGTCGAGCCCGAGGGCGCCATTTGCGTTAAAACCGAGTGATCCGATCGCTGTCACCTCAGCGGTGACCTTGTCGATTGCGAAGAGTCGATCACCCAGGATATCGACTCCGAACATGCGACCGATTGGATCCACCGCGATACCCACAATCGCTACGCCTTGTGGAATGCCGAGAAGGCCCCCGATTATCGTCGCCACGGCTTCGTGGCCCCTATCGATGCGAGCCAGGAACCAGTTAGTGTCCCCAAAAATCGAGAAGTCATCCGCGCCAACCGCATAAAGCGTATTGGTAGTCGCGTCCCAAGTCATGCCCCACCATCGCTGGATCTCGGGTGAACCCTGCAGTCTGCCCATATTGATCGACGGCTCACCGGTGGCGGTATCGATGGTGAGGAGATGCCCGCAACAATCATCGATGGCGAAGTGTTGACTGAAATCGTCCCCGATGAATGTCCCTGCCAGGATGTCCCGCGCGACCAAGTCTCTGATCGTCTCGGTATTACTCGGATTGGTAAGGTCGTTGAGCCGCTGGTAGAGAGTAGGGAAGGGCGGCACGTTGAACTCGAACCGGATAGCAAAGGCGCTCGTGGCGAAGCCATCGGGCTGGCTGCCGGCATGTCGGTCATCCTTGGAGCCTAGCTTTAACTTCTCCCTCGGCGGGAAGGCCCATAAGTCCAGCTCGGCATCCACCTGCTGGTCCGCAAGGTAGGGAACTTGGGCCGATGGGAAGTGCGATCTGCTACCCAAGGGCGACTCGCCTGCCTGCCACAGCAGATTGAGCGTGCCTGCGTTACTTATCGTTAAGGGCGCCGAGGTCGTGCCTCCCTGTGCGACCGCCGCTTCCAGTGCCTCGGGACTGACCGCAACGGCCGGAGCACGGACATTGAGCGTCGCCGTGCTGCCCGCTATGGCGTGAAAGAATCCCGTCGGCTGCCAGGTTAGCCCTGACTGGGGATCGAGTACGGGCTGATGGAACGGAAGGCTGCGCAAGGCACCGCCAAAACTATCCCGAACATAGCTTTGAAAACCTACCGTAGCGCTGCCAGCACGATCCCATTCCGGATGCTGCGGGTTATCGAAAGTCGTATCAAGGTACTGGAACGAAACGTCGTTTGTTGTTTCGTTTAGGATTGCCTGGAAGGTGACATTACCCGGATCGCTTTGTCCGTTATTGTAGTGATTCTTCTGATGCCATTGAACGATAAATCGACGGTTGGGCGCCTGACCGATGGCCTCATAGTAGACATTCCCTCCGGTGAATAGGTCGTCCCAAAACGGCGCGATCTGGGCAGACCCTAGCGGCACGTTCTCATTTGGAATCGCGGCGTCCTCGTAAAAGCCGTTGCATGGTTCGGACCAATCCAACAGCATGAAACCGTTGTTGTTGATACAGAGTTGATCGGCCTCCACGCCGAACAGATTGAATCGGAACGGCATGGTGACACTGGCCGAGCCGTCGTCGTCCAGGCCGAGAGGAGTGCCCGTGGCGGAGATGTCGACGAACTCGAAGTCTTCAACTACGGCGAAATACCAGGGCAGCACGTCCGTCGTTTGCGATTCCGCAGTGATCATTTGCGACCTGGTTGCCGTGATAAGCCGGTTGAAGCGGAAACTCTCCCCGGGTGACAAAGGGGGGAATGGTTGCCCACGCGAGAGTCGCCGCGTGTTCAGGTTGTCGCGTAACCAGTGGAAGCCGAGCGTTGCGTTGCCGGTGTTCGTGATGGTGTGACAAACATTGATGAGGTTGCCCGCGTCCACGTCCAGCGTCGTTGCAGTGCCGCACAGGTTCGGGTCGCCGTTGTTTACGGCCAGCGTGGTGGCCAGGTTGATCGCCGCGATGTCGTCGCCACAGCCGACGACCTTGCTGTCCGCGCCGATGGCGCCACAGATCTGGAACTTGAGGTCCGTACTACCCTTACCGCCAATCGGCACTGGACCTTTTTCCCCCTCCACAAGGCAGGTTGTGATGTCGGACCAGTCGGTGCACCCGGTTTCGAACCCGTCACCGGGATTACGCCAATGACCGTGCGCCCCCAGGACGAATGGGGGTGGGAACGGATTTGGCGTTCCCGCGCCCCATTGCATCCCCGGACCGTCGCTCCGCACGAGGGACACCCAGTAGCGGCCCGGGCCGAGCACACATGGTGTCGGCAACGGAACCCGTAGCCGGACTCCGATGACGCCGTGCAAGTCGGTGCCAATCCCGTTGTAACTGCAGAGGGCCGGCTCTCCCGGCTGGCCGTTGTCGTCGGGATACACACGAATGTCCACCATAGGTTCGCTCGCCGCTCCCGCTTCGAAATTGAACTGGCCAATCGTCCAGCCTTGCGCATCGAAGACTTCGAAATCGTCGGCGGCTTCGGCGTCTATGGGACCCGGTGGAACAAAGCGCTGTGCCGGCACCGATCCCGAGGTATTGCCGGTGATCTGATTAAACAAAATGCTCCCGCCAGAACCGGCCGGGCTGGCGCCGCGATAGAGGCTGTTGGCTGACGTGGCAAATAGCGCCAGAAACACGCCAACCATGGCAAGAAAGAGTCCAACTAGAATGCGCAGACTAGAGAAGGCTGATTGAGACGCGGAGTTCTTTTTCATAAAAAGAGATGGGCCTGAGGTTACTAATTCTTTCCTTAACCAACGTGGCACCGCTAGTCCGGGCCAAGGGCGGCGTGCCGCCTTTGACCCGTGACTGAAGCGATGCGTCCCTGGGACCGCTTAGAGGAATAGCGTGACGGTGGCCGGCGCCGATCTATTGCCGGCGGTATCCGTTGCGAAGACCTCGATCACGTTTTCGCCGAACTCACCGTAAACGGTGCTGATTACACTCGAACCGAAGAGGATGTCCGAGAGGACACCGTTCACATAAACATCGTACCGGATATTCTCTTGCCGGTCGAAGTCGTCGGTGGATTGCGTCCACGACATCTGGAATTCGGTATCGCCGCTTGAATAATCGGCCGCGTCCACGTTAGTCGGCGTGGTCGGGGGAGTGTGGTCGTTGGGACTGGGCGGCAGGGTGGTCACGGAAACGGGGTTGCTAAACGGCGACCAATGGTGTCCCCCGTCGCGCCCGCGAACCGTAATGCTGTAGGGCGTGGCCGGCTGGAGGAACCGAAGGACGGTGGCAGTGATGTTTCTGCCGGTCGTCGCGTGGACGCTGCCATTCACCGAGATCTCATAAGTGAAATGAGGACCGTCATCCTGCGGAGCAGTCCAGGACAGAGCCAGGTAGTTCGAGCCCACCTCGTTCACCGAGACCACCGGCGGGGTCGTGGGCGGCGTCGTATCGAGAAGGGTGGTGGTGTTCGTGTGAGCATTCGACGATGTCTTCCCGGCAGCATTCCGGGCGAAGATACCAAACCAATACTGATTACCCGGGGAGAGCGCGGTGAAGGTGTGACTTGTGGCCGTCCTGGGCAGGACGACCGCCGTCACCCCCGTCCCCGAAAGATGGTAATTAAAGTCACCTGAGTTAGCGGGCGCTGCGTTCCACGCCAGGGTAACGGTGTAGGCCGTTTTCGCCGTCACCCGGAAGTTTTGAGGCGTGGGCGGTTTTCCATTCGGTCCCGCAGCCGAGGCTGTGGACGGACCGAAGGCCATGGTAAGGCCCAGGACTATTGCAGCGGCATAAGCCGCGAACGACGACACGAGCACTCCGGCTCCATTGCTTTCTCCGACGTTTTCAATTCTGAACATAAGGTGAGTTCCTTTCTGCGGTTTGATTTGCGGTGATCTCCTTGTTGCCAAAGATGAACAGCCACCGGTCGCGGAAAAGAACTCTACCGTAACAGAACTGTTACGTTGCAGGGGCGAGCACTCCGGGGCCAACCGCACCATCCCGCGCCGGTGCAGGTCGCGCTGCCAGCGCCCTCTTGCACCTACACTTTCACTTTATCTTGCACTCTCTTCGTTCGAATGATCTTGCTTCGAAAACGTGGACTGCACTGTTGGTTAAAAGTTGAGGTTAGAGGAAACGGTTTTCAAAATCCAGTGGGGAGAGGTAGCCGAGAGCGCTGTGAGAGCGGCGGCGGTTGTAGAAGGTTTCGATGTAATCGAAAAGGAGGAGGCGCGTCTGGCGCTTGCTCACTGGGGAGCGCTGGGCGAAGCACTCGGTTTTAAGAGTGGCAAAGAAGCTCTCGACCAGGGCGTTGTCGTAACAATTGGCTGGACGGCTCATGCTGGAGACGGCACCGAGACAATGGAGCTGGGCCCGGAAGGGTGCGCTGGCGTATTGGCTGCCGCGATCGGAATGGTGCAAGAGACCGGGCGCAGGGCGACGCGTGCGCCAGGCGCGTTGGAGCGCTTCTGTGACCAAGGTGGAGTGAAGGGTGGAGCTGGTCGCCCAGCCGACCACTTTACGGCTGCAGGCATCAAGAGTGACGGCGAGATAGAGCCATCCCTGATGAGTGGGAAGGTAAGTGATGTCGCTTTGCCAAAGTTGGTTGGGCCGCTCCGGTGCGGGGACTTTGGCCAGCCAATTGGGAGTCAGGGGCAGGGAGTGGATGCTCTGAGTAGTCTGGGGCCGGAAGCGTCGCTTTTGCCGGGCCGAGAGGCCAGCCGCGCGCAGCAGACGCGCCACGCGGTTCTTGCCGCAGCGCCAGCCTTGGGCGCGGAGTGCGGCACAGAGCCGTGGGCTGCCGTACGTTCGCCGACTTTGGGAAAAAAGCGCTTTGAGCAGCTTGTGTAAGAGCTCGTCCTGCTGGCGGCGCGGACGGCCTGCTTTACGTCGATGGGCGTAAAAGCCGCTTTTGGAAACCGCCAGAATCTCGGCCAACTGCGCGATGGAATGATCAGCTGCCAGCGTTTCCATCAACGTGAAACGTCTCCTGGCATCCCGGCCGATAAGATGCCCAAGGCTTTTTTTAAAATGTCGCGCTGTCGGCGCAAATACTCGTTCTCCTGCCGCAAGTGGCGCAGCTCATCCGCGGGGGCACGGCCTTGCGGGCGTGTGGCGGCGCGTTGCGTCGCCGCCTGCACCCAACGACTCACCGAGCAAGTGGAAACGCCCAGATCGCGTCCCACCTCCGTGATCGTCCGACCCTCCTGGACGAGCGCGATCGCGCTCTGCTTGAACTCCCAGTCATAGCGCCGCCCATGGCGGCTCTTGTTGTTTTCCACGGTTCTGTCTTACTCCTTTCAGTAAGTGCAGTCCGCAAAAACGAAGCAACCTCA
>DATMEN010000017.1:0-47405 GCA_035556975.1 Chthoniobacterales bacterium
GTGCTTCGCCCGGCGCCCCCCAGCGAGCAAGCGCCAGACGCGCCTCCTCCTTTTCGATTACATCGAAACCTTCTACAACCGCCGCCGCTCTCACAGCGCTCTCGGCTACCTCACCCCACTGGATTTTGAAAACCGTTCCGCTAACCTCAACTTTTAACCAACAGTGCAGTCCACGTTTTCGAAGCAAGATCACTCTTCGTTCTCAAACATGTGTAAGTGAAAGTTAAAGTGTAAGTGCAGGAACCGACATGGCTATTGCCGCTCGCGGGAAATTCGCTGAGTATCGCTCGCCGCATGCTCGCCTATTACCTGCACAATCTCGATCCGTTCATCTTCAGGATCTGGGACAACGTCGGCCCGCGTTGGTACGGCATGGCCTATGTGCTCGCGTTCGTGTGCGGTTTCGCGCTGCTGAGCCGGTTTTCGAAGAAAGGCTACCTCGATCTTCCCCAATCCGCCGTGGGCGACTTCATCACCTGGACGGCGCTTTTCGGGGTGATGGTCGGCGGCCGGCTGGGCTACGTCTTTTTTTACCGGCCCGAAATGCTCCGGGAACCGCTTTCGATCCTGCGCGTTTGGGAAGGCGGGATGTCCAGTCACGGCGGGATTCTTGGCGTTGTGCTTTTCTCCCTCTACTACGCGCGCCGGCGCAAACTTACCTGGACCAACCTGGGCGATAATCTGGTCGTGGCTGTCCCGATCGGTCTGTTTCTGGGCCGATGCGCTAATTTCATCAACGGGGAGCTTTACGGCCGGGCCGCCACTGTTTCCTGGGCGGTGCAATTTCCAAAAGAACTGCTCGAGCCGGCGAACGCCGTGGAAGCTGAGCGGGCGCTCGCGGCCTGCCGGCAGATCGATCCGTCCCTGGGGTCCGCCGAGGCGATCGTTGAGGCGGTGCGGACCAATCCGGAGCTCGCAACGGTTTTGCGCGACATCCTCACCCCGCGGCATCCTTCGCAGCTTTACGAGGCGTTTCTCGAAGGGCTCGTATTGTTTTTGATCCTGTGGCTGGTGCGCACCCGCGCCCGCACCCCAAACGGTTTCCTGACCGGCTTGTTCCTGGTCTGTTACTCGGTCTTTCGCATCGTGGTGGAATATTTTCGCGAACCGGATGCGCCTTTGGTTGGCATGTTTACCCGGGGCCAGTTTTTTTCGTTTTTTGTCATCGCGATCGGTTTTGCCTTCATCGTGGCCGCCAGAAGGCGTCCGACTTATCCGCTGAAGCTGCCGGCGTGAGCATCTCGGCGCTTTCCCTTTTGCGGAAAGTCCGGTATTGATCGAGCCAGTTGGCGCACATGCTACTTCCGAAGATTCTCGCGGCCGGCGGTCTGCTCTTCGCGTTCGAACACTCGACGGTCGCGGGCAAGATCGTTCTCGCGCTTCTCTGCATCGTCTCGGTCTTCAGCTGGTCGATCATGATTACGAAGTTGCGCGTGATCCAGTTCGCCCGGAAACAGAATGCGCGCTTTCGCGCGGCCTTCCGCAAGGATCGGCAACCGCTGCGCCTGTTTGAAAACCACGCGCGATTTCCCGGCGCGCCGCTCTTTAATATCTACCGGGCCGGTTGCGAGGAAATGACCTTTCAGCTGCTCGGTTCGGCGGAAGTGGACGAGACATTTCGGGCCCGGCTTGGAATTGCCGACAAGATCACGCCCGCGCAAATGCACGCGGTGAATGCGGCGATGGAACGGGCGGTGGGAGAGACCGCGCTCGGCTTGGAATCGCAAATGATCCTGCTGGCGACCGCTGTGAGCGGGGCGCCGTTCCTCGGATTGCTTGGAACGGTCTGGGGAGTGATGGACACTTTCACCGATGTGGCGGTCGCAGGCTCGCCGAATCTGGCCACGATGGCCCCCGGTGTTTCCGGCGCGTTGATCACCACCGTCATGGCCCTCTGCGTCGCGATCCCGGCGATGTTTGGCTACAATTTCCTCGTGACCAGCATCCGCGGGATGATCGTGGAGATGGATAACTTCGCCGCGGAGTTGGCGTCGGAGTTTGAGCACAAATACGTGGATCACAACGCGCGTGATCCGGAGTACCGGCGATGAGGACGGGCGGGAACGAAAGCCTGTCATCCCGAGCGAAGTCGAGGGACCCCGCCGAACGTCGACCGGCGCGCCACGACATTCCTCGACTCCGCTGCGCTTCGCTCGGAATGACCACGCGATGAGACGCTATTCCCAACGGCACGGGCTCTCGACCCTTTCCGAGATCAATATCACGCCGCTGCTCGATCTGTCGTTCGTGCTTCTGATTATCTTCATGATCACGACTCCGCTGCTGGAAAACAGCGTCAATCTCGTCATCCCCTCGAGCGGCGCGGCGAACGCGCCGGTCAACCCCGCGCAGGTCCAGACGATCTCGATCGACCGGCACGACGCGATCAAGTTCAACAACGTTCCCGTGGATGCCCAAACCCTCGCGGCGCGACTCGCGGAATTGAAGCGAACGAATCCGGATGCGGCCGTCGTGATTCGCCCGGATCGCGAGTTGCCGGTGCAAAAGTTGATCGCGTTGATGGATGCATTGCAACGCGCGCAAATCACGAAGGTTGGGATCGCGACCAAGGCTGAGACGAAATAGGCGATGCCCCAAGACGCACGCTTTTGGCGCAACGTCACGCTCATCGCGGTCGCGCACATCGCGATTGCAGCCTGGCTCGTTCGTTGGAACTACGAGACGCGGAAGCCAAACTCGCAGAGCGTAGTCTGGATGACCGGAGCGGGCCTGGAAGCCGCGTCCAGGAACGCGCCCGTGCAAATAGAGCCGGCGATTGAAACGCCGCCGGCGCCGGAAGTCGACTCGCCTCGCTCCCAGCCGGAGGAAAAGGACGCAGCGCCAGCCCTGACGCCGGCAAGAAGCGATATCCAGCTTCCCGCCACCGAGCCCTCGCCAACTCCAGTCGCGACACCGGCTCCCAGGCCGAGCCTAACGCCTGTCCCCAAAACCTCGCCAAGACCGACGGCAAAGCCGTCGCCCAAGCCAAGCCCGAAGAAAATCGCCGAGGCAAAAGCGACGCCAAGGTCTTCGTCGAAAAAAAGCGCCACGCCATCTGCGCCTGATAGGAAGAGTAACGAAACCAGGAAGGAGGCGGTGAAAGTCGCGCCGGCCAACGCGGACGGCGTTGACGAAAAATCCGGTTCGACGGGCTCCGGCGGCGGCGTGCGAGGGTCAGAATTCAGTTGGTACGGAAAGATGCTCCATGACCGTTTCTACAGCGAATGGGTCCAGCCTACGACCAGCGTGGCCATCGGAACGAAGATCTCAGTGGTGGTACGAATTCGAATCGAGAAAGACGGCCGGGTCTCGAACTTCACGGTCGTAAAGCCCTCGGGCAATGTGGTGGTGGATGAATCGGTCGCCGCGGTTGCCGCACGCGTGAAGCAAGTTGATCCGCTGCCGAAGGGTCTCGGAAGCGGCTCTTACTACGAGGTCAAGATCAACTTCGAATTGAACCCGGAACCGTAGGTAGCGAGGCTCGCCCCCCTTCTGTCATCCCGAGCGTAGCCGAGGGATCTCTTACTTTCGCGAGCGTCAGCGAGGACCTCGGGCGCTGGCGCCCTCGCAAAAATAAGAGATCCTTCGACTCCGCTCAGGATGACAAAATGCCAAAATCGACGCCGCTGTAGCAGCGCGAGACCCGGCCGCCCTATTTGTCATCCCGAGCGTAACCGAGGGATCCCTTACTTTCGCGAGCGTCAACGAGAACCTTGGGTGTTGGCGCGCCCTTGCAGAAATAACGAGGTCCTTCGATTCCGCTCAGGATGACAATTGGCGAAGTCGACGCAGCTGTGCAGCACGAGACCCGGCCGCGCTATTTGTCATCCCGAGCGTAGTCGAGGGATCTCTTAATTGCGCGAGCGCCAGCGAGGACCTCCCGCGCTGGCGCGCTCGCAGAGATCAGAGATCCTTCGATTCCGTTTCGCTCCGCTCAGGATGACAAAAATCGACAGCTCTACAGCAGCGCGAGCGATTTTCCTTCGCGATGTTCCACCTGCTCCATGGTGCATTGCCGCGGTGCCTTGTCCGGGCGCCATCGCAGGATCTTCGTGCCATGACGGAAACGTCCCCCGGTGAAGTGATCGTAGGTCACTTCCACGACCGTTTTCGGATCGACCGCTTCCCACTGGCCGCTCCGTTCCGTGCTCCAGCGGCTCGGGCCCCCGGGAGCGTTGCCGGTAAATCCGGGTTTTTTCTTCAACGCCTCAAATTTTTTTGTCAGAACCGGAAGGTCGCTTTTCTTGAACGCCGAGGTGAACCCGACGTGGTGCAGCAGCCCCTTATCGTCGTACAAGCCAAGGAGTAATGAGCCCAGCAAGCGGGAGCCGGTGGCGTAGCGAAACCCACCCACGACACAGTCCGCGCTGCGAATCTGTTTTACTTTCACCATCGCCGTCCGCTCGCCGGATGCGTATGGCGCATCGAGCTGTTTCGCGATGAGACCGTCGAGATTGCCCCCGGCCTTATCGAACCATTTCTTCGCGGGAGTGAGCTGGGTGGTGGCCGGAGATAGCCGCAGGGCGCCTTTCTTCGCCAGGTTTTCGCGCGCGAACGCCTCCAATTTTTCGCGCCGCTCGCGCAATGGCAGTGCGAGCAATGATTTGCCGGCCGCGTCCGCGAGCAGATCGAACACGATGAGAAGAGCCGGATGCGCGGCCGCGAGTTTTTGGACCCGGCTCGAGGCGGGATGTAATCGCAGTTGCAGCTCGTCAAAGGAAAGAGCGTTGCCGATCGGAATGACGAGCTCGCCGTCCAGGACAAAGCGCTTCGCCTGGAGTTTTAGAATCTGTGCGACCACGTCCGGGAAGTAGCGGGCGAGCGGTTGTCCCGCTTTCGATTGCAGGTAAACATCCTTGCCGTCTCGAAAGGCGAGGCAGCGAAATCCATCCCACTTTGGCTCGTATTGCCAATTGTCGCCGATGGGGATTTCATCGACGGACCGCGCTTCCATGGGAGGGAGTGGAGGTTTTAGTTTTAGAGCCATGATTTAAGCTAAGGCGTTGTCATCCCGAGCGGAGCGAAAGCGCAGGCGAGGGACCCCGGTGGAACACTTTCCGGCGCGGGAGGCGAAGTCGCTCGACGTGCGGCGGGGTCCTTCGACTGCGCTTCGCTCCGCTCAGGATGACAACGAGCGAACTCATTTCGTATATCTTCGCGGCTCCAGTTTCGGCGGACGCTTTCCTTTTCGAACCGCGCCAGCGACGGAGATGTAATCGAGCTCGATGCGATCGACCGCCGACCGGAGCAACAATCCGCCGCGGCTCATGTCGCCACGCCCAACGAACTCCGCCGGGAAACGCAGCCGTTTCCCGAAATGCGTGAGGAGAATGTCGACATATTTTCCCGTCGCCACGCTTCCGAGCAGGACGACTTCGCAATCCGCCGTCAATTTTTTCGCCAGCTTCCTTGCGTCGCGCTCGAGCGGCCCGCGATAACGCGGATCGTCTCCATCTATATCCACCGTGCCAAAGTCGCGAAGGTCTTCGAGCCCGATCGGGGATGCGGCCGGGACCAGGCCGCGATTCGGCGTGATGACGAGCACACCGGACATTCGGGGCGCCGGCTGCGCGAAGACATTGGCGTAAGCGAGTTTCCCCCGAAAATAGAGGCCGCTCAGAAACGTAAACACTTCGCCCAGCGTAGGGCGATCGTCGCTGCGCAAACGGCGCGCGAGATCGAATTGCGCCCGCTCGCTCATGATCATTCGGGCGCGCTGCCCGCCTGCGTAAGCCGGCGACAAAAGAAAAATACGGCTCATCCTGGACCGGGGCGGCAGGCGGTTACCGGCTGAGCGCGAGGTCTCGTGCCGGCTGCGCGGTGGGAGGAGAAGACTGCTCGAGCAGGCGCGCGCGCGCACGGTTCGCTTGCAGCTCGGGCAGATGTCTTTCCGACCAGCGACAAAGGGTATGCAGAGGATCGATCAGCGTGCGTCCGAGGCGCGTAAGCGAGTACTCGACTTTAGGCGGAACGACCGGATGAACCTTACGCAGGACCAGGCCATCCCGCTCCAAACTGCGGAGTGTTTGCGTCAGCATCTTCTGCGAGATCCCGCCAATCTCCCGGAGGAGCGCACCGTAGCGTTGCGTGCCGTTGGCCAGGACGTGAATGATGAGGGCCGTCCATTTATCCGCGATCCGATCCAACACGATGCGCGAAGGACATTGTGGTTTTAAGACGGAAGCGCCGGAAGACTTCATCTGCCATCTGTAGGAGCAATCGGGCGGGGTGCAAGCGGAGAGTAACGAACCAGGAGGGCCGCATAAGGTGGCCTCTTTCCCCTGTGAAATTGCAAGAGTGACTCCCTGCTTGCGTTCATTTGATTTCGCTAGGACGATTCGGTCGGATATGTCCCACCGAGGCACTTCACCGCTGTGAAAATTCTTGTGGTTGGCGGCGGGGGCAGAGAACACGCCCTCGCATGGAAGTTGAAGCAATCCCCCCGCGCCGAGCGGATCTTCTGTGCGCCCGGGAACGCGGGTACGGCGGAGGTGGCGGAGAACGTGGCCATCCCGGCGAACGATCTGCCGGGATTGATCTGCTTCGCTAAAGAAAACGAAATTGGGCTCACGGTGGTGGGACCAGACGATCCGCTTGCGGCCGGCATCGCGGATCTTTTCCAAGCCTGCGGCCTGCGCGTTTTTGGGCCGTCGAAATCCGCGGCGCGCCTGGAATCCTCGAAAGTCTTCGCCAAGGCCTTGATGCGCCAGAACAAGATTCCCACGGCGCGGGGCGCTGCTTTTTCGGAGTGCGAGGCTGCCTTCGCTTTTGTGGGCGAGGCCCGGTTTCCCATCGTGATCAAGGCGGATGGTCTTGCGCTCGGCAAGGGGGTGATCATCGCGCGGGACGTGAAAGAGGCGCGGGCGGCGATCGACTCGATGATGAATGAGCGGCGCTTCGGCGATGCGGGAAGCCGCGTCCTGATCGAGGAATGTCTCACCGGTTCGGAGTGTTCGTTACACGCGCTCCTGGATGGAACGAGCTATCGCATGCTCGCGACCGCTCGAGACCACAAGCGCGCGTTCGATGGCGATACCGGGCCCAACACCGGTGGCATGGGCGCCTTCAGCCCGGCGGACAATTTCGACGCCGGCCTGCAGGCGCAATTCGATCGCACCGTCATGCGTCCTTTGCTGGATGGCTTGAAGGAAACCGGCGTCGTTTTCCGCGGATTGCTCTTTCCCGGGCTCATGATTACGGCGGATGGGTTGCGAGTCCTGGAGTTCAACTGCCGGTTCGGCGACCCGGAGACGCAGGTTATCCTGCCGCGCTTGAAGTCTGATTTGCTCGATCTTCTCGAGGCGGCGATTGACGGGACGTTGGCGGGCACCGCAATCGAGTGGGACGAGCGCGCGGCGGTGACTGTGGTGCTGGCCTCGGGCGGTTATCCGGGCAAATACGATGTCAGCAAACCAATCCACGGTTTGGAGAAGCTTTCCGAGGCCACGGACGTTCATGTTTTCCACGCCGGAACGCGGAAGGAAAATGGAGAGGTCGTGAGCGCGGGCGGCCGGGTCCTGGCGGTGACGGCGCTGGGAGAGAGTGTGGCGGCGGCGCGGGCGCGCGCCTATGAAGCGGTCTCAGAGATCGCGTTCGAAGGTTGCCATTACCGGCGCGATATTGCTCTTGGCGCGGTTGCGGCTAAGGTCGTGGGCGACTGATGTCCCGGCGCGTCTCTCTGTTTATTTTCCTCCTGTTCGGCTGGGGCGCGACGGCATTTGTGTTCGCGCAATCCGCGGTCAAGCCGGCCGTGCCTTCACCGTCGCCGGTCTCGCCGGCGGCGCCCCAGCCTTCATCGGCGCCGACAACCAAGTCGCTGGTTGATTCGATGGACTCCACGGACCTGAAGGAAGCGATCCAGCTCCTGAAGAACAACTACATCAAGCCGCAGGCCCTGAACGAAACGGAGCTGAGTCGCGCCACCTTTGAAGGAATTCTCACCCGCCTGGGACGCGGAGTGATTCTCCTGGCCGATTCCGGGGCGGAGCCGGCAGAGCCCGCGACTCCGTTTTTCGGCGAGATTCTGGAAGGTCACATTGGCTATCTCCGGTTTGGAGCCCTCGTGCGTCCGAACCTCGAGGCGCTGGACACGCACCTGCAAACTTTTGGGACAAAGAAAGTGGATGCCGTGGTCATCGACCTGCGGGCGAGTCCCGCCACGAATGATTTTGCGACTGCATCGGAGTTCGCGAAGCGTTTTTGTCCGAAAGGCAAGCCGATCTTTAGCCTGCGCAAGACCACCGCCAAACAAGAGCGGACCTTCACCTCGGAGCGCGATCCGTCCTTTCAAGGCCTAACGATCATCCTCCTCGACGGCGACACGGCGGGAGCGGCGGAGGCGATTGCCGGCGCCATCCAGTACCATGACAAGGCGCTCCTGATCGGCCAGCCGACGGCCGGTCGCGCCGTGGAATATACGGACCTGAAACTGCCCAGCGGAAAAGTCCTGCGGGTGGCGGTGGCGGAAGCAATGCTGCCCGAAGAGCGAACCCTTTTTCCCGGCGGTCTCAAACCGGATGTGCCGGTGGAGATGCCGGCGGCGGACAAGCGCGAAGTCTTCCAACAGAGCCGGGAAAAAGGGATGATGCCTTTTGTCGTCGAGAATGAGCGGCCGCACTTAAACGAAGCCGCTCTTATCTCGGGCAAAAATCCGGAACTCGAAGCCATGGAAGCGGCGCAACGGCGGGGGCGCGGTCCCGAGAAGGCGACGGTGCGCGATCCTGTCCTGCAGCGAGCCCTCGACCTGGTCACTTCGATCACAATTTTTCAAAAGCGATAGCGCGAGAAAGCCAGGGATGGGCGCTTTCCCAACCGTCCTTTTGCGGACGGCGGACTGGAGACCGCCGCTCCTTGGAAAAGCCAGGACAATCGCGTAGCCTTTGCTCGTCGTGAATCCGCTGGAAGACCGCATTGGATACAAGTTCCGCAATCCGCTCTTGCTCGCGGAAGCGCTCACCCATCCAAGCCTGCGACACGAGACCCAGCAGCATCATTTCGATAACCAGCGTTTGGAATTCCTGGGCGATGCCGTTCTCCAACTGGTGATAACCGAGCAGCTCTATGGGCATTTCAAAGATGAGGCTGAGGGGCAATTGACGAAGCTTCGATCGCGGCTGGTCTCGCGCGAGGCGCTCACGGTCCATGCGGCGACGCTCGAGTTAGGTCGCTATCTGATGATGGGACGCGGCGAAGCGGCGAGCGGCGGGCGCGAACGGGGTTCCACCCTGGCCGATGCCTTCGAAGCGCTCGTCGGCGCCATCTATCTCGACAGCGATCTCGCCACGGTCCGGCAATTTATTTTGGAACAGGCGGGGAACGATCTGGCGCAGCTCGTCGCGGAGCCGATCGATATTAACCCCAAAGGTCATCTCCAGGAATTGCTCCAGGCCATTTCACCGCGCAGTCCGGCTTATGAAGTGATTTCAAAGAGTGGGCCGGAGCACCAGAAAACCTTTGTGGTGCGGGCGGTATGGGAAGGGATTGAGCTCGGAGAGGGAACTGGGCGAAGCAAGAAACAAGCGGAAACAGCCGCCGCGCTGGCAGCAATGAAGGAGAAGCGGTGGGAGCAACCAGCGGAAAAGAACTTACCAGTACCCTCTTCACGGTAGGGCGAGACTCCGTCGAGCCGTAATTTTGCCGGCTCAACAGAGTCTCGCCCTACCATCAAAGGATGTCTGGTCGGCTCGACGGAGTCTCGCCCTACCATCAAAGGATGTCTGGTCGGCTCGACAGAGTCTCGCCCTACCATCAAAGGACGTCTTGCCGGCTCGACGGAGTCTCGCCCTACCATCAAAGGATGTCTGGCGAATGATTCAGGGCGTGCAAGGGCGCGCCCGATGCCGTTTTCCAAGTGTGGTGTTGCGCAATCGTCGCCGTCACGAATTTCTTCGCGCGTTCGACGGCCTCTTCGAGTGGAAGACCGATTGCCAGGCCGGCGGCGATCGCAGCGGAATAAGTGCATCCGGTCCCGTGCGTGGCGATCCCGCGAAAAAAAGGCGCGGAGAATTCGATCACGTTTCCATGCGCAAAAAGCAGATCGATCGCCTCCTCGCCCGCGAGATGTCCCCCTTTCAACAACATGGGGACCCCGTACTTTTTCGCGAGTTTTGCGCCCGCTTGATGCATGGCCCGCAGGTCGGCGATCGGTTCTCCCAATAACCGGGCGGCTTCGCTGAGGTTCGGCGTCACGAGCGTTGCCAGCGGGAAGAGCTCGCGCTCGTAGCAGTCGATCGCGTCCTCTCGCAGAAGGAGATCGCCGCTCGTCGCGACCATCACCGGATCGATCACGAGCGGCGGGGCGGATTTCGTTTGCTCCGCGTGTGCGCGAAGTGCGCGCGCCACCGCCAGTGTTATTTCCCCGGAGAAAAGCAGCCCCGTTTTGATCGCGGCGATCGGAAAGCTTTCGAACAAAACCCCGATCTGCTCGGAAACCGTATTGGCGCTGACCGGTTCGATCCTCGAGACGTGGCCGGGCGTCTCAGCCACGACACAGGTGATCGCCGTCAGTCCGTAAACGCCGAGGGCGCTGAAAGTCTTGAGATCGGCCTGGATACCCGCGCCCGCGCTGCTGTCGGAGCCGGCGATGGTGAGAGCGACTGGTGCGTTCGCCGGCATGGTATGCGCACACGGGCCGCCGGCCCGCGGTTAAGGCGGGCTAGCCGTCGGCGCCGATCGCTTCGACCGGGCAGCCTTCCATCGCTTCCTTGCAGAGGGCGTCTTCTTCCGGAGTTTCCGGTTGTTTGTAAACGAAAGAGTGGCCGCCGTCGTCGTTCCGTTTGTAATTCGCAGGCGCAGTCTCCCGGCAGAGATCGCAGTCGATGCACTGGTCGTCCACGTAGAACTTACCGTCTACGTTTTCCGGATATTTATTTGCTGCGTCGGCCATAGATTCGCCTGCTAAAAGCGAAGTGGAACGTAGGACGAAACATCTGCCACGCAATGGATTTTTACGCGGTTCCGCGCAACCGACGGACCCGGCAACAGCGAAGAGTGTGTGATGCCGGAGGGAGGTCACGTTGAAAGCTGAAACTTCGACGACGCTGCGAGCGTTCCTGATCGAGCTCGTGGTCTACGGTATTCTGGTTACCGGCTATTTTTTTCTCGTGCTCCTTTTCCTCTCGGGCTGGTTGCAGGAGTTGCATCTCCATCACGTCAAGGTCTACGCGCTGGTCGCGATTGCGCTCCTGATCGGGCAAGCCGTGCTCCTGGAGAGCCTCACGACCTGGTTATTCCGCCTTCTCCGCGGACGTCGCTCGGAATAAGTCATGTTTTTTCCGATCTCGGAGTCGCACATCAACCCGATCTACCTCGTCGTGATCGGTTTTTTCATCGGTGTCATGGGCGGATTCTTCGGGGTCGGCGGCAGCTTTATCGCGGGGCCGGCGCTCCGGGCCGTGGGTCTCGATTGGAATTATGCCGTCGGGACCGACCTGGCGCACATCGTCGGAAAATCCATCGTGGCGGCGAAGCGCCATCGCGCGCTGGGCAATGTCGATTTGCGTCTCGGGTTGATCATGGCGGTCGGGACGATGGGCGGCGCGGAGGTCGGCGTGCAGTTGATCGAAATGCTCAAGCGCGCGGGGAACGTAAACACGGTCGTGAGCCTCGTTTCCATCGCCATCTACGTCAGCATCTCGGGCTTCATGATGTGGGAAGCCTGGCGAACGCTTCAGATGCAGAAAAAACGCCGGCCCCGCACCAAAGTGCCCGGCACCGCGGCCAAGAAAGACGAATCCTCCTTCAGCCACAGGACCAAGGCGATCCAGCGTTTTCATTTGTGGCCGATGATTCACCTGCCCACCTCGGGCGTGACCATTTCGCTTTGGATCATTATTCTGGTTTCCTTTATCGGTGGATTGTTCGCCGGCTTTCTCGGCGGCGGCGCCGGGTACATCCGGATGCCGATGCTGGTCTACGTTCTGGGAATTCCCACCCATCTGGCGGTGGGAACCGACCTCTTCGAGATCGTCATTTCCGCCAGCTATGGGACCTTTAGCCACGCGATTAAAGGGAATGTCGACATCCTGATTGCCCTGGTCATGCACACGGGGGCGGCCATCGGCGCCCAGATCGGCGCGATCTCCACCCAATATTTTACCGGCCCGAAAATCCGGCTGGCCTTCGTGCCACTGCCGCTCATCGGCGCCGCGATTGTGATTTACACTTTGATGACCGGAGAAAAGCTCTAACTCATGCGCGTTTTGATTTGCAGCGATGGCAGCGAGCCGGCGGACAAGCCGGTGCGACTCGGCGGGCTGCTGGCCGGTCCTTGCCAGGCCGCGACCACGCTGCTCGGTATCGCAGAGCTATCCGGGAATGAGGAATCGTTACGTGCCGCGCTCGAAAGCGAGGCGGAAATGCTTCGCGGGTTCGGCGTTTCGCCCGAGCTCGTTTTGCGGACCGGCGAACCGATCCGGGAAATTTTGCATCAGACGACCTCGGAGCATTACGATCTGACTATCATCGGCGCCGAACGCAAAGGAACCACCGGCCTTTATTGGCGCGCGGAAAAAAGTTACGAAGTCATCAAGGCCATCCCGTCACCGGTCCTGCTCGCGACCGGCGCATGTAAAACTCTAAAAAGCTTCGTCGTGTGTACCGGCGGAAAGAATTTCATCGACGCAGCCGTTGAGTTGACGGGCAAAGTCGCGGCGGCCGTGGGCGCGTCGGTCACGCTCCTGCACGTCATGGCGGAGCCGCCGGCCATCTACGCCGACCTCGTGCAACTGGAGGAGGACGTTGAACATCTCCTGAAATCCGGCTCCGAGCTCGGCCGTAACCTGCTCGCCCAGAAAAAAAGCCTGGAAGATTTGGGTGTCACCACGGACGTGCGGGTGCGCCACGGGCTGGTCCTCAGCCAGGTTTTCGCCGAGGTGAAGGAACGAAAACACGATCTCATCGTGACCGGCTCATCCCAGACGCGCGGTCCGCTCGGGCATTACATCATGGGCGATCTGACCCGGAGCATCGTCAATCGCGCGAACGTGCCGGTGCTGGTGGCGAGAGCCGCGAAATCGAGTGAAACCATGCGTCCGAGTTTATGGGCGACACTCAAACAGATTTTCGGTTCCAGGCGCGATGGAGGAGGACGTGAACGGTAGCCGGTTCGGACTTGCTATCCGTTTGGCGACCTCGCAGTGAAAGCGACGCCTAACTTCTGAACCTCGGCTAGGGTAGCAGCCCGACGAGCGATTCGAAACGACGAAGGAAGCTTGGAAAAAAACAAAAGCGTTTTTGAGCGAAGATTCGAAAACATATCGCGATGGCGCATCGGACCGATTGAAGGAAATTGATGGCGAAATTGCAAAGCTCCGATCTGATAGCAAGGCCAGCAAACCGGGCGACCGCGCGTATTTTCAGACCAGGCTCCCTGCTTTTGACTCAGCATCACGATTACGCGGTCAAGGAATTGAACCGGGTGCCCAAGGACAGCCAAACCGCCGGGTACGATGACGCGCGAAAGAAGCTTGATAACGCACTGGAGGACTTGGAGAACGCACTCGCGGAAGCACGAGGCGAGATCCGGAACGAGTCCTAGCCCCGGCCATATCGAGCTGCCCCGCGCCCCGTCCCGCGCCAGCGGGACGTCTCGAAGATCGTCGCCGCCGTGCCGGTCGGCTCGGCCGAAATCCGCCGGGAATTTTGAAGAAAAAGCTGACGAGACGCACCCCGTCGGCGCGCGATTCGAGTGTCGGCGGCTGACAGATGCGATGTATTATTGCGCTGCCTTTGAGCCCGTCGCCTGAATCATGACGCCGCAAATTCTTCTCCTCCTTTGCCTGCTGGCGATGGCACTCGCGCTCTTTTGGTGGGAGCGCGTGTCGTCGGAAGTCGTCGCCCTCGGCCTGCTGCTCGCGCTCGCCTTCACGGGACTGCTGCCTGCGAACCAAGCGTTCGCGGGCTTTGGCAGCGATACGGTCATAATGATCCTTGGTCTGCTCATCCTCACGGCGGCGCTCGAGCGCACTGGCGTGGTCGAGCTCGCCGGGCGGGCGGTGTTGCGCCACGCGGGGACCGATCCCGATCGTCTGCTTTGGATCGTGATGCTCGCCTCCGCCGGCACCGGCGCGTTCATGAGCAACACTGCTTCGACCGCGTTCTTTCTCCCAGTTGTTTTCGGCATCGCGAAAAAGTCCGGCATTAGAGCGTCCAGGCTCCTCATGCCGCTCGCGTTCTCTTCGATCGTCACCAGTTCTGTTACCCTCGTCAGCACCTCCACGAACATGGTCGTCAGTGGCATGATTAGCTCCTATGGCCTGCCGCCAATGGGCATGTTCGAGCTCGCCCCGGTCGGGATTCCAATCGCCGTTGTCGGGCTTGTTTACATGTTCCTCGCTCGCCGCTTCATCCCCGACCGCGGCGCGCCCGCCGGGTTAACCGAAGAGTTCGGGGTGCGGCCTTACCTGAGCGAGATTGTCATCCAGCCGGGCTCCGCGCTGGCGGGAAAGACGCTCGGCGGCGCGAATGTCGGACAGCAACTCGGGCTCGAGGTGTTGCGGATCATCCGGAACAAGAATCAAAGCATCACACCGCGCGCGAGCACCGAGTTGAAGGAAGGCGACGTCCTGCTGGTGAAGGGAAGTCAGGAGGACATCGTGAAGATCAAAGATACCGCCGGCGTGGAGATCATCGCCGATGCGCGCCTTTCCGATCCCGATCTCGCGAGCGAGGACACTGCGCTGGTTGAAGCCGTGCTGTTGCCCGGCTCGCCGCTCATAGGCCGTAATTTGAAGCGCCAGCGCTTTCGCGAGAGCTACGGCTTGCAGGTGCTCGGAATCAATCATCACGGCGTCAACGTCGTCCGCAAGTTGAGCGAGGCGATGCTTGCGCTGGGCGACGTGCTGCTCGTGCAGGGTCGCCGCGAAGACATCGCCCAAGCCCACGAAAGCAACGCCTTTCGCGTTCTTGGCCCGATGGAACAGGTCCAGGAAAAGCGTCCGCGCCGCCAACGCGCGCCGCTCGCGATCGCAATTTTCGTTGGGGTAATCGCGCTCGTAACCATGCGCGTGCTCTCGCTTCCGATGGCGGTGATGCTTGGGGCGCTGCTGGTCTTCGTCACGCGCTGCATCACGCCGCCGGAGGCTTATGCGCGCATCGAGTGGAAGGCGATCATCCTCATTGGCAGCATGCTCAGTCTCGGCGCGGCCATGGAGCACACCGGCGCCGCGAAATACCTCGCGTTGCAGCTCGTCTCCGTCACCGGCAGCACGGATCCCTTCTGGCTCCTCACGGTCTTCTTCGCTCTGACCGTTTTCCTCACGCAGCCGATGTCCAACCAGGCCGCCGCGATCGTTGTCCTGCCGATTGCCATCCAAACCGCCCTCCAGCTTGGCCTCAACCCGCGCACCTTCGCGATGATGATCGCCGTCGCCGCGAGCTGTTCGTATCTCACGCCGCTCGAGCCGGCCTGTCTCATGGTCTATGGACCGGGCCGTTATCGCTTCACGGATTTTTTGAAAATCGGCTCAGTCCTCACGTTGCTCATTTACTTGGTGGCAATCGTTTTCGTGCCGCTGGTGTGGCCGGTCAAATAAAGTGGACCCGGGACGCGCTGAAACCAGCGGCCGCTTATCGTGTGGGTCACTTCAGGGGATGAAACTCGCGCCAGCCGCGCGGCGGTTCCGAGGCGCGGCTCGGCAGGACGGCCACGAGCAGAAGGAATAGTCCCACTACGACAAAGTTCTGATAAATCGCGGGTGGCGGCGGATTTGGCGCCGCAAAAGCAACGCCAATGATCCAGAGCGCAACCGCGATGCTTAACAGGTGGGCCTTTTCCAAGGCTGCGCGGAAGGAAAGCAGCGCGGAAAGGGCAATGAACGCGGCGCAGACGAGCGCATTCGCGCGAGGGAAAAATTCGGCGCCGGCGGGCGTTGCCAGGATCCACGGGCTAAACGCCAGCCAGGCGGCGATCAGGAGTTCAGCGACGCGCGGCCACATGTCTCTTTCTCGATTCCGCCATTTGCGCTCCAATCTCATAGCCGATCGCCGACGGCTTGCCCCAGAATGTCCGCCAGACGAGCGCGAGATCGCGCGACTTTTTCCAGACCCGCCAAAGATAGAGCAGGGACGACCAGACTTCGTCGTAAGCGTAGATAATAAGGATCAACGAAATCGTCGCGGTGATGAGGCAAAGAAAACACCACGAGCCGACAACGGTGCCTTGCAGGACGACGAGGACCGCGCTGACCACGCCGAGCGGGATAACGTCGATCCCAAAGAGGACGACCAGCCATGGCCGGTCCTGCCAGCGACGGGTTGAGCCGGCAAGCGCAAAAATCACGTCGCCGAGATAGGCAAAGGCGCCGAGCACCGCGTCCGGGATGCGGAACCAGCGGCTCATCGTGTGCGAGACATCGGAATCGAGCACGCGCTGCGTCTGTTCGCCAAAGACCGGGTCCCACACGGTCGGGATGAGCCGCCATTGATAAAGTCCCATATAGATCGCGATGAGCGCGGCGGCCATCGCCCAGACGGCGATTATGATTCGTTGCCGCCAGCTCGACGGATTGTAATCCCACGGTTCGGGTGCGGCATTTAAGTCGGACGCGCTCATTTCACTTCGTCTGGCACGGGGAGATTGTTCTTCTCAAACCACGCTTTCGGATCGCGTTTCAGCTGCGCAATCATTCCTGGCAGAGTGACACGCAACGAACGCCGCGACTCCCAGTCGAGCAGCTCGCGAGCGCGTGTGGTATCGAGCGCGTAATGGTCGTCGGCGAGGTCGATCATCCAGGGCCTGATGAACGGTTCCTCACCGGGCATTGCGTCCTGGAGCCAGGCCCCGGCTTTGGCGAGCGCTTTGGGAATTTGGCGCGTCTCCCATTCCTCGTCGTCGTGCAGCAGCCGGGCAATGATGCGTTGCATCTCCTCGTACGAAAGCGTCTCGCGCTCTCCGAGAAGCAGCACCGTTTCCGGCGGAAGCTGGGCGCGGCGCTCGATCGTCTGCTCCAGCGCGGCGGTCAGATCGTCGAGATGCATGAACGCCTGACCGCGCGTGGTATCGCCGGGAAAGACGTGGCTGATCATGCGCCGCTCGTAAATTCGCGCGATCTGGTTCGCGATAGGGAGGGATTGGCAGTCGTTATCGTAAACCCCCGCGATGCGGAGAACGACCACCGGCATTGCGCCGTGCTCGGCGAGAATCAACTGTTCCGTTTGGACTTTAGATTTCGGGTAATCCCACTTCGGTTCCAAAGGCCAGTTTTCATCGATTTGCTCGCCCGGCTCGCAGGGCGCGTGCACGAGCATGGTGCTGGAAAAAATGAACTGCTCGACCTCGAATTCGCGGAGCCCGCGCAGCAACCGCTCGGTGCCACGAACGGTGATCTCTTCATAAAGCGGGCTCGGTTCGCCGGCGAAGTCGTAGTAAGCGGCGAGATGGACCACTGACGCGATGCGGCCGCCGCCGACGCGGCGCACCTCAGCCAGGGCTTTGCGCACGCTTTCATCCGACGCCACGTCGCAGTCGATCACATGTTCGGTTTTAGGCGGCGGGTGCGGCGGCCCTTCCCGGTCGAAGCCGAATTCGCGGTAACGGGTGCCAATGCGGTCGATAAAAGCACTGCCGATCAAACCGCTGCTGCCGGTAACGATGATGTTGGGAAGTGAATTCGGGGCATTCATGAGAACAACGCCGGCAGCGGCCGGGAAGGTCCTCTTTCTCAATAACGAATCGCACGTGCTCCGATAAACGCGCGGATGTGCGAAGTCGTTGGTCGTTTGCTGACCCGCTTTACGCGCCTAGGGTATGCGGTGCGCAATGCAGCCAGGCGCGATCCACTCCGAAACCGATTCCTGGCCATCCTGGTTTCAGTTTACGGGACAATCTGGACCGTCCTTGCCTTCGCCCCACGGGACCGCACCGCATGGGTGTTGGAAAATTTGCTGGTCGTATTCTTTGTGGGTGCATTGGTCTTGACCTTTCGCCGGTTCACTTTCTCAAACCGGTCGTATTTCCTGATCGCTGCGTTCCTTATTCTCCATGCCGTCGGCGCCCATTACACCTATGCCCAAACCCCGTTCGGCGAATGGCTGAAGGGGGCGTTCGATCTCAGTCGCAATCATTTCGACCGGATCATCCATTTTTCTTTCGGTCTGCTCATGGCGGACCCGGCGCGGGAACTCTTGCTTCGCGTGGGCCAGGTTGATCGGGTGGCCGTGTTTTGGCTAACGATCGCGGCCGTGCTGGCGGCGAGCACGGTTTTTGAAATTGTCGAAGCCCTGGTCGCCCAGATCGTAAATCCGGGTGTTGGACCGCAATGGCTCGGGGCCCAGGGAGATGTCTGGGACGCACAGAACGACATGCTCCTTGCTTTGCTTGGAGTGACCGCCGCGATGCTGCTGGCCTGGGCGCGCGGAATTCGAATTTCACGGAAAACGAATGGCTGAATCAACTGAGCCGAAGCGCATGTTTCAAGACCGGCGCTTGCTCCAAATCGTCGTCCTGTGCTACGCGGCGGTTTGGATCATTACAGCCATCCGGCCGGTCGATCGCAGCGACTGGTTGATTGAAAATCTGCTGGTGTTTATCGCAGTTCCATTTCTTGCCCTGACCTACCGGCGGACACCCCTCTCGGATACTTCGTATGTGTTGATCGCGGCGTTTCTGATGCTGCACGCGGTCGGCGCGCATTACACCTATGCGAAAGTGCCGATCGGCGACTGGATGAAAGAGCCGTTGGATCTGGATCGGAACCATTTCGATCGGCTCGTCCACTGCTCGTTTGGATTGTTGCTCCTCGTGCCTGTGCGCGAGGCGCTCATGCGAACGGCGTCCACTCGCGGATTCTGGTCCTACGTTCTTCCCGTGGCTGTGATCATCGCTGCCAGCGGATTTTTCGAAATCGTTGAAGCGATCGTCGCTCAAATCGTCAGTCCCGAGCTGGGGACAGCGTACCTCGGCACCCAGGGCGACGAATGGGATGCCCAAAAGGATATGGCCGTGGCAGTAGTTGGGGTTGTCGTCTCAGCCATTCTCTCGGCCGCGATCGCAACACGGCGTGGCCGAAAAGTCCCCCGGCGATGAAATCCACCGCCGCGCAGGATGAGCTGCTGACATTCCTGCGCTCTCCCGCTTCGTATTCTGAGAAGCCGGAGGCGGTGGAGATTCGGCAGACGCACATCTCGATTGTCGCGATGACGCCCTCGTTCGTCTTTAAGATCAAAAAGCCCCTCGACCTGGGATTTCTCGATTTCTCCACCCTGGAGAAGCGGCGTGAGGCTTGTGAGGCCGAGGTTCGTCTCAACCAGCGGCTTTGCCGTGATGTTTACCTCGGCGTCGTGCCGATCTCACGCAAAGATGGGGCGCTCCATTTCGGCGAGGAAGGCGAAGCGATCGATTACGCGGTGAAGATGAGGAGGCTGCCGGAGGAAGGTTTTTTGGAGCAACGCCTGACGCGGAATGGCGTCACCTCGGCAGACCTGGATCGTGTTGCGGACAAGCTCAGCGGATTCTATCGGTCGCAACAATCGTCGACCGAAATCGCGGAATGGGGACGCGGGGCGAAGCTTCGGATCAGCACCGACGAAAATTTTTCGCAGACCGAACCGTTCGTCGGCACGCTCCTTTCGCGCGCGGCGTTCGAAGCGATCCGGTATTTTGCCGATCTGTTCTATGACCGCCACGCAGACCTTTTTGATCGCCGCCGCAAAGATGGCCGCATCCTCGATTGCCATGGCGATCTGCGCTGCGCGCACATCCATTTCTCCCAGGGCGAGATAAACATTTTCGATTGCATCGAATTCAACGAACGCCTTCGCTACCTCGACGTCGCTAACGATGTGGCGTTTCTGGCGATGGATCTCGATTTCCGCGGACGGCCCGATCTGGCCACTGCCTTCACCCGCCGCATGGCGGCAACGCTTGACGACGCGGGCCTGCTGGAGGTGATCGATTTCTACAAGTGCTACCGTGCCTACGTTCGCGGCAAGATTTTCTCAATAAAGAGCTCCGAACCCGAAGTGCCCGCAGCTGAGCGCGAAACCAGCCGGGAGAAGGCCGGGAGATTTTTCCGGCTCGCTCTTTCCTACGCGATTGCCGGTTCGGAGCCAATGGTGCTGGCTGTAACCGGCCGGGTTGGCGTTGGCAAAAGCTCCGTTGCGAGAATGATCGGCCAAGCCCTCGGAGCGGAGGTGTTTTCCTCGGATCGCACGCGGAAGGAACTAGCCGGCATCAAGCCGCACGTGCGAGTTCATGCGGCCGCTCGCGCTGAGCTTTATCGCGAGGCAATGACCGGGCGCACTTATGAAGCCGTCATCATCCGCGCGATCGAAGCGGCCCGTGTCCACGGCAGCGCCATTATCGATGCGACATTTGGTCAACCTAAACAGCGTGCGTTGCTGCGTGAACGCCTCGCCGCCGCGGGCATTCAAGAACGATTTCTCGTCCTCGACGCTTCCGACAATGAAATCACTGAGCGCCTGCGGCACCGCGAACAAAGCAAGACCGAAGTTTCCGACGCGCGTCTGGAAGATTTCGAGATGTTGAGCGCCGCCTATGACCGACCCGATGGCGGGGAACACGAGACGCGCGCGATTATTGCAAGCAGTTCCAGCGTCGAGGCGACGGCGACCGAGACTCTAAAGGCACTCATCCGCCTTAACCTGTGCGATTAGAAAGTGCCATGCGCGCGATGGTGCTAACGCAGCAAAAACCGGCGAGCGAATCGCCTCTCGTTTTGCGCGAGGTCGACGAACCGCGGCCGGCGGCGGACGAAGTGCGAGTCAAGGTGAGCGTTTGCGCCGTGTGCCGGACGGATCTTCACATCGTCGAAGGCGATCTGGCGCTGCACCGCACGCCGGTTATTCCCGGGCATCAGGTCGTGGGCCGGATCGATCGGGTCGGAGAGGGCGTCTCGCGCTTTCGGGTGGGACAGCGGATCGGAATCGCGTGGCTTCGTCACGTGGACGGCACTTGTTCATTCTGCCGGCGTGGGCGCGAGAATCTCTGTCCCAACTCGCGCTACACCGGCTACGATGCCGATGGCGGATATGCCGAGTACGCCGTGGCACCGGAAGATTTCGCTTACGAATTGCCCGATGGTTTCGACGATGAGCATGTTTCACCGCTGCTCTGCGCCGGCTTGATCGGGTATCGCGCGCTCGAGCGGGCGGCTGTGCCCGAGAAGGGTCGATTGCTCCTCGTCGGGTTCGGCAGCTCGGCGCGCATCGTCCTTCAACTCGCGCTTCATCGCGGCCACGAAATTCACGTTGTCACTCGCAGCGAGAATCACATCCGCCAGGCGAAGGAACTGGGCGCAGCTTGGGCCGGCAGCGATTTCCGCGATCTTCCCGCCAAAGTGGATTCGGCGATTCTCTTCGCGCCGTCCGGCAAGCTCGTGCCGCCGACGATGGAGGCGCTCGCTCGGGGCGGAATTTGCTCCATCGCGGGCATTCACCTTAGCGACGTGCCGGAGCTGAACTACGCCCGGCATCTCTATCAGGAACGCGAATTGCGCAGCGTCACGTCGAACACGCGTGATGACGCGCGTGCTTTGTTCGCTGAAGCCAGCGCCGCGCGCCTTCGTTTGCAAACAACCCCTTACTCGTTACAGGATGCGAATCGCGCCCTGACGGACATGAAGCAAAGCAACGTCGATGGCACACCGGTCCTGATAATCGACGAGGATTGAGTGCTCACCGGCCTTCGCCTTGCTTCAGCGTGGCCGGCAGAGTCGCACGCTCCAGCTTGCGGCTTTCCGAGCGGGTGGCATGTTCCTCGTCCACGCCGAAGTAGCTCAGTTGGTAGAGCAGCTGATTCGTAATCAGCAGGTCACGGGTTCGAGTCCCGTCTTCGGCTCTCCTTGATTCTAAGTAAGTTGGATCAGACCGATTCTAAAAGCCGGGTCGCGCCAGTTCAGGTGAATCTTCCGAGGGTGCTCCAGAGCTGACCAATGTTCGGCCGAACCGCCGGCATTCGGAGCCGTCAACTCGCGACTCGAGCACTGAAGAGCTTCACAGGCGTTGCGGCTCCAGGGCAACGTGAGGCCTGAGGTCTTCGGGACTTGGGATGAATCGGGAATCCACTTCCTGGGCGGCCTGATTTGCCGGCAGGTCCGCGGCGCTCAGCAGCACGGACAGTAGCTCGCTCTCGTCTAGGTCAGCTGCGTTTGCCACCACGTCCCGGCGCATCGCCACCATTAGCCGCCCAAGCGGAGTGCGGAGTTCGCCGTTCTGTTGTACGCCTCCTCTTCTGGCGTCGCGAAGGGTCAGATAGGCTCTGATTACTTCCGGGGAGGCTATGAGAACAAGCAAACTGTCCAAGTCCGCAAGTTCGGCGTTCAGCCTCTTCATGGTCTCGTCGGCCAGGGAACCATCGTCAGTGGCAAGCAGGGCCCACGCCTTCAACATCCGGTCGTAGAGCGCCCCTCGTTCGCCGCTCATTGGGTGGACGCTTTCCATCGGCTTCGCGCGTTTAATGGCACGCGCGATCGCGGCCGCGCTCAACAGGACTACCAGGGCCGCCACCGTGGTGACTATCGCGACTTGCGCGTCCAGGGAAGCGAAGAGGCCCGCCAACGACCGGAATGCGTAGAAGCCACCCCCGCCCAAGGCAAGGAGCAAGACCAATCCCCCAATTATCGTTGGCCGGTGAGTTGCTGTGTTCATATTAATATTCCTTTCCAGTGATTGATGCTGTTCCTACGCCCGCGAACGGAGCAGAGCCACTCGCGCAATCCAGCAGGGGCCACCGCCTCCACCAAGATTCCGATCGTGCCACCCGTCCGCGAGCTGATGTAACTTTCGTTCGTCAAATCCATGAGATGCTAACGTTCAAGGAAACTGCCCCACGCGGCGGCGTTCTGTTTACCCAGCGCTCCGACTCGCGCAGTGACCTTCTGGATGTTGGTGATCTTGGGCAGGCCCTTTCTGCCGGAATAGATCGCAAAGACATCGTCCTTGTCTTTGTCAAATTCGCCTCTGACCGCGACAACATACCTCTTGATCCTCTCATCGTGGATGGGTCGCGACTTGACCCACTCGTTTCTGGGAGTCATCGCCTTGATGTCGAGGTTTTCATCCGGGATGGTTCCAAAGGTTCTTGTACGATGATGTCGTGGGGTTAACATGCGAATGGCGACTCCGTCGGCCTCTTTGTATTCCACCAACGCGGTGAATCGGACGCCGAGTCCCGAGAGCGTCGTCTTCCTGTGCGTCACGACCTCGTCTCGCAAGTCCAGAGGAAGTTTTTGAGGACGATTCACGTACTTGTCGAGCCACGCCCGCAGCCGCTTCATGATCGCGTTCTGCGGAACGTGGTGGTTTTGCTGGTCGTTATCTTTGGCAAGACTGCCGTGCCGGTCGACTTCCAGTTCTTCCCGATTGTTCGGCTCAACGAGCAGTTCATCCACGCCGAGCATCTTCCAGATGTCGCGAATGAGGTTGAACATTTTCTCGGTATCTGTCTGAAGCCTGGACTGATTCGCGCGTCCACGGAGCACTTCTTCCAGGGTGGTGGCCGCCGTGGCCCGCAATGCCAGCGCGTCAGTTCGTAACTTCTCGGCCGCGGTCTGCTTTGCCTTTGTTGGCAGACTCTGGCACTTCGGTTTGAGCCGGTAGAGGTGCTCGGAAACCGTCGTCGTAGAACCGGTCACCACCAGCTCGGCTGACTCTCCCCGCTGCTCCACAGTCACGTGGTGTGTCTTGCCCTCGGCTTGAAACGGCATTTTGGGAAACACGAACTTCTTGATGGTTTCCACGGCCTTGCCGGCCGCGGCCTTGCCCGCTCCGTAGAGCTTTTTCCCCTTGTCAGCGACCCACTTCGCCACCTTCAGCAACACGGCGTCGACCTTGCCTCTGATCTTCTCAAGCGCCTTTTTGATCTTGTCCGTGATCCCGCTCATACGGAGCAATTGAGCCAGAAAGCTGATTACCAGCGAAAGCCCTCGCGCCAGGCCTTTCTCCATCGCGTCGGCGGCGGCCGCGATGTTTCCGGCGGCGATCTCGGAAATTGAGCCCAGGAAGTTGCTGACCATCTGGATGATCTGCTTCGCTTTCTGAATGAAGAAGACAATCGTGTCGTAGATGCCGAGGGCGGCCTTGATCAGGCCGGCGCCGGGAACGAAAAGGCTAACCAGCCATTTGATGGCTTCCTCGATGATCTTCTGCTTGATGAAATCCTTGACCGCGTCGACGAAGGCATCGCGCATCTCACCGGCCATCTCCTTGAGTTGTTCCCAGGCGGCCATTGGCCCTTCCTTGACGAGCGTCTGAACGAGCGCAAAGCCCTTCTCCATTCCCGCCACCACGGGCTCGGTCATCTCCGTGACCATGTGCTTGCGGAGATTATCGTAGGTAATGCCAATCATCTGAAGGGCCACGCCGATGATCCCCTTGAGGTCCCACGTCTGAGGCAGCTTGAGTCCCTCGAGAGATCCAGTTAGCCATTCGAAGAGGGCGTCCTTCAGGTGCTTCAGGAAGTTGCTGCCGAAGTTCTTGAAGCCGGTGATGGCGGCATTCATCAGGTTCTTCACAAACTTGATGGGTTGCGTAAAGATGGCCTTCAGCACCGCCGTCCCTTTGTTGATGATGCCTTCGATGGTGGAGAGGGAGACACCGCATTTCTCCAGGGCCCAGGTAAAGAATTTCTTGGCCGCGGCGAGCAGAAGCTTGCCGAGTTTCGATAAGGCGCCCGACATGGCCTCCTTCATCTTCTCGATCTTCTCGTCGATGGCCTTGATCGCGGCCGTTTGCTTGTCCTTCAGCTTGTCTCGCAGCTCTTCTTCCTTCTTGTTAACGAATTGATCGAGCTCTTGCAGCTTGCCGTTCATCTCCTCGGCCGTTTTGTTACCGATGTCTTTCAGGCCCGGTTCGAGCGTGTCCACGTATTCCTTGATCGCCTTCGTCGCGGCCGCCAGCTCGTCCTTGCATTCCTGGATCACCCGCTTGTTGTCGATGTTGATGTCTTCCACCAGCTTGTTGATTGTGTTGACAAAAACCGTGCGGTTCGAATCGAAGATGGCCTTCACCTCCGGCAGCTCATCCATTCCCCAGAGCCAGTCCTTGGCTTTTTTGGCCCGGCCAAACCAACCGGAATAGCGCTCAGCTTTGAACGCCCCGAGTTCGCGATTGACGTTGTCCTCGAATTGCCTGGTGGCCTGGGCGTTGCCATCATCGAACCGCTTCATCGATTCGTTTTCGAGATCGGCGAGCTTCTTCTTCACGCTGTCTTGCGCGGTTTGGAAGATGCCATTGATCTTGCTCGCCACCTCCTCGCGCTTCTTCTCGAGGGCTTTCTTGGCCTCCAGCTGCTTCTTCGCGGTCGCACTGAGCCCTGCTTTTCGCTTGGTCTTAAGAGCGTCACGTTCCTTCTTCTCCTCCTGCTTCAAGTCTTTTTGGACGGTCTCGGCCTCACGCTGGGCGAACTTTTGCACCGCAAGCGGTTGCGTCTGCGCCGCTTGTTGTAAGCCCTTTTTCTCCTTGTTCGCTTCGGCCAGGTCGCCGCTGTCCACCATGTCGAGCTGTTCTTGAGTAACGCCTTCCTCCTTAAGCCTGGCGTCCGCCTCCTTGGAATAACTGGATACGTCCGTATGTTGCTTCTGAAGCGATGGGACGGCGCCCTGGCCCAGGTCCATGTTGGCGGTTGGAGGCGCCAACTCCTCAGGCGGCAGAGCTTCGGGCGGAGTCTCGGGAGGAATGGGCGGGGGTGTTTGCTCCATCTCCTGGAAGGTGGAACTAACGGCATTCTTGTCGGCTTGCACCACCTTCATCACGTCCGCTCCCATATGCTGGGCTTTCCGGTCGCGCTTGAAGTTGTCGACGTCTTCGATGGTTTGCGGAAAGTTTGCCTCGAGAGAGTCCTGGAGCTGCTGCTTGCCTTTCTTGTCGTCGACCGCGGGCGGCGGATAGCTATTTACAGTAGCTACCTGGCCGGTGTTACTCTTTGATTGTCCTTCACTAGGCGGGATGACGACGGCTTTCTCGGATTGCTTCAACTTCTCGGCGGCATCGTCGTGTGTTTGCTCGTTTTGTTTGAGCTTCTGGAGCGCGGCGATGCCTTTGGCGAGAGTGGGCGTGGCTTTTGCCGCCAAATACTGCGCGACCTTGCCGGGCCCCACCTTGAGTTTCGCCATGCCGGCGCCGCCCTTCGGCCCTCCCTTACCTTTTCCCGCAGCGCTCTTCTTGCCTTTCGGCCCGGGTTTCGGTTTTCCTTTCTTTTCTACTTTCTTGGCGAGTTTTTTTACATCAGGCACCGGCTTGGGCGCCGGACCTTTGCCGAGCTTTTTCTCGGCTGCTTTTGCCTGGGCTTCCAGCTTTGTCGCCTCGGCGTCAGTCATGTCGGGCGGCAACTCGACCAGTTCGCCGTCGCTGGCGACGTACATCGTTTTTCCGGCTACCTCCACGGTGCGACGCCGGAGGACCGTGCCCTGTTGGAGAGTGTGGGTCAGCTCGTGGGCGATCAGCTCTCTACCCTCGTGACTCCCAGGCTGGAACTTATCCTTGCCGAAAAAGACGTTGTTGCCCACGGCAAACGCGTCGGCGCTCAATTGCCGGTTTAGGCTGGCCGATTTGTCTCCGGTGTGAATCTTAACGCCGCTGAAATCAGCACCGAAACGAGGTTCCATGAATTGGCGCACCCCGAGCGGCAGCGGAGAACCGCCCCCCTCGCTGCCACGGATATCCGCCGCCGTGTCCGACGTCACCGTCGGCTGACCTTGTTCCTTGCGATAAACCCGCTGCGTTGCCGGACCTGTCGTCTGCGCAAAAATGCCGGAGCCGGCAAAGCGCATGAGGTAGGGAGACTGGAAGCTTCGCTGGAGCTCCGCCGTCCTCGAAGCGCCAATGGAGCCATCCGGCGTGGCGGTGTTTACGATCCTCTGGGCTGTGGTCTGCGCCTCTCTTTCCGCCGGGTCGCTGGGAGAGGAAACTTGAAGCGAGGCCAGGGCTCCCACCGAAGAACCCGTGTCAGCGGCCTTGCGTTGCACAGGTCGCGAGGCCGCCGGTTGAATCGTAGGTGTCCGGGTGCTCGATTTTTGAACGACCGTCTCCAAGCTTTGGCCCTCTTTCGGTTACAACCCTGCTACGCGGTTCTTCCTTCCTTCAGAAATTCCCTTCGTATGCCGGTCTCGATGTCTGCCAGCAAAATGATGTTCTCGTTTCGGCTCAAGGCCTTGAGCGAGGAGTAGCGCACCACGTTCATGATCGTCCCGCCCGACAGATCGTATTTGTCCGCCACCGCCCCGAGGTCGACGATCTTTTCCATCACCGCTTCCGGTGAGAAGGCGTTCCGCCAAATCCGCAGCCGCTCCCTCGGTTTAGGCATGGGAAAATTCACGATGGAGTGAAAGCGCCGGACGAAAGCATCGTCGATATTGGCCTTGATGTTTGAGGTCAAAATCACCACGCCGTGAAATTCCTCGATGCGCTGCAACAGGAAGCTGATCTCCTGATTGGCAAAACGATCGTGCGAATCGTGGACCTGCGTGCGCTTCCCGAACAAGGCGTCCGCCTCGTCAAAAAACAGGATCCAGTTTTTGTGCTCGGCCATGTCGAAAATCTTGGCCAGGTTCTTCTCGGTTTCGCCGATGTATTTCGAGGCGATCATGCTCAGGTCGATTTTGTAAACGTCGCAGCCGCAATGCTGCCCGAGCAGGCACGCCGAGAGCGTCTTGCCTGTGCCTGGCGGGCCGTAAAACAGGCTGGTGAAGCCGGGCTGGAGTTTCCGATCCATTTTCCAATCCCGGAGCAGCCGCTCCCCATGCAGAATCCAATGCTTGATTTCGTCTAACTGCTCGAGCGTCGCCTCGGGCAGGACGAGATAATCCCAGCCCAGTTGCGTCTCGATCAGGCGCGCCGGGAATTCGCTGTTAAAATTCGGCTTGCACTCGATGCCGGTGGTGAAGAGATGGCGATGTTCGCGCGAAATCGTGACGGCGCCGCTCAGGAGCGATTCGCTCGCGCTGACCGTCGAGAGATGGAGAATGTTGTGACGCGCGAACGCGTGGTCCCCTTCAAAAAGGCGGGTCAATTCGAAGCGCGCGGCCAGGTCGTCGCCCGCCAGGACAAACGCCGCCGTCTCGCCCGTCGGAATAAAGCCGCCGTGCGTGGCTCCATGGACTCCGCCGAACTCGGTGAACCCGCGCTCGGTCGCTTCATTTTTACTCCAGAACACATCGAGAAGCTGGGGGCGGATGAGCGGAATCAAAGCCAGCAGAACGACGATCCGTTCGGCGAAGGACCACTTATAATGGCAGACAAATTGCGCGTACGGAGAATGGCTGCTACCCAGAGCGGGCGGAGCGATCTCAAAAACCGACTCGACCGCGCTCGGTTTGCGGAAGTAGAGCTTCAGCCGCGCCTCAAGAACTTCGGCAAACCAATCCAGTTCTCGCTCGAGGTCCCGCGCATTTTCCTTCATCGCCTTCACCATTCGGTATGGATGGGCTGTTCCATCCACGGCAATTTGACCACGCTGATGCTCCAGGGAAGATGCTCCAGCAGCACATCGAAGGGCTGGCGTTCGACTTGCAACCTCCAGCCATTGTCCTCTTTTCGCAGCAACGCCGGTCGATCAAGAAATGAGCTTCGGAATCCGGTGATGGAAGTATTCCTGAGCGCTGTCCAGTGCGTGATCGCGGATTGCAGCAACGCCTCGGTTTCCTGCCTGTCCGCCTCCGTGATCAATCCCTCGGAAACACAAAGCGGCGTTTCCGGCTCCATTCCCAGCAAGACCTTTATGAAGAGAAGGTCGTATTCATAAATGGCGTCCCGGCCTGTCGCCAGGTAGTGAAGCAACGCGGCCCCGCGGGGTAAGCCAAACGGCGCAAGCTCAACGTTGGTTTCTTCCTTGAGGCCGGTACTCTCAAAGAAACGCGGCAGGAAAGGGTGAAGCAAAATCAATCCGGCATGAGCCGCTAACAGGGAAAAATCCACCCCGGTTGCGGACTCGAACAGGGAAGGTGGGCGAAAAGCGCCCGGGATTTCCAGTGACGGCGCAGGCCCCAAGCGCCCGGCGCGCCGGCCAATTTCTTTCGTCGCGGCGTCCCTCGTTTTGGATTTTGAAGCGGGGACTGTGCCGGCGGGCGCAAGTTTTGAACCAATGGAAGGGTCCAGCGCTTCAGCCTCGACCGGCGGGAAGCGCCGAGCGGCGTCAGGCGACTCTTTCTTTTGAGGGATGGCGGAACTCCCGCGTGAAACCGCCGCACTCGCGTGTTCGGTCTGCGAGGCAATTTCTTTTGCGGCCGCGATTTCCTTTTTTGAAATGGGGGCAGAAGTTGTGGCGCCAGCCGCTGGCAACGAAGCGATGAAATGATCCAGCGCCTCGCTTTTGAAGGGCACGGCGCGCCTGGCGATGCGAGCCAGATCGGGAACAATATTGTCCCGTCGCGCCGCCAATGTTTCTGAGAGAAGGTGCGCGGCCAATTGCAGTTGCTCGTAGCGGCTAAAGCGTTTTTGCTCGGTGGCCAGCAGAGTCGCGAGTATCTCGACCAGCGGCGTTTCCCATGGCGATAATGCCTCGAGAATAGCCCGCGCGGCGGCGCTGGCTTCGGCGGCGGGCAGGAGGTGGAGCAAGCGGAAGCAGAACTCCAGTGATGGGGCCGGCGTTGTTTGCAGAAACTTTAGGACATCCCGCCATCGCTCGCGGCAGGTTTCCTCCAGTTCGGCCGCCAGCTCCGGAGCGGGAATGGCTGCCGCCTCCCAGGTGACAAACCCGGAGTGCAAGTAGTGCAGCAGGTTTTGGAATCGGTTTTGTTCCGCGGTCGATTTTTTCCACCCGCCCGCTTTTTCCCGCCCACCGGGCCGGGCCTGCAAAGTTTCCCGCAGTTGCCGGAGCAATTGCTCATGGATCAACGCCGACCAGCGGGCGCTCACCTTCTCTTCCGGTCCAACGCTTAGGTTCAGTTCGATTTTCGAGATGTGGACCACGTCCGTCCCGGGGACTTCGTGGTCGAACACTTCTTCGAAAGCAGGCAGGAGCGCGCTCTGCCAGTCGCCGCGCAACTGCTGGCGAAGGGCGAAAGCCGCCGCCTCTGAGCCCGCTCGAAACGCCCAGCGTTGTCTCCGGATTCTGTGAGAAAGGCTTAACATGGGCGATCAGAAGTTGATCATACCGCCGAGCATCGTCTTGAGGCCTGCGTTCCCGGTTTTCTTTTGCAGCGCGGTCAGGCCGGTTTTCATCGAGGTCTTCGCTCGCTCATTGGTGATTTTTCCGATGCCGCTGGAAATCTCCATCATGGCCTTGAAGCCCTCGCTTCCGGTGGAAACATCCACGCCGGCGTCCGAAAGATATTTGGCTGTATCCTGAATTGATTTCGCCAGCTCGGTTTCGGCCTTTTTCGCCGCGGTCGCGTGCTTGGCCCGGACCTCCTTCGGCAAGCCGGGATCGCCGGCTTTCTCTTTCAAAATCTCCACCTTCTGCTGCTTCAATTTCATTTCGCCGATAGTGGCATCCAGCAAATCGTCGCCGAATCTGGTGTCGCCGGCCTTGATTTTTCCCGTATTCGCGGCGCCGAACACCCCGGCCACGGCCGCCATCGAGCCCTTGAAAAACTCGAAGTGTTGTCTCTGTGACTCGATCTTTGGATCGACCACGGTGTGGGTGAACTGGTCCAGCCTTCGGGTAAGATGCTTGTCGAATGACGGTGTGAGCTTGATGCCGTCCCGAATAATTCCCGGGATCTTGATCGGCGGTCGCGGCAGGGGCGGTTCCTGCGGTTCTATTTCGGGCTCATCCTCGCAGCAATGATAAGGCAGCATGAAATCGGCGACGACCCGGTTGTTGTTATCGTGCACGAGGACAAAAGTTCCGCCGCGGACGACGCCGGCAAAGTGTTCGAGGCCGGGGTGCTCCGCCACGAAGTTGGAGAAAAGCAGTTTCCCGTCTTTCTTGTCGTCTTTGTCCTGGATGAGGATATCCAGCCAATCCAGCCAGTGACCATGAGTGGTGCCGATGAGCGAGTCGAACGGCGTGGTGAATTCGGTCTTGGTCACCTTGCCCAGATTTTGCTTGAACTCGGCCGCGGCCGTTAAGGTGTCTTTGAAGCTCGGTTTCCAGGCGGCGGCGTTGATCTTATATTCGGGGTAGCTTTGATTCAGGACGCTCTTGGCGGACTGAACACCATCGTTGATCGCACGGTCCTTTTGACTGGCGATGGTCTTTGCCTGCGGAAGATCCTCAACGTCGTCGGTCGTCAATGTCTTGTTGACCTGGTCGGCGTAATGCGCGCTGAAGGTCCGGGCGTCCTCCAGCTGGAGAGTCAAATCGTTGCGCAGGATGCGATGAAGGTGGTGGAGGTCGGTAAAACGAATGCCCGGTCTTTTCACCACCTTGCGTTTATCCGTTCCCAGGAACACGGGCTGGACAACAAACGGCAGGTTGTTCGCTTTGATTTCCGCTTCGATGGCCGCTTGCGCAGTTGCCACATTCAGGCCGAGGTGCCCCTCGATTCGGAAAAACGAAAAGCAACCCATTTGTGAGGTGAAGGGCCTGGCCGCGCCACCTTGCGCGCCGTAGGCGGCAGCGTTGTAGGAATAGTTCCAGGCATCCATCCCCTGCTGATGCAGGCGATAACTCCAGCCTTTTTGAATCGGGTTGGCGGAGTTGATCTCATAATAGTAAGGGATGGCTCGTTCCTCGAGAGGAGCGTCCTCAAACCGGCTGGGAGTGATGCGCGCGGGGCCGGTGGCATCCGGCACTTCGAATGTCTCAATCAAGGCGTCCAGTTTCTGCGCGAGGAATATGGCGTGTTGCAATTGTTGAGCCGTCCGGCTGGCCACGAGCGAAGGATAAAATCCGGTGCGGTTCTCGTTCGGATCGGCGCCGGCCACCACGTTGCCGAGCAAGAGATGTTTGGGAAAACCATCCGTGTCGGGACAGCACCAGGTGGTGTCGCCAAACAAAAGCCGGCGGAAACGATTGTAGGTCTCGGCGAGGTCTTTCAGAAAATCGTAGTAATATTGAATGCCGGCATCGCTCGCGCCGAACGCGTTTGCGACCCGGTTTAGCTTTGCCCTCCAGCGGCTTGCCGGGTTGGAAGTAAACGCGTCTCCCAGGAAATCCGAACAGTTCGGATACAGTTTGGGGAATTCCGCGGCCAGTTTGCCGTGGATGGACCGGCACGCTGTCCGGTAAATCCCGGCGAGGCGGGCGGTGGAATTAACCGCGGAAGAGAAGAGCGGACGATCGGCCACAATATCCGCCAGCGCGCGGGCAGCCCGATCCGGGGTTGGAATTGCCTTCTGCAATGGCCCTGCCACCGATTTCTCCGCGAACAGGAGCTTGATCGTGTTGATGAAGTTCTGGCCTAGGTTATCGCAATCGTCCCCGGTACAGAGGTCATCTTTCTTAACATAGCCCTCCATGAACAACACCGCGACCATCTGGTCCAGATCGAAACCCGTCTCGGCTTTGAACCGGCCCAGGACATGCGCCGGCGGGTCTGCCGCCGCCTCAGCTCCTTTCGGCACCAATTCGAACACCTTCTTCGCTGTGATTGCGGCGGAGAAAGGCGCGTACTTCGGACCGGACTCGTCGTAGAGCTTGAAGCGGTCGAAAACAGTGTCGGCCGCGAAGTAGAGAAGATCGCCATCCGTGGTAATGCCCGCGCCTTTGCTTACCGTTACCTTGGCCTCCTCCGGGGAAACACGCAGCCCACAAACAATGCCGACCCCCAGCAGCTTCACGCGGGTCAGGCGGGTTTGGTCGTCGAAGTACTCGGCGACAGTGTTGAGCTGATCGTGGGTCAGCACCTGGTCTTTTTCGAAAACGCTGTAGCCGGTGGAGATCGCCTGAAGGCTTTGTAGTACTACCTGGTTCATAATCGGATTGGGGTTGAGGTGTGATTAGTCTTTCATGGTGCCGAGGGCCGTTTGTCCCAGCAGGAACTTCTGCTTGCCTTCTGGAGCGTCGCATTCGTGCAATCTTTGCGATGGATAGACGTTTCGCACCGCAAACAGGACGTTGACGAATTCCTCCAGCTTGGCGGTGCGGTCCGCCTGGTCCACGCCGGCTTTCAAGTGAATCCAGGCGCGGTAGGCTTTCTCCAGCCTGGCCATGTCTTCCAGGCTGATCCAACAGATCCGAGGCAGGATGTGCGCGGGCGTTTCCTCGCGAATAACCTCTTCGGTAAATCGCCGAAACTCCATGTTGCTGAAGCGGGCAGTATAGGCCGGCAGAATCACGTGAAGGCGATAGCTATAGGGGTCTTCCTCCCCGCAATCCGCGCAGTTCGGGTCCACGCAGATGGGTAGGAACGGATCGGCCTGCTTCTCCGGGCGCAACAGAATCGTTTCGATGAGATACATGCTCTCGTCGCTGTAGTTCGCCCTGAGGTATTCCATGAGATCGGCGATGGCTTGTTCCATTTGGGCGGGGGTATCGAAATACTCGATCCGCCGCCCGACCACTTCCCCCGTGGCATCAACGATGTTGAAATAATGCTTTTTGTTGCCGGCGACTTTTCGCTCGTAGCCCGAAGGCACCAAAGCAAAGCTGATCGCGGTCCGCATTTCCTGCTCCGCCAGCTTGCGCGTGAGATACCTCGTGCTGCTGCTTAAGACGACTCCCTTGGTGTTCTTCTCGTGAATGCGCCAGCGGAACTCGTCATCCGGCGTGGTGTCTATCTCGGCGTAGATGTCGTGGGCGATGCTGCTGAGATTGCGGCGAGTTAGATTAGGAATGCCGAGCAATCTCGCCAGACGCCTCTCCAGGCCGGAAATATTCTCGCTGTCCCAAAGATCCGCGGCGCCCTGAAGCGTGTAGTCGTAAGCGAGCGAACGCTCGCTGCTCAGCGCCGGATAATCGCTGAGAAAGGCGCACTTGATCTCGATCATGTCCTGGCGAGTGGCGCCGAGAGCGGTGTAAGAGATGTGCGCCAAATCGGTAAACTGTTCGGCAAAGCGCGCAATCAAGTGGTCGAGAAAACGGTTGCGCCGGTCCGCGAAAGAGTCGGTGTCTTCGACGATCCCTTCCAGCTTGGGGCCAGGATTAGCATGGTAGATCTTCTCGAAGTCGAGAAAGGTATCGACGACCTGGGAGAAGTAGGTGTGCTGGAGGTCCGGGTCGGCCGACAATAGCTCCTTCACGCGACTGAGTTGCGCGAGGTAGTTCGACATCACCTGATCAAAGAAGAGCAGGTACGCTTTCAACTGGAAGGCGAGCGCCTTTCTCTTTTCGTCCGCTCCGCCGTTCAATCCATCCGCACTCAGCCCATACAGCGCCGGAAAATGATTCTGAAAGGAGTAATACGTACCCGGCTGCCGATAGTTGCCGAGGGGAATATCCAGGTCGTAATTCTGCTTTTCCTCCGCCTTGGCCCTGGCCGTCTCCAGCAGCTCGTTATAGCGCTCCGCGGCTCTTGTTTGGTCTGCCGTCACCGGCATGTTCCGTTTGTAATAAACCAGACGGCAACCTTCCCGGTCGAGCACTGCCTTCTTTCCCGAGGCCACCGGCACGATCCATTTGTTTTCGAGCGATCCACTTGCGCCTCGCGGATTGACGACAATGTCCCTGACCGCGCGCACGCCGTCGACGTCCATGATTTCGGAAATGACGTCGGAAAGGTAGATTTTCTCGCGCAAGTCCGCGCGCGCGAGCTCATCATCGACAATGAAACCGCAGTCCAAGGCGGGGCCGTTGAAAATTTCGTCGACCGCGAAAGGCGTCCCATCCGCTTTCTTGCGTGCGAGCATTTCATCCAGCGTGTAGTTACGGACGGAAGGCGCGAGGTACTGCTCGACGGCGAAGTAGATTTCCGCCTCGACCCTGGACACATCGGCTTCCGGACTGAGTTCCAGCTCGCAGCAAAGAAGGAAAGTCTGGGTTTGGACCCGCCGGAAGTTTACGAAATCCTCACAGAGGTTGCGATTGGCCTGGAGCCGCTCTCTGACCGTCTCCATTACCTCGGATTGTTTCGCGACCTCCGTGGCGTCAAAATCTACGATAACGTCATAGAGGCCCAGGATGTTTACCGGTTTGATCCCGGGCTGGCCGCTATCTTCCGCGGAGAGCGTTCCCTTGATCGTATCGGCGTAATAGGTTAGCGCGGCCGGTTGAAGCCAGGCGTTCCTCACGCCTGCCAGGTCGATCAGCAGCTTTCGGTAATCGAGCAGCGTCAAGGGCCGGTTTGGGAGAATCTTGCGCGCGGTAAAGAATTGCTTCTTCATCTCACGGGCGTTTCCGGTCGCGCTGGCGAGAAGGTCCGCCACGGGGAATGATGCGCGATAGCTTAGATCGGTCAGCGCGTAACTAAGCAGTTCCAGCGTGGTAATGCCCGGATCGTGGACGTTGTAGTCGGTCCAAATCCGGGAGGCCAGTCGCCGCACATGCTCCAGGCCGGCGGCATACAAAAGCTCGTGATTGAGCGCCGGCTCGCTGTTTGGGTCTTTGGAGATGGTGGGAGCAGCGAGCATTTGAGTTAGGGTTTAATCCGCTTCGTTCACTACGTGGAGGTAGTCTGAGACGAGAATGGTGTCGGGCGTTTCCGGACGCGCCTCGTTCACGTCGATTTTCTCCATGCCCTCGACGTAGCTATACATCTTGAAGTCGGTGACGTAATCGACTGGGGGCAGCTCCTCGACAAAATCGAGCAGAACCGATTTATAAACTTTGCCGCCGAAAGAAATGTTCCGGTCTGAGGCAAACGCCCAGGGCGACAGGAAGTCGATCAATTGCCGGTTGAGTTCCTTGCGGTAAAAGTTGAACTCGTAACCGGTTCGAAATTTCACTTTGAAATCGAGCTGAATTCTTTGATAGCTCGGGTTTTTCACCTTTACCTGCACCTGGAGGCCGGTCCGCCGGCGGACGAATTCCGCGATGCGGCTGATGGTATCGGTGTCCACCTTGGGCTGGAGTGGATCCATCGCGTTCTTGTTTCTTAGGTCCGGCACCACGACGATCAGGACGCAGCCTGGGGCGAGCCAGCCGCCTTCCCTGGCGTGCGGAATGCACTTCACCTTGTGCACGCGAGGAAACTCTTCGAGAATTATCCGCTCGTAATCCCACGGCGTGATGCAGCGGTCTTTGTGCCGCAGCCTTTCCGAGACACGGCGGTAGAAGTCGTTGTCTATTTCCTCCGAAGCGCCGCCAAACGAGGCGTAGGGTTGCTTCACCGTCTTAACCGCCGCCAGGCCGTTCTTAAGTTTCGTGATCCTGCCCGCTTCCAGCGCGCTCATTAGATGGCTCGGATCGTTCCCTTGATCAACGAATTGGACCTCGACGGCGTTGGCCGCCACCGCGATCAACTGGCCCATGGCGGCTGCGTTACTGGCCACACCCCCTCGCAACCAAATGTGATCCGCGGGCAGGATGGTGTTGTGCGTTGTCGCTTCGGCGGGAATGACAAACTTGATGATCCCGCTGACCCGCAGTTGATTGGTGGTATCGAGAACCACGCTTTCGCTCCCGAGCGTTTTCCAGTAGTTGTCGCAAAGCACCGACCAGACGATTGGATCCTGGACAAGGTCCGGGTTGGCGCTGCTCTCGGCCACCTCAAACAGCACGCTCACGCTGTCGCGCGGGTTTAGATTGCTTAGCCCGACGAGCAATTCGCCTTCATTCTCGTACAGAGGCAGCAGGGAAACGCTCTTGTCTGCGAGAAAGCTGAATTGATTGCGCTGATAACAGTGCTCGTGCATCTGGCCGAAATAGGCCACGTGGAAGAACTGAACGTCGAGGTTGGAGAAATCCGCCAGCTCCACGGATGCGACCCTCACTTCATCGGAATGAGCCTGGTAGGAAAGCGAGATACTTGCGATTGCCGGCGTGTAAGGCTCGTTCAGTGAGGCAAGTTGGGAGGTGTTTTGATCTATCGCATATCCCACGTACTTCTTCCGGTAGGTGGAATGCAGAAAATCCTTTTCGAGCGAGAACGTGATGAACCCGGTGCGCGGTTCGGGAGGCGCCGGTTTCAATGAACCGAAAATCGGGCGCCAGCTCACCAGCTCATTCGCCGCGGTTCTTGCCCACAGGCTGCCGGATGCGCGCAGCGCGTAAACGCTCATGCCCGTGGAGAATCCAGGGGACACGGAGGAAGTGCCCGGCTCGAAAGTGATCGTATGTTCGGCGGAAGGATTGCTCGAGTTAAAGAGCGGAACTTCATCGCTGCTATTCTCCCAGCCTCCGCCATCTTCGAAACGAACCGCCGCGGCAAAGTAACTGTTGTTTACGCCGGGCACCCCGTAGGCGCTGAAGGCGTAGTGCGTGGCAAAGTTCGAAGGCGCGTCCTTCCAGTGAACTTTGAGCGCCACGCGGGAAAGGCTTTTGGAGAGCGCTTCGTCATAGCCCACCATGAAACGCGAGCCTCTGGCCGCTTCCGGACCGAATGGCAAAAAAGTCTTCTTTGGATCGAGCGCGCCGCCGTCACTTTCGACGTTAAGTGAAGTGACATCGGAGACGTCCACGAGTATCCGGACCTTCTGGAGAGTGACGCTTTTTAGGTCGTTGTAACCTAGGTCGGCGCTATCCGCCTTTAACAGCAACTGCACGATAGGCGCCTGGGCCGTATAGGAATAACCGTGAATCGCTGCGTCGTAATCAACTATCGCCTTGTCGGATTCCAGCACGGTAAAGTCGAATTGCATTACGCCTTCGCTGAGCGAAGACGAAACGGGGTAAGGTCCCTGCCACTCTTTCTCGCCGGTAACGAAGACATCGAAAGCTCCAGTCAGCGCCGCCGGATTGAGCTTCGTTGCATCTACGTTGGTTACCGTCAGCCGCAGGCTGATTTTGCGCCGGCCTTCCTGCATCCGCAAGACGGGCGAGGCAAAGGCAAAACCAACCTCCGCAAAGGGCAGGTTTGCATGGCCGAAGCCGCGCCACTTCGCGTCGTTTTCCGGCAACGCTCCACCGACACCGTTCGACGAATTGGCCATCGGGGCGTAACGCACGGCGCCATGACCGGCCGTATCCAGAAAAATCGAGCGCAGCGAATCCACCCGGGAGACGTTGATGACCGATTCGCTCGTGGGCGTGTAAGCCAGCTCAACGCCGGACTTGTCTTTGCCGGCGGAAAAGACGTTTTCGCTTGAGATAAGGATCGGTGGCGATTGCTTTTTCAGTTCCACCAGGACATGCGCTTTATCCGGAACGGCCGGCTTCTTCTTGAGCCGCAAAATATTCTTGTAATAGAAATCCAGATGACGGCCGGTGAAACGGTTGATGATGGCCTGCGGTTCGCGATAGAGCGCCAGGAACGAAAGAAAGAGCGCGAGGTGAGGGGGAGTGCTGGCGTTATTGCCCTCCCGTAAGGACGCCAGCGCGTTCGGATCGTCCTGGTAAGGAAAAAACGCTGCCCAGTTGTCCGCGGGCGCGGTGATATTGTTGCGATAGTAGTTAACCGACGGCGCAAATTGTTTCGCGAACCTGAGCAAGTCATCCGTGGTGCGTTCATCCACCTCGACAAAATCGGGCCGCAACGTTTCAGGCATTCGTTCGCCCTGGCTTTGCCCCAGCGCCGAGATCATGTTTTGAACGATGTCTTTCTCAGCCATGGCGAATTAGTTCAGCGCGTGCCCGCGTTCAGAGTCGGCCGGACCTCGCTGGCGTCCGTGAGATAAAAGGGATAAACCAGATTGAAGCGCGAGTTAGTGGCTCTTACTTCGTAATCCACGACGATCGAGACCCTGCCCTCGAGCTGGCCCGAGGTATCCAGCTCGAGCGCGAGCAAATTGATGCGTGGCTCATAAATCAGGAGCGCGACCCTGGCGCGGTCCTTCAAGAAAGTGGTCATCGTTGTGCTCATGGGCTCGAAGAGCATCTCGTGCAGGTCGAGGCCGTACTTCGGATTGAGGAAACGTTCGCCCAGGGCGGTGCCGAGAAGAATTTTCAGGCTCGCGTCAATGTCTTCTTCATCCGAGGTCATCAAGACTTCGGAGGTCTCCAGGACGAATTCGGGCGGATAACTCCAACCTGTTCCGAGAAAGGAAATGTGGGATGGCCTGGATGGGTCGTCGTTCATCGGCTCGCGAATTCAATTGATCATGACGGTTGGCTCCCCCACGGCGGCCATCGCGCCGCAAATGCACACGTCGGTGGTCCGCACCGCCGGTTTGCCCCCGATGAGCACGCCGCTGCTGCCCATGGGAAAAACGCTGACGGTCGGTTGATGTCCGGTCGGTGGAAGGGAACAGACGTGCATGTCACCCGCCACCGCGGCAGGCTTGCCGCCGATGAGCACCGTGCTCACGCCGGGACCGGTAATGGTCCCGCCGTGGTTCGTGATGTCCCCTACTCGCGCTGCGGGTGGCATAAGAGTCAGTTGATTTGCACGAGACTGCCTTTCACCTTCGTCATCGCGCTGCTGGAAATTTCCGCGCTCGAGGCTCCCTCCAACTTGAGGCTGGTTCCGCCTTTGGCGCTCAAGGCGGTGCCCGATTCGATTTTCAATTCGGTCCCGCTTTTTAAGAGGAGGGCCTTTGCGCTTTCGATCTTGATGCCGTCGGGCGTCATCTCGATCTTGTTTCCGTTCTGGTCCTCCAGTTTGAGGACCTTCTCGTCTTCGCTCAGGGTGATCTTGTTTCCCGCGGGCGTCTCCAGGCCCACGGCCTTCTTCTCGTCATTGAAGGAGAGCTTCATCTTCGAGCGGCTCTGGTAAACTTTTTCGTGGTTGTCGTCAGAACCGGCCAAAGGCGCGCCCTTGGCGCTGCTGTGGAGCATGCCGAGAAGGACCGCCTGGCGCGGATCGTCATTGAGAAAACCGAGCACCACTTCATCGCCGATTTCCGGCCGGAAAAAAAATCCGCGCTCATCGCCCGCGTCCGGCGCGGCCACCCTGGCCCAGGTGCCGTCCTCACCCGCATCGACCAGGGGCATGCGGACTCTCACTCGATGTTCGCCGTCGGGATCCTCATTGCTCACGACGACGCCGATTTGTAATCCGCTCACCCCCGGGACCAGCGCGGACGCTTTCGGAGCGGAGATGCCCCGGTCGTCACCTGGCGCCCGGTCGACGCTGCCGAATTGAATGTGCGTTTTCCAGAGGTAGACCAAATCGAAGTCGTGCCGCACGCCGCTCACGAAAACGTTTCCGTTGTAGCGGTCGCCGATTCCAGCCAGGGTGACAATGTTCCCCGGGTTCACCGTGCCGATGCCTTCGCACTTCACGCGTCCGCACACCCGATTCATCTGCGAGTGCAGCCATTTCGCGTCCGCCCACGCCTGCGCTTCTTCTTCAGTCACGGCAGCGTGCTGCATTTGAAAGTGGTCGAGCCCGATGACGGCCGCGAGATCGCCGGTCTGCAAGTTCCCCGGGCCGCTCACGCCGGGATCGGCCGCGTCTTTCTCCAGCACGCTTTGTTGAGCCGCGTCCCAGGAAACACTTTTCACCGCGCCGAATTGGTGGCGAGCGTCAATCTCGGCGTCCAACTCCAGGAGGGTCGCGCCGAATTGCAGCGTGCAAATCGCCGAGCTGCCGAAGGCGGGCTTCTTCACCTCCGCTTTCTCCGAGTTAGTGAACACGAGCTTGCCGTTGGCCTCGGCGCGAGCCAGCAGAAAATCCCAGTCCGTGCAGTAATACTGCACCTGTTGTTTGTGCGTGACGGCTGTGTCTTCGACGTCGCCATCCACGCTCGCCTGGCTGAGTAACGCGCTGATGATGTCGCTGTCTTTTTCGTCAAAGAAATACGCGCTCTTGCGTCCCACCGTCAGTTTCACCGCCTTGTGCCGGCATTCGATCACCAGCTGCGGAGCGGCCTGCTCGCGCACCTTCACGCTTTGCCGGATGACGATTCCCTTGAAGAGCGATACCTGATCGTTGGCGGCGCCGGCCAGGATTTCCACTTCCTTGCCGGGAACGAAGGTGCCGGAATTGCTCAGCGGAAACTCGCCGGCGGAAGCTGAGCCATCCAGATAAACGAGACGGGCCGAGGAAATTTTGTTAACGGCCTTGGTAATATACGCCGCCAGCAGTTGTTCGGAACGCGGCACCTCCGTGCCGTCCACCTTGACGGTAAATTCACGGTGCTCCGCGGCAATGGGCAATGTTCGTGCTTCGGCCATGGGTCATTTTTTCAAGGGTGGGAAAAAAATCCTGGTGCCCGGCGTAAGCTTGCGGAAGGCGTCGATCCGATTCTCCCGGGCTACTTCGAGGTAATAGCGCGGGTCGCCATAGATCTTGAAACACAACGTGGGCAGATTATCGCCCCCCTTTACCAGCCGGATGTGGGTCAGGTCTGGCGATTCGTCCCGCGCCATGGCCACTCTAGTCTTGTCGTCCGAGTTATCGGTAAAGACGGCGGTGATGACCGCGCGCAGCGGCACGCCGTTAGGATTAAAGAGCTTGTAGGCGATGGAGGCGCTTTTGAGGACGCAGCGTTTCACCGTCAACTTGCCCCACATGACTTTCAGATAACTCGTGCGGTGGATCTTCCCGTTGTAGCCAGTGACGACTTGAAATTGCTCCACCTTTTCCTGCACGTCGGTTTGTTTGCCATCGGCCCCGGTGCCATCGATGAAAAAGGTGAGCGAGAGATCGCCGGGCTTCGCCTTCTTGAAATTCATCCGGCTGTTGGTCGCGCCCGCTCCCTGGGCGGCGTCATACTCCACCTCGTAGGAGAGCGTGATCTCGTTTGGATTCAGGACCGACTCGAATTTGCCCGCCGGAGGATCATCCGAATAATCGGGGTTCTCGTAGGCCAGGATCAACAGTTTCTCCAATGTGCCTCGCTCGGCCATGATCAGCGCTCCGTTTTCTGTTCCAGGATGTCGAGCACGCGCTCGACGCACTCGCTGATGATGGTTTGCTTTTCCTGGGTCCCGGAGGACGCCGAGGAAGCGCCGCCGGCCACGGCGTTGGAGACTTCCACGGAAATCACGACTTCATCCACGATGACTGGCATGGCCTAGGTTTCGCGCAGGGTGAAATACTGGTAGAAAAATTGCAGGGTCTCGACGGCGACCGCATTGGCGGTGGAGTTAAGGTCGCTGACAGCCCATTTCGTCGGATAGGCCTTGACTACCTGCCAGGTGAGCAACGGCTGATGTTCTTCGTTCAGCAGCTTGATGAAGATGTCCCTGGGCTGGATCTTGAACTCCTCGATGCACTCCCGGATCCACTTGGTGACCTCGGAGTTGACCAAAACGCCGCGCTTGAGCACCAGCTCGGGATATTTTGCCCGAGTGGGAAACTTCTGGATGAACCGGTTCTCTCCGCCTTCCGCTACTTCCTCCGTGCCCATCTCGACCGAAAGACCGCCGACTTCCGTGAACCGGACATCGTTATCATTCGGCTTGGGAAGGCCCTGCACTTCGACCTTGAAGTGAAAGCCGGGCGGTGGGTAGTAACTGGCCATTATTCATTCTGAAGTTCGAGGCCTTCGTGCGCGATTTCGATGGATTCGATGGCCACCTCATTGCCGGTGGCCTTCAATCCCGGACCCTCCACTTTGACCGGGAATGCGTTTTGTATCTTCCAAACCATGACCGGCTGGCGCTCTTCGTTGAGCAAACTGACGATGATGTCGCGGCGCTCGACCTTGTTCAGTTTTACGGTGGAGAGCCACTTGAAGAATTCATTATCGCTCTTAACGATTCCACGTTTGAGGGTCACGTTACTAAACTTGCGCATCCCTGGCATTTTGATGGCCGAATACTCGGGGAAGGAACCGTCGCGATATTCGATCGCCTGGTTTTCCTGGGTTAAGCCGGAGACTTCGGAGAAACCGACGCGCTGGCCGCCCCATTCGACGTTAAACGAGAAGACAGGAAGAGGATAGAGAGCTGGCATAATTTTGTAGGGTTAATTGTTGGTTGGTTCGGTCGTAAGGTTGCTAGGAGGTTTGCAGTTTGTGCGAGAATTTCAGGATGATGAACTCAGCGGGCCTGACGACGGCCATGCCGATTTCCACGTTCATCCTGCCTTCGAGAATGTCCTGGGCGATCATGGTGGTGCCCAGTCCGCATTTGACGAAGAAGGCTTCCTTGGTGGTTGCGCCCGCGAGCGCGCCCTCGCGCCACTTCTGCGTGAGATAGTTCTCGATCATGCCGCGCACCTTGACCCAGGTGTTGGCGTCGTTCGTTTCGAACACAGCCCAGTAGGTGGATTTCTTCACCGACTCCTCCACCATGTTGAAGAATCTCCTTACGTTGACGTAGCGCCACTCGTTGCTATTTCCATCGAGCGTCCGTGCGCCCCAGACCAGAGTGCCTTTGCCCGCGAAAGAACGCAGCGCGTTAATGGATTTGCCCGAAGTGCTATCGACGTTCAATGAATCCTGCGTGGCGTTGTCGAGTTTGACCGTCGGCTCGATTACAACCGCGACGCTGACGTTGGCTGGTGCTTTCCAAACGCCACGGTTCGTGTCGGTCGCGGCGTAAACGCCTGCCACGGGACCGCTCGGCGGCAGAACGATAAAGTGATCCTTCAGCTCGCTCTTGGCGAAGTTATATACCGCCGTGTCCGTAATCCTGTAGCTGGACAGGTCGCTCTCGCTTTGTGTTTCCTGGAAGGCAAGCGCAGTCGTGTCTGGTACGATTGGGTCGGCGGTTGTGAGTGCGAAAATGTTTCCTTCATTCGTATTGAGCGTTCCTGTGATGCCCACGCGTAAACCCGATTTCAAGATGTCGTTGCTCCTTTCCAGGACCCATCGCTGATTGGCGGCGCCAAGGGCTATGACCTCATAAATGCCATTCAGCGTGGCGTCCCCTTCGTTTTTGACCAGAATCCGATCGTTCAACAACAGTGTCTCACCGTCGATCGCCGGAAGCGCTCCGTCTGCTGTCGCGGTCAGCACACCGCCCGCGGCGGTGTTCGCGGGAAGGGCCGCGGTCGTGGCCACTCGGACGCCAACGTTGTAATAGCTTACTCCTACATTGGTTTCATCCTCGTTAACATGGTAGTTGAGCTGGGTCTTGAGAAATGGGTAATAGACCGCGCCGTATTTAAGATTGTTCGTGCCAAAAAAGGCGCGGTTGATTCCTAGCTGTGCGTCATTAAGGCTTTGCCTTCCCGCAAAGATGTCGAAGATGGCAAAGCGGTCGCGAAGCGTGCCGCATTGCAGCAACACCGCCTGGACGAGCGTTCCGTACTCTGCGGCCGCAAGATTGACCGCTTCTGGAATGACAATCAGGGTCGGCTCATCTTCGAGCGCCACCATGTCCAGGCCATCCCGCAAGCCAAACGATGTAGTCGGATCGGGACCCGCGTCTCCGGCGAGATCGATCACCGCGTCGTCCGGCGCTTGATAAAGCCCCACGGACGTGATGTAGCACTTACCGCCACCGTTATCGAAGAACAGCTTTACGCTATAGTAGAGGAGATAGTTCAGGGTCGGTTCCACAAAGTCCACCACCGTGAAACCGCTGGGAGCGGTAGCGTCATCGGCGATTGTCATCGTAATGGGATCGTCGCCGGCCGGGCCGCCGAAGTATTGCTCGTATTGCTTTAGGGAGTAGATCTTGGTTGGGACCAGAATGAGGTCGTTATCCGCTTTCAGTCTCGCCTTCTCGGTGTAGCCGATGAAAGCCGGAATGGCGGTCTCTACTTCCGCCACGGAAGGTGGAAAGAGGGATATTTCTTCTACGTAAACGTCGGGTGTTCTATAAGTAGGCATGGATCGGGTTGGGTTAGGGTTTTGAAACGGGAATGATTAGGTCTGCGTTCGTTTTTTCGGGCTGAGGCTGAGGCAAATGCGCAATCAAGACTTCGTCGTTTTTCCTTAACTGGATTTTCTTCCGAGCTTTGTTCGTGCGTGCGACGACGGCATCGGATTTGAACAGAACGACTCGGCCAGTGCCGGCCGTCAGCGAGGCCGGCGAAATTTCGTCCTCGGTAAACGCGTCGGCAGACCTCTTGACGAATTGAATCGGCGGCCTCTCGTCCTCGACCGCGCCGGCGTCCGAGACGGTGAGTTGATTGAACTCGGTCTCGCCGTAATTGTGTGCCACCACGTAGTATTTGAGGGTTTCCTCCCTCGCTTCGAAGACGATTTGGAAATCCGGCGGCGTCGTGTAAAAACCGGCGTCGATTTTGACCTCCATCAGACCGAAGACTCCGGCCTGCACCAATTCAGCGTCCGAGTAGTAGGGATTCCTGGTCAGGCCGTCGGGGAAGAGTTCGTCGATGAGGTAGGCGCTGGGAGCTACTCCGGTCAGGTCGTATGAGATCGCGGGACGATCAACCGCCGCGGTAACTTCATCTGTTTGCAGGGCCATGCCTGCCTTATCCCTCAGCGTCACCGTAACGGGCCTCGCGTCATCGGTGAGGGCATGACTGAAGAGGTCGCCGACGAGCTGCACTTTTGTTGGAACATCCAGCACGGCCGGAGCGCCCACATTGCCGTAGAGCAGTTTCAATGAGGCAAAACTCTGATCGACTTTGGTGATATTGCTGAAGAACGGGTTGAGCAGGCGCAATCCAATGCGTACCGTCCGTCCCGGCATCGGCCGGAGGGCTGAACCGCCCTGGTTTGCTTCGGCGGCTTCGAATAACAGCGTGAGCCTTCCCTCGGATTCTTTGGCCAGGAGCTTGCCGTTTCTCAACAGTTGGACGGTGTCCGCCGGAATAATGAAGGCCACGTCCTCACACCGTTGGCGATAATAGGCGTGCGCTATCGTCACGGTAAACAGGGTCTTGAATTGCGTCGTCATTTTCCCTGGAGATTTGCGCTGATTCTCGAAATGGGCGGCTGAATAACTGAAGGCGCTTCGGGTTGGAGAATCACCATTCGCACCCTGTAAATGACCGAGGGCAATTGCTTGCCGCCATTGCATCCCCAGATCTGGTTCCACTGCTCGAAGCTGGGCGATTGCAGTTCCAGCGTCAGTTTTTCAATGCTTGGATCGAGGCCGGGAAACGCCTCGTGAGTAAAGGAGGGGCAGGACTGGAAATGAGTCAGGAGCAAGGAAAGGTATTTGAGGGCCTCTTCATAGAATTTGAAGTTGGCGGCAAACAGGAGGTAAAGGTTCAGCTTCAGCTCCGGCGCGCTGATGACGTGCTGGCCATTGACATAGGCGTGTTGCGGCAAGTGCGTCTTGACCGTCCTCTCTTCCTCGATGTTGATGATGCTGAGGCCAATAAGGTCCTGCTCGAAGGCATACTTGCCGGCATCATCCACCACGTTACTTAACTTCACTTCGACTCTGTCCGAGCCGGTTCCCGTGAGGAAAAGAGTGTTCACTTCGTCTCGCAGGAATTGGAGAGCGACGTCGATCATCTTCGTTGCCTCATATTGTCATCGCGAGCGCGCTGGCATTACTGGTCTTGCGGGGAACTCTCTCGAAGCGTCGCGAGATATTGCGGCGAGACGCGGTAAAAAACATGGCCGCCCGCGGAGGGCTTTTGCTCGAGGAAACCTTGTTCCACCAGTTGCCCAACGGTCTCCGCGATTTTGGGCGCCCAATTTCGAATGCACGAGTCGAGCACCCACCAATGAAGAATGCCCTCGATCGTGTCCTGCGCGTCGGGATGCCTGGCGAGGTAATCCAGAATTTCCGGCGCGGGAGATGGGAGAGATGGGTCGGCTAACACACATTGGGGCGGTCAGCCGTGCCCTTTAGCAACCGCCATGCCGCGTTTCTTTCGGCGGCCGTGCCCGTTTGATTGCTAAGGCATTACTACTCGTTAGGTCCGTAAGTTTTCCCTCGGAAACACGATCGCCTAACGTAACGACTTTTTCGCCCTGGCCGCGCGTGGGAGCGCCAACGTCGAAGGCGAGCGGAGGACAAATTTATCCTGACGCACAGGCGGCGTTTGGCCGCGACGCCGCTGACTAGCCTCGGCCGGCGCCCAAGGACAGTTTTGTCTGCGTTCGACCGGCTTTTGTCCTAGCGCGAAAATGGCGCACCGCGGAATAAAGCCGTGGAACGCTGCTCGGATCGCTTGTTTGCCGGCGGCGTTTAATCGCGCCTGGCGCTGGGCAGCAGATCGTGCTTGCGCAAGAGTTCCCAGAATGCGCGGCGGCTCTTTTTCACCGCGCGTGCGGCGCGCGTGATGTTGCCTTGATGGGCGTGCAAGGTGGCCTCGAGAAAATCGTGCTCAAACCGCCGGATGACGCGCGATTTCATCGTCTGGAAGGATTGAGTTTCCTCCGTCACGCCATCGTTGGGCAGGTTCAAATCGGAAAGCTCGATCGTGTCGCGATCGCAAAGCACGATGGCGCGCGTGAGGACGTTCTCGAGTTCCCGGACATTTCCCGGCCACGAGTGACCGAGCAACCGGTTCAGCGCGCCCAGGGAAAGATTCTTCGGCGGCGCTTCGGTGATGGCGGCCTGGGTTTCGAGAATGTGATGAGCGAGCAAAAGAATATCGCCGCGGCGTTCCCGCAACGCGGGCAGGGCCAGCGCCAGGACGTTCAGCCGGTAGAATAAGTCCTCGCGAAAACTCCCTTCGCGCACTAGGCGGCTGAGGTCGGCGTTCGTCGCCGCCACCACTCGAATGTCTGCGTGGAGGACTTGCTGCGAACCGACGGAGCGATATTCCCCGCCCTGGAGGAAACGGAGGAGCTTCACCTGGGCCGGCCGGGTCAACCCATCGATC
>DATMEN010000018.1:0-73410 GCA_035556975.1 Chthoniobacterales bacterium
CGTCCGACCCTCCTGGACGAGCGCGATCGCGCTCTGCTTGAACTCCCAGTCATAGCGCCGCCCATGGCGGCTCTTGTTGTTTTCCACGGTTCTGTCTTACTCCTTTCAGTAAGTGCAGTCCGCAAAAACGAAGCAACCTCACGAAAGAGGTGCAGGTGAAAGTTAAAGTGTAAGTGCAAGCGACCGAATCTGGAGGGCACGGATGACGCCGCAAGGCCCCGTCTAAAAGCGCATCGTTAACTGCGCGGCGATGGTGTGTCCGTATTCCTGCGGACTGGAATCCTCATGCTGGAGGCTATACTGCAACTTCAGTTGCGTGTGCGCCGTGAAGCGGTAGCCGACTGAGGAATCAATTCGCCACACCTCGCGGCCCCACGTCGCGCGATCACCTGCGCTATCGCGCACGGTGCCGAAAAGCTGCTGGTTGAAACGCAGTGCGCCAAAGAGCTGCGGCGTGATTTTGTATTTTGCCTCCAGGTAGTAGGCGAAGGTATCGACATCACCCACGGTCGGTATTTCGAAGCGCGTTTGGAAAAATTCAGCCCAAACCTGAAGATGGCGCCAGGCAAACGCGATGTCCTGTGCGATCACGATCTGCCGGTAGTCGTTCAGGCTGTGTCCTGGCGCGAGCGTGGGCTCTGCCTCGGGTCGCAGGTATGTGCCGGTGCTCGTGGAGGCGCCAAAGGTCCACATCTCATTGGGACGAAAACCGAGGCGACCGCTGAAGGTCGGGTGTTGCCACTGGGTTTCGGTCGCATCCCAGGCTTCAGGTCGCGAGGAAAGCGACGTATTTTTTAGCTCGGCCGCGTAATCGAATTTACCGATCCGGCCAAGGATGGCGCCACCGCTGGCATAGCTTGGCCCCCAGATCACTGGCTGGCGCATGTGCCTGTCGGAAAATTCGGCGCTGATGACGCCGCCCTTTCTCTGCACGTGCGCCCAATCCAGAAGGACGGTGCTCGATGGGGCAGCCACCGAGTCCCAGATGGCGGTGAGGTTCTCGTAGGGCAAAGGCGCAGTCACGAAAGGGTTGTCCCAGGAGTAGTGCCGCTCGACCCAGTTCCCCACCACGGTCGCGAATTTCCCGAGCTGGAAGCTGAAGCGTCCGTCTTGCCACGGAGAAACGCGCACCGCGTATTCGTCGAACCGTGCTTCCGCCTCGCCTTCAATCGGATCGAAGCCTCGATCGACGCGCCCTTGCACGAAAACATAAACCTGCGGGCCGAGCTGGGCGTCGAGGAACAAGCTGAGCCGCGGATTCAAAAGAGAATCGTTGTTCGTAAAGATGAGCGACGGCGCTGGCCCATCGAGATGATAGATCTCGAGGTCGAGCGTTCCTCTGAGCTGGGCGCGAACGCGATCATCAAAAGCAGTAATGGTAAGCGTCTCACCGAGCCGATCCAGAAAGTCGTCAATCGCCAGTGCTCGACCCACGAAGGCAAAAAAACAGAAACCGGCGACCCGGAGAGTCCTCATGCAAATTTCTTTGCGGTAACGGCAGGTTGTTTCGCCAGACGGAAGCGCACTTCGAACTCCGTCCAGTCTTCCTTCGAAGAGACTAATCTCAAATCGCCGCCGTGGAGGCGCGCCAGTTCCCGTGCCAGGTTCAACCCGAGACCGTGGCCGGGAACATCTTCTCCCATGGACCCACGATGGAAGCGCTCAAAAATATGTTCCCGCGCCGGCCGGGGAACGGAGTGGCCCGTGTTGCCGATGGTGAGGACCGCCCACTCGCCCTCCTCCCGGCACGAGATGCGAATGCGGCCCCCCGGACGATTATATTTTCGCGCGTTCTCGAGCAGGTTTTGCAGGATAAGGGCCACGTAATGCCGCTCACCGGCAATCTGAATGTCGCCACAATCGCTTTCCACCTCCACGTCCGCGCCATGCGGCAGTGCGCTCAGATCGTCCATTTGCGCCTCGAGCAGGTGCGACAGATCGACGGAAGTAAAGGTTATTTGGAGCCGGCCCGCGTCCATTTGTGAGAGCAGCAGCAAATCTTCGATGATGCTGGTGATTCGGAATGTCTGGTGAATGAGCGCCGCGACCTCCTCACGGCCCTCGGGGGTGAGATTTTCATGCTCGCGCAACTCCTCGAGTCCGGCGCGCAGGACCGTCACCGGGGTCTTGAGCTGATGGGATGTGTTAGCGGAAAATCGGGCGGATCTCTGCAGCTCTTTGCTGGTCTTCTCGAGCGCGGCTTCGGCGCGCTCCCTTTCCGCGCGATCTTTGGCCGATGCGCGCGCGAGTCTCGCCACGGGAACTGACAACCGGGCCGAGGCAAAATGGCTGACCCCAAATGCGGCCAGCAGCAAAAGCGCGCCGGCACCGAGGATTTGCCAGCGCAGTTGCCGCTGCCGCAGGAGCAAATCATTCAGCGGATAAATGCAGATCTCGTAAGCGGGCGGGAAAAGCGAATTCGGGTTGAGCCATTTGTAAAAGAGAAGATGCGGACCGCCATTCGTTTCGACACGGACACTCTTCTCCGCCTGATCCAGCGGCGTTATCGCCCGCGCCAGCTCGCGGCCCAGTAATGTCGCCTGCGCCGGATCCGCCGGAGCCGGCAAGTGCAGCCGGCCCTTCAACCAGATGCCACTCCTGATGTTCGCCGCGAGGCGACGGCGCCCGAGCTCGACCGGCTTGACTCCGACGACGATGGCCGCAATCGGTTGATTGGTCTCGCTGGAGATGATGGGCATCGCGATGACCTCATCGACTGTCTCGGCGCCATTACCGGCCCTGCGCCACAAGTAACCGATTTGCTGATCGCCTGGCGCTGTCTCGAGCGAGAGTTGAGATTCTTCCTCCGGCCGGAGTTCTCCTAGGTCCCTGGCATTTGGCGGTGTGATCACGGCGCCCCGGCCATCAAGGAAACGATAGAACGTCGCGTGCAGGGTAGGCGCCCCCGGCTCGCCGGCCTTCTCGTCCTTCCACTCCATCAGATCGCGCAATTCATCCTTCGCGTTCGGATACAAGAGATCGAGCGCGTTATCCTCGAGCGCGGCGTGGATGCGCGGTTTTTGCGCGAGCACGCGGCAGCGTTCCTCGAGTGCGGCCCGATGCATTTCCTGCACGTTGTGCAACGAGGCGAGCTCGGCTTGAAATTCACGCTCCAGCTCCCGCTCCGCATTTGCCGCCAGCTGCCGCTCCGCCAGGTAAAGGCCCAGGGCGGTGATGCCCGACACCACCAGCATCATTGCGGCGAGCAGCTTGATCCGAAACCCGAGGAGACCGGATCTCGCCGGCGCGGACCGCGTGCTCACGGGAAATTCACCCGGAGAGTGGAGCCGCTGGCCAGCTCTACCGGCCGCTCCAGTGTCGTCTTGCTGGTCAACCATGCCTTGAGCGTGTAACGGCCCGCCGGGAGACCACTCAATCGGAATCGGCCCTCGCCGTCGCTCATGACAAAATGCGGCGTATCGAGAACGAGAATCAGGGCGCGCATGTGCTCGTGAATGTCGCAACGAATCGTGACCAGGCCTGGCGCGTCAAAAACGACGGATGGAATCGGAGTCTCGTCCGGCCGATAACGCCCGAGATCGAAACGCTTCGGCGGCGAGAAGGAAAAGATATTGTGATAGGTATCATCAAGGTTCGGGAACAAAACTCTGGTTCCGGTCTGCACCGGCAGGAGCGCCGGCACAAAAGTGAGATCCTGCTGCAACATTTTCGCCTCCGCCGCGGAGCTTCGTCTTGAAAACGAGCCTTCGAGATAGATGACGGCGAGGGGCGGTTTTGGCGCGAGCACCCCGCCTTTCGTCACGATTTCGTAACGCTTGTTCACCACCGGCGCCGCGGACGTCCCAGCCAGTTCGACGCGGCCTTCGATCGTCGCCTGGGCGGAGGCAGGTTCCGCCGCCAACCCGATCATTGCCGTGCAGGCTACCAAACAGCGAAACTTCATGCGACGCAGGCTAACGAATTCAAGGACAAAGGTCGAGGCCGGGGCCGCCATCAAGTCGAAGGACGAATCGTGTAGCCGGCAAAACGCAAGGTGTGGATCAGCGGAGGAACCGCTCCCGCGTCCACTTTCTTGCGCAACCGCGTGATGAAAATCTCCACCGTGCGCGTGTCGTATTCGTGATCGCGGTGCCAGATCCGCTCGCAAAGTTCCGTCCGGGAAAAAATGCGGCCCGGCTCCTGCATGAGCACCTGGAGGACATCGAATTCACGCGGCGAGAGCGCAATGTTCCTGCCGGCGCGAGTGACGTGGCGGTGCTGCACATCCAACTGCAAATCGGCCACCTTCAAGAGATCGGCGGCCGTCGGCGTGGCTCCACGCCGCCCAATCGCGTCGACGCGCGCGATCAATTCATCCATCGAGAAAGGCTTCGAGAGATAGTCATCGGCGCCGGCCTTCAAACCCTTCACGCGATCTCCCACCTGGCCGCGCGCAGTCAGGATGAGCACGCGCGCGGGAGACTGTGCCTCCCGGAGCCGGGTGAGCACGGAGAACCCGTCGAGGCCGGGGAGATTCAAGTCGAGGACGACCAGATCGGGTGATTCGAGAAGCGCGGCCTGCAAGCCTTCCGCGCCATCATACCGCGCGCTCGGTTCATGATTGTGCCGCTTCAGCGCTTTGGTGATGTGTTGAGAGAGCTGGCGCTCGTCTTCTATGACCAGGACACGCATCTTCTCCGCTCGCAGCATCCTCTTATTTTGCAATAAGGACGGTGCGACTCAGGAACGCTTATTATGTAACAGAACTGTTACGTTCCTCCAAGGGCGGAGTCGGCGATGTGATTCTGGCGCGCTTTCTGGCGACGCCCGCAGGCTGCACCTGCACTTGCACTTTCACGTTAACTTACACTCTTCGCTGCCACAAAGACGTGCAGGTGAAAGTTAAAGTGTAGGTGCAAGTAATTGAGGGTCGATCACTCCGCCGCAGGTTACTGCCCCACCCGGTCGTAGACTTCAACCAGGCCGATGCCGGTGATGTTATTCTGCCCGGCCAGCAAAGCGGTGTAATGGCCCGGTGGCAGCGTCACCACAATGGCGGATTCGAGGTCATTTGTCGGCGCAAGACTCGCGGCGGCGATCTCCGCCATTTGCACGGGGTCATCCTGCCAATCGTTGTTCGCGGTCATCAGCGCTCCGTTGCTGTCGCGTAGTTCCAGCGTTGGATCGGCCAGCGCGTTCGGCACTCCCAGTGTGGTCAGACTGGGGCCAATGCCACGCACCACGATCCGGTCATTGCCGCTGCTTCCACCCAGCATGAACCCGGCGATCACGATGTTATCACCCGTGCTGATAAAGGCGCGCGTGCTTAGATTAGCGAGTTTCGAGTCAACTCCCTGGTTCAGGTCGTAGACTTCGACTAAGGCGACACCGGAAGCGTTGCCATTGCCGCGCACGATCGCCGTGTAGGCTCCGGGAGCCAGGATGACCACGATCGCGGACTCGAAGTTATTGGTGGGTGGAATGCCAGTGGCCTGAATTTCGGCCTGCTGATCTTCTCTCCAGTTGTCGTTCAGGATCGTGGCAAATCCACCCAGACCATTCAGCTCGAGCATCGGATCAGCGAGCACATCCGGGACACCGAAATCTGTTAACGAAGGTCCGATCGCCCGAATGAGGACACGCTTTGGCGTGGCCCCCGTGATGATGAAGCCACCAATTCCAACATTGTCACCGGTCTGCACTCGCATACGGGTCGAGAGGTTGATGGCTTTGGCCGATGGGCTCGGACTTGCACTCGGACTCGGACTTGCGCTCGGACTCGGGCTCGCGCTTGGACTGGGACTTGCGCTCGGACTTGGACTTGCGCTCGGACTCGGACTTACGCTCGGACTCGGACTTGCGCTTGGACTCGGACTCGGGCTTGCGCTCGGACTCGGGCTCGCGCTTGGACTCGGACTTGCGCTCGGACTTGGACTTGCGCTCGGACTCGGGCTTGCGCTCGGACTCGGGCTTGCGCTCGGACTCGGACTTGCGCTCGGACTTGGACTTGCACTCGGACTCGGACTCGGACTTGGGGTAGGTGTGGAAGTCCCGTTTGGCGTTAGCAGCACCGCGCGAATCTGGTGCGGCGAACCGATTCTGATGGCATCGACGGCAATCTGGCCCGAATCGTTGATCCCTGTGGCTACATAAAGTCGATAATTGGCGCCCGATTCATCGACCAACGTTGTCAGGTCCAGCATCTGGCCATCGCGATAAACAAACGGGATTTGATAGAGCGCGCCGCCTTCGTAGGGACGATAGGTGGTTCCGACAACGACGTCGTGGATGTTTACTCCGTAGGCCTCGCTTCGATCGCTCAGGAAGTCATTATCTCCGATCGCCCCGAGGTCGTGCATGGTCGTGCCGTCGTGAAGAAAAGCGTGCCGGCGATTGTCGGTGCCGATCGAAGACCAGCCCACAACGTGTCCGTTGTCGTTGATGAAGGTCCCTGAACTGGTGTCTCCGGCAATGGTTCCTAGATCCCGCATCCCGTTGACCGCATCCCAAACGAAAGCGCGATGAGCTCCAAAGCCAGATCCGGGCTGTGAGTGCCCTGTGACCACGCTCGAATTATTGATGCTGAAGGCTTTTGCATACTGCCCCCCGAGAGTGCCGAGGTCTCGCATTCCATTTGTCGCATCCCAGATGAAAGCACGGGTATTCGAGGTGCTTAAACTTGGCCCGGAATGGCCCACCACTTCGCCCAAATTGTTTATCCCGTTCGCGCGCGCGTAATTGCCCCATCCCGGCAGAAAGCCAAGATCGGTCACCGTTCCGTTCCGAAAAAGGGCAGCGTGGCGAATGGAGCCGCCATTTACGGAATATTGTGAATCCCCGACCACGTCCCCGAGCCCGTTGATCCCCCAGCCCTGACTGGTGTCGCCGCCTGGGATTGTGCCAAGATCTTCCACCAGGCCATTGGTGAAGCGAGCCGCATGGTTGCTGGTGCCGGAATACGAATAGCCTGCCACCTGGCCCGCATTGTTGATTCCCGTCGGATGGCTGCTGACCACGCCGGTTTCAGGGTCGGTGTTGATGGTGCCGAGGTCCGTGAGACGATAGGTCTGCGCCTGCGCGTTCGTTAGGGCACTCGAAATAGTGATACCGAGAATCGCGAGAAATAATACGCTCTGAATTCGGGTTGAGATAAATTTGCTTCGTTTCATAAAGATACGGCCTCTTATTAAGACTCTTCGGCCAAGCGATGCCTTCTGAACGAACTGAAAAGTAACAGCGCTGTTACTTTCCCCCGGCGAGCCCGACCAAGCGAAAAGCATACTCGCCCACAACAGAGAATCGCGACGCCCGACGGCTTTGGCCGTGAAAAACCAAACGGGGGCAACGTCGACAGCACTGCGCCATAAGTAACAACGCCGTTACCTTTCCTGGGTAGAACTTCCGGTCTGTGTTCGTAGCGTTGGATTCCCAGCGAATCCTTCACCATTTCGCTGGCGGAAAGAATGGAAGCGTCGGCGTGGGTTGATTGAGGCCTTTCCTTGCGAAAGACCTCGGCGATCCCGCAGCGGCTTACATTCGCCCGGCCTCTTAGGCGCGAATAAACGGTGTATGCGTCAGGTTGATCTTGATTTCACTATCTCCAAAGCCGACCCCTAGCTGCGATCCCATGCGCATACTTGTGGTCGAAGACGAAGTCAGACTCTCGCGGCACATCTCTTCCGCTCTCACGGAAGCGGGCCACGATCCGGTCATCATTCACGATGGGGAAACCGCCCTGGGGCAAATTGAGGCGGAACCCTTCGATCTCGTGGTGCTCGATATCGGTCTGCCGGGCATGGATGGATTCGAAGTCCTGCGCCGGCTCCGCGCCAAGAAAATGGCGCACCGCGTCCTGATCCTGACGGCGCGCGGGGAGTTAAACGATCGGATCAACGGCCTGCAGCTCGGAGCCGACGATTATCTGGCCAAGCCTTTCGCGATGCAGGAATTGTTGGCGCGGGTCCGCGCGCTGGGACGCCGGTATGCCGAGGAGCCGAAAGTAACGCTCCGCGTGGCCGACCTCACTCTGAATCTGGTCAACCAGGAGGTGCATCGCGGCGGAGATTCCATTGAGCTTTCCGCGCGCGAGCTGACTTTGCTAAAAGTGCTCATGCGCGAGCCTGGCCGTATCTTTACCCGGATCGAGTTATGCGAGCGCGTCTGGGAGCGTGAGCATGAATACGACACGAAGCTCGTCGAAGTTTTCGTGGGCCGGTTGAGAAAAAAAATTGGCACACCGCTGCTCATTCATACCGTACGGCACTCGGGATACACCATCCGGGATCCGGAATGAAACGATGGCCCCTGCGCTGGAAGCTTGCATTTTATGCCGCTTTGCTTGGGGTCGTGGCAACAATCGCGGGCGCCGCGACCACATGGACGGTCATGCGCCATGCCGAGATCGCGGCTTTCGACCGGCGTTTGGCCCTTGATGCGGAGGAACTCTTCAGAGACTTGGAAAACTTCGAGGGCGGTCTCACTCAAAATCGGCTGGCTTTCCACGAGAAATTTGTCCCTTTGGCCCTCCGCGGACGCCTAATTGAAATACACGGACCCGGCGGCGAGTTGCTTTACCGCTCGCCGAACGTTCGCGCGCCGGGGTTGGCTGTGGCCGGCCTCGCGAATTTTCCTTCCCGGACCATTGATGGGCGGAGCGTGCGCGTCGCCTCCTTTACGTGGCATGGCCTGACGGCGCACATCGGCGCCGACATGAAGGAAATCAACCAGAACGCCAGGAACATCTTGATGGGAATGGTCGCGGCCATCCCAACTGTTCTCCTGGTAGTTGGGATTGGCTCCAGGTGGGTGGCGCGCCAGGGCCTCGCGCCAGTCGAGGCCATTCGCCGGGCGGCGTCTCGCATTTCCGTGCACAATCTCGATCAGCGCCTCCCGGTTCCGCCGTCCGCGGATGAAATTGCGGGACTGATCGAAGTGGTAAACGCGACCTTTGACAGGTTGCAGAGCAGCTTCGAGCAATCGGTGCGCTTTTCCGCCGAAGCCTCGCATCATCTGAAAACACCGATCTCGGTCCTGCGCGCGGGCATCGAGGAAATCCTGACCGATCCCGAGACGCCCGAAAAACAGGAGAAGCGGGCCGAGAGCCTGCTCCAGCAAGTTCATCATCTCACTTCGATCGCGGAAGACCTTCTCCTGCTCGCGCGGGCTGACGCCGGGCGGGTCGATTTGCAGCGCGAAGAATTTGATCTCAGCGAGCTGCTCGAGGGCGTCTGCGACGATCTGCGCGCGCTGGCCGAGCCGCACCAGTTGAGTGTCGAAGCCAAGTTGCCGCCGCATTTGCCGATCCTGGCGGACCGGCGCGCGGTTGGTTTGATCATCCAAAATCTGGTCGAAAATGCGATCAAGTACAATGAGCCCGAAGGTTGCATCTGCATTGATGCGCGCGCAACGAATGGCCAGGCTGAGGTGACGGTGAAAAACAATGGCGAGCCGATTCCTCTCGAGCGTGCCCCTCACATCTTCGAGCGCTTTTATCGGGCGCGAACGGATGGGCGCATATCCGGCCATGGCCTCGGATTGAGCATCGCCAGCGAACTGACCAAGGCCCACGGCGGCGAACTCGATTTGGTCCGCTCCGACGGCGAGTGGACCGAATTTCGCCTGCGCCTGCCCCGCCCCGACGCGCCCAGCGCCGGCCAGGCGAGCGCCATTCCTCCGAAGGTTTGAAACGTCACGGCTGCATCGTAAGCTGTGAATCAGATGACCCTCACCACGATCCTTGTCCCGACCGATTTCTCCCCGGATTCACTCACGGCGCTCGGTTACGCGGCGGCACTCGCGAAAAAATCTGGTGGCAACCTGCATGTCGTCCATGTGAGCGAAGTTGATTTCGCAGCTCCTGGCCCCGCCGTCCCTGGCAGACCCTCCCAGCTCTCCGACACCCAGGTCAAAGAGCGGCTCGAAGCGATGACTGGCGGGCCAATCGCTGCCGCTATTCACGGGCGGACCGGACGCGCGTTCGACCAAATCTGTCGCTTCGCGCGCGAAATCGCGGCCGATCTGATCGTGATGTCCACTCACGGCCGCACTGGACTTAAACGCCTCTTTTTAGGGAGCAATGCGGAACGGGTCGTGCAGCACAGCGGGTCGCCGGTCCTTGTTGTTCGCCCGAGTAAGCGGGAATTGGTCGCTGCCGGGGAGCCGCTCCAGATCCAAACGATTCTGGTTCCAACCGACTTTTCCGCGTCGTCCATGGACGCGCTGAGCTATGCGGTGGAGTTTGCGCGCCAGTTCGGGGCGCGGCTGGTGTTGTTCCACAGTTTCAGCGTCCCGGAGTTCATCCCTACTGATCCTTACGGCTCGCAAAATGTCCGTCCGACTCCCGAAGAAGCGCGTTCCGCCGCCGAAGATCAGATGCGTGAGTTTGTGAAGGGGTTCGATTTCGGCGGAGTTGATTTCGAAACTCAGATAACCATGGGCCGGGCCGCCGAGGAGATTTGCGATTACGCCGAAAAACAAAAGGTCGATCTCATCATCACCTCCACGCATGGCCGAACGGGCCTGATGCACGTCCTGATCGGAAGCGTCGCCGAACACGTTGTGCGATACGCCCAGTCCCCCGTCTTGGTCGTGCCGGGCAAGCTTTAAGGACAGATCCAGATCGTGGCCGACGGCATCTGGGAATCTACAGGAGCAAACAGAGAGAACAGAGCCGGCTGGTCTTGCATCTCTGCGTCCTCCGTTTCCTCCTGTTAGATCTTCTCTGGGAGTTTCAGTCGGCCTTGGAGCCCCAGGTCGTTGTCCCGGTCGGTTTCCGCCCGTCGGATGCGCTGCTGGCGGATTTCGACCAGGACGGTCGCAGCGAAGTCGTCGTCACCCACTACGGATCCACTGCTATTTATTATTTGAAGCCGAACGCGGCGGGAGTGCTCGGCGCGCCCCAGATCATCAACCTCGGCAGCGCTCACGGCAACTCGGTCGCGGCCGACTTCGATAATGACGGATGGCTCGACCTCATGGTCGCCGCCGGAACCGCAGTCTTACTGCGCAACAATCACGCCGGGAGCTTCGCGGCGCCAGTCGGCACTCCAGTGCCGGCGGGCTTTATTGCCTCCGGCGACTGGGACCAGGATGGACTGGTGGACATCGTCGGAACGGATGGCGTGCGCAACCTCGCGCTCGTGGGCTGGAACCGCGGCGCTGGAAATTTCACTCACATCAGCTCGCTCCAGGCAGGCTATGAAACGGGACGGGCCGGCGCCGCCGATTTGGACGGCGACGGGCTTCCAGAAATCGTGGCGGGCAATGGACGAGCCCGATCGATCAGCGTTTTCACGAACCAAACCGGGGCCGCGCCACCGCCTACCCCCACACCGAATCCAAGTCCAACGCCGGCAGCTACTCCAACTCCCGTTGCTACTCCAACGCCAACCCCGGCTTCTACCCCAACTCCGCCTCCGGCGGGAACTCCGACTCCGACACCGATTTCAACGCCAACACCTGCGCCAACTGCGACCCCGGCTACGCCAACGCCAACGCCAACTCCAATCGGAACGCCCACTCCTTCGTCCCAACCCATCAACCTCTCGACCCGGATGTTCGTTCAGACCGGCGATAACGTCGGCATCGGCGGCTTTATCATTACGGGCAACACGCCAAAACGTGTCCTCATTCGGGCGGTTGGACCTTCCCTGGCAGACTTTGGCGTGCCCGATGTCCTGGCTGACCCGGTGCTCGAACTGCACGGCCCGGGCGCATTTGTCACCACCACGAACGACAACTGGAAAGAGGACCCGGTGCAAAGGGCGTTGATCGAGTCCACAGGCATCCCGCCCGCCAACGAGCTCGAATCAGCGATCGAAGCGAGGCTGGTTCCCGGGGCCTACACCGCAATCGTGCGAGGAAGCGGCGACACGTCCGGGGTCGCCTTGGTGGAAGTCTACGACCTCAGCCAGGGAGTCAGCTCGAAGCTGGCGAACCTGAGCACGCGCGCCTTTATCGGCACGGACAACAACATTGTAATCGCCGGCTTCATGCTGGGCGGCAGCAGCGGTCATGACAGGATCGTCGTGCGCGGCATTGGCCCTAGCCTCGCAGCGACGGGAGTGCCTAATGCGCTGGCAGATCCTACGTTGGAGCTGCGCGACAATAACGGAACGCTTCTCTTTGCGAATAACGATTGGCAGGATAACCCGGCGCAAGTCGTGGAATTGACTGCCGCGGGCCTCGCGCCCACAAACAGTCTCGAGTCTGGAATAGCGGTAACGCTTCCACCGGGCTCCTACACCGCTCTCCTCGCTGGACTGAACAACGGTACGGGCATTGGTCTTGTTGAAGTCTACGACCGGGGCGCGCCGTAATCGGAAACGCCCCTTCTTGTTTCCGCCCTGAAAGTGTGACGACTACTGCGAGTTCAGTGCTCATGCTGCCGGGTTATGGCAGCGATCACTTCCCCTGGAGTCCATCCGTTCCCGCGCCATAGCTTCACGATCCTGCCGTCGCGGCCAATAAGCGCTGTCGCCAGGCCGTGTGAAATCGTGCCACCCTCCGGCTGCACGAATACGGCGAAGCTTTGCGTCAGCTTGTCGATTTCAGCCGGCGCGCCGGTCGCGAACGTCCAGATTTGTGGGTCAGCTTTCTGTTGTTGTGCGTAACTCCGCAAAATCTCGGGCGTATCGAATTGCGGATCGAGCGTGATGCTGAGCAGACGCGTTTTTCCAGCTGCGCCTGCCTCCGATTTGATGGCCTGTTGCAGTTCTGAAAAATTGTTTGAGATGCGCGGGCAAAAAGTTGGGATCGGACAACGTGTGAAGATAAACGTGAGTAGAAATGGCTGGCCGCGAAATGTGTCGAGCGTGACCGGATCGCCGTTCTGATTGATGAGAGCAAAGGAGGGAACGACGTCGCCGTCCCGCAAACGCGCGGACGCTGTGGAGGAAACGCTCGCGGCAGGAGTCGGCTGGGCCACGCGGACTTCGCTCGCCGGGATTTTCTTCACCTGGTCGAGAAACAAATCTTTGTCCGTCACGGTCATCCGAAATGAGATGCCGTCGCCGATCTTCACCTCCGCGATCTCTTTTTCGTCCTTAACCGAGAACGGCATCGTCATCGACGGCATGAACCCTGGAATATCTTCATGTTCGATACTCACCGTGCTTTGGTCCGGGGCGAACCCGCGCACAATCCCACGGACCTGATAGGAACGCGCCGAGCTGTCCGCGGTTTTCGATCGATCGCAGGCGGCGATCGCGAGAGCGAGGCAAAGCAGTGTGGCGAGCCGGCCAAAAAACGCTTTTCGCATTCCGCAATTGAAATGGCGAACGGAAGGCGTCCAGAAAAATCGGAGCCGGTCTTGATCTTAATCAAGCACAAGGGGCGATCCCGGTGTAGGATGCACCTCAAGAAGCCCTCTTAACGCCAAGAACTGCGCAGTTCTTCGCAAAATACGCGGAGCAGTCAACCTGCACGAATGCGTTACTGGCTATGAAAGCCAAACAACACATGAAATCTATCAAAACGTACCTGTACGCGGCGCTCGGATGCGGCGCAATTCTCTCCTCCATCAACGGTTGCTCACGCGCGCCGGAAGCTCCGCCCAAAGCCGTCGTGGTCGAGGCCGACGACAAAATGCGCTTCGACGTGACCGCGTTCGAGGTGAAGCCCGGCCAGAAAGTTTCAATCACGCTTAAGAACGTCGGGACCACGCCGAAATTCTCGATGGGACACAACCTGGTCATGCTCGATAAGGGCGTGAACACCGGCAATGTAAATAAGTGGCTCGACGAGGCCTCGATGGCCGCGGCTACCGACTATGTCCCGAAGGGCTCGAAAGATGTGCTCGCGGCCACCAAGCTCCTCGGTCCGAATGAAACGGACACGATCACTTTCACCGCTCCCCGTGTTCCCGGCGAGTACCTCTACGTCTGCTCGTTTCCGGGCCATTACTCGCAAGGCACCAAGGGTTTCATGACGGTAAAGCCGTAAGCAGTCATGACTGAGGGGACTTCCATTATGAAAACATCACTTAAGCAACTCTTTGCGGTCGCAATGGCGCTCGCCGCTGTAACGACGTTCACCGGCTGCGGAAAACAGAGCGGGACCACGAAAGCCGATCGCACGGAAAACGCGCTATCCACTTATGTCGCGCCCGGGGAGAAGGACGAATACTACCTCTTTTACTCCGGCGGGCATTCCGGCCAGGTCTTCGTCGCCGGTATTCCCTCCATGCGCCACATCATCACTATTCCCGTCTTCGCTCCCTATCCGGCCAGCGGTTACGGTTTCGACGAGGAATCGAAAAAAATGATGGGCGATTTTACCTGGGGCGACGTGCATCACCCGGGGTTGTCCCAGACAAAGTCCAAATACGATGGCCGCTGGCTTTTCGTGAATGACAACGCCAACAACCGGATCGCCCGGATCGATCTGAGCGATTTCAAGACGCGCCAGATTCTCGGGCCGATCCCAAATTCCATCGGCAACCACGGCTCCTCCTTTATCACGGAAAACAGCGAATACATTTTGTGCGCGACCCGTTTTTCGACGCCGCTGCCGAAAGGCCGCGTGGCCGATCCGAAGGACTACGAGAAAGAGTTCAACGGCATGGTTAGCGGCATCAAAGTCGATCCGCAGACCGGCGAGATGAGTGTTGGCTGGCAGATTCTGACGCCGCCGTTCGATTGGGACCTGGGCTCGACCGGCAAAGGACCGAGCAGCGGCTGGGCCTTCTGGACCAGTTACAACACGGAAATGGCGCACGAAACCCTCGAGGTGAATTCGAGCCAGAAAGATCGGGACCTGGCGGCGGTGGTCAATTGGCGCGCGGCCGAGAAAGCCGTGGCCGATGGCCAGGCCACGTTGATGGATGGTGTGCCGATCATCGATCCGGCGAAGGTGCCGGGCGTCTTGTATTTCCTGGCGATCGGCAAATCGCCGCACGGGATGGACGTCGATCCGACCGGCAAATGGATTGTGGCGGGCGGAAAACTCCAGCCGAGCACGACGGTCATTAATTTCGAGAAGGTGCAAGCGGCCATCAACGCCAAGAATTTTGAAGGCGACATGCGCGGAGTGCCGATCATCAAATATGACGCCGTGATCGAAGGCGAAGTACCCGTCGGGCTCGGCCCGCTCCACACGCAGTATGACGGAAAAGGCTTCGCTTACACCTCAATGTTCATCGATTCGAACATCACGAAATGGAAGATGCCGCCCTGGAGCGATGAGGAGAAGAAGGATCTGAACAAGGTGGTGCTCGATAAGATGCCGACGCATTTCAGCACTGGCCATCTCGTAGTCGCGGGCAGCGACACGGTGGAACCGTATGGAAAATGGTGCGTGGCGATGAACAAACTCTCGGCCGGACGTCACATCAATGTGGGCCCCTCTCAACCGGAATCGAGCCAGCTCATCGACATCAGCGGCGACAAAATGAAAATGGTCGCGGAGGCTTTTACCGAGCCGGAGCCGCATTTCGCGCAAATCCTGAAGGTGAGTGAAATTGAGCCGAAGGAAGTCCTAGCGAAGGCGGACAACAAAAATCCGAACGCCGTCTGGGACAAAGAGTCGACGGGCGTAACGCGAACCGGCAATCAGGTCGTCGCCAAACTGACGGCGATCCGCAGCCGCTTCAATCCGGACCGGATCGAGGCGCAGGTCGGCGACGAACTCACGGTGCATGTCACCAACATCGAGCAAACCCGCGATATGATTCACGGTTTTGGCGTTATCGAACAGAACGTCAACCTGGTAATGGATCCGGGCGAAACCAAGACATTCAAGATCAAGCTGACCAAGGCCGGCGTCTTTCCGTTTTACTGCACGAACTTTTGCTCGGCGCTGCATCAGGAAATGCAGGGATATCTCGTGGTGCGCAACGCTGGCGATGCGCCGCCCGCGCCTGGCGCCGCCCCCGGTGGGAACGCACAGAAATAATAGTTGAGACGACGCGCGGAAGAGAGTCTTCCGCCTCCGTCGCTGGATCATCATGGCTCAAATATTCGCAGGGCTGCTTCGCCGGGAGTTTCGGTTTCTCCACAAACCGCTCAATTTTGTTTCGCGTTTGTTTCTCCTGGCGGCCGCCGTGGCGATCGCCGCCTCCTTCTTTTTTCCGCTCTGGAAAATGCACCTGGTGGCGCCGCAGTATTCCGACGGCCTCGATCTCTACATCTTCAGCTATAAGATCCAGGGCGGCGGCCTGAACGGCCAGCATCTGGTCGAGATCAACAATCTCAATCACTACATCGGCATGAAGCCGATCCAACAGGCCGATTTTCTCGAGATGCGCTGGATACCGTTCGTGTTCGGTCTCATCATCCTCCTGATCCTGCGTTCGATCGTCTTCGGCGAGATGAGCAACGTGGTCGATCTCTTTGCGCTCTACACCTACTTCGGGATTTTTTCGATCGGCTCGTTCTGGTACCGGCTTTACGAATACGGGCACAATCTCGACCCGATGGCGCCCATGCGGATCGAGCCGTTCACGCCCCTCCTCATTGGCGTGAAGCAAATCGCGAATTTTCGCGAATCCAGTTTCCCACAGGCAGGCGCCTATCTGCTCCTGCTCTCCGTCCTGCTCATCCTGCTCGCGGGCTGGTGGTCGCGAAAAGAGAAGGCGGCATGAGTAGAGATTCTTTTCCGGGGAGCGCACGCGCCTCGCGTGCGGGCGATGGCGCCCCCGCCATCGCGGCCTTTCCTTGCGATCGCTACCAGAACAAAAGCGTGTTGCGGCGGGGCGCCGCAACCAACACGCGAGGCGCGTGTGCTCCCCAGATTCTCCTGATCGCGCTTTGCCTAACGACTTCCTTGGGAGCAGCAACACTCCAGGAACGGATTGATGCGGCTGCGCCGGGCGACACGATTCGCATTGAAGCTGGAATTCATGCTGGCCCTGTCGCCATTCAAAAACCGCTCACGCTCGCTGGTGAAAAAGGCGCGGAAATCAGAGGCAACGGCTTTGGCAATGTCGTCACCATCAAAGCCGATGATGTGACGGTAACCGGATTGCGCATCACCGGCTCTGGCCTGCGCTTATCGGATGATGACGCCGCAATTTTCGTCACGGGCAACCGCGCCCGGATCGAGAACAACCTCATCGCTGACTCGCTCCACGGCATTTATCTCAAGAAAGTTTCGGGCGCGCAGATTCTTCGCAACCGGATCGAGGGAAAAACGGCGATCTCGCCGTCGACCGAGCCCGTGGAAAAAGGGCTTGGGCAAAGCTCGGAGAATTGCGACACGACCCTCGTTTCAAACCGCCGCGGCAACGGCATCCATCAATGGAATAGCGAGGGCAACACAATTATCGGGAACGAAATCAGCGAGGCGCGCGACGGCATTTACTTCTCGTTCACGAACAATTCGCGGGTCGAGGGCAACCTCATTCACCGCGTCCGCTACGGCCTGCACTACATGTATTCGGACAACAACGTTTTCCTCAACAACACCTTCACCGAAAATGCGGCCGGGGCGGCCATCATGTTCTCGAAGGAATTGGTCGTCCGCGGGAATCGTTTCATCAATAACCGCGGCCACCGCGCCTACGGACTCATTTTCCAGTCGTCCGACCGCAGCAAACTGGAACAAAACGAGATTACCTCGAACGCGGTCGGACTGTCGTTCAACCAATGCAACGACAACGAGATTACCGGCAACCGTGTCACGCAAAATTATATCGGCCTCCGTTTCGGCTCGAACTCCGGCGGCAATCGTTTCACCGAGAATGTTTTCACGCGCAATTTGCATCCGATCGAGACCGGGGGCTCGGATGTTTCCGGCAACAAATGGGCGGTGAACGGTGTCGGCAATTTTTGGGAGAGCGATCTTGGGGTCGATCTCGATCACGATGGGATCAACGATCTGCCGCATCGCGAGCTCGATTCATTTGGAATTTTGCGGCGCGACTTTCCCACGGTGGCGTTTCTCTCCGGGAGCCCCGCCTTGAAACTGTTGCGCTTCGCCAACGAGCGCGCCGTGATTCCTGGCATGAGCGCGATCGAAGATCCCTCGCCGCTCACCTCGCGTTTTTGGAAAATTCAGGCGCAACGTTCCGCGCGCGCGGCGCTTGTTCACAAGAAATGATCCTGGCCGAAAAATTGACGAAGAATTACGGGCGCAAGCCAGTCTTGCGGGGCGTTTCGTTGCGGGCCGGGGCCGGCGAAGTCACGCTCATGGTTGGACCGAACGGCGCGGGCAAAAGCACGACGGTGAAATTGCTGGCCGGCTTGATTCGCCCCAATGCGGGCAGCGCGCGAATCAACGGCTTCGACATCGTCGATCAAACCATCGCCGCGCAACGTTCGCTCGCCTACTTGCCGCAGCGGCCAAGCTTTCACCCCAGGCTCACCTGCCTGGAAGTGTTGCGCTTTTACGCACGGCTCCGGGGAATTCCGCTGACCCGCTGCGACGCGATGCTCGAACTAACTGGCTTGAGCGACTCCGCGCGTGTGCGCACCCAGGAACTCTCTGGAGGAATGCGGCAACGGCTCGGCATCGCTTTCTTGTTGCTGGCCGATGCGCCCGTCCTTCTGCTGGACGAACCGGGCTTGAGCCTCGACCCCGGTTGGCGAAAACGGTTGCAGGAGACGTTGCACTTCGAGTCACGACGCGGCAAAGCCGTTCTCGTGACGACACATCTGATCGCCGAATGGAACAACGTGGCGGACCGCTGCCTGCTCTGCCGCGATGGCATGATCGAACAGGAACTCGATCCATCCGATCTGCTGCACGGTTTCCCTGAAATCGAAACTGCAATCGATGACAACGAAGATGAAACACGCCTTGTCACAGCTGTTTGAGACCGGCATCGCGCGGGCGCTGTTCACACGCGAGTTTCGTCTCGCGCTCATCAATCGCTATTTCCACGTGTTCTCCGCGCTCGCCCTGACCGGCGGAATCGCGGCCGCGCTCTTCAGCGAAGACGCAAACGCCATCGGCTTTTTCCATCTGCAAATCGCTCTCTATTTTGTCTCGCTCTTTGCCCTCCTGGCGGGGGTGGGCAGCGCCCAGGCTGAACGGGAAGAATGGCAACTGCTTTTCACTCAACCGTTGCCGCGGCCGAGCTACGTCATTGGAAAATTCTTTGCGCTCGCCTTGATCTTTGGCGGCGTCCTCCTGCTTCTTTTTCTGCCGCCGTTTTTTGCCGGGGCCGATCTGCGCATGATGGCGCAGCTTTATCGGCAAACGTTCCTGCTCGCCGCCACTTTTCTTGCCTGCGGACTGGCCGCGGGTTATTTCGCGAACGACCGCGCGCAGGCTCTGATCGTCGGCGTAAGCGCCTGGCTGCTCCTTCTTTTCGGCGTCGATCTGCTGGCCCTCTTCGCCGCGCGCTGGAGCGGCATTCAGAAATTTCCCGATCTCTGGGTCGCCGCGCTCATGCTGAATCCTCTCGATTCATTCCGGATCGACGCACTCTTCGCCCTGCAACAAATCCCGGCGGAAGCCGCGAACAAAACCCTGCTCGCCGGCTGGTGGACCGCCCACGCCGGCGCATGGTTCGCCGGGATCGCTGTCGTGTGGGCAGCGGCAATGGTGACGCTCGCCAGCCTTCGTGTGAAGCGCTGGGAAGAATAGGAACGCGCCCGGGCCAACGCCTGAGACAGGTCGATCTATATCCCCGTCACGGGCAAGATATGCCTGGAGAAACCCAATCCGCGCGCAGCAACGCGCCGACGGCTGCGCGAGTCTCACAGCATGAAACAGAACACTAACAAAGAACTCCACCAAATAAAAGGAGTACCCATGACCAGTCATATTTTGAAAAGGGCCAACTTCGCCGCAATCCTGGCGGTGACCGCGGCCGTTGTGTTTGCGACTAGCGCGATGGCGACGGCGTTTCAGGCCCCCCTCGACGGGGAGACTGTCACTGTCACTACACTTAACGACGTTTCCGACTTTTCCGGCTCCCAGCAGGCGAGCGATCTGCCTGGGCCTGACGGGCGCGTTAGCTTCCGCGAGGCCTGCACCGCGGTGAACAACACCGCGGGCCCTCAGACCATCGCCTTCGCCATCCCGATCGCCGAGTTCTGGCTCGATACCAGCGTGGCTTTGCTCAAGCTCGAACAAAACGCTCTCTTCCTCACCGACTCCGGCACGACGATCGACTTCTCGACCCAGACGACGAACATAGGTGACACGAACCCGAACGGGCCTGAGGTAGGCATTTATGGCCTCGAGCCCAACGGATATGGCGTCGCCGCCATCTTCGTGAATGGCAACAACTGCGTTATCAAGGGCCTGGGCAGGGTGTATCAACGGGGCTACGGCGTGCAGCTCGTCGGCGATAACAATCGCGTGATCGGCTGCCAGATCAGCGGGGCATTCCACGCCGCGGTTTCGATCGAGGGCTACCTGGGTGGGCCTATCCCCATGGGGAACATCGTGGGCGGGACAGCCGCGGGCGAGGGAAACACCCTTACCGCACTGACGATCGGCGGTCCCGCCGAGAACAACATTGTGATTGGCAACACTATTCTTAATGGCGTCAATGTGATCGGCTCAACGCAGTACGGGGTTATCGCGCGCAACAACCGCATCGGCGGACCAACCGTTGCCGAGCGTAATGTCATTTCCGGCGCCGGCCATTACGGTGAAGAAGGCTACCCCGATGGCGAACAAGTCAGCATCGTCGACGCTGATGGCACGATCGTCGAGGGCAACTACATCGGCACGACGGTCGACGGCATGGCGGGCTACCCACAAATCGGCCCCATCGGCGTCGAGGTCCGGGACTCCCGGAACACGACGATCCGCGGCAATCTCATCGCCGGCCTCCGCACCGTCGGGGTCAACCACTACAACGGTCAGATCTTCGGCCAGGCCATCTTCGTCGGCGCGACCAATGCCGACTCCCAGAACACCGTCATCGAGGGTAATACGATCGGCCTCGCGGCAGATGGCGTTACCCCGATAGTTACGCGACAAGGCATCACCGTTTCACCGATGTCAGGGAACTATCACGCGTTCGGCACGCTCATCCGCTCCAACCACATCGCCAGCGTTGAGACCGCGGGTGTTGTTATCGGAAGCCAGGAGAACGGCGTCACGATCACCGGCAACTCCATCCATGATTCCGGTGGCTTGGGTATCGATCTCTTCTTTGGTAATTTCGGGGGTACCGGGGGCCTCACGCCTAACGACCCCGGTGACGTCGATACTGGCGGCAACGGCCTGCAGAACTTCCCCGTCCTCCAATCGACCACGACGACCGGTTCATCGGTCATGGTTCAGGGGACACTCGACTCTTTGTCCTCCGCGCAGTTCACGATCGAGTTCTTCGCGAGTCCCTCGTGCGATGCGTCCGGGTTCGGCGAGGGCGCCGTGTTCCTTGGCTCGACGACGGTGACAACCGATGGCGCGGGTCACGCGACCTTCTCGCGGACGTTGCCCGCCACCGTGGCGGTCGGCGCGAAGCTCACCGCGACGGCCACGCGCGTGTCCACCGGCGACACCTCCGAGTTTTCCGCCTGCGTTGCGGTGACCTCGGCTGGAGGGGGTACTCCGAGCCCAAGTCCAAGTCCGAGTGCTAGTCCGAGCCCGAGTGCCAGCCCAAGTCCAAGTGCTAGCCCGAGCCCAAGCCCGAGTGCTAGCCCAAGTCCAAGTGCCAGCCCGAGCCCGAGTGCCAGCCCGAGCCCAAGTGCTAGCCCGAGTCCAAGTCCGAGCCCGGCTTCGAAGGCCATCAACCTCTCGACCCGTATGCGAGTTCAGACCGGTGACAATGTCGGCATAGGTGGCTTCATCGTCACGGGAACCGCAGCCAAACGTGTGCTTATTCGAGCAATCGGACCTTCGTTGACCGGGTTCGGTATCCCGAATGTGCTGGCCGACCCAGTGATGGAATTGCACGGCCCTGGCGGTTTTGCCACGATCACGAATGATAACTGGAAACAGACCCAGGCGGCTGAGATTGAGGCCACTGGCATCCCACCGATCGATGATCTCGAATCAGCCATCGCAGCGACGCTGGCTCCCGGAGCCTATACCGCGATTGTAAGAGGCAACGGTAACACCACCGGTGTGGGCTTGGTCGAAGTCTACGATCTCAACCAGGGAGTCGACGCAAAACTGGCCAATATTAGCACCCGCGCATTCGTCAGCACCGGTGACGACATCGTTATCGCTGGCTTCCTGCTTAGCGCCGGCAGCACGACGGACAGAGTCATAGTGCGTGGCATCGGCCCGAGCCTGATTTCCTTTGGAGTGTCTGCTCCGCTGTCGAATCCCAACCTGGAGCTGCACGACACCAATGGCGCCCTGCTCGTGGCGAACAACGATTGGCAGGATAACCCGGTGCAAGCCTCCGAAATCACGGCGGCGGGTCTGGCGCCAACAAACGACCTCGAATCCGCGATCGCCGCGACGCTGCCGCCGGGCCTTTACACCACGCTGCTCTCCGGAAGGAACAACGGCACCGGCATCGGCGTGGTTGAAGTCTACGACCGCGGCGGACGATAGCAGCCAAGGAATAAGGATGAATAACCGTGGACGCTCGTCCATAACGGCGTAACTTGCGCTAGAATCAGCGCGATTACGTCACCCGACGTTTCAGCCCCGAGAGCCTTCGGCACTGCGACACCGCTTAACGCGATCTCCAATTCCAAAGGAGTATCCAATCAATCACCCGATCCGTTTTCAGAACTGCCCCATGGCGGTTCGTCCAACCCGCCGGAGGTAACAACTACGTTATCCTTTGTCGGTCGCGGAAAGGCCCACGGCACTTGAATTTTAGAACCCAGCCAGCCTTCCAATGAAAAGAGACATCAGTTTCCGTGATTCAATCGGCCTTAATATTTCGCCGTTATACACAAGATATGCCCGGAAAAAGCCAATCGGCGCGCAGCAACGAGCCGACAGCTGCGCGAGTCTTTGGAGCATGAAAACGATCGTGCGAATGCTTCGAAGCTCAAAGGAACAAAATCAGAAGACGAACTCCGATTTAGGAAAGGAACTGAACGTGAATAGAACAATGATCCGAAGCCGCCTGATTGGTGTGCTTACTCTAGTAATCTCTTGCGTGTGGATGATGGCCGCCGCACAGGGACAACAGCCAGCGTTCAATATTATCAAGCCGAGCACGACCGGTGTGCCGTGCAACGAAGTGCGGATCATGGGATTCGATCCGGCTGGTAATCTTTGGATCGGCGGGCGGGTTATCCAATGGGGCGAAGTCGCCCTGGCGATGCTTTCGGCCGATCAAGTCGGTCATCACCCATTGCCCGGTGGCGGATTCGATACCGGCGCGTGGAAAGTTTGGTCCACCGTGCACGGGAATCCGATTCCTTCACTTTACCTCCGGGGGCTGGCCTTTAGCAATGACGGCACGGTCTGGTTCGGCAGCGATGCCGGTCTGACCCGTTTTCGGCCCAATGCCGAAAATCCGGCGGAGAGATGGTTCACCTACAGGCCGGCCAATTCACCACTGGTTCTGGATGAAGTGAGATCGATATCCATGGATAGTCAGGGCAACCTTTGGATCGCAAATGCGAGCCTGAATTTCGCCTTTAGTTATCTGTTCAAGCTGAACACTGCCACCGGTCAATGGACGCAAGTGAACAGTGGAGCACAACCACTGGAAGTGGCCGTCGGGAATAACGACCATGTTTTCATTTCGATGAAGAACGTCGGCGGCATCATGGAGTTCAACGGCACCTCCTGGGCGCATTACGATGCGCTCCCGCGCGAGCTGGACAGCCTGATGCAAGATGCGCAGGGCAACGTCTGGGCGGCGGGAAGTGGTATCAATGGGGAGGGACTGTGGAAATGGAACGGCTCAACCTGGCAATCCTGGCCAGAACTGGGCGGCGACGTCACCGTCACCGGGATTGGAAAGGATCGAGATGGGGTGGTTTACGTTTCCATGTGGTACGGCGCCATTTACAAAATGATCAATGACACGCCGGTGTTTTTCGCCGATGCAGAACCTCTTCCGCGGTCCGTGATCGGTCGGCCAAACGGTGACATCTATGTCAACAATTATGGGAGCAACCTCGGGCTGGGCAGGGTCCGTCACTATACCGCCTCGGGCCAACTGCTCTCGCGCAGGAACATATTCAACGCTGGGTTGCCCGATTACTTCATCGACAAAATCCGGCGCGACAGCAGCGGTAACATGTGGTTTGCCAGCGGCGAAGGCGGCCTTTCTCGCATGCTCGGCAGCAATGGAGCGCCTGATGCCGCGACGCATTGGCGCAACTGGGGCAATTATAACGACGGGGCCGAGCCGTACCCATGGGCTGGCAACTCGACGATGTATTCCGTGTTCGAAGACGAGAACGGCATCTTTTGGATGTCCGGCAACGGCGTCGGTCGCTGGAATTCCGTCACGGGCGAATTCACGGACTTTTGGAATTGGCAGAACTCGAACTTGGACGCGTCCGGTATGCACGTTATGGCCAAGCGTGAGGAAACGATGTGGGTCGGAAGCGGTGGCTCGGGCGTCAGCTGGCTGAACGGAAATAACTGGACCCGGGTGTCCCTCAGCGGCGGGCCATACAACTTCAGCGCCGAGAATGTCAACGCGATGGCGGTGGATACGGCGAACAATCTCTGGGTCGGCTCGGAATATGGCCTGCGAAAATTCGCTCCCGGCGATAACACCAACTTCACCCTTTACCTCGCGGGCACTTCGCCGTTGCCGAGTGATTACATCCTCGATGTGAAGGCCGATCCCAGCGGCGGCATCTGGATTGGGACGGCCGCCGGGGGTCTAACGCGCTTCGATGGGACAACCTGGACGACTTACAACCAGGGCAACACCGGCATGCCCGGCACCAATGTGGCCGATATCGCCCGCCGTCCCAGCGATGGACTGATCGCGATCGCGAACAACCAGCCGAGCACATGGCCCTACACCGGTGGCGTGAGCACATTCGATGGCGCGACGTGGAGACATTACACGCCTGACAACTCACCTCTCACGCATTGGCAGGTAGTATCAGTCGAATTCGACGGCAACGGCAATCTTTGGGCGAGCACGATGAGCACAGGAGTGGTGCAGATCATGATCGGCAGTCCGAGTCCGAGTCCTAGCCCAAGCCCGAGTCCGAGTGCCAGCCCGAGTCCGAGTGCCAGCCCGAGCCCGAGTGCCAGCCCGAGTCCGAGTGCCAGCCCAAGCCCGAGTGCCAGCCCAAGTCCGAGTGCCAGCCCGAGCCCAAGCCCAAGTCCAGCTTCGAAGGCCATTAACCTCTCGACTCGTATGCATGTTCAGACCGGTGATAACGTGGGTATCGGCGGGTTCATCATTACCGGAAGCATGCCAAAACACGTGCTCCTTCGAGCGATCGGACCTTCACTGACGGGCTCCGGGGTTCCGGATGCGCTGGCTGATCCAGTGCTCGAGCTGCACGGTCCTGGTGGATTTGCCACGGTCACAAACGACAACTGGCGGCAGACCCAGGAGACGGAAATTCAGGCCACGGGTATCGCGCCAACTAATGACTTCGAATCAGCCATTGATGCCACCCTGGCTCCGGGAGCGTATACCGCGATCGTGCGAGGCAACGGCAACACCTCGGGTGTCGCGTTGGTTGAAGTCTATGATCTTAACCAGGGAGTTGCGTCGAAACTGGCCAACTTGAGCACCCGCGCCCTGGTCAGCACCGGTGACAACATCGTGATCGCTGGCTTCATGCTGGGCGGCACCGGTGATGACAGGATCGTGGTGCGTGGGATTGGCCCGAGTCTCAGTAATGCCGGTGTGGCTAACGCGATGGCCAATCCAACACTAGAACTGCGCGACACAAATGGAGCGCTTCTCGCCGCGAATAACGACTGGCAGGATAATGCCGCCCAGGCGGCAGAGATCAGCGCAGCGGGTCTGGCGCCAACGAACAACATCGAGTCCGCGATAGCTGCGACGCTGTCGCCGGGCGCTTATACCGCTCTGCTTTCCGGAGTGAACAACGGCACCGGTATCGGCCTGGTCGAAGTCTACGATCGCGGCACGCCGTAATCTGAACATCAGCGAACAGAAGGGGGCGGTTATTAAACCGCCCTTCTTCGTTTTGGAGACTCTTTGTCGCGAGCGTGGAACAGCATTGTTGGCTGGTTCGCTGGCGCCGGATTACTGCTCGTTAGGCTCGCGTGTCGGTTCACGCGTAATCCGCAAGATTCATAAGCGCGGCATAATATCCCGGAACTCTTCCCCGGCACCGATTTACAGTCCTTTCCGAGGCAACAATATCTGGTCAGTAAATGCCAAGGACCGCGCAGCGCTTGCTGGTCGGTTAGCTATTCTAGCTTCGTGAAAACAAATGTTCGTTCAGCAAATGCCGGACGAACCAACACAAGGAAAACACAACTACAAAGAAAGAAACTAACAAAATGAAAACTAGAAATTGTCTAATTGCCCTGGTCGCGAGCTGCGCGATTGGGGTATCGAGCGCGGGCGCTCAAACCTACAGCCTCACTGATCTGGGCTTTCTCCCTAACAAGAAGGAAGACGTCAGTACAGCCGCGGCGGTTAACAACTCGGGCGAGGTGACCGGCACTTCAGGTGGCGCCGTTTTTCGCTACAGCAAAGAGATAATGGAGGAAATCGGTCAAAATCCTTACGGCCTCAGCCGTGGCTTTGGGATCGACGGCTCCGGACAGGTGGTTGGTGATTCGACCTTTGACAAGGCTGGATCCTTCAGTCGCGCCGCGCTCTTTAGTAACGGGTCGGTGAGAGACTTGGGGACTCTCAAGGGAGGCGGACTATTCAGTCGAGCCAATGGCATTAATGCCTCAGGCCGGGTGGTCGGCTTTACCAGTGAGACCTTAGATGGTGATTATGGCAGGGCTTTCATCGTTGACACGAAAGCACAGCTTGGCTCCCGGCTTGGTACATCCAGGCAGATGGTCGATCTGGGCACCCTGGGGGGGCAATACGCGCAAGCTTGGGGTATTAACGACTCCGGGTTTGTGACGGGCAACTCCCAAATCAAGAGCGATGTTGGGGCAATCCATGCGTTCATCTGGCACAAAGGGACAGGAATGCTCGATCTGGGGACCCTCGCGGGTGACTTCAGCTACGGCACGTTCATCAACGTGAACAACCATGTCGTAGGGTATTCCACAATCGATAAGGAGAATGATCGCGTCCACGCCTTCCTTCATGATGGCAAGGAAATGATCGATCTCGGATCGCTTGGTGGCGCCTCCAGACAGAGCGATCGCAGCTTCGCCCTCGGGGTAAACGTTGACGATCAAGTGGTGGGCTATAGTTATCTCTCAGGCAATTGGGAAAACTTCGCCGGGCCGCAACAAGTCGCCTTTGTTTACAGCAAGGGCTTGATGGTCAACTTGAACGACCTCATTGGGGATTCGGTAAAAGACTACCGGCTCGAATCGGCGACCGCGATCAACGACAATGGACAAATTGTTGCGATCGCTTTCGTTCATTCCGCTGGGGCCTATCGCGCAGTCTTGCTGACCCCAGCAAAAGAAGGCGCCTCGCCGATTGAGCTTGAGCGTCGCGAGGGGAAAATGCAGATCACCTATGCAACCTATTCAGGTAAAGGTGGCATCTTGAGTGTTCAGGTGGCCTATCCCGCCGGAACTCCGAGCCTAACGCTACCCGTCCTGAGTGTCTACGAAACTGCCAGCAAGACGCTGATCGGCACGTTGAAGTCCAAGCCAGGGTTCAATAACCTCGGCACCGTCACCTACTTCGGCTCTTTCACCATGAAGGGGAAGCCGCAAAAAATCACGGTCATGGATAACTTCGGGAAGACCGCGGACGCGGACGTCAAAGACATCGAATAGAGACTGACTGCTCCTGCGTTGGCCTTCCGGATGCAGGAGCACTGGGCGCGGTCGCAGGCACCGCGCCCTCGGGAAGGGCGAAAATAGAAACTCTAAATTCTCCGCCTTTCAGCCCGACAATTCAAATCACCGCACCGAATTGTTGTGTCGCGAATGGTCGACACAGATTTCTCAGTTTGTCGGTTGACTTCAACTTCGGTTTTCGAGTATTCCACCATTTGTGTGGCATTCGAGGATAGCTCGATGGATCCACGGCAAGCGCGAAAAACTCTGGTGGGCCGTGGGGGGCGGAGCTTCGCTCGCCGTGATTCTCGTCTCCTGCAGCACCACTCGCACACTCGTGGCGCCGCCGAGTATTGCCGGCGCGACCTTCGTCGGAACGGAAAGCTGCGATACCTGTCATGGTGAGATCGTGCGCGATTTTCACACCGCGACGCATGCACGGCTGACCGGTGATGGGGACAAGGACATTGGTTGCGAGTCGTGTCATGGGCCTGGGAGCCTGCACGTGGAGAGCGGCGGAAATATTCGCCAGATCGTCAACCCGGAAAAGAACCCGCAGACCTGTTTCCAGTGCCATCAGGATGTCCGCGCGCAGTTTAGCCTGCCGCATCATCATCCCGTGGTGGAAGGCAAGATGAGCTGCACCGCCTGCCACGATCCGCACAAAGGTTCCGCGATGAAGGGTGGCGGCACCGACGTCATGGGCGGCAACGACACCTGCTTCCAGTGTCACTCCGTCCAGCGCGGACCTTACGTGTTCGAGCACGAAGCCCTGCGCCAGGGTTGCAATACCTGCCATCAGCCGCACGGCTCGGTGAATCAGAAGATGCTCACCGAGCGCAACGCCACCCTCTGTCTCAAGTGTCACTTCCAGCAGCAGGTCGGCGGCGGCACCATCCTCATCGGCGGACGCGATCACACGGCATTCCTCTCCCGCGGCACGTGCTGGTCGGCGGGATGCCATGAAGCGGTGCACGGCTCACACATCAGTTCGTCACTCAGATTTTAGGAGAGAAAAATGAGGAAGCTATTCGCAATCGTCCTCGGCTTGGGCGTTCTCCAGCTCCCAGCGCAGGCGGGTGTCGATGCGAATGGAACCAAAACACCGGAGCCTGAAACCGAAGCCGAGTTCACTAACTGGATCACGCTCGGGATTGGCGGTGTTTCGTTGGACGGTGACGCGGGCGCTTTCCAGGAGCGCCATTGGATCAACGACGGAATCTTCGGCGGGCTTGAGGACCTGCATTGGGAACCGAAGGTGGGCGACAAGGCGACCTTGAAGATTGACGGCCGAGCGCTCGGCGGGATCGAGGATTATCTCGCCAGTATAGAACTCACGGTCACCGATGTCGGCTACATCAAGGCGGGGTATCGCAAATTCCGCACCTGGTACGACGGCCACGGCGGCTACTTCCCGCCTAACGACCTGTTCTTCGAGCTCTACGACAACGATTTCTCGATCGACCGGGAGAATATCTGGGTCGAGCTCGGTTTGCGCCTGCCGAAATGGCCAGAGATCACCTTCCGCTATGAGCGACAGTCGCGTGAAGGCGAAAAAGATTCCACCTCCTGGGGCGACACCACGCTGACCGGAGTTCCCGGCGCAAACAACGCCCGCAACATCGTCCCCACCTTTCTCGGCATCGATGAAATGCGCCACATCTTTGCCCTCGACCTGAAACACGCGTTCGGGAAGACGGACGTCGGCCTCGGTGTCCGCTACGAAACACAGGAGACGGATAACACGCGCAACGTGCGCCGGCGGCCGGGTGAGCCTACCACCGATCGTATCTTCACCCAGCGCGACCAGCTCGACTACGACCTCTTTAGCACGCACTTCTATCAGACGACGCGTCTGAATAAACAGCTCCAGTTTTCCGCCGCCTACATGTTCACCACGCTCAATAGCGACATCGGCGGAACCCGCCTCTATGGCCAGAGCTACGATCCGGTCTTCGATCCTGTCTACGCGCGCCGGCAGCGTCGCGATGAGGGGTTCATTGATCAGTTTGGGGGATCGCAGCTCGACCAGCATGTCGCCACCTTGAACCTCTCGTGGCGACCCACCAAGGATTGGGTCATCATTCCTTCCTTCCGCTACGAGCACAACGACCTGAATTCGGTGGGCAACGCGGTCGAAACCATTATCGCGCCGACCGGACCGATCGTTATGCTCTTTGAGCCGCTCGAAGCGATGAGCGAACGTTCCTTTGATTCGGTGACGGAGAGTCTGGAAGCCCGCTACACCGGACTGAAGAAGTGGACCTTCTACGCCAAGGGCGAGTGGATGCAGGAAGAGCTGGACCAGATCGAGCGGGATTTCGAATTAACCGAAGACGCGCCGTCTCTGCTCATCGGGCGCGACACCAATGGCGATATCAATTCCCAAAAGTACGTCGTTGGAGCCAACTGGTATCCCCAGACGTGGCTGAACGTCGCCACCCAATATTACAAGAAGATCTACGTGAACGATTACGATCATACCTTCGACACGACGCCGAATAATGCGCCCGCCGGCGACCGCTATCCGGCATTCCTGCGCGAACAGGATTTCAACGTGGATGACTTCAATATCCGCGTGACCTGGCGGCCCATCACCAATTTAACCTCCGTCTCACGCTACGATTTCCAGAAGGGGACCATCGACACGCGCGGCGATTTCCTGGGCATGGGCCAGAGCGCCGACATTACCGCGCATATTCTGAGCGAGAGCATCACCTGGAGTCCGCTACCCCGCCTCTACATCCAGGGCGCTGTCCATTATGTCCTGAATGAGACCGACACGCCCGCCGACCAGCGCGTCGGCATGGTCGTGCAGGACATGGAGAACAACTATTGGAACGGCAGCATCACTGCCGGTTACGCGCTCAGCGATAAGACGGATCTCCAAGTGAACTATTTTTATTACCGCGCTGACAATTTCCAGGACAACTCACTCGTGAGTGTGCCCTACGGCTCGGACGCGGAAGAACACGCCATCACGGCCACGCTCAACCACGAGTTCACGAAGAACATTCGCGGCAGCCTCAAGTACGGCTTTTTCAACAACCGCACTGAGGCCTACGGCGGCCGTCACGATTACGACGCGCATCTACTTGCGACGTCGCTCCAATATCGGTTCTAGCTTCGCGCGGGCGAAGCGGGTACTCAGAGGGTGGTTGAACGTTGGGTATAACGATGGAACCGAATCATAGAAAGGCACTCCGCATCCTCCGGCTTCCGTTGTGGGGGACAGTCGCTGTTGCTCTCCTCGGCTGTGAGCGCCAGGACGAACAGATCAAGGTCTATCGCGTAGTCAAAGCGCCGCTGGAAAATCCGGTTCCGGCATCAAGACCGCCGCCCTCCTCGATGACGTTGCCTCCCGATCACCCGCCGGTCGGCGGCTCTCCGAGCGCCCCCGCCGCCGCCGCCCAAACCGCCAGCAATGCGCCGGCTCCGGCGCATTGGGAGCCGCAGCCGCTCGCCCAAATGCGCCAGGCGAGTTTTCTCGTTCGCGGCGAGAACGGCGCCACGGTGGACATATCATTGGTTACGCTGGGCCCATCGAGCGGCGACGTGCTGGAGAATGTGAACCGCTGGCTTGGCCAGCTCGGGCAGCCACCGCTCACGGCTGAGCAACTCCCCCAGGTAGTCCAGCATCTGCCCGGCGACCTCGGCCACGTTGCGGTCGTCGATCTCGCTGGCAAACCGGAGCAAGGCGACCCAAACAAGGATGGACGGATCATTGCGGCGATCGCTCCCGCGACGACCGGGACAGCCTTCTTCAAGCTCCGCGGCAATCCGGCCCTGGCTGGCGCGGAGAAGGAAAACTTTTTGAAATGGGTCGCTGCCAGCCGGAGTAAAGGCAAATGATGCGGAAGGCGTACGATGTTATCACGTCGCTCAAGCTGACCATCGCATGCCTGGCTGCCGCCGCGGTGCTGGTCTTCGCCGGAACCCTCGCCCAGGTGAACTACGGAATTCACATCGTCCAGGAACGTTACTTCCAATCGTTCTTCGTCTGGTGGCCGCCCGCGGGAGGCGGTTTCAAGTTCCCGGTTTTTCCCGGGGGGCATTTGATTGGGGCCGTGCTTCTGATCAATCTCATCGCCGCCCACGTCCGCCGCTTCCGCTGGGGTTGGAAGAAGCTCGGCATTCACCTTACCCATGCCGGGCTCATCGTGATGCTGGCGGGTGGTCTCTTGACGGATCTCCTCGCAGTCGAAAGCCACATGCGTCTCGCTCAGGGGGAGACAAAGAATTACTCCGAAGACCAGCGCGGAATGGAGCTGGTGCTCATCGATACCACGAGCGACACCGAGCTGGACCAGGTGACCGCCATCCCGGAGGCGTTGCTGCGCAAGCAGCGCGAGATCGCGCATTCGAGTCTGCCCTTCCGGATAGTTGTGCGAAATTTTTTCCAAAACTCGCGCCTCCATATGGTGAACGAAGGCAATGCGCGGCTGAGGCCGATTGCAACGCAGGGGTTGGGCGCGCAGGTCGCCGTCCAGTCGGTGCCGCGCGCCACTTCGATGGATGAGCGGGACGTGGTGAGCGCTGTGATCGAGATTATTCCTCACGAGGCCGGCACGAACTCGCTCGGCACCTGGCTGGTCTCGGACGCGCTCGGCGCGCCCCAGACATTTCCATACGCCGGGCGAACCTGGCGAATCGAGCTGCGCTCGGCCCGTTACTACAAACCCTACAGCGTGACCTTGCAGAAATTCACGCACGAACGTTATCCCGGCACCGATATTCCAAAGAACTTCGCCAGCCGCATCACCCTGATCGATCCCGAGCGCTCCGTGAATCGCGACGTGCTCATCTACATGAATCATCCGCTGCGCTATCGCGGCGAAACCTTTTATCAGGCCGGCTTTCAAAAGGATGATTCCGCCTCCATCCTGCAGGTGGTGCGCAATCCAGGGTTCGTCACGCCCTACGTCGCGTGCGTGATTGTCGCCCTGGGGCTGCTCGTGCAGTTTGGCTCCCACTTGATCAGCTTTTCTCGCCGACGTCGCACTGCGCTCGCATGAAACGCCGGCTCCCCATCCTGGTCGTTCTCCTGGCCGCGGCCTTTATCGCGCGGGCATGGATGCCGCAGAAATCGCCAGCCGGCGCCGCCGATCTGTCGAGCCTCGGCCAGGTGTCCGTGCTCGTGGGCGGACGCGTGAAACCGCTCGATACCGTCGCGCGCAACTCGCTCCTGATTATTCACGGGAAACAGGAGTTGCGCCTCGCGGACGGCAAGCGCATCAGCGCGATGCAGTGGCTCACCGATGTCATTTTTAATGCCGGCGCGGTGGACGAGCAGCCGGCGTTTGTCATTCATCACCCGGAAGTGCTCGGTCTCTTCGGCTGGGAACAGGGCGCGCGGAAAAATTTTAGCTACCAGGAACTCATGCCCTTCCTCCGCCAGATCGAGGAGCAGGGCAGCCAGGCGGAAAAGCTCCAGTCAGCCGAACGAAGTTCCTATCAGAGCGCGATCCTCAATCTGCGCAATGCGCTCATTCTTTACCAAAAGCTGAAGCACAGCATTCAGCCGGAAGGCGCGCAGAACTTCATCGGTGAGCTGGAGCGCTTCCTTGCCGCTGTGCCCGAGGGCGGCAAAGCGGCTCGGCAACGCGAAGCGGGCGAGCCCTTCGACCAGGCCAAACTGGAGGCGGTGGCGGAAGCTGTGCGCCGCTACGAGGAGATGTCGGGCATGGCCTACGTCCTGGCCGTCCCGTCACGGTCCGACAGTAATCAATGGCATTCGATCGGCGACAGCCTGCTTCAGTCAATCGGCGCTGGCGAGATTCACCCAGTCGTCAGGCTTTACGCTCAAATTGGCGATGCGTGCCGCAGCGGCGCTTCGACGCAGTTGAACGAGCACGTCACCGCGTTGCGGACCTGGATGGAAAAGGAAAAGCCGCGGGCCGCCAGCCGCAGCTCCTTCGAGTTCCTCTTCAACCACCTTCAGCCGTTCTCCCAAAGCATGACGCTCTACGTTCTGGCGTTCCTGCTCGCCTGCGGATCGTGGCTGGCGTGGAGCGAAACGCTCCGGCGCTCGGCTTTTTGGCTTCTTCTTCTTGGACTCGCCATCCACACCTTTGGCATCATCGCGCGCATGTATCTGCAGGAACGTCCGCCGGTCACCAACCTCTATTCGTCGGCCGTCTTCATCGGTTGGGGAACCGTGGTCGTCGCGCTCATCCTCGAGCGCACCTTTCGCGATGGGATCGGCGCGGCTTGCGCGGGCGCGGTCGGCTTCGGCACCTTGATCATCGCGCATCACCTCGCCGGCAGCGGCGATACGTTGGAGATGTTACAGGCGGTGCTCGATACCAATATCTGGCTCGCCACCCACGTGGTCGCGATCACCACCGGGTATTCCGCCATGTTCCTCGCGGGAATGCTCGCCATCATCTACATCCTGCGCGGTGTCTTCACGCGCTCACTTGACCGCGCCACCGCCGATTCGCTCGCTCGCATGACCTACGGCGTGGTCTGTTTCGCCACGCTCTTCAGTTTCGTCGGCACGGTCCTCGGTGGAATCTGGGCCGATCAATCATGGGGACGCTTCTGGGGCTGGGACCCGAAGGAAAATGGCGCGCTTCTCATCGTCCTCTGGTGCGCAATCACGCTGCACGCCCGCTGGGGCGGCTTCATCGCGCATCGCGGCCTCATGGTCATGGCCATCTTCGGCAATATCATCACCAGCTTCTCCTGGTTCGGCGTCAACATGCTGGGCGTCGGTCTGCATTCCTATGGCTTCATGCAGAAGGCGTTTCCCTGGCTGGTCGGTTTCATGATCAGCCAGCTGGTGCTGATGGCGATCGGCGGATTGCCGCTCGCGCGCTGGCGCAGTTTTCGAACTGGCGCGCCGCATCGAAAAGATCAACCAACCGACTTGAAGTTTGTTCCCCCGGGCCTAGCAGTAGAAACAACGACAGATTAGCTTCAGAAAGGAATCCAGACTGCCGGGCGCGGCTGCCTTTGCGGCGCCTGCCAGGCGTAAGCATTTCCGGCAGCCCGGAACCCTAAGCGAGCCGGTCCCATGACGACATCCCATAACTTCTTTGCCCACGTTGCGTTCGCCTTCGATGCTCGGTCGCACGCGACTCCCCTGGCCACCGCGAATCTCCTGATCGAAGTCGAAGAGAGAGCGGTAAAGGCCCATGACCGTCACAGGCACGTCAAAGTTTCTGAGCGAAGTGATGTGCACGCCGCCGAAGTGGCTGGCGAAATCGCCATGGCGGCCGCACTGAGTTTTCTCAAGGCCGAGCCGGAGTTCCGCACCTTTACGGCCCAGCGCTTTGTTAACTTCGACCTGATCCGGCCGACGCACATTTCGGTTCGTCCCCCGCCGACAAAGGTCCTGCCTGATGGCTCCAAAATCTGGCGACTGGCGGAAAGCGAAGCCGATAAACTCCGGGGCGAACCGCATTCCACTCGGTACCCCGACATCGAAAAGCGGCTGGCGACCCATCCCTTCCTCAAGGGAATGAGTCCCCATCACCTCGAGCTTCTGGCTCTTTGTGCGATGCCGACCGAGTTTGACGCGGGCCAAATTGTTTTGCGCGCAGGCGAACCCGCCAGTGGCTTTTACCTTATCGAAACCGGAACTGTGGTCCTGGAAGGAAAAGCGGAGGATGGAGAAACTGTCGTGATCGATAGAATCACGGCCGGCGAACCGCTCGGTTGGTCCTGGCTTTTCCCGCCTTACCTTTGGTCCCACGATGCCCGGGCCACCGAGCCCTGCACGGCCCTTTGTTTTTCCGGGCTGTTATTGAGGCAGCATCGCGACGACGATCTCACGCTAAGCCACGAACTGCATAAGCGTGCGAGCGAGGTGATGGCCCGTCGTCTCCAGGCCGCAAGGAGCAAACTGATCGCGCGCAAATAGCCACGCGGCTACTCAGGCAAACATGATCGAGAAAGAGCACGTCTTCACTCTCGGCATCGAGGAGGAGTTCCAGATCATCGATCCGGAAACGCGCGAGCTGCGCTCCCACATCCAGGAAATTCTTGCGAACGGCAAGATGTTCCTGAAGGAGCACGTGAAATCCGAGATGCACCAGTCGGTCGTCGAACTGGGCACCGAGATCTGTGCCGATACGGCTGTCGCGCGTCAGCAAGTCGTCCAGCTTCGGAGTCAATTGGCCATGCTCGCGGCGCGCGACGGGCTCAAAATCGCGTCCGCCGGCACCCATCCTTTCTCCCATTGGATGGACCAACTGATTACGGTGGGTGAGCGTTACACCACGATCGTCAACGATCTGCAACAGATCGCACGGGCGAACCTCATCTTCGGGTTGCACGTCCACGTCGGCATCCCGGATCGCGAGGAGGCAATCCAGCTCATGAATCAGGCGCGTTATTTTCTGCCGCACATTTACGCGCTCTCGGTCAACTCGCCCTTTTGGCTGGCCCAGAACACCGGCTTCAAGGCTTACCGGCATAATATCTTTGAGCGCTTCCCGCGCACCGGCATTCCTGACGAGTTCGAAAGCCTCTCCGAGTATGAGGATTACTTGAAGCTGCTCGTCTGCACGAATTGCATCGATAACGCTAAAAAGATTTGGTGGGATATTCGGCTCCATCCGTTTTTTGACACGCTGGAATTCCGAATCTGCGATGCGCAGTCGAGGGTGGACGACACCATCGCGCTCGCGGCAATGATGCAGGCAGTCATTTTCAAGCTGCACAAGTTGTTGCGGCAAAATGTGTCGTTCCGCATCTATCGTCGCCGCGTTATCGACGAGAATAGGTGGCGCGCCTCACGCTACGGGCTCGACGGAATGCTGATTGATTTCGGGCGGCGCCGCGAAGTCGACACCCGCAGTTTGATCCACGAGATCCTGGAATTCATCGCGCCGGAAGTGGATGAGCTCGGCAGCCGGCGCGAGATCGAGCACATCGAACGAATTCTAACGGGAGGGACGGGAGCGGACCGCCAGTTGGCTGTGTGGGAACGCACCCAGGACATGAAAGCTGTTGTCGACCACATCGTCGCCGAAACCTACGAAGGCCTTGGCCTCAACGAAGAGGCGCGGCCCGCGCAAGCATCAGCCATGGCCTGAGTCGCTTCAGAAAGTGTTTCTCCAGTCTTGGGATAATAGCTGAGCGTGCTCTGTCTTAGGCCGGACCGCGCTCCGGATAGCTCTGCAACGCGCGCATGTATTGGGCCCTTTCGAACGCGCTTGGGTCGGGGCAATTTTTCTGGCTCATGCTCCCTTTGAGTTGCTGGACAGATTCGTATTCGTGCTCCTCCATCCATTCGGACATCTCGCGCTCGATCACTTTGAGGTGCTCGATCCCGCGCCGGAGCAGGATGGAGCAGAGCATGGTCACGTCCGCGCCGGCCATCAACATCTTGAGCGCATCCGTGGCGCGATGAATTCCGCTGGTGGCGGCCAGGTTCGCGCCGATCCGGCCGTAAAGCATCGCGATCCAGCGCATCGGCAGGCGCATCGCCATCGGGGTGCTGAGAAGCACGTTGGGTGAAATCTCCAGTGTCTCCAGCTCGATGTCCGGCTGGTAAAACCGATTGAAGAGCACGAGCGCGTTCGCGCCATGACGATCGGCCCGCCGCGCGAACTGCGCAAAATTGGTGAAGAACGGACTCAGCTTTACCGCCACCGGGATTTTCACCTGCGCCTTTATTGAGGCCAGGATCGTCAAGTAGTGCGACTCGATGTCTTCGGCGCTCTGCTCGGGATCGCTCGGGATTGAGTAGATGTTCAACTCGAGTGCATCCGCACCCGCTTGCTCGATCTCACGCGCATACTTCGTCCAGCCGCCGAAGGTCGTCCCGTTCAGGCTGCCGATTATGGGAATGGCGACGGCTGCCTTGGCCTGGGCGATATGCTCCAGGTACGCTTCCGGGCCAACCTTGAAATCCGCGTGCTCGGGGAAATAAGTCAACGACTCGGCGTAACTCTCCTTCCCCTGATCGAGATAGTATTGAAGATCGTGACGATCGCGTCGAACCTGTTCCTCGAAGAGCGAGTGAAACACGATCGCCGCGGCCCCGGCGTCCTCCATGCGCTTGACGTTGTCGATCTTCTCCGTCAGCGGCGAGGCCGAAGGAACAAGCGGCGTGCGCAGGTTAATCCCGAGATAGTTTGTCGTTAAGTTCATCGTGAGGCGCGGGGATGAGGTTGCGCGTGGCAAGAAAATCGTAGAAGGCGCGGCGCGAGTTTACGTCCGTTTGGGCGCGGCCGAGCAACTCTTTGGCGGAGCGCGGATCGGTTTTGTTCAGCATCATGAATCGGTTCTCGAGCTTGAAGTAATCGGCCACCGCGATGCGTGGCGCGGGCGAATCGAGCTGGAGCGGGTTCTCACCGTGCCGGGCGCGCTCGGGATTGTAGCGATAGAGGAGCCACTGGGCCGAGTTCACCGCCGCCTTCTGGTTTTGCATCGCGGTGGTCATGTTGATGCCGTGCGCGATGCAATGGCTGTAGGCGATGATCAGCGCCGGCCCATCGTAAGCTTCGGCTTCGAGGAATGCCTTTAAGGTGTGCTCATCCTTCGCTCCCATCGCAACCGACGCCACGTAAATCGTTCCGTAGGACATCGCCATGAGGCCGAGATCCTTCTTCGGAGCGCGTTTGCCGCCAGAGGCGAACTTCGCCACGGCACCGCGCGGAGTTGATTTCGAACATTGGCCGCCGGTGTTTGAATAAACTTCCGTGTCGAGGAGCAATACCTTCACATTGCGCCCGCTCGCGAGCACATGGTCGAGGCCACCATAGCCGATGTCGTAACCCCAGCCGTCGCCGCCCACGATCCAGACGCTCTTACGCACGAGCGTATCGGCGAGTGCCAGCAGGCGCCGCGCGTATGGATCGGGCAACGCTTCGAGCTTGCGTTTTAATTCGGCCACCCGCTCGCGCTGCTCGAAGATGTCGGCCTCGTCGCGCTGGCGCGCGTTCAGAATTTCCGTTGCCAGCATTCGCCCGACTTGCGGCGAGAGCCGATGGAGCAGTTCGCCGGCAAACTGTTGCTGCTTATCAAGTGAAACGCGGAAGCCGAGGCCAAACTCCGCGTTGTCTTCAAACAGCGAATTCGCCCAGGCAGGGCCCCGGCCCTGCGCATCCTTGGTGTAAGGCGTAGTCGGCAGGTTGCCGCCGTAGATGGAAGAGCAGCCGGTCGCGTTGGCGATCAACAGCCGATCTCCGAAAAGCTGCGTGAGCAACTTGATGTAAGGCGTCTCGCCGCAACCGGCGCACGCGCCCGAGAACTCGAAGAGCGGCTGGTTGACCTGCATCTCACGCACGCTGCCATTCGTCAGGCGTTTGCGGTCGTAGTCGGGGATGGAAAGAAAGAAATCCCAGTTCGCGCTCTCGCTTTCGCGTAGCGGCGCCTGCGGCCGCATGTTGATCGCCTTCAGCCTTGCCTCGGATTTGTTCCGCGCCGGGCAGACATCGACGCAGATGCCGCAACCGGTGCAATCCTCGACCGCCACCTGGAGCGTGTACTTCGAGCCTTTCCACTCCGGCAGGCGCGCGCCGTATGACTGGAAGGAGGCCGGCGCATTCGCAAGCAGTGCCTCTTCGTAAACCTTGCTCCGAATGACGGAGTGCGGGCAAACGAAGACGCATTTGCCGCATTGGATGCAGACCTTCGGGTCCCAGACCGGCACTTCGGCGGCCAGGTTGCGCTTCTCGTATTTGGTCGTCCCGGTCGGGAACGTGCCGTCGTTAGGCAAGGCGCTCACCGGCAGCGAACTGCCGCGGCCGGCGGTGATTTCACCCAGCACATCGCGCACAAAATCCGGCGCACCTTTGAAGTGGTGACCGTTGTGCGAGATGCGGGCGGTGACCGCGTCCGGGATCTGAACCTCATACAGATGCGCCAGCGTTTGATCCACGGCAGCGAGGTTCTTCCGCACGATTTCCTCGCCTTTTTTCGCGTAGGTTTTGCGGATCGAGTCCTTGATCGCGGCGATGGCTTCTTCCGGCGGCAGGACGCCGGAGATGGCGAAGAAACAGGTCTGCATGACGGTGTTGATGCGATTCCCCATGCCGCTCTCCTGCGCGACCTTGTGGGCGTTGATAACAAAAAACTTCGCGTGCGTCTCGATCAGCCGGTGCTGCACATTCTCCGGTAGATGTTCCCACACGCGGTCATACGCGTAAGGTGAATTAAGGAGGAAGGTGCCGCCGGGCACGAGATCGTTAAGCACACTGTAGCTCTCGAGAAACAGCGGCTGATGGCAGCCGATGAAGTTCGCCTGCGTGATCAGGTAGGTCGATCGGATCGGGCGCGGGCCGAAACGCAAATGCGAGATGGTGATCGCACCCGCTTTCTTCGAATCGTAAACAAAATAGCCCTGCGCGAAGTTCTCGGTGTTCTCGCCGATGATTTTGATCGATTCCTTGTTCGCGCCCACCGTGCCGTCCGCGCCCAGCCCGAAGAACTGCGCGCGCATTACATCGTCTGGCTCAATCGAGAAATTTGAGTCAAACGGCAGACTGGTGTGAGAAACGTCGTCCTCGATCCCGATGGTAAAGTGATTTTTCGGCGCCGGCAGCGTGAGGTTGTCGTAAATCGCCTTCACCATGGCGGGCGTAAACTCCTTCGACGACAGGCCGTAGCGCCCGCCGACTGCGCGCAGCTCGCGCCGGCCCTGCTCGAAAAGCGCGCTGACGCAGTCGAGGTAGAGTGGCTCACCGCTCGCACCGGGTTCTTTGGTGCGGTCGAGCACGGCAATCGCGCGCGTGCTGGCCGGCAGCGCCTCGAGGAAGAGGCGCGTGGCGAAGGGCCGGTAGAGCCGCACCTTAAGCAGACCGACCTTCTCGCCGCGCGCGTTGAGCCAATCGATCGTCTCATGGGCCGCTTCGCAGCCTGAGCCCATCATCACAATGACGCGCTCGGCCTCGGGTGCCCCGTGATACTCGAACAGCTTGTACTGGCGCCCGGTCAGCGCCGCGAAGTTGTCCATCGCGCTCTGCACGATCTCGGGACAGCGCAGGTAAAACGGATTCACCGTTTCACGTGCCTGGAAATAAACGTCGGGATTCTGCGCGGTGCCTCGGATGACTGGATGATCCGGCGAGAGCGCGCGAGCGCGATGTTCGATAACGCGGTCTTCATCGATCATCGCCCGCAACACATCCTCGGAAACGATGTCGATCTTCGAGATTTCATGCGAGGTGCGGAAACCGTCGAAGAAATGGAGAAAAGGAATCCGCGCCTCGAGCGTGGCCGAATGCGCGATTAGGGCCATGTCCTGCGCTTCCTGCACCGAGGCCGAGCAGAGCATGGCCCAGCCGGTCGCGCGGGCGGCCATCACATCACTGTGATCACCAAAGATCGAGAGCGCCTGCGCGGCCAGCGAGCGCGCGGCGACGTGGAAGACCGTCGGGGTGAGTTCGCCGGCGATCTTGTACATGTTTGGAATCATGAGGAGCAATCCCTGCGAGGCGGTGTAGGTGCAGCTCAACGCGCCGGTTTGCAGGGCGCCATGGATCGCGCCGGCCGCGCCGCCCTCGCTTTGCATCTCGATCACGGCCGGCACTGTTCCCCAGAGATTTTTGGCCTTGTTGGCCGACCACCCGTCGGACCATTCGCCCATGGGCGAAGCGGGCGTGATCGGGTAAATGGCGATGACTTCGCTAAGCGCATAAGCGATGCGGGCAACGGCCTCGTTCGCATCGAGAGTCTGGTAATTGGCAGGCATGGTGACGACTAAATGATCGACCGCGTCTGGCGCGCGCGGTACCCATGGATTGTTTTTTGCTGTGCAGGTATTGCGCATTTTTTCGGACAAAACGGCGGCCCGGGAAAAACATCACGACCACCCAAGCGCGTGAAACCGAATAAATTACATAGACCGACTTAACAGAATCCTGTTACGCTGACTCAACCCGGTACCACTGCTATGAAATCACCACTCCTTCTCGCTGGCTGTCTCATCATCGCATCCTCGCTCTCCGTGCTCGGCGCGGACGCCGCCGCTAATTACACGAAGCATTGCGCCGCGTGCCACGCGAAAGACGGGTCTGGCAATACCGTGCAGGGCAAAAAGACCGGCGCGAAAGATTACACCAAGGACCAGTCCTTTAGCGACGCCGCGGCTTTCAAGGCCATCAAGGAAGGCGTGACCGAGGGCGGCAAGGAGAAGATGAAAGCCTTCGGCGAGAAGCTTTCCGACGACGAGATCAAAGCGCTCGTCGCCTACGTCCGCACCTTCAAGAAGTAGTCGTTCGCCGCGGCCCGCAGCCGGCTGCTTCCTTGAATGAGCGAGAACTCTGAGCGTTCCGGCACCTTTAGGCGGCATTTTCATAATTGGGTGAGCTGGGCCGGCGCGGTGCTCGCGGCCAGCGCGATCTTTGCCTTCCTTTTCCTCCTCGCGATCGATCTCACCGCGGGGGAGCGGAACGCCTACGTCGGCATCCTGGCCTACCTGGTGGCGCCGGGGTTCTTCGTCCTCGGGCTCGTTCTCATGGGATTGGGCGCGCTCCTGCACAAGCGCGCGGAGCGTCGTCGAGGACGTCGCGAACACCACGTCTTCACGATCGATCTGGCGCGCCCGCGCGATCGCCGCGTTCTCGCCTTCTTCGCTCTTGGGAGCGTGGGCTTTCTCTTTCTCACCGCCCTTGGCAGTTACGAGACCTATCATTACATGGAGACGGTCGAATTCTGCGGGCAGCGTTGTCACGTGCCGATGGAGCCGCAGTTTGTCGCCGCCCAACATACGGCCCACGCCAAGGTTCTTTGCGTGGAGTGTCACGTCGGCCCCGGCGCGACTGCTTACATGAAGACGAAGCTCAACGGCGTGAAGCAGCTCTATCATGCGGTGAAGGGCGATTTCGACCGGCCCATCTTCGTCAGCGAAGCAAACCCGCGCCCGGCACAACAAATCTGCACGCAATGCCATTGGCCGGAGAAATTCGTCGGCACCGTCGAGCGCACCTATCACCACTTCCTTTCCGACGAAACGAACACGCCATTCACCGTGCGGCTGTTGCTCAACGTTGGCGGCGGGGATCCCACGCACGGCCCCGTGGGCGGGATTCACTGGCATATGAACATCGCGAACAAAGTCGAATACATTGCGAGCGACGAGCACCTCACGAAAATCCCCTGGGTGCGAGTGACCAACGCGCAAGGCCTCACGACCGAATACCGCAGCCCGGAGTTCAAGGACGACCCGGCGCGGCACAAGATCCGAACGATGGACTGCATGGATTGCCACAGCCGGCCCGCGCACAAGGTGCAGTCACCAAATGATGCGGTGGATATCGCCATGGCGAACGGCCGCATCGACCGCACCATCCCAAACGCGAAGGCGAAACTCGTCGAAGCGCTCACCCAACCTTACGGGACGAAGCCGGAGGCGTTGCAGGCCATTGCCACTTCGTTGGGCCAGGCATACCCCGATCCGGCGCAAGCAAATCCGCTGATCCAGCAGGCGCAGGCGATCTATCGGCGGAATTTCTTTCCCGAGATGAAGATGGATTGGCGGACGCATCCCGATCAGATCAGCCATAAGGATTGGGACGGCTGTTTCCGCTGTCACGATGGAAAACATAAAACCACCGACGGACAGAAGACGATCGCGGCAAGTGATTGCCGTTCGTGTCATATCATCCTCGCGCAGGGAAGCGGCGATCAGCTCAAACAACTCAACGCCGACGGCCACGCGTTCATCCACGTGGACTCGGAGTTCTCCGACTTCTCCTGCGCCGAATGCCACACTGGTGGAGTGCAGAAATAATCGCGCGGGCGGCAGCGTGATGCTGCGGTCCGATTCCGTCAATCTTCCTCACTGATCGTTACCTTCGGAATCACTTTGATCATCCAGATGAGGGAAGCGATGAGCCAGCAAATGGCGGCCGCGAGCAGATGGATGATCCGGGCGCGCGGCGCGAGATCGGCGCTTACGCGAGAGGCCATGGCGAAGAAAAGAAGCGCGCTCATGGCGATGAAAAACCAGAACCGCGTCTTCAAGCGTTCGAGGCTCCCGCTGTGTCCGAGGACGACCCGTGTCGCGACCGTGAAGACAATGAGATTGAAACCGGTAATGAAAACGGTATGCAACGAGGCGAGGCGATAGTTCGGCCAAAGCGCCATCATGGTGAAACCCGTGAGGATAAAGAGGAGCCCGGCCCGCAAGTAATCGGCTAAAAACGTCCGGCCTCGCCATGGCATTCTCGCGGCCAGGTAGACCGCGATGGCGGCGACGCGGATCCATGCCGCCGCTCTGGACGGCCCGGCGTTTTCGATCAGGAATGAGGCGATGATCGCGACGGCGATCACGGCATTGAAAGCCGCCTGCCGTTTCCATGTTCGCGAAAAGGCACGGGTCTCCGGCAGATCCGATCCAGGGAGGTCGAGCAAACGCCCGATAAAGAACGGCGCGACACCGAGGATCGGGAGAAGCACGAAACATTGGTTGAGCAGAGCGCTGCCAGCTTGATACGAACGTGAGTACTGCGCGTCTTCGGAATACGCGACGAGCGCGGCGCCGATGATTCCGCTGAGAATTCCGAGCGCGACCAGAATGAAATTTGGCGGCGGATTATCCTTCCGCTGCCGAAAGCGCCTCAGAAGCATTCGCGCGAAGAGGAGCAAACAGATCACGAAGCAAATGTCTCCGAGCCGATGCGCGCCACCGGTGTGAGCGCCGGCCGCGAGCAGGTCGAGACTAAAGACAGTCCCGATTTCGGTCGGTGAGAAATGCGGCGCCGACGTGAGGCGCGGGCCCGCGGTCCCGAGAAATCCAAAGATGAATGACGCCATCAGGCCTTGAATCATCAGCCGCGCATGGGCGACACTCGGATACGGAACACCGGCGCCGAGATAATAAAGCATCCAGAGCGAGACCCCGACGATCCCGAGCGCCGCGCCGGCTGGAAAGAAAATCCGGAACGGTTCCTGGCAGATTTGCGCCAGAGTGCGCTTCATTCGACGCTCGAATTCAATTTAGACCAGACCTCTTCCGCTCAGGGTTCCGCTTCCGTGGACACTGTCGCTTCGCCGGCAGTTTGAGCGAGGGCTTGCTCGACAGCGCGCCAGGCGAGCATGGCGCACTTAACCCGCTGTGGAAATCTTCGCACACCCTGGAGCAACTGGAGATCGCCGAGATTGGTCGATTGGCTCGCGTCCTGTCCCGTCACGAGATCCTTAAACCTGCGCGCCATCTCCGCCGCTTCCAGGCGCGTCTTGCCTTTCAATTTCATTGTCATCATCGACGCCGAGGCCTGGCTGATGGCGCAGCCGTGCCCGCTGAATTTCAGCTCCTGCAATTGGCCGTCGCCGCCGAATTTGACGCCGAGATGGATCTCGTCACCACAGGCCGGATTGTCGCCATGGACAACGATGTCAGGTTCCTCGAGCACACCGAAATTTCGCGGTCGCCTCGAGTGATCGAGGATCACTTCCTGATAAAGCTCTTCGAGGTCCGTGCTCATGCGAAGAAGCGCGCCGCGTCCCGCAGGATGTCGATCATGCGATCGATCTCCTCCCGTGTGTTGTAGAAATAGAAACTGGCCCGCGTAGTCCCGGGCAGACCGAACCGCCGCATTAACGGCTGGTTGCAATGATGCCCGCCGCGCAATGCCAAGCCGCGCTGGTCGGCAAACGTCGTCAGGTCGTGCGGATGCGCCGCATCCATGACGAAGCCGAGGATAGCGCCGCGCTCGCCGGCCGGCCCGAGAACGCGCATGCCGGGCAGCTCTGCTAACCGCTCGATAGCGTAAGCGGTTAACCGCGCGTCGTGCTCGGCGATCGCCGAACGTCCAATCGCATCGAGGTAATCGATCGCCGCGGCCAGCCCGATCGCGCCGGCGATATTCGGGGTGCCGGCTTCAAACCGATGCGGCGATTTCTTGAAGGAGCTTTTCTCGAGCGTCACGCTCACGATCATCTCGCCGCCGCCATGCCAGGGCGGCATGGCATCGAGCATTTCCGCGCGTCCGTAAAGGGCGCCGCTCCCGGTTGGTCCACACATTTTGTGGCCGGAGAAGGCAAGAAAGTCGCACCCGATCTCCCGGACATCGACCGGCATATGCCCTGCGCTTTGCGCGGCATCGACCAGGGTTACGGCCCCAACAGCCTTCGCTTTCCGGCACAGTTCCGCCACCGGGTTAATCGTGCCTAACGAATTCGAGACGTGCGTAAACGCGAACAGCTTCACCTCCGGTGTGAGCAACTGCTCGAGGTGTTCCAACGCCAGGGTGCCGTCATCGCGGACCGGCACAAATCGAAGCCGCGCCCCGACCCGCTCGGCCAGAAGCTGCCACGGCACCAGGTTGCTGTGGTGCTCCATCTCCGTGAGCAGAATCACATCGTTCTCATGCAGAAACCTGCCGCCCCATGCCTGCGCCACGAGGTTAATGCTCTCCGTCGTGCCGCGCGTAAAGACGATCTCATCCGCGCGCGCCGCCCCGATGTATTTCGCCACCCTGGCCCGCGCCCCCTCGTACGCGTCCGTCGCGCGCGAACTCAGCTCATGCAGCCCCCGGTGCACATTCGCGTTGTCGTGCTCATAATAAGAGCGCAGCGCATCGATCACCGCGCGCGGCTTCTGAGTCGTCGCCGCGTTATCGAAGTAAACCAGCGGGTGCCCGTGCACCTGTTGGTCCAGGATCGGGAAATCTTCCCGGACCTTCGCCCAATCAACCGAGCTCCTAACGGTCTGATGCACTGCTCAATGTGCGGCACGCCCAGGGACGCGCCAACTTCATTTGGAGGCGTCGGGATTTTGCGCTGACAGGCAGCTGTCAAGGGCGGCCGCGGCTTTACGGGCGTCGCGCACGGCGCGCACCACCGACCAGCTGTCTTGCGCTTGAAACACAGAGCGTGACGAACTGCGGCGGCGGCGGAGCAAGAAATGAACAGCAATAGCCAATGGATGATTAACGCCGGCGCGCGAGGCTCGTTATGTTTCGAGCAGAAAGAACATTATGAAAACAATTCACCCACTCGAACTCAAAGCTCGGCTCGAAGCCAGCCAGCCCGTCGAAATCGTGGACATTCGGCCGCGCGCTGAATTCGAAAAGGTCCACATCGAAGGTGCGCACTCATTTCCGTCGGCGGAGATTTCAGCCGAGAAACTTGTCCGCACCCGGGAATTGCTGCAGACCGAACCGATTTACCTCGTTTCCGAGAGCGGCGCTCTCGCCCAACTCCAGGCCTGTGATCTCGAACGGCAGGGCTTGGCTAATGTGATCATCGTCTCTGGCGGAATGCTCAGGTGGCAGAGCGATGGCCTTCCAGTCGTACGCCATAGTCCCGTGACCGATTGGCTCGCGGAAGGGCGAGAACGAATCAGTGCGGCCTGGCATGGAAAAGACACGGCCGAGACGGCTCTCAATTACATAACATAGCCAGCCGAAATTCGACACGGTCGATAATACTCTCCAGGGTCGCAAATGCCCGCCCGGCTTCCCAAACTATCGTCCAAGGGTGGACAAGCTTTGAGCCGCCTTGGCTCTGATCGGTTCGCCGCCTTGGGATACACCTCTCATGAGATCGGCCCCCTCATTTTCTAGCGCAATCTACGCATGGAGAAAACCAAGCCGCGATAAGCGGCTTACCGCCGAAGACTCCACATTTCCTGCACAAAGGAAGATTATGAATTACTTCATTGTATTACCGATTGCCGCGATGGCTACGCTCTACCTGTTCATCATTTGGCAGTGCTACAGGCATTGTGAGTGGTAGATCGACCTCCCCTTCCGGGGAGCGAACAAAACGGCGCTGGCATTGGCGTTGTCGAGGTCAACTGATCGCGGCGCGACGCTCTTTAACGCGCAAACGCCGCACACTGGATTCGCAAACCAGAGGCTAGGAATAGCGATTAGACTATCGTCCGCCACGATCGTCCGCGAGTGCTCAAATGATATCTCCGCGGAGAACAAGAAACGCACAGTGTTGGGCAAGCGCCGGTGAGCCGACCTCAGGCGAGGCGCCATATTTGCACTATGAAAACTCAAACGACCCAGGCTCAATCCAAACCCGGCATGCTGGGCCTCAAGAACATTCTGGTGCCACTGGATTTCTCACCCGCCTCCAATAATGGAGCGAAAGAGGAGAGGATGATGGAGCCGACTGTTGAGAGCCTGGCGACTCGTGTGGCTCTGCATCCCTTTCTCGTTGGGATGAAGCCACGGCAATTGGCCTTGCTGACCTCCTGTGCGGTAGCTGTTCAATTCAAAAAAGGACAGGTGCTTTGCCGCGAAGGCGAACTGGCGGACCGGTTTTATTTGATCGAAGCCGGAAGGGTAGTCCTGGAGTCGAACGGCGTCCTGGACGATCCATTGTTGGGGTGCTCGTGGATGTTTCCATCTCATACCTGGACCTTTACGGCGCGTGCGGTTGAGCCAACCACCGTCATCTTCTTTTCCGCGGCCATCCTGCGGGAGTATTGCGAGAGGGATCACTCGCTCGGTTACGAACTCTTAAAACGCATGAGCTTGTTGATGTACGGACGCATCCAAGCGGCGCGGAATAAAATGCCGGTCATTCACCATCGGAGCGTTGCTCGTCAGCCGGAAGGGGCTGTCGCTGTTTATGGAGCAGACACTCCAGACCCGGAGCTGAGGATAGTGAAGATGTATCCGGCGGAGAACCTCGATCGGGAATGTGCCCAGACAGCTGGCTAAGGGCGCCGCCGGTGTCGGGCTGAAGTCGAAAGAACCACCCTGTCCGATCACAAGATCGCGTCGGGAAGAATCGTGGCGTATACTCTGGCAATGCCCGAAGACACGCCGCCTGACACCAGCAATCAGGCGAACAAGCAGCTGATCGATACTTTGCTACACTCGCGATTGTATCGTGACTACCAGAGTGTTTTCAGCAAAGCAACTGGCCTGGCGCTCGCGTTGCGGCCTCTGGAATATTGGCGACTGGAGCACCACGACAAAACCAACGAAAATCGGTTCTGCGCTCTTCTCGCGCAGAGGCCGGCGACGCTGGCCGTTTGCTTGCAATCGCATGCGGATATTATCCGACACACCGGCATCAAACCGTGCACCGAAACCTGCCCATTCGGTTTGACCGAGACGGCGGTGCCGGTGCGGCTCGGCGAAAAAACAATCGGCTTTCTTCGGATCGGTCAGGTTTTGCGCCGCTCGGCCATCCAATCGGACAAGCGGCGCGCCGCCGCCAAGCTCGCGGAATGTGGCGTGCCGTTTACCGGGGAGATCCGAAAGGCCTGGGAAGCGACCGCGATCATCCCGAAGGAGAAGTATGCCGCCATCGCGCGGCTGCTTACATTTTTCGCCGAACAACTCTCGACGCTCGTCAACCAAATTGTGCTCCAGAAACAGAACGCCGAGCCGATCGTCGTGCTCAAGGCGCGCCAGTACATTGCGCAACACAAAATGGAGCCGCTTTCCTTGACGGCCGTCGCGCACGCCTCCGGCGCAAGCGTGTTTCACTTCTGCAAAGTCTTTAAGAAAACGACCGGTTTGAGGTTTACCGACTACGTTGGCCGGGTCCGCTTGGAAGACGCCAAAACGCAGCTCTTGAATCCGAGCCGTCGCATCAGTGAGATCGCCTACGACGTCGGCTTCCAATCGCTGACCCAATTCAACCGGGCGTTCCACCGGGTTTTTGGTCAATCACCCACCGAGTTTCGCGCGCATCTCGGCACTAAACCGCGGCGCCAGAAAGCGGCGTAAACAACGGTAGGCCGAAAGGGGCATGGTCGTGCGCGTCGATCCACTTGCCCTCTCCATGGTGCGCAAAATATGCCTGGAGAAAGACAATGGGGAACCGGCGGACGGCGGCGAATGCGCGAGCTTCAGGCATGAAAACGATCGCGCGAACTCTTCTCACTCTCACCTTGCTCGCCACATCCTTTTGGGCCGCCAGCCCATCGGCGAAGGCCGGCGAACTAGTCTATTCCCAATACTCCGATGGCCAATCCGCCTACGGCCCGAGCCAGGTCTGGCCAGCTACCGGCGTGAACAGCGAAATCGCCGATGAGTTTGATGTGGTGGCGAACATCGACGGCGTTTACGCCCGTGGCTTCGCCGGGGTCGGGACGGTTAATTATCAAGGCGTGTGGATCCGCTTCTACGCCTTCGGCGCGGACAACAAGCCGGGCGCGCTCCAACACGAATACTTCTTGGCGGCCAGCGATCCCAACGTGGTTTTCAACGGCGGCGGAATTGACGCAACCCTGTCGCCCACATTCGCTGCAACCGGTCGGCATTTCCTCTCCGTCCAACCGGTCTGCAACTATTGGTACCCGTGGAGTTCCAGCAGCGGCGCCCCGCGCGGCGAAGCCTTTTACTTCCGCAACAACACGGCGGGTGAAGCGTGGCATCACGGCGATGGCCACCCCAACACCAACGTCAATGCGGACGTGGAGTTTTCTCTCTACGGGACGGTGACCGGCGCGGGCGCCATTACCAGTTTGTCCGCGAACACGCTGCCACGCAGTGGCTTTCTCGAAGTCTTCGGAACCAACTTTGGCGGCAATGGCACTGTCCTGATCGGCGGGATTGCCGCGCAGGTGTCGACTTGGACCAGCACGCGCGTTATCGCTTACGTTCCGGAAACGGCGCCGCTCGCGACCCTGCCGGTGCAAGTAGTCAGTGACGCCGGTGGCAGTAACACCGTTCCGCTGGCCGTGACGGCGCGCCCTCCGGCCGCCGACCACGTGAACTGGCGGTTCCGCATGGATGCCCCTTACTCGTTGGTCCGGCCGGTCATCGGCCCTGATCGGACCGTCTACGTCATCGATGTGTTTGATCACCTCTACGCGCTCACCCCGGATGGCGGGCTGAAATGGCTCGTGCGTGGGGCCGGCAGCAAAGGAGTCGCCGTCGGCGAGGACGGCGGCATTTACGTTGCCTCGGAGAGTTTCATTAACGCCTACAATCCGGACGGCTCGGTGAAGTGGCACTTCGTCCAGACTCCACGCGCGTTCATCTGCCTGGGCGTCTCCGTGGGACCGGATGGCAACATTTACTCCGTCGGCACGGAAGGCATGGGCGTATTTTCACTGACACCCGCCGGCACGCTGCGCTGGCAAACCCCCGAGGCTTATGACCGGCGGATTGTCGATTACGCCGAAATCCTTTTCGGTCCGAACGGCAGCACTCAGCAACTCTACTTCGCCGCGAACAACCACCTCCGCGCGATGCGCCTCGATGGCAGCGATGTGTTCACCGTTCCAGGCTGGTATGGGCAACCCGCGGTTGGCCCGGACGGCAGCGTTCACTCTTCCTTCTCGGCTTACTCGCCCAATGGCAGCCTGCTTTGGACCTTCCAAAGCCCCTTCCCGTACAATGTTTTCACGCCGCCCGACATTGGAAGCAACGGCATCCATTACTTCGTGCAGAATTTGAGCAAGCTATTTGCGCTCAACCCCGACGGCTCGCAACAGTGGCTCATGAACGTCAACGGCTATGTCGATGGGCCGGTCGTTGATCCGTTTAATACCCAACTCGTCATGGGTAACGCCGACACCCTGGATCACGCCGGCTTCATTCTTTCCGCCAGCACCCAGAACGGGCAGGAAAACTGGCGCACAATTCTGCCCAAGGAAGACCCGACCGTTTGGAATCCCTGGATTGGGGAATTCGGTTTCAACCAATTTATCTCGACGCGCGCGCGCTTTGCTCCGGACGGTCAGGCTGCTTATATCCACACCGCCACCGCGACAGGCGATAACGACACCAGCAAGTCCTTTGTCTACTCCCTTAACACCGACACCGGGCTTCCATCTCCTTCACCAAGCCCAAGTCCGAGTCCGAGCGCAAGCCCAAGTCCGAGCGCAAGCCCGAGTCCGAGCGCAAGCCCAAGCCCGAGCGCAAGCCCGAATCCGAGCGCAAGTCCGAGTCCGAGCGCAAGCCCGAGCCCAGCGTCCAAGGCGATCAACCTCTCGACTCGCATGCGAGTTCAGACCGGTGACAACGTCGGCATTGGCGGCTTCATCGTCACGGGAACTGCTTCCAAGCGTGTTCTCATTCGGGGGATAGGACCATCGTTGACAGGCCTCGGTGTCCCCGACGCGCTGGCTGATCCAGTGCTTGAGCTGCACGGTCCCGGCACATTTGCCACGATCACGAACAATGACTGGAAACAAACCCAGGCGCTTGAGATCGAGGTCACGGGCATCCCACCTGCCAATGACCTCGAATCAGCGATCATTGCGACGCTGGCTCCCGGAGCCTACACCGCGATCATGCGAGGCAATAACAACACCGCCGGTGTCGCCCTGGTCGAAGTCTATGATCTCAACCAGGGAGTTGACTCCAAGCTGGCCAACTTGAGCACCCGTGCCTTCGTCAGTTCTGGAGACAACATCGTCATCGCCGGCTTCATGCTCGGTGGCGACAGCGGCAATGACAGGATCGTGCTCCGCGGCATTGGCCCCAGCCTCGCTCTGGCGGGAGTGCCCAATGCCCTGGCCGATCCGACGCTCGAGCTGCGTGATAGCAATGGCGCTCTCCTCATGGCGAATAACAATTGGCAGGATAACCCCGTCGCGGCCGCGGAACTGACCTCGGCTGGCCTCGCGCCCTCGAACGACCTCGAGGCTGCGCTAGTCGCGACGCTTCCGCCGGGCCCTTATACCGCCCTGCTCGCGGGAGCGAACAATGGCACCGGCATAGCCTTGGTTGAAGTCTACGACCGCGGCCCGACGCCTTAATGCTAAATACCGAGGAATCTCGCGCGACTAAAGGCCGAGCGCGGAGCGTGGCTCCCGCGCAAACTTGAATCCACTCAACGGGAAGTCGGCCGTGTTCCGGGCCAGCGCGAGAAACTGAAAGGTGGTTCCGAGCAGTTCGGGATGCAGCAGCGTTTGCAAGGCCCGGCGGGACGCGGGATCCGCGCTGGCGTCAAACTGTTCCGGCATCAGCCCGGTCACGACTCCGGTGGTGAAGTGGTGTTGATCGGTGAATCCGGCCACGGAAAAACCGTGCGCCTCCGCCCGCTCGGTGAGGCTCGTCCAATCGACGTGCGCGGTGATATCGACCTGGCCAAGGTCGGTGAGCGGCGAAGGAACGATGCGATGATGCGCATAACATCGAAGCGTGCCGCTGATTCGTTCGGGCGCGTAATAGTTCTCGCGCGAATAGCCGTAATCGACCGTCAGGACGTACCCGCGATTCAGCTTTTGCGCGAGAGCCTCGAGCCATTTTAAAGCCGCGAGATTCACTTCCGTCTCGTAGGGCCCGCTCAAATCGTGCGGGACCGTCTCGAGATGCAGGCGCAACTCCGCATCGGTGATCGGCTCAAGGACGAACCGAAATTCATCGCCTGACTCGGCCACGCATCGTTCCTGCCAGTTGTCGGAGGGACTCGCCGCGGCGAGTCCTGGACGTGCAGAAGCACGTCCCTCCGAATCAGTGCGGCTGAGCAACCGCACGGGCATCGCATCCAGAAGCTCGTTCGAGAAATGGACGCCGCAGAACGGTTCGAGGTCGTCGAGCGATTTTTCCCACGTGACCTTCCCGCTGAAGTCGCGCAGCGCGACCCCCTGCCGTTCCCGCAAAATGGGAAATGGCTCGATGATCCGATAACGAAGCTTGGAAGAAAGATCCGGAGCCCGCTCGCGCACGGCTCCGAGAACATCCCGGGCGAAATCGCCATGGTGAGCGCCCTGTTCGACGATGGCGAAATCTTCGGGCCGGCCGAGCGACTCCCACATCTCGACGAACTGCGCCCCCAGCAGCCGGCCGAAGAGCGGACCCACGCTGACATTGGTGAAGTAATCGCCGCGCCGCCCGATCGCGCAGCGCCCCGAGCTGTAGTAGCCCAGCACCGGATGATAGAGCGCCTGCTCCATGAACCAATCGAACATCACCGGTCCGCGACGGCGAATCGTGTCCCGGATGATTTCGACCAGAGAGGGGTTATCCGTCTTCATTGATTTGAGCGTTTGCGGTTTGGATTTTGATTCGGATTGCACCTAAGTTGCGCGACATCAAAGAGCTTCGGCCTCCCACATGCGAGATTCCCATTTCACGCGACCCTCGGTTGAGTATTTCCATCGCCGTTGGTTTACCAAACCGAAATTTTACCTCCCGATCGGGGCCATCGTCGTTCTCCTGATCGGTTTCGGGATCTATTTTTTCTCCATCGCTTCAGTCCTCAGCGCCGAAGCCGCGACTTTCGACCTGTCGAAGCTCGAACAGATGGAATCGGCCAGTGTCATCGTCGATCGCAACGACAAGATTTTTGGCCAAATCTACGTCGAGAATCGAGAGACGATCCCATACGACCAGTTGCCGCGCGAGCTGGTGAACGCGGTGGTCTCCGTGGAGGACACCAAGTTTTACCAGCATGGCGGTTACGATCTGTGGGGCATTTTGCGCGCGGCGCTCAAGAATTTCACCGCCGGCCATGTGCGGCAGGGCGCGAGCACGATCACCCAGCAGCTCGCGCGCAATAGTTTCGCGCTCAAGGAAAAAACGTTCCGGCGCAAGCTGCTCGAGATTTTCCTCGCCCGCCGGATCGAGGAGCGCTTCGGAAAACAAAAAATCATGGAGTTGTACCTGAACCGCATCTACTTCGGCGGTGGGCTGTACGGGGCCGAGGCGGCCGCGCGCGGTTATTTTGGAAAACCGGCGCGCAACATGTCGCTGACGGAAAGCGCCACGCTGGCCGGATTGATCAAGAGCCCAAACAAACTTTCTCCCTGGGGAGACAAGGCGGCCTCGCGCGATGCGCGCAACGTCGTCCTCGCCCGGATGCGCGATCTCGGATTCATCACGCGCGGGCAATGCGAGACCGCCCAGGCGGAGGAGATCGCGATCGGGAGCCGGCAAAGCGCGCAGGGTCAAACGTACGCGGTCGATTACATCCGCCAGCAGGTCATTGCCGCGGTCGGCTGGGACCGGGCCATGAATGAAGGCTACCGGATTCACACTACGATCGATGCGGAGTTGCAGAAGGTCGCGGAGGAATCGTTGAAAAAGCACCTCGTCGAGGTGGAGCAGCAACCCGGTTACGGTCATCCGACCTACGAGTCCTTCGCTAATCGTTATCGCAACGCGAAACAGCTTTCCGTGCCGAACCTGTCGGCGGCGCCCGACTATTTGCAGGGCGCGCTTATCGCGCTCGACAATCAAACCGCCGGCATTCTCGTGCTCGTGGGCGGCCGCGATTTTGAGCACAACCAATTTGACCGGGCGCTCCAAGCGAAACGGCCCGCGGGAACGGCAATGAAGCCCTTCGTCTATGCCGCCGCCTTCGAGAACGGACTCTTCCCGGGGTCCCTAGTGGAAGATTCCGCGCTGGATAATCGGGCCGTCATGATCGGCGGCACGACCGGCATTCTCGGGGAATGGGGACCTGAGTCGGCGGAGAACCGCTACGAAGGGCCGATGACGGCGCGCCAGGCGCTCGCGAAATCGAAAAACGGCGCCACCGTCCGCATCGGGATGACCGTTGGGGTGGATCCTGTCATTCAGCTTTGCCGCGCCGCCGGCATTCGTTCGCAACTCCGTCCCTTCCCGGCCACCTTTCTCGGCAGCAGCGAAATTACGCTCGCCGAGCTTGCCCTCGGCTACACGATTTTTCCCAATGGCGGTTGGCGTCCGAACTCGCCGCATATTCTCGATCGCATCGAGGAGAAGGACGGCACCGTCGTCTGGAAATCCCCGGAGGAACGGGCGCGGCACAAAGTCGTCAAACCTGAGACCGCCTACGAAGTGCATTCCTGCCTGGTTGATGCGCTCGAGTCGGGGACGGGCCGGGCCGCCCGCGAAAAATTCGGCCTCAAGAAATTCCCGGCCGCCGGCAAAACCGGAACCGCTTACGATTTTACCGACGCGCTTTTCGCCGGGTACGATAACTCGATTACCTGCGCGGTCTGGGCTGGGTTCGACAAGCCTCAGAAAATTTATCGCGGAGCGTTCGGGAGCGAAATCGCGCTGCCGGTCTGGGTCGATGTCATGAATGCCGCGAGCGAGCGATATCCGCCGAAGGAGATTCCGCGGCCTGCCGGAATGCAAACCGTCGAGATTTGCTCGAGGTCCGGATTACTCGCGACGGACAAATGTTACGACTCCGTGAAATCGTCGGATGGAGAAACGGTCCGCCGCCGCACCACGTATATGGAGATCGCGACCTCCGCCCAAATGCCCACGGAGCCCTGCAATGTGCATGGCGAGGCGAGAGCGCGCCTGGTGCGCGATTTGCCCGCTTCGGGATTTCCGCGCGCCGCCCTCGCCGTCGATCCCACTCAAGTGTCGCCCGTCGCGGTGAAGGGGCCCGTCCTTCTCGCGGAGAATGATCCGTACAATGCCGTGAAATCGACGGTAAAACCGAAGCCGCCGCCGGAAAATCCCGACGGTCTCAACGCGGATGAAAACATGCCCGATCCGTCCAAACCGGTTTTGAAAGCGCAGCCCGTCGAACCTGATTCGAACAAGCCCATCTTGAAGGCCGAGCCGGTCGACCCCGATTCCGCTATACCCATTTTGAGGGCGCAGCCGGTCGAACCGACGCCCATGGAAATTCGTCGCGCCAAGCCGGTAAACCCGACCGATGAAATCCCCGCCGACCAGATCTTGAGGCCCACGCCACCGCCCCCGGCGGATTTGGGAGACTAGGTGGATTGCCTCTCCTCGGAGGGACGTGCTTCCGCACGTCCGATTCTTTTCGGTCTTGTACGCCCATTCGAATATTGGGACGTGCAGAAGCACGTCCCTCCGAGCCTACACACCTCTCGCAACGAAGAGTGCAAGTTAAAGTGAAAGTGTAAGTGCATGAAGCCGCGGTCCCCGCGCGATCGATCTTCGCAGTCACCCTCGACATCTGATACCGTGCCCTCGCGATGGCGCAGAATGATCCGTCTCTCTTTCGCTTGACCGTTCTCAACCCGGGGGGACGCGACCCGGAACAGCATTTCCCCGATGGCGCGGGCGAAACAGCGCAACCTCATCAACCGACGAACTTTCACGCCTACGCCGCGTGCACCCGCGGAAGTTTTCACCGCGACGCCAAACGTGCCATCGCCGAAGCCACGCCGGTCCTGCTCCTGCTGCGCGGCGACTTCAGCGCGTCGGAACGCGCGCTAACGGCTCTGCAAAAGGCAGGACGCATCGTCGCCGTTTCGTTGAAGGAAACGGGCCTGCATCAAATCGCGGACCAGTTCCGCGATCCCGCGAGGTTTTCTCGTTTTCGGCGGATCGTGATTCAGGCGGACGGTTGTATCGCGCCGACACCTGAGGCCGCGGATTTTTATCGGGCGATTCGGGCCAGCCCGGATCGAGTCGCTTTCATCCCGACTCCCTATCCCCTGGACGATCGACGCTGGGATTTTTCGCGGCCGATCGAGGAACGCTCGGGAGTCTTTATCGGCACGCGCGAGTGGAACGTGCTCTCGCGGAATCATCTCGGGGCGCTGGTCGTGGCGCGACAACTAAGCGAGCAGACAGGCGAACGCGTTACCGTCTTCAATTTCGATCGCCGCAAAGGCGCGCGTCTGATCGCCGGAATCGGATTCGCGTCCGAAAAACTGCGCATGCTCGATCGAAAGCTTTCCTATCCTGAATACCTCCGGGAAATTGCGCGGCATAAGATCGTCCTCCAGCTCGATACCAGTTTCGTTCCGGGCCAGGTGGCGGGCGATGCGTTGCTCTGCCGCGTTCCGTCTGTCGGAGGAAACGGCGCCATTGATCGGCTCGCGTTTCCGCAAAGCTGCGGCTTCGCGCGCTCCATCGAAGATATCGGGCGGACCGCGTTTCGGCTGTTGACTGACGGAACGCACTACCAGCAAAGCGTGGCCGGCATGGAGCCCGTCGCGACCCGACGTCTCTCGTTCAAGGTCGTCGCGAAAGAGCTGGAGAATTTTTTCAGCGAGTAGTTAGCGAGCGTTTGCTCTTATTCGAGGGGAGCGATCGGCAAGAGCGGCAGTTGCTGTCGCGCGCGATCCCAATCCTCTCGTAGCTCTTCGAGGTGAAGCAGCCGCCACGCATTCACAAGGTCATAGGCCGTCTTTGGCAGACTTCCGAGGTAAACAGTCCCGTTTCAATCTCGATCAGTGCCTCATGCTCACCGTAAATCGCATGGAAGTGCCGCGGTGGATGATCGCGATAATAGAACCGGACGATGATTCAGTAGAATCGGCTGACCTCAGGCATGAATCGCTTCAGTCGCCCGCTTGCCGGTTATATCCTGATAAGCCGAATCCGGGCAAATCTCGATCTCCTCAGGCCATGAAATCTGGCCGTACTCCCCGAGATGGACAGTGCGGAAAAACGTCTCGTCGGCCAGTGGCGCAAAAACCCCTCGCCCGACGTCTCCAGAAAGGTCAATGGTGCCTTCCACGCCATCGGGGTACGAAATGCGCAGGTGAAACTCCGGCAGCGCCTCTACCCTGATTGGTCTCATCATAACCGAATAGTCCGCACTCTGCTACGGCGCGCAAGCTCCACGCTAGCGGCTACCACTCCAGGCGTCCTGCGTTTACTGCCTGGGATCCCAGCCATCCTCCCCGCCCAGGATATTCTCGACCGTGTAGGCTTTCGCTTCGGCCTCGCTGAGCTGTCGCGTCCAGGCGGGTCGCTTGCGTGTATCAGCGCCGGAACCGGTATTCTTGTATTCGACGTATCGGGCTGTCTTGTGATTGTCGTTCCCGCGCCCCGCGATCCATCCCTCCGGCCAAAAGTTCTCGCCTATCTCGCATTCGAAAAACGCGGTGGCGGCGCCTTTCTGCCAGGGAGTGCCGAGGTAGCTCCTGTCCTCCGCGCACGTGACCTTGCACTTGAGGAAAACTAAACCAAACGGCGTTTCCGGACTGGTGCTCGCCGCGGTGACGCAGCCGCCGTCCTTGGCGTGGATATGCGAGTTCTCGAACACCGCGGTGGCGCGGCCCATGATGAAATCGACGCGGCCTTCCACGTAGCAATTGGTGAAATAGGTCCGCTGGCCGTCGACGTAAAGCGTGTCCTTCCATCCGAGAAATCGGCAGTTGCGGAAGATTTGTTTGTCACCGGTCGTCCGCACGGCGACCGCTCGTATCTCCTGAGGAGTGGAATTTTCGAACGTGACATTCTCGGCCGTAAAGTTGTCCGCCTCGATCAATACGCTTTCGCTGCCGCTGGTGGTGATTTTCTTTCCCGGCGCTTCTGGGTCGTCCATCCCCACGCAGCGGTTGAACGTGAGAATGGTCTTGCCCGCGTCTTTGTCGCCGCCGCGAAGGGTGATGAAGGTCTTGGCCGGGTTGATCAACAAGCGCTCTTTGTAGGTGCCGGGTGTGATGACAATGACGCGCGGTTCGGTGTTCTGTTCGGGGATGGAATCGATCGCGGATTGGACCGTCTTGAATTGTCCGCTGCCGTCGGAGGCAACGACAATCGGGGGTTGCTCCGCGCTGACCGCGATGGCGGACAGCAACCCGAAAATCATCGTCACTACGCGGAGCGGCGTCATCTGTTCAACCTCCAACGGGCGCTGTCGCGAGCGGCGCCATCGCCTCGAGATAGTAATCTTCGAGCTGTCGCGTTTGCGCGCTTTGCTCGAATTTTTGGCGAACCGAATCCGCGCCGTTCCGAGCCATCGCGGTCAACTGGTCAGGCTGGGCGACCGCCTCCAGCAAGGCGTCCGCGAGCGCCTCGTGATGGCCCTCCCCCACGAGAATTCCGCTCTTTCCATGCTCGACCGCTTCTGGAATCCCGCCGTGTTCGGTCGCAAAGACCGGGAGCCCGCTCGCCATCGCTTCCAGCATCGAGTTCGGAACGCCTTCCTGATTCCCGTCCGCGCCCCGCTCACTTGGATGCAGAAAAATGTGCGAGCCATAAAACAGTTCGCGCAGTTCCGGCTGCGAAACGAAGCCGGGAAATGAAACCTTGCCGCCCACGCCAAGCTCGCGCGCCCGCGATTCCAATTCCGCTTGGAGCGGTCCTTCGCCGGCAATCGTGAAGCTGGATTCCGGATAACGCTTCGCGAACTTCGCGAAAGCCAGCAGGCTGGTTTGCAGCCCTTTCTTTTCGATCAAGCGGCACGCCTGCACGAATTTCCATGCGCCATCGGTTGGCCGCGCGCGCGTTAGAAACGGGATTTCCTCGACCGGAATGCCGGTCCGCTGGATCCGGATTTTTTCGGGCGCGCAACCGATTTCGATGAGAGCGCGTCCGAGCGATTCCGACCGCACCAGGACCAGCCGCACCGCTTCGAGCATCTCTTTCGTCGCCGCGCGATAAGCCGGCTTTTCGAGGTCGACCATCACATCCGCTCCGTGAAAGGAAACGACCGACGGTTTTTCCCAGGCGCGGATCAAAGGCAGGAGATGGACGGCGATATGTCCGAAAAAAATATGCAGGAGTTGCGCTCGCGCGTCCTCGAGCACACGGATCAGCGTTCTCGTTTCCCCGCTGGAAATCCGCCAGGGCGCTGCCTGAATTTGCTTGAACCAAAATCGCCGGGCGAAATGCAGCGCCGGCTTACCCACCAGCGTAATTCTCTCGAACGGGTAGCGCTCGGCTTCTTCCCGCTTTTGCGCGATCACGACCGGCGTAACGCGGGTGAGCGAGGTGATCTGCCGGTAGATGTGAAGCATCTCCGGCTTCAAGAAGGTCGCGCAATAGCAGGCGACCACCGGCCCTTCGGTGGATCGAGTCCCGCCGCCGCGGGATCGCGCGATGTCCGTCAAGTGCGGCTCCGCCGCCATCTTAAGCATCGAGCGGTCCCGCGAGGGCGGGGCTCGATCCACCACACATTTCCGTCAAAATCGGAACTCAAAGAATTTAATGCCCCTCCACTTTTCGGGACGGTAGATATCCGTCACGTCAAAGCTCACCGCCTCCATGGAAGTGCCGTATTTGCGCGGCGCTCTGGGATTCAACATTTGGAGCGGGTTGCCACCGCGAAAGGCGCGCGGGATCACGCCGTCCACGGCTCTTTTGTAAACGGGCGGGGCCTGCCGCTGGCGCTGCTGCTTCTTGGCCGTCGCCGGAGCAACAAAGGTTTCCGCGGCGACAACCGGGGTAACGGCGGCAGCGATCAGCAAGGCGGCGATCAGGTAGGTCTTCATGGTTGTGGCGGCGGCGGGGTTTGGGTTCGAATTGGAATCAGCCCGCTATTGAAAAGCAGGTTTCCGTCCGTGGCTCAATCATAGAATCGCTAATTCGTGAAATGGTTATCTTGCCCGCCCGGACGCCCGGGCGCACAATCAGAGGGCAATGGACTATCTTGCAAAGGCTCGGCGCGTTCTCGATGTGGAAATCTTTGAGGTCCAGCGTTTGCGCGACCGCCTGGACGACAGTTTTTCCAAGGCGGTCGACCTGATCAAAGAGGCGGTCGAGGCGCGCGGCAAGGTGGTGGTGGTCGGGGTGGGGAAATCAGGCCACATCGGGAATAAGATCGCCTCGACTCTCACGAGCACCGGTTCGCCCGCGGTGGTGCTCGATTCCCTGAACGCCCTGCACGGCGATCTCGGCATGGTGGCCGACGGCGACGTCGTCCTCGCCTTGAGCGCCAGCGGCGAAACGGAGGAGTTGTTGCGGATCCTGCCCGCCATCGCCCGGTTTCAGGTCAAGATCATCGCCGTCTGCGGCGACGCGAACTCGACCCTGGCAAAAAATTCGCACGTCTTCGTCGACGTGAATATCGAACAGGAAGCCTGTCCGCTGAATCTCGCACCCACTTCCAGCACCACCGTCATGCTCGCCCTCGGCGACGCACTTGCCATGGTCCTGCTCGAGGCGCGCGGCTTTCAAAAGGAAGATTTCGCCCGGTTCCATCCCGCCGGGATGATCGGCCGCAGTCTGCTCTTGCGCGTCCACCAAATCATGCGCCCGAAAAACGCGCTCGCTCTCGTCGCGCCCGACGCCCCGATCCACGCCGTCCTCAAAACGATGACCGAAGTCCGCGCCGGCGCCGCCGTCGTCTCCGACGAAAACGGCCAACTGCTCGGCATTTTCACCCACGGCGATTTCGCCCGCCACTTCCAGTCCGACACCAAAATCGCCGACCGCCTCGTCGGCGACCTGATGACCCTAAATCCCGTCACCGTCCACCAGGACAAGCTGGCCGTGGAAGTCCTGAACCTCCTCGAACGCCACCGCATCGACGACCTCGTCGTGGTGGACGATAACCAGGCCCCGGTCGGCATCGTCGATTCGCAGGACCTGACGAAATTGAAACTGCTCTAGCTAAGATCCCCCCGAACTCGATCCAACGGCACCATGGCGAACGAAGCGCATTTCGCAATTCTGAAGCGGGGAGTGGCGGAATGGAACGAGTGGCGCAGAGAAAGTGAGGAAGACCCAAATCTTGTGGGTGCAAACCTCGAAGGAGCGGACCTTAGCGATGCCAACCTAAACCAAGCAGACCTTAGCTGTGCGAAGCTAAGTGGCGCGAATCTCATGGCCGCGAGCCTTTTCCACGCGAACCTGAGTGGCGCGAGCCTCAGCGGCGCGAACCTTGGCGTTGCGAACCTCAATGGTGCAGACCTTAGCGACACTAATCTCAGTAGCGCGAATCTCGGCGCTGCGAATCTAAGTGGCGCGCAGTTCATTAACGCGTTTCTCGTTTTTGCCAACCTTGGTTCCGCTGACCTTAGCGGGGCAAACCTCAGCCAGGCACATCTTGGCCTTGCGAACCTGGGCGGTGCGAATCTTAGCGGCGCGAATCTTCAAAATGCGATCACTGTGAATACACGGTTCGCGGATTGCGATCTGGGCAAAACCAAAGGACTGAGTCTGGTTGACCATCAAGGCCCGTCCACTATCGGCGTCGACACCATTTACAAATCCAGAGGCAAGATCCCTGAGAGCTTCCTGCGGGGGTGTGGTGTACCGGAAGGCCTCATCATGCAGATGCATTCACTCCTGGGTGCCGAGGACGGCATCCAGTTCTACTCGTGTTTCATCTCCTACAGCGGCAACGACGAGGATTTCGCTAGGCGCTTGCACGGGAAGATGCGCGATGCGCACTTGCGAGTCTGGTTCGCGCCGGAAGACATCCACGGTGGAAAGAAGCTGCACGAGCAAATCGAGACGGCTATCCGCATTTACGACAAGCTGCTCATCGTTCTTTCTAAGGCGAGCCTGCAAAGTGAATGGGTGATGACGGAACTGCGCAAGGCGCACAAAGCTGAGCGCCAAAACAGCAAACGAAAGCTCTTCCCCGTCCGCTTAGTGGACTTCGAAACGTTGCGCAACTGGGAGTGCTTCGATCCCGAAACCGGCAAAGATCTCGCCGTGGAGCTACGCGAATACTTCATCCCCGACTTCTCAAACTGGAAAGACCACGATCAGTTCGAAGCCGCCTTCGACCGCCTGCTGAAAGATCTCCGCGCTGAGGATAGGGCAACGTCGTTTTAAACGTCGCTCAGATGGCAAACGCCGAACATCTCGCGATCTTGAGCCAGGGGGCGGAGGTGTGGAATCGGTGGCGCACGGAACCTAAAGATCCGTCATTTTTTGAGTGCGCGGACCTCACTCTCGAAGACTTGGGCTACGCGAACCTGAGCGATGCAGACCTGCGAGGCGTAGATGTTTACGGAGTCCAACTCACCAGCGCGAACCTCGTCGGTGCAAACCTCGGTCTGGCGAACCTATTCGGCGGTGCGAATCTCAGCTACGCGGATCTCACTGGCGCGAACCTCTACGGTGCGAGCCTCATCGGCGCGAACTTGAACTGCGTAAAACTCATACGCACGGATCTCACTTGGGCCAATCTCAGCAGCGCGGAAATTGCCGGTGCAGACTTTCAGGGCGCTGTCGTTGCAAACACGACTTTCGCCAATTGCGACTTAAGCGAAGCCAAAGGACTCGACCTCGTCGAGCACGGAGGCCCTTCCACCATCGGCATCGACACGATTTACAAATCCAAAGGCAGGATCCCGGAGAGCTTCTTGCGGGGGGCCGGCGTGCCTGAGGGCTTCATCACTCAGATGCACTCGCTCGTCGGCGCGGAAGATGGAATTCAATTCTACTCCTGCTTTATTTCCCATAGCGGCAAAGACGTGGATTTTGCCAAACGGCTGCACGGGAAGATGCGCGATGCGCATTTACGGGTTTGGTTTGCGCCGGAGGAAATGAAGGGCGGTAACTTGCTGATCGAGCAGATCGAGACGGCGATACGTATTTACGATAAGCTGCTGATCGTGCTCACCGAAGCCAGCATGGAAAGCGAGTGGGTGATGACCGAGTTGCGCAAGGCGCGCAAAGCGGAGCGCCAGAGCGGCAAGCGCAAGCTTTTCCCTGTGCGGCTGGTAGACTTCGAAACGCTGCGCGACTGGGAGTGCTTCGACGCCGACAGCGGCAAGGACCTCGCCGTCGAATTGCGCGAATACTTCATTCCCGACTTCTCAAACTGGAAAGACCACGATGAGTTCGAGGCCGCCTTCTCGCGCCTCCTCAAGGACCTCCGCGCCGAGGAGAGTGCGAAGTGATTCGCGGATGATCAGACAGGATTAACAGGATTTCTTGGATTGAAGAATTTGGTTTTCTTTGCCTGCTCCTTCATTGCCTGAAGAAGTTGCCGGGTCGCTTGATCCAGAATCTCTTCTTCGGACCGTTGCGAGGCTTGGCAGCCGGTGCTTTGGGCATGCCCTTTCCATACACAAAACCGCCATATTTCCAAATCTTAGGCACGGTCCGGGTACCAGCTCTGCGACCTCCTGTTAATCCCGTAAATCCTGTTCCTTTCGACTGCCGCTTGAAAAACCATCAACCATCATCTATCAACCTCTCCACCTATGGCAGCCGCGAACGATCTCCGAAAAGGAATGGCGATAAAATACAATGGCAACACCGCCATTGTCGTCGAGGTGCATCACCGCACGCCGGGAAACCTGCGCGCGTTTGTCCAGGCGATCATCCGCTACATCGGCACCGGGAAAAGCGCCGACGTGCGTTTTGGCTCGACCGATAAGATCGAGCTGGTGGACATAAACCGGAGCGCGCTCGAGTTCAGCTACAAGGACAACAGCGGATATCATTTCATGGATCCGACCACCTACGAGACGGTGACGCTGAACGAGGATTTGCTCACGGACGCGAAGGAGTATTTGGTCGAGAATCTGCGCGTCGAAGTTCTTTCGACGGGCGGACGCGCCGTGCAGGTCGAGCTGCCTTCTTCGGTGCAGCTCAAGGTGGTGGAAGCGCCGGAAGGGCTGCGAGGCGATACCGCGTCGAACGTGACGAAGCCCGCGATTCTCGAAACGGGCAAAACGGTGAACGTGCCGTTGTTCATCCAGGAAGGCGAGACAATCAAGATCGATACGCGCACGGGCGCGTATATGGGGCGCGCGTAGGGACGGTTCCCTGAGGCGTCAAGGATTTTGGCGCGGCGATCCAAGGCCTTCGGAACGTTACTGGAGGTTATAGATTTCGACCGCTCCCAGGCCGATACCGTTATCCACCCCGAACAGAATGGCGGTATAGAACCCGGGAGGCAACGAGACGAAAATTCCTGACTCCCTGGGATCCTGAAGACCGAGACCGAGGAGGTTCAGTATGGCAGCGTCCGATGGGTCGTCCTGCCAGTCGTCGTTAGATTGGATGGTGGAGCCGTTCTCGTCGACCAGCCTCAGAGTCGGATTGGCGAGCACGGGGCTTAGACCGAATTGGGCCAGCGAGGGTCCAATCCCGCGCACCACCACGTCGGTCCTGGTCTCCCCGACCAGAATGAATCCGCCGATGATTCTATTGTTACCTTCCCGGACAATGCCGCGCGTGCTGATGTTGGCCAGTTGCGAATCAGCCGTGGAATTGACGTCGTAGATCTCCGCCAGGGCCAGGCCGGCGGTCTGGTTCGTTCCGGCCACGATGGCGGTATAAGTTCCGGGCTGGAGCGTGGCCACGATGCCCGCCTCCGCCGGGTGATCGGGCGCGAGACCCAAGGCCGTGAGTTGGGCCGCCTGGAATGGGTCGTCCTGCCAATCGTTGTTTTGGCGGATGAGCCCGCCATCGTTGCCGCGCAGCTCGAGGAGAGGGTCGGCCAGGAGCTCGCCGGACACGGTCATCGATGGTCCCAGGCCACGCAACGCGACGCTCTTAGGCGCGTCGCCCGTGATGATAAAGCCGCTGATGGCCACGTTGTCGTCTGTCTCGACCCGCATCCGGGTGGACATGTTCAAGGCCTGGGCCGGCGAAGGAGTAGGGACAGGGCCCGCTACTCGCTGCCAGTCCGGCTCATGCGCATGTATATCATAAATAATTTCTTCCCCATTGGAACCGTCAACATCCCTAATAAAAATCCTGGAGTACTCAAAGTACTGACGGACAAAGACTATTTTCATGCCATCGGGAGACCAGTCCGGGCTGTACGCAGCCATGTAGGTCGACGACGTCAGGCCAACCTGATTGGAGCCATCCGCGTTCATCACGTAGATTTGCGACAGACCCTGCCGATCGCTCGAAAATACGATCCTGGCGCCGTCGGGCGACCAGGCCGGAGAAGACTCGGTCGAAGGCTCATGGGTCAGGCGAGTCGGGTTCGAACCGTCGGCATTCATCACGTAGATTTCCGCCTGACCGTCGCGTTTGCTCGTGAACGCGATTTTGGAGCCATCGGGTGACCATGAAGCGCCTACGTCGGAGGCCGGATGGTTCGTCAGGTTGATTTGATTGGAGCCATCTGCATTCATGACGAAGATTTCCCCGATCGTAACACTCTCGTATTTCGTATACGCGATCCTGGCGCCGTCGGGAGACCAGGTCGGATCGGCTTCTTCTTCGTCCGGTTGGTTCGTTAGGTTGGTCTTGTTGGAGCCGTCAGCTTCCATCACGTAGATGTCCCTGTTCTGGTATAGGTCGAGCGTATACGCGATCTTCGTCCCGTCCGGCGACCAGGCCGGGTCGGAATCATCCCCCGCCTGGCTACAGGTAAGGCAGGTTCGATTATAGCCTTGCGAATTCATCACGTAGATGTGGTAGCCAAAATAGTGGTTGGTATACGCGATCTTTCCGTTCCCACCTGGTGCTGGCGTTGGCGTTGGACTCGCTTCGGGAGTGGGCGTTGGGGTCGGAATCGGGCTCGCTGTCGGGGTTGGAGTAGGTGTAGGTGTTGGCGCCACTGTCGGGGTGGGGAGCGGCGGGTTACACTCGTTATGGTGCCAACGAAACGTATCGACGCGCCAGCCCGCGGAGGCGCCACTGTTGTCCGTGGCCAGGCGAAAGCGCAAGACAACATTGTCGAAGAAATTCTGATCAATAAATCCAAGATAGAGGATGACCGTAACGTAACCGCCCGAGTTTCCGCTCCAGGCCATTCGGCCGGCAATTGGGCTCTGGGTCGACGTGCTAATGGTAGAGTTATAGCCCCCGCCCAAACCGAAAGTGCCGCCCACCGCCGGATCGGTGACATCGGTGAACGCGCCTCCATTAATGGTGGGCGTGGAAATTTCCAGCACCGCGCCGTCAAAGCCCTCTTCCAAATCATAGCTGTGACGGAAGGTGACAGAGTTGTCCCAGAGCGAAGCGAAGATCGGCGGCGCGTCGAGCCGGTTATCCAGGATGTTATCCGGGGCCGAAGAGAATACATCGTTGGGCGGGGTGTCCGGGGTGATCGGTGAGGTGACCCAGAATGGGGCGGCAGTCACATTCACTCCTTGCGTCGCCGTCCAATCGGCAGGCAGGACGGGCGGCGTCATTTGATCGAAGTCTTCCGAGTAACGTGGAGGACAGCCCTGTCCCCGCGCCCAAGCGCCGCCGAGAACAACGAACGCAAGCAGCGCGCTCAGGTTAGCTCCTAAAATCTGCCGATTGATTTTGATGGTGCGTTTCCTGGTTGACCTGTTGTTAGTGTCTGCCGCGGGAGGCCTGAGTTATGGCTGCACTTCCAATGAGCCGATGTCGATGCGTCCGTTAACGACGCGATCATAACTTGGGCCGCGCTGATCATGCAAGGGCGGTGGAGCAAAGTTAGGGTGGCCCGCATCAAGGGCCGGGCTGCCGTCCAGCAGCTCATGGGTGAAGGTCGGACCGCCGTTGTCCTGGAGCGGGCCGAGCAGTGGATCGGTGTTGATCTGATCGCCGGCCCCGGTCAAAAAGCCGCCGCCATCATCACTGCTAAGGTTGTAGCCGTGCGACGTGACCGTGCTTAAACTGCCATTAGAGAGGTTCGTGCCCATCGAACCGCTCTTCAGGATGCAATTCCCGATCTCGATCGTCCCGCCGTTATGGATGCCGCCTCCTGCTCCGTCAGCGGAATTGCCGCTGAAAGTACTGTGAGTAATTGTGAGGAGCCCACCGTTGGCGATGCCGCCGCCGATGCCAGTGTGCTTATAGCTGGCCGTGTTGGCACTCACGGTACTGTTGCGGACGACCATGGTCCCGTGGTTGAGGACGCCGCCGGCGCTGTACTGGGCCCCATTACCGCTAATCGTGCTATCGGTGACCTCGAGGGTGCCCCCGTTGAAAATGCCCCCGGCTTGCCGGTTCGCACGATTGCCGCTGACCGTACTGCTGCTGATCGTGACCGCGCCGCCGACGCTATAGATGCCGGCCCCGTCTCCGCCCAGAATGGGACGAGGATCGAAGGTAATAAAAAAGTTGCCGCTGACTGTGCTGTGTTCGATCGCGAGCGTTCCGTTGCTGTAAATGCCTGCGCCGTTGCCGCTGCTGTTGATACTGTTTCCGAGCGGCAGGATGTTGCCGGTGACCGTGCTATTGACGATCGTCATGGCGGCGCCAGCACCAGAGCTGTAGATGCCGCCGCCCGAAGTGGCGCTGTAGTTGTTCGCGACGGCGCAATTATTGAGGGTCAGCGTTGCCCCGTCATTAAAGATGCCGCCGCCAGATTCATTGCTGGAGCCGGACCTGATGGTGAGGCCTTCTATCATGACCGAGTGGCCGGGCCTAATATGGAAAACGCGTTGCGCCGGCGATGATGAAGGCCCCGAGACCGAGAGCAGATTCGGACCAGGGCCGCTGATGGCAATGTTGCTCTCGATCACCAGCTCGCCGCTGGTCAGGCCGATCGTCTGCCCATTGAGCGCGGCATCGAACCGAATGGTGTCCCCGTTACCGGCTGCGGCAATTGTGTCGCGAAGCGAGCCCGCTCCGCTATCGGCCGTGTTGGTGACGATGCGCGTTTCCGAGTGCACAGCCCCATAAATCTCCACGAGACCGAGCCCAACCCCACTGTCTTTCCCAGCCAGGATCGCGGTAAAAGCCCCCGGCGGCAGCGTGGCGAAAATTCCCGACTCCTTGGGGTCCTCCGGCGCGAGACCAAAGGCGATGAGCTGTCCGGCCGAGGCGGGATCGTCCTGCCAGTCGTCGTTTGCAATCAGCAAAGCGCCATTGCCATCGTGCAGTTGCAGGGTCGGATCGGCCAGCACGTTGCTCAAGCCGAATTGGCTGAGCGAAGGTCCAATGCCGCGCACGGCCACCGCGGAACTGGCGGTCCCTTGGCCAAGGATGAAGCCTCCGATCATCACATTGTCACCTGTCTGGACAAAGCCGCGCGTGCTGATGTTGGCCAATTGCGAGTCCGCGGCTGGATCGGCGTCATAGATTTCCACCAGCCCAAGGCCGCTCGTCTGGTTCTTGCCGGCGACAATGGCCGTGTAGGCCCCGGGCGGAAAAGTAGCTACAATTCCTGACTCATTGGGATTTTGAGGCGCGAGACCCAGAGCAATGAGCTGGGCCGCTTGCGCAGAGTTGTCCTGCCAATCGTCGTTTTCCATGAGCAGGATGCCATTCAATTCACGCAGTTCTATGGTTGGATCGGCCAGAACATCGCTCAGGCCAGAATTTGCGAGCGATGGTCCAAGGCCGCGCATCGCCACTTTTTTCGGCGCGCTACCGGTAACAATAAATCCGCCGATCATGACGTTGTCCCCCGTTTCAACCCGAAGCCGTGTGGAGATATTCAACGCCTAGACTGGAGTCGGCGAAGGCGTAGCTGTTGGGCTGGGCGTGGGTGTAGCTGGGGGAGAGGGAGTCGGGCTCGGACAGACACCACTGCCACCAGGGCAATCGCTCGGCGTCGGAGTTGGGGTAGGAAAGAGCGTCGCCGTCGGCGTAGGCGTCGGAGTTGGGGTAGGAAAAATAGTCGCAGTCGGCGTAGGTGTCGCGGTTGGCGTCACTGTGGGAGACGGCGTCGGGCTCGCGCATTCGGGTCCGAATGTTAGGAAGACGTTATCCACGAGATAGCTGCTCAAGCTCGTGGTCGGTCCGACATACTCGAACAAGATGAGGTGCAAGCCTCCGTCCGCGAACGCGCTTAGGTCAATCGTGCGCAAACTGTAGCCGGATTCGAAGTGTGCTACCTCGTGGTAACTCTGCACGATCGTGCCGTCCACCCTCACGTTCAGCACGTCGGTGAAAGGTTGAGAAGGGTGCAATCTCCACATCACGAAGCTAAGCGTGGCCGGGCCGCCCGGGCTGATCGAGACGCTTTGTCCAAGGGTCGCGGTTTCCGGCGCGTTCGCGCCGCCGAACCAGGCCCAATTGTCTCCGGCGTAGGGCGAACCGCCAACCGTCCCGCAAACAGCCGTGTCGCACAGCGGCGTGCCAAAGTTGGTTGAGGTCTGAACCGTCCAGTTCGACCACGGCCTGCCCGCCTCAAAGGTGGAGTCCGCGATCACGTTCGGACTGCCACAAGGCGAGGCGATCGGCGTGGCTGTTGCGGTAGGTGAGGGCGTGGCCGTCGGCGTAGGTGTTGGCGAGCTGCACTCGAAGCTCGGGACAGAAAACGTATCGATCCGCCAGCCCGCGGAGGCTCCGCTGTTGTCGGAGACAAGGCGAAACCGCACTTTGCACCCAACAGGGGGTAAAGCAGCATTGCCCAGATTCACGCGAGTGCCTATGTAACCACCTGAGTTTCCAGTCCAGGCCATTCGCCCGGCAATCGGACTGGACGCGGAGGTGATGAGGGCGTTATAGCCGCCACTGGAAAAACCACCGCCTACCGCCGGGTCGGTGATGTCGGTGAAGGCGCCCCCGTTGATATTGGGATGGGAAACCTCGAGGACGGCGCCATCAGAGCCGCTTTCGAGGTTGTAGTTGCTCTGGAAAACCACCTGAAAGGAGAAAGGGCTGGTGGGCAGCACCGGTGTGTCGAGCCGGTTATCCAGGATGTTATCTGGAGCAGTCGAGAAGGGGTCGTTAGGCACCGTGTGAGGCGTGACCGTTGTGGTGACCCACTCTGGAGCACCGGTCACATTCACCCCCTGTGAAGCCACCCAGTCCGTCGGCAGCAACGGCGCCCTCACTGCATCGAAGTTCTGGACAAAATAGGGAGGACACTGCGCCAGCGCGGACGAAGCCACGGCAAGAAGGCAGGCTGCTAGCAGTGCGGTGTGCGTGCCTCTGAGTCCCCGCCGATTGGTTTTTGCTTTCATGACCGCACGCCTCTTCATCGGGCAAGACCACGGTCGGCTGAAGGATTCTATTCGAAGGGGCGCTGCCACAAGCTTTTTACTGAACCGGCGAGTTTGCGTCGAGCCCATTCTCTGTTGCGCGCCGCCCGGCGACACCGATTTCTTCTCTCAATCTTCGTCAATCTGCGTAATCTTCGGATAACTTGGCTGCGAAGAAGCGACGATCGAAGTTACATCACGGACGCAGACGGCCCCCTCGTCGCAAGATGGCGTCCTACGCCGCCCCGACGCCGCCCCGGCAGTTTGCCGATGAACCGTGGATGATCCCCACGCGCTGGGTGAAATTCGTCATCGCGATTTTTCTCCTGCCGCTTTGCGCGATTCTTACCCAAACGTTCTTCACCGTCTTCGCCCGCGCGACCGTCACCCAACGCCTTTGGGCCGGCGAGGAATTCTGGTTCTTTTCGTTAGGCGCGATTTTGTGGCTGATCGCGTTTTTCGGCCTGCCGCGTCCGATGCTGGTCTACGTTTTCGGGCACGAGTTGACCCATGCCGTGTGGGTCCTGCTCATGGGAGGACGCGTCAGCCGGTTCCGCGTCGGCCGCGACGGAGGCCATATCGTGACCGATCGAAACAATTTCTGGATCGCGCTCGCGCCCTATTTTTTTCCGCTCTACAGCCTCATCGTCCTCGGCGTCTACGGGGCGCTCAGTTTGTTCTTCAACGTGCAGCCCTACGGCCGGCTCCTCTACGCCCTTATCGGCGTGACCTGGGCGTTTCACTTCACTTTTACCTGCTGGATGATACCGAAAAAACAGACGGACCTCACCGACCAGGGCACGTTCTTTTCCCTCGTGGTCATTTACCTGATGAACCTGCTCCTGTTGAGCGTCATGCTCGTTTTGGCCTCAGCGGAGATCACGTTTGCCGATCTCGGGAGAGACTTCATCGCCAACGCCGACAAGATTGCGCGCTGGGCGAGTTCGTTTTGACGGCGGTTGCAGACAAGCTTCAAGGAGCGGCGGTTTCCAAACCGCCGTTAATCAGGTCGGCGATTTGGAAATCGCCGCTCCTTGGTTTGCATAGGCGGCGAAAGGGAGAATCGCCATCGCTTCGGATAATTTCAGCGCTCCATTGTCCGCAAGAAGGTCGCGAGCCGTAAACAATTCCCGTGCACCATCGCGCGAGAGAGACTCGGGCAATGTTACCATCGTATCTTTCCATTTCTCCCCGATCGGTGGAAAACCGACCCGCGAGGAAAGTCGCGGGACCACGACCGCAATCCATTCGCCTTCATGTTCGCGGACGAAGCCGGCACAGCAGTCGGCAAAGGCTCCGGTGGCCGCGAGCGGCAAATACCTGCCCTGCTGAAACAACGCCGCGTGGTCGCGCCGAAAATGCAGCAACCGTTGTGTCAGGAATAATTTGATCCGCCCATCCGCCCAGTTTTGCAGCAATTCGTCCGGCGTCGTGCCGGTCAACGAATCGAGCAGCTCGCGCCGATGAGAGTAATCGACCGGCCGCCGATTGTCCGGATCGACCAGACTGAAATCCCAAATCTCATTTCCCTGATAAATGTCCGGAACGCCTGGCAGCGTCAGTTTCAAAACCACCTGGGCGAGCGAATTGATCGCCCCAAGCCGCGCGATTTCTTCAGCCAGGGGAAGGAAACTGGGGATGAATTTGTTCTTCGGCGAGGGATCGAGGACCCTGGCCACAAACTCATTCATGGCCGCGTCCCACTGCTCGTTAGGCTGGATCCAGCTCGTGTTCATCTTCGCCTCTTTCAAGGCCTTCGCCATGTAGGCCTGCATGCGGCTGATGTATTCCGGGCCGGCCGTCGTTTCCGCCTGGCCAGCCGCGTCCATGGGCCAGGTGCCGAGGAGTGTCTGGTAAAAAAGGTACTCCTCGTTCGCATCCGGCGCGGCGGCGTCATCGAGACTTCGTTTCCAGCGCCGGTTGATTACGCGCCAGCGCTGGAGGCTCCTGCGCCAGAGTTGCGGCACTTCCGAAATCGCCACCATCCGCGCGCGGACGTCTTCGCTCCGTTTCGTATCGTGGGTCGACGTGGCCAGCAAAGTCGCGGGCCAATCCCGTTGGCGTTCCAGGTTGCGTTGATGAAACTCGTCGACCGTGAAGCCGAAATGCTGCGGTTCGCCACCGACTTCGTTCAGCGCGGCCAGCCGATTGTAGATATAAAACGCCGTGTCCTCCAGCCCCTTCGCCATGATCGGGCCGGTGCTCTGCTGGAATTTCAAAACGAAGTGCGCGTGGGCCTCCCGCGCTTCGTCGTCCAGGTTTTCGGGAAAGCGGAAGAGCAGAATGTCGCGCAGAAAATAAAAGACCGATTCCTCGAGTGCCGGATTTCGGCGTTTCGCCGCGCTCACGGCACGTTCGATGACCGCGCGATCTTCTTCGCTGGCCGGCTGTCCTGGAGTGACGTAAGTGCGATAGACCGGGAAGCATGCAATCGTCTCGCGCACCGCGCGCGCCAGCGCGTCCAGGGTGAAATCGCGAAACCAGCGGTTTCGCTCCGAAAGCCGGTCCAGCATGTCGCCCAGAACGTTGACGTCGTTCGCGAGCGACAAGCGCATGATCAGGCGTTTTTT
>DATMEN010000019.1:0-31617 GCA_035556975.1 Chthoniobacterales bacterium
TCCTCCGCTTCGAACACGGCCGGGTTGCGTTGCGCCTGCTCAGCCAGGGCCGCCAGGCTCGCGTTCGTTTCGGGACGTTCCGTCGTAGCCGGACTTTTCCGATACGCCTCCTGCGCCGCCTGATACCACGACGCGTCGAGAAAACTTTGCCGGATGAGCGCGATGCACCCCATGAGCGAATTCGGATAGCCGCGGTCGCCTTCGCGATCGAAATCGAAAGCGATGTGCTGCGCCACCAGGGGCGCGATGACCATCGTATCGACGTCGGTTTCCTGGAGATTGATCAGCGCGCTCGACCCTCGAAAGACGCCGCGACCTGGGACGATGAGAGCGCTCGTGAAGCCAAGATCGCGCAGCTTCCGCGTCTTTTTTTTGTCGAGATTAAGATAATCGGCCGCCCTGCGTTCCGGAGTGACGCGCGGATTCCACGAGCGGGTTCCCTTGGCACTTTCGCGGGGAATTTCCTTCGGCTTCGCGTTGGGATCGTCCGGATCCAGATCTACGCGGACCGGCTCCGGCTGGAGTGTCTCCGGCAATCCCAGCCGGCTGTAGGCATCGATGAAGCCGGGATAAATGGTTTTCCCCACCAGGTCCCAGACGCGCGCATCCGGCGGAACTTTTACATCGGCCCCCACCTCGACAATCAAACCGTCGCGAATGAGGACCGTCCCTTTTTCGATCGTCTTGCCAGGCGCCGCGAGAATACGCGCGTTCGTCAGCGCGTGGAGGCGCGGATCGTTCTCGCGAATTCCCTGTTTCGGCACGGTCGTAACTTGGGCTAAACCAGAAGCCGAAAGAAAGAGCCAGGTGGCGAGCCACCATATTCCCGAAGAGCGCATGACCGGAGTTGCACGCTAGCCGGGCGAAAGCGCGAGACAAGCCCGCGTTTAAGCTCAGCCCAGGTAAAACCCGCCGTTCACATTCAGAACGTGGCCGGTGATGTAGCTCGCCATCGGCGAACAGAGGAACAAGGCGGCATCGACGATGTTTTCGGCGTCGCCCAATCGGCCGAGCGGGATTTGTTTGATGAAATTGGCGGTGACTTCGTCGGGCATGCCCTTGCTCATCCCGACGTCGATGAAGCCGGGCGCGATCGCGTTCACGGTGATGTTTTGGCGGGCGAACTCGCGCGCGGAGACTTTCGTCAATGCGATGATGGCGGCTTTGCTCGAGGAATAATTCGCCTGACCGAAAAGGCCCATCTGTCCGCTGACGGATGACAGATTCACGATCCGGCCGTCCTTGCGCAAGATGGCGGCAGCTTTTTGCGTGACGTTGAAAGTTCCAGCAAGATTGACCCGCACGACGCTTTCGAAATCTTCCAGAGTCAGTTTCTTGATCGTGCGGTCGCGGATGATTCCGGAGTTGTTGATCAGGATATCGAGGCCCCCGAATTTTTCGCCGATCGTTTTCATCATCGCTTCGACCTGCTCGGGATTTGTCACGTCGCACTCGATCACGAGCGGATCTTTCAGTTCCGCGGCGACGGTGTCGGCGTCCGATTTGTTCTGGCCGGCGGGATCGGTGATGTAATTTACGACGCACCGCGCTCCGCGCTGGCCGAACGCCTTGATCATCGCCGCGCCGAGGCCCCGGGAGCTGCCAGTCACGAGCGCGATTTTGCCGGTGAAATCGAGAGGATCGGTCATTGAGGAAGTTGAGAGTTGAGAGTTGAGAGTTGAGGGCGGGAATATCGGCGGATGATTAGTGCGATCGGCAGTCCGATTAACAACATGTGCACGCACACGGCGGTTACATCTCGCGAAAGGGAAGGGTTCACAACGGGGTAGGCGAGAGGCATGACGATCCAATACATGAAACCATAAACGACCACTCCATACAGTAATCCTGAAATGACGGGGTGCCGCGTGAGGAAAACAAGTTTACGGCTCGCAGTGTAGAAAACGCAGGAAACAACAAAGGCGATAAAGAAATGGATGGCGAGGCCCAACCAAGCGGTTGCCAGGCCACCTTTGATCGCCGATTCACGTCCAAGTAAGCCGGCGGCCACTCCCTGTAAAACGCCGGTTGGACCGACGCCTTTAGGATACGCAAGAATGAACGCGGAGCTGATGTCCAGGACTCCTGCGATCAAAGTGGCCCAGGCAATGGACGGGAGAGCCCGCGATCTTTCGCTCGTTGACGCGGAAGCCGAAGCACTCATTCGCGGACGTTAGGCTGAAACAGCATTGCCCGACAAGCGATTGCCGCTAAGATTTCAAACTCCATGGCTGCTCCGATCCGTGTTCTCACTGCTGTTCCGATCTGCGACGGACATGACAGCGCAATCAATACGATCAATCTCGAGTTCATCCGGCACGGGATCGAGGTGGTCTACCTTGGTTATCACCGCTATGCGGAGGACATTGTGCGCGCGGCGATTCAGGAAGATGTGCGTGCTGTCGGTATCTCCAGCTACAACGGCGGGCATGTCGAGTTTTTCGTTGAAGTGGTGAAACAACTTCGCAAACGGGGCGCCGATGACATCGCGGTGTTTGGTGGCGGCGGCGGGACCATCACACACGACGACCAGCGGGTGATGCAGAAGCGCGGGGTCGACAAGATTTTCTTCGCGGGGACATCGTTGACGGACATGGTCGATTTCGTCCACGAACGCTATGGGAAGGCGCACAAGCACAGTGGCCGCCGTGGAGCGCCGGCTGACATGCAGCTCGCGCGGAGGCTGACGGAGATTGAGGACGGCTATGCGGAGAAGAAGAAGAAACGTCCAACGCCCAACGTCCAACGTTCAACGTCCAAAGGGAGAAAGGGCAATAAGAAGAGTGGGACGCGTGTGTTTGGGTTTACGGGGCCGGGTGGTGCGGGCAAGACGACGTTAATCGATGAATTGGTGTTGCGTTTGCTGAAACGTGAGCCGAAAACGCGCATCGCGATCCTTTCCCACGATCCGAGCGTGGTCGGAGCGGGTGCGTTGCTCGGGGACCGGGCGACGATGATCAATTCGCAAGACGAGCGCGTCTTTATGCGAAGCATGGCCACGCGGGGACAGGCAGGTGGACTCTCGCCGGCGACCGAGGATTGCCTTCAGCTCCTCGCGCAATCGGGATTCAATTACGTGATTATCGAAACGGTCGGAACAGGCCAGGAGGCGATGCCCTTCCAAAGCGGCCTCGTGGACAAGACCGTCCTCGTCATGAATCCCGATTACGGTGCGCGGTTGCAGTTGCAGAAAATCGTCATGCTCGACCTCGCGGACATCATCGTCGTGAATAAGAGTGATCAAGACCGCGCGCGGACTGCGATGAGCGAGATCGGGCGGCGCGTAGAGCAGAACGGGCGGGGACAGCGCGTGCTGGCGACGGTCGCGAAGCGACATCGCGATGCAGGCGTGGACAAGTTGTGCGATTTATTGACGGAGAAGTGACGAATGTAGAGGCGCTTGTGCCAAGCGCCTAGCCTGGAACAGGTGCTTGGCACAAGCACCTCTACATTGATGGAGCATTTATGAGCAAGCTAGGAAACGTTGTCGAAGCAGTCGAAAAGTACAACAAGTTTGTCGAGGATGAGGCCAAGCGTGCGCGCACGGACAAGAAATTCGGCCAGCAGATGGTCGATCGTTGGAACGAGATCAAAGCGAAGATCCCGATCGGGAGCGCACCGACCGGTTTGAAGTTGCCGCGACTCGCCTTGCCCGAGATCGATGAAGCGGGCGATATCACGCGCTACTTGTTAGGCGATGGATTGCCGGGCGAGTTCCCGTTTTTGAACGGAGCGTATCGGGAGATGTATCTCGAGCCGTTGCAAAGCCCGCCCATCGAGATCGGTGCCTATGAAAAGAACGGGCACAAGGGGAAGTCGAATGGCGTAGCGGCGGGCGTGTCGCCCGCAAATCGCGCCGCCGCAAAAAAAGACCCCGAGCGGCCCACACGGCCGCCTCTACAGCAGGCAGAAGAGCCGACGCGCCTTTTCTCTGGCTTGATGCTCGCGGAAGATACGAACGAGCGATTCCATTTCCTCGGCGCGCACCAGCGCTCGAAGCGGCTCAGCACGGCGTTCGACGGGCCGACACTTTACGGCATCGATAGCGATGCTCCCGGCATCCTTGGGAAGATCGGTGAGGGCGGTGTCGCGGTCGACACCGTTGAAGACATGGTCCGGCTCTACGAGGGCTTCGATCTCGGCTCACCCGATTTCTCCGCCTCGATGACGATCAGCGGTCCGGCTCCCATCATCATGGCGATGTACATCGCGGCCGCGAAACGGCGTTTTGGTAAGGAAGTAGTGCCGAAGCTGCGGGGCACCATTCAGGCCGATATCTTCAAGGAAGTGCAGGCGCAAAACGAAACCATCTTTCCGGTCGAGGCGTCGCTCCGTTTTCTCACCGACATGATGGAATTCACCACGCGGGAGATGCCACGCTGGTATCCCGTCTCGATCAGCGGTTATCACATCGGCGAGGCTGGATCGACACCGGTCCAACAAGCCGCCTACACGCTCTCGAACGGTTTTGCCTATGCCGAAATGATGGCGGCGCGCGGCATTCCCGTGGATGAATTCGGTCCGCGCCTTTCGTTCTTTCTCGATTGCGGTCTCGACGTGGAATATATCGCGCTCACGCGCGTCTCGCGACGCATCTGGGCGATCGGCATGCGGGATGCCTTTGGCGCCGGGCACAAAGCGCAGATGTTCAAAGTTCACACGCAGACCAGTGGCCGCTCACTGGTTGCGGCGGAGTTCAAGAACAACCTCACCCGCACCGCCGCCGAGTTGATGCTTTCCTACATGAACGGCACCAACTCCTGCCACTCGAACAGTGCCGATGAGCCGTTCACGACCCCAAGTGAAGAATGGATCCGTCTCGCCGCGCACGGCCAGGCGATCCTGCTCGATGAATCCGGCATCTTTAAACACACCATGAACATGCTGAGCGGTTCGCCTGGAATGAAAGCAGTCGAGCGGGCGGTGGAAGCTGCCATTCTGGAGGAGTTCCGGGAGATCGAACGTCTCGGCGGAGTCATGGGAGCGGTCGAGAATCGCTATCAGCGCAGTCAAATCCAGACGGCCGCGCATCGTTACGAGCAACAGATCTACGACGGAACGCGCCCGATTATCGCGCTGAACAAATACCGGAATCGCGACGAGGAAATGCCGGAGTTCGAGCTCGCCCGCACGCCACGGGCGAAACAGCAATTGCAGGTGGATCGCTTGAAGCAGTTCAAAAAGAAGAACGCCGCCAAGGCGGAGAAAGCCCTCGCGAAACTGGCCGCGGTCGCGGAGACCGAGGAAAACTGCTTCCCGGCCTTGCTCGAGGCGGTGGAAGTCTGCTCGTTAGGCCAAATCACCGGCCGGTTGCAGGAGATCGTCGGCCATTTCCGGCCGATGGTGTAAGCGCGGCCCCCCTACGGCTCGACAGAGTCTCGCCCTACCAGAGTGCAATCATCGCGCAAGGATCCATTGGTAGGGCGAGACTCAGTCGAGCCGGTGTCCGGCACGGAGCTCAGGCGCCGACATCATCCTGCGAGAGGCGTTTTCATCTTTCGCGATAGAGCTACGATCGTTTTTGTCACGGTTTGCTCGCGGCAACGCAAAAAGGAGCTGGCGAATGCGACGGTCCACGACGCGTTACTGAGCGCTTGGAGCAAAGCCGATTTATGGACAATAGGCGCGTATGTCATTATGCCGGATCACGTTCATTTCTTCTGTTCGCCTACGGATGACAAGCTTTCGATTGAGCGATGGATTACGTTCTGGAAACGTGAATTCCGACGCCAGCTCAGCGATGGTGCACCGCGTTTTCAGTCGGACAGCTTCCATCATCGCTTGCGGGGCGAGGAGAGCTACGCCGAAAAGTGGGAGTATGTGAGAGCGAATCCCGTGAGAGCGGGTTTGGTGAAGAAGCCGGAAGATTGGCCGTACCAAGGCGTCATTCATGAACTTCGTTGCTGACGGCTCGACAGAGTCTCGCCCTACCAGAATGGAATCGTCGTGAAGCGGACACTTGGTAGGGCGAGACTCAGTCGAGCCGGGGGCCGGCAGCTTGCTACTTCTTGTTTGCCGGGGTGAGCCGGATCCCATCCCGATAAAATACGAGCGCGCGCTTGTCGCGAACCGTGGTGGCTTTGATCGAAACGACAACGTCGTTGCCAGCGCGGGCAATTGTCCCCGTGCCTGCGTTTCCGTCGCTGTCGACGAACTTGAACTCGATCGTGCCCTTGGCGTTCACCTTGCCTTTGCAATTGGCCTCCGGGGCAGTTCCGTGGCCGTCGTTGTAGCCGGCGGCAAAAAAGATATCCACGGTGTTTCCCTTTTGCTCGAGACTCAGTTGAAAGACAGCCTGACCATTCAAGAATTTCTTGTCCGCATATTCGCCGGCAAAATTAGATGCTTCCGCGGCGGAGAGGACGGCGCTGGTTGCCAGGACAAAAAGAAACGCAAACGTGGTTCGCCGAATAACGGAGTCGGGAAGAGGCATTTTCATGGGTGAAGACTAAATCCGTTATGCACGTTGACCATTCTAAAGTGGCCGGCTCTCGCTAGAGCGGATAGGGGAGCGTCGCGCCGAGGATCGTCACTAGCAACAGCACCACGGGGACGAGCACAAGGAAGACGACAAAGGTGTAGCCCATAACGTCCCGCGCGCGGAGCTGAAACAGCCCCAGAATCGGAAGCATCCAAAAGGGCTGTACGAGATTGGCGAGCGCTTCTCCGAGGTCGTACGACGCCACGACCCAGCCCAGGTGAACCTTGAGTTCGTGCGCCGCGGCCATGACGTAGGGCGCTTCGACCACCCATTTCGAACCGCCTGACGGAACGAAGACGCCGAGCACCGCGGAATAGATCGCGACGATCGCGGGAAAGGTCTTCGCATTGGAGATCCCGACGAAGGCATGCGCGATCTGTTGACTAAGGGCGGTCGAGGTAATGATTCCCGCGATGCCCGCGTAGAACGGGAATTGGAGGATGACGCCCCAGACGGCCGGCGTCGCGCCCTGCACGGCGTGCATGAGGCGCGCCGGAGTTTTGTGCAGCAGAAAACCCAGGAGCAGAAAAGTGAGATTAACGATGTTCAGGTTGATCGCGTTCAGCGGCTCGCTGGCCTGCATGAAGTAGCGGACCAGATACGTGCCGCCGATGAGAACGATCAGCCAGTTGAGGATCGGGGAGTGTTCGAGCCACTGGCCCGGAGTCGGTTTCACGACTGTTGGCGGCGGCTCATTCTCCGCCGGGCCGAGAACGATGCCAAGATCGCGCGCCGTCTTCCCGCGTCCGGCCGGCGGCGTGACCAGCCACATCACGGCAGTCACGATGACGATCTCGACGATGACAGACACGAAACTCTGCCAGAGAAAAATCGTGTGACTGAACGGGATGATTCCACCTGCGATCATGCCGTTGTTCGCGACGATCTCCCGGATCTGTGGCTGGAGTGCTCCCGGGGTGGCCATTTGCAACGCAGCCGAGCCGCTCAAGCCCTGCGCCCAGACGCTGCCGAGGCCGAGGAAGCTGGCGGCGGCGAGCGCTCGATAGTCCACACCCTCGACGCGGCGCGCGACTTCTTTCGCGAGGACGGCGCTGAAGATGAGGCTGAAGCCCCAGTTGAACCATGAGCTCGCCATGGCGAAGCACGCCACCAGCGCGACGGCGTTACGCGGCGTGGTCGGCCACGCCGCCACTCGGCGAATGACTCGTCCCACCGGTTGCGAGGTGGCGAGCACGTGCCCGGTAATGATGATCAGCGCCATTTGCAGCGTGAATGGGATCAACTCCCAGAAACCGCGTCCCCAGGCATCGATTACCTGCGGCACGCTCGATGGGGTGAACGCGACGCCGGCGACGACCACGATCAGCGTCGCGACGAGCGCGAAGACAAAGGCATCAGGCACCCAGCGCTCAGTCCAGTCCGTCAACGCAAGCGCCATGCGCGCGAGAATTCCCGGCTGCTCGGGCGTGGTCGTGTTTTGTGCGCGCAGATTGTCCTTCTGCATTCTTCCTTCTTAATTCTTACTCTCGACAAACGTGCGCTGGAACGGCCCTTCGCTGTGGATTTGCAAAACGGCTTCGCGTGGCGACCACGCGAAATGAGGCACCCCAGCGGGTATGACCGCGAAGTCCCCCGCCTTTAATTCGCGGCCCGCACTTTCATCGAACTTCTCTCCGATCCCGAGATGCACCGCCCCGGAAATGACTGTGACGCGTTCAGCGGCCGGATGAGTATGCGGCGGGATCTTGTAACCGGCCGGCATTTTTAACCGGATGGTGAATGAGCCGTTCTGCCTGGGGTCGCCGTCGAGGACAACCATCTGCGCACCCGCCGGCAGCGACGGTGGACCTTCTCCCCACTGCATCTCGGCCGCCGTAAGCATCTTCGGCTCCGCCGTGCTCGACGATTTTTCCTTGTTCTTCTTTTCCTGGGCGACAACCAAAACAGTCAAAAGCGTGAGCACGACTCCGAGGATGATCGAATTCCTCTTGTTCATAGTGATCTTGCGGTTGTGCGTCAGGCCTTCAGTGAAACGTCGAACGGTGCGCCCGTTTTCGCGCGAACATCGTCCACCGTCACGCCAGGATGCAGTTCAGTTAAGATAAGCCCGCCCCCCTCCTTCACTTCGAACACACAGAGGTCGGTGATGATGAGGTTCACGACGCCGAGGCCGGTGATGGGTAGCGTACATTGCTTCAAAATCTTCGGGCTGCCGTCCTTGGAGGTGTGCTCCATGACGGCCACGACGCGTTTCACTCCGGCGACGAGGTCCATCGCGCCGCCGGGCCCCTTGATCATTTTGCCGGGAATCATCCAGTTCGCGATATCTCCCTGGTCGGTCACCTCGAATGCCCCAAGAATGGCGAGATCGATGTGCCCACCGCGAATCATCGTGAACGAGTCGGCGCTCGAGAAAAAGGCCGAGCCGGGCATCGTAGTGATGGTCTGCTTACCGGCGTTGATCAGGTCGGCGTCCACCTGGTCTTCGGTCGGGAACGGCCCGATGCCCAGCAGGCCGTTCTCGGATTGCAGGGTCACGTTCATCCCCTCCGGAATGTAATTGGCAACCAGCGTCGGAATGCCGATGCCGAGATTGATGTAATAGCCTTCGCGAAGTTCCTGCGCCGCGCGCTTCGCCAGCAACTCGCGGACTGGGTTCTCTTTCTTCGCTCCGGCCGTGTCCTGGACGGTGCGGAACTCGATCCGCTTCTCGTATTTCTCGCCTTGGATGATCCGATCGACAAAGATGCCGGGCGTGTGGATCTGGTCGGGATCGAGCTCGCCGGCCTCCACAAGCTGTTCGACTTCGGCCACACAGACCTTCCCACAACTGGCGATCATCGGGTTGAAGTTCCGTGAGGTCTTTCGAAAAATGAGGTTGCCGGATTTGTCGCCCTTCCAGGCCTTCACGAGCGAGACCTCGGCGGTGATGCCCGGTTCGAGCACGTATTCTTTGCCGTCGAAGGCCTTCGTCTCCTTGCCCTCGGTCAGTTTGGTGGCGAACCCGGTGCGAGTGTAAAATCCCGGGATGCCGGCGCCGCCCGCGCGCAAGCGTTCGGCGAGTGTGCCCTGTGGAATAAGCTCGAGCTCGAGCTCGCCACTCAGCACCTGGCGCTCGAACTCCTTGTTCTCGCCGACGTAGGAAGCCATGACCTTTTTCACCTGCCGCGTCGTGAGCAGAACTCCCATGCCGAAGCCGTCCACGCCCGCGTTGTTGCCGACAATGGTGAGGCCTTTCACGCCGCTGGCATGCAGGGCGGCGATGAGGTTTTCGGGAATGCCGCACAGCCCGAACCCGCCCGCGGCGATGGTCATGTTGTCGTGGAGGAGGCCGGCCAGCGCGGCCTTGGCGTCGGAGTAAACTTTGCTCATGTGGGGGGAAGTTTAATCACGGATTATCTGAATGAACACGGCTGAATTCCCGTGACGGTTCTGATTCTGAGCGAGCGCCAACTCTTCTGCTGGGTAGCGCACGCGTCTCGCGTGTTGGTTTCGGCGTCTCGCCGAAACGATCTTCCAGGAAGTTCGATGGCGAGACGCCATCGCCCGACACGCGAGACGCGTGCGCTACCCAGAACCTAGCTTGCCGCCGCACGATTCATCGCCAGATTGCAGGCTCACTTTATGTCCAAATCGCTCGCCCATCGCCTCGCTGAATTCGCTTGTTCGCTCAATTACGAAGACCTTTCACCTGAAGTCGTCCACGAGGTGAAGCGGCGCGTGATCGATTCATTCGGCTGCGCGCTGGGCGCCTGGAATGAAGAGCCCTGTGTGATCGCGCGCAAAGTCGCCTCCGATTTTTCCGCGAAGAATGGCGGCACGGTGATCGGGACCGACCTGCAAGTGCCACCGGATTGGGCCGCCTTCGCGACTGGCTGCTGCATTCGTTATTTTGATTACAACGACACTTATCTTTCGAAAGAGCCGGCGCACCCGAGCGATAACATCGCCGCGGCGCTGGCGGTCGCGGAAAGCGTCGGCGCGAATGGCCGGGAGCTGATCACGGCGATCGCCCTCGCCTACGAAGTGCAATGCCGCTTGTGCGATGCCGCCAGCATTCGGGCGCGGGGCTGGGATCACCCGACTTACGGAGCTTTTTCGACCGCGCTGGCCGCCTCCCGATTGATGAAGCTCGATCCCGAAAAGACCCGGCACGCCGTCAACATCGCGGGCGTCGCCGGGATGGGGATGCGGCAGGCGCGGGTTGGCGAGTTGTCCCATTGGAAAGGCGTCGCGTTTGCGAACGCCGCCCGGCACGGTGTGTATGCCGCGCTGCTCGCGCGCGCGGGCATGACGGGACCCGCGCCCATATTCGAAGGACAGATGGGGTTCGAGAAACAGTTGGGCGTCTCGTTAGGCGACGTCGGCGAAATTTTCGTGAAGCGGCCGGGCGCGAAGAGCCCGGACGAAGGCACGGCCGCGATGATTCTGAAAACCAGCATCAAGTATTGGCCGGCCGAATACCACAGCCAGAGCGCGATCGAAGCGGCCATGTTCCTGCGGGCAGAGATCGGCGATCCATCGAAGATCAAGTCGGTGCGAATCGAAAGCCACGACGCGTCGGTCGATATCATCGGAAGCGAACCTGAAAAGTGGAAGCCCGAGACGCGCGAGACAGCCGACCACAGTTTGCCTTACATCACGAGCATCGCCTTGATCGACGGCGAGGTGACCGACAAACAATTCCAGCCGGAGCGTTTCATGGATCCGGCGATCTGGAAATTTCTCGAGAACGTGACCGTGCAGCGCAACGCGGAGTTGAGTTCGCTCTACGCGAGGGCTGTCGCTAACATCGTCCATGTAACGCTGGATGACGGGCGGACCCTGACGAAGCGCGTGGATTATCCCTTGGGCAATGCGCTCAATCCGGTCAGCGACGACCAGCTCGAGGGAAAATTCAACGCGCTGGTCGTCCCGGCCCTCGGGGAAGAGGGTGCCCGTAAGATCGTGGCCGCGGGCTGGAAATTGGACGAAGCGAAAAACCCTAACGAATTGATGAAGTTGGCAAAGATGCCCGATAGTTCCGCGAAATGACGAAGGCTGCTCAACTGCGGAGCCTGATTGCAAAAGGCGCTGTCGCGATGCCGGGAGTGCCGAACGCATCCATGGCACGGCAAGTGGAGCGCGCGGGATTCGACGCCGTTTATATCAGCGGCGCCGGCCTCGCGAACTGCACGGCAGGTTTGCCGGACATCGGCCTGCTCACCTTGAATGAGGTGGCGACGCTGGCCGGTTTCATCGCGCACGCGGTCAAGATCCCGGCGATCGTCGATGCCGATACTGGCTTCGGCGGGGCGGAAAATATCGGACGAACGATCTACGAACTGGAACGCGCCGGTCTGGCCGGGTGTCACCTCGAAGATCAGGAATTTCCGAAGCGTTGTGGTCATCTCGCCGGGAAGCGTCTGGTCGAGACCGAAGAAATGGCCGAAAAGATTCGCGCGGCCGTGGCCGCGAAACGCGATCCGGATTTCCTCGTGATGGCACGGACTGATTCGCGCGCGCTGGAGAATTTCGACGGCGCAGTGAAACGCGCGAACGCCTACGTCGCCGCCGGCGCGGATGCGATTTTTCCCGAGGCGTTGCAGACGAAAGAGGAATTCCGCGATTTCGCCCGGGAAGTAAAAGTCCCGCTTCTCGCAAACATGACGGAGTTCGGCAAGAGCCCTTTGCTCAGCGTCCAGGAACTCGACGAGCTCGGTTATCGCCTGGTCATCTTTCCGCAAAGCGCCTTTCGCGTTTCGATGAGAGCGACCGCTGAGTTTTTTCGCGCGTTGAAAGAGCAGGGGACGCAGGCGGAATGGCTCGAGAAGATGCAGGCGCGCAAGGAGCTGTATAAGCTGCTCGATTATGATCCGGCGGCGGAGAGCTGGCCGGGATACCGATGAACCTGAGTTGTTTCGGGTCGCTTTTTTGTCATGTTGAGCGAAGTCGAAACATCTCTCATTGTGGCGGGAGCAATTGGAGGCGAGAGATTCCTTCCCGCAACGGCGGGACTCGGAATGACAGGACGGGATTTTGAACGCTTCCCGCTGCAAAGGATGAAATTATGAGCACTGAAACAAAGCCCCCCTACAGCCCTGGTCTGGCCGGTGTCGTCGCGGGTGAAACGGAAATTTGCTGGGTCGATCCGAACGCGGGTCTGATGTATCGCGGGTACGACATCCATGACATGGCGGACAAGGCCAGTTTCGAGGAAGTCGCTTATCTCCTGCTCAACGGAGAGCTGCCGAACGGCGGTCAGCTTGCGAATTTCACCAATCAACTCGCTTCCGAGCGCGCTCTGCCGGATGCCATCATCAAGATGATGCGGCTCATGCCGAAGAACACGCATCCGATGGATATGCTCCGCACCGGTGTTTCGATGCTCGGCGCGTTCGATCCCGATCTGAACGACCACTCACACGCCGCCAATGTCCGCAAGGCGATGCGGCTGATCGCACGCGTCTCGTCGCTGGTCACGGACGGCTGGCGAATTTCCCAGGGCCAGGACCCGATCCCCGATAAACCGGACCTGACCCACGCCGGTAATTTTTTCTACAAGCTGACGGGCGGCGTGCCCCAGGATTGGCAAATCCGGATGCTCGACACGATCTACATTCTTTACGCGGACCATGAGTTCAACGCGTCGACGTTCGCGGCCCGCGTGACAGCCTCGACCTTGTCGGACATGTATTCAGCCGTCACTTCGGCCTGCGGAACCTTGAAGGGGCCGCTCCATGGCGGGGCCAATGAGGAATCGATGAAAATGCTCGATGACATTCAAACGCCCGACCGCGCGGAAGGCTGGCTGAAGGCGCAGCTTGCGAAAAAGGCGAAGATCATGGGCTTTGGCCATCGCGTTTATAAGGAAGGCGACTCGAGGGTGCCGATCATGCGGGAGATCGCTCGCGATCTCGGCGAACGGTTGGGCAAAGAGCAATGGGTGCCGATTTGTGAAAACCTCGAGAAGGCGATGGAGCGCGAAAAACACCTGTGCGCCAACGTCGATCTTTACGCTGCGCCGGTTTTCACGATGCTGAAATTTCCGCCGCCGTTGAATACGCCGGTTTTCGCGGTCTCGCGTGTCGCGGGATGGTGCGCGCACGTCGTCGAGCAACACGATCATAACCGCCTGATCCGTCCGCGCTCGCTCTACACCGGCCCGGAATTGCGACCCTATCCGGGCTCGGCCGCTAACGGAGCGAAGTGATCGATGGCGGACGCCGATTCGCAGTCGCTCCAGGAAAAATACGCGCCGGAAAACGCTTGCTTCGGGTGCGGGCCGGCCAATCCGGAGGGACTCCACATCCGCAGCTTCGTGCGCGGCGAAGAAGTCGTGGCGGAATGGCAACCTGAGACGCGCTATGAAGCGTTTCCCGGGGTGCTCAACGGTGGCATCATCGGAGCGTTGCTCGATTGCCACTGTAACTGGACCGCGGCCTGGCATTTGATGAACAAGTCCGGCGCGGACCGGACGCCCTGCACCGTGACAGCGGACTATGCGATAAAGCTTCTGCGGCCTACCCCGACCGACGCGCCGGTTTTTCTTTCGGCGAAGGTCGTGGAGTCGACCGGTGACCGCGCCACGGTGGAAGGCACACTAACCGGCGGCGGCAAAGTTTGCGCGACTTGCCGCGGGACCTTTGTGGCCGTGAAGGAAGGTCATCCGGCATTTCATCGCTGGTAGGGAATTTGGTAGGGCAAGACGCTGTCGAGCCGTCGCCTTTCGCTGATCGACGTTCGCGGCTCGACAGAGTCTCGCCCTACCAACCGCGGCGTCCCTACCTGTCGAACGCGACACGTTCGATGTGGGAATACACATTGAACGTGGGCGGGCGGAGAAAGCCGATGAGCGTCTGATTGCTTTCGCGTGCGAAATTCACGGCGAGCGAAGAAGGCGCGGAGACCGCGCCGACAATCGGAATTCCGGTTGCGAGCGCCTTTTGCACAATCTCGAGAGACGAGCGTCCGCTCACGATCAGGATGTGATCTTTTAACGGCAGCAGCTCATCGAGGAACGCGCGGCCGATCGCTTTGTCGACGGCGTTATGACGGCCAATGTCTTCCCGCAGGACAATCAGATTGCCGTTGAGATCGAAGATTGCCGCGGCGTGAATACCACCGGTCCGGGAGAAATTGCCCTGGGCATTGCGCAGCCGGTCGGGCAATTCGAGAAGCGTCGCGGCGTCGATTCGAATCTGCTTGGTGGAATCAATCGGCGGAAACTGTTGGCGGATGAATTCGATACTCGTCTTTCCACACAGTCCGCAACTTGTCGAAATCGTGCCGAAGCGATGAGCCGCCGCTGGATTAAATTTTGCCGTAGGAGCGAGCGTGATGTTGAGAACGTTACCAAGGGAGGCTGGCAATGTGCACCGGCTGATCTCTCGGAGGTCACTCCGCGCGCGGATGATTCCCTCCGAGAGGAGAAAGCCAGCGGCGAGTTCCTCGTCATTTCCCGGCGTCCGCATGGTGACCGCAAGCGGGTCCTGGCCTATCCGAATTTCCAGCGGCTCCTCGATCGCGACCTCGTCGGTCACGCATTCATAAGCGCCATCCGGTTTGCGGCGCATGACGCTTCCGGCGCCAATCCCTTGGTCCTCCGCTTTCGATGCGCTCATCGGGAATCATCGCACGAAAGGGGGAGGCGGCGAGGCTTCCGATGGCGGAGCTTCGGCCCCTTTTGTCATGCTGAGCGACGTCGAAGCATCTCTCGCTTTCAGTATGGGACCCTTTGCGCACGGGAGGAACAATGAGAGATTCTTCGACTTCGTTTTGCTTCTGCAAAACTTCGCTCAGAATGACAAAGGAGAATGGCGGCGTCGCAACATGACAATCAGCGCGGTCTTGCTCGCTGGCGGCGAATCGCGGCGGATGGGGAGGGACAAGGCGACGATTGTTTTCGGAGGTGAGTTGCTCTGGCAGCGACAGATCGAGCTTCTTCGAGGTCTTCGTCCGGAAAGGGTTTTCGTTTCGGCTCGGCAAAAACCTTCCTGGCTGCCGCTGGATACTGAATTGCTTCTGGATGATCCGCCGTCCCGCGGTCCGCTGAGCGGCCTAACGAGAGCTTTGGAGCGGACGCAGACATCGCACCTTGTTGCGCTGGCGGTCGACATGCCTTTCATAACGGCGGAGCAACTGCACGTTCTTTGCAGTCTGGCCGGCAATGGTTGTGGCGTCGTGCCCCTGATCGGCGAACGAGCTGAACCGCTGGCCGCGATTTATCCGCGAGAGGCCGGCAGCGATTTCTCTGCGGCGCTCGCGAGCGACGATTTTTCGCTCCAACGCTTGAGCCGCAATCTGGTGGACGGAGGCAAATTGCGGATCGTCCAGGTTTCGCCGGAAGATGCCGGACTCTATGAAAGCGTGAATGAGCCGGAAGACCTCAAGGAGGGGCGCTTTCCAAACCGCCCCCCTAGAAATGTCGGCGGTTTGTAAACCGCCGCTCCTTGGAAGAGGCAAACGAATTCGCTGCCCGAATTCCGTCGATGCAGGACGTGCTCGCCTGCGCGTAGGCTGAAGCCATGAAAACTTCAAGCTTTCGGATCGTGCCGCTGAGCACGGAAATCGCCGAGGTCGCCCGCCGCGCCGCGGAGGCTGGCGTGCCGGACCACGCTGTCGTGACAGCTGATTCGCCAAATGGATATCCTTGCCGGCACTGCCTGCGCTGGGCGCAGCCGGGCGAACGCATGATCCTGTTTCCGTTCGCGGCCATCGCGCCCGGCCGGCCGTATTCGGAAAGCGGGCCGATTTTTGTCCATGCGGAACCGTGCGCGCGCTACGCGGCAACGCACGAGTTCCCGGCGGATTTTCGAAAGGGCCGCGTAATTCGCGCGTATAACTCGCAGCGTGAGATCATCGCCGCGGAAGTGGCAAATGGAGAAGGGCCCGAACCCGTGATTGAAAGGTTCCTGCAAAAGCCTGAAACTGCTTTCGTTCACGTTCGCAGCGCGAGCCGTGGCTGTTATACGATGGAGATTGAACGTCTATGAAAGCGATGGAACTACTCCCACCCTCGGACACGATGTATCGCGCGCTGGTCAATCGCGACTCGAGCTTCGAGGGAATCTTTTTCGTTGGCGTGCGCACCACCGGAATTTTTTGCCGGCCTACCTGTTCGGCCAAAAAACCCGCGCGGATGAATGTCGATTTCTTTTCGACCCCGAGCGAAGCGCTGCACGGCGGTTACCGGCCTTGTTTGCGCTGCCGTCCGATGGATCCGGGCGAGCGCCCGCCGAAGCTGATCGAGCGCTTGCGCGCGGAAGTCGAGCGCGCGCCTGATGGGCGGCTGACGGATAAGGAACTCGCCGGGATGGCCATCGACCCTTCAACCGCGCGCCGGCAATTCAAACGCCATTACGGGATGACGTTTCAAGCCTATCATCGCGCCCGGCGAATGGGGCGGGCTCTGCGTGAGGTGCGGCGAGGGGGCCGGGTCGACGACGCCCAAAACGGCAGCGGCTTCGAATCGGCCAGCGGTTTTCGGGAAGCGTTTACCCGAATTTTTGGCGATCCGCCTACGGCGGCAAAGTCGCGGGCCTGCATGTTTGCCGAACGAATCGAGACCCCGCTCGGCGCCATGCTGGCGGTGGCGGATGATGAAGGATTGCGGCTATTGGAATTCGCCGATCGACGCGCGCTGGAGCGCGAGCTGACCATTCTGCGTCAACGATTGAAGACAAACGTCGTCCCGGGTGAGCATCGATATCTTGAGGCGATCCGAGGCCAGCTCGCTCGATATTTCTCCGGGGAGGAGCTGAAATTCGACGTCCCGCTTGCGCCGATTGGCTCCGATTTCCAACTCCGGGCCTGGGAAGTCTTGCGGTCGATCCCGGTGGCCGAGACGCGCTCCTATTCCTGGATGGCCGAGCGTCTCGGCATTCCCGGTGCGCGCCGCGCGGTCGGCCGGGCGAACGGCACGAACATGCTTTCGATCATCATCCCGTGTCACCGCGTCATTCGTGCCGACGGGACGCTGTGCGGCTACGGCGGCGGCCTCTGGCGAAAGAAATGGCTCCTCGATCACGAGCGGAAGTGGAGCAAGAAGAAGTGAATCGTGAATGGTGATCGGTGAATGGGGCTGACGTTCGGCGCTCAGCCTACTATTCACGATTCACTGATCACCATTCACGTTCTAAGAAAACGCGCCCAGGAGGACTCGAACCTCCGACCGTCGGATTAGAAATCCGATGCTCTATCCGGCTGAGCTATGGGCGCTCAACGCAATTTATAGAGAGTATTGCCAGCACCTGCCACCGCAAATCAGTTTGTGCGTGACTGACACAAATCTGGTTGTGCTGGGACAACACTGATCGGGATGAGCGAGGCAGCTTTCGCGACCCCGGACTTGGCTATCTTCGCGTCTACTGAAGGGTATAAGCTTCCACGACGGCGATGCCGGTGGTGCTGTTTGCACCGCGCACGATCGCTGTGTAGTTGCCCGGCCCGAGAGTCTGCACCAAGGCCGATTCAAGATCGTTCGTGGGAGGGATAGACGTGGCTTCGATTTCGCCCTGCTGGCTGGTGCCGTCAGGACGAGTTTTCCAGTTGTCGTTGGAGGCGATCGCTGTGCCGCTGGCGTTGAACAATTCGAGGGTCGGATCCTGCAAAGCGCCCTGAAGTCCCGACGGGCTAAGAGAGGGGCCGATGGCACGGACGATGATTCTGGCATTTCCACCGCCGATGCCTCCGCTCACGATCAATCCGCCTATCATGACGTTGTCGGCGGTGTCGACAAACCCGCGCGTGCTGATGTTCGCGAGCTTCGAATCCACGCTTTGATCGAGATCGTAGACTTCCACGACTCCGACGCCGATGCCGTTATTCTTGCCGGTAAGGATGGCGGTATAAGCGCCCGGAGCGAGCGTGGCCACGATGGCTGACTCGAGATCGTTGGTGGGCGGAATAGATGTCGCTTCCACTTCCGCCTGGTTTTCTCGCCAGTCGTCATTCATGGCGATGGTGGAGCTCCCCTGATGCAGTTCCAGCATCGGATCCTGGAGCGTGACCCCCACGCCGTTGAGGGACGGACCTATCCCGCGAATAATGACTCTCTTGGGATCGCTGCCTGTAACAATAAACCCCCCAATCAACACCTTATCGCCCGTGAGCACCTGCAATCGGGTCGAGATGTTGAGCAGGTCTCGGGGTGCGGTCATGTTCAACCTAAAAACGGTTCCATGATTGAACGCGCCGCCTACGTCGGCCGCTCCGTAAAGGTTGTGTTCTTCGCCCTCGAAAAGCTGGCTCGGTTGGCCGCCAGTGGCGGCGCCGTCGAAGAGGTAAGCAGTCACTTGTCCGGCGGGATTGATCCCAAAGATGCTTCCAGCTTGCGGGATGCCGCCGTCCTGCGTGGTCCCGTAGACGTTTCCGTCCGTGCTCGCAATGAGCCGGGAGGGCCCGGTGCCGTTGTTGCCTTCAAAGCGGTAAACGGTGCTCCGCGTCCCCGCGGGAGTGACTTTGAAAACCGTGGCGATTACTGGATAGCTGGCGATGCCGTAGAGATTGCCGTCGGCGCCTTGGATGAGCTTGCTGGGATTGCCGCCGTCGATGGCGCCCGCAAAACTATACAGGGTTGTCATTGCGCCGGCGGGCGTGAGCTTGAAGATCTTTCCCAGGCCGGTGAAAACATTGGGGGGCGATTCAGGACCGCACAGGGTGCTGCCGTAAAAATTGCCGTCTGTTCCCTGGATTAACGCGTTGGGCAAGCTTCCGTCCGCGAGGCCGGTGAAGCTATAGAGCGTTGTGAACTGGCCCGCGGGAGTCAACCGAAAGACGATTCCGGCGTTGTGCATTTCCGGCGGGTGATTGAAAAAACCGCCGCTCGAGTCGCCGGCCGCCGTGCCGTAGAAATTTCCATCCGCGGATTGCATTAGACTGGTGGCGTGAGTTCCCTTGCCATCCTGAAATCGGTACAAAACAGTGTAAGTCCCGGACGGGGTGAGCTTGTAAATCACGCCGTTTAGATCACCGACGGCGCGAGGAGCGGTGGCCCCGTATAAATTCCCATCGGCGCCTCCGATCAGAATTGTCGGATTCGCTTCGGCCTGGGTGGCGGCTTGGAATTGGTGAAGGGTTGAGAGCGAGCCGTTGGCTCCCAGCCGAAAGACCGATCCACGATCCGGATCACCGTTAAACCCGCCAAAAACCGTCCCATAAAACGTGCCGTCCGGGAGCCGAACCTGGGGATAGGCGCGGAGGGGTGCAGGCAAGGAGGCCATCGTTTCAAGCGTGGCAGCCTGTAGAGGCGCAGCGAGAAGAGTCGTTCCCAGGAAGGCGATCTTCACGAACCAAAGGGCGGATTGCGGTGAGGCTTTCCGCGGGCGTGCGAACGGGGGGCGAAAGAGGTTCTTTTTGTAGGAAATCACGGGTCTATTGCAGCAGGTTCTTGGCCATTTCAGGGTTGAAGCGGGGCAATCCCGATGACCCTGCACGCTCAGCGATTCCATGCTATGCCTTGCGGCACAACGGGTTTACTCGCTGATTCGATGTTTTAACTCCCAGACGCGTAGCGCCGCAAGCAAAAGGCTCTTGGTTCGCGTGAGCGTGCCGACAGCTGGAAGATCTCGCACGCCGCTCTCGGCCGCATTGTTCTTACGGGGCCGACCCCGGCGGGCTTTGCGCGAGCCGACGGCGCGGGTCGTCTCGCTCAGCGGAAGGTGGCCGACGTTATTCATAATTTCTGGAAAGCACCTTCCGGGCCAGCAGGAAAAAAGGGGGGGATGGAGTAGTGGAGTGGTGGAGTTATGGAGGAATGGGGAATAAGGAATGGAGGAATCTGCCAATTTCGTCTTTTTCATTACTCCATTACTCCACCGCTCCATTACATCTTCCCCTTGTGCGCGGAGCCGTTCTCCGCAACCTTCCCGCGGACATGGCTAATCGGAAGCTCGGCTGTTTGAGTATCTTTTTGTTCGTAGCACTCTGCGCCAGTGTGTTTCTGAATTTCGTGCTCGCTTTCACTACCCTTCACCGGCTCAGTGGAGGGGCACGTTTGGAAGAGCCCGCACCCTCTTTTCGCGAGGTGATCGTGCAGCGCGGGAGCAAAGGGAGCACCGACAAGATCGCGGTGATCTCCTTGCGCGGCCTGATTAGTTCCTCGCTTCCGGGAAACGTGGGGGATTCGATGGTGGATGATATGCGCGCGGCGTTGCAGCAGGCGCGGGACGATCACCGCGTGCGCGCCGTGGTGCTGCATATCGATTCCCCCGGCGGCGAGGTCACGGCTTCGGATGTCATCTATAATTGGGTGGTCAAAACACGCGCTAAAAAACCAGTGGTCGTTTACATGGATTCGCTCGCCGCCTCGGGGGGTTACTACGTGGCCTGCGGCGGGAAATATCTGATGGCGAACGAGACGACGATCACGGGCAGCATCGGGGTGATCATCCAAACGCTGAACTACGAGCAGCTCTTCAATAAAATCGGACTTGCGGCCGTGGTGTTCAAGAGCGGTAAGTTCAAGGACATGCTCAATGGAGCGCGGCCGGTCACGCCGGAAGAGCGGGATTACGTCCAGAGCTTCGTCATGAAAACCTACGACAAATTTCTCGGGATCGTCGCGCGGGAACGCAACGTGCCTGCTGATATTCTCCGTAATACAGTCGCGGACGGGCGCATCCTTTCGGGCAAGGACGCGCTTGACCACAAATTAATCGATGAGCTGGGCCAGATCGAAGACGCCTTCGCGAAGGCGAAAGAGCTGGGCGAGGCCCGGCAGGCCACCGTCGTCAAATACGGGCCGCCCTTTTCCTGGGGCCGCATCTTTCGCGCGTTCGGCAGCGCCGGAGATTCAAAAATCGAGCTGACCCTGCCCAGGCAGCTCTTTCCGCAATTGGAAACAGGTCGCGCTTACTTTCTGCCGAGCTTTTACGCTCCGTAGGACGAGCGCCGGAGCATGGCGTTCGACGGCTTTCTCTCAGCACTCGGTGCTGTGATCCCCGCCCTGTTTCTGGTCGGGGGCGTTTACATTTACGTCTCCCTCGTCCGGCAGATCAGTGTGCGCGCCGTAGAACCTTCCGACCCGCCGACGCGTGGATTTGGCTGGCCCGAAGCGACGCTGGCGACGCTCCTCGCCACCTGGTTTCTCCTGAATATCGCAGCGTCGGCCTCCCATGATATTCATAGCATCCGGACGCGCGATCTCGCCGCCAACGCGCTCTTTTCCATCGGCCTGCTCTTGTTTATCGCGGCTTTCCTGCGCGTGAGACGAGTCGACATGAATTCGTTAGGCGGCTTTTCCAAGATCGGGTTCGGCCGCGCGCTCGCCACCGGAGGGATGCTGTTGCTCGCGGCCTACCCTTTGGTTCTGCTCGCGGAAGTTGTGACGCAAAAACTTTCGCGGGGCATTCTCCACAAGCAGGGAATCGTCGAGCTTTTCAACGCCTCGAGTACCCTGGAGCAGCGGATCCTGATCATCCTGCTGGCTGTTGCGGTGGCGCCTCTGGCAGAGGAATTCTTCTTCCGGTTTTTCTTGTATGGCGTCGTGAAACGATATTTTGGCCGTGGAGTGGGAGTGGTGGCCAACGCGCTGCTTTTTGCCGCCGTGCACGCCCATCTTCCTTCGTTCGCGCCTCTCTTCGTTCTCGGGATTTGCTTCACGATCGCTTATGAATGGAGCGGTTCCATTTTGGTTTCCATGACGATGCACGCGCTTTTCAACGCGCTCGCCCTGACGGCGCTCGCCTTTCCCGAGGTGATCCCGCAATGAAGTTGGGGAAGTTGGGCGAAGACCGGCTGCTCGAGCACCTTCTCCCGAAGATTCCGCGCCACCATTCGGTGGTGATCGGTCCGGGCGATGACTGCGCAGTCGTCCGATCCTCGGGTCGCGACACGTTGCTCTTGCTCAAAACCGATTGCGTGGTCGAAGGCATTCATTTCACCAACCGGAGCTCTCCGGCCTGGATCGGTTGGAAAGCAATGGCCCGCCCGCTGAGCGATTTCGCCGCGATGTCCGGGGTCCCGCGGTTTGCCCTGGTGACCTTGATCGTTCCGGCCGAGAGAACGCTCGACTGGATCAAGAAAATTTATCGCGGCCTGGAGAAGGCGGCGCGGACTTTTCAGGTGGCGATTGTGGGCGGCGAGACGAGCAATATCAAAGGTCCGGCGGTGATTTCCGTCAGCCTGAGCGGCTTTGCCGAAAAGAGTCGATGGGTGGGCCGCGGCGGAGCAAAGGCCGGCGATGAATTGTTCGTAACCGGCCGTCTCGGCGGGTCGCTTCGTGGACGGCATCTGAAGTTTATGCCACGGATTGAAGAAGCCCGCTGGTTGACCAAACACTTCTCGATTCATGCGATGATGGATTTGAGCGACGGGCTCGGCGCGGACCTTCCGCGGCTGGCGCGCGCGAGTGGGGTTGGATTTGAGTTGGATGAAGCAGCGCTGCCGCTCAGCCCCGGCTGCGGCATGGAGCAGGCGATTTCCGACGGCGAAGACTACGAACTCCTCTTCGCGATTTCGCCGCAGGATTCCGGCAATTTGAAAAGAAAATGGCGCCGGAGATTTCCGCAGCTCCCGTTAACGCGGATCGGGCATTTGCATCAGAAATCAGCCGACCTGAGGCGGCCGGGAAATCAGAAATTGCCCGGTGGGTATGTTCATTTCAAATAGCGTCGGTGATGACGATCTAGTCGAGGGTTACCGGGGATGAACCCATTGGATTACCGTCAGGATTTACGTGGAAAATCTCACCGGTCGATGTCCACCAGCCAGGGATCCGGTTTGAGTTCCTTGTCGTACCCCCGCAACGGGTGCCGTTTGGGATCCAGTGTCTTACCTGTGTCCCATGGCTCGAAGGCGTTTGCCACGTTGGCCAGTCCCGTTTTGGCAAGCTCCGGGAAGTTGCGCAGCAGAACGGTCTTAAGATTCGAACTGTCAATCCAATCCAACCCTTCCCGCGTGTAAGTCTCCTCGTTGTAGCTGTCCGTGTAAAAGCGGTCTGCTTGCAGCCGCCGGGTCGCGTTGAGGATGAAGATTTGGAACATCGTCTCGCCGAAGCCAAAGAGATCAGGTCGATGTCCTTCGGATAGCGTGCCGATCAGGAGATCCAGTTTCTCGACATCCTCGGGCTGGTCGCCATAAACCTCCTTGATCTTTTTCACCTGGCCTTTGTCATCAGTCAGGTCGTCAAACGACTGGATTGGATTCATCCCCAACTGCCGCCGGAACTCATTGTATCTGGGAACTCCTCGTTCGCGCGCGCGCAGGATATCGACCGCCCCCATGTCGAACAGCGGGTTGCCTGGGATGCTTAACTCCTGCATAAAGCGCGGATAGTTATTCAGGACGAGCGCCCCCGGGTGCTGGGTGCCAAAAGAATAGAGGATGTTGGTGATGCCGAAGGTGCCGGTCAATTTTTTGGAGCCCGCCTGGCGCGAAGCCGAAAACGGGATATCCTCGGCCGCTTCGCCCGTAATCTTCCGAATTTGGAGTGACTCGGGTAACAGAGAGTGCAGGCGGTACACCTCGGTAAACTCTTCCGTCAGTCCATACGGCTGGCCGTGTTTGTCGATTGGGTTTCCCACCACGCCGCCCAGCTCAGGGTTGTTGATATTAATCTCCGCGAGAGTGTGACGGTCCTTGCCGCGTTCAAGGAGATTGGTCAGGATGCCATACCAGTTTGCATTCAACGCCGCGTTGAGGCCGGGGTTCGGGAGGATGGCCGGGGTCCATTCCACCGTATGGATTTTGGCCATGACGGCCGCGTTAATCAGACGCGCCACATTGAAAAGCCGGCTATCATTCCATTGCGGGTAAGAAACCTTCAATCGGTCACAAATCGCATTGTGCTCATGCACGAAGAGCGTGTGGAGGATCGTCATTCCAACCCACCAGTTCCGACGGAACCCGGTATCCTCGACCCCATTCGTGCCGAGCGGCAACGTGCCGTCCTCATTCAGCCGCATCTTGCCGTCGACGAAGCTGCGGAGGCGGTTTTGCGTCTCCTGATCGCTCCCGTAAATCTGGGATCCATCCCACCAATGCGTGACTTCGTTGATGAAGGTAATGGGCGTTTCCTCCTGGCCCGGGGTAAACGTGGGGTCCGGCTGCGTCTTGCCCACGAATATATTAGTCTGCCGATACTTGAGCCGCGCCGGATCATCTTCGGCGAGTGGAACTTCATGCACGTCGCGATAGAGTATTTCTCCGTGATTGATCCAATCCCCGTTTTGAAATTGAATCCAGGAACCGGCCAACATATTGAGGAATGGGACCTCCTCTATTTTCTCCCCCCGGGTTAACAGTTTCCGGCTGATTTCCCGAGGATTCGGCGTCAATAGTTTCTGGCCTGTCTCCGGCTGGATCGCAGCCACGTTGACATTTCGAAGAAAGCGCGTGCCCGCAGCGCCCTCCTTCGGGTTCTCCAGATTATTCCAGGTTCCATCCGCGGTCCGGAAACAGGTCGCCCCAGGAGGAGGGGTCTGGCCTGGTTTTTGAAACCCAATCAGAGTTCCTTTAGGATAAGTGGTCTTAAGGTTCTTCTTATTGAGCTGCTCACGCATGTAGGCGAGCGTCAGAATGCCCAGAGTCATCGAACGCCGGTACCAATTCGTCCAAACCCTGTCCCTATAGCCAGCGATCGAGCCCCACAGGTGGGTCGTGCCATTCATGGCGGCGGTCATCACCTTTCCCAATGCCCTTCCGATTTTCCGTCGCGCTCGTTCCGCCCAAATCTGAGGCCTGGGCTTCAGAACGGTCAACGACGGATCCGTCGCCGGGCTTGCGGGCTCAAGCAGCTTTGCCCGATCGAAGTAATAGATTTCCGGCACGTGCACATGGACCTCGGCGGTAGCGTTCGCGCGCGATTTTGCCAGCATATCACGCCAGTCGGCATTGTCCGGGGCCAGCTTTAAGGCAGCGTCGTAGTAGTGCGCCGCCTGTTCATGCTCCTGGCGCTGGTAGTGGGCGAGCCCCATCAGAGCCTGACTTTCGCCGCTTGGATCGCTAAGAGCCGATTCTTGCAAGGCCTTAACGGCGCCATCGTAGTTCCTTTCCTCAAGGCAGCGTAAACCTTCGTTACGCGATACTATCAAATCAGGGTTTTCTGGTTCAGGGGTTTCCATTGGATCTGGTGGGGTTTGATTTTTGCAAGGGCTCAGGACCGGCCTATTCCCGATTCTCCTCCCTGCCATTGTGTTTCGCTACCGTGCCGCCTGGCTGCAGCCGTTCTTTTCTGTTTCGCGAGTTCATGATGAGTTCCCCTTTCTCCGGCGTCAAGCACCGTCTCTTTCTTCAACTGCGCGTCCACCTACGCCCCGCGTCGTCGGGCCATCTTTGAACGGAAAACGTCATTGGTTTATCCAACAACCAACTGGTTCGCTCCGGGCTGAGGGCGATTCGAAATTGCATTCGCTCGTCAACGCGGTTACCCTGGTCGCTCTCGCCTTTCCCGACACGTTTGCGCTTTGTGCCGCGGATCGAGGAATCCCGCTGGCTCACAAGAATTGTTCCATCAAGCCATGATCGATTTGAGCGACGGAATCGGCGCGGAGCCTCCGCGGCTCCCGTTAACGCGGATCGAGCGTTTGCGTCGGCAATCAGTCCTTCTGAGGCGGATCGGAAATCACAAATTGCCCGGTGGGTATGTTCATTTCAAATAGCGCCGAAGAGACCGTCGCCGCGGGCCGGAAGTATGGGAGAAATGCGGGCAAAGGAGATGTGTTCGCCCTCACCGGCGACCTCGGAGCAGGTAAGACGCAGTTCGTGAAAGGCTTCGTGGCGGGTCTGGAGAGCAGCGCGGAAGTGACCAGCCCGACCTTCGTCCTCGTTCACGAGTACGAGGATGGCCGTCTGCCGGTTTACCACTTTGATTTTTACCGGCTCGAGAACAGCGACGCCGTTTTGCGCCTGGGATTCGACGATTACGTTTTCGGTGAAGGCGTTTCGCTGATCGAATGGGCCGACCGTTACCCTGCTCTCCTTCCGCATCACGCAAAGTGGATTTCGTTTGAGCTCAAAAACGAAAACATGCGCGTGATCAGAGAAACAGGGTTGCAATGAAAGTCCTCGCGCTGGAACTCTCCAGTGGCCAGGGAAGCCTCTCCTGCCTGGTGGATGGCGAGGAGATCTTCACTCGGAGCTTTTCGAACGATAGAAAGCATTCCGGCCTGTTCTTCGAGAATTTGCAGCTCTGCTTGCAGCGCGGGGGGTCGCCCAATGCAATCGTGGTTGGCCTTGGTCCCGGCTCATACGCCGGTGTGCGGATTGCGATTGCGGCGGCGGTCGGCCTTCGCGCCGCGTCCGCGGCGAAGCTCACGGGAATCCCCTCCATTTGCGGGGTCGAAGCGGCCCGTGAGTATTGCGTGATCGGAGATGCGCGGCGCGGATCGTTTTTCTTCGGGCGAGTGAGCAATGGGAGGATGATCGAAGGGCCGTCGCTTCACTCGGGAGAAGAATTGGAAACCAGGATGATGGAACGGAGCTGGCCGACTTATGCTTCCGAGAAGTTAACGCGATTTCCCCTGGCGACGCTGGCGTATCCTTCCGCGCGGCGATTGGCGGAGCTGACCCGCGATCGGATCGGCGAGATTGCCGATACCCAGGTCCTGGAACCGATTTATCTTCGGGAACCACATATCACGGCGCCGAAAACACCGCGGACATCTGTCATCAATCAATGAGCTTGGAGAATACATTTCGCTGTTGGGCTGAAGTCGATCAAAACGCGTTACGGCACAACGCGGCGGTGGTGCGTGAGCGAATCGGGCCCGAGGTGCAGCTGCTCGCCGTCGTCAAGGCCAACGGGTATGGGCATGGCATGGTGGGCGTGGCCAAGGCCCTGGTGCAGGATGCGCAGTTTTTCGGCGTCGCGAATTTGGAAGAGGCGACGCTGCTGCGCGGCGAAGTTTCTCAGCCGATCATCGTTCTCGGTCCGGCTTTGCCCGGCGAAAGGGTCCCCATCGCCGAAGGCGGGTTCATCCCGTCGGTCTCCACTTTTGAAGAAGCGCGGGACTTCGATCGCGCCGCGAAGGGGGCGCCCGTCGCCATCAATTTCGTCATCGATACGGGAATGGGCCGGATGGGAGTTCCCCAAACGCGCGTAGTCGAGCTTTTCAAAAAAATTGCCGCGCTGCCGAACATTCATCTTCACAGTCTTTCGACGCATCTTCCGGTTTCGAACGAGGATGCTGATTTTACCCGGGCCGAGCTTTTGCAGTTTTCGGAGATCGTCGCAAAACTTCGCGCCGAGTTTCCAGGCGACTACAAAGTCCATGTTTTGCCGAGCGCCGGCGTGCTCGCCTACACCGATCCACCTTTCGACATCGTGCGGGCCGGGCTGATGCTTTACGGCATTTCACCGTTCCCTGAATTCCAAAAACTTCTGCGTCCGGCGCTCACCTGGAAAACGCGTATCTCTTTGATCCGCGACATGCCTGCCGGACACGGAATCAGTTACGGACGGACCTTCATCACGCCGCGAGCGATGCGCGTGGCCACGCTTTCCGCCGGTTATGCCGACGGCTATCCCCGCCATCTTTCGAATCGCGAGGCGGCCGTCCTGGTCCGGGGACGGCGCTGCGCGCTTCTGGGGCGGGTCACGATGGACTTGATGATGATCGATGTTTCCCAGATCGACGACGCGGAGGTGGGCGATGAAGTCGTGTTGCTGGGCCGGCAGGGCGATGAGGAGATTTCCGCCACGGAGCTGGCCGAACGCGCGGACACCATTTCCTGGGAGATCGTGACCCGGATTGGCAGCCGGGTGCGGCGCGTTTACGTGTGACGAGTTTCTTGCACTTACACTTTAACTTTTCACCTACACATCCCAAAGGAAGAAGAAGTGTAAGATAAAGTGAAAGTGTAAGTGCAAGATATCGGGCAAGAAGATCTCGCCCTCAAACGGGCGGACAGGAGACCGCCGCTCCTTGGCAGCCGGGTGCGGCGCGTGTATGTGTGAGCGTCGATGTTCCAGATCATCTTCAACGAATTAAGCGCCGCGGAAATGTCGGCGCTGCCCAAGGCGTTGCAGCTCGATTTGCTGGCGGAATTCCAAATTCTACCCAAGGACCTCGATAACCTGGATGCGAGCCGTTTCGGTGTGATCGAGCGCGAAGGGAAAAAGCTGCATCGTTACCGCGCGAAAGATTACCGGATTTACTTCGAGAAGCGCGCGGAGGGCATCACCGTTCATCGCGTCCTCCACAAGAACACGTTTCGCGACTTTCTGTTTCGCAGCAAACTGCCGATGGCGGAAGACGATCAGCTCGGCAAGACCCGAGAGTTTTGGAAATTAATCGAACAGGGCGAGCGGACGCAAAAAAAAGCCTGATCTCGGCCCTCGACGCGGACGAAGCACTGCGGCGGCGCGAGTTTCCGATTTGCGCGCGCAAGATCTACTGCGCTCATGCCGCCGATGCCCCGTTGCCGCGGCGAGTAGCCGACGCGATGCGCGATTCGATCGAGCGCGCCTCGACCGATGCACGGCAATACGAGCTGGAACTGGCGCATATCGCGGAAACGCGCGGGGCGGTGGCGCGGTTCATCGGCGCGCAACTGGACGAAATTTCGTTTACAGGACCGACTTCGAGCGGACTAAGCGCAGTCGCGAACGGTCTCGATTGGGCCAGCGGCGACGAAGTCGTCTGCTATCTCGACGATTATCCGGCGAACGTTTATCCCTGGCTGGCTCTCGAACGGCGGGGCGTCAGGGCCGTCCTGCTCGAGACGGCGCGCATCGGTGAAATCACGCCAGAAATCGTCGAACAGGCTTTGACCGGGCGGACAAAACTCGTGGCGCTGGCGAGTGCGAATTTCTGCAGCGGCTATCGGATCGACCTGGAAGCGATAGGTGCGCTTTGCGCGGACCGCGGCGTTTTGTTTTCCGTCGACGCCATTCAGACGCTCGGCGCCTTTCCGATCGCGCTGGATCGAATCGATTTTCTCAGCGCCGGAGCCCAGAAATGGATGCTCGGCCCATCGGGAGCTGGAATTCTGTATGTGAAGAACAGCCGGCGCGATTTGCTGCGGCCGGTGACGATCGGCGGCTGGAATGTGCAATCCCGCAATTTCATCGCCCAACGCGAGATCAAGTACGCCCCGGGCGGCCAGAAATTCGAGCCGGGCGCCTATTACCACAGCGCAATCGCCGGCCTGGGGGCCGCGATCGAGTTGCTGCGGGAGGTTGGGCCGGCGCAGATCACCGACCGGATTCTCGCACTCACGCAGAGGCTCGAGCGGGAGATTGCGCCGGCTGGCTTCGAATTTCTCAGTCCAGGCGAAGAAGGCAATCGCTCCGGCATGCTGACTTTTCGGCATCCGAAAATTCCAACGGATCGTTTTTTTGATGCGCTCTTGAAAAACGACGTCGTGGTATCATTGCGATTCGACCGAAGCGATCGCGATTGGCTGCGCGTCAGCCCGCATTTTTACAACACCTTCGATGAAATGGCGAAGATTTCAGAAGTGGCGCTAAAAGAAGTTTAGCGGGCACTCGCCAAATCCAGGGAGCGGCGGTTTGAAACCGCCGTTGGGTTTGGTGGGCGGTTTCAAACCGCCGCTCCTTGAGAAGAAGAGCCGCTACTTCATCAGCAGCACGGAACGGCTGCGTTTGATTTCGCGAGTGATCTTGCGGTGCATGTGCGCCGGCATCCCCGTGACGCGCCGGGGCAGGATCTTCCCGCTCTCGGTGACAAACTTCTTCAGCAGATCGGGGTTCTTGTAATCGATCGCTTCCGTGGCGATATCGATGCGGCGCCGGGGCATCGTGCGGTTGGCGCGGCGGAAGGCGGAACGGCGTTTGGCGGTCTTTGGTTGCATGGCGGATTACCTCGTTTCGCGATGGAGCGTATGCCGTTTCAGGAAAGGATTGTATTTCTTTTTTTCGAGCCGATTCGGCGTGCGGGGGCTTTTCTTATTGCGGGTGCTCATATAGCGCGAGACCGGTGCGCCGAGCGCCTTCGCCTCCGTGCATTCCAGAGTAATGATTTCCTGCGCCATAACTAATCTTTGCTGTCGTCCGCTTTTGCCTCTTCTTCTTCGCCTTCGGCTCCCTCTTCATCGGTCAACCCGAAGAGCGAAGTGACCGATTGTCGCACGCGGGAAGCTTTGTTTTGCTTCTCGAGCTTTGACTGGCATTCGACGGTGAAGCGCGCGAATGGAATCGCTTCGAGCCGCGCGTGCGAAATGGATTTGCCCGACATTTCGCAGGTGCCGTAGGTCCCGAGCTCGATGCGTTTCAGCGCCTGGTCGATTTCGTAAAGCGCGTCCTGCTCCTGGGAAAGAAGGCTCAGAGCGAAGTCGCGATCGTAGGCGTCGCTCCCGGCATCGGCCTGGTGCATCCCGAAGGCGGAAGCCTCGCTTCCCTCCGCGCGAGAGCGAAGATTGTCTTTCGCAACGCCGGCCATCGAGTCGACCATCGCATCGCGCAGGTGGAGCAGCTTATCCTTCTGGGAACGGGTGAACGGGTCGAGCCGTTTTTCCTTGTTGTTTTTGACTGGTAAAATTGCGGCGCTGATCTGGCTCGGCCCGGAACTTTTCCGGACGTGGTTTACCTTCGACGCTTTCGGAGCTCGCGCCGGCGCTTTCCTGGATCCTTGCTTTTTCGGCGCGCTGGCAGTTTTTTTAGCCGGCCGGGCAGTCTTAGCGCGGGCCGTCGACGCTTTGGGGTGGGCGGCCTTTTTCTTCTGCGCTTTTGGTTTGGCAGGCTTTTTTGAAGCCTTCTTTTTTGCGGGGCTGGCCATAATTTTCGGGGTCGCCCTTGGTTAGCCGGGCGCGAGCGGAGGCTTAATTAAGGGCATTTGTCCGGTGGCGCAAGGGGAGATTTACCCGCGAAAAACGAGCAATCCGGGCCCTCCTTTATGAGCTTGCGCTCGAGTAATGGCGGAGGGCAAAACGCCAAAAGACCCGCGAGAGGCAAAATGCGATCGATCCGGCGAGGACAAGGTGAAGCATCAACCAGCCGGGATGCCCGAGCGGTTTGATGAGAAGCCGCGCCGGAATATTTGCGACGATTACGACCGGGATGATCCACCCGAAAATGAAAAGGAAGATCTTGGGAAAAATGACGTCCGGATAGCGCGCAATGTGGAGAAAATTGAAGTAGCCGTAGACCAGTCCCTGGGCGCGCACGATCCAAAAACTGACCGCGGCCAGGCTGAGCATAATGGAATAATGGACCGCGACGCCGAAGCCGAGCGCGACGACATAAAGCAAAATCATCCCGGCACTCGGCACAATATTAAGCTGGACCAATGAGA
>DATMEN010000020.1:0-41476 GCA_035556975.1 Chthoniobacterales bacterium
TACGGGGTCCGAAGAGTAGCCTTCCAGGCCCTTCGTCTTTGTCGCTTGTAAGCGCTAACGGCGCCACAAGCCCCATGTCCCAATCGATCTGCTTTTCCCTGCGCGGGGTATATGCCGTTCTAACGCTGCTCCTGCTCATCGCGGCGAAGACCCAGGGGCAATCCGCGCTCGATGGCTTCGATCCGAACCCGAACGGCCCGATTTACGTCGTTGTCGTCCAACCGGACGGCAGGATTCTCCTGGGCGGTGATTTTACCACGCTCTCGCCCAACGGCGGAGCGATGGTCACGCGCAACCGCCTGGCCCGGCTGAACTCGGACGGCACGCTCGACACTGCCTTCGACCCGAACTCGAACGGTTTTATCTCGTCACTTGCGGTGCAGGCGGATGGCAAGATTCTGGTAGGTGGCCTCTTCACTATCATGAGTGGCCAGCCGCGCACTTACATGGCCCGGCTCGATGCCACGACCGGCCTGGCTGATTCGTTCAATCCGATCGCGAACGATCATGTCCTTTCAATCGCAGTGCAGGCGGACGGCAAGATTTTAGCGGGCGGCTATTTCACCACCATCGGCCTAGAGCCACGCAACCACATCGCCCGGCTCGATCCCATCACCGGCCTGGCAGATTCGTTCGATCCGAACGCGAATCATATTATCCTTTCCATCGCGGTCCAGGCGGACGGCAAGATTTTAGCGGGCGGCTATTTCAGCGGAGAGAACAGCATCGGCGGAGAGGCGCGCAACCGCATCGCCCGGCTCGATCCCACGACCGGCCTGGCTGATTCGTTCGATCCGGACGCGAACGATCATGTCATGTCAATCGTGCAGCAGCCGGACGGCAAGATTTTGGTGGCCGGCTATTTCACGCAGATTAGTGGAGAGCTGCGCAGCCACATCGCCCGTTTTAAAGCACCGACTCCCGCGCCGATTCCTACTGCGACGCCGGGGGTAACTCCAATGCCAACCCCCGTACCGCCTCCCGCCGCGCAGGCTATCAACCTTTCCACGCGGATGTTCGTTCAGAGCGGCGATAACGTCGGCATCGCCGGCTTCATCATCACCGGAAGCGCTCCCAAACATCTGCTCCTCCGGGGACTTGGTCCGTCTATGGGTCATGGCTTCCGCGACGTGCTGGATGATCCTGTGCTGGAACTACACGGTCCGGGCGGCTTTGCCACGATCACGAACAACAACTGGAGAGACACGCAGGAGGACGAGATCGAGGCCACCGGCCTCCCGCCCGGCCACAATGTGGAATCGGCGATTGATGCAACGCTGGCGCCGGGCGCTTACACCGCGGTCGTGAGAGGCAACACCCCAGGTACCGGTAGCGCGCTGGTTGAAATTTACGACTTGAGCCAGGCTGTTCCAGCGAAGCTGGCCAATATCAGCACGCGGGCCCTTGTTGGCACGGATGAGGACATCGTGATCGCGGGATTCATTCTGGGGGGTAACAGCGGCGATGACAGGATTGTCGTGCGCGGAATCGGCCCCAGTCTTACAGGCCTCGGTGTGCCTGACGCTCTGGCGAACCCGTGGCTGGATCTGCGCGACAGCAATGGAGCACCGGTTCTGTTTAATGAGGACTGGCAGGATGATCCGGCCCAAGCCGCGGAAATCAGCGCGGCGGGCCTCGCGCCGAGCAACAATCTCGAGGCTGCCATGGCGGCGACGCTGCCACCGGGCCTTTACACCGCGCTGCTCTTTGGAGAGAACAAAGGCACCGGCGTTGGTCTGGTGGAAGTCTACGACCGCGGCGCGCCGTAGCGTGGAAGCTTGCCCCGCTATTGCGCTAACCGCCCAAGGCGTATTCGATCAAGCCCTGTGGCGGCAGAGTGAGAAGCCCGAATATCGAAAAACCTGGCTGTCTCGAGAGGGGGCAGCGACAGCCTCATTAATTTCATTTGGCATGGTGAACCGAAACTGGTCTAATCCAGCCGATTCCCCAAAAGAATGAGCTTTTCGCAGAATCCCCTCGCCCTCCGGATTGCCCTGATTTTTTTTGGACTCCTTTTTGTTTGCGATGTGGCGCGCGGTTGCGCTGGGGATCAATTTTGGCAGGAACCGCGAGGAGTTAAGACCTGGATCCTCCGAAAGACGGTCACATTCAAACAGCCGAATGCCGTCGTCTCAGAACAATTCTTTCGGCAGGTCCTGAGCAAAGCCGGGCTCACATCGTGTGCCCTCTTTGAACGAGACCTCGTCGGAGAGGGGGTTCACATTGAAAAAGCTCTCCGAACAGTTGCGTTCGACTCGCCGCTAGCCGGTCCATGGGAAACCGTGCCAGTTGTCAATCAAGTCATGGTGCGCCTGCTGGCCCGAAGCGCGAACGAAGGAGTGATTGAGATTCTGAGCCGAACCAAAATCCGCCGGGGGCGCTCATGGTTGAGAACGCGCGGGCTTACCGAAAGCGCCGCCGCGGCGGAGGCCACCCAACGAGTGGCCGATCAAGTAGAAGAAGAATTCAACAATATTGGCCGGAACCCGTGAGTGAAGCTTCGTCGCCGGAGGGAAAGCTGGGCAGGCCCGAACCATTGCCCCAGGTACCCGAGCCGACGCAGCTAGAGGAGTCGATAGCTGCGGCCGACATGATGATAGGATATGCGGCCCGGTATGGCGTCAACGTCCCGACAGATGCGATTCAGATAATAACCAAGGCAAAGGAAAGCTGTAAGAAAGGTCTGCTCAGGGCGGAACAGGAAGCGAAGTTTTATGGCGCGTTCAATGAGATATCCAAGGCGATAGCGCCGGTCACCCCGGCTAGTCTGGAAGCGTGCCTAGATGAATCAGCGGTGGCCTACAAGCGGTGGCCGTGGTCGACGGCTACGCTCATGAGCCACGCAAAGGTCGCGGTTCGGCGTTATCATCGAAGAGCGTTCATTGCCTTGATTGCTCTCTTGATCACGCAGGTTTATTGGGCGATTGGAGCGACGCTTATTTCTTCGATTCCGGAGTTGAATCAAAAGGAGCAAACTTCGCAGGAGAACTCTCGCACGGCTCCTAAGCCTTCGCCGCCTGCTAACCCAGACGCGTTAAGCGCTGGTACAGATGAGAATGCGGAAACCGAAGAGAACGAGTCAGAAAGCAGCAAAGGCGGAAAAGAAGAGGCACGCGAAGCTACGGTTCTCTGGCTTCTATCGCTTTGGAGTGCTCCCTGGCGATGGTTGGAGCCGTTGCTGGCAAAAGCAATCCCATCGGAGGATGTCATTTCCCTCAAGGCAAAAAAGACAGCGGGGTGGGGGCTTGGGATAAGCGCGCAATTCGTGCTGAATATTCTCCAAACGTATCTTTTGCCGCTTCTGTATGGCTGGGTGGGAGCGATGGCGTACGTGATGCGCAGCTTAATCACTTCTGTGCAAAACCGCACTTTCCGCCGCGAACACGAAGTCGAATACAACTTGCGTACTTATCTTGGGCTGCTTTCTGGGTTGGCGATTGGATGGTTTATAGGTTCGAGTGTTAGCCAGGAAGGTGTGACCAGTTTGGCCCCGGCAGCGGTTTCTTTTCTAGCTGGGTACAGCGTCGAAATTCTCTTTTCCATCATGGATCGGCTGGTGGCCGCTTTTGGTAGCGCGGCTGCGCCATCCCCTGCCCCAACTCCGACACAGGCGCCGACGCTTGCCACGGCGCCTGTATCACGCGGAACCAATCCATAATCTAAAAGCGGAGACTAGCCCTAACCAAGCGCTAACCGCGTCAAGACTTAGGATCGAAAATATAAGGGGCTAAAGCAGCGTCCCCTTCATGATAAACAACGCGATGGTGAAATAAATAATCACGCCGGTCACATCGACCAGTGTGGCCACGAATGGCGCCGAGGAAGTGGCCGGGTCGAGCCCGAGCCGCCGGAGCACGAACGGCAACATCGAGCCCGAGAGCGATCCCCAAAGCACCACGCAGGTGAGGGTGATGCCAATCGTGGCCGCGACCTGGGGCCAGTGTTCGCCATACATTTGCACCCCGCGATATTTCTCGGAGATCACCGACCAGACCCCCACGCGGGCCGCTCCGATGATGCCAAGAAAAACGCCGAGCAGCGCACCGGCGCCGATCTCACGCCGCATCACCCGCCACCAATCGCGCAGCGTCACTTCGCCCAGGGCCATGGCGCGGATGATCAGAGTGGACGCTTGCGAACCTGAGTTGCCGCCGCTGGAGATGATCATGGGCAGGAACACCGCCAGCACGACCGCTTTCGCGATCTCGTGCTCGTAGAACGCCATCGCCGTGGCCGTGAGCATCTCGCCGATCAAGAGCACGACCAGCCACGGCGCGCGCTTCCAGACCATCGTCATGAGCGGAATGCGCATGTACGGCTCGTCCAGGGCTTCCATGCCGCCGAATTTCTGGATGTCCTCCGTCGCTTCTTCCTCAGCGACATCGAGCATGTCGTCGATCGTGACCAGGCCCACCAAAACTCCGCTCGAATCGACCACCGGCAGCGCGGTTCGGTCGTATTTCCGGAAAATATTGAGCGCGTCCTCCTGGGAATCGCTCACGTTGAGCGAGACGAAATTTTCGTCCATCAAATCGCTCACCTTCGTCTCGAGCGGTTTGAGGAGGAATTCGCGAATGCGGATATCGTCGAGCAGCTTCCCGCGATCATCGACGACGTAAATCACGTTCAGCGTCTCGGAGTCCTGGCCATGTTCGCGCACGTAATCGAGCACCTCTTTGACCGACCAGCCGGCATCGACCGCGATCAAATCCGGGGTCATCAACCGGCCCACGCTGCCTTCGGGATAACCGAGAAGCGCCTGGGCGATGTTGCGCTCCTCCGGGGTGAGGAGCCTGATCAGTTGGCGCGCCGCGGCGCTCGGCAACTCCTCCAGCAACGCCGTCCGATCGTCCGGCGACATTTCGTTGAGAATGCCGACGGCCTGTTCGTGCGCCATCGCGCGCAAGAGCTCTTGCTGCGCTTCGATCTCAAGATATTCGAAAACGTCGGCCGCAAGATCGTGCGGGAGGATCCGGAAGACGACGACCTGTTCCTCTTCCGAAAAGTCGGTGATCACTTCCGCGATATCCGCCGGCGGCCATTCCGAAAATAGCTCGCGCAACGCGGTGAAGTCTCGCGCGTCGATCAGGCTTCGAATTTCCGGTTGGAGGATTTTCCCGACCATGGTGGTTCCCGATTGAAACGATATCGGCGCGACGCCGCCGTTTTGTAACACTCGGCTCCGCCAAGCGCAATCGCCACCGGATGGTTGCGACGCGCCTGTTTGCTTGTCATCCCGAGGCAGCGAAGACGCCGAGGGACCTCGCAGTCGCAGAAGGGACTTTCATGCCGGGGATGGGGAACGACGCAATGATGACGGCGCTTTCCGTCGCTAGAGTAACGCCCACTGACGACTGGGAGGTCCCTCGCTGTCTACGCAGCTCGGGATGACCCGTTCGGGAGTTGGTAGGGCGAGACTCCGTCGAGCCGGGATCGATCTACTACGGCTCCGCGGAGCGTCGCCCTACCAGCTCCGCGGAGTGTTGTCCTGCCAACGGGACCATCTCTTCCGCTTGGAATTTGGAAGAAACTCGCCAATATGAGCCCGATGATAGCGACAGGGACGGCGCCCATGATCCGGCGCGAAATCGGGGACGGCGGAATCTGTGTGCTTACTTTCGATCGGCCCGAATCGGGCGCGAACATCTTCGACGCGCCCACGATGCAAAATCTGAGCGAGCATCTCGATGCGATCGAAAAGGATTCGTCCGTTCAGGGTGTGATCGTGACCTCCGCCAAGAAATCGATCTTCATCGCCGGCGCCGATCTGCAAACGTTGCTGCGGCAGGCGCAGACCGGCGAGCTGCGCGCTTTCATCGCCGAAGGTCAGCAAGTTTTTAACCGCCTCGCTGCTCTGAAGATCCCGGCGGTCGCCGCGATTCATGGCGCCTGCGCGGGCGGCGGCTACGAGATTACGCTGGCCTGCGATCATCGTGTCGCGTCCAACGATCCCGCGACGAAGATCGGCTTGCCCGAAACAACGCTCGGTCTCGTCCCGGCCTGGGGCGGCGCGACCAGGTTGCCGCGCCTGATCGGCCCGAACGCGGCCGCGGAGGTGATCTTGAAAGGGAAACTCTACAGCGCGGACGAGGCGTTGAGGATCGGCCTGGTCGACGAGGTCGTGCCGCGCGAAGAATTGATGGAAGCGGCCCGGAAAAAATTGCAGGAAGGAAAACGGAAGCCCGCCCAGCCCGCGGAGACCGAAAAAGAAATTGCCGCGCCGCGCGACCACAATGCCGCTCCGGCCCGCGCGCTGGACGTGATCAGCCGCGGCCTGAGGAGTTCGGTGGAGGAATCGCTCGCGCTGGAACTCGATGCCATCGTTGAGCTGGGCGAAACCGAAACGACGCGCAACCTGATCCGCAATTTTTTCCTGGGCGACAAATTTCGGAAGGGAACATCGAAGACGCCCGCGGAAAAAATCACGCACGCGGCGGTCGTCGGCGCGGGGGTCATGGGCTCGGGCATCGCGCAATGGCTCAGCTCGCGCGGCGTCTCGGTCATTCTGCGGGATGTCAGCCGCGAGCAACTCGATCGCGGGCTGGAAAGCATCGAGCGCACCTATGCGGAAGCGGTGAAGCGGAACCTGATGAGCGACGAGAAGGCCAGGCAAGGCCGGGCGCGGATTGTCGCTTCCACGCAGCCGGAGGAAATGCGCGACGTCCAGATTGTGATCGAAGCGGCGTCGGAAAAACTGGAAGTGAAGAAGCAGATTTTTCGCGATCTCGCCGCGAAGACTCCGGCGATCCTGGCGACGAACACTTCGGCCCTCTCGATTTCGGAGTTGGGCGAGACCACCGGCGACCCGGGTCGCGTCATCGGGCTCCATTTTTTCAACCCGGTGAGCCGGATGAAGCTGGTCGAAGTGGTCGTGGGGAAGGGGACCGCTCCGGAGACCGTCGCGCGCGCTCTGGCTTTCACCCGGCAAATTGGGAAGCTGCCCGTCGTCGTGCGCGACAGTCCCGGCTTTCTCGTCAATCGTGTGCTCTTCCCTTACCTCCTGGATGCCGCCGAACTGTATGAAGGCGGCGTCGGCGCGAAGGAAATCGACGACCCTCTGGTGGAATGGGGAATGCCGATGGGCCCGCTGCGGCTGATGGACGAAATTGGCATCGATATCACCGTCGACATTGCCGCAACCCTGGCGGGTCCGCTGGGCAGCCGCGCGCGCACGCCGGAGATATTGCGCAAGATGCAGGCGGCCAAAATGCTCGGCCGCAAATCCGGTGGCGGGTTTTTCAAATACGAAGGCAAGACGCAGACGGAAAACGAGGCCTTGAAGGAATGGCGTAGTCATTCCGAGCGGAGTGGAGCAAAGCGGAACACAGTCGAGGAACCCCGTGGAGCAACCTCGCAGCCGTCAGAGCGGGGTCCCTCGACTCCGCTGCGCTCCGCTCGGGATGACATCACCAACCGCCTCGTGTTTCTCATGATTAATGAGGCCGCGCGTTGTCTCGAAGAGAAAGTGGTCAGCACGCCTGAGGACGCGGATTTTGGGATGATGATGGGGACAGGCTTCGCTCCTTTCCGGGGCGGCCCGCTGCGTTTTGCGGATCATTTCGGCTTGAAGGAGCTCGTCGCCGAGATGGACGGCCTCCAAGCCAGGGCGGGCGACAAATTCGTCCCGTGCGATTTGCTTCGTCAGCACGCTCGGAATGGGACTAAATTCTATGAGAGGTAGGGACGCATCTCCGAGGCGTCCGTCGAAACCAATCGGCGCTCGGAGAGCACGCCCTACCTGGAAAAATATGAGATCACCGCTCGAAGCACCCTCTTGTCATGTCGAGCGAAGTCGAGACATCTCTTGCTGTTCTCCGATGCAGGCAGAGCAGATTGACAATAAGAGATCCCTCGACCCCGCTCGGGATGACAGAGCAGCATGTAGGAAGAGGATATGAAGTCACCGCTTGAGGCACCTGAAAAGCAAATCGCGGAAGAGACCAGCGCGAAGCCGGCGGCTGCATCCGTGATCGACACTTCCAAGATGTCGGAGGGGAAGGCGGCGGCGCTCGAGCTCGCGGAAAGTTCCCGCGACCCGCTCGACGAACGCGGCAGCTTCGCGAGCAACCTCTTCATCGGCCGCTACGATTTCGACCGCATCTTTCCTTTTCCCGAACAGCCTGCGGAAGATCGCGCGGCGGGCGAAGGATTTCTGGCGGAACTCCGCGCCTATCTCGAAGCGAACGTGGACGCGGACGAGATCGATCGCACCGGCGAGATACCGCAGAAGACTATCGACGATCTTTTCGCCATGGGCGCTTTTGCCATCAAGATTCCGAAGCAGTACGGCGGCCTCGGTTTGTCGCAGGTCAATTACGGCCGCGCCGCGATGCTGCTCGGCAGTTGGGACGCCAACCTGACCGCGCTCGTTTCGGCGCACCAGTCAATCGGCGTCCCGCAGCCGCTGCTGCTCTTCGGCACGGAAGAACAAAAGCAAAAATATCTGCCGCGCGTGGCCCGCCACGAGATCTCGGCCTTCGCGCTCACCGAATCGCATGCCGGCTCCGATCCGGCGACGATGAGCCTGCGCGCCGACCCGTCGCCCGATGGTTCGGAGTTCATCCTCAATGGCGAAAAGCTTTGGTGCACCAATGGCTTGAAAGCCGGCGTGCTCGTGGTGATGGCGAAGACCGCGCCAAAAATTGTAAACGGGAAGGAGCGCAAACAAATCACGGCGTTCATCGTCGAGGTCGACACGCCCGGTCTGGCGATGCCGCATCGCTGCCACTTCATGGGCTTGCGCGCGCTCTACAACGGCGTGGTCACTTTCAAAGACGTGCGCGTCCCGCGCGAAAACATTATTGCCGGCGAGGGCAAAGGCCTGAAGGTCGCTCTCACGACCCTGAACACCGGTCGCCTGACGATTCCAGCCGCCTGCGTGGGGCTCTGCAAGCGCCTGCTCGAAATTTCGCGCGACTGGGCCTCGAAGCGGGTGCAATGGGGCGTCCCGATCGGGCAGCATTACGCGATTGCGGGCAAGATCGCGGAGATGGCGGGGAACACTTTCGCGATGGAAGCGATAACCTTTCTCACCTCTGCCCTGGTCGATCGGAAAGCGGGCGATCTCCGGATCGAGACAGCCATGTGCAAAATGTGGGCGACCGAGATGACCTGGAAAATCGCGGACGACGCGATGCAGGTGCGCGGCGGACGCGGTTATGAAACCGCGCAATCGCTCGCCGCTCGTGGCGACGAACCGACCGCAATTGAGCGATTCCTGCGCGATTGCCGCATCAACACCATCTTCGAAGGTTCGAGCGAGATCATGCGTCTTTTCATTGCGCGGGAAGCGCTCGATCCGCACCTCAAGGTGGGCGGCGCCATTTTCAACACGCAATTGCCGATGATGACGCGGATCAAATCGATGTTCAGCTCCGGCTCGTTCTACACCCGCTGGTATCCGAAGCAGTGGATGGGCGGCAACGCCGGGAACCTGGATCATTTGCACGCCGATCTGCGCGATTACGTGAACTACGGCGCGTCCACCAGCAAGCGGCTCGCGCGTGGCCTGTTCCACGCCATGATGCGCTTCGGCCCGAAGCTCGACCGGGAACAGCTGCTGCTCTCCCGTTTCGTTGGCATCGCCACGGAACTTTTTGCGATGAGCGCCACTTGCGCGTTCGCCCAATCCAAGATCAACGCCGGCGAACCGGCCGCGGAGGTCCTGTCGCTCGCGCATTACTTCTGCCGCTCCGCCCGCTCCCGCATCGATCATCACTTTGCCGGCACGAGCCGCAACGCCGATCAGCGCGGCTACGATCTGACGCAGGAGCTGCTCGCCGGGAAGCACGAGAGCCTGCGTCGTGGGATTGTCTGAGGTGGATCGCGCGCTCCGTCGCGCGATGTTAATATTCCCGGCTTCGCCGGCATTCTTCGGCATCGAGCGCGGAGCGCTCGATCCACCACCGGTTGACCAACGTCACCCCCCCAGCTAACCTCAGCGGATGAGTATGCCGTCCGTGCTCACGGAGGCGGCCCGCACCTCATCGCGGCGCCGCATCAGCGAGAGCAAACCACCAGCCCAAGACGCCGCCGGCGTCCTGAAAACTCTCGAGCAACACGTCTTGCTCGATGGCTTCAAGATCGTAATCGACCTCGAAAAAAGCCGGGGCTCTTATCTTCATAATGAGGTCAACGATCAGCGTTTGATCGATCTTTACGGATTTTTCGGCTCGAACCCGATCGGCTTCAATCATCCGCATTTCGAGCGCGCCGGCGTGAAGGCCGATCTCTTGCGCGCCGCGCAAATCAAGATCGCGAACTCGGATATTTACTCCGAGGCCTATGCGGAATTTGTCGAAACATTCGTGCGGGTGGCCGGTCTCCCTCCGCTCGAACGCTATCTCTTCATCGAAGGCGGTTCGCTCGCCATCGAGAACACGCTCAAGGCCGCAATGGATTGGAAGGTGCGCAAAAACATCGCCGCCGGCCGGGGCGAACGCGGCACCGAGATCCTGCATTTCCGCAAGGCCTTTCATGGCCGCAGCGGCTACACCATGAGCCTGACGAATACCGACCCGCGCAAGACCGATCTGTTCGCCAAGTTCAACTGGCCGCGCGTTTCCAACCCGCACATCGACTTCTCGCTGCCGGAGTCGGAGCAAACGAACGATGTCATCGAGCGCGAAAGGAAATCGGAGCAGGAGATCATGAATTTCATCGCCGAGCGCGGTGTCGACATCGCCGCGATCATCATCGAGCCGATCCAGGGCGAGGGCGGCGACAATCATTTCCGCGGCGAATGGCTCCAGACACTTCGGCGTATTTGCGACGAGAACGAGATGCTTCTCATCTTCGACGAAGTGCAAACCGGGATGGGCACGACCGGCCGCAACTGGTGTTCCGAGCATTTTGGAGTCAAACCGGACTTGATGGCTTTCGGAAAGAAGGTGCAGGTCTGCGGCGTGATGGCGGGACCGCGACTGGATGAAGTTCCGGACAACGCCTTCCGGCTTCCCAGCCGGCTCAACTCCACCTGGGGTGGAAATTTTACCGACATGGTGCGTTCGACCCATTACCTGCGCATCGTCGAGGAGGAAAATCTCGTCGAAAATGCCGCCAGGGTCGGCGAGCACTTTTTGAAGTCGCTTCGCCAATTGCAACGCGACGAACGTGTCGTGACCGCCGTGCGCGGCCGCGGGCTCTTCCTCGCCTTCGACTTGCCGGATCCCAAAACGCGCGACGAATTCTGGAAAGGCTTGTTCGACCGCGGCGCGCTGGTTTTAAAGTCAGGCGAGCGGGCGGTTCGTTTCCGCCCCGCGCTCGATCTCTCGACGGAAGTCGTCGACGAAGCGATGGAATTGCTGCGCCAGCAATGCCAGCAGATGCGCAAATGAGGTGAATCGTGCGCTCCGCGCGCGCGATGCCAGAATAATGGCCCCGAAAGCGTTCGGGGCGAATAATGAAACATCGAGCACGGAGCGCTCGATCCACCAACTAATATGGAATCGATATTCAACAAACTCGGCCTGACCGGCGAAAACGATGGCGTATTTTTCGGCGAATGGCGTGGTGGCGGCGCGACGATCGATAAGATTTCGCCGATCGATGGACGGAAACTGGCGAGCGTTCGGACTGCGTCCGCCGACGATTACGACGCAGCCATCTCACGTGCGCAGGAAGCGTTCTTGAAATGGCGCACCACGCCCGGACCGGTTCGCGGGGACACCGTTCGCCGTCTTGGCAATGCCTTACGCGATTTCAAACACGAACTCGGTCAGCTCGTTACCCTCGAGACCGGGAAGATTATCGCGGAGGGCGAAGGCGAAGTGCAGGAAATGATCGACATTTGCGATTTCGCGGTCGGTCAGTCCCGCATGCTTTATGGCCTGACCATTCAGTCGGAACGGCCCAGCCATCGTTTGATGGAGCAATGGCATCCGCTCGGCGTTATTGCCGTGATCAGCGCCTTTAATTTTCCAGTCGCGGTCTGGTCGTGGAACGCGGCCCTGGCCGCCGTCTGCGGCGACGCGACGGTTTGGAAAGCCTCGGAGAAAACGCCGCTGACCGCGATCGCGGTGACGAAAATTGCCGAGCGCGTTTGTCGCGAAACCGGGGCCGATCCGGCGATTTTTACTTTGCTCATGGGCGACCGCAAGACGGTCGGACAGAAACTTTCGGCAGACGCCCGCATTCCATTGATCTCCGCCACGGGCTCTACGCAAATGGGCGTGCATGTGGCGCAAACGGTCCACGGCCGGCTGGGCAAAACGATCATGGAACTGGGCGGAAACAATGCGCTCATCGTAACTCCCAGCGCGGATCTCGAGATGGCGACGCAATCGATCTTTTTCGGCGCAGTCGGCACCGCGGGCCAGCGCTGCACCTCGACCAGGCGGGTGATTTTGCACGAATCGGTCGCCGATGAGGTGCGCGAGAAACTGTTGGCCGCATACAAGTCGTTGCCGATTGGAAATCCGCTCGATCCGAAGACGCTGATGGGTCCGTTGATCGACGCGAGCTCGGTCGACATGGTGCAGCAGTCGATCCAACGCCTAAAGGACGAGGGCGGCGAAGTTCTTTACGGAGGCGAGCGTCTCGAAGGCGCCCAATATCCGGGCGGCTGCTATATGACTCCTTGCCTGGCGAATGCAAAACCGGATTTCAAGATTGTGTGCCATGAAACTTTCGGGCCGCTGCTTTATCTGCTGACTTATCGCGATTTTGACGAAGCGATCGCAATCAACAACGGCGTGCCCCAGGGTCTGACCTCGGCGATCTTCACGAACGACGTGCGCGAAGCGGAGAAATTCCTGAGCCCGGCCGGCAGCGATTGCGGCATCGCCAACGTGAACACGGGCACGAGCGGCGCGGAGATCGGCGGCGCGTTCGGAGGCGAGAAAGAGACAGGCGGCGGACGCGAAAGCGGAAGCGATTCGTGGAAAATGTATATGCGCCGGCAGACCAACACGATCAACTATTCGACCGAACTCCCACTGGCCCAGGGAATCCAATTCGGCAGCGACGACGCCGGCAGCGCGACGGCGTAACGACTTCAATTCGCTTGGGGAGCGCACGCACCCTCGCGTGCTAATTTCGGCGCCCTCGCCGAAATGTTCGGAAAAGTTCGCGACGGCGAGGCCCCGTCGCCAGCACGCGAGGGCGCGTGCGCTCCCCGATCACCCCGCAAACGCCGGCAACCCCGTAATCTGCTGGCCGAGTACCAGCAGATGGACATCGTGCGTGCCTTCGTAAGTCTTGACGCTTTCGAGGTTGCACATGTGCCGGAAACACTGGTGCTCATCGAGGATGCCGACCCCGCCCAGGATGTCGCGCGCGGTCCGCGCGGCGTCGAGCGCGATTTCGACGTTATTCATTTTGGCCATGGAAATGTGGTAGTGCTTCGCCGCGCCGGCGTCCTTCAATTGCGCCAGGCGATGGGCCAGCAACTGGGCCTTCGTAATCTCGGTGAGCATGCGCGCCAGCTTTGCCTGCACCAGCTGGAAACCGCCGATCGGCCGGTCGAATTGCACGCGGCTCATCGCGTACTGCCGCGCCTCGTCGTAGCACGCCAACGCTGCCCCGAGCACGCCCCAGGCGATTCCGTATCGCGCCTGGTTGAGACATAGGAGCGGCGATTTCACTCCGCCGCTTTGCGGCAGCAACGCGTTTGCCGGTACCGCGCAATCATCCAATTCGAGCGTCGCCGTCAACGCCGCCCGGAGCGAGAGTTTGCCCTCGATCAACGCCGCCGTGAAACCCGGCGTGCCTTTTTCGACCAGGAATCCTCGGATCGCGCCGGCGCTCTCCGGATCGACTCCCGCTTCGCCCTCGACCTTCGCCCATACCACCGCCACGTCGGCGATGGTGCCATTGCCAATCCACTTCTTCGCGCCGGTGAGGCGATAACCGTCGGTCGTCTTGCGCGCGCGGCACCGCAAGCCACCGGGATTCGAGCCGAAGTCGGGCTCCGTGAGCGCAAAACAACCGAGCTTCTTCCCCTGCGCCATCGCCGGCAGCCAATGGTTCTTCTGTTCTTCCGACCCGAACAGATTGATCGCCATCATGCCGAGCGATCCCTGCACGGAAGCGAAAGTGCGCAATCCGCTGTCGCCCCGTTCGAGCTCCTGCATCATCAGCCCGGCGGCGATGCTCCCGAGCCCCGCACAGCCGTAGCCTTTGATACTCGGTCCAAAAACACCGAGCCGGGCCATCTCCGGCACGAGGTCCATCGGGAAGGTGCCATCGTGATAATGTTGCGCGACCACCGGCAGAAAACGCTCCTGCACCCAGCCGCGCACCGCATTCCGCCTGCGACGCTCGTCCGCCGTCAGCAGTTCCTCGAGATTGTAGAAGTCGGCGGCTTCAAACATTGGCATTGAATTGTCAGCCTAGCAGCGGCTACGACTCGACTCCAGTCTGGCAGCGCGATTATGTGGTCTGGGGAGCGCACGCGCCCTCGCGTGCTGTCGTTGGCGCCTCGCCAACGAACTTATCGGCCCGGGATCAATTCGGCGAGGGCGCCGAATTGTGCACGCGAGGCGCGTGCGCTCCCCAAACAAGATCGCTTACGGCCTAGCGAGCCGTCGTCAGCTCAAACAGGCCGCCAAGGTTCTGGGCGGTTTCCATGCCCATGATGTAGCTCTGCAATTTCTTGCACTGCTCCCGGCCGATGACATCGCCACCGAGCGCCGTGAACTTGACTGCAATTTCTTCCTCGGTCATCGGATCGCGTGGATCGCCTTTGGGAACATCGACGCGGGTCGAATGTGACTCGCCGTTGTTGGTCGTGATGGTCACCCGGCTCGGCTGGAACTTCGGAAAGAGCGCCTCGAACTCCTGGTTCGCGACCACTTTCACTTTGTCCATGATGGGAATGAGCGCTTTATCGAGCACGCGCTCTTCTTTGAATTGCAGCGGCGTCACCATGCCGTCGACCAGTCCCGCGGCCATGCAGTAGGGCAGGGAATGATCGGCGGTTTCCTTGGAGTCCGGCCGATACTTGTGCGGATCGCCCAGGATGTCGGCGGCGCGAGCGATCACCTCCACTTTGATCTCCTTCACGTCGTCGGCCTTGATGTTGTGTTCCTTGACCGTTTTCATCATCGCGGTGAGCGGCGAATGACTGAGCGCCTCGATCGGGAAGCTCTTCATGCCGCAATCCAGAATGCGGTAGTGCGAGTCCGTTGAGTTGGGAAGATCCGCGACCAACGCCTCGGCGTCGAAGGTGGCTGGTTTGCCCTCGTACTGCACATGCTTGAACACGGCGAAAAGCCCTTCCTTGCCATCGATGATGTGCTCGGGCCCGGAAAAGCCGCCGCGCGCCAGGAGCGCGCTCTCGGCCCCCATGCGTCCCGCCCACGGGTCGACCGTGTTCTTCATGTTGGTCAGCTTGCCCGCCGTGACCGCGCCCGGACAAAATGTGCGCGAGGCGCTGATGCCCATGGCCGAGACCATTTGCGCGGGCGTGAGATTCAGCACGCGACCCGCCGCGATCGGCGCCGCGAACGCGCTCAGGGTGGCGTGATGCCAGCCGTATTCGCGCACGCCTGGCCGGCCCACTTCGGCCAGCCGCATTTCAATCTCGTAGGCAATGATCGTGGCGAGAATCAAATCCTGGCCGCCCAGGCCCTCGGTTTCACAGAGTGCCAGCGGTGCACAGATGAGGTCGCTCGGGTGACAAGGATCGGCCTTCCAATAAATGTCGTTGTAATCCATGGCGCGGATCATGTGGCCATTCAAAAACGACGCATCGACCGGATTGGTCTTGAAGCCGGAGACGAACGCGGTGGCAGCGCCTTTCCCTCCGCCCTCGCCACCGGACGAGTCCGCCGTGGCGGACATGGCGCGGTGGTGCTTGAGCAAAATCTTGGCGTCATCCTGCTGGCTGCCTCCAAGAGCGCAGCCGATGGAATCGAACCAGAACAATTTCGCCGCATCAATCGCGGCGGGCGACAGATGCTCGTATTTCAGGGCGCAAGCCCACTCGGCGATGGTGTAGGAGAGAAGACGTTTCGAATCGGTTGGCTGGTTTGACATGATGATTTCCGTTTTTTTGGTTCATGAGCTTGGTCGGGCCGCGCAGATTTTCAAGCTGCTTTGCGTCGCGGACCACGCAGGCCGTCGCCGCAATTGGAGCAATGCCAGCCTTGCTCCTAAATTGCCTGTATGGCAAAAAACGCCATGAAGCCGAAGAACTTCTTCGGGGAGCTGAAACGGCGCAACGTTTACAAGATCGCCGTCGCCTACGCCATGGTCGGCTGGCTCGTGATTCAAGTTGCCACGCAGGTTTTTCCGTTCCTGGCGATTCCAATCTGGGTGGTGCGGCTGGTAATCGTGTTGGTTGCACTCGGATTCCCCATCGCCCTGCTGATCGCGTGGGCTTTCGAACGCACGCCGGAAGGGATCAAGCGCACGGAAAATGCCGGCCCGGCCGTAGATCGGGGTTCGCCGAATCGCACCTGGATCTATGTCGCCCTGGTTGGAGCCGCATTTTCTATTGGTTTGTTTTTTATCGGACGGCACACGGCGACTTCGCGCGAAGACGGACGGCACAGTCCGCCCCTGCCGGAAAAATCGATCGCGGTGTTGCCGTTCGAGTCGCTGAGCGACGATAAGGCTAACGCCTATTTTGCCGATGGCATTCAGGACGAAATCATGACGCGGCTGGCGAAGATCGAAGACTTGAAGGTCATCTCGCGCACTTCCACGCAACGCTACAGGGCCTCGTCCGCAAATTTGCCTGCCATCGCGAAGGAGCTCGGCGTCGCGCATATCCTGGAGGGAAGCGTGCAGAAGGCCGGCGATCAGGTGCGGGTCACCGTCCAATTGATCCGCGCCGCGTCGGACGCGCACCTCTGGGCCGAGACTTACGACCGCAAGCTCACCGACATCTTTGCCGTCGAAAGCGACATCGCGGAAAACATCGCCCGCGCTTTGCGCGCCCAACTCACACCCCGGGAACAACGCGCCGTTGCGGCCAGGCCCACCGAGAACCCGGCGGCTTACGAGGAGTATCTGCGTGGGGTGGCGCTCGCAAACAAGCTGACGGCTGCTCCGCACGATCTCATCGACGCCGTCGCGCACTTTTCTCGCGCTGTGGAATTGGATCCGAAATTTGTCGTGGCCTGGTCGCTGCTTTCGGTCGCGCACACCTTTGCGTATGCCGAGCATGAGCGCACGCCGCAGCGAGCTGCCCAGGCGAAAGAAGCCCTCGAGCAGGCGAAGCGTCTCCAACCGGACAGCGGCGACGTTCATTTCGCCGAAGGGATGTATCGCTACCGGGTTTTGCGCGACTACGACGGCGCCCTTGCCTCTTTCGAAAAGGCGCGCGTCCGCTCGGCCAATCGCGGCGTCGCGATCGAGTTTTCTGCCTACGTCAAACGGCGGCAGGGAAAATGGGACGAGGCGCTCCGGCTCCACGAGGAAGCGCTCGAGCTCGATCCACGCAATCCGCTCCTGCTTTCCGAAACCGCTGTCACTTATCGCGCGGTCCGCCGTTTCCGGGAGACCGACGCGCTGATCGACCGTGCGCGCGAGGTCGAGCCGCAGAATCCACAAATACTCGTCCAAAAAGTCGAAGCTGCGTTCGCGCAGGGCGAATTGGAGCAGACCGGTCGCTTTCTTGAACTGGTCCCGCTCGATAGCCGTCAGCCGCTGCTAATCAACGCGCGGTATACTTACTATCTCTTTATGCGGAAGCCCGCGGAGGCTGTTAGTATGATGCGGCAGTTGCTTGAGGCGGACATACCGTCCCGCCTCGCCGCGCATTATCGCGGCCAGCTTGGCATTGCCGAAGCGTTGGCCGGAAATGCCGCGTCCGCCCAGGCAGAGCTGGAGCGCGCCCGCAACGAGCTTCTCGCCCTCCGCGCCGAAGGCGACACCAGCGAGCGTATCGGTAACAGCCTCATCTTCGTTTCGGCGTTCCTCGGCGATAAGGAGGTCGTCGAGCGCGAAGCCGCGCTGATGCGCGAAGAAATCCTGACCGATGTACTCATCGGCCCGATCCTGGAGACGACTATCGCCGCCGCCCGCGCGCGACTGGGCCAGACCGATGTGGCGCTCACGAGTATCGAACAGCTCTTGAAGAAGCCGGGCGAAGCCGCTCTTACGCCCGCTCTGCTCCGGCTCGATCCACGCTGGGATCCGCTGCGGAGTGACCCGCGTTTCCAGAAGCTCTGCGAACGAAGATGAATTCAGGCTAATGGACCATTACACGCTCTTGAATCCCCTGATCGGAGGAATCCTGATCGGTCTCGCCAGCCTGCTCGCGACCGCGCTGAGCGGAAAAATTCCGGGCATCTCCGGTGTGTTCGGCCGCCTGCTCGTCCCGGCCACGCCCGACAAGACTTGGCGGGTGATTTTTCTCCTCGGCCTGCTTGGTGGAGCCGCGCTGTGTTTCGCATTGTGGCAGAGCGCCGCGCTTTATCGGCCGATGCGCCCGCTCGTTGTCATGGCCATTGCCGGTTTGCTCGTCGGATTTGGCACCCGTCTTGGCAAAGGCTGCACCAGCGGTCACGGAGTTTGCGGGGTTGGGATGGGCGCGAAGGATTCGATCGCGGCCACGCTCATCTTCATGGCGGCGGGAATGCTGACGGTTTTCATCTATCACCGTGTATTCCTATGAAGCCGGGAAAATTGTTTCTGAATCTGGTGGCCGGCGGCCTCTTCGGTTCGGGGCTCGCCGTTTCAGGGATGACCGATCCGGCACGGGTAATCGGATTTCTCGATGTTTTCGGTGCCTGGGATCCCGCGCTGCTCGTCGTCATGGCCGGTGCGGTCGGCGTCTATGGATTGGGAATGCTGGTCTTGCGCCGCTTCGGGAGTCAAAGTCTGAAACTGCCCGCGGCCTCATCGTCGCCGATTGACCGCCGGCTGGTCATTGGGGCCGCGATTTTCGGGATAGGCTGGGGGCTCGGCGGATTCTGCCCCGGGCCAGCGCTCGCCAATCTGGGAGCTCTCCGAGCCGAAGCGTTGCTCTTCGTACCGACGATGGCGATCGGCATGTTCCTGGCCCAAAGATTTTTCGGGGCCGACCGCTAAGGGGCGACGATGCCGGCTGGCTAGCGATCGCCCGCCTGGATTTGGCAGAGCAATGTTGATGGTCGGATTTGCTAACTCGCGTGGTCGGCGATCGCCTTGGCGACATCGAGCGTTGAGGCCGTGCCGCCCTCGCCACGGCGAGTCCCACCGATGGCGGACATGTTATTCTACAGTGTCGACGTTTAGGAGATCAGGCAGCGTAGTCCGCGATCGCTTTGGCTACGTCGAGCGTGGAGTCCTTCCCACCCATATCGTAGGTTCGCACCTTGCCTTCCGCGATGACGCGAGCGACGGCGGCTTCAAGACGCGTGGCCATTTCGGTTTCCTTAAGCCAGTCGAGCATCAATTTGGCGGTCAGGAGCATGGCGATCGGGTTGACCTTGTATTGGCCGGCGTATTTTGGCGCCGAACCGTGCGTTGGCTCGAAGACGGCGTATTTGTCGCCGAGATTGGCGCTGGGCGCGAAGCCGAGGCCGCCGACCAGGCCGGCGCACAAGTCGCTGACGATGTCGCCGAACATGTTTTCCGCCACCAGCACGGAGTAATCCTGCGGGTTCTTGAACATCCACATGCAGATGGCGTCGATGTTCGCGTCGTCCGCCCGAATGTCCGGGTAACTTTTGGCCACGTCCTTGAAGCAGCGCATCATCAGGCCGCCGGTTTCCCGCAGTACATTCGGTTTTTCGATCAGGGTGACGCGTTTTCGCCCGGTCTTTTTGGCGAACTCGAAGGCTTGCTGGCAGATGTTGGTGCAACCCTGGACGCTCACGATGCGGGTGGAGAGAGCGATATTCTCCAGGCCGGCCTTGTCTTTCCACGGCTTCATCTTCGGATTGGCGCAAAGCGCTGTGTAAACCGATTCGGGCAGCGGGAAGAACTCAACGCCGCCGTACATGCCTTCGGTGTTTTCGCGGAACACGACCTGGTCAATCGCGATGTCTTCGCCGCTGGGGTTGGCGATCTTGGTGCCGCGATAATTCAGTGGGTTGCCGGGGTAGCTTTTGCACGGCCGCATGTTGGTGTGCAGGTTGAACATCTGGCGCAGCTTCACGATAGGGGAGAAGTAAACCAGCCCCGTGTCCTTGAGCTCTGGGATCAATTCCTCCTTCGCTTCGCTTTGCGGCTTGCTCGTGATGGCTCCGAAGAGGCCGCAGGTGGTTTCCTTGAGGGCCTTGACCGTGCGGTCCGGAAGCGCGTTGCCTTCCTTGCACCAAAAATCCCAGCCGATGTCGCAAGGCACATACTCGGCATCGAGCTTCATGCGATCCAACACGATGCGCGTTGCCTCCATGACATCGTTGCCCACACCGTCACCCGGCATCCACGCGATTTTGTATTTAGCCATAAGATGTCGATCTTATCGGCAGCCGTTCCGACTCGCAAGTGGTGGCGCATCAAATTTGGGGAGCGCACGCGCCTCGCGTGCTGCATTCGGCGCCTCGCCGAATGACCTCCGTGCCACGTGATCAAAGTTCGTCTCGGCGAGGCGCCGAGACCTGCACGCGAGGCGCGTGCGCTCCCCAGACGCGTTATTCCGCTTTTGCGCGCAGCCTGGCGGCCACCAGATTTTCGGCGCCGCCAGCCACGATCAATTCCTGGGCGGCGGGACTGAGCGGTGGGAAGGGGAATGATTTTTCATCGATGGTCAGCATCGATTTGCCGTAATCGATCGTGATCTCAGGCCCCACCGTGGTGGGGGTGCGATCGGCCAGGGTCGCGCGCAAGTGTGTGACCAATTCGGGGCATTCAAAGACCACGAAGCCGTTGTTGAACGCGTTGCGCTTGTAGGTTTCGGAAAAGCTACTGGCGATGACGCACGGAATGCCCTTGAACTTCAGCGCCGTGGCCGCCTGCTCGCGGCTCGATCCGGTTCCGAAGTTCAGGCCGCCTACCACGACGTCGCCGGTTTGATAAAGGGTGTTGAAGTTTGGATCGAAGTTTTCAAAGGTCACCGCCGCCATCTCCTCTGGCGTGAGATCGTCGCGGTAAGTGTGTTTGCCGGCGTAAATGCCGTCGGTATTCAAATTGTCTTTGTCCACGAAGAGAACGCGGCCGCGCACGCTTGGCGGAAAGCCCTCGATGATCTCGACTGAAACGGCTGCCGCCGGTTTGGTCTGGGGGCGGCGAACAGATGTGCCCGCAGTCTGATCCGAGAATGTTTGCGGCGCGCAGATGAATCCAGCCAGCGCACTGGCCGCCACAACGGCGGGCGAACCCAAATAGACCTGCGCATCGGGATCGCCCATGCGCCCCTTGAAATTGCGGTTTGTCGCGCTGATTGCGATTTCACCTTTGCCCACCAAACCGCGGCCCAAACCGATGCACGTTCCGCAACCGGGCGGCAGCGGAATGGCGCCCGCGTCGACCAGCGTATTCCAGTCGCCGTTGGACTCGGACCTGGCCTGCACTTCGGCACTTGCCGCGGCGAGATAAAATTCAACACCCGCGGCCACGCGTCCGCCGCGGTCGCGCACCACTTCCGCGGCTTCATGCAAATCCTCAAAGCGCGCGTTCACGCATGACAGCAGATATGCCTTCTGAATGGGCACATGCTTTCGCTCCATCTCCGGCAGCGACACCATCGTCTTCACTTCATTGGGGCCGGAGACGTGCGGGACCACGGTCGCCAGATCCAATTCCAGCTCGATCGCGTAGTCGGCGTCCGCGTCCGCGCTCAGGTTGGCGCGGCCGCTCCACCACGCATCGATGTCGGCGTCCGAGTAGCCGGAGCGGCTCTTCGGGCCGCGCGTTCCGGGGCGCCCGGGATTTGTGAACTCGCCCACGCGCGAACGCAGGTAATTCACCGTCACTTCATCGAAAGGAAACACGCCGGCGAGCGCGCCCCACTCGGTGGTCATGTTGGCGATGGTCATGCGCGCGGCCATGGAAAGATTCGCCACGGCATCGCCCATGAATTCCACCGCGTGATTGAGCACTTCGTCCTTATTGAAAAGTCCGCACAAGGCGATGATGACATCCTTGCCGGTCACGCCCGCGGAAAGGTTTCCTTTGAGCACGACCTTCGCCACCTTGGGGACCTGCCACCAGGTGACTCCGGTGGCCCAAATGCTGGCGGCGTCGGTCCGCACCACCGGCGTGCCGAGCGCCGCCATGGCGCCGTATAAATTGGAGTGCGAATCGCTCGCCACCACCAACGCGCCGGGAACGACATAGCCCTGCTCCACCATCACCTGATGCGAAATGCCGGTGCCGGGCGGGTAATAGTCGATGCCGTGTTCGCGCGCGAACGCTTCGATCTTCGCGTACTTCTCCAGGTTCTTCGGAGTGACGTTTTGAATGTCGTGATCGATCGCGAAGACCGGTTGCGGCGGATCGGCGATCGCCGTCGCGCCGATCTGCTTGAACTTCGGAATCACCGCGCCGGTGTTGTCATGGGTCATGACATGTCGCGGCCGAATCGAAACGAAATCCCCGGCGCGCACCACGGTCGCCGCCGCGAGTCCATCAGCGTGCCGCGCCGCAATCTTCTCAACGAGGGTCAAGCCCATATCAATTCCTCTCAATAAAGAAAGCGCGTGAGCCCCATGTCAATTTTCTTCTGGGTAACGAATGCCTTGATTTTGCTGTCTTGCCCAGATTGGCTTTTTCTCCTTGACACCCACCCTGACGAAATCCCACGCTGCCGCTTATGAAAAAACCCCTTACCCCAGTTGTTGTCCTCGTTAGCTTGGTAACTGCCATCATCCTCGTGTTCTTTTTCGCCAATTCGATCGGCGCCGCGGAAAAAAGCGCCGGCGGTGTCGTAATTATAAATTCCTCTCGGCGGGCCGCGCCCATCAAAACGGTGGCAGAGTTTGATAAGGCCTTCACGTCGAGGTTTAACGCAGCGATAAACCCGGTCGCTTTGGCAGCTGGGGGAGAAGTAGTAGACACATATATTGCTTCCATGAACATAAATACGAAGTTCACCAAATGGGAGACCGCTCGTAAAATAAGCAAGTCCCAACTAGAAATACTGCGTTCCCAAATATCCGCCACGCTAAAGGAGGCGTCCGGAAAGCGGACCGCCCTGAGCGATATCGCCAGCGGTAGTATCGGAAACAACTTCTTTGAAGGAAAGATTGTCGCGCGGAAAAGCGTAAAAACCGACGTGAAGACAGACGTAAACGCGGACCTAAAGCCCCGTAATTAGCCCTTTATTAAGAGCCAAAAATCTTCGCATCGGTGCTGGGTGGGGCGAATCGCTTGCCATGCCGGTTGCCTGGCAATTGTATTTAGTTCTGTAAGCGACCTGCGCAAACTATTGCCTGAAAGTCCTTGGACTATCGGGCTTGCGCTGATCGCGGGATACAGCGGCATGGGGAACGGTTATGGGTTCTATGCGCCACGACCGGGATTGCCGCGGCGCATTGTTGTGCGACTTTACCGGCCTGCCACGCAGGATTGGATCTCAGAAACGATCGACTGGGGACGGGGCGAGGCCATGCTCCACGTGGAGACGATGTACCATCACTTCCAAGAGGGAGACTTTCTGCGCGAGTACGCCGCGAGTTGGGCGGCTTGGTATTTCGGGCGGCATCCGGACGCCGCCGTAGCTGTGGTTGAGGACCAAGTGTGGAATCTTCCCTCGCTGCGGGCGAGCCGGCAACGCCCACGGGTGCAATGGGTGACGATGACGCTATATTCTTTCGCTCGGACTGACCAGCCGATCGCGCCTGAACCAGAGGCGCTCCTCCCAGATGCGGCTCCATAGCGGCAGGGGTGGGAGTTTTCGGTGGCGTCTAATAGCCCAACTTCTTAGGCCTGCACCAAGCTGGCCCCTAGCTGGTTTGCGAATCGGGGCCGGCGCCATCGCCATCGTCCAAGCGCTTGGTTTGCTGCCGCATCTCGATGCACTGGTGGGGCCCTACGGCATCGTTCAACATCCCGTGGATCAGCTTTTCACGGTCGAGTGGTTGCCTCGTTTCGACCCCGCACTGAACTTTCTGGTTTCGATCACTGGCTGCCTGCCGGAAACGGCGCTCCGGGTGCTTATGATTGGCTACGTCGCGTTGATGATGATGTTGTTGGCCGGCTGCTGGACGACATCGGTAAAATGGCTGTGCTGGTTCGCGCATCTCGCCCTGAAATCCACCGGCGCCGCCGGGAGCTACGGCGTCTCCGAATTTCTAAACATCCTGTTCTTTTACCTCGCGCTAAGCCCTTGCGGTGAAGTCTGGTCAATCGATGCGATGAGACGCCGCCGGCACCGCCGATTCTCGTGGGAAAGCGGGCTGTTGCTTCTCACGTTGAGGCTGCACCTGTGTGCGATTTATTTGTCCTCCGGCATTGGAAAAGCAGTTGGTCCAATGTGGTGGAACGGTGAGTCGATCTGGCGGGCTCTGATTCGCGAACGCGCTGCAATTTATTTCTCCTGGCTGGTTTTTGTGCCCTGGCTCGCCGCGTTAATGGGGTGGTGGACATTGTTGGTCGAAACCGGTTATGGAGCGGCGGTCTGGTTCCCGCGGACGCGCTGGGTTTGGATTGGGATGACGCTGCTTCTCCACGCAGGCATCGCGGTTTTCCTCGGTCTATGGCTCTTCTCGGCAACGATGATGCTCCTTAATTTTTGCGCGTGGGCACCCGTCCTGCAGCGCGATTGGCGCACCCTTCGCCAGCGCCGCGCCAACATCGATCAGAAAACAAGGGCGATCTCGCGACGCATAAGCCGCTATTGGCCAGTCTCAATCGTTTCAAGAAAACATTAGGATCGCACCCGCATTTACCTCTTAGCGGCGCGCTTGCCAAGAAGTTTGGCGATATCGAAGTCGACGAAGTCGGCGTGATGGAAGATGATCGACTCGATTGAGCGCTCCATTTTGTCGCCCTCATGGCTGTGGGTGGCGATCATGTGCATGACCTCGCCGGGAACGCCGTGCTTGTAGGCCAGCGCGACACCGGTGAACGGATGCCGCACCTGTTGGCCAAACGTGCCTTGAATCACGTTGCCCCCAGCGTCCTTATCGAACTCCAGCGGTTTGCCCACGTCGGCCAGGAGCGCGCCGGCGATGAGGTAATCGCGTTGAATGGGAATATCGCAACGGAACGAACTTTCGAGCACATCCGCGATGGCGATGCATTGCAGCGCGCAGGAATTAAGATGCTCGACGAATCTCATGTCGATGTCGCCGGCCAACAGAGTGAATTTGACCGCGCGAAGCTCGTCGAAAGTCCAGCCCTTGCCGCCGCAGCCCGTGGTGATGGCTTCGTTCCAGACCGCCGCGACTTTTTCGCGCAGCGATTCGGCGCCGATCTTCAGGAGGCTGGGAAAGAGTTCCGCGATTTCGTTGACGCCGTAGCTGGTTGGTTGAGTTGTCGTCATAGGTTATCGATTTAGTAGAGGTGGAACGCGATCTCCGAGCGCGTTGCTTATAGCAAAATCGCGGAGCGATCAAGTTGAGCCGCTGTGCGGCTTTGAATTTCAACATCGAGCTCGGAGCGCTCGATCCACCCCAATATCATCGTGGTCATTTCAGACGGTATTTTGGGGGCTTGGCGGTAGTTCTTTCCACCATTTTTCTCGCTTCCAAATCGAGCTTCACGGTTTCGGCGTACCAATTAATACTCCCGGTAAATTTGTTCTCGAGGTTCTTGTTAACTCGCTCGAATAGCTCGGTGTGAGTGAGTTCCTTTTTCCCGAGCGCCGCCAGAATTGCCTTCTTCAGCGTTTCGTATTTTTCCTTGCTGATGTTTACCCCCCTTTTGCCCAGCGGGTGTTTCGTTAGTATTTTTTCTTCTTTCATTTGGTTTCCTTTTCAAAAACCGGCTTTGACGCGGGAGCTGCTTATTTCGACACGCTCCTGGGCGCGGGGCCGTCATAGCCGTGTTTGACTGGATCAATCCGGCGCATCGGTTTCTCGCGAGTTTGCTCTTCGATAACGTGCGCCACCAGGCCGGGCGTTCGCGCGATCATGAAAATGCCGTTGAATGCCGCGGGATTCATCCCCAGGTCGGCCAGGATCGCCCCGATCGCGCCGTCCACATTAATCGGCAGCGCCTTCCGGGCGTCGGCGAAGGATTTTTCCACGGCCCGCGCCGCCTTCATGTGCGCGCCGTCCACCCCGGCTTCGCGCGCGAGTTCGAACAGCCGTGCCGTGCGCGGATCCTTGGTGTGATAGCGATGCCCAAACCCCGGCATGCGCTCGCCGGCTTCCTTCATGGTCGCGAGCGTGCGGGTGGCGGCTTCATCGATCGAAAGGGACTCGGTCGCGGCGAGATTGGCGACCTTTTTCAGGTGCCGGGCGCAATCCTCAATCGCGCCCCCGTGATGACGATTGATCGACATGATCCCGGCAGCCACCGAAGCGCTCAACGAGGCGCCGGTGGAGGCGACGGTCCGCGCGGCCAGCGCGCTGGGAGGCGTGGCGCCATGATCGATCGATGCCACCAGGACAGCGTCCATTAGCCGCCCGATCTCCGGCGTCGGCAATTCGCCCGTTAGAATCAAATGCACCGCGGCGCCAAAGGAGGCGCGCCCCATCAGATCGGCGATGTCGTATCCGCGGACTGCGACTCGGTTGGGTTCGATGCGGGTTACAGCGGTATTCCAGACGGCGTTTTTGTCGGCTTCACTCATGAGACTCTTTCCCTTGATGCGTTTAAGGATTTCAACCACGGCACCCGGCAGTTCACCAAACGCATCGACCACGGTCGCGCCAGCCTCGCGCAACGCCTTCACTTTGCCGGCGTGTGTGCCGCGACCACCCTCGATGATCGCCCCCGCGTGGCTAAAACGCGTGCCTTCGCGCGCCGCCTTGCCGCCGATGTAGGCGATCACCGGCTTGGTGACTTTTCGATCGCGAATCAACTGCGCCAGTTCTTCTTCCTGGGACGAACCAATCTCTCCAAAGATCACGATCGCTTCGGTGACTGGATCGGCCTCAAACATGAGTGCCGCATCGGGAATGCGAATGCCCAGGACCGCGTCGCCGCCAATATGCGCGATGGTTGAAATGCGCACCCCCGACTGTCCCAGGTAATAACCGGTGCTCGAGGCCATGCCGCCCGAACGGCTGATCACCCCAACGCCCGTCGGGATGCCGGGCTTGAACCATTGGCGCGCGCTTTCAGCGCGACCGCCGATCATTCCGACGACGCCCTTGCCCGGACTCAAGACGCCGAGCGTGTTCGGTCCTAGAAACGTTGCTCCATTTGCCTTGGCGGCCACGGCGATCTCCATCGCGTCCCATACCGGCACTCGATCGGGCACCAGCACCGTAAGTTTAATGCCTGCATCAATGGCGGAGATGGCCGCGTCCTTCACTCCGGCCGCCGGCACAAAGAGCACGGAAATATCGATATCGCCCAAAGCCGCAACGGCCTCCTGCGGCGTGTTGAAAACGGGCACGCCCAGGACGGTCTGCCCGCCTTTGCCAGGCGTCACGCCCGCGACGACGTTTGTTCCGTACTCGCGCATCAGGCGCGTGCGTGCCTGGCCTTCCCGGCCCGTGATGCCTTGCACCAGGACGCGCTTGGTTTCGTCGATCAAAATTGCCATTTAACGCGCGCCTCCAATCACTTCGCCCAAGCCGGGAATATCAAGCTCAAGATAAAAGCCTTCCACTTCGGCGAGCCGGCATTCGACATCGCACGCCAGCAACTCCGAATCCTTATTGGCGAACTCCTCGGTCGGCAGCGCTGCCACCGGTTTACCCGCGCGATCGACGATCAATCCGCCCGAGTGCGTTTCGACGGCGCGGCGAATCTCCGGCCATTTCGCGGTGTCGATCCAGACCCGGCCCCCCTTCACCGGAATCATGGTGGCCGTGGGATTCTTCACAAACTCCGATAGGCGCGGGGCGCGCGGTTTCCATTTGGCGGCGCCTGTGCCCGCGGCCGCGACAAGCTCCGCGAAGCGTTCGGCGATCATGGCCGGCGCGTCACTCTTGCGATAGCCCTCAACCGGCGCGCGCAGCAATCCGGACATGCGCTGCAATATGTCGACCGCGCGATCTTCCGTGTTGCCGCCCAGACGAATCACCGCGGGAATATCCAGGTCGAGTTCCCAAAACGCCTTGGCCAGGCCATAAGCCGACCAATATTGCTCCTGGCTCGCGACGCCGGAGCCGGAGCCGAAATATCCGACCAGGCCGGGCTGGGCGAGGATGATCCGGCTGGCCCGATAGACTTTGGAAGCGGATGGATTGCCGCTGGTGTCGGTGAAATTGGCGATGGTAAATCCCGCGTTCACGATGGCGTCCATCGACATCATGGAGCCGCCGCCTCCGGCGCCATGAAAACCAACCAAACCTTTGGAATCCTTGGCGGCCGCAGTGGCCAGCTGCGCGAAATAGAACGTCCCGCGATGATCGCTTTGTTCCGCGGCGTAGGCGACGCGTTCGAGCGCCGTAGGCGGATGATCGAACTCCCGCGCAATCTCAATCCCCAGCTCAGGGTGCCGCGCCACCGCGTAGTCATCAATCGTGATCCGGCAGTCGGCGGCGACGAATTCGCCCTCTTTGGTCAGGACCAGCGGATTGATTTCCAGCGATCGGGCCTCAACACTGCGCGCGGCGGCAAACAATTTCTTGATCGACTCGGCCAGTTGCATCGCATGCTCCGTCGTGAGTCCGTACGAGGCGGCGGCTTCCCCCACGGCTGACTCCAGTGGCCCCTGCTTCACATCGCAAGCGATGCGCCGCGTCGAGGCGGCGCGCTCTTCGATTCCGGTGCCGCCGCCGGCGGCAAAAATGATCACCGGGGCGCGGGCGGCGTCATCGATCGCGAAGGATAGAAAAAATTCCCGCTCAATCGCGATCTTCTCCTCCACCAAAACGGCTTCGACTGGAAACTGCCCAACTTTCATATCCAGCATGCGCGCGGCGTGGCCGCGAACGTCATCCGGCCTCTTGGCAAACATCACTCCGCCGATGCCGGCTCGTCCCGTCGTCCAGGCTTGAATTTTGACGACCACTTCGGTGCCTTTTTTGCCGCCGGCGAGTTCCTTGGCCGCCGTCACCGCGTCATCCGCGGTCGACGCAGCGCGGCCGCGCGGAATTTTGAATCCGTTCGCGGCGAGAATGGCTTTGCCTTGATATTCGTGAAGTCGTGCCATGGCTGGCAGCTATATTCCATGGTCCTAACAATCTGCCAACAGCCGGACCATTCGCGCGTGCGATCAACGCATCACGACCCGAAGATCGGGCATCATCTGCCTGGGGCAGACGCACCGCCCGGTGCGGCCGTGCCGCCGGGTGAGGCCGCGCCGCCAGGTGCGGAGGTGGCGCCGAGTTGACTAAACAGATTGCCGCCCGTTCCAGCTCCCGCCGCCCAGATAAACATGGTTACGTACTGAGTAAACGTCCCAAAAGTCGAGTCGTACTGTGTGCCCATTGCGGTGACGATGGCAAAGAGCGCCGCCACGACAATGGCCGCGTATTCCGTCCAATTCGCCGCGAACATCGAGCGTTTGCGGTACTCAGGATTTTCGGCTACGTCCAAATTGAGCGGAGCGGGGATAGGGATCTCATCGCCCTTCCAGCGCAGGCTCGCTTTGACCTGGACCGCGCCCGCTAATGGGAAATACTGCACTAACTTGAGGCCGTCTGTTTCCGGCGTCCGGGCCTCCCCGTCACTAGACTTAATGTGCCATCCGACACGCAACGGGTGATACCGCAGACGTCGTCCTTCCAAGTTATGAGATCTTAAGTCGATTTCGATAACCTTGTAGGTCTGCGGTTTCTCCTGACTAGTCGCTTCCTGTTCGAGCACGAGCGTGCCCTTCTCGGCTTCGGCCTTCAAAGAGTCCCAGACAATCTTGTCCACCGTCTGAAACAGATCGTCGAGCGCTCGCTTGCCACTCGCGTAAACGGCCGCGAGCTCGCTTGCCCAGGGCCGGCCGCGCTCGCGCCAGAGCAAAATGATTCGCGTGATCGTCTCATCGAAGTTCTTGAGATCGGCGAGTGCCGTTTGGGCCGTGATCTGCTGCTCGGTCGGTAAGTTCGGGATGAGTGCTTCGAGTTGGGCGCGGACTTCCCCTGCATCCAATCCTTGGACCTCCGGCAGGCCCGGTAAATCGCTGCTGCGCCGCCGTTCGAGCAGGGCCTCCTGGTAGACATTGCCGATCGTGGAGGCGTTCGCCCACGCCTCGGCTGATTCAAGTAACTTGGTTAGATTAGCCTTTTCGAGTTCGCCAAAGGTCGGCCGCTCTAGCAGAAGGGTGGCCTCGCGGAGAAGACGTCCGATTGCCAGTTGCGCCGCCGGCCGGCCATCGGCAAAGGGCTGAACCCGCAAGCGGACAGCCTGCAATGATTCGAGCGCTGCCAGGCGCATTTCGGCCTTTTGCCGCCGGTCCTCGATTTGGTCCCCATGAAGGATGACTTGCATGGTCGATCCGGTCAGCTTTGCGAGTCGATTCAAGCCGACTCCCAGCCGGGCAAAGCCCAACGATCCGGCCTCGCTGGGGAATTCCCATCCCGCCCGAGGCGTGGATTGACGCTCGAGAAACTCGGCTCGGGCGCGAAGCTCCGTGATTTGGCGCGACAGGTCGCGCGCTTTACGCGCGCCCACGACGTATTTCGAGGTGAACCATCCAAAGGCTGACCCGACCAAGATCACCACGACCGGGAGGATCCAGTGGTGGCGCACCTGAATCAACAACGGCAGTTTCGCCTCCGCCGCGTCGTCCGAAGCCTCATCAGCGCCAAAGCGCAGCGTGCCCGAATATTCGCCAGGCGATAATCGTTTGATGCGCGCCGTGAACGTCCGCGCCTTGGCCAGAGTTACCCCCGCGCCGTTCGCGTCCCGCCGCTCGAGGTCGACCCGCCGCTCGACATCGACCGGCTTTTCGTTTTCCCAGAAGGAGAGCGTATCGAGAATGAAGTTTGACGTGAGCGCCTTGGAATTCGCGGCAGCCGAAGGCTCAAAACGAACTCCGATGTTGTGATACGGTCCTCCCTCGGATTTGTCATGGAGGGTGAACGAGAACTCCCCCGTGTCACAAAATGGAATTCGGTGGAATTTCAACGTTCCCACGGGTTCGACCGCGATGATTCCGCGGCCTCCGGTCGTGAAGGTGATGTCCCAGCGATGGTGGAGATCGATTGAGGTGAGGAAGAGCTGCCCCTTATAGGTCTTGCCCGGGCGGAGCCGGTCGAACTCGATTGAAAACGCGATTTCACCTTTCTTGTCCAGCGGGACCGCCGCGGTGTCGCCGGCGGCGGCTGACGTGTTCGCGGGGCCCGTACCGGTTCGAATCTTTGCCGTGGCAATGGTAGGCGGCTGCTCTCCCTGCGACGAGAACGGCAAAACCCGCAAATCCCCGCGGGCATGTCCGCCCGGCGGTTCCTTGACGAGAAGGATTAACTGCAGCGGAGCTCCAAGCGGTACCGCCATCGATAGCGCGTCATTGTTATCGTTCGCGCCAAGGAGTGTGACTGACGACTTGAGAACTGGCTTCGGTGACGTTGTCGCTGCGCCCGGCGAGGGTGAAGCTGAGGGCGAGGGTGAAGCTGAGGGCGAGGGTGAAGCCGAGGGTGAGGGTGAAGCCGAGGGTGAGGGTGAAGCTGGGGGTGAGGGTGAAGCTGAGGGCGAGAATGACGGCGAAGGCGACGCGTTGTCAGCCTGCGGAGATTGCGAGCGCGCCGCGTTTACAGTGACGAGGACAGCCATGCACAGAAAAACCAAATTGTGCTTGGGGATTAGCAACATCAGGACCGGGGTGAATTCTAGCAACCATGGTAGCGAAGTGGGAGGAAAGCGGTCAAACAAAAACCGCGCAGGATGCGCGCCGCGTGGCTGCGAACAATCCGTTCGCGGCGAGAATGGCTTTGCCTTGATATTCGTGAAGTCGTGCCATGGTTGCGTGCTATTTCCACGATGCTGACCAATCCGGCAACTGCCGGAGTTCGTCAGATTCCCGCGCCCATGCGGGTCGTTTCGACAAACTGCTCGGTCGTGTCGTCGATCTGGCGGCCGGCGCGCCCGCCCGCCGCGTGCACGTAAAGCGAGGTGCGGTCGGCAATTTTGTCCACGTGCGCCGGGGGCAATGAGATTTCGTATTGCACCGGCTGCTGGTGATCGGCGATCTGGAGCTGCGGGTTGTAGACGCTGTTAAACTTCCACAGCATCTTGATGAAGTTCGTCTGGCCGTGGAGCAGGCGATCAAGCGCGAGTTTGACGACGCTTTTTAGCGCCGACCAGCCCAGGTGTTTCAGGTTGAGGACGCGCTGGGTGGCGACCAACTCCTCGTAAAACTGGTCGATCGGCAGCTTTGTCGGCAGCACGGCATGCTGAATGTCGAACAGCCGGTAATCGCGCGTGGTCAGCCTGCGCGCTTCGGTCAGCCAGCTTTCGGTTCCAGGATACGGCGTATTCACGCTGACGTTCACCACTTCCGGAACCTCCATGCACCAGTCCCGCAGGACGCGGAAACGTTCCGCGTCCCACGACGGATCGGCGATGATGTTGATCGCCACGGTGATGCCAAGGGAGCGCGCGAATTCCAGGGCTTCGAAATTTTTTGATAAACTGATCCGCTTCCGAAACTGCTTGAGCCCCTCTTCATCGATCGCCTCGAGGCCGAGGAACATATATTTGAGGCCGAGCTTTTTCCAGAATTGGAAGACTTCCTTGTTGCGCAGCAGCACATCGCCCCGCGTCTCGAGGTAATACTGTTTTTTGATGCCGCGCTGCGCGATCAACTCGCCGATCTTCATTCCGTGCTCGCCTTGGATGAAGGCGACGTCGTCGAGCAAAAATACGCCCTCCTCGCGGATCCGGCTCAGCTCTTCCACCGCGAACTCCGGCGATTTTACGCGGTAGCTGCGCCCGTAAAAAGTCCAGGCCGAGCAGAAGACACAATCCCATGGGCAACCGCGGCTGAACTCGATGCTCGCGCACGGATCCAGCACCCCGATGAAGTAGCGCCGTCGATGCCGGAGCAGGTCGCGCGCGGGCATCAGGTTGTCCAAGCTGTGCACAAACCCCGGCCTCGGCCCCTGGCCATTCAGCGTGGTCACGCCGGGAACGAGGTGGAGCGCGGCGCGGTCGTGCCGGGCCGCGTCGAGCAGCGCGACGACGCCGGGCTCTCCTTCGCCTTTCAAGACGCAATCAATCGTGCCGTCGCCGTGTTCGAGGATTTGCTCGGCCGTGAACGAAGCGCTGTGCCCGCCGACGAAGATGAGCGCTTTACGAAGCTTTGCGCGCGTTGCTTTCGCGAGATCGAGGATCTCCGGAATGTTCGCGAGGTAATTGCACGAGAAGGCAATGACGTCAGGCTGCCACTGGTCGATGATCCGGAAGTAATCGCGCTCTGTTTCCGCCTGGAGATCGATCAACTGCACCTCGTGCCCGGCCTCGCGGATCGCGGCCGCGACGAGTTCCAAACCCAGCGGCTCGAGCCGCAAGTAAATCTTGGAATACATGAGGCAGCTCGGATGGACGGCGAGGACCTTCATAATTAGGGATTGGTTGGTTGGTTGACTCGGCACCCGAACGTGCGGTCAGAACGAGGAGGAGCGCAACACATTTCTCAGGCGGTGGAGCCGATGAGAAGGGTTATGGCTATCGAAGGCGCGCGCGTGAGGTCGTGCCGGCACGATTCCAGCCAACTTTCAAAAGTGTTTGCGAATCACGACGCCGAAAAGATAGGATGAATCGATGTCGTTCATCCAGAAGCTCTTGATCTCCGTGCTGCCAGAGGCTTCGGCGAAATCGATGGAAGCCGAGTCACGCGAATGGATGCACACCTGTCCCTGCGGACACGCTCGCTCGACCTGGGACCTCGGCGGAATCCGCTGGGGCGCCGCAGGCAACCCGCGCCGGCGCCTGAAGTGTCCAGCTTGCGGCAAATGGACCTGGCACGTGGTTTCGCGAAATCCGCGGCCCCCCTCCGGCGCCTGAGCTTAAAACGCCCGGAGGCAGTTGAACGTTCCGCCACTGCGAGCGATTGTCAGGCTCTGCGAGGAATCTTATGAACGAACCTGTTTACATTCTCGGCGGCGGCCGAACCGATTTTAAGCGCAACCTGAAGAAGGAAGGCAAAACGATCCGCGACCTGATCACGGAATCCGGCCGGAAGGCGATCGACGACGCGAGGATCGATCCGGCGGAAATCGAGGCGGCGGCGGTGGGCAACTTTAACGCTGGCCAGTTCACCAAGCAGCTGCACCTGGGCGCATTCATTCCCGAGATCGACCCGAAGCTGCGCGGCATTCCGACGATGCATACCGAGGCGGCCTGCGCTTCCGGTTCGCTCTCCGTCCTGCTCGGGGCGCAATGGGTCATGGGCGGGTTTCACGACGCGGTGCTCGTCGTGGGCGCGGAACAGCAGAAAACAATGTCGTCGCTGGATGGCTCCGATGTTCTTGGCGCCGCGGCGGATTATCACATCGAAAAGCCGGAATACGGCGACTTCATGTTTCCGAAATTGTTCGGCCGGATCGCGCAGATCTACATCGAGAAATATGGCGCAACGCCCGATGACCTCGCGTCTGTTGCCTACAAGAACTACGCGCACGCGCGCCTGAACCCGAATGCGCAAATGCGCGAGGCAAACCTCACCTACAGCGACGCGTCACAGGTCTCGGAGAAGAATCCCAGCGTCGCGCCACCGCTCCGTGTTTCGGATTGCTCGCAAATCACCGATGGCAGCGCGGGATTGATTCTCGTTTCCGGCAAGTATCTCGATCGAATCGGGCGCGACAAATCGAAGCTGCCGCGGCTGCTCGGCTTCGGGAGCACGACTGATTATCTCGCGCTCGAAAAGAAGGACGCTCCCACGTTTTCAACCGCGCGGAAAGCGGCTGAGAAAGCATTCGGCATGGCGAACCTCAAGCCGCGCGACATGCAAGGCGTGGAGGTGCACGACTGCTTCTCCATTACCGAGATCGTCGCGTATGAAATCCTTGGGCTGGCGGAACCGGGCAAGGGCGCGGAGCTGGCCAAGAGCGGAGCAACGGCACTCCCGCAAGTGCGCGGCGAGCATGTCAGCGGCAAGATTGGCTGGGAGATTCCAGTCAACGCCGGTGGCGGCCTGATTGGCGACGGCCATCCGGTCGGCGCGACCGGCGTGCGGCAGGTCTTCGAAGCCTATCAACAGCTGACCGAACAAGCCAACGCCCGCCAAATCGAAGGCGTGAAGAAATTCCTCACCTTCAACATGGGCGGCAGCCTCACGACCTCCGTCGCCATGATCTGGGGTGGGGAATAGCTCCCGGGTAGGGCGAGGCTCCGGTCGAGCCGCATGTCGCTGGTTTGGGGCGACTTACGCGGCGTGCGCGTGGTCGCGTGAAATCGAGTCCAAGTGCGCGCGGAGCAAGGAGAGGCGCACTTTGACGGCCTGACAACGCCCGCGCTCGCGCGCAGCGTCTGTTTCCGGCAGGTGCTGCCCCTCGTAGGGCGACCGGGCTGGTTTCAGGCAGTTCTCGACAAAGTCGTTCGCAATGCGGGCCCGCTCCAGGTTCACGGAACTCGCCTCTTTTTCGACTTCGGCGAGGGCGATGTCTCGGATCACAATGTAAGCATTGATCTCGTCGACGACGTAGCTCGTCATCCTGAACTCGGAGGGTTTCGTCCGTTGCGGCAGACGCCTCGGTGAGATGTTTTTAGGGAAAAAGACCGTGCGCAGTGGTGGTTGAGTTAGCTGCATACGAGGTAAATCAGCAGCTCTTGTGCCTTTTTCGAAGCCAGTTTGGGCCAAAACGGGCGCGAATTTTCGCTGTCTCGCGCCTCTGATCTCGCTAACGTGCACAGTCTGATGAGCGCTCCCGATTCCGACGCCACGATGGCGGTCTTCCTCGACCTGGAAAACATCGCCATCGGCGCCCTCGAGGCCCAATTTCCCGCGTTCGACATCCGGAAAGTGCTCGAGCGCCTGCTGCTCAAGGGCCACATCGTGGTCAAAAAAGCCTACTGCGATTTCGACCGGTACAAGACGTTTAAGCGCGGACTCCACGAGGCTGCGTTTGAGTTGATCGAGATCCCCCACGTCCGCCAATCGGGCAAAAACTCCGCCGATATCCGGATGGTGGTTGACGCCCTCGACCTTTGCTACACCAAGAGCCACGTCGACACCTTCGTCATCATCAGCGGCGACTCCGATTTTTCGCCACTCGTCAGCAAACTGCGCGAGAACGCCAAGACCGTCATCGGCATCGGCGTCAAGAAATCGACCTCCGACCTCTTCATTAGCAATTGCGACGAATTCATCTATTACGACGATCTCGTGCGGGTGGAGCAGGTGAAGAGGCGCCCGGGTGTCGCGCCTAACACGCGCAGCTCGAGACCTGCTCCGGAGAAAGATCGCGGCTCGGGTCCTTCCATCGACGGCGCCCTCGATCTTCTGACGAAAACGCTGGAAGCGTTACGAGCCGAGCGAGGCGAGGACTACACGATTCGCGGCTCCCTGGTGAAACAGGCGATCAAACGCCAGAATCCGGGCTTCAACGAGCGCGCGCACGGGTTCCGCGCCTTCAACGAACTCCTCCTTGAAGCGCAAAAGCGCGGCCTCCTCAAGCTTGAGGACGATAAACAAGCCGGCACCTACATCGTCCACGCGATCGAGTAGCCTGACCCTCGCGAGTCTACGGTTAGGATGGCAGGGCGTTTAGCCCGATCGTATTGCTTCGGCCAGGGATTGCGTGAGCTCCGGTGCAGCGGCGCGCAATCGCGCATCCTCCGTTACCAGTTTGACGCCGAACTTTTCCGCGACGGTCAAGAACCGGGCATCGTAGGCGGTGACTCCGTATTGCAGCGCCAACTCGAGGGCGTCCTGGTGTGACACTGGAAATAGGTGGGGACCGAGAAAGCTTTCGGCAATCTGCAAGTGCTGGGCAGCCTCGGAGGAAGTCAAGAATTTCGCTCGCTGATAGGTGGCGAGGACGTTACTGAACTCGACTAAGGCGATGGGCTCCGTGCGCCAGGCATTGTCCTTTTCACGTAGTGCCGTGACCTCCGCGGATTCGGCGCTCCGGATAAAGAGCGGGAAGATGACGTTAGTATCGACGACGATCACGCGAGTGGAATTCTATTCCCGTCCCTCGGCAATGGCGGCCTCGATGTCTTGTGTGGTGGGGACGAAGCCGCCGCGCAACCGAAGCGGTTTGAGCACGGAGCGCTCGGGAGCGCGCTGGCTGGCCGCGATCCCTTTTCGGATCAACTCGGCAATGGCGTCTTTTAGCTTTTTACGCTCGTGCACGGCGCGGATCTTGACCTCTTGCATCAGGTCGTCGGGTAAATCGAGCGTCGTTTTGATAAAGCCAGTTTCCCAGCTTTATGGTTTTCTGTCAAATGGAGCCGAATCTGATAGACTTTAGCCCATATAGAAACCGCCGTTCACGTTGAGGACATGGCCGGTGATATAGCTCGCCATCGGCGAGCAGAGGAAAAGGGCGGCGTCGACGATGTTTTCGGCGTCGCCCAACCGGCTGAGCGGGATTTGCTTGATGAAGTTGGCGGTCACTTCGTCAGGCATGCCCTTGCTCATGCCGACGTCGATGAAGCCGGGTGCGATCGCGTTTACGGTGATGTTTTGCCGCGCGAACTCGCGCGCGGAGACTTTCGTGAGCGCGATGATGGCGGCTTTGCTCGAGGAATAATTCGCCTGGCCGAACAGTCCCATCTGGCCGCTGACCGACGACAAGTTCACGATCCGGCCGTCCTTGCGCAAGATGGCGGCAGCTTTCTGCGTGACATTGAAAGTGCCGGTCAGGTTAACGCGCACGACGCTTTCGAAATCGTCGAGCGTCAATTTCTTGATCGTGCGGTCGCGAATAATCCCCGAGTTGTTGATCAGGATGTCGAGGCCACCGAATTTTTCGCCGATCGCCTTCATCATCGCCTCGACCTGATCCGGATTTGTTACGTCGCATTCGATCACCAGCGGATCTTTCAGCTCACTCGCCACGGCGTCGGCCTCCGATTTGTTCTGGCCGGCGGGGTCGGCGATGTAGTTGACGATGCATTGCGCGCCACGTTTGCCGAACGCCTTGATCATCTCAGCGCCCAGGCCGCGGGAGCTGCCGGTCACGAGCACAACTTTGCCGGAGAAATCGAGAGGATCGGTCATGGGAGAGGTTGATGGTTGATCGTTGATGGTTGATGGCGGGAGGAGCGGCGCACGATCAGTGCGATCGGAAGTCCGATGAGGAGCATGTGCACGCAGACGGCGGTCACATCTCGCGAGATGGAAGGGCGGACGACAGGGTAGGCGAGAGGCATGACGATCCAATACATAACGCCGTAAACGATCACTCCATACAGTAGTCCCGAAATGACTGGGTGCCGCGTGAGGAAAACAAGTTTACGGCTCGCCAGGTAGAAAACAGTGGCAACAACGAAGGCAATAAAGAAATGGATGGCGAGTCCCAGCCCGGCCGTGGCCAGGCCGCCGTTAATCGCCGATTCCCGGCCGATCAAACCCGCGGCTACTCCTTGCAAGACACGGATCGGACCGACGCCTTTCGGGTACGCAAGAATGAACGCAGAGCTGATGTCCAAGACTCCCACGATCAAAGTGGCCCAGGCGATCGCCGGAAAAGCCCGCGATCTTTCCGCCGTTGATGGGGAGGCCGGATCGCTCATTCGCGGACGTTAGGCTGAAACGGCGTTGCTCGACAAGCGATTGCCGCTAAGATTTCAACCTCCATGGCTGCCCCGATTCGCGTTCTCACTGCTGTTCCGATTTGCGATGGGCATGACAGCGCGATCAATACGATCAACCTCGAGTTCATCCGGCATGGAATCGAGGTGGTATACCTCGGTTATCATCGTTACGCGGAGGACATTGTGCGCGCTGCGATTCAAGAAGATGTGCGTGCCGTCGGCATCTCCAGCTACAACGGCGGGCATGTTGAGTTTTTCGTTGAAGTGGTGAAACAACTTCGCAAACGCGGCGCCGATGATATCGCGGTGTTTGGCGGCGGCGGGGGGACCATCACCCACCACGACCAGCGGGTGATGCAGAAGCGCGGGGTCGACCAGATTTTCTTCGCGGGGACGTCATTGACGGACATGGTCGATTTCGTTCACGCGCGCTACGGAAAGGCGCACAAGCGCGGTGGCCGCCGCGGCGCGCCCGCTGACATGCAGCTCGCGCGGAGGCTGACGGAGATTGAGGACCGATATGCGGGGAAGAGGGGGAAACGTCCAACCCTCCTTCGCAAAGCTGCGGCGGGCAGGCTGTCCAAGGACAGAAAGAGCGGTGAGACGCGTGTGTTTGGGTTTACCGGGCCGGGCGGCGCGGGCAAGACGACGTTGATCGATGAACTGGTGTTGCGTTTGCTGAAACGTGAGCCGAGAGCGCGGATCGCGATTCTTTCCCACGATCCAAGCGTAGTCGGAGCGGGCGCGTTGCTGGGCGATCGCGCGACGATGATCCATTCGCAGCACGAGCGCGTCTTTATGCGCAGCATGGCCACGCGTGGACAGGCGGGTGGACTCTCGCCGGCGACCGAGGATTGCCTTCAGCTTCTCGCGCAATCCGGATTCGATTACGTGATTATCGAAACGGTCGGGACAGGCCAGGAAGCGATGCCTTTCCAAAGCGGCCTCGTGGACAAGACCGTCCTCGTGATGAATCCCGATTACGGCGCGCGGTTGCAGTTGCAGAAAATCGTCATGCTCGACCTCGCGGACATCATCGTTGTGAATAAGAGTGATCAAGATCGCGCGCGGACTGCGATGAGCGAGATCGGGCGGCGCGTGGAGCAAAACGGACGGGGGCAGCGCGTGCTGGCGACAGTCGCGAAGCGGCATCGCGACGCGGGTGTGGATCAACTGTGCGATCTGCTGACGCAGCCAATGCCAAAGACGAAAACGCCGAAGAAAGGCCAACGCAAATGAGCAAGCTAGGAAACGTTGTCGAAGCAGTCGAAAAGTACAACAAGTTTGTCGAGAATGAGGTCAAGCGCGCGCGCACGGACAAGAAATTTGGCCAGCAGATGGTCGATCGCTGGAACGAGATCAAGGCGAAAATCCCGCTCGGGAGCGCACCGACCGGTTTGAAGTTGCCGCGGCTCGCGTTGCCGGAGATCGACGAAGCGGGCGATATCACGCGCTACTTGTTAGGCGATGGATTGCCGGGCGAGTTCCCGTTTTTGAACGGGGCCTATCGCGAGATGTATCTCGAACCGCTGCAAAGCCCCGCCATCGAGATCGGCGCCTATGAAAAGAACGGGCACAAAGGGAAGTCGAAGAAGAACGGAAGCAAGAACGGCGCGAAGCCGCAGCAGGCGGAAGAGCCGACGCGTCTCTTCTCGGGCTTAATGCTCGCCGAAGATACGAACGAGCGATTCCATTTTCTCGGCGCGCACCAGCGCTCGAAGCGCCTCAGCACGGCGTTCGACGGGCCGACCCTTTACGGCATCGATAGCGACGCGCCCGGCATCCTTGGGAAAATTGGTGAGGGCGGCGTTGCGGTGGACACGGTTGAGGACATGGTCCGGCTCTACGACGGGTTCGACCTCGGCTCGCCTGATTTCTCCGCCTCGATGACCATCAGCGGTCCGGCTCCAATCATCATGGCGATGTACATCGCAGCCGCGAAACGGCGTTTCGGTCCCGGCATTGTGCCGAAACTCCGCGGGACGATTCAGGCCGATATCTTCAAGGAAGTACAGGCGCAAAACGAAACCATCTTTCCGGTCGAGGCTTCGCTCCGTTTTCTCACCGACATGATGGAATTCACCACGCGCGAGATGCCGCGCTGGTATCCAGTCTCGATCAGCGGTTATCACATCGGCGAGGCTGGATCGACGCCGGTGCAACAAGCCGCCTACACTCTCTCGAACGGGTTTGCCTATGCCGAAATGATGGCGGCGCGCGGCATTCCCGTGGATGAATTCGGTCCGCGCCTTTCGTTCTTTCTCGATTGTGGTCTTGACGTGGAATACATCGCGCTCACTCGCGTCTCGCGGCGCATCTGGGCGATCGGAATGCGGGATGCCTTCGGCGCCGGTCACAAGGCGCAGATGTTCAAAGTGCACACGCAGACCAGTGGCCGCTCGCTGGTCGCGGCGGAGTTCAAGAACAACCTCACCCGCACCGCGGCGGAGTTGATGCTTTCCTATATGAACGGCACCAACTCCTGCCACTCGAACAGTGCCGATGAGCCCTTCACTACGCCAAGCGAAGAATGGATCCGCCTCGCCGCGCATGGCCAGGCGATCCTGCTCGATGAATCCGGGATCTTTAAGCACACCATGAACATGCTGAGCGGTTCGCCCGGGATGAAGGCGGTCGAGCGCGCGGTGGAAGCAGCGATTCTCGAGGAGTTCCGAGAGATCGAACGACTCGGCGGCGTCATGGGAGCGGTCGAGAATCGATATCAGCGCAGCCAGATTCAGACGGCCGCGCATCGCTACGAACAACAGATCTACAGTGGCGTCCGTCCGATTATCGCGCTGAACAAATATCGCAACGACTCGGAAGAAATGCCGGAGTTCGAACTCGCGCGCACGCCGCGTTCAAAGCAGCAACTGCAAGTCGACCGCCTGAAGAAATTCAAAGCGAAGAACGCGAAAAAGGCTGAGGCCGCGCTCGATAAACTGGCTGACGT
>DATMEN010000021.1:0-71766 GCA_035556975.1 Chthoniobacterales bacterium
CCACGCCGCGGCCCCAAAAGGCGCGGTCGGAGGCTACGACGTGGCAGGCGCGCCCTGACATCCTGCTGCGGCGCCTGGTAAATTCGTGCTTCAGCGAATCGGAGTTTTCGCGCGCACAACGGCTGAGAGCGCCAAAATATCCAGTTACTCACATTCATGCATCGTAAGCGGCTTACGATGGACGGATGTTGATTGACAACAATTGGTCTGACGAGCGATTTGGGGCAGACCCGCAGACGCAAAGGGGCGCTCCGGAATCGATTCGGCGGCCGAGTGAGAGAGTGCCGCACAAGTCTCGACTTGCTGGCGGAGTCGCCTTGCCGGAAACTGCGGACGTGAGCCAGTCAGTTGTCAAAGTGGATCCGGAGATCATGAGCGGCGCGCCCTGCTTTGCCGGGACTCGGGTGCCCATCCAGAATCTGATCGATTATCTGGAGGGGGGAGATTCGATCGAAGAATTCCTTGATGGCTTCCCAAGCGTGTCGCGTGAACAGGTGATCGCGTTTCTCGAGGAAGCAAAGACCCTCGTTCTCGCGGCCGCGGTCAAGTGAAGATCTTGCTCGACGAGTGCGTGGACAGAAGGCTGGCGCGCGACTTGGTCGGGCATACCGTCACAACTGTTCCGCGGAAGGGTTGGGCGGGCATCAAGAACGGCGATCTGCTCGCGCTAGCCGAAAAAGTGTTCGATGTGTTCGTGACGGTTGATCGGAAGATTGCGATTGAGCAGGATCTGACGCGATTCACTCTGGCCATTATCCTGCTTCGCCCACCGACAAATCGACTCGAACACATTCGACCGCTGGCAGTGGCGCTGCTGGAACGACTTGAGCATGCGCCAGTGGGAGCACTGACGGCGATCGGCAGTTGATTATCCCGGGCCCTGCCGGCAGGCGGTGCGCCTGGCCTACAATCTCGAAATGCGAATATCGCCGTAACGTGGGTGAACGAGGTCCGAAAGCGTTCGCGAGCAGGCCGGCCGGGCTTTCCAATCCGAAACTCGTCACGGCGAGTCCGTCCGTCTGAAGGACAAATTCGAATCTTCAAATGACAGGACGAACAAAACGGAGGCTCGCATTGATGCATCGTAAGCGGCTTACGATAGGTATTCACTGAGTTGAGGGGTGCTTCCAGCCGCAAGCGAAGATCAAGCTGTTAGCGTCAAAAGAACGTGCGAAGCGTCCGCGTCATTGGATGCCTCCTCCACGGAGGGGGATAACTTGAACCCGCATTTTTGCAGGACGCGGATCGAGGCCACGTTATGCTTCGCCACCCCCGCGTGAAGCGGCCGGACCGGTTCCAGGCAGAGGAAAGCGGAGAGCGCCTCGGTGGCCACGCCGCGGCCCCAAAACGCGCGGTCGATCCAATAGCCAACCTCTCGCTTCCCCTCCGCCGTCCAACTGCCAATGTTTCCGGCGACCTCACCGTCAACGATCACCGTCTTTTTCAGAAGCGAGTCATCGGCCAGGAGCTTCGCCCAATGCTGGTCGAACGCAGCCCGGTCGCGCGAATTGAATGCGACCATGGCCACCGCGATCGGATCTCGCTGGTGCTCGAAAAACAGCGGCAAATCGTTCGCTTCGACATTCCGCAATTGGATCTTTGGCTTCATCGGGGTCTGTAATGCTATACGTGATTCACGTATAGCATAACCTCGCGCTCACGCCGCCCGTCGGCCTCGACCGAGTCTCGCCCAACCAATTTTTGACGTCTTCTCATTGCGCCAGACATAGCGCCAGACCCTCCGCCACACTTTGCAAAATGTGACCAGTTGGTCAACGCGGCGGTTCGCCGGCTTCAATAGGGTTTCCTGAAAGGTGGCGGTGGACTGCGTCGGACGATCACGAGCAGGAGCACGATTACGAAGAAGCGAATAGCGGCAAGCCGCGGACTAGCGTCGGACGCCGCCACACTTTGCAAAGTGTGACCAATTGGTCAACGCGGGTTTCCCACAAGGTGGCGGTGGACTGCGTCGGACGTCAGACATCCCGCCTTCACTAAAGTTACGGCGTGGCGAGCAGAAATCGGCATGCCAAGCCGTAGCCTTGGCGAAGGCTGGTGAGGAGCGCTTCGACAAGGGGCCGGTCTCGGACCAGTATCTTCGAACCAGTCATGGAAATCCACCAACTCAGGTACTTTGTCGCGGTTGCCGAGGAAAGCAGTTTTTCGCAGGCGGCGCAGCGGGAGCATGTGTCGCAGCCGTCGCTCAGCCAGCAAATCCATAAGCTGGAAGAGGAGTTGAATCAGCAGTTGTTCGATCGGCTGCCGCGCTCGGTGGTGCTGACCGCGGCCGGCAGATGTTTGTTGCCGTACGCGAGAGTTGTTTTGACGGCGATCGCTGACGCGGGACGCGCGGTGACGGCGCTCGAAGCCGAGGTCGCCGGCAGGCTGGCGGTCGGCGCCATTCCGTCGATCGCGCTCTATATCCTTCCGCGATTGATTGGAAGATTTCAGCACGCGTATCCGAAGGTGACCTTTGAGCTATTCGAGGACACGACGGGCAAGCTGGCCCAGCAACTCGAGGACGGGACGCTCGACCTGGTGATCGCATCGGGCACGGACGAGAGCCCGAACCTGGCGCGCCATTCGCTCGGCCGGGAAGCGCTCCTTTTGCTGGTCCCAGAGAAGCATCTGTTCGCGCGGCGGAAGAGCGTCCGATGGAGCGATCTGGCGGACGAGAAGTTCCTTCTTCTGCATGATGAGCATTCGCTTTCGATCCACGTGCGCCAGCTCCTGGCGGCCAATGATCTGAAACCGGAGCTGGTCCTGCGGGGCGCTCAACTGGTGACGATCGCGAGAATGGTCGCAGCCGGGCTGGGCGTGACGGTGATCCCGGAGATGATGGCTGCGACCGAGTTCGTGAAAGACTGTGTTGCGGTGCCTTTCGCGAAGCCGGTGCCAACGCGCGAACTGACTTTGTTGCGCAACCCGCTTCGGGCTGAAAGCAATGCGGCCGCGGCGTTCCGTGAGGAAGCCGCGGCCGTGTTTGACTTGCGACGGCCCGTCGCTCGTGCGCTACCCTCGCGCATTTGACCATCTACCCGCGGGCATCCCTGCACGGCGTGTTCTCCGACAACCTTCGCCGATCCGTAAGGCCAGCGAAGGCTGACTTACCGTTTTACAGGTTCACCCTCATGGCCTGAATCAGGCCGAGGATGGACCAGGTGGAGGTCAGAACGATCACTGCGAAAAGAACGAACTCGGCGGCGACACTCGGCCGCTCGCGCTGCGCGAAGCGCTCGCCGATAAAGCGAAAGGCGCGCAGGCGCATGGAGGTCTTCGAATAAGGCAGCTGACCGTTTCGACCGTTGCTGCTTGTTAGTAATGTTTGCATGCCTAACTAAAAAGCAGGCTGCGCGCTCCTTTTAATACTTAATGCCACTGGCGGTGATAGGCGGCGCCTATGGGGGAGCGGGGTTCGGGATGCGGGATGCGGGACAAATGGTTCGTGTAAGATGCCAACAGACAGATACTTGCATCGCCGAGAAGGTGGAGGGAGGATCAGCAATTGTGTCTCGTCACTTAGCAACGGCCCACCACAACGGGTGGTCTGCCTGGGGGATTTGGGACGCCGAGCACCAAAAATCGAAATCTGCGTTTGGAACGCGACCGCTTTTCAGCCGTCGAGTTTAAAACGATCACAGATGTTCACGGTCTGGTGGGCGATTCGGAACAGAACGCACAGGCAGATGGTTCTCCCATCGATGCCGATGGCGTGCTGCTATACGTGAGTCACGTATAGCACCCCCGCGGGCTTTCCACGGCGCGCGGTGATCGGGACTCCACGCGGCAGAGGATGGGGACTGGGTCAATTATCTGCGAGGGGCGGGAGATGCCAATCTCATCGAGTGGGTCGTAACCCGTCGGCAACGCGTCGGCGATGCCGGTTTCCCGCGCTGCGTCGCGTTCGGCGCGGGAAGGGTAGCGCCTTGCCGGCCTTCAGCATTTTGCCCTCGACAAAACCGAGAGGTCCAAGAAATGTTCTGGAAGGTCAGAAGTTGCCAAAGCCTTCTCCTCCACAACATGAGTGCAAACATCCTCGTAGGGCCGCTTCTCGGATACGAAGAAGGCGACTATTACACGGTGTGTATTTTGGCCGAGGGTTTGACCTCGGCACCCACGATAAAGCTTTCTGACAAATCCAAGCCCATCTCCTTCGTGAAGCAGGCGGGCGTAGGATCGAGTGACTTCTGGCGCGCAGAATTCAAAATTGCGGCCGGTAAAGATGGCACTTCTGTAGAATATGCCATTAAGGGTAAAGCGGAGACGTTTTCGGATCGGCACGGGCGGAGCAAATGGCGGTTTTACGTGCCGGGGAAGGGCGAAGAACCAAGAATCGCATATGTTTCCTGTAACGGATTCTCCAGTGCCGAGCTCGCGCGGGACACCGACGAACCGTATGGGCTTTGGCGCCGCCTGGCGCAACAACAGACGGAGTGCTCAGAGATTCCCCAGCAAGAAAAGCCGTTTTCGCTCTTGCTCATGGGGGGCGATCAAGTTTATGCCGACGAAATTTGGGTAAGCCGTCGCTGTCCAGAACTGCAACGATGGAACGAGCTGCCTTACGACCAGCAGAGTAACGCCAAACCCAACGCGGCCATGCGCGCCGAGATCGAGGCGTTTTACGACTGGTTATACATCGACCGATGGAAGGATGAACAAATGTCGCTGATGCTCTCGAGCATTCCGTCGGTCATGATGTGGGACGACCATGACATTTTTGATGGATGGGGCTCTTACCCAAAGGCACGACAAGAGTGTGCCGTCTTTGCAAAGGTTTTTCAGGAGGCAGCGCGGGTCTTTGATGTGTTCCAGCTTCGCTGTTCTACCCGCAGCCGGCTTAATGGGACCGCGAATCACCGTACGCTGGCATTGCGATTTCGCGGCTATCAAATACTCGTCCTCGATAATCGGTCCGAGAGAACCCTCGAACAAATAATGTCCGACCAGCAATGGCACGACGTGAAAGGTTGGCTTGATGGAACCCAGAAGCCGCCGAAGAATCTCATCGTGTTAACGGCGGTCCCCGTGGTTTACCGGTCTTTCGCCATAGCGGAGAAGTTGTTCGAGGCAACACCTTGGCACGAGCAACTCGAGGACGATGTCCAAGATCACTGGTCGGCGAAGCGCCATGAAGCAGAACGGATGCGACTGATCATGGTTCTGCTAAACCATATTGACCGGCATAAAAACCGATGTGTTATCCTGTCCGGGGACGTCCATGTGGGCGCTTTAGGGCGGATCTGGGATGCAAAGCGTGGGGTGGGTCTTACTCAAATAATATCGAGCGGTATTGTGCATCCGGCGCCAACGCCTTTCGAATGGCTCGGTATCCGAATGACCACATCGGATGATCCGGAGCGCCTGGCGGAAGGTGATGTAATTGCAGAGATGCTGAAGCCGCTCGGTTCTGATCAATACATTCGGTCCCGAAATTTCGCGACGTTTTTCACTGGGACTGACGACATGATCTGGGTGAACTGGGTCTGCGAGGAGAATCTCAAACCAAGTTTCGGCATAGCCTAGCACTAAGCATGCGGCCATTAGTCAGGCCAGGCCGCGCGATGCGTTACGGTGGATACCAGATAGGTATTTTTGGTCGCAAAAAAACGATGCCGCTGGCTGACGCCATACGTGAGTCACGTATAGCATCACCTCGCGCTTACGCCGCCTGCCGCGATCCGGGAGGTTCACGCGGCACAGGGGGACCGGGCTAATTATTTTCGAGGGGCAGCGGATGCCAGGATCTCCTCGAGCCGATCGTAACCGATGGCCATGCCGTCGGCCATGCCGGCCAGAAAAGGTAGAAGACAGAATTAGGAATGGAGCCAAGAGGACGAGTGACATAGAACCGTAAAGCTGCGAGGGAAGCAGTGAGGTTGCGTGGGCAGCAACCGAGTTTCAATTAAGAAGTCGAATCGCCGAGCGCGCGGTTGAATTGGGGACTGGAGTCGGGACAGTGTCGAAGCGATTTCGGAATGCGGAAACCGGATACCGGAAAGGGGTTTTGGACACGGAACAAAAGATCTCCCATGACTCGAAGGTCTGGATGGCGCTTTTCGTGGCTATCCTGATTTCGCTGGCTCTTGCCCTTTCGGCGGAGATCAACCGGCCGTGGATCAAGGGCGTGGATTTCAATGGTGCGGTCTGGTCCCAAGCCGCTCATAACATTCTTCGAGCCGGCCTGATCGAAACCTCGGGGGCGTCGTCCGGCTTTTATTTCGGTCCGCTGCCGATTCCGGCGTGCGGCTGATCGCCGCGCTGCGAAGGGTAACGACCCCACGTCTGTTTCCGGGCGCGGCGCTGGTCTCCGCCTGTCTGATGCTGGCCGCGCTCGGGTCCGGTTGGCATCACACGCAGGCGCTCGCCCGGCAATTTTGCATTTTGGATTATCGTACCGAAGGCCGGCCGCTTTGATCCCGGAACTCGGCAAGGCGATCCAGGCAACGTTCACCTCGAACACCGCCGTTCTGTGCAACTTTCCGCCCGATTACGGACCGCAATTGGCCTATTACGCGAAGAGGCACATCATCAATAACCTCGCCGAATATCGATTCTGGGATCCGCACCTGAACGATCCGTCGACGCAGGTCGGCGGTGTGATATGGGTATCAGCGAGCCCGTCGTCCCAGGGAATTCTCGCCAAATTGCCCGCTGGCCAGAGACGATTTTTGACCGTGGGCGGCCTGACCTTTTGCCTGTGGAAACGAGGCGAGGCGTGAAACGGGAAATGAAAGAAGGATCCGTCCCTTCGTTCAACTCCAGCTCGCGTTTGTTGATCTTCGCTCCGCATCCGGACGATGAATCGCTGGCTTGTGGAATGCTGTTGCAAAACGCCGTGGACGCCGGCGCCGCGGTTCTGGTTATTTATGTGACCGACGGCGAAAACAACCCCTGGCCGCAACGATACCTTTCACGCCGCTGGGGACTGAATGCCGCTGACCGCCAAAGATGGGCCAAGCTGCGCCGGAGGGAGGCGTTAGCGGCACTCCAGGTTTTGAGTGTCTCTCCGGAAGATGCTCGATTCCTGGGATGGCCTGATCAGGGCTTGGCCCGGATGCTGAAATCCCAGTCCGCTTTCGTCCGCGCGAGGTTGCGATACCTGATCAGGGAGTGGTGTCCCACAGATGTAGTTGGGCCCGACGTCCGCGATCGGCATCGCGATCACAGCGCGCTCGGCTTGATGCTCGAAGCGTTATTTGCTGGTGGCAGTCTGTTTTCCGAGAAAATTCACCGATGGACCTATGGCGTGCATGGCCGCGAGACCGGATTTCGCCGCAACGCCCAGGCCTTGCCGCAAACGGAGCTTCAAGCTGAGGCAAAACGACGCGCCATTCGTTGTCATCAGAGCCAACTGATGCTGTCCCGCCGCCGCTTTCTCGGCTACGCCAACCGGCCGGAACTCCTCTTGATTGTTCAATAGGCACGAACCGAGTTGGGCCAGCAACAGCTTTTCCTACAAAGGGCGCTACTCGTGAGTCGCAGGCATGAAAAGAGGCGGCCGGGTTATAAGTACTATAATGTTTACCCATCCGGGATCGTCCTCCGCACCGAATTATAAGTGTTGGGAAGGAACTGGAGGGACCCCCTATGAACCTGGACAATGCTCGCGCGATTTTGGTCGCGACGACTCAACAACCACACGGATTCCTGAAGATCACCGATCCCAAATTGGAACCCGAGATCCGGGAAATGGCGGCAGCTGGCTTGATCACAGCGACATTGCCGGGTGGGAAAGCCGGATCGTTCACGGCGGTAAACAGCGTAACCGATGCTGGGCTGCAATTTCTGCGCGTCTTCCAACGCCACGATTCTTCGCAGCCGGCCCCCACGATGCCGCCCGCGAAAATTGTGGTACCGCTTGTTAGGCCCGCGGCCAGCCAGTAATCCAATCGATTTTGGGAATGGGGAATTCGGCGCGCGGATGGGTTCCCACCGTCGCTGAAGCTATGGCGCGGCAGGTGGGCAGCAAATTCCAAATTCGAAGCTCGCCGTAACGCGGGTGAAGGAGCAGCCGGGCGTTCAAGTCCGAAACAAGTTCAAATCTTCGAATGACCTGCCTACGCCAAGGCTACGGCGTGACAGGCGGAATGAACCAAACGAAAGGTGGAATGCTATACGTGAGTCACGTATAGCATCACCTCGCGCTGAGCAGGATCTGAGAGAAATGGTCGCGAACCTGCGGGGGAGGAATTGAGTGAGGGCTGAACGTGCGGAGTTGTAGGGCGTTTGTGTCAGGCGCCGATTCTTTCGGATGGGGTTTCCCAGCCGTAACGCAGCGCGACACAAGGCTACAAATTATCGGTTGCCGTGATTAACGGACGGCAAGCGGTGCCTGCCCTGCAATTTCGGATCTTCTATTTCGCTTCGGGTTCGAGGTGATGGGAAACGATGAATTTGAAGAGCAAGAAGCAAAGGCCTGAGCCGGCGGCAAAGCCGGCGTGGAGCAGCCAGAAGGTGGTCGTGGGCATCGTTTCGTAGAAGCCACCGATCCAGCCGACGAGACTGTTGGCGGCGAAGAAGGCCAGATAATTGAGGCCGATGATCGTGGCGTTGATCGCTTTCGGCGCGACCTTGGCGAAGAGCGCGAGGCTTACCGGCAGGAGATGGGCGAAGGCGATGCTGTTGAGAAAGTGGAACGCGACCGGCCAGAAGAGCCCGATTTTTTGTCCTGCGCCTTGCGTCGCGGCGGCGGTGTACAGGCAGAGAACGCCGGCGATCGAGAAGGCGGAGCCGATGATGATCTTGGTGATCTCGTCGGGTTCGCGCCGGCGCTTGCCATACCAACGGTAGAAAAGGGCGACGAGCGCGAGGAAGCTGACGCTGACGACGGCGTCGAGGGTAACGAGCCAGGTAGTGGGCAGTGTTTTGCCCATGAAGACGAGATCGAACTGCTGGTCGCCCCAGACGAGGTAGGCGTTGAAGATCTGGTTGTTCGGCACGATCGCGACGGCCATCACCGGGATGAGAACGATCAACGCGATGACGGCGCGCCAGTCGCGGCCGGTGAGCTTCGCTTTCGGCTCAGAAGCGACACCGCCGGTTCGGCTCGGACTGCGTGGATCGTTGTCGCTCGCGCGCAGATATTTCTGGCCAAAGAGGTAGATGGCGGTCGCGAGGAGCATGCCGACCCCGGCCGCGCCGAACCCATAGTGCCAGCCGACTTTTTCGCCAAGCGTGCCGACGATGAGCGGGGAGGCGATGACCCCTGCATTGATGCCGAGGTAGAAAATCTGGAAGGCGTCGGCGCGGCGGAGATCGTCAGGCTTATAGAGCGAGCCGACCTGGCTGGCGATGTTGCCCTTGAACATGCCGCAACCGAGGATCAGGCAAAGGAGCGCAAAGAGGAACGCGGCCTCGAACGCCATGAGAAAATGGCCGGCCGCCATGGTCAGGGCGCCCAGGAGAACGGTGCGGCGCCGGCCGAGCAAGCGGTCGGCGAGGAATCCTCCGAAGATGGGCGTGAGATAAACGCTGGCGGTGTAGGTGCCGAAGATCGCGGAGGCGAGCGCCTGGCCCTCCAGACCGCCATAGAGCCAGCGAAGGCCGTCGAACGCCGCAATGTGCTCGATGCGTCCAGGCAGCAGGAGGTACTTGACCATGTAAAGGACGAGGAGCGACTGCATCCCGTAGTAGGAAAAGCGCTCCCACGCCTCGCAGAAGGCGAGGTACCAGAGCCCGCGCGGATGGCCCCAGAAATCGGGCTTGTGGTCTTCGCCCATGAGAGGCGCGGCATCATCGGGTTCAGCGGTGGCGGTCATACGATTGCGGATTGTGGATTGCGGATTGAGGAAAGGGAATCGATTTCGGATTGTGGATTGAGGTGGATCGAGCGCTCCGCGCTCGATGCCAAGACATAATGTCGGCGGGATGCCGAGATTTGTTGCCATCGCCCGGCGGAGCGGCCGATCCACCATACGATTCCATCACGTTCCAGCGCATGCGGTACGTGCCTACTCTATCGAACACTGGGTCCTTGTTTCGAGCTTCGGGTTGAACTTCGGATTTCAAGCTCCGCTCTTTTGTCTGGCTCCGGTAAACGCTGGTCTGTAAAACGGACGATGACGGTCCTCACCCACCATGAAAACCAAAAACAACATCAGCTTCGCAGCGTTATTCTTCCTGCTTTTCGCATTCAGTCGCGCCGACGCACAATTGAGTTACACCGTGACCGACCTGGGGACGCTCGGTGGCACGATGAGCTCGGCCAATAGCGTTAATGGCCAGGGCCGCAACGCCGCCGGAATGATCGTCGGGACGTCGACGCTCAGTGACGGGACCGAGCATGCGTTCCTTTACGTAAGCGGGCAGATGTACGATCTGAACACGCTCTGCGATCTTTCCCTGACGAACTTCAAGGTCCTGACGTCGGCGAAATCGATCAGCGACTCCGGCCACATCATCGGCGAGGGCGTTACGAATAATGGGGAGAAACACGCCTTCTTGCTGACGCCGGCGCCGGTCGACGGTGGGAACTGGACATATATGTGCTGCAAGTGGGTGTGGATCCAGGAAGGCGGCGGCTGGTGGTGGGACACGGAGTGCCGTTGTTATACGTGGCATGGACCTCCGGGAAAGGAAACGCCCTGTCCGCCAGAACCGCCGCATTGCTGGTGGTGGCCGCTTCCCTGTCCGCCAGGCTGTTTTGATTGTCCGCCGCCGCCGCCTCCGCCTAATTACTGCTGGACTTGCATCAAAGGAGTCGTCCTCCTGCTCCCGGAAGCGGAGGTCCTGGCCAAGGGCGGCGTCTGTTACCCTTCCAAGGAAGAAGCGTTTAAGAATTGCGGCAGGCTCTGCTGGATCTGCGTCGACGGAAAAGTTGTCCAGGTGAGCGAGGCTGAGGCCAAGGCGCAAGGGGCGAAATGCTACCCTTCCGAAAGAGAAGCGCAGAAGGATTGTGGGAAGCTCTGCTGGATCTGCGTGGACGGAAAACTCGTGCAGGTGACCGAGGCGCAGGTAAAAGCTAGAGGCGCCAAATGCTACCAGTCACAACGAGAAGCGCAGAGGGATTGTGGAAAGCTTTGCTGGGTCTGCCTGGACGGAAAGGTCGTTCAACTCACCGAGGCGCAGGCCAGGGACAGAGGCATTCAATGCTACGCTTCCCAGGAAGATGCGCAGAAGGAATGTGAAAAGCTCTGCTGGGTCTGCCTTGATGGACAGGTCGTTCAGATTCCCGAAGCTAATGCCAAGACGAAAGGTCTTCGCTGTTACAACTCGCCAGACGAAGCGAAGAGGAATTGCGAGGGCAAACTTTGCTGGGTCTGCGTCGATGGACAGGTGGTCCAGATGCCTGAGGCAGAAGCCAAGGCGAAAGGCCTTCCGTGTTATCCTTCCAGGGAACGAGCGCAAGCGGCTTGCGGCGGGAAACTCTGCTGGGTCTGCGTTGACGGACAGGTCGTGCAGATGCCTGAGGTAGAGGCCAAGGCGAAAGGCGTTCCCTGCTATCCTTCCCGGGAACGAGCGCAGGCGGCTTGCGGCGGGAAACTCTGCTGGGTCTGCGTGGACGGACAGGTCGTGCAGATGCCTGAGGCTGAGGCCAAGTCGAAAGGCATTCCGTGTTATCCTTCCAGGGAACGAGCGCAGGCGGCTTGCGGGGGGAAACTCTGCTGGGTTTGCGTGGACGGACAGGTCGTCCAGATGCCTGAAGCTGAGGCCAAGTCGAAAGGCATTCCGTGTTACCCTTCCAGGGAACGAGCGCAGGCGGCTTGCGGCGGAGACAAGCCTTGCTGGGTTTGCGTTGACGGCAAGGTCATTCAATTGACCGAGGCAGAGGCCAAGGCGAAAGGCGTTCCCTGCTATCCTTCCAGGGAACGGGCGCAGGCGGCTTGCGGGGGGAAACTCTGCTGGGTCTGCGTGGACGGACAGGTCGTGCAGATGCCTGAGGCTGAGGCCAAGTCGAAAGGCCTTCCATGTTATCCTTCCAGGGAACGAGCGCAGGCGGCTTGTGGCGGAGACAAGCCTTGCTGGGTTTGCATTAACGGAAGAGTCAGTCGGCTGACCGAGGCGCAGGCCCGGGCCCGGGGCCTGAAATGCTACGATTCACAACAAGAGGCGCAGCAGAATTGCAAAGAAGAAACCGTAGAAAAGCAGTGCTGGGTCTGCGTTGGCCGAAGCGTCGTTCAACTGACCGAGGCACAGGCCAGGGCGAGAGGCGTTCAATGTTATGGTTCCAGAGAAGAGGCGCTGCAGAATTGTCGTGTCGTAAAGCCGACACCGCCGCCGCGCCCAACACCGCCTCTGACCAGACAGACGCCACCTCCGACGCGACCTACGGTGCCGCCGCGAAACACGCCACCTCGGCCCAGACCGACACCACCGAGACCGGGGTAAATCGATTTCGGATTTCGGATTGCGGATACCGGATAGGGGTAGAACTTAGCGCGTCGTACCGGCCATTACGTCCGTCGGTTTCAAAGCGATGGCGAAGGGCTCGAGCGGCATCGGCTCGTCGTGATCGAGATAGTCGCGGCAGAGCGCGAAGAAGTCGGCGCGGGTGGTGGCACGGCGGACTCCGTGCAGGAATTCACCAGTCGGTTCCACGCCGAGGCCGATGAAGTTCATATACTTCTTCATGTTGTTGATCTGGGCTGACTCCCGGATGCCGGGCATGCTGACAGCTTCGTAAAGCGCGTGCACATATTCGAGCACGTCGCGGCCCGTGGGACAGAAGAGGGGTGCGCCGCGGCGTTTCTCGCGAATCTGGCGGAAGAGCCAGGGATTGCGGATGACGCCGCGGCCGATCATGAGCCCGCGCGCGCCGGTGAGCGCGAGGACTTCCCCGGCTTTGTGCGCCGAATAGATGTTGCCGTTTGCGAGCACCGGGCAGGGCATGGCGGCGACGGCGGTCGCGACGAAGTCGTAGCGGGGTGCGCTGCGATACATCTCTTTCACCGTCCGCGCGTGGACGGTGAGCAGGTCGAGCGCATGGCGGGCAAAGATCGGCAGGAGTTCGCCGAAGACAGCAGTGTCGTCGAAGCCGATGCGCGTTTTCACGGTGAACGGGATTGCGATGGCCTCGCGCAGTGCGCCCAGGATTTGGTCGATGCGGCCAGGGTCGCGAAGCAGACCGCCGCCCGCGCATTTGCGGTGCACGATCGGCACGGGGCATCCGAGGTTTAGGTCGATCGCCGCGACGGGATGCTGCTCGAGCTCGCGCGCGGTCCGGACGAGGGCCGCGATGTCGTTGCCTATCATCTGAGCGATGACGGGGCGGCCGGTTGGGTTTTGGGTGATGGAGGCGAGGATTTGCGGATCGAGCCGCGAGTCGGGCAGGACGCGGAAGTATTCGGTAAAATAAACGTCCGCGTTTCCGTAGCCGCTGATCAAGCGCATGAATGGCAGGTCCGTGACATCCTGCATCGGCGCGAGGGCGAGGATGGGAGCGTCGCCCTGGAGCAGGTTCTGGAATTCGATTCGTGCGTCCACGCGAGTGAATTAAGAATTAGGAAGTCTGACTCGATCAAACAATACGCGCCCAGTCCCAAGGGCTAGCCGATGACTCAGTTAATTCCGCTTCCTTAAGACTTTAGCCATTCGGCTTCTTCGCTTCTTTTCGCGCTTCGCGATCGGCCTTGCGTTTCTCGTCCTCCGATTTTCGCTTCGCCTCCCGCGCCGCTGTTTCCTCGGCTTCGCGCTTTTTCGCCGTCTCGGGTGACATGATATCGTAACTGACGAGCAGGGGCTTTTCGCCGGTCATCCGGTAAACGAACGCTTCCACGGCCGAGCCGTGTTCGTAAGCCGAGTCGTACTTCAATTTGATATCGGTCACGCCGTTATCAGAGCTGAATCCCCAGCTGCGTTTGGTCGTGCTCTTGAATACACCGTAATTCCGCTTCACCCGCTCCAGGGTGGCGATAGTTCGATCGGCTGTTTGCGCATCGCGGAAATTCATATGCGCTTCGTCGTAGACCGCCTTGAATTCGCCCGCATTCCAATGCTGATGAAACCGGTCGACCTCCGCCTCTGCCGCTCTCGTGTCTTTCTTCAATCCGCACGCGGACAGCCCCAGGACCAAAGCGATCGCCGCTCCCGCAAGTAATGATGAATGCTTCATATCTCCTCTGGTTGAGGCAGCGCCGCGGACGTTCGTCGCCGGCGCCGGGCCTGCCGATGCTTTGTACCAATTTGGCCGCGGAGGTGTCGAGCCGCAGGACCCGCCGCTGGTAAATAACGCTTCTAACCTGCGAGCGCCTGCTGCGCCGCCGTTGTCAACGACGCGATCATTTGACGATACGGGATCGGACCGTAGCTGATTCGCGCAACCCCGAGATCGGCCAATTCCCCTGCCGGTGGCGTATCTGGCAGGACCATGATGTTGACGGGTAACGGCGAGAGCTCACATAGCTTTCGAATCGGTGCAGGACGGGTGAGGCACGGAGCAAAGAACCCGCTCACGCCGGCGTCCGCGTACGCTACGGCGCGGCGAACGGCCTCGTCCAGGTATTTGTCTTCGTGAGCAGTTTCACCGGCCTGGATGAAAATGTCTGTCCGGGCATTGATGAAGAACGGCACACCCGCCTGCTCCGCCGCGCCCCGCATGGCGGCGATCCGCGCACACTGGTGCTCGATGCAGTAAATTCCTTCACCACCTACAATCTGATCCTCGAAGTTGCACCCAACGGCTCCCGTTTCGATGAGCTGCTTCACGTTCGCGGAGATCGCTTCGGAAGATTCTCCGTAGCCTCCCTCAAAGTCGATCGTTACGGGCAAATCGACCGCGGCGGCAATCCGCTTCGCGTTGGCGATCGCCAGGTCGAGCGGAAGGTCTTCGCCATCGTCGCATCCATGCGCGGCCGCGACCGACCAGCTTCCGGTTGCGATCGCTTTCGCGCCGGCGTCGGCGATGGCGCGTGCGCTGCCCGCGTCCCAGACGTTGAAGAGAATGAGAGGAGCCCCTTTGACATGGAGGGCGGTGAGTAATCGGGCGCGTTCGATTTGAGTCATGAGACATGACTCCTACGTTCGCCCGTGATTTGCGAACTCATTCCGCCACCGAATTTCGGGCAACGAAATCGGAACTGAGATGAAGAACGCTCCGCCGGGGGCCGGTTGGCGACCCCCGCGCCAAACGAGAAGGTGAAGAATGGCAAGAAACGTCAAGACAGCGGTGGTCGAGTTCCTGTAGTGATAACGACGATGTTAAGGACTCCTGGAATTCGGGGAGGTGGGGACACCGCCGGACGGCTGGGGCGCGGACTCAGTCCGGCCCAGGGTCCGCGGACGGTAGATGTGATGGCGCGGGACGCGTGCTTTTCCCGGCGTCAATTTCACCGGCTCACTCTCCAAGCGCTGGGTGAAGCTCCGGGAGCGCACCAGCGGCGCCTTCGGCTGGATCGTGCCGCGTGGGTGCTCTTGACGTCCCGCGCGACGATCCTGGAGATCGCTCTCGAAACTGGATGGGAGAGCCATGAAACTTTTACCCGTGCCTTTCGGACGCAGTTTGGAGTAACGCCTTCGGCTTTCCGCAAAGATCGCGGAGTGACGTTGCCACCCTCCATGCGCGCGGCATTCTCCATCGCGATACACGCGGCGACGTAGCGCCGCGACTACAGCTATGCCAAAGAAAACATCCAGGACTTCGATCACCGCTGCCACCCATCGTCTGACGTTGGAAATTGCGAGGCCGCACACCGTGGTGTGGAAAGCGTTTACGGGCGAAGTCCATTCATGGTGGCCGAAGGATTTTTACGCGACGGGATCACCGCATCGCATGGTCTTCGAGGTGAAACCGGGCGGGCGGCTCTACGAGGATGCGGGCGGCGGCAACGGCCTCGTCTGGTATCAGGTCATCGCGCTGGATGCGCCGAACTCGATTTCGCTCGCGGGATTTATCGCGCCGCCGTTTGGCGGACCGGCCACTTCGCTTCTCCGAATCGTGTTTTCCGCCAAGGGCAAATCGCGACTGTCATGGAGGTGGCCGATTCCACGTTCGGTTGCCTGGGAGATTCGCAAACGACCGACGAAGGCTGGCGGATGCTTTTCGACAGTGGTTTCAAAGCCTGGGTCGAGCGGAAGTAGGAATTAAGAAATAGAAGTCCGCTGTCGGCGCAGCGCGCCGGCCCTGCCTCGGCAAACAAAAGCCCGCTGCCGATCGCCGCAGCGACCGACAGCGGGCTGAGATTGTTAGGAGAAGCGAAGTGTTGCCTATTTCTTCCCGCTCCGGGTGTAGCTGATCTCCATCGTCTTCGCTTCCGCGCCCTGGCTGTCATCGTACCATTCGAAGGTGTGATGATCCTTGTCGACAACCTTTATTACCTCGCGGATTTTAGTGGTTTTCCCGGGCATCATCTCGCATTCGGCGTTGTAGGTGAAGGTCTTGGTCGCGGCGTCGTAGCTGCCTTCGGAGTTCATGATCATGGTGCTCATGTTATCGATCCACGAGCTCACAAACTTCTTCTTGGCATTATCGTAGCCTTCGATCGCCATGCCTTTGAAGTTCATGTCCTTCATTTTGCCGTCTGGGCCGGGCATCTGGAATTTACCGGTGTGTTCAGCAACATAGTAGCGCCCGTCCATGATCGCTTTCCGGGTCGAGGTGCCTTTTGATTCCTGCGGCTTGCCCGATGGATCCATCCACATTTTGAGGGCATAGGTCCAATTGCCGGCCAGTTCGCCCAGGAGCTTGTGATTCTCGCCCACTTTTCCCATTTCCGTCATGACTTCCATCATTTTTGCCATGTCAGGCGGGCTCGATGCCGTAGTGGTCGCGGTGGTCGCGGTGGCTGGACTTGCTGCGACCGCGGCCGCGGGGCTTGCAGCGGCGACTGGGTTCGCGGCCGATCTGTTAAAGGATGGTTTGGCGGGAGAGGTCGCCGCGGCCGGATCTGTCTTCGGCGACGGGGCTTGCGCGAAAGAGATCGATGCCGCCGCGAAAAACGCGGTCAGGGATAGGGATATTCGTTTGTTCATAAGGCGGACTTTCCTCACAGCGACGCGCGCAGTCAAGCTTTTGAAAGGCCAGAGGTAGAGGCGATTGCGCCAAAACTCGTCCTTGCGATTCGCCTCGCCGCGGCAAGCAATCCCCCGACAAGCGCTGCGCCCCGGGATCCGCTCTGAAAGCTGGCGCGCAAGACCTCGGCTCGCTCTACCGAAGAGGTGGCAAGGAGGCGGCGATCAATGAAACCAGGCCGTCCGGAAATGTTCCGAGGACGATGACGGCCAGGCCGAGGAGGGAGAGTGAAGTCCGTTCCAGAAAATCGAGTTTGATTGAAGGCAAGGATTCAGGGTCCGGGGTTCCAAATTCCGGGTTATCAACGAAGATTGCCTTGAGGACGGCGAGGTAATAGTAGAGCGAAACAAAACTGCCTAGCAGCGCCAGCGCGACGAGCCAGAGGAGGCCCTGGTTCCCGCCGGCACGCAGCGTGGCACCGAAGAGATAGAATTTCCCAAAAAACCCTGCGAGCGGCGGCAAGCCGGCCAGCGAAAGCATAAAGATCGTCATGCACCCGGCCAGCAGCGGCGAACGCGACCAAAGCGCGGAGAAGTGAGCGAGATCGTCGCCGCCGGTGTGACGGCGCACGAGCGCAACGACACCGAACGCGCCGATGAGAGTGAAGGCATAGGCCGTGGTGTAGAACAGCGTTGCGGCAAATCCCTCACGACTGCCGGCGATGAGCCCGAGCAGAGTGTAGCCGGAGTGGGCGACGGCCGAGTAAGCGAGCAGTCGCCGGACATTGGATTGCGCGAGAGCGACGAGGTTTCCGATTACAATCGACAATGCCGCCAGCGCGGCCAGCGCGGGCGCCCAGCCGCCAATCATCGCATGCCAGGCGGCGCTGCCGTGGGCGGGCCCGAACCCGACCAGCACAATTTTTCCCAACACGACAAACGATGCCACCTTGGATCCGGAGGCGATGAACGCAGCGGACGGGATTGGCGCGCCCTGGTAGGTGTCGGGCGCCCAGAGATGGAAAGGCGCGGCGGCGATTTTAAACGCGAAGCCGATGAGGGTCATGACAATCCCAGCGGCGAGCAGCGGGAGGACGGGGCCGCCTGTAAGCTTCTGTCCGATCGCGGAAAGGCCGGTCGTGCCGCACATGCCGTAGACGAGGCTTAGTCCGAAGAGGGTGAAGGCGCTCGCGGTGCTCCCGAAAAGAAAATACTTGAGCCCGGCCTCCGCGGAGCGCGGTGCCGCCTTGTCGAATCCCGCCATGACGTAAAGTGAAAGGCCGGTCAGTTCGAGCCCAATAAAAATCATCAGCAGCTCTTCGCTGCCGACGAGCAGCATCAGCCCGATCGTGGCGAGCAGGAGCAGCGCGAGGTATTCGCCGCGGTGATTTGGAGTATTGCCGCCGCGGGCGAGGATCACGGTGAAAAAAGCGAGGGCGAGGCAGATGATCTTGAACAGGGATGTCAGGGGCGTGATCACGAGCATTTCCCCAAAGAGGTTGGCTTGCTCTGGCAACATGAGCACGGCCGCCGTGGCGAAAAGGAGTCCAGCCGCTGCGACCGCGGAGCAAACGCCGGCTCCGCGCCCGCGCGCAAGGCCAAGGGCGAGCACGGCGAGCGCTGTGACCGCGACGATCGTTTCCGGCAAGGCAAGTCTCAACAGGTCGAAGTACATTGTCGTGGGGTTCACGGATTTAAGACGCGAAGCGCTTCCACCGCCGGCATGATCCGGTCCAGCAACAGTCTTGGATAAAGGCCGACGGCGAGCGTCGCGAAGATAAGCAGCGCCGCGCCGCATTTCTCCGCTACGGTGATTGGACTGAGATTCTCGGGCCGGTGGATCGAGCGCTCCGCGCTCGATGTTACAATTGTCGGCGAAGCCGAGACATAACTGGGATCGGTCCCGAAAGCATTCGGGGCCGATCCACCTAACGTTGCGGTGGCGGCGTCGCCGAAGAAGGTCTGTTTCAGGGCGCGCAGGGTAAACGCCGCCACAAGGACCATGCCGGCGCCGGTGACCCAGACGGCGATTGGGTAAGCCTTCCACGCGCCGAGGAGGATGGTAATTTCCGCGGCAAAGCCGCTAAAACCCGGAATACCCATCGAGGCGGCCGAGGCGATAACGAAGGAGAAGGCAGCGAACGGAAGCGCGCGGCCCAGCCCCATCTCCGAGAGTGCGTCGAGATCGCGCGTGTGGGTGCGGCGATAGATCATGCGTCCGGCCACGGCGAAAAGCAGGGCGGCGATCACTCCGTGTGAAAACATTTGCAGCACGGCGCCGCCGATTCCGAGCACGTTGGCCGTGGCTAATCCCAGCAACACGAAACCCATGTGGCTAACGCTCGAATAGCCAATAACGAATTTCAGATCGCGCTGCCGCAGCGCGACCGCCGCCGCGTAAACAATTCCGATCACGCCAAGCACCGCGATCCAGACCCGCCACCTTTGGAATCCGTCCGGAAAGAGATTCATCGCCACTCGCAGCGCGGAGTAAGCGCCGAGTTTCATCACGATTCCGGCGAGGAGCATCGAACCGGCGGTCGGAGCCGCGACGTGGCCGGTCGGCGCCCAGGTGTGCAGCGGCCAAATGCCCGCGAGGATGGCGAACCCGACGAACATCACCGGGAACGCCCACGCCTGAAACTCCGGCGAAAACTGGTAGCGCGCCAGCTGTTGAAGATCGAGCGCGGACGCCACGTTGCTTTTGCCAGCGGTGACATAGACGGCAACGATCGCGAGGAAAACAAGGGCGCCGCCCAGAAACGAATAGAGGGTCAGCTTCATCGCGCCGTATTCCTTATTGGTCGATCCCCAGATCGCGATGAGGAAATATTTCGGCACGATGACCAGCTCGTAGAAAACGAAGAGCAGGAACAAATCGGCGCTGAGGAAGACGCCATACGACCCGCCGATGACAAGCAGCAACCAGAAGAAAAATTCGTTAGGCCGGTGCTCGACCTCCCATGAGAACAGGACGGCGCTTACCGCCGTCAGTCCCGTCACTAGCGCCAGCGTCAGACTGATGCCGTCAGCCGCGAGATGGAATTCCATTCCCAGCGAGGGGACCCACGGGACCCGCACAACCGTGGCGAAGCTCCCGGCATAGGGCGTTTGGAAAAACGCCAGCAGACTGATCGCGAAGCCCGCGAGGGCCGTGGCGAGGGCGATCCAGCGCGCGAAAAAGCGCGGCATGAGGAGCAGCCCGAACGCGCCGGCGAACGTAATGTAAATGGTCCAGGCGATCATCGCTTGTTAGATGCTCGAAGTTTGCGCGTTCGATAAGGCGGCGCCTTCTCCCGAACATGAAATCCGATCTCGCGTCGAGGCTTCTCACGCGGCGCCATCAATTGCCGGATCGCATCGATAATCGCGCCGATCTCGTCGTCGTGTTTGCCGACGCGCTTTTCGAGTTCGGCAAATTTTCGCGCGAGTTCGCGATTTGTTTCCAGCGTTTCGCGCAGCCTCACGAACGCGCGCATGATCGCGATGTTCACTTTCACCGCTCGCTCGCTGTTTAGTACGCTCGAAAGCATCGCCACGCCTTGTTCGGTGAAAGCGTAAGGACGGTACTTGATGTTTTTCCCGCGTTTCAAGGTCACAATCTGTGACCTTGAACGATCGACCTGATGCCGGGCCGCGCCTTTTGATATTCCAGGTTGGAATACCAAACCCTCCGACTCCGCATTCGTCAGCCTGAACATGAAATCACCGGGAAAGCGTGTGGCATTACGCTTAACGGCCTGATTCAAAACCTTTGTCGCGACCCCATACAAGGCTGCCAAATCGAAATCGAGGAGGACTTTCTGTCCTCGTAGAAATCGGATGACTTGGGCCGCTTGCTTGACCGCTATGATTGCTTTCGTCATTCCATTAACCTCAGGCAAACAGGCGCGTCATCTGAATGACGGTGGTGTTGAAGATGTTGAAGATGAATTGTGGGGCGATGCCGAGCGCGAACATGAGCAGGGTCACGGGGACGACGATCCACTTTTCGCTTCGCTGAAGATCGGGGAGAGCGCTGCAGCTCGGCGCGAGCGGACCGCTGAAAAGCGCCTGCATTGCGCGCAGAAAGACGATCGCGGTGAAGAGCAAGCCGAGCGTAGCTACGGCTGTCGGCCAGGGCGCGAGAGCGAAGGAGCCCTTGAAAATGAGAAATTCGCCGATGAATCCGTTTAGTCCGGGCAGGCCGAGCGAGGAAAACATGGCGACGCTCATCCAGCCGCAGAGCAGGGGAGCCCGCTGCATCAGACCGCCGAAATCGTTGAGGCCGCGCGCGCGGCGGCGTTGCTCGAGCAATCCGACGTAGTAGAACAACGCGGCCGCGGTGATGCCGTGATTGAAGATTTGCATGACGACGCCGCTCAACGCCGCCTGCATTTCGGGCAGCGGCCGCGCCACCGGCGCCGTTACGGCGAAAAGACCGAGCATGCAGTAGCCCAGGTGGTTGATCGACAGATAGGCGACCATCCGCTTCAAATCTGTTTGGGCCCACGCCGCGAGCGATGCCAGGACGATCGAGCAAACTGCCAGCCCGAGCAGCCAGGGACCAAGGATCTGAATCTCGCGCGGGAAGAGCGGCAGCAACAGGCGGATGAAGCCGTAAACACCCATCTTCGAGAGCACCCCGGTGAGGACCATCGAGACGCCGACCGGCGCGCTTTCATAGGCGTCAGGCAACCAGGTGTGAAAAGGGAAGAGCGGCACTTTCACGGCGAGCCCGAGGAAAATTCCGGCGAAGGCAAGCCACGCCATATTGCCGGTGAGCAAGCCGGTCCTGCCGAGTTCGGCGAGCTTGGCGAAATCGAACGTCCCGCGCGCGAAATAGATTCCGAGAAACGCGAGCAACATCGCAACGCTGCCGAGGAAGGTGTAAACGAAGAACTTCGTCGCGGCGCGATCCCGATTTTCGCCGCCCCAGATCTTGATCAGGAGAAACGCCGGAATCAGGCTCATTTCATAGAACAGGAACCAGAGAACGAAATTCTGCGCGGTGAACGTTCCATAAAGCCCCGCTTGCATGAGCAGCATCAGAGCGCAGAACCCGCGACCCGCGCCTTGCGCGAAAAAGGCGAAAGGGAAGATGAGCGAGGTCAGGAACACCAGCAGCAGACTCAGGCCATCGATGCCCACGAGGTATTCGGCGCCGATCGCCGGGATCCAGGCGTGACGTTCGACCAACTGAAGTCCGGTGATTGCCGGGTCGAAATTTCGCCACAACACGAACGCCATGATCGCGGTGAGGGCGTTGAAGCTGAGAGCGATTCCGCGGGCGTAGTTCTGGCGCGCAACGCCGACGAAAAGAGCGCCGGCAATCGGAAGGAGAATCAGCGCTGTGATCAGGCCAGCCATGCGTAGAGAAGGAGCAACGCCAGCATGCCGACGGCGACGGCGCCCATGTAGGTTTGGACTTGCCCCGAGTGCCAGCCGGACATGAAACGTCCGAGCCCACGCGTGCCGGTGGCGCTTTCGTCCACGCCGGCGTTGATGCCGCGCTCGTCGACGTTTGTGCTGAAGATTCCGAAAAGCTGTCCGAGGCCGCCGACCCCGCGCACCAAGCCGTCCCAGACGAACCGATCCATCCAATCCGACGCGCGAGAAAGCATTGCGCTCCCGGCGACCACGGTGCTCGCGTAAAGCTGGTCCAACCACATTTTGTTTTCGAGAAAGCGAAACAAGGCGGGCAGCGTCCTGCCCAGCGGATCGACCGCTCCGGCCTGGCGATAAAACAAAAATCCAAGGCCGATGCCCGCAGCCACCAGCGCAAACGAAACGAAAAGCATTGGCTGGATCAATTGCCCCATATCAAAATGCGTTGCCTGGCCCGTGAGATAGTCGTGCAGCCACGGCCAGGCCGGGGTGAGCACGATGCCGAGGCCGATCGAGCACACTGCGAGCACGATCAGCGGAGCGGCCATCACGGACGGACTTTCATGCGCTTGCGCCGAAGCCTCGCGCGGGCCGCCGAAAAACACGTAGATCATCTGCCGCGTCATGTAGAGAGCGGTCAGGACCACGCCGGCCATCATGAGGTAATGCGGGACGGGCGACCGGCTCCAATGCAGGGTGGCGTGTAGGATATCCTCTTTGCTCCACGCGCCGGAAAAGAAGAGCGGGACGCCGCTGAGGGTCATCATCCCGATGGCGTAAGTCACGAACGTGACTGGCATGGCCCGTCGCAGGCCGCCCATTTTGCGAATGTCCTGTTCCTGGTGACAGCCGTGGATGATCGAGCCGGAGCCGAGAAACAAGAGCGCCTTGAAGAAGCCGTGGGCGAGCAGGTGCATGATTCCAGCCGCGACGCCGCCGACGCCGAGGGACACCATCATCAGTCCGAGTTGCGAGACAGTGGAGTAGGCCAGGATGCGCTTGATGTCGGATTGGGCGAGCGCGATGAGCGAAGCCATCAGCGCCGTGATTACGCCGATCCAGACGACGACAAGGAGTGAAGGCGTCACGCCATCGATCTCGCCTAACGAGAAGAGCGGGTAGACGCGGGCCACGAGAAACACGCCGGCGGCGACCATGGTAGCGGCGTGGATGAGAGCGCTGACGGGAGTCGGGCCTTCCATCGCGTCGGGCAGCCAGACGTGCAGGGGGAATTGGCCGGACTTGCCGACCGCGCCGCTGAAAATCAGCAGCGCCACGAAGGTGGCGCCGGCGCCGAGCGCGAGGAGTCCGGCCTTCTCGAGGCAGCCGTTTCCGTCATCATAAAAAAGCAGGGTTCCGCTACCGCTGTAGAGCCAGAGCATCCCCAGGAACAATCCGAGATCGCCGATACGCGTGGTGATGAACGCTTTTTTGGCGGCGGCGGCTGCACTTGGTTTGTGAATCCAGAATCCAATCAGCAGATAGGACGCGAGCCCGACCAGTTCCCAGCAGACGAAGAGCAAAAGCAGGCTGTTGGCGATGACGACGCCGAGCATCGCCGCGGAAAAAAACGAGAGGTAGGCGAAGAAGCGGGTGAAATTTTTGTCGTCCGCCATGTAGCCGATGCTGAAGATAAAGATCCACAGACCGACGAAGGTGATCATCAGGAGCATCGCGGCGGCGAGCGGATCGAGGACCCAGCCGATGCGCAGCGCGTGTTCGCCGAAGGTGAACCAGGTGATATTGTGAACGGCGCGCCAGCCCGGTTCCGCGAGCGTCGGGAGGAAGGCAATGACGGCGAGGGTGAAAGCGGCGAGCTGGCCAATGATCGCGATTGCTGCGCCCGTCCGGCGCCGCGAATTGGCAAAAGCCAAAATCAGGAGGGACGCCGCCAGCGGGACGGCGGGGATCAGCCAGAGATGGGTGACGATCCAGGGATTCATGGTGCGGAAGTTACAAAGTTAAAAGGGTTACAACGTTAAAAGGGCCCGCTCATCAGCCTTTGAGCTGATTGAGTTTATCGACGTTGGTTGTTCGGTAATGGCGATAGACGGCGATCACGAGCGCCAGGCCGACGGCTGCCTCGGCAGCGGCAATCGCGATGGAAAAGATCGCGACCATCACGCCGGTGGGCGATTGCGGTTGCGGGCCGAAACGCCAGAACGCGACGAAATTCAGGTTGGCCGCGGCGAGCATCATCTCGATCCCGATGAGGATGAAGATAGCGTGACGCCGGCTCAGCGCGGCGAGCAATCCGATGGAGAACAAGGCTGCCGAGATGATGAGAAAAAGTGAGAGCGTTGGGGTCATGAGATTGGGGAGCGCACGCGCCTCGCGTGTTGGTTCCGGCGTCTCGCCGAAACGATCTTTCCCTGACAGCTGCAAAACTTAGGGGCGGTGCAAAAAGTTCGCGATGGCGAGGACGCCATCGCCAGCACGCGAGACGCGTGCGCTTCCCGGGCGGGAGGTCTGGCCCTCATCGCTTTTCCTCCATGACAAGAATCAGCCCACCGATCAATGCGGCGGTGAGCAACAGGCCGACGCATTGCAGCGGCCAGATGTAATCGGTCATCAATGCTTCGCCGATCCGCTTCACGGTGAGCGCTTCAATTTGAGGCACGGCCACGGAGAGCGATGGCGTTTGGAGGATGGCCCAGAGCAAGCCGGCGAACACCGCACCGGAAATCACCACGCCAACCCAGTTGAATCCGCCGGTCGTCTCGTCCGCGCGCCGGGTCAATAAAATCGTGAACACGATCAGGACCGCGACCGCGCCGACATAAACAAAGACCTGCACCAATCCGACAAACTCCGCGCCGAGTAGAAAGAAAAACGCCGCGATGCCGACAAAGGCGACGACGAGACAAAGCGCCGCGTGAATGAGTTTCGGCAGTGACGCGGCGGCGAGCGCGCCGGCCAGCGTCAGCACGGAGATAACGATGAAAGCAGCAGTGCTCATTCGGCGAAGCGATAGGTGCGCGGGGCAAACTTCTTTTTGGTATCCACCAGGCGCGACAGGCCTAGGTAGACAATCGCGACAACAGCCAGCGACCAAAACCAACCGGCCAGGCCGTGCCTTTGATAATGCCAGACAGCCGCGGCGATGATGCAGGTGAACGCCATCGGCAGCATGAATTTCCAGGCGAATCCCATGACATGATCCACGCGCATACGCGGCAACGTTCCGCGAATCCAGATGAAGACGAAGAGGAGGATTGAGAGTTTGGCGAAGAACCAGATATACGACGGAATAAACTGGAGAATGCCAACAGGCGAATGCCAGCCGCCGAGAAACAGCGTCACGGCCAGACCGCTGATGGCGAACATGCCAAAGTATTCCGCCAGGAAGAAGGTGGCGTACTTGAACCCGGAATATTCCGTCATGTGTCCGGCGACAATTTCGGATTCTCCCTCCGGGACGTCGAACGGGGTGCGGTTCGATTCCACGAGGCCGGAGACGAAAAACAAAATAAAGGCAGCCGCGCCCCACGGAGTAAAGACGAACCAGCGCGGAACGATGCCGGCCACGACATAGCCTTCCTGGGCGGCGACAATCGCATCCGCCGAGAGCGAGCCGACGATCATGATGACCGGAAGCACCGTGATAATGAGCGGGAGCTCATAGCTGACCATTTGGGCGATTGCGCGCATCGCGCCCAGCATCGAAAATTTGTTATTGCTCCCCCAGCCGGCCATGAAAACGCCGAGCTCCGTGGCCGAGCCGACCGCGAAGAAAAACAAAATGCCGCCATCAATCGAGAAGGGGGTCATATTCCGGCCGTAAGGAATGACGCCGAGCGCCAGGATCGCCGTGGCCGCGATCATGATCGGTGCGATGAAATGGATGATCTTATCGGCGCGAAGCGGAACGACGTCTTCTTTAATGAGCAGCTTGATGCCGTCCGCCAGCGGCTGGAGAAGCCCGAACGGTCCCACCCGATTTGGTCCGTAGCGATTTTGGATGCGCGCGAGAATTTTCCGCTCCAGGACCGAGATAAGCGCGAAGAGCATCATGAACGTGCCAAGGACCGCGGCGATGTTCAGGAGGCTCGAAGCGACTTGGATGACCCAATCGGGCGCGTCCGGCAGAAGCGCGAGGAGCCACTGCTTGGCACGAACAAAGATCTGGTCGAAAGAATCGCTCACGCTCGATGAAGAAAAGCGATGGAGCGTTTGTTAAGCAAGACAGAATCATTTGGCCACGGATGGAACACGGATGAAACACGGACAAGAATGATCTAGATGTATCTTCCTTATCTGTGTAAATCCGTGTTCATCCGTGGCTCTCTTTCACTTGGTTACTCGTGACGCCTGATCCTTATTTTTTCCTCGTCATCTTCTGCGGCGTTGCGGTTGTCTTTCCGTTGATGCCTCTGGCGCTCGCGTGGATGTGGCGACGATTTTTCCAACCGCCAAAACCTGGACCGGCCAAGAATGCGACCTACGAATGCGGGGTCGAATCGACCGGAGAAGCGCGAGTGCAGTTTCAATCGCATTACTATCTCTACTGCATCATTTTTTTGATCTTCGATGTGGAGGCGGTTTTCCTGATTCCATTTGCGGTTGCTTTCACCGGCTTGCCGATCGGAGCGTTCATCGCGATTTTGGTTTTCTTGCTGCTGCTGATCGAGGGGCTCGTTTGGGCCTGGAGCAAAGGCTGTCTAGATTGGGCGAAAGCACGATGAGCGGCCAAGTTGACGAAGGTCTTCGCAGCGAACTGCAAAAACAGGGGATTTGGGTCACCTCAACCCAGGAGCTCTACAACTGGGGCCGGCGCAATTCGATCTGGCCGCTGCAATTCGGTCTGGCCTGTTGCGCGATCGAGATGATCGCAACGGCCGCGTCGCGTTACGATCTCGCGCGGTTCGGCGGCGAAGTCTTTCGCCCGTCGCCGCGCCAGGCGGACCTGATGATCGTGGCCGGCACCGTGACAAAAAAAATGGCGCCGCAGATCGTGCGACTCTACAACCAGATGCCCGATCCGAAATACGTGATCTCGATGGGCGCCTGCGCCATTTCGGGCGGCCCGTTTAAGCAAGGCTATAACGTTTTGAAAGGGATCGACCGCTATATCCCGGTCGATGTTTATATTCCCGGATGTCCGCCCCGGCCCGAGGCGTTGCTGCACGCTTTCATGGAATTGCAGCGCAAGATCGACGCACAGAAACTGACTGGCGATGGCAAGGCAGCGTTCCTCGATCGGGAACAGCCGAGCGAGTTTCCGGTGCCGGCTTTTGGCGCACACGATTTGGAGCCGCCGAGCAATCCGGACGTGTTCCATCCGCCGGTGGTCGAAAGATGATTGCTGGAAGGAAAGGTGGATCGAGCGCTCCGTGCTCGATGTTGAGAATGGCGGCGCAGCCGCAAATTAGCTGGCATCGCGCGGCGGAGCGCGCGATCCACCTGTAACATGGAGTCTTTGGAGGAAATCAAAGCGCGCGCCGAAGCGGCGGTGCCCGGGGCCAGGATCGACATCGTCCCCAATCCCGGTCCCGCGAATCAACCGTCGCTTCTGCTCGACAACGAACACGCGGCCGCTATCGCCCTTTTTCTTCGGGACGATCCGGCGCTTCAACTCGATCACTGTTCAAACGCGACCGGCGTTGATTGGCTCGACCGGACGGTGTCGAAGAAAGTGAAGGTGAAGAAGGTCGTGGAGGGAGAGGAAAAAGAAGTGGAAGAGACGCAGGAGGAGTTTTTTCCCGGCTATCTCGAAGCGGTCTATCACCTTTATTCGATGACGCACAAACACGGCCCCATCGTCATCCGAATGCGGACGGCCGACCGCGCCGAGGGCGCGCGCTTGCCGTCGCTCACGCCCATTTATCGCAGCGCTGAATTTCAGGAGCGGGAGATCTTCGATCTCTACGGCGTCCGCTTCGAGGGCCATCCGGACCTGCGACGCATTCTGATGTGGGATGAGTTCGAGGATTACCCCATGCGCAAAGATTATCGCGAACCCGACGATTACGAATACGAGCCGACCGCCCACGACGACGTGCTGGAAAAGGCAAAACAACATTCCAGCGCGCGGCCGAAACTGGATGGCGCGGAGAAGCTGACGGCCCAATCATGATGTCATCCGGAGCGGAGCGCAGCGCAGTCGAGGGACCCCGAAGCACTGCCCTTCCGGTAACGCCACGGGATCCCTCGACTGCGCTCGGGATGACGGCCAGACTCGAAGGCGAGTTGATGGAGATATCGATGGGCCCTCAGCATCCATCGACCCATGGGGTCTTTCGGATGAACGTCGCGCTCGAGGGCGAAGTCGTCCGCAAGCTCAAACCTGTCTTCGGATATCTGCATCGCAATCATGAAAAAATCGGCGAGAACACCAGCTATCTCGGCTCGATGCCGTACACCGACCGGCTCGATTACTTTTGTTCGATGACCAACAACTGGGCCTACGCGCTCAGTGTGGAGAAGCTGGCCGCCATCGAGGTGCCGGAGCGCGCCGAATATCTCCGCGTTATTCTCGCGGAGCTAACCAGGCTCCAAAACCACGCCTCGCTTCTCGGGTTTCTGCTCAGCGATATGGGCGCGTGGGGCACTCCGCTGATGTATGCCTTTCGCGAGCGCGAAATCATTCTCGATTTGTTCGAGTCGCTCAGCGGTTCGCGGATGATGTGCGATTACATGCGTTTTGGCGGCTGCCGTTGCGACCTGCCGCCAGGTTGGATGGAGCGGGCGCGGAAGGTCGTCGACGCTTTCCCGCGCTTTCTCGATGAATTTGAAAGATTGATTGTCTCGAACGAGATCCTCATCGCCCGAACGCAAAATGTCGGCCGAATTTCCGGTGAACTGGCGATCAATGCCGGGATCACGGGGCCGATGCTGCGCGCCTGCGGAGTGAACTACGACCTGCGGAAAGTGGACGGCTATGGGTTCTATCCGCGCTTCAAGTTTCGCGTGCCACTGGGCGATCACGGTGATTGTTATGATCGATTGATGATGCGCGTTTTGGAAATGCGCGAAAGCATCGCAATCTTGAAACAGGCCATGGAACAATTGCCGGCTGGTCCCATCATGAATCCCAAGGTGAAGATCCGTGCTTTCAAGCCGCCGGCCGGTGAAGCGTACGGACGGATCGAGGGCCCGAAAGGCGAGCTCGGCTTTTATTTGATCAGCGATGGCGGACCGAATCCCTATCGTTACCGGGTGCGTCCGCCAAGCTTCATCAACCTGACGGTCCTGGAAGATCTTTGCCTGGGTCACACGGTGGCCGATGTGATGGTCATCCTTGGGAGCATCGACATCGTCATGGGGGAGGTGGACCGGTGATCGGCTCAGGCGTCCTCAACGGCATGGCTGTGACTCTGCGGAACTTCATCGGGAGTTACTTCGAGAAGGACCGGCTCATTACGGTGCAATATCCCGAGGAACGCGAGGCGCTCCCCGAGAACTATCGGAACTTTCCTTTTCTGGTCTACGACACGGACGATGCCGAGGCCGGCTTGCGCTGCGTGGCCTGCAAGATTTGCGAGAAGGAGTGCCCGCCCCAGTGCATCCTCATCGTCAAGAGCGAGGACAAGAAGCCCGACTACATGGGCAAGCAGCAGTTTTATCCGCAGGTCTTCGATATCGATATTTCGGTCTGCATGAGCTGTCAGATTTGCGTCGAGGTCTGCCCGTTCGAAGCGATCAAGATGGACAAGGTGTTCGAGCTCAGCCGGCGCGAACGCTTCGACGCTTTGCTCATGCGCAAGGATGAACTGGCGAAATCCAACACCTACTATCACGCGATTCACCCGCTCGAGGCAGCGGAAGTGGATGCCAACCTTGCGGCCGCGGCAGCGAAAAAGAAACCCGCCATCGAGCCCCGGCCAACGCCGAACGCCACCACTTAGGAAAGTCTCCCGCACCAGGCATTACCAACGCCGGCAAACATGATTGCGGTTTCGTGGCGGCACAATTTGCCAGAAAAAACAGGTTCTGGGAAATCAACTACTTTACTAATTCGCATTCTGAGTGAAACATCTGCCATTCCCAGCCTGTAGTGGTCCGACGAACACATGAGCGATAATATGATGGCGGTTGATTTGAAACTCCGCGTGGGTAACGCAATAAAGGAACAGAGAAATGCCTTGGGCATATCTCAGGAGGAACTTGCGTCCCGGGCAGGCTTGCATCGCACTTACGTTTCCGAGGTAGAGCGTGGAGAACGCAATCCTTCGATCGCGAGTGTTGAGAAGCTCGCCCAGGCCTTGGAAGTTTCTTTCACGAGCCTTTTCGAGCGAACGGGCCAGAATGCCGGATCACGGGAAGCCTTGGAGATTCTCCTGGTGGAGGATAACCCGATAGATGTCGAGCTAACCAAGAATGCATTCAAAAAAGCCCAAATCACGAATCCTCTGCACGTAGTGAACGATGGGGAGGCAGCGCTTGATTTTGTTTTCGCAAGGGGCTCACACGCCGACCGGTTGAGGGCGCGTCCGCCGCAACTCATTCTGCTCGACTTAAATCTTCCAGAAAAAAGCGGACTGGAAGTGCTGAGAGAAATCAAGGGCGACAGCCGGACGCAGAATATCCCCGTGATCATCCTCACTATCTCGGAGCGGGATGAGGATATCAACGAGTGCCGCCGGCTAGGGGCCGAGACCTACATCGTGAAGCCGGTGAGTTTTCAGAACTTCAGTAAGGTCACCACTTTTTTGAGTCTTTCCTGGGTATTGGTAGAGCCGAATGGGACGCTCTCGGCCCAACCAAAGGTGATGGCGCCCCGGGCGACCACGCCGTGATCGTGGACCGTGTCCATCCGGGATCGCGATGGGCGAATACCGGCGGCCGCGGGCGTGGTAGACGATAATCAAGCCAATCGGCTTTCACCCTTGGAGTAGGAATATCCCCACTCGCGGCGATATTTGACGCGCTAACGGGCTAAGCGAAGTTATCTGGCTCGCCCCCATGGAAAATGCCTATCCGCCACCCGCCGATCGGCGGGAATCATGTCGAGGAAGCGCCTATCGAGTCCTACCCCGTTCCCTGGCGTACCTTCCGCGTGTTGCCTTGGTTCTCTCTTTTGGGATCGCTCTCTTCTGTTTTTCGGGCTGGATGGCCGATTATCTTCCGGTGGGCGAAATGATGAATCCTCTGACCGCCATTGGGATGATGCTCGCCTCCGCCAGTGTCTGGTTTTCAAGTTCTTCGCCCTCGAGCAGCAGGACTCTTTGGTTGGGGCGATTTTTTTCCTATCTTGTCATCTTGCTTGCGCTTTCGAAGCTCGCCCATCTGCAGTTTAATTTTTCTCCCGCCCCGGATCGGCTGCTTTTTTCTGGCCGCTCTGATCTGCCAAACATGGACGAGATTACCGCCCTCGGTCTTCTGATCGCGGGGATAGGCTCTGCCTCTTTGGATCTTTTTTACAAGAAGGTCTCCCTTGCCCAGGCGCTTATTATTCCGGGTATCTTTCTTCCCCTTTTGGTCGTGACCTCTTACTGCTATGGGGTCACCTGGTTTTACGGTCAGCAGCCTGGGGTTCGTGTGGCCCCTTATGTCTCGATTTGTTTTGTCTTTATTGGCCTCGGAGTATTTTTCGCCAGGCCTGACACTTATCTTTGCCAGATTTTCGCGGCTGACGACATCCGCGGCATCATGGTGCGGCGCCTGATTCCCCTGGTTTTCCTTCTCAGCCTCCTGATGGGGTGGTTGCGTCTCCGCGGCGAACAGGCCGGAATTCTTACTCCTCAAGGTGCCACCGCCGTCTTTTCGGTCATGCTGGCAGGCCTTTTTTGTGTGGCTCTTGCCTGGGCTTTGGTTTCGGTTTCGCGCCTGGAGCGTTCCCGGGACGAGGCCCGGGCCGCTCTTGTCGAAGCGAAAGAGCTCGCCGAATCACATAGCCGCGCCAAGAGTGACTTCCTCGCGAATATGAGCCACGAAATTCGCACGCCGATGAACGGCATCATTGGCATGACGGAACTCACGCTCGAAACGAAACTTACCCGGCAGCAGCGAGCATATCTCGATATGGTGCAAAGCTCCGCCCGTTCGCTCCTGGGTCTGATCAATGACATCCTCGATTTTTCAAAAATCGAGGCCGGCCATCTGAAGTTGGAAGCGATCGACTTCAGTTTGCGCGATTGCGTGCGCAAGACTCTCGAGACTCTCCGCATCCGAGCTCGCGCCAAAGATCTCGAGCTCTCCGTGCGGATCGATCCGCAAATACCCGAAACGCTCGTGGGTGACGCAGCCCGGCTTCGGCAAATCATTACTAATCTCGTCGATAACGCGATCAAGTTTACCGCGCGGGGGGAGATCGCGGTAGAGATCAAGAGCGAAAACTGTGATGCCGCCGGGGTGTCCCTGCACTTTTCTGTCCGTGATACCGGAACGGGGGTACCGAAGGATAAACAGGAGCTTATTTTCGAAGCGTTTGTCCAGGCGGATGGCTCCACGACCCGGGACCATGGGGGAACCGGTCTCGGTTTGGGAATTTGCCTAAAACTTGTGGAACAGATGCACGGAAAGATCTGGGTGGAGAGCACTCCGGGGGAAGGAAGCGTATTCCACTTCACGGCGCTTTTTCCCATCTCGAAGACAGCTGTGATCGAGACAAAAGCGAGCCCATGCGCCACCGCCCACGCAATGCCGGAGGCTGTCGCTGCCGGGAAGCCTGCCTCGCCAGCACTGCGTATTCTTCTCGCGGAGGATAATCCCGTTAACCAGGCGGTCACGGTGGGCATGCTCCAAGAGCAGGGACACATCATAACGCTGGCGGAGAATGGCCGGGAAGCGGTCCGCTCCTATCAGCTCGAACGGCCCGATCTTATCCTGATGGATGTGCAGATGCCCGAGCTCGACGGCATCGGGGCAACGCGAGAAATCCGCACGGCCGAAGAAGGTTCCGGCCATCACACGCCCATCATCGCGATGACGGCATACGCGATGAGGGGCGATTCGGAACGCTGCCTCCTCGCTGGCATGGACGCATATCTCTCGAAGCCATTATCCAAGGAACTTTTGCTTGAGACGATCGAATCGATCGTTAAAGACGGCTGCGCCGCGATTGCCTCTGCAAGCATCACCGGCCTTCCTTTCAGTCGCACGATCTTGCTCGAAAATCTCGATGGCGATACGGAATTGCTCGACCGAGTGACGACCCTGTTCAAGGAACATACTCCGGCGTATCTCGACCAGATGCGCCAGGCAATCGCTCAGCACGATGGCCCCGCGCTCGAGAAATCGGCCCACACTCTTCTCAGCTCTCTCGGAGTTTTCGGCGCGCATCGTGCCAGGGACATCGCCAGAACCTTGCAAGCCACTGGTCGATTGGAGAACTTTGATGAAGCGGGGCAGCGCTTGATCGAATTGAAAAATGAAACTGATCGAATTTACGCCGCCCTGGAATCTCACTCGTAACGCGAGGACAAGGCGTCGTTACCGGCCGATCCGGTTCTGCTGCGCTGGTTGGAAGTCGCTCTAGCCGCTGCTTCCTGTTTGACTATCGGCCGGCGCCTGTATCTTGGCGGGCTGGCAACCGTTAGTTCCCCGGCGGCCACGCCGGCTCCATTTCAAATTACTATCATCCTTATGCTAAAAATTCCTTTCATCTCTAAATGTTCCGAGCGGCGCGACGGTGTGGCCTTGGCTGCGCCTGTTTTGAAGGCGTTTGCCGCCCTGGTCTGCGTGGGCGCCATCGTGTTTCAGGGAAGTCTCATCGCGGCCGAGGAAAAGGTGGAATTTCCTGCGGCCAGTGCGCGTGCCGTAGTGAAACAGCGGATCGGATTAACGGACGTGGAAGTGGATTACTCCCGGCCGAACAAGAACAATCGGAACATTTTCGGGGGCTTGGTGCTGTTCGACAAACCGTGGCGCACTGGCGCGAACCAGCCGACGAAGATCAAGACCAGCGGCCCCATCAAGCTGGGCGCCAAGGAGGTCCCCGCCGGCGAGTATGTGCTCTATACGATTCCCGGCGCAAATGCATGGACGATCGTTCTTTCCAAGAATCTAAAGGCGCAGAGCCTCGCCGATCACAAGCCGGCCGATGAAGCCGCCCGAATCACGGCCGAGCCAATGGCCCTGCCCCTGCCGGTGGAGACGTTCACCATCGGGTTCGAGGACTTGAGGGCAAACTCAGCGACGCTTTACCTCGATTGGGATAAGACACGCGTCCGGGTGAAATTGACCACGGACGATATCGAAAAAGTAAACCAGGGCATCGACGCCGCGGTGAAGAGCGGCAAGCCGCAAGAGCCGGGATTTTACTATAGCGCGGCGAGTTTTTATCTGGACCAGAACAAGGACCTGCCTCAGGCGGTGAAGTGGATCGATCAGGCGCTCGAAAAGAACCCGAAGGCCTATTTCATGCATCTTAAGAAGGCACAGATCCTGGCGAAAATGGGCAACAAGAAGGAAGCGATCGCAGCGGCGGAAAAATCGATCGAACTACTTCAAGCCGGACCAAATCCGGACGAAAGCGCCATCGCCACGAGCCGCGCGCTCATCGATAGCCAGCGCTAGGGGAAGGCGGAATGGGACGCCACAGCGGGCGTCCCTCCAGGCGAGAAGATTTCGCGCCCCGTTGGAATGTCCGTAGCCAAGATGGTGCGGCTTGTGGTACGATCATTTCAATCGGCCTGATTCGTTGATGATCGTTCGCATACCTTTCCTCTTTTCCCGTTGGCTGGGCATCGCACTTATCGCGACCGGCCTGTGGTCTTTCGGGCCAGCCGCGCGGGGGGTGCTCCTGTTCCGGAGCGGCGATCCCGCGGCCAACACCACCGAGCCGACCGGTGCGCTGGCCGGCAGCGGCTGGCAGTACCAGGGAAGGTTCGGCAATTTTCTCGGGACCGCGATCGCTCCGCATTATTTCATCACGGCCAAACACCTCGGAACCGGTCCGCCCCATTTCGTTTTTCATGGCGTGAATTACACGGTCTTGGATTCGTTCCCCGATCCGGCGAGCGACCTGCGAATCTTCCGGGTCGCGGAGACGCTTCCAGTCTACGCGCCGCTTTACACCCGCAGTGACGAGCTTGGGCAGAATCTGGTGGTGATTGGGCGAGGCACGCAGCGCGGCGAAGATCGGGTGGTCAACGGACAATTACGCGGATGGCTTTATGGACCGAGCGATAACGTCCAGCGCTGGGGCGAGAACCAGGTCAGCAGCGTCCTGGGTGGAATGATCCGGGTGCTCTTCGATCAGGGCGGATTGCCGCACGAGGCTCACATTTCCGATGGCGATTCCGGGGGCGCCGTCTTCCTGAAGGACGGCAGCGTCTGGAAACTCGCCGGGATCAATTCCGACGTGGACCGGTTCGCTTCCGGTCCCGACGGAGGCGGCCCCTACAGCGCGGCCCTGTTCGACATGCGGGGATCCTATCGATCGGACGGCACGCTGGTGACGGGCGATACACCAGTTCCTTCGGGTTTCTTCGTCACGCGCATTTCATCGAGGCTGAGCTGGATCACCAGCATCATCGGTTCGTCCAATCCGGGGCTGGCTAACATCTCCGCCCGCGTCACGCTCGGGACCGGGGACCGGGTCTGCATCGGCGGCTTTATCATTCAAGGCCAACCAAAGCGCGTCGGCATCCGCGGGCTCGGGCCGTCCATTGAAGTTGGCGGCGTGCCGTTGCCGGGCCGCATCGCGGACCCGATGCTCGAACTGTACAACGCAGCCGGCGCCGTTATTTTTTTTAACGATAACTGGAGGAGCTCACAGGCGACGGAAATCGAAAACAGCGGTCTGGCCCCGGGAAGCGATATGGAGGCCGCGCTCATCGCGACCTTGCCGACCGGACATTTTACCGCGGTCCTGCGCGACACGGCTGGAAGCACCGGAATTGGCCTGGTCGAAATTTATGATTTGGATCCAGCCGGCAATTCGCAGCTCCTTAATCTTGCCGCCCGCGCCTACGTGGGCGCCGGGGACGACGTGTTGATCGGCGGATTGATCGTGCAGAGCGTCTCCATGACGTTGTTGTTGCGCGCGCTCGGACCTGAGCTGGCCGCGCACGGCGTGACCGGCGAATTGGGCGATCCGGCCCTGGAGCTGCACGATTTCAACGGCGCGATCCTGGCCAGCAATGACGATTGGAGCGATGCCCCCAATAGCGCCGAAATATTCGCGACCGGGTTGGCTCCGATCGATGGTCGCGAGTCCGCTGTCCTGGCAATGTTAGGACCCGGCAGTTATACCGCGATTGTCCGCGGTCTCGATGGCCCTGGCGTGGGACTTCTGGAAGCTTATCTCATCAATTGAGCGGTCTGCCGCGGCGATCCGTCGCGTCCGAGTGAGCAGCGGCCGAAGGCCAAATCAGTATCGAACAGCGGGGGGTGGATCGGGCGGCGGAACCTTGCCCGCGGCCGCGCGCTGAGCGGCCGTAGCGGCCTCGAGTTTGGCCGGATCTGGCTTGCTCGGGCCTGCGGAGTCACTCCGCCAGATCAACATTCCGGTATGAACGAACATACTGAGAACGAGCCCGGCGGTCAGCCAAAAGCCGACCAAATAGCGGATGGATCGCTCGGCGAAATCAAAGGGGCCAGGCGGCTTATCCTTGTGCATTCAGCACGATGGCAGACCCAGCCGGCACCTGCAAGCGGCTGCACAATTGCGCCGACGAGGGAGATGACTCTTTGCGGCTCGTCACGCGAACTAATCCAATTTCTGCTCGACTGCGAGGGCGGCGGCGAACCCAGCGGGGGCCGAGATGTCGTGCAGGGTCCAATTTCGCATGGTCTCGTTTGGCCGCGGAGATGAAGGGAAGCTGAGCGAGGACTGAGGCGCGGCTGCGTCGAGAGCCACTTCGATGCGGTTCACTTCGTCGAAGAAACCCCTGCCCGTCGCCTTGACGTAGGCCTCTTTGCGCGTCCAGGCGCGAAGAAATGCGGTCTCACGTGCGTTATCCGGCAGCGCCTGCCAGATCGACAGTTCGCGCGACGAAAGTATGCGCCCGGCAAGCCCGGACAAACCGGCGGCGTCGCGCTGGAGGCGAGCAGCGGATTCGAGATCGACTCCAAGCTCGCGATCCCATGCCAGCGCGAACATCGCCCAACCGGCGGAGTGCGAAAGGTTGAAGCGCAGGATGCGGCCTTGCAAAAATTCAGGCGCGAGAGCTGGCTTGCCCTGTGCGCCATACGCGAAGACAAGCGTCGAGGCGGGCTTGTCCAAGGCGGCTCCGAGCAGTCGGCGCAGAAGACCTCGCGAGGCGAGGTAGTGCCGCCGATCATGCTCGAAATGAAATCGCGCGCCGCGCGCCTGTTCCGCGGTATCCAGCACGCCGCTTAACTGTTCAAGCTCTTCGGATGAAATGGAATCAAGGTGCGCCGTCCAGACCTGGACGCCGCTGATAGACGTGTCGGGTGTTTGCGAGAGAGGCATGGAACAGGAGGCAAACTGCGGACCGTTACAGCCGGGACGAATCTTCCCGCGGCGCACGCGTACTTGCGGCCGTGTCCTGGAGACAGCGTTCGATCGTTTGGGCAAGGGTATCGACGTGCGCGGTGATGCATTCCAGGTGGCTGCCGATCAAGGGGTGCATCGTTACGTCTGGAGCGAGTTCCTGCCACTCGCCCACCACGTTCCGGCCACGGCGCACCACGTCCTCGGAAAGCAACAATGCGACCGCCCCGCGATAGGGCCGCGGACGGTAGCGGGCTGACGCCCAGAGAAATGCCGACGGCACGTCGCGTTCGCGCCGGCCCGGGGCGCTTGCCTGCGCCGGAGCGGCCGCCTGGTTCGACTCGCGACGGAAACGGGGGCGCAATATTTCGTAAACGCGCACGAATCGATGGGAAACGCGGCGGAAGACAATGCGCGCCTGGGCCTGCACATTCAATCCATACCAGCGGCTGAGCCGTCCGCGCCAAAGAACCCACCTCCCGAATTGGTCGACTGTCGCATGATCGTCCCGGCGAAACAGGGCGCCGCAGGCCCCGGCCAGCCAGCGAAGTGCGCGCAACCCTTTGTCTTCCGGCGCCGCGTCGATCACCAGCAGCATTTCGACCGCGTCGCCGCCGGCTTCAATCTGCTGCGCCAGCTCGTAGGCGACCAGGCCGCCGATACAAAATCCGCCGATGACATACGGTCCCTTCGGGCGCACGGCGCGCAACGCAGCCAGGTGCGCGGCAGCCATTTCCTCGATGCTCGGGGCCGCCGGAAGCAGGCGGATATCCTGGGGCGGGAGAACATAAAAAGGCTGGTCCGGTCCCAGGGCGCGCGAAAGCTTCAGGCTGTAGAATCCGCCGCCGGAAAGATCGCCGTGCAGGTAAAAAAATGGGGTGCCGCTGCCGGCATCGTTGACGCGGAGAAGAGTCGGCGATTCGTCAATCACCTCGCGAGCGATCTCACCTGCCAAGTGCTCGACGGTCGGATTGCGGAAGAGCGCGGAAGGGAGGATGACCTTGCCGCAGGCGAGTTCCGCTCGTTGCAGCATCCGCATGGCCAGCAGCGAATTGCCGCCAAGCTCAAAGAAATCGTCGCGGATTCCGATCCCGCGCACGCCGAGCACGTCCTCCCAAATGGCGATCAATTGAAGTTGGAGGCCGATATAAGGTTGCACCGGCTCGTGGGAGGCGCCGAGTTCACCTTGCGGAATCGGAGGAAGGGCCGTGCGATCGAAATGGCCGTCCGGAGACAACGCGATCTCCTTCATCGCGATGAAAAGAGCGGGCACTGCCTGGTGCGGCAGACCTTGCTCGTGCAAAGACTCGCGTAACGCGTCATCGCTCGGCAGGGGACTGCCTGCGACGTCGGGCAAAACATAAGCAACGAAGCGGGCGCCTGGCTCGCCGGAGGCTGGCCGAACGAGCGCGTGTCGAATGCCTGGCCCGGCGCACAGCGCCGTCTCGACACGCCGTGGATCGAGCCGGAATCCCCGCGCGTAGCTTTGCTCGTTGGCGGGGCCCAGGCGATCGAGCAAGCCACCAGGCAACCACCGCGCGAGTTGCCCGAGAGACGTTTGCATTCCCGGATCCTCAGAACCGAAGAGTTCGCCAATCACCCCGGCGGGCAATGGCTGGCTGGAGCGAGGGTCACGGATGTGAAGCCGGCGGGTCGTTAACGGCAAAGGCTGATTGTCCAGCGCGATCGTGGCGCCGCCGCTTTCCAGCACGGTCCGTCTGCTCACCCACACGCCTCCATTTTTTCCGTCGTCACGAACGACGCGGCCGAAACTGCCTTCGCCCGGCTCGCCTTCGGTCACGAGCACGAGCCGCAATTTCGCGGGCTTGCGCACCTTGCGGGTGGCGAGGACGGCGGCGAAGCGGTTCCAGGTGGCCGCGGCCATGCATGCCACCGAAATATTTTCGGTTTCCAACCACGCGGCCAGTGCCGCCGGCGGTTCCACGAGAAGACCGGGAGTAGGATAAACCAGCAACGCATTCGCGAGCAGAGCTGCGCCAATTTCTTCAGTTGCCGCTACGCCCGCCTCCGTGCAGGAAGCGATCCGATCGCGATCGTCCAGGCCGGCCCATTCGCGCAACGCGACAGAGGCGGCGGCGATGGAAGCCTCGACCGCGGGCGGTCTGGCCCTGACGACAGGCGGCGGCGTCTCGACGCGAGCGCGCCAATGGGCGACCCACATCGCCGCCTGATCGAGATCAGACGGAGCGCGGTCGCTTTTGTCTGCATTTCGGGCGCTTTCCATTCGGGCCAGAAGCTCGGCGCAACTGAGTTCGCGGCGGCCGTGCCGGGCCGCGACCGCGTCGGGCTTCGCCATGACGCGCTCCACCAGGGGTGCGCGAATATCGAGGGCTTCCGACGTGGGCAGATCGAGCGGACCGGGTTCCAGGCCGAGTTGCTGTCTCTCTTCGCAGGTCAACAGCGGCGCCTTGGAAATCGCAGCCGCGGGGTCGGCGACCACGTTTTCGAGCAACGTCTGGTAATGACCGAGCATTCGGTCGATCGTTTCCGCGTCGAAGAGAGTGGTGTTGTATTCCAGCTCCAAACGCAGGTCACCTCCGTCTTCCAGGACCGACGCGCTCAGCTCGTAGACCGTGCCAGCGCTCACCGCGGGAACCGATTTGAGGGTAACTCCGTCAGGCAGGGTGGCCGGTTGTTGCAGGCCCCCGTCATAATGAAAATTCACCTGAAGCCGGGCGGCCTGGAATTCGTCCAGCAAAGATTCAAAGGGGATGTCCTGGTTCGAGAATGCTTCGAGCGCTCCGGCGCGCACCCGGCCGAGGAGTTCGCGGAAGCTCGGATCGCCCCGCAGGTCGGCGCGCAAGAGCAACGGATTGACAAAGAGGCCGACGAGCGACTCGAAGTCCCTCCGGTCGCGATTCGCGCTGGGCGAGGTAACCAAAAAATCGACCTGGCCGGTGTAGCGATGGAGCAGCACCTGAAAGACCGCGAAGTAAATCATGAACGGACTGGCGCTCTCACTGGCGGCCAGGGTTGTCGCCGCCCGAACCAATTCGGGCGGGAGCAAGCGCGAGCGAACGTCGCCGGAAACGTTGAGGGCGGCGCGCCGCGGCCGGTCATAGGGAAGATCAAGGCCGGGCAAATCGCCGGCCAGTTTCTGACGCCAGTACTCGCGCTGGGGAGCGAAATCATCCGCGGCCAGGCGCGCATTCTGCCAGTCAGCGAAATCGGCGAACTGGAGCGTCAGCTCAGGCAACGGGAGCGGAGTGTTGTCGGTAAAAGACGTGTAAAACGAGCATAAGTCACGGAGGATGATGCTATTGCTCCAACCGTCTGACACGATGTGATGAACAGTGAGGAGGAGCAAATGTTCGTCCGGCGCCAGGCGCAGGAGCCGCGCGCGAACCAGCGGTCCCGCCAGCAAATCCAGAGGCTGCTGCGCTTCTTCGCGCCTCACCCGCGCGGGAAGATCGGCGCTGGCCGTGCCGGGAAAATCACGCGCCTCTAGCAACGGCAGCTCGAGCACGACAGATGGAGCAATCAACTGACGCAGCTCGCCGCGTTGGTAATCAAACGTAGTCCGGAGCGCTTCATGGCGGGCGACGACTTCATTGAGCGCGCGTCGCAGGACAGACTGGTCGAGCGGTCCGTGCCAACCGAGGGCGAGCGACAGGTTGAGGGCCGGGTTGCCACCCGGTTGCAGTTGATCCAGCAGCCAGAACCGCCGTTGCGCCGGAGAAGCCGGAAAGACGAAAACACTCTCGTCGTCGCCTCGTGCGTCGGCGGCGATGGCGGACTCCGCCTCGGCCTCCGATGCGACCGGGGCGAAAACTGAGGCGCGGGATGGACCGTTACGGCTCACGTGGACATCAGGCCTTACGCCGTTCTCAGGGGACAACGCAACACACAAATCACTCTTGCGACGTGATAACGCACCGGTTGCTCCCAAATTCAGGTCAGGGTCGGCGCGCACGGCGGGATTCGCGGTTGATTGGCACGATCGGCGCCAGTGTGCCCGGGGAGGCGGCTGGTTTGGCGGGACCAGGCTCCACTCCCGGCGGAACCGTTCGGTGCCCGTTAGTGGTGATTTCCACGGCTGCTCGCTCTGAACCGTTCCGGGCCGATCGGGACAGGTCCGCCGCTTTTCCGGTCCAGCGCGCAATCGCGACGGGATAATTTTTTTCCAGCAGCTCCGACATGGCGCCCGGCGTGGGTGCTTCGAAAACAACGGCGAGCGGCACGTGCTCGCCCAGGGCTTCGCGCAACTGGTTGACCAGGCGCAGACCCAACAACGAGTGGCCGCCCAGATCGAAGAAATTATCCTCTGTCCCGACCTGCTCCACGCCAAGAACCGCCGCCCAGATGGCGGCAACTTTTTCCTCCAGCTCCGTGGCCGGCGCAACAAAGCTCTTCCCGGCCTTTGCGGCAGCCGGGCTCGGCGCGGGCAACGCGGTTCGGTCGAGCTTGCCGTTCGAAGTTCGTGGGAGCGCCGGCAGGGTGACGATGGCGGAGGGCACCATGTACTCCGGCAAATGATTCTTGAGTTCCGCCAGATGGGCCGTTTGCGAGGACGATTCCATCTCCCGCGTGACCGGAATGGCGTCGCCACGAAAGAGCCGCTCGTAAAAAGGTGAACTCTTGTAAACGCGCTTGTAGTGCCAGGAGTCGAAGGAAAACGGAATTTCTGCGTCCTCTCGCCGGATATGGCCCTCGATCCGGTAGTCGCGGTTGAGGCCGTTCTTGGCCAGTTTGCCGCGGACGGTGGCAACAATCTCATCGCCCTCGCTCACATCGATGCCTGGATAAAACGCCGGGAGGTAAACGGGCAGCCAGGTGTCGTTACGGTCGAGCGTTTGGAGCGTTTCTCCGGGCGCCGCCTCGAGGTTCAACCAGAGCAGGAACCCGTCGATCCTTGAGGTCATGGTGATTTGCAGCCGAAGATCGCGTTCGTAGCGGCCGACGGGGTCCTGGGTGAAGTCAACGTCCTCGAAGACGCTCGAGGTGGACCGCAACATCTCGCGCGACGCGCCAGTGACGCAGAGGCGCAAATCGTATTTGTACCCCGCGCTCCGCCAGGATTGCTCGGCGTGGTTGGCGCCCACGGCAGCGAAGGCCGGGTCGCGCAAAAAGTCGTCGGGCAATTGGATCGCGGCGACATGCGTTTCGCAGCGCTGCGGAACAAAAACGCCATCAGGCTGGAGGAAACGCCGGGCATCATGCAGTAGGACGTCGCAACCCTCCGCCCCGCCGATGTGGCCCACGTTTTCCGAAACGCAGAGGTCCGCTTTTTCCGGCAGCTCAACCTCTTGCGAGCGTCCGTGAATGACGACGATCTTATTCGTTAGGCCGAGACTTTCCACGAGCGCTTTCGCCTGCTGAGCCGGACGCTCCAGGAGTTCGATCGCATAGACTTTGCGCGCCCCCGCCTCCACCGCCAGGCGCGCCAGCAATGCATCCCGGCCCGTGCCGATGTCCACCACCACGCTATCGCGGGCGAGCTTCTGAAAGGCGCGCTCATACAGATCCTGGCGCGATTTGTCGGAGGCCATCGCGTTGTAAAGCACATCGTCGTAAAACGGATCGCCGCCGCTGCAGGAGGATGACGGCCACAGCTCGACCGCCGCCGCCGGCTTACGCACGACATAACCAACGAGCCGCTTCTCGCCCGGCGCGTCTTCACGCATGGCGACGGCAGCATCGAGCACATCGGCCTGGCGCCTGAGCGCGTTTTCGATCTCGCCCAACTCGATCCGAAACCCGCGCAGTTTCACCTGCGAATCCGCGCGTCCGAGAAATTCAATTGTCCCATCGCCGCGCCAGCGCGCCAGATCGCCTGTCTGGTAAAGACGTGCATTCGGTTCGCTCGCGAAGGGATCGGCGATAAATCTTTCCGACGTGAGTTCCGGTCTGCGCCAGTAACCGCGCGCTAATCCATCGCCGCCGAGGAACAACTCACCCGTCACGCCGATCGGCGCCGGCTGGAGTTGGGCATCGAGAATGTAAGCCGTGGTATTGGCGATCGGCCGGCCGATCGGAATCGAGCCATCGAAAGGCGCCTCGGGCGCAATGGTGTGGCAACAGGCGAAGGTCGTGCTTTCGGTCGGACCGTAACCGTTGATGAGGCGCGTCCCGGTCAGCTCGCGCAAGGCTTTGCGCACATGCGGCACGGAAAGCACATCGCCACCGGCCAGCAATTGGCGCAGCGGGCGCAAATCGGGCAGACGCTCATCGACCATGGCGTTGAACAGTCCGGACGTAAGCCAGAGCGTGGTGATACCGTGGTCGCGAATAGCGCTGCCGATTTCTTCCAGGGACGGCGGCGCGGGTGGCATCACGATCAGTTTCGCGCCGTTCAGGAGCGCGCCCCAAATCTCGAACGTGGAAGCATCGAAGGAAATCGGCGCGAGCTGGAGAAATATTTCTTCCGCGGAGAAGGAAGCGTAATCCGTTTCCTTCACGAGCCGGACCACGCCGCGATGCGTGACGGCAACACCCTTGGGCGTCCCGGTCGAGCCCGACGTATACATGACGTAAGCGAGATCGTCCGCGTTCCCTTCGCGTGCGAGATTCGCGTCGTCTTCGTCCGCGCACTCGTCCGTGTCGAGACAAAGCACCTCACCAGCGGCATCGACACAACTGCTCTCGAGATGGCTCTGCGTGAGAATAAAAGGCGTGCCGGCATCGTTGATCATCATCCCAAGACGTTCCGCCGGATACCCGGGGTCGAGCGGGACGTAAGCCCCGCCGGCTTTGAGGATGCCAAGGAGCGCGGTCACCATTTCGAGCGAGCGATCCATGCACACGCCCACCGGAATGTCCTGGCCGGCGCCGAGTGTTTGCAGCCGCCGCGCGAGCCGGTTGGCGCGCCGATTCAACTCATCGTAACTGAGCTGCGCGTTCCCAAAGACAACCGCGACAGCCGAGGGCGTGCGTCCCGCCTGTTCTTCGAAGAGTTCGTGAATCGTTGCGTTGCGTGGATAATTGGTGCGCGTCTCGTTCCATTCCACCAGCAGTTTTTTCCGTTCGTCGTCACCCAATAACGGGAGCCGATCGAGCGACTGCGCGGGATCGGCGATGATGGCTTCGAGCAGGTGGCGAAAGTGTCCGAGCCAGCGCCGGATCGTCGCCGCATCGAAAAGATCGGTGTTGTAATTGCAGATGATCCGGAGCCCGTCGGCGGCGGTGTCGCAGTTGAGGCCGAGGTCGAATTGAAACGCGCTGCGTGGATTCGCTTCCAGGCGATGCGTCAGACCCGCGAACTGGATGTCGCTTAGCGGCGGATCGAGATTGAAGGTGACGGGAATCAAAGGCACGCGGCCCGGCGTGCGGGGCAACGCGAGATTTTGCAGGAGCCAGCCGAAGGTGGCGCGCCGATTTTCAAACGCTTCGAGGACCGTGTCCTGCGTTTCCTTGAGCAAGCACGCGAATGTTTGCGCGCCTCCGAGCTGCGCCCGCATCGGCAGCATATTCACGCAGTGGCCGACGAGATGGTCGCCATTTGGCGCATTGTTTTGTCCCGCCGAAGGCACGCCCACGGCGAAATCGCTCTGGCCGCTCAGCCGGAAGAGCAGCGTTTCGTAAGCAGCGAGCAGGACGGAGAACAGGGTCGCGCCGCGTTGAGCGCCGACCCGGGCAAGCGCCGGCAGCATATCGCCGGGGAAAACAATAACCTCGCTGGCGCCGCGATAACTGCGTTGCGCGGGATAAGGACGATCCCCCGGCAATTCGAGCGGAGGCGGAACCACGCGATATTTTTCGAGCCAGAACTCCGCTTCTCCGGCGAACTCCGGCGAGCGCAGCATCTCCGCTTCCCATTGCTGGTATTCGCGCATCTGCATCGCGGCCGGGAGCGCATTCGTGCGATCTTCGCGCGCGGCCGAGTAAAGCGTCGCGAGTTCGTGCAGGAAGATGTCGCAAGACCATCCGTCGCAGGCGAGATGATGCGCGTTGAAGATCAGGGCATGCTCTTCCTCGCCGAGCTTGACGATCTGCGGTGCGAGCATTGGACCGGCCGTGAGGTCAAAAATCCGGCCGCCTTCCGCGGCGCGCATCGCAGCGAAGCAGGTGTCGCGTTTCTCATCGCTCAGCATTGAAAGATCGGTGAACGGCGTCTCCAACGGCAGGGTGGGGGCGATCGCTACGGTTTCATCCATTGCGCTGAAAGTGCTGCGCAAAGCGTCGTGGCGATCGACGATCGTTTGGATCGACCGCCGCAACGCCGCGGGGTCCAGCGGGCCTTTGAGTTGCAGCGTCCACGTTTCGTTGAAGGCCGAGTTGGCGGTGGGACTTTGCTGGCAAACGAGCAAAACCTCCTGCTGAGATTCCGTCAGCGGCATCTCGTTCGCTGCCGCCGGAGTGCCCGGGACGGCCGGGGTGAATTTCTTCCGGGAGAAAAATCCGGCGTCTTCCAACTCGCCGACGCTCTCGCCAAACGCCGTGACAACTTTATCGACATCCGCCGCTGTGTGCGCGGTCGAAAGAAAGCACGGGCGGCCTTCCCAAAGGTGGACGCCGCGATGGCGCAGAAGCGCGAAGAGCAGCGCGGAATATTTGAACTCAGGCGCGATATGCAGCAGCCAGTTCGAAGCGAAATGCCGCGCCTCGAACGGAGAGCCGGTGAGTCCCTCGTTCACGCGAACCAGCATCTGCGCCGTCTGATCGCCGAGTGTTTGCTGGAGTGCGTTGCCGTTCTGCTTGAGATGGGTGAGCACGGCGCGCGCAGCGGCAAGCGCCAGAGGATGGCGAACGAATGTGCCGGCGAAAAACGTAACCGCCGCCTCCGGAAACGAACCGTCTCCGAAACTCCAATGACCGCCATCGAACGCATCCATGAATCCCGCCCGTCCCGCGATGGCGCCGATCGGCAGCCCGCCGCCGATGACTTTGCCGTAGGTCGCGATGTCCGCTTTCACTCCGAAGTGTTCCTGGGCGCCGCCGAGGGCGCAGCGGAATCCGGTAATGACTTCGTCGAAGATCAACGCGATGCCTTCCCGCGCGGTCAGCGCCCGGAGTTCGTGCAGAAACTCGCGCGGCTGCAAGCCCGGCCGCCGGCTTTGCACCGGCTCGACGAGCACGGCCGCGATGTCGTTGGCATGGGCTGCGATAATCTCCAGCGAGCCCGGATCGCCGTAATCTAGAATAAGGGCGTTGGCCACCGCCTCGGGCGGTATGCCGGGCGCGATGGGCATGACACCGCTTCCAGTCGGGCGGCCCAACACTTCGTCGGCGATGCCGTGGTAACTCTCGCGGAAATAAACGATGCGCGATCGGCCCGTGACGGTGCGGGCAATCCGCATTGCGCCGGACATCGCTTCCGACCCGGTATTGCAAAACGCGGCGCGCTCCATGCCGGTCAGCTCGCAAAGCAGGCCCGCGACTTCGCCGGTGAGCGGGGAGGTCGGACCGATCTCCATGCCGAGCGCGAGCTGCGCCGTGATCGCTTCGACCACAAACGGCGGTTGATGGCCGAGCATCGCCGCGCCGAAACTCAGGGTGATGTCGATCCATTCGTTCCCGTCGATGTCCCAGAGCTTCGCGCCCTCGGAACGTTCGACCACGATCGGGTAAACAATTTCTTTCCACTCCTGCTTGAACCCGGCGACCGCGCGCGGATCAGCCAGATGGCGGCGGTGCCTCTGCGTGTAACGCTTCGAGGCGGCGGTGCGCGTGTTGTATCGAATGATGAAGTCGTCGAGCCAACGCTGCTGGCGCCCGGTCAACTTTGCACCGAGCTGCCGTTGGACTGGCCGGAAGGGACCGTGCGCCACCACGCTGGAGCTCTTGGTTCCATTCGAGCTTGTCTTTTCCTTCGCCGTCCCCGCCGGCGCGGCGGCGGTTTGCACCCGGGCCTTGCGACCGCCGACGAGATGAGCCGCGAGGGCTTCAAGCGTGCCGAGGTCCTTGAGTAACTGGCGCAGGCTGATCGGCACGCCGAACTTGCGCGAGAGCATCAGGGCCGCTTGCGAAAGAATGAGCGAATCGAAGCCCAGTTCGAGGATGCTCGCGTTCACGGGCGCGGTGGCCAGATCAGCGCCCGACAGGTCGCCGAGAAGCTGGCGGAGTTCGGCGAGCATGGAGTCGTCGTCACCGGCGGGCTGTTCGATCGGTTCGGATGGCGAAGCGATTGGCGTTTCCGCGCGAGCGGGGGCGGATGATGCGGCCACCTCTTCCACGGGCGGTTCGCCATCCACCGCGGCTGTCGTGAGGGGCAAAGGCTGCCCAGCGGGCAGGTCGGCAAAGTATCGTTGACGCTCGAAGGGATATGCGGGCAATGAAACGCGGCGGCGAACCTGCCCGGGCGACAACGATTGCCAGCCGATCGGAACGCCCGCGAGCCAGAGCCGGCCGAGCGCGGTCGCCAATGCTTCATTCTCGTCCGTCTCTTCGGCGAGCGAATGCACGATCTCGTGGCGCGGTGTCTTCGCTGAATGCTGGCGCGCGAGTTGTGCGAGCGTCTGGCCGGGGCCGACTTCGAGCAGCGCACAATCTTTCCCGAGGACGTGGCCGACTGCGTCGGCGAACCGGACGGTCGCGCGCAAATGGTTTGCCCAATATTGCGGATCGGTCGCTTGCTCAGCGGTCAGGAAATCGCCGGTCACACAGGAAACAATCGGCAGCGCCGGCGCGCGGAGTTCGATCGCGCGGACCAGCTTGGCAAACCGCTCGACGGCCGGTTCGACCATGGGCGAATGGAAAGCGTGTGAGGTATCGAGCCGGCGCGCCGCGATGCCGCGCTCGGTGAAAATCGCTTCGACCTTCGCGATGGCCTCGAACGGACCGGAAAGCACGGAGAGGCGAGGGGAATTGGCGGCGGCGAGCGCGACCTCCTCGTTCAAGAACTCGGCTGCCTGTTCGGCGTTCAGCCGCGCCGCGAGCATCGCGCCGCCGGGCAACTCCTGGACGAGGCGCGCACGCGCGGCGACAAGCTGGGCCGCGTCCGCGAGCGAGAAAACTCCGGCGAGCGTGGCCGCCACAAACTCGCCCACGCTGTGTCCAATAAGCGCAACGGGTTTCAATCCCCACGACATCCAGAGCCGCGCCAGCGAATAGCTGATGGCGAAGATCGCCGGCTGGGTGAAGCGCGTTTCGCGCAGGCGGGCTTTCGCGTCGTCGTCGGTCGAGAAAAGCAGGTCGCGCAGATCGAGTCCCAATTCCGGGCGGAGCAGTTCGGAACATTCGGCGAGCGCGTCGCGGAAGACCGGTTCGGATTCATTTAGCTGCGCCCCCATGCGCGCGTACTGCGCGCCTTGTCCAGGAAACAGAAAAGCAACCGAGGTATCGCGGCGATCCTCGACGCGGTGAATTTTCGCGGGGCTGCGCAATGCAGTGATCGCTTCCGCGTTCGTCCGTGCCACCACGGCGCGCCGGTGCTGGAAAACCTGGCGTCCGGTTTGCAAGGTGAAAGCGACATCGGCCAGCGATCGATCGGCCTGAACTTCCAGGTGTTCGGCGAGGTCCGCGGCTTTCTTCTCCAGCGCGGCCGCGGTCTTGGCGGAAAGGACCAGCACTTCGGCGGCGCGACTCGCGCCCGTTGGCGGCGTTTCAGGCGCCTCTTCCAGAACAATGTGAGCGTTGGTTCCGCCGACACCGAAGGAACTGACGCCCGCCCGGCGCGGCGTCTTCCCGCGCGGCCACGGGCGCAACTCGGTGTTCAGATAAAACGGACTTTCTTCAAGGTGGAGCGCCGGATTCGGCGTCGGGCAATGGAGGCTCGGCGGGATCTGCCCATGGCGCAGCGCGAGCGCGGTTTTGATCAGGCTGGCCACACCGGAAGCGGCGTCGAGATGTCCGATGTTTCCTTTGACCGAGCCGAGAGCGCAAAACTGCCGGGCGTCAGTCGTGGCGCGGAATGCTTGCGTGAGGCCGGCGATCTCGATCGGATCGCCGAGCGGCGTGGCAGTTCCATGCGCCTCGATGTAGGAAATCGTGTCGGCCGTGATGCCGGCGCTGGCTTGCGCGAGCGCGATGACTTCGGTATGTCCGCTCACGCTGGGCGCGGCGAAGCTGACTTTGGAAGAGCCATCGTTGTTGAGCGCCTGGCCTTTGATGACGGCGTAGATTTGGTCGCGATCGGCGATCGCATCCGCGAGCCGTTTGAGGACTACGACGCCGGCGCCGCTGGAAAAAACAGTGCCGCTCGCCGCCGCGTCGAAGGGCCGGCACCAACCATCCGGCGAGGTCATGCTGCCTTCCTGGTAAAAGTAGCCGCGATCCTGGGGAAACGTGAGCGAAACGCCGCCGGCCAGCGCGATGTCGCAACCGTGATCGAGCAAACTCTGGCAGGCGACGCAGACGGTGACCAGGGAAGTCGAGCAGGCGGTCTGGATGTTCAGCGCCGGCCCGCGCAGGCCGAGTTTGTAAGCCGCCCGGTTGGTCAGAAAATCCTTCTCGTTAGCGATCACGGCGCTGACGACGCCGACTGTTTCCATCAGATCGCGGCGTTGCCGGACAAAATAAGGGTAGTAAGTGCTGTTGCTCGTGCCGGCGAAGAGACCGATGAGACCGGGGTAAGTGGACGGGTCGCAGCCGGCATCTTCGAGCGCGGCCCAGGCGATCTCCAGAAAGACTCGGTGCTGCGGGTCCATCACTTCCGCTTCTTTGGTCGGGATGCCGAAGAACGCGCGGTCGAACCACTCGGGCTTGTCCACCAATCCGCGCGCGGCGACGTAGCCGGGCAGCGCTCGCAACGCTTTCGGGTCGTATCCGGACGCGGCGAGCTGATCGTCGGTGAAACGGGTGATGCAGTCCTTGCCTTCGACGAGGTTTTTCCAGAATTCCGCGGCGTTGCGCGCCTCTGGAAAACGGCCCTCCAAACCAATGATGGCGATGCCGTCGAGCGATGGTTCAGAATGGTTCATTTCCGGGTGCGCAACTCCTGCCGCTGTGCGCGAGCGACGCGCTGGCGGAGTGCGCGTTCGTTTATTCCCGCAAAGTCTGTGCCAATGTGCCCCTCGGAGTCGAGAAAGGCCGATAAGGTTTGGATGGTGGGATATTGGAAGAGCGCCGTCAGCGGAAATGAGCGGTGCACGGCGCGCTCGATCCGGGCATGGACCTCGATGACCCGGAGCGAGCTTCCGCCCAGGTCGAAGAAGTTTTCGTTCACGCCGATTTCGTCCGGATGGCCGATAACTTCCCGCCAGAGGGCCGAGATGGTGCGTTCGAGATTGGTTTGCGGCGGGGCGGAGGTTCGGGCGGAGGGCCTGCCCAGGTCGGACAGGGCGCTGCGGTCCACTTTGCCGTTGCTCGTGAGCGGGAACACCTCCACGAAAACGTAATCGACCGGAATCGCCGCGTCCGGGAGCGTTCGCCGCAGAAATTCACGCAATTCGTCCGCCGATGGCTCCGGTCTGGCCGCCGGAATCACGTAAGCAACAAACTCCCTGCTGCCCGCCCGCCGCTCTCGCACGGCGACCGCGGCGTCGCGGACCTTCTCGTGCTGCCGAAGCGCCGTTTCGATCTCGCCAAGCTCGATCCGGTAGCCACTGACTTTGACCTGATCATCCCTCCGCCCGGCAAATTCGATCACGCCATCGGTCCGCCAGCGGCCCAGGTCACCGCTTTTGTAGAGCCGCGCTCCGGGCGTTTTGCTGAAGGGATCAGGCAGAAAACTAGCCGCCGTCAGTTCCGGTTGCCGCCAATATTCCCGCGCGAGGCCGTCGCCTCCGAGATACATCTCGCCGGTGGCGCCTACTGGAACGGGCTCCATCGCTTCGTCCAAAATATAGACCGTTGTGTTCCCGATGGGCCGACCGAGCGGTATCGCGCCCTGACCGGCATCGGCCCGATCGATCGTGTGGCAACAGGTGAAGGTTGTGTTTTCCGTGGGTCCGTAGCCGTTGATGATTTTGCAATCGGGCAAAGCCTCGACCGCGCGGCGAACATGCTCGGGCGAAAGCACGTCGCCTCCAGCGAGCAGCTGGCGCAGGCCGCGCAAATCGTCCAGGCGCTCATCCACCATCAAATGAAACAATCCGGCGGTAAGCCAAAGCGTCGTGACCGAGTTTTGGCGGAGCGCGAGGCCCAATTCTTCCAGAGAAGGCGTCCCCGGCGGCATCACCACCAGGCGTCCGCCATTCAGCAGCGCGCCCCAGATTTCAAACGTGGATGCGTCGAAGCCCACCGGCGCCATCTGCAAAAACACTTCGCCTTCACCCATCTCGGCAAATCCGCCGGACTTCACCAACCGGACCACTCCTCGATGCGGAATGGCGACGCCCTTGGGCACTCCGGTCGAGCCGGAAGTGTAGCTGAGGTAGGCCAGATGATCGATGCCGGCGCCACTGCTGAAATTCTCGCTCGATTGCCGATCGATCGCAGCGGGTTGCTCATCCACAAAAACCAGCGTGCCCTTGTAATCGGGCAGACCGTCCTTCAGCCGTTTTTCGGTCAGCAGCAGCGGGACATCGGCATTTTCCAGCATCAGCGCGAGACGCTCCGGGCGATAGGTTGGATCGAGGGCAACGTAGGCGCCGCCGGCTTTCAAAATGGCCAGGAGCGCAACAATCATCTCGATGGACCTTTCGAGGTAGAGACCGATCGGCGTATCGGGAACCACACCTCGCGCCTGGAGATGGCGCCCGAGGCGGTTGGCGCGCCGATTCAATTCCGAGAAAATGATCTGATCCGGGCCGAACACTACCGCCACCGCGTCCGGCCGGCGTTGCGCTTCCGCTTCAAAAAGCTCGGCGATGTTCCGCTGCGGATAATCCCGGGCCGTCGCGTTCCAACGCTCCAGGACCGGTGTTCGTTCGGCCGCGTCCATCAGGCCGCGGATTCGAAATTACGAAATCCGCGATAACTCAGGACCATGTTCAACAGGAGATTCGGCACGCTGGAGATCAGGTTGAAGATCAATACTTGGGTCACGTTGGAGAAATCGGTGAAGGGAATAAGCACTATTTGTGTCGCAAGCGTAAGAGGAATGTAAAGCCAGGATCCTGCGATCCAAGCCTTGGATGCGTTCAGGACCCAGAGCGTGCCGGTGAGCACATTCATCACCGTGCCCGCGATCATGAGCAGAAGTTCGGTCTGGAGGTGTGAATATTTGTCCCCCAGAACGAAGAGAAACTGGTTGGGAAAGAAGGCCGCTGCGGCGATCACCGCAAGGCAGAATGCCGTCACTCCCCCGACGATGGCGAAATAGAGCCAGCGCAACCTGGTCGCCGTCTGACAGCGCGCGAACGCCGGAACGAAGACGTTGAGGTGCAACTGGCCCAGGACCGTAAAGATCATCGCCAGACGTCCCAGCGCGCCGACTTCAGCCACCGACGCGGCGCGGCTCCCGAAAAAACTGATCAGAAAAACCGTGATCTGGCCTTGCAGACAAAAGAAGACCGCGTTCGCAGCCTGGTTCTTGATGAAACCCTTCATCGCTGTGCGATCCTCCGCGTTCTCCGGCGCGCCCAAATCGACCACGCGCGCCGCGTATCGGCGGAGCATCCAGAACTGGAGCAGGAACGCCATGGCACTCACGAACACCGCCACCGCCGCATTCAGGAACAGGAACGCGCAGCCCACGAGGACGATCAGCCTGACGATCGCCCCGGTCAGATCGATGGTCTGAATTCGCTTCAGATCGGAGCGCAATCGCGGCACCACGCCCAGGATCCCGAGTGAAAACTGAATCAGGAGCCCGATCAGGATGCCGCCAATCAGGACCGTCGCGTACATGGGTGACGCGCCGTTTCGCGTCAGGAGCCAGTAAAGGATCGGGGTGACGACGAGGATCGCGACGAGGCCGAGCTTGCGCCGGAGATGCCGGGCCGTGGCGATGAGCTGTCCAAAACGTTCGCGGTCCTGCCAGACCTTGCCCCCGATGGCAACGAGGCCAATGCTGATGCCGATATCTCCGAGCACATTGATCGTGCCCTGCATCGTGTTGGCGATCGTGAAATAGGCGTATTCGTTTTGGTCGAGCCAGCGGACGAGGAGAATGCCGCTGGCGAACCCGATCAGTTGGACCAGGCCCTGAGCAAAAGCGAAGTTGCCTATGAGTCTGGCGCGCTGAAGCGCCTGCCGAATCACCGGCATCGTCGCTTCATTCAAAAGCGGCCGTGTAAACGGGCCGAAGAAACTCATTTGTTAGCCGGAGCGCGCTGCACGACCGAGAAGGTAGCGCCCACGATGCCAAGTGCACGAGGTTTGCACCGCGTCATAAACGATGCAGAAAAATCGAACGGCAGACCGGATCCTTCAAACGGTCTATCGGGGAAATCGAGCGTTTTGGTATCGCGATTCGGAATTCGCTCCCGAACGCTCGCAACATGATCCGCTGGCAATTCTGCAGACACGATCGCGTCCCCATCTAGAAAGTGATTGTTAGGTCGAGGCAAATAGTAATAATGCTCAAAATGGCATCGGTTACTAGCCAGCGAGAACTGCTCCTCAATCAGCCTGTTTCTCCTTCGATCGTTGGAGTCGAGGTGAGAAACCTGTTCGGCTATCTGTCATATGACATAGGTGCGCGGCGATCAACGAAGGCCGCGGATATATTGCTTTTGTACGGCGATAATGGAAGCGGCAAGACCAGTATATTGCGCCTCCTGTTTTACCTCCTAAGCCCGGTAAACGGGCGTGGACACAAGACCGCGGTGGCTCGCATCGCTTTTTCTCGTTTTTCTGTTTTTTTTGACACGGGCATAGAGGTATCCGCGGTCAGGCCTGAGGGTCAATCAAACGGGTCATTCCAGATGACTATCAGTGTCGGTTCCAGGGTGTTGCACCAGTTCTCTTTTGAAGCCGATTCGGAGGGAAGTGTTCGTGTCGCTAGTGTAAAACAAGAAGAAGAGCTCATTGCATTTTTCGAAGCTTTGGCTGGCTTGGGAATTGCATTGTTTTTCTTAAAGGATGATCGCTCGATCGAGAGCACCCTTTTTGATGACAAAAGAGACGACGACGAAACGGTATTGCGGGAGATGAAAGTTGTCCGACGTGCCACGTCGACGAGCACATTGAAAGCAGTCCGAGTTGCGGTAAATCGGGCCGCAATGTGGGTAAGAACGCAAGCGTTTCGGGCGTCGAACCGCGGCGATACGAATACATATAATGTTTATTTGGAAATCATTCGCCGGATCACCACGACACCTCCGAAGGGTAAGGGCCGGAAGCGGGGCAAGGGAACGGGAAATTTGGTCAAAAAGCTACGAGAGGTTGCGCGCCGATCCGAAGAACTCTCATCGCTTGGGCTGATTCCTAGGGTGGACGTCGCAGAAATGTCTGCGCTCCTGCGAAGAATCAAGAGCGACCGGGCCGCCATAGTGGAGCAAATCGTTCTACCCTACATCGACGCGATGACCGCTCGGTTTGATGCACTAAAACCCGTCGCGACGGCGCTTGAGAAATTTCTCTTTTACCTAAACCGATTCTATCAGAACAAGCGTGTGGTTTTTGATCTGCAATCTGGATTCAGAATCCAAAGTCCACTTGAGCAGGTCCTTACACCGGGAATGCTATCATCAGGCGAGAGACACCTCCTCCTTCTGTTTTGCAACGTTTTGATCGCTGAGGAACATCCGAGTCTGTTCATAATCGATGAGCCCGAACTTTCGCTCAATGTCCGATGGCAACGACTCCTGATAAACGCCCTCGTGGATTGCGTCCGAGGTACTCAAGTTCGGTTTGTATTTGCCACGCATTCGGTAGAGATGCTGGCGCAACATCGTAAATCGGTGCAGAAACTTGAGCCGATTGGGAAGCGCGCTTCAAAGTTAGCGCGATTGCATGACGGAAGACAAGCGACCACTTGACGAGATCATCGCGCGTTACGAGTTGAATCCTTCCCTTTGTGATGTCTACGTGGAAGGCGGGACGGACCGAGGGATACTCGAGGCATTCTTAGAGGATTGCGGGGCGGTCGACGTAATCGTGTACGATATTGAAACAATCAATATACCGGCGTCTACAGTTCGCGGCTTAGGTTTGGAAAATAATAACCGAGGACGCGTTATCGCATTATCACGAATCCTTTACGAGAAATTCGGCGCTAAATTGCCGGTAAGCGGAATTGTAGATGCGGATTTCGATATTATTCTGGGAATTAAAGAGAATTGCCCACTCGTGTTGATGACTGATTACACGAGCATGGAGATGTATTTTTTTAACAGTAAGGCCCTGAAGAAATTCATTAGAAGTGTTTGCCCCTCATTAGGCATGACAGCTGACGCGCTACTGCAAGCCATCACGCTCCCGTTGAAACAGCTGTTCTTGGCTCGTCTCGCAAATCGCGTTCTTCAATGGCGGATGAAATCGGTACCTGCTGAGCGATCTTGTAAGGTTAAGCCAGGCAAAGAAATCTCGTTCGATTTCAACGGTTATTTGAAAAAATACCTAAGTAAGAATAGCCGGATTTGTGATCAAACGGAGTTCCTAAAGGTCATCGCGCGGTGGGAGAAGAAATGTGCTGGGCTCGATCCGCGATGCTGCATTCACGGGCATGATTTCGTAGAGATGGTCGCTCTTTTTTGCTCGAAGTTGAAAGCTGCCTCCGAAGTAAAGTCCGGAGATTTGGTTAGCGGGATGTTGCGATGCGGTGCCGTGCCTTCGGACTTGCGTGCAGAGCCAATGTTTCAACTACTCCTAAATCAATGTGCCGCGGTTTAGTTGCCTCTCGCAGCTCCGTGAGGAGCTTACCCACTCAAAAGAGTCTATTCGCTGCTTCGCTTTCAAAGAGCGTCTTAGGTCTGTGGCTCCACAACAAAAGTGCTTTCACCGAGCCACGGCCGAACGACGATTGATTCGGCAACGGCGCCAAATGCAGGCTAATGACGCAGCAAATCTCCATTCACTCATCTATTCTGGAACGGATCGGCTCGACGCCGTTAATCGCGCTTCGCTCCATCGCCCCCGACAAAAGCGGGCGCATTTTGCTCAAGATCGAGAGCGAAAACCCGACCGGCAGCATGAAGGACCGCATGGCGCTGGCCATGATCGAGGCGGCGGAGAAGGATGGCCGGCTGAAGAGCGGTGGCAATGTCGTCGAGTACACCGGTGGCAGCACCGGGGTTTCACTGGCCTTAATCTGCGCGGCCAGGAGATACGCGCTCCACATCGTGACTTCAGACGCTTTCAGTCTCCAGAAACGCGATCACATGCGGGCGCTCGGGGCCGAGCTGACCCTGGCGAAGAGCGTGGGCGGCGGCATGGATGCGGCGTTGACCCGCAATATGATTGAAACGGCGCGCCAGATCCGCGGACGGACGGGCGGGTTCTGGACCGATCAACTCAACAACGCCGACCAGCTCAGCGCCTACCGGGCGATGGGCGACGAGATCTGGCAACAGACTGAAGGAAGAATCGACGCCTTTGTCCAGAGCGTGGGAACCGCCGCATCGGTGCGCGGGGTGGCCGAAGGCCTGCGCGACAAGCGTTCCGATGTCGAGATCGTGGCGGTCGAACCGAGCGAGTCGGCTGTGCTTTCCGGGCACCCAACAGGCGTGCACAAAATCGAGGGGATCGGCGCCGGCTTTGTCGTGCCTTTATGGGATCCCAGCGTGATCGACGAGATCGCGACCGTCTCGACGGAGGAGGCCAAGGCGATGGCCCAGCGAATGGCCCGCGAAGAAGCGCTCCTCGCCGGCACTTCAACGGGAGCGAACGTCGTTGCCGCTTTGAGAATCGCCGAACGGCTCGGAGCTGGCGCGACCGTCGTCACGGTAATGTGCGATTCCGGGATCAAGTATTTGAGCACCGATCAGTACAAGGGGAGCTGAGGCCCCACCTCATTTACCGGGAGGTGTGCGGAATTCATTTTCCTCCCCGTGCGGAAAGAACACTTGCCGCCGAAACGCTCGTGGGCAAAATATACGCCCCTCCGCGCGAGACGATCCAGAGTAGCTCAGTGGTAGAGCGGTCGGCTGTTAACCGATTGGTCGTAGGTTCGAATCCTACCTCTGGAGCCACTCCATATTCTCCCGTTGCCGCGTTCTTATCAGGCGCGATTCTTTCCCACGCTTGTCATTCCGAGCGGAGTGTTGCGAAAGCAAGACGCAGTCGAGGAATCTCTAGCTTTCGTAAAGGGGAGAAAAGTGAGAGATGCTTCGACTTCGCTCAGCATGACAAAATGGGCAAAATGGGGAATGCGAATTGGTTGTGCGCCTGCCTGGCCTTCTTTACAGCGCGGGTTCGCATCTCAGAGGCAAGCCTAATCTCCGAGCGGAGGTTGGTTGCGGGGGCGGGATTTGAACCCGCGGTCCCGCAGTCGCGGGATTATGAGCGGGGCAGGCCGGTCATCTTGTAAAATCAGGTTCCCCCTTTCTGTCGCTTGAGTGCATTCTCCAATCGTCGCGCGTCACTCAGGGGAAGCTCGTCACTCCGCCAACGCAGAACCCAAGGACCTTTCCCCTTTGTCCATCGGGATGCGCCAGAATTGTGCTGATCGACGCGTCGTGGGATGTCATCGGTCAGGCCGATGTAAAATTTCCCTTCCAGGTTCTGAAGAACGTAGACGCGACAAGCGGCCGGCATTCAGAGGGAATTAGTTGGGGGATTTGAACCCGCGGTCCGGCAATCGCGGGATTATGCGCGGGAATTTGGTTGCGGGGGCGGGATTTGAACCCGCGGCCTTCAGGTTATGAGCCTGACGAGCTACCAGGCTGCTCCACCCCGCGTCTTGGGCGTGATTATGCAGCATCGGGTCCCGAACGCAACTGCAAAAGCCCCGCATATGATTTACTCTCGCCGTCGAAAGGAATCTCAGCTTTTGTGAAACCCAAATCGGCATCGAAAAATCAGCCCGCCAAAATCCTTGTCGGAACGGCGAGCTGGTCGGATCCCGGATTTGTCGAGCATTGGTACCCGAAGAAAATGCCCGCGGGCGATCGGCTGGCCTGGTACGCGCAACACTTCGAAATGGTGGAAGTGAACTCGACCTTCTATGCGGCGCCCGATGCGCGAATGGTCGAGCGCTGGTGCCGCAGCACGCCGGACGGGTTCACGTTCGATGTAAAGCTCCATCAACTGCTTTCCAGGCATTCCACCGACGCGAAATTATTGCCGCCCGCGCTCCAACGTGGCGCTCAGATCGATGCGAAAGGCAGAGTGAAGCTCACACCGGAAATCGAACAGGCAATGATCGAACAGTTTCGAAAGTCGATCGCAATCCTGGAGGGCGCGGGCAAACTGGGCGCGCTCCTTTTGCAGTTGTCGCCGGCTTTCTCACCGAAGATGCACAAACTGAGCGAGCTGGATGACTTGTTAGGCGCGTTCGGCCAGTATCGGATCGCGATCGAGCTGCGGAATCGAAATTGGGCGGAGGGCCAACAACTGAAAGCGACGCTCGATTTTCTGCGCGCTCATTCGGCGGCTTTTGTGTTGGTCGATGCGCCGGTCGCAAAACATTTCACGATCATGCCGCCGGACCTGAATGAAATCACGAACCCGCAGCTCGCTTACTTACGTTTGCACGGCCGCGATGCCCGCGCCTACACAACGGGGAAAACCGTGGCGTCGCGTTTCAATTACGATTACAGCGACGACGAGATCGGGGAGGTCGCGGAGCGGGCACGCGCCCTGGCACGGGAAGCCAGGGAAGTGCATGTCGTTTTCAATAACAACGCGCTCGATTACGCGCCGCATGCCGCTTCACGCATGCGGGCGGCGCTGGGACAAATGATTGCGGAGACGCCGCGGCAAACGACGTTATTTTAGACTAGTGCGACGTCACTGATGAATCGGATACAGATCCGCGGGCGAAGTTGAAGTTCTGGGGAGCGCACGCGCCTCGCGTGCTGGCGCTGGCGCCCCGCCAGCGCGAACTGTTTCCGGAAGGCTGCGGCAGGAGCCGGCAACCGAAAGTACGTTGCGGCGAGGCGCCGCAACCAGCACGCGAGGGCGCGTGCGCTCCCCAGATTGCTGACCGCGCTGTGGCTGATTTCAAGGTGCCCGACGCGTCTCCCGAAGAGACTGGGGGAAACGAGCGCGAAAGCAGTGGCAGCGCATACGGGGATCGAACCCGTGCACCAGCCTTGAGAGGGCTGTGTCCTAGCCACTAGACGAATGCGCCGTCGTGCGGTTTCGGCAAAATCCTAGCGGCAAACCCGCCGTTCGGCAAGCGCCGGATCGGTGACCGATAAGTCGTTAGGCCAGTTGCCCGCGAATCAACTGTCGGGACTCGACTGTGGCCGGACGCGCGGTTGCGCCAGGCCTCCGAGGAGGGCCGCTTTTTTCGCGTCGAGATAACTCTTTAGCGCCGGGCTGTAAGCAAGCGCGCGCATTTTCGCGTACTGAATATTGTAGTAAGCGCGGAGCCGGGTGCGCTTTTCGAGATCGGTTTTCGCTTTCGCGGCCGCCGCCTTCGCTGCCAGCACTTCGGGGTCCTGCGCGGTGCGGTTTTGCAGCTGCCGCCACTCGATATGGAGCCGTTGTTCTTCCGCCGCCTGGCCCAGGGGAGATTTCTGGAACGCGGCGTCAAGCTGGGACAGGGCCGTCGCCGCCTTGGCCGCGTCGGCGGAATTCGGCGCGCGAAAATGGGTCGTTATGGAAGGATTCGGGACGAGTGGCTGCGGTTCCACCGGGATGGGAATGTCCGGAATATTCAGCTGGGGACGCGTAAACGGGGTAGGGGTGGACGTGGGGAGGGGTGTTTCGGACTTGGCTGGCAACGGCGGTTCCTGGCCGCAAACCATGCCAGCGGAGAGCCAGAGTCCCGCGAGAATCATCGCCCGAAGAAATTTCATCCGAGTTAAAACATACTGACTCTGAGTGATTCGCCATGGGGAAAAAGATCTCTCGGTCAGAACCATCCAAGATTCCGGGTGCGCCGGGGCCGGTAGCATGTTAAGTCACGCGCATCGGCGGGGTGTAGCTTAGCTTGGTAGAGCGCCTGGTTTGGGACCAGGAGGTCGCAGGTTCGAATCCTGTCACCCCGACCACCCCCCCCCCAGCGATGTTTTATGCCTACGTTCTGAGGAGCGGCAAAACGGGACGCCTGTACGTCGGATCCTGTAAGAACCTCGATGATCGCCTACGACGCCACAACGCTGGTGAATCAAAGGCGACGAAGCACGGAATGCCGTGGAGTTGTCTTCGCGCTGAGAATTTTGCGACCCGCGCTGAGGCTATGGCAAGAGAGCGCTATTACAAAACAGGTCGCGGCCGCGACGAACTCAATCAGCTATCATAGAGCGGTCGCCGCGGCGACAGGTCGCAGGTTCGAATCCTGTCACCCCGACCACCCCCCCAGCGATGTTTTATGCCTACGTTCTGAGGAGCGGCAAAACGGGACGCCTGTACGTCGGATCCTGTAAGAACCTCGATGATCGCCTACGACGCCACAACGCTGGTGAATCAAAGGCGACGAAGCACGGACTCCGTCGACTTGCCTTCGCACTGAGAGTTTGCGACTCGCGCTGAGGCTGTGGCAAGAGAGCGCTATTACAAGACCGCTCGAGGCCGACGGAGTTGTTTACGCTTACGTTCTGAGAAGCGGTAAAACGGGGCGCTTTTACGTCGGATCCTGTGAGAACCTCGATGATCGCCTCCGGCGCCCAAAACGCTGGTGAATCAAAGGCGACGAAGCCATGGAATTCCGTGGACCTTGCTTCGCACTGAAAGCTTTGCGGACGTTTTTGCCGTGGTCACAGGACGAGGGTTCAAATCCTATCACCCCGGTTTCCCTCGCTGAGCAACCGACAAGTTCTCGGATGGTTTAGTCTCGCCTTCGCGGAGCGACGAATCCGTTTGAATGCGATTACTCAGCTCCCGAATCGGCTTTGTCGCTTCTTGGGACAGGCATCTTACGCGGGCAGGTCGTACCATCCTGGGCCTCATGTGTCCACGCCCAGGTATAATCACCCGACTCCGACTTGCGCACCGGGCCGCCGGCTTTCGTTCCAGATTCCGCGGTGTCCGCGCCAGTGAATTCCCCCCTTTCGTTATACCAACAAGTAATTAAGCCGGCTTGCACTGCGGAGGAAGCTACGACCAAGGCGACGGCGAGGAGGAACATTTTGTATTTCATAGGATTTCTTCTATCTGAAACAACGCATTGTCAATGTCGCATATTTGGCCGTCGGCTGCGCGACTCTCGCTTCAAATAGCCCTTGCCTCGAGGCTCCTTCGGGGAGACTCTAAGAAGTCGATTTTCTTCCGCGCGCGCGCGCGCGCGCACACTCTTCATCTCGCCTCATGTTTAAGCACGATAAACTCAATCTCTTCCTCTTCGTGGTCCTCGTTGGGTTGCAAGTGCTCGGGGTCGTGGCGCTCTGGACGCGCTTCCAATGGACCTACCTCCCGATCATGCTCTTCATTTATTTTTGGGCGGGCATCAGCACGACTCTCTATCTGCACCGATACCTGACGCATCGAGGGTTTGAAATGCCCGGCTGGTTGAAATTCATCTTTGCCACGGGCTCAGCCGTCGCGCTTTCGGGTGATCCGGTTACCTGGGTGGGAGACCATCGCTATCACCACCTGAAATCAGATACCGACGAAGATATTCATAGTCCGCTCCATGGGTTTCCTTACGCCCACGTGATGTGGCTCGTGCGCAAGCCGCCCGGTTTCCGCGATAAGTCGCTTCGGTATGCCGCGGATGTCCGAAAAATTTGGTACTGCCGTCTCTGGGAACGGCCTTATTTTTATGTCCTGCCCCATCTCAGCGTGGCTGCCCTCCTGTATTTTACCCTTGGCGGCGTCGGGCTGCTCTGGTGCCTCTACGTCCCGATGCTCGTGGTTTACAATTTCACCTGGGCGGTGAATTCGGTCTGCCATATGCCTGCGCTCGGCTACCGGAACTTCGAGACGACCGACCACAGCAAGAACAACTTTTGGATTGGACTCGGCGCGTTTGGCGAGGGCTATCATAACAACCATCACGCGAAGCCGCGTTGCGCCGCGCATGGATTGAGATGGTGGGAGTTCGATCTGACGCGTTACATTATCTGGGGCCTGGAAAAATGCGGGCTAGCCTGGAACGTCGTTTGGCCAAAGTCGGATGCGGCAAGCGTCGTCGACCCCGTTTCCGCGGACGAGGCGGGCGCGCTCCTTCTTTTTGGCGCCCACATTCGCGATCCACGCCTCGATTCGAAAGAATCCGACCCCGACAAGCCCTAGGAATTCAGGTTCGGCGCGAGCCACTTCTCGACGAACTCGACGCTGACACCTTTCCGCGCCGCGTAATCGCGGACCTGGTCGTCGCCGATCTTGCCCACGCCAAAGTATTTCGAATCGGGATGGGAAAAATAGAGGCCGCTCACGCTCGCGGCCGGGTGCATCGCAAACGACTCGGTCAACACGATCCCCGTTGCATTCTCCGCGTCGAGCAATCGAAAGAGCGTGCTTTTTTCCGTGTGATCGGGGGAGGCCGGATATCCCGCCGCCGGCCGAATTCCACGGTAGTTTTCGCGGAGCAACTCTTCCCGCGAAAGCCGTTCGTCCCGCCCGAATCCCCAGGCCATGCGGGCTTCGCGATGAAGAAATTCGGCAAACGCCTCCGCGAGCCGATCGGCCAGCGCTTTGGTTAGGATTGCGTTGTAGTCGTCGTGGTCGGCCGCGAACACTTTCGCGAGTTCGTCCGCGCCGATTCCCGCGGTGACGGCGAAGCCGCCGAGGCAATCGATCGAGCTTCCCGGCGCGATGAAATCCGCCAGGCAATGGTTGAATTGGCCGGATGGCTTTTTCATCTGTTGCCTCAGGAAATGGAAGGTGGCGAGAGGTTTGGTGCGCATCTCATCCGTGTAGATTTCCACGTCATCACCAACCGCTTTTGCCGGCCAGAAAGCATAGACACCGCGCGCGGTTAGGAGCTTCTCCGAGCAAATTCGCTCGAGAAGTTTCTGGGCGTCATCGAAAAGTTCCCGGGCCTGTTTGCCGACGGTTGGGTCGTCGAAGATGGCCGGGTAGCGTCCGCGCAATTCCCACGTGTGAAAGAAGGGCGACCAATCGATGTAAGGGACGAGCGTGTCGAGCGTGATCGCGCGCGTTCCACCCTTCTTGTCATCTTGAGCGGAGCGGAGCGGAGTCGAAAGATCTCTTACTCTGTCTGCCGGCCGTGCCGTGCCGGGCAAAGTAAGAGATTCCTCGACTTCGCTCGGAATGACAGGGGAGGAATTGGCGATGTCCGTTCCGTACACGCGCACTCCAAGAAACTCCGGCCTCGGCGGAGTGTAGGATTCCCAATCAAGAGCAGCGCGATTCGCCCGGGCGTCGTCCAACGTAATCAACTTCTTCCCTTGTGATTTCGACGCGTGCTCTTCCCGCAGCCGCGCGTAGTCCGCGCGCGTCCTGGCATCGAACTCGCCCTTCAGTTCATCGCTCAGAAGATGGCTCACCACGCCCACGGCGCGCGAGGCATCGAGCACATGCACGGTGCTGGCCCGATAATGCTGCGCGATTTTTACGGCAGTGTGCGCGCGGCTTGTCGTGGCGCCGCCGATGAGCAACGGGAGCGAGAAACCTTCCCGCTCCATCTCTTGCGCGACGTGCACCATCTCGTCGAGCGATGGCGTGATCAGGCCGCTCAAGCCAATGACATCGGCTTTGCGTTCGCGGGCCGTTTCCAGGATCTTCGCCGCCGGAACCATTACGCCGAGGTCGATCACCTCGTAGTTATTACACTGGAGGACGACGCCGACGATGTTCTTGCCGATGTCGTGCACGTCCCCCTTCACCGTCGCCATGACGATGCGGGCCTGCGGCTTCGCGTCGGCGTCCTTCTCCGCTTCCATGAACGGCAACAGATACGCGACCGCTTTCTTCATCACGCGCGCGCTCTTGACGACTTGCGGCAAAAACATCTTCCCCGCTCCGAACAAATCGCCCACCACGCTCATGCCCGCCATGAGCGGACCTTCGATGACGTCGAGGGGACGTTTGCTCTTTTGACGCGCCTCCTCGGTGTCGACTTCGATGAAATCGACGATCCCTTTGACGAGAGCGTGCGACAGACGCTCTTCGACCGGCGCGTGCCGCCACGCCTCCTTTTCAATCGGGGTCTTCTCGCTTGCTTTGACGCTCTCCGCGAAATCGACCAATCGTTCGGTCGCGTCGTCGCGCCGGTTGAGCAGCACGTCTTCCACCCGGGTCCGCAATTCCGGCTCGATCTCTTCGTAAACCGCCAGCTGACCGGCGTTGACGATCGCCATGTCCAGACCGGCCTGGATGGCGTGGAAGAGGAACGCCGCGTGCATTGCTTCGCGCACCGCATTATTGCCGCGAAACGAAAAGGAAATGTTACTGAGGCCGCCGCTCGTGCGCGCCCCCGGCAGGTGCGACTTGATCCACCGGACCGCTTCAATGAAATCGACGGCGTAGTTCCGGTGCTCTTCGAGTCCGGTGGCGACGGTGAGGACGTTGGGATCGAAAATGATGTCGTTAGGCGGAATGCCGGCGCGCTCGGTCAAGAGCTTGTAGGCGCGCTCGCAAACCTCGATTCGCCGCTTCAGGCTATCGGCCTGGCCGCTCTCGTCGAACGCCATCACGATCACCGCCGCGCCATATTGCCGGACGAGTGCGGCCTGGCGCAAAAATTCAGCCTCGCCATTCTTCAAGCTGATCGAATTCACCACCGCTTTGCCCTGGACGCACTTCAAACCGGCCTCGATCACGCTCCATTTCGAACTGTCGATCATGATCGGCACGCGCGAGATCTCCGGTTCGCTCCCGATGAGGTGGAGAAAACGCGTCATGGACGCTTCGGAATCGATCATCCCTTCGTCCATGTTGACGTCGAGGATGTTGGCGCCGCCCTTGACCTGTTGGCGCGCGACCGAGAGAGCTGCCTCAAAATCCCCGGCGAGGATCAATTTCGAAAAACGGGGTGAGCCTGTGATGTTGGTGCGCTCCCCGACAACGACGAAGCCCATCTCCGGCGTGATGTTGAGCGGCTCGAGTCCGGAGAGCTGCAACGCTCCCGTCGCCGCAGTATCGCTGCTTCCGGGGAGCGCACGCGCCTCGCGTGCTGTCTTCGGCGCCCCCGCCGAAGACCTGTCTGGAGTCCACAGCCACGGATAATCTTCCGCTTGCTGGGCAATCCCGGAATCCCAGGGGTTCCTGCAGATATACTCAAATTTTTCCTGCAAATCCGCTTCCGATCGGATCAGCCGATCAAACGATTCCTTTTCCCAAATCGGGCCTGTAGTTCCGGCCGCCTTGTTGATTCGGTGAGCTGTCGATGACTTGATCGCCTGGAGAATCTCGCTCCATGACCAAAAAATCGTCGCGTCCGTAGAGTCCTGATTCTTAACCTGCGGTTCGAAGAGCAGATGAACATGATCGGGCATTACACAGGCCACATACAATTCGTATTGGCCGTGCTCCTGCCCGTACAACGCGCTTTGCAGAACAATGTCTCTTTCAACCAAAGTCAATTGACGACGCTCACGAGTCGAAAATGTGACCGCATATTTTCCCCATGGCCGGTCGAAATGTGGAAGGCGCCGTTTTGAATAGGATGCACCTGTAGTGATTTCGGCGGGGGCGCCGAAACCAGCACGCGAGGCGCGTGCGCTCCCCAGATTGCGCGACTCTACGTCGCGGGGCGCGCAGTCACGAACTGCCTCCGCGATCGCGCGGATGTGATCCGGCGTCGTCCCGCAACATCCACCCACGATGTTCAACCATCCGTTCCGGGCCCACTTCTGAAGTTGCGGCGCCAAACTTTCCGGCGTCTCAGGAAAGCCGGTCGGTGAAAGCGGATCGGGCAGGCCCGCGTTGGGATAAGCGCTGGTGTAGCGGGAGGCGCCGTGCGCCAGCTCCTCGATGTACGGTTCCATTTCGCGCGGCCCAAGCGCGCAGTTTAATCCCACGACCAACGGCTTCGCATGCGCGATTGAAATCAGGAATGCTTCGACCGTCTGGCCGCTCAGAATCCGCCCGGACCGATCGGTTACCGTGCCGGAGATGATGAGCGGAACGGACTTGCCGGAGTTCTCGAAGATCTCGGTAATCGCTGCGATCGCGGCCTTGGCGTTCAGGGTATCGAAAATGGTTTCCACCATGAGGAAATCCACGCCGCCGTTCAGGAGCGCGCCGGCCTGGTCTGAGTAGGCCTGGCGAATCTGATCGAACGTGACCGCGCGAAAACTGGGATCGTTCACATCGGGCGAAAGCGACGCGGTCACCGGAAGCGGCCCCAACGATCCCGCGACAAAACGCCGCTGGCCGGTTTCGTTCGCGACAGCGTCCGCCGCGTGCCGCGCCGCTCCCGCGGCAGCCGAATTTATTTCCCGCACGAGGTCGCGAAAATCCGGATCGTCCACGACGCGTTGAAAGAACTCAGGATCTTTCCGTCCACTTTCCGGTTCGCCGGCAAAAAGGAAATCATGCAACCCGATGGTCGTGGCGCTGAAAGTGTTCGTCTCGATGATGTCCGCGCCGGCCCGGAGGTAGAGCGTATGAATTTCGTCGATGACGGTTGGCTTCGTCAGGAGCAGGAGCTCGATGCTTCCTTTCAGGTCTTTCCCTTTCCAATCCTTGAAACGGGTTCCGCGGTAATCGGCCTCGGTCAGCCTGTATTGCTGGACCATGGTGCCCATGGCGCCGTCGAGCACGACGATGCGCTGCCGCATCAACGCTTCGAGAGGATGAAGATTTCCCGTGGCCATGTAGGGGAACTAAACCGCAGTTCCCATGCTCATCAAGGAACAAATTGACGCATCATGATGCGTAGATGTGTTTATATTCTTTCGTGCTCGTGCTCGTGCTCGTGCTCGTGCTCATAATCGATTCTTTGCGCACCGATCCACGGATCGAGCAGGAGCACGAGCACGAGGGATATAGGCCCCCCGGCGTATCCGAACCGATTTCAATTACCGCCCGTGCTCGGATGACGTCGCCGCTGGATCGGCCGCCGCCGTCGCCGGCGCGCGATAGACCCCCGATCCGTAACGCATATCCACGATCGCCTCGGCAATCTTGTCCGCCAGCTCCTCCCGATAGCTGGCGCTGCGCGCGCGAGCGCCCTCCCGGCGGTTACTCAGGAATCCACATTCCACGAGCACGGCCGGGTAGCCTGATTTTCGCAAAACCGTGAACCCAGCCGTTTTCACCCCGCGGTTCACCGAGCCGGGCATGGTCAGAAGGCTCTGTTGAATCCGGTAGGCGAGGTTGCGCGCCACGGGCGAATGATAATAGGTCTCGAATCCGCGAATGGCACGACGGCCCGAATCGTTGAAATGAACGCTGACAAAAATCGAATTGTCCTGGTTGTTTCCGATGGAGGCGCGGCGATCGAGCGAAACAAAGACGTCTCCGGACCGCGTCATCACGGTGCGGAATTCCGATTCGCGGAGCTTTCGGGAGAGCCGGGTCGCCACATCGAGGGTGGCTACTTTTTCCGCCCCACCGTATCGCCGGAACGCGCCATTGTCCTTTCCGCCGTGACCCGCGTCGACCACCACCGTCGTGAACGTGCGGGTCGTGTCCTTCACCCGCGGCGGGCCGGAGCTGCAACTGGCCAAGAAGAGGCCGGCGGCGGCGATCAGGGCGTAGGGGAACGTTCGCGGCATCCGCACTCCATAATGCAAATTATTTCATTTAGCGAATTAACGACTGAGAGAATTAACGAATGAGGAAATCATGTGCGGCGCTCTGCCTTCTTCACCACATATTCGCTAATTCGCTAATTCGTTCAGTCGCTAATTGTCTACCGTTTGCGCCAAAAACCGCTTGTTTTTTTCGCACTCCAAACTAAAGGCCTTTACCCGATTTTATGCTCACTCGATTTGCCATTGTCCCGGTGCTCCTGGCGCTCAGTTTTCCCACTTGTAAGAAGCCTCAACCAGTCGGGAACAATCCCGCCCAGAGCCCGGTGCCGGGATCGTCGGCGGCCGCGGGAACGTCCGGAGCGCCGCCAGCCGCCACGCCAGTGGCTACCCCGGTGGAAACGAAACCGGCCATCGACCAACACGCGCAGGTGGTCATTTTCGGTTACCACCGCTTCGTGAATCAGGTGCGCCGGCCGGACACTGAAATCACACCGGCCGCGTTCGAAGCGCAGATGAAAGAATTGCAGGACAAGAAGATCCCGGTCATTGGAATGCAGGACTTTCTGGCGTGGAAACGCGGCGAAAAAGCCATTCCCTCTCGCGCGGCGGTTCTGACCTTCGATGACGGCTGGAAATCGCAATATGACGTCGCCTGGCCCATCCTGAAGAAATTCGGTTATCCGGTGACGCTATTCATTTACACGGAAGGCATCCGGCCGGCGGGCCGTTTCGCCGGCGGGGAATCGATGTCATGGGAACACCTGAGCGAGCTGCGCGATGCCGGGGTCGATATCCAGGCGCATTCGGAAACCCACGGGGATCTGCGCAAGCCGTACGACAAAATTGCCAAGAAAAAACTCGACCCGGCTGAATACGACCAATGGCTCGCCAATGAAATTGGCCGGTCCAAGCGGACCCTGGAGGAAAAACTCGGGATCAAGGTGAATTGCTTCGCCGTTCCCTACGGCAACATTAACGACAAGGTCCGGGAAGTGGCGAAGAACGAGGGATACGAAGCAGTCTTCACTGTCTATGGCCAGCGCCTCACCATGGGGGCGCCCAATAATTCGTTAGGCCGCTACCTGATGGAGGCAAACAAGCCGAAGGTTTTTTCCGAGGCGGTGAATTTCTCGGGCGCGACCAGCGGGGGCGCAGCTCCGGTGGCGGAAGTCGCTTCCACCGACCTGGCTACGCAGCCGGCCAACGGCGAGACAGTCAAAACGGCCCTGCCTTTGATCAAGGCGAACCTCGCGTCGTTCGGAGCGATCGATAAAGGCAGCGTACAGATGCGCATCAGCGGCCTTGGATTGGTGCCGGCGAGCTACGACGAAAAGGCGCAGACCGTGGCGTACCAGGTAACGCAGCGGCTGCGCGATAAGACCTGCACCGTCTTCGTGACCGCCAAATCGGGCGGCAAGAAAGTGGAGGCGCATTGGGCCTTTACGATCGACGAGACGGGGGCTGGCGCCGCTCCCGCTTCGTCCCCGCGGAAACCTTAAGGCGATGATCTTTCTGGGGAGCGCACGCGCCTCGCGTGCCGGTTTTGGCGCCTCGCCGAAACAATCTTTTTCTTTCAGGCGTGGTGCGAGTTTTCGAAAAGCAAAAGTTCGCGATCGCGAGGGCGCGATCGCCAGCACGCGAGGCGCGTGCGCTCCCCAGATCCAGAATTTCCGCCGAGAGATTTCCGGCGTTCGTTAGGCAACTCTCACTATTATGTTTTCGCAACTCGGCGACAAGCTGCAGGACATTTTCAAGGACCTGCGCGGGCTTGGCTCGATCAGCGAGACCAACATCAATGATGCGCTTCGGCAGGTGCGGCTGGCGTTGTTGGAAGCGGATGTCGATTTTCAGGTGGCGAAGAACTTCATCGCTCGCATCAAAGACAAAGCGCTCGGCGAGGAAGTGCTGCGCAGCGTCACCCCCGGCCAGCAGATCGTAAAGATTTTCCATGATGAACTGACGGCGCTGCTCGGCGGCGATGCGGCGCCGCTCAATCTGGACAAGCCCGCGCGGATTTTGATGGTGGGCCTGAACGGAGCCGGGAAAACAACATCGTCAGCCAAGCTGGCGCGTCTTTTGAAAAAGCAAGGCCGGGCGCCATTACTCATCGCGTGCGATTTGCAGCGCCCGGCTGCGATTGAACAGCTCGCCACCCTTGGCCGGCAGGTGGAAGTGCCGGTTTACACCCCCGAGCCCCAGGAAAAAAATGTTCTGCGCTCCGCCTCCGCGAGCCTGAAGTGGGCCGAGCAACAAACCGGCAATGTGCAGATTTTCGACACGGCTGGGCGACAGGAAATCGATGCCGCCCTGATTGAAGAAATCAAAGCGCTCAAGGAATTATTGAAGCCGCAGGAAGTTCTGCTCGTGGCGGACGCGGCCACCGGCCAGCAGGCGGTGAGCGTGGCGACGCATTTCCATGAGGCGCTGGGCATCACCGGTATCGTCTTGACCAAGCTGGATGGCGACGCGCGCGGCGGCGCGGCGCTTTCGATGCGGGAGGTGACCCAGCGGCCGATCAAGTTCGCCGGCGTCGGAGAAAAGCTCGATCAGTTCGAGGCGTTCGTGCCCGATCGTCTGGCCGGCCGGATCCTCGGGATGGGCGACATCGTTGGCCTGGTGGAAAGGGCCGCGGAAGCGGTCGACGAAGAGGAAGCGGCGCGGCTGGAACGGAAACTGAAGACAGCGTCGTTCGACTTCAACGACTTTCTCGCGCAATTCAAGATGATGCGGAAGATGGGGCCGCTGGAGAATATCCTTGGCATGATCCCGGGGATGAGTAACGTGCAGGGCCTCTCCGTGGACGAGAAGCAGCTCAAGCGGACGGAAGCAATTGTGCTTTCCATGACGCACGAGGAGAGAACGCGGCCCGACATTCTAAATGCGCGCCGGCGTCAAAGAATCGCCCGCGGCAGCGGCAGCAGCGTCACCGAAGTAAACGACTTGCTCCAGCGTTTCAATCAGATGCGAAAGATGATGAAGAACGCCGGGAAAATGAAGAAGATGATGGCGCAAATGGCCCGGATGAAAAATTAACGATATGGCAGTTTCAATCAGATTACGCAGAGAAGGCGCGAAGAATCGCCCGTACTACAAGGTGGTGGTGGCGGACAGCCGCAGCCCGCGCGATGGCAAATTTATCGAGATCCTCGGGACCTACGACCCGAAAAAGCCGGATCACAACAGCACGTTGAAGCTGGACCGGATCGATCATTGGATTTCGAAAGGCGCGCAGCCGTCGGACACGGTGCGCAGCTTGATCAAGAAGAACAAGAAGCAGGCGCCCAGTGCGCCGGCCGAACAGACAGCGCCAGCGACCCCGGCCGCCGCCGAGGAACCAGCCGCAGCTCCTGCGGCGGAGTGAGCTGTAGCGGCGGTCTATGACCGCCGAACGCATTCACCCTTGCGCGATCGGCGGTCATAGACCGCCGCTACAGAAAGACGAAATATCTTTCAATTCGGCTCGGTCAGAGCGTCGATAGGGCAATGAAGCGACTCTGGCTGATTCTTTGCGCTGCAACTCTCGCCGTTCCCGCCGTTGCCCAAACCGTTTCCGTCACAGAGGGCAATATCCAGTTTATCGACAAGGCCGGGCACACCACGGCCCTCACCTCGAGTGGACGCGATTCCAGCCCGATCCTGGCTCCTGACGGCAAATGGGTGGTCTTTGTTCGGAAAGTGAACGGGAAGCCGATCGCCACCGGATCGGATGAAGTAGAGCCGACCGAGCTCTGGCAGGTCCGCGTCGATGGGAAAGAGGCGACCCTCCTTGTTAAGTGCCGTGATACCGGCAAA
>DATMEN010000022.1:0-122303 GCA_035556975.1 Chthoniobacterales bacterium
CGGCCCCAATTGCAAGTAATGGGACTATCCCACGCCCCGGCGTGAGCAGGTCGTCCACTGCTGGTCGGTCAGGTCCATGCCCGGTAAGCGTTTATGAGAGAACTTCTAATCTCACCTTCTTCGATCGGCGGTACGCTTACGTAATGCGACCCCTTCGATATTCCATCAACGTCACATTGGACGGGTGCTGCGATCATCGTGCCATTCTCGCGGACGAAGACTTACATCGTCACGCAGTGGAAAACCTCGTCCAGGCCGATGCTCTCCTCTTTGGCCGGGTGACTTACGAAATGATGGAGGCGGCGTTTCGGCCGCCGCAGACGGAAGCGAGGCCTGATTGGATGGAACCCTTCGCCCGGACGATCGACGCGGCAAAGAAGTACGTCGTGTCGAGCACCCTGCATCGGGTCGATTGGAACGCGGAGCTCGTGCCCGGGGATCTGGGGACGGCCGTTCAGCAGCTCAAGCGGGAGTCGGGCAAGGGGCTGTTCGTGGGAGGCGTGAACCTCCCGCTGGCGCTCACGGAGTTGGGATTGATCGATGAGTACGAGTTCGTCGTACACCCCAGGCTAGCGGGCCATGGGCCGACGTTGTTCGCGGGGCTATCGAAGCGTATCGACTTGAAGCTCGTGAGCCGGCTGGAGTTCGGCTCGGGGGCGGTGGCGATGCGGTATGAGCCGAAAAGGTAGCCATCGGCATTTCGTTAGCCCGTTGAGTATCACTATGGGGTTCTGCAAAGCAGACACGTTGATTCGTCCCTTTTACTTTGACGCCACATCTCACTCCACCAATCTCATCTAATGCCTGAAGCGCCTCCACCACTGCCCAGGTCGCAACCGTCCTTTACGCGGCGCCACAGCACCATTCTCAAGCTCGCCGGCGTGGGCGCGCTCCTCCTGCTCTTATTGATTCCGCTGGCCATGATCGAGGGCCTCTTGAGCGACCGCCTCACGCGCAGGAACGAAGCCGTCAGCGACATCACGGCCTCATGGGGCAAGGACCAGCACATCATCGGACCAGTCCTCTGCGTTCCGTATCAGGTTCATGCCAAAGTCATCCGGGCGGTAACTTTGCCCGACGGTCGCGTCGAGTCGCGGGAGGTCGAGGAAACGACTTTGGCCACGGCCTATTTCCTGCCGGACGCTCTGGAAATCTCCGGCGACATCCGGACCCAAATGCTCCACCGGGGGATTTACGACGCGGCGGTTTTTCGCGGGCAGATCACCATCTCGGGACGGTTTGCGCCGCCGGATTTCGCCGCCCTGAAGATCGATTCCAAAGACGTTCTTTGGAAAGATGCCGCGGTCACGCTGGCGGTGAGCGATTTGCGCGGGACGCGAGAGAGCCTGGTGCTCGATTGGAACGGTGCGAAACGGCCGCTCCAGCCGGGTTCACAGTTACCGGGCTATACGACCGGAATCACGGCGCCGCTCGCGAGCGACCAGCCCATCGCCGTGGAGAGCGCCTTCTCCATCGCGCTCGATATCAATGGCAGCGGCGGGATTTTCTTCGCGCCGTTCGGGATGCAAAATAAGGTGTCGCTGAAATCGAACTGGCCCGATCCCGGTTTTCGCGGCGCCTTCCTGCCGGCGGAACGATCGGTCCGGCCGGATGGTTTCGATGCCACGTGGAGGGTCTCCTATTATGGCCGGGATTATCCGCAGCGCTGGACGAGCCGGAGCGGCAACGAACGTTTCACGACGGCCTCGGTGACGACATCCCTTTTCGGGACGCAGTTTCTCGATGTCCTGGACGCGTACCGCTACGTCGAGCGCTCGATCAAGTATGGCGTGCTCTTTTTCGTGCTCGTTTTCACAACCTTTTTCCTTTTCGAAGTGACGGCGCGTCAAAAAATCCATCCGTTGCAATATCTGATGGTGGGCGCCGCCCTTTGTCTTTTCTACCTGGCGCTGCTTTCGGCTTCAGAATTTATCGGGTTCAGCTTGTCCTATTTGATCGCGGCGGTGGCGGCGACCGGTCTGATCACCTGGTATTGCAGCCATTTCCTCGGCGGTGGAATGCGCACCCTGATGATCGGCGGCGGACTCGCGGGAGTTTACACCTTTCTTTACATCACGCTGCGGCAACAGGACTACGCGCTCCTCATGGGAACCATCGCGCTCTTTGTCGTGCTGGCGGTGGTGATGTACGTCACGCGCAAGGTCGATTGGTACGCACGCGATGTGGGATGAAGTTGAAGCGTTGAAGCGGCTTTCCGATCTTGCCTTGTAACGCTTCAACGCTTCAACCCTTCAACGTCTCCCCAAATTCACTGCCGGAATTCCGTCCTTGTCTTTCCCGCTGGCCGACGCGTGAGTTGGCCCATGCCTCCGACGGGCCGCTGGAAAGGGATTGATCGATCGTGACTGAAAAAAACGATGCGGAATACGTGCTGGGCACGCACGACGAAGAAGTCGCCCGCCTCGGGTTGCAGCACCGAGTCTGGCGATCGGTCGTGACCGACTGCTGGCGGCGAGCGGGCATTACCCATGGCTGGCGCGTGCTCGACGCGGGAGCGGGACCGGGCTACGCGACGGCCGATCTCGCCGAGCTCGTCGGGCCGGCCGGCGCCGTGCTGGCGATTGAACGCTCGGCCCGCTTTCTGAAGGTGGCGCGCGCGCGGTGCCAGAATCTCGGACTCACTAACGTGGAGTTCCGCGAAGCCGATCTGACGGAAAACACGCTCGGGGACCTGAATTTCGATGCAGCGTGGTGCCGCTGGGTGGCGTCATTTGTTTCGTCGCCGGAAAAACTGATCAAGACGATCGCCGGCGCGCTTCGCCCGGGCGGGGTCGCAATCTTTCACGAATACAGCGACTACGAAACGTTCCGCGTGATGCCGATCAAGCCCGCGCTGGAGAGCTTCATGTTCGAGGTGATGGCGAGCTGGCGCGCTTCGGGTGGCGAGCCGAACATCGCGCGCGAGCTGCCGCGGTTGCTGGCGGCGGCGGGACTGCGCGTGGTCGAAATCCGGCCGCAGGCGCGCACGGTGTCGCCGCGCGATTATACCTGGCAATGGCCGGCCAGCTTCATCGAGATCAATCTCGAGCGCTTGCGGGAACTGGGCCGCGTCACCCCGGAGTGGGCCGCCGATGTTTTGCGCGAGTTCAAGGAAGCGGAGGCAAACGCCGGCTCGTGGTTCACGACGCCGATGTTTCTCGAAATCATCGCCCGCCGCGAGTAGGAATGGTTACAAGGTTAAAAAAGTTACAATTCGGTTGGGATGGGGCCGATGTTGCCCTTGTAACAAATGTAACTCTTGTAACGATTCACGCATACATTGGTCACTGCGCCTCGCCCGCGAGGCCGACATTCCAGAGCTGGAAGCATTGATCGAACGTTCCGTGCGCGAGCTGCAATCGGCCTGCTACTCCGCCGCGCAAATGGACGGAGCGCTCGGCTCCGTCTTCGGCGTCGATCGCCAATTGATCCAGGACAAGACCTACTTCGTGATCGAACAACGCCAGGCGCTCATCGCCTGCGGCGGATGGAGCAAACGCGAATCGCTCTTCGGAAGTGATGCCGCGCGCGCCGTGGCGGATGCCCTGCTCGATCCGCTCTGGGACGCGGCCCGCATTCGCGCCTTCTTTGTTCATCCGGATTACGCCCGTCAGGGCCTTGGGCGCGCGATTCTCTTCGCATGCGAAAATGCAATTCGCGCCGAGCGTTTTCGCTCGATCGATCTGGTCGCGACTTTGCCGGGCGTGCCCTTTTATTCCGCGTTCGACTACGAAACCGGCGAACGCTACGAAGTGCCGCTCCGAAACGGGTTGAGCTTGCCAGTCGTCCGCATGACCAAGAATCTAAGGGCCGATGAATAAACGACAGATCATCTACAGCATCTTCGTGGCCCTCGTGCTCACGCTCCTGAGCATTTTCTTTTTCGATCAACCGATCGCGGCCTTCGTTCAGAAAGTAGGCGGCATGTCGTCGGTCGTTTTGCAGCAGGGCACGGCATTTCTGGACGTGATTTCGGGTTTCCCGATCGCCAGGTTTGCGCTCAGCTACGCGCTGCTGGCCGCGGGCCTCATGCTTTTCGCCTGGAAATCGACCCGAGCGGCCGCGTGGATGCTGTTGTTCATCGGTTGCGCGCAATTTGTGACCCGCATCACGGCCGGAACGCTGAAGAATGTCTTCCATCGGCTGCGCCCCTTCGAAGTCATTGGGGCGGGCAATTGGGATTGGAAATTTTTCGGGGCAGAAGGCAACTCTTTTCCTTCGGGCCACGCCGCACATTGGTGGGGCCTGTTTTTTCCGCTCGCGTTCCTGTTCCCGCGCTATCGCCTCCCGCTCCTGATCATTCCGCTCTTCATCTCCGTCGCCCGAGTCGGCGTCAACGATCACTGGTGCAGCGATGTTCTCGGGTCGGCCGCGATCGCCGCAGCGATCACGCTTCTCTTTATTTGGCTCTTTCGCAGGAAAGAAAGAACGGTAAATGTCGCTCCTGACCCGAAGCGAACGTCGCCCGAAAGCTTGAACTAAACATGAAAAAACTTCGTCCCCTCACCGCCATCGCACTTGCGCTTTACCTCCTGACTCTGAGCTCGACCGCGCAGAAATCCAACGCGCCGGCTCCCGATTATTTCCCGCTGCGCGTAGGCGATTCCTGGAGTTATCGCAGCACGGACGGCGACACCGAACACAGCCTCAAAGTAATGAACGAAGACAAGCAGGCTGATGGCACGATCCGCTACTTGGTGGAAAAGCTGACGGGCGCGAAAGTCCTGACGGTGTTCTCCAAGAGCGGCGGATGGGTGCTCATGCACTCGGAGCGCTATCCGGAGCACGAGGGGCTGGAGATAAAATACGAACCCGCGAAACAATATCTGCAAAACCCTCTCATCGCGGGCTCGAAGTGGTCGTGGAACGGTAAGGACTACACCCAAACCGCGCTCGACGAGAATCATCAGGTCGTCGATTTCGAAGACGTTATCGTGCGGGCGGGCAAGTTCCGGGCGATGAAGGTGGCGAGTCGAATCGTGGGTGCGGCGCCGCTGACCAGGACGAACTGGTATGCCGACGGCGTCGGTCTGGTTAAGTCCGAGACTGACGGCGGCCAGATCAAGTACGGCTGGGAACTGGCGGATTACAGCTTCAAAAAGAAGGATTAAGTCGGGACGCCACGGTTCGCTAGGAACGCCACCCTGCCGCGTCCGAATTCCACCTTGGAGGGACGACCGCCGTGTCGTCTCAAATATCCAGGGACGGAACAGCGCCTGGCCCTCCAACTGGCGTGGACCAACGTAGCGGATAGCCAATTAGGAATGAGGCGGAACGGGCCGCGCGGATTTCTCGAGGGCTTGGCAGAGGCTGGCGAGGCGACGGAGGCAGGCGTTGAACTGGCTGTGCGCGCCGTCGCCGTGAAGACTCCGGAGCATCCGGTAGAGGCGCAGTTCCGGTTCGCGGGGGAGCTTCGCGGGCAGAGGAAGCCCGACGGCGCTGAGCCGCTGGGCCGCGATCGCGAGCAAAAACGCGGGGACCGACTCTCGTTCACCGGCCAGATCGGCAAGACCTTCCGAGACATATTCCCCACCAGGTAGCTGGAGGAGGGATGACGGCGTCGAAGCACTCATGGAGTGATGAACGAGGCGACCTTGCGAACAAACGATTCCGGATCAATCGCCGGATAACGTAAGAGAGCCGGACGGATTTGCTCAAAGCACTGGGCCAATTTCTCCCGGCTCACTAACCCTGAACCGATCATGTGGCGCACGTCGTCCAGATCGCGGTCGTAACCACGTTCGATCTTAGCCAGGGCCTGGCTGTAGAAATCATAGTGGTAGAAATCGAGTTGGCCGTGGCGTGCGATGAAGATGCTGCGCTCGCGCCAGCCGGGCAGCTCGGGAATGAAATCGGAAGGAGCAGCCAGCTCGAGGTTGATTTGCAACTTTTCCTTGAGCGCATGGAGCGCCTCGAAAAACCCGGCCAGCTCCGGCTCGGAGCGCAGGTCGATATCGACCGTCATTTGGCGCCAGCCGTGCAAGACAGCCGAAACCCCGCCAGTGAAATAGACACGGCCCTCGTCGCGCAACGCAACGCCCAGCTCGCGCATAAAGTGCCGAATGTCACTGGCCTGGGTTTCATGGCGCATACGAAGCAGCAGATTATCTTGCCGCCCCAGCCGGGTAAAGCTGAAGCCGGCCGCGGTCCTCGTACCGCTTTCGGCTGAACATTCGGAGCCGCGGCGACCGGGGAATTAGTAGCGATAATGCTCCTTGTAAAATCTTTGCTCGGCTCCGTTCCCCAATCGCAATCACGTCTTCTCTTGGCGCTCCATATATTGGAGCGAAAGCCGGACGAGCCGCTCCGCCTCCGCCGTTGTCGCCCTTGAGACGACGAGACGGATCGTAAATTGGCCCGTTGTTTCAACGCGGGGGACTTCAAGAAAAGCATGGCGCATCTCTTCCGCTAGCGTCGCGTCGTTTAGATCGCGCAAAAAAATTTCGATGTCGCTGCTGCCGCGCCCTCTAGTAGCGGTAGTGCTCTGACTTGTAGGGGCCTTCGATCGGCACGCCGAGGTATTCGGCCTGCTTCTCCGTCAGTTTGGTCAGCTTGACCCCAATCTTTTGCAGGTGCAGGCGCGCGACTTCTTCGTCGAGGGCTTTCGAGAGAACGTAGACACCGATTTTGTAGGTGTCCTTGTTCTTCCAGAGATCGAGCTGCGCGAGCACCTGGTTCGAGAATGAGTTCGACATGACGAAGCTCGGGTGGCCCGTGGCGCAACCAAGATTCACCAGCCGGCCCTCGGCGAGCATGAAAATCTCGTGGCCGTTCGGGAAGGTGTATTTGTCCACCTGCGGTTTGATGTTCGTGCGCTTGACGTCCTTTCGGGCGTTGAGCGGGTCGACCTGAATCTCGTTGTCGAAATGGCCGATGTTGCAAACGATGGCCTGATCTTTCATCCGCTCCATGTGCTCGAGGGTGATGATATCAACGTTGCCCGTCGTGCTGATGTAAATGTCGCCGCGGCCGAGCGTGTCTTCGATGGTGGTGACTTCGTACCCTTCCATCGCCGCCTGGAGCGCGTTGATCGGATCGATCTCGGTGATGACCACGCGCGCGCCCTGGCCCCGCAACGATTGCGCGCAGCCCTTGCCGACGTCGCCGTAGCCGCAGATGACGGCGACTTTGCCGGCGATCATGACATCGAGCGCGCGGTTCAAGCCGTCCACGAGCGAATGGCGGCAGCCATAAAGATTATCGAACTTCGACTTGGTCACTGAGTCGTTGACGTTAATCGCCGGAACCAGCAGCTGATTGAGCTGCTGCATTTTATAAAGGCGATGCACGCCGGTCGTCGTCTCTTCGGAAACACCGCGCCATTCCTTGATCATCTCGTGCCAGCGATACGGATTCTCGCGCTGCACTTCTTGCAAGAGATCCTTGATGACTTGCTCCTCCTTATTAGACGAGGACGATTTCACCCAGTCGCCGCCTTCTTCCAGCTCGTAACCTTTGTGAATGAAGAGCGTCACGTCGCCTCCGTCATCCACGACGAGCTGCGGACCTTTGCCGTCCGGGAACGAAATGGCCTGGTTGGTGCACCACCAATATTCCTCGAGGCTCTCACCTTTCCACGCGAAGACGGGCACGCCTGTTTTCGCGATCGCGGCGGCGGCATGGTCTTGGGTGGAGAAAATATTGCAGCTCGCCCAACGCACCTCGGCGCCGAGGGCGACCAGCGTTTCGATCAGCACGGCGGTCTGGATCGTCATGTGGAGGGAACCGGTCACGCGGACGCCGACAAGCGGCTTCCCGGGCGCGTACTTTTCGCGGATCGCCATCAGGCCCGGCATTTCCTTTTCCGCGATGGAAATTTCTTTGCGTCCCCAATCGGCCAGAGTGATGTCGGCGACTTTGTAGTCGTGCGTTTTTGTTTCGGTGATGGTTTTTGTGCTCATAATTTTATTTCGAAGTTGGCTCTGAAATCCCAAGGTCTCGGCAAATTTTTCGTGAAAGATAATGGTCGATTTCTTTGTGGCGTGGAATCGGAGCGCTTTCGATTTGTGGGATTTCCGAACCAAGTGTGGCGCGATCCTTCTCGAATGAAGTGACAGCCGTGTTCGTGTAAATGCCGCAGCAAATCGAGTCGCTTCACACCGCAATAGTCTCTTCGGTGTAATCGCCGGTTGCGGCAGCGACGGCATCCTTTCGGTTAAGCTCCAGTGCTTCTTCCACGGCGGATCGCAGGTTTTCGATCAACTCCTCGCGACTTTCGCCTTGCGAGTTTACGCCTGGGATTTCCTCGACCCAGCCGATCCACCATCGATCGTTCTTCTGGATAACTGCCGTATATTTGTTCATCGAATTTAGCGCGCCGCTTTTCTCAGCGCGTTCGCTTTATCCGTTTTTTCCCAAGTGATATCCGGATCGTCTTTGCCGAAATGTCCGTAATTGGTGGTCTTGCTGTAAATGGGACGGAGCAGATCGAGCTGCTGGATGATTTCGGCGGGCTTGAAGGAGAAGGTGCGATTGACCGCGCGTTCGATCGCTTCTTCCGAGACGGTGTTCGTGCCGAAGGTGTTGATATTCATGCTCACCGGATCGGGATAGCCGATGGCGTAAGCAAATTGAATTTCGCAGCGCGTGGCGAGGCCGGCCGCGACCACGTTCTTCGCGACCCAGCGTCCCATGTAAGCGGCGCTGCGATCGACCTTGCTCGGATCCTTGCCGGAAAATGCTCCGCCGCCGTGCCGGCCCCACCCGCCGTAGCTGTCGACAATGATCTTGCGGCCAGTCAAGCCGGTGTCGCCTTGCGGTCCGCCGATAACGAACCGGCCGGTCGGATTGATGAGAAACTGGGTGGTGCCGTTGACCATCGATTTCGGCAGCACTTTGCGGATGATTTTTTCGATGCAAAATTTCTCGATCTCGGCGTGCTCCTTCTCTTCGGTGTGCTGGGTCGAGATGACGACGTTCGAAATGCCCACAGGCCTTCCGTTTTCGTAAATGACGGAGACCTGTGACTTGGCGTCGGGCCGCAGCCATTCCGCCTTGCCGCTCTTGCGGATCCGGGTGAGCTCGCGGCCCAGCCGGTGGGCAAACATGATCGGCGCCGGCATCAATTCCGGGGTGTCGTCACAGGCAAAACCGAACATCAATCCCTGATCGCCGGCGCCTTGTTCGGAAGTCTGTTTTCCCTTGGCCTTCTTCGCGTCGACGCCTTGGGAGATGTCGTGCGATTGATCGGTGATGACGGTGTTAACGAAAATCTTCTTCGCGTGAAACACGTCGTCATCGTGGACGTAACCGATCTCGCGCACCGTATCGCGGACGATCTGATTGATCGGAATGACGTCTTCCAAATGCTTGCCCTTCGGCAAATTCGGAATCGTGATCTCGCCGCCAACGACTACGACGTTGCTTTTCGCGTAGGTCTCACAGGCAACGCGGCTCTTGCGATCCTGCCGCAGGCAGGCGTCCAGGACGGCGTCGGAAATGGTGTCGCAAACTTTATCCGGATGACCCTCGCCCACGGATTCGGAAGCAAAAATGAAACGTCGGAGCATGGGATTGTGGAGTGTTGAAGCGATGAAGGGTTGAAGAGTTGCAGCGTTGAAGAGAGAAACCGCGGTAACGCTTCAACCCTTCAACTTTTCACGATGTCAACATATTGACCAATCATGATACGTCGATATATCGTGGAGGTGCAAAATGGCGTCAACCATTAATTTTCTCCGTCTGCTCGCCGATCCCACCCGGCTTCGCCTGCTCCTGCTCCTGGAAGAAGAGGAGCTTTCGGTGGCGGAGTTGCAGGAAATTCTTGGGATGGGGCAATCGCGCATCTCGAGTCATCTCGCGCAATTGAAGCGCGCGGGAGTGGTGGAAGATCGCCGGGCCGGGAAAAATGTTTATTACGGGCTGACGGAGAAAGAGGAGCGCAATCCGGCACGCGCGAAGGTGAACGAGCTCACGCGCGTGCTCGCCCGCGAAATGCCGGAGACCGCGCGAGACCGGACGGCATTGCAGCTCGCGCTCCGCAAGCGCCGCGATAAAGCGCGCGAGTACTTTGACGAGCTGGCGGGAAAATTCGGCCGGAGCTATGTGCCCGGGCGTTCCTGGCAGGCGCTGGCCCACACCGTGATCAGTTTGCTTCCGGCCTTGACGGTGGCGGACCTCGGCGCGGGCGAAGGAACGCTCGCCCAACTCCTCGCCAAGACCGCGCGCAACGTCATCGCCGTCGATAACTCGCCGAAAATGGTCGAGTTCGGTTCGAAACTCGCGAAGCAACACGGCTTTGCCAACCTCGAGTACCGGCTCGGCGACATCGAAGATCCGCCCATCGCCAAAGGCAGCATCGACCTTGCGATCCTGAGCCAGGCGTTGCATCACGCCCTTCATCCCGAGCGCGCTATCGCCAGCGCCTATCGCATCTTGCGGAAGGGCGGAAGGATCGTGATCCTGGATTTGCTCAGCCACCGCTTCGAGCGCGCCCGAGAGCTTTACGCCGATCACTGGCTCGGCTTTAGCGAAGTGCAACTCCATCAATTCCTCGAAACAGCGGGCTTCAAGAACATCGAAGTCGCGGTTGTCTCGCGGGAAAAGCAAAGCCCGCATTTCCAGACCGTTTTTGCCACTGGCGCAAAGTGATCGAATGAGTAACTAGCTTCTCTTGGGCAACTCATTTCATTCTTCCCGCCTCTACGGTTTTTTTTGTGAGTTGCGCAGGCGCAAGGTCTGGCGCGTCGCCGCGGGCTACAGCGTCGTCGGGTGGCTGATCATTCAATTCGCCACCACGGTGTTTCCGGCCCTGGCGCTGCCGGTTTGGACGGCGCGCCTCGTTATTATTCTCGTCCTCGCGGGATTCCCGATCGCGCTGATTCTGGCGTGGGCCTTCGATGTCGGCGCGGGCGGGATCGAAGTCACTCAGGAGGCAGCGCCCGGTGACGACTGTCCGCCGGCCTTGCCCGGCCGCCGCAGAAACATTTTCGCGCTCGCCCTCATTGGGCTGCTCGTTTCCGCGTTGATCGGTTACTTCGTCTTCTCGCGCGTCCCGGCCCGAAGGCTGGACAAATCGATCGCCGTTCTCCCTTTCGCGAACTTCAGCGATGACCCGGCGAACGCCTTTTTCGCCGACGGGATCCAGGACGATGTCCTGACCAACCTCGCCAAGATCGGCGCCCTAAAAGTGATCTCGCGCACGTCCGTGATGCCGTACCGCGGGCAGACGCCCAACATTCGCGAGATCGGCAAGGCGCTCAATGTCGCCACGATCCTGGAGGGGAGCGTGCGGCGCGAGGGAAAGCGCGTGCGCATCAACGTGCAATTGATCGACGCCGTCACCGACAAGCATTTATGGGCCCAGGTCTACGATCGTGAATTGACCGACGTTTTCGCCATCCAGAGTGAGCTGGCGCAGGAGATCGCCTCCGCCCTGAAGGCGACCCTTTCCTCCGACGAACAACAGCGGATCGAGAGGAAACCAACCGAAAACGGCGAAGCCTATCTTCTCTACCTCGAGGCGCACGAACTCTTCGGCCGCCCCGACCGGCACCACGACGACCTGGCCCGCGTGGCCGAACTCTACGAAAAGGCGATCCAGCTCGATCCCTCCTTCGCCCTGGCCCACGCGCGCCTGGCCCAGGTCGAAAGCTGGAGCTACTACGCAGTCGAGCCCGTCGCCTCCCGCGCGCGGAAGGCACGAGCGGCGGCGAACGAAGCCGTCCGCCTCCAGCCCGATCTTTCCGAGACCCATCTTGCGCTTGGTTACGTGCTTTATTACGTGGATCGCGATTACGAAGGGGCGCTGAAAGAGTTTGCCATCGCCCGCCGCGGCTTGCCGAACGATCCCGGTGTCTTCCGGGCCATGGCGGCGATCCAGCGGCGCCAGGGCAAATGGGAGGAATCAAGCGCGAATTATGAGAAGGCGGTCTTGCTCGACCCGAAAGACCCCATCCTGCTCGAAAACATGGGAATGAATTATTTCGCGATCCGCGACTACGCGGCGGCCGCGAAAATCTTCGATCGCGCCATCCAGGCGGCGCCGGACACTTTTACCATCCGCGAGCTGCGGGCGCGCGTGGATTTCCACGCGAAAGGCGACCTGCGGCCGATGCAGGAGTTGCTCGCCACCTGGCCGGAAAACGTCGACCCCAATGGGACGATCACCCTGGCGCGCTTTAACCTGAAAATGTCCGAGCGGAAATTCGATGAGCTTATCGGCATCCTGGAGCGCAGCCCCGCGGAAAAATCGCGCGGCGAAACCAGCGCACCGCTCTCGAAGTCTTTTCTCCTAGCGACGGTTTACGCGCAGAAGAAGGACGAAGCAAAAGCCAAAGCCAGCTACGAAGACGCGCGCGTGCGAGCGGAAAATGCGGTCCGCGAAAGTCCGGAGGACGGGCCGCGCCACGCTTTGCTGGGATTGATATATGCCGGGCTGGGCCGGTGCGAAGAAGCCATGGCCGAAGGAAGGCGCGCGGTGGAATTGCTGCCGGAACACAAGGATGCATTCGACGGCCCGATCCTAGCGATCAGCCGCGCGCGCATCAGCATGATGTGCGGCGATTTCGACACCGCGCTCGCGCTCCTGGACAGGTCGTTGCAAACGCCGTCCGGCGTCACCCTGCAGGAGCTTCGACTCGACCCGGTGTGGGACGCGCTCCGCGGCGACCCGCGTTTTCAGCAAATGCTGACGAAATTCGGGGGCAAGCCGTGAGCCCCGCGGACTTGCACCTACACTTTCACTTTCGCTTACACTCCGCTGAGGCAAGTGCGGAATCAGCACCGGAGATTTCGTTGATTATGTCTTGTCTCAATTCCGTCGGAGACCTATCCTTCGGTTCCTCCCATGAAATCCTCCAGGAAAAAACAACCAAAGAAAACTGCTGTCGCCAAGCCGGTCCGCGTCGCAGTATCCGTTCATGAGCCCGGCGGCCGGCATCTGGCAAAAGCGGCCACGGTCGTACTCGCGCGCGAGCGTCAGACCATCACGCTCAAGCGTGCCGCGGGCAGGGCGCTGTATCTCGGCGAAGCCGAGCCTGGCGCCTACACATTAAGCGTTACTGCCGCCGGCCTGGCTCCGGCGCGTCGCGAGCTGAATGTGCCGGGTGAAGGAAAGACCGCGTCGGTCTATCTGGGTTTGCGCGGCTGGCCCGCCTACCGATATGGCGAGAACGTGGTGCCCTTCGAGCCGCACGACGATCTCCTCGCCATCGCCTTCGAAAGCCGCAAACCTTCAGCCCGGTCGGCCAGGGAGCATGTCGCGGATCTTACCAAGAAGTTCCCGCTCGCGCCGCTCGACCTCAATCCCCGGAGCGAACTGCCGTTCGCCGCTGCCGAAGGCGCGATCTGGCTCTTCAAGTTGACGAAGCCCAGCACCGAGGAGTTGCGTGCCGCAATTTCGCGCGCCGTGAACGAGCTGTTTGGCGGCCGCGCACGCGCCGGCATGCCGGTCGACCTCGAGCCCGGGCAGGTCAAGGTGATCGATAGCCGGTTCGTCATCCGTTTCCGCGACCACCTGAAGCCAGCCGACATCGAGACGCTGGCCAAGAGGGCGGGCGGGCGCATCCTGCGGGGCTTCATCCAGGCCGGCAACGCACGTTTGATCGAGTTCATGGAGGGGACCTATCGCGATCACCTGAAAATCGTCGATGAGTGGTTCGCTCAGCAACTTCTGGTTTACGGAGAGCCGGATCTGATCGCCGAGATTACCGACGATGTCTTCCCGGCCGATCCGCCGAACGACCCCACCTTTGCCAACCAGACTAACCTGACCTTGCAGAATGCCGACAATGCCTGGCAGTATCTCAATGGCGTTGACGCCAATCTCACCTTGGGCAACCCGGCCATCTACGTCGCTACCTTCGATCGCGGCGTCGACACGGACCATCCCGATATCACCGGCAACCTGAGCGACGGCACGCCGCGCCTGGCGCAATGCTACGACTTCGATGGCCTGCAGCCTTGCACCGTGCCGGGCTATACACCCGATACCAGCCACGGCATGGGAGTGTTTGGGATTATTGCCGCCGTCACCAACAACAATAACGACATGGCGGGAATCGCGTCGAACGTCCATCAGTTGGGCCTGGAACGGCCGCCCACCTTCATCACCAGCGTCTATCCCGATTGTCTGCTTTGGGCGGCGGGTTTCGACACCAACAATGGCTCTCCGGGATGGCCGGCTGAGCCGATCTCACCCGCGGCGGATATCATTAGTTGCTCACACGGCCAGAACAACCTCGCGCTGTCGGGCCTGATGGACGATACGTTGCGCCACCTCACGGTCTACGGCCGCGGCGGCAAAGGCACGGTCGTTATCTATTCCGCAGGAAACGACGGGCTGGTCATCACCGGCGTGCGGGTCTTTGCGGCGCATCCCCGAACGCTGGCGATCTCGAACTCGGACCAGCCCGATGGCATGGGCGTCGAACGACTCCACACCGGCGTTCAGCCGTCGAATATCGGCCCGGAGATCGATATCTGCGCCCAAGGCGACGGCGCGCGTTCGCTGAACCACCTCGGGGGCGAGCAGATCTTCGGCGGCACTTCGGCAGCGGCGCCTACCGTCGCAGCTGCCGCGGCGCTGATGCTGTCGGTCGAGCCGAATCTCACCTGGATCAATGTGCGCGACATTCTTCGGGAAACGGCGGTGCAGATCGATCCGGCGAACGCCGATCCGCAAGGCATGTGGGTGGGTGGATTCAGCTGGTGGTACGGTTTCGGCCGCCTCGACATCAATGCCGCGGTGCAGGCGGCCGACGACTTCGACCCTGGCTCGGTCAACCTGGTGCTGCGGGATAATCTGGCCGACACCGGCGTAACGGTCCCGACGGGCGGCACCTTCTGGCGGAGTCCCGATCTGTGGGTCAGCCAAACCGACCCCGGGGGCGTGCCGCTCCCGGCCTACGGATCGAATCCGCCCCACGAGAATGCCAGGAGCGGCCAGGACAACTGGGTGCGGGTGCGCGTCAAGAATGTTGGCAGCGCTGCTTCGAGTGACTATTTCGTCCGGGCTTATCTCACCCATTTCGCCGGCTCCCAATTCCAATACCCCACGGACTACATACCGAGCATCAACAGCGGGGACCCGATCCCTAACCCGCTCGTTCAGGGGACCTATCTCATCGGCGAGCAGCAAGGCACCGGACTCGCGGCAGGCGACGTGGAGGGATTTGATTTTCTGTGGCAGGCTGCTCTCGTCCCGCCGGAAGAAGTGGCCGGCGTCGACTGGCATCCGTGCTTGCTGGCCGAGGTATCGCCGCATACGCCGCCAGCGCCGAGTGGCAATCTCCCTTACGACAATAAGAACATCTGTCAGCGCAACATCGATATCGACTATTCGGACGACGATTTCCGCGAGATGGCGGGCGTTATCGGGCACAAAGACGACGATGCCCGGATCAGGCGCATCAAGGTGTGTTCGATGAGCCTGCCCAAGAAGGCGCGGGTCTGGGTGCGCTTCCTCGACCGCCGTGTCGAAGAGGCGGTAACGAAGCAGCTGAAGCGGCAGGCCGCGGGCGAGCCTCCACCTGGCGCTCCATCGTGCGGCTGTCACAAGCCGTCTCACGGCCAGAAGGGATCCGGCGGCCATGCGATCCCAGGGGTGCCCACGCAGCGACTCGCGGTGCTCGACCAACTCAATGAGCATCGGATCTTCCGGCTCGCCGCGGGAGGCTGCATGACGCTCGATGTGCCGATGATCGCCGGGCCACTCACCGCGGTGGTCCTCGGTTGTCACATTCCGAAAGGCACCCGGAAGCGACCCTATGAGGTGGTCCTCATCGAACAATCCCTCGATGGACGCAGCCTCGGCGCTTTCGCGCTTCAAGCCGATGTGAAATAAACCAATACCTCCGATGTAACCAACGCGTGAGCGTGGTTGCTTCGCGAAGGATGGCCCCCCCATGGAATATTTTCGCTGCCGGATTCGACGCACCAAGGCCAGCACCGCAATCCTCCACTACCTCCATGCCACGGGCGAGGTAGCCTTCGATCATTACCACGTCGCGGAGGATCACTTCGTCGCCGAGTTTTCAGAGGCAGAGATCAAGGTCCTCGAGGCCCATGGCCTCGAGGTGCAACGCGGCGAGGAGCTATCGCGTCTCGCGAAGGAGCGGCTCAAAGAGCGTGCGCCGCCCAAGAAGGTCGCGAAGGACGACGACGCGCCCTACCAGACCGGGTTCGTCGACCAGTATCTCGATGCCGCGCAGGTCGCCACCCGGATGCAGGCGCTGGCTGCGGAATTTCCGGCGCTCTGCCACCTGTCAAATCTGCCGCATGCGACGCACGGCTATGACGGCAGCGAGGCATCGCTGGCGGGCCCGGCCAACGTCCAGCTCATCCGCATCACCAACGCGCCGGCCCTGAGGTCGCGGCCCGGGCTGCTCTTGGTCTGTGGGACCCATGCGCGCGAATGGATCAATCCGCTGATCGCCATCGAGTTCGCCGAGCAGATCCTGCGTAACTACGATCCGGGCAGCCCTGATCCGCTGGTTCAGCGAGTCAATCGCATCGTCGAGGAAGGCGACACGCTTATCGTGCCAGTGATGAACCCGGATGGGCTCAATTTTTCCATCCATGATGATTCCGGCTGGCGCAAAAACCGGCGGCCGCCATTCAACACTGCCTGTTTCGGTGTCGACAACAACCGCAACTTTGAAATCTTCTTCGGCGAGGGCGGCTCCTCCCCTTCGGAATGTTCGGATGGGTTTCACGGTCCATCGGCTTTCTCGGAGCCCGAGAACCAGAACATCCGTCACATCCTCGAGGAATTCCCGAATGTCCTGATCGGCGTCGATTCGCACTCGCAGGGCGAGGATATCTTCCGGCCCACAGCCACGGGCGGAACGTTTTCGAACTCGCTGCCGGTCTTCCCCGACGACGAGACGATCTACCAGAACCTGGAAGCAGCCGCCGTCGCGGCGATCCAGGCTTTCAACGGCAAAACCTACAGCACCGGCACCACCAGCAACCATGCTGGCACGTCCGATGAGTACATGTTTTTCGCCCATCGCGTGTTCGCCTTCGACTTTGAATGCGCGCTCTCGTTCCAGCCACCGATCGTCTCGGCTCTGGTCTCCGTGCAGGAAGTGGTCGCGGCGCTTTTTGCGCTGGCGGTCAAAGGCCTGGATCTCGACCTCGAGACCCCGGCCCCGGTTCGCATCGTGCAGTGCATCGACCGCACCGGCAGCATGGTCTCCTTCGGGTACGAGACGCCGGCACGGGCCAACGCCAAGCGCTTCGTCGACCTGATGTCGTTGCAGGACAGCGTTGCGATCGTGAGCTTCGCAGACCCGTCGCCCGATCCCGATGCCACGCCCCTCGCCGACCGCGCCGCTGTCGAGTTGCCGATCACCCTGATTAATGATCCGGGCGATTACGCCACGGCGCGCGCGGCGATCGATGGGATATCATTCGGTGGTTGGACCTCACTCGGCGCCGGATTGTCGGCCTCGGCCACGCAGCTCGCCGCCGCCGGCGCTCCACGCGCCGTCGTGCTGCTGTCGGACGGGTTCGAGAACCGGGATCCATTGGTTTCGACGGTTCTGCCGGCTTTCCCGGCGAACATCCGAGTATACCCCGTCGCCTTAGGCGGCCTGGCCGATATCCCTTTGCTCCAGAACATAGCCACGCAGACCGGCGGCCAGTTTTATCTCAGTCCAACCAGCCTTGAGCTGCACGAGATTTACAACCAGATTCGCGCCGATGCGTCGTCCGACGATACGGTTCTAAACGAATTGATCACCGATACCGCCGACGACCACGATCATACGGCTCAGGTCGAGGTCGGCGTTCACAGACTCGCCTTTAGTCTCTCATGGGAAGTGCCTGACAAGGCGCAGGGCCTTTGTGTTTGGGATCCTTCCGGACGGCTGGTGGATGCCCGGCACTGGGGCGTGGACGAAACTCACGGCGACGGCTATGTGCTGGTGAAGATCCTGCGGCCCCGGCCCGGCACCTGGCGCGTCTGCGCGAGGGGGGCGTCAGGCAGTTTCGTGCTCGCTGCGTTCGTGAAGTCGCCTCTGCGGATCGAATCGGCCGTCCTGCCGCCGCAGGGCAAGCGGTTGCCGTCCGAGATTCATCTGCGCGCCAAGGCGCCACGCCAGTGGATCCCCACCCTCACCGGCAGCGCGACGTTTGATCTGCTGCCGATGACAGCGACGCGCGAACGACAGCTGATCCTCAAGCGGGACCGTCAATGGCTTGATGCGATTCCATTCCAATTCCCGCTCGCGGCCGGACCGAGGATTTCGCAACGGCGCGACTGCGGCCAAATTCGCCTGGAGCGTTTGCCAGAGGCATTAAGGGGGAAAGAGCAACAACCCCCGACCTACCGGCTGCCGCTTCCAACCTCGCTCAACCGGGGAATTTACAAGGTGAAGACAAGAGTGCAGGGAAGCGCACCCCGCATCGGAACCTTCGAGCGGGTGGTCCTGAAGACAGTGGTCGTGGGGTAGGAAAGAGGCGGCCGGGAGCGGCAACGCCCGCCCAAGGTGGGGACTTGCACTTACACGTTCACTTTAAATTGCACATCCCTGACTGCACTAGAGTGCATGTGAAAGTGTAAGTGCAAGAATCCCGCAACGCCGGGCGAAGAATCTTGTCTCAAGTGGAGTGGACGTTTGTAATTAGCGGGTATGGCCGGCTTCTTCGAGGAGATTAAGCGACGCAAGGTTTACCGCGTTGCCGTCGCCTACATCGTCGTGGCGGGCGGCGCGATCCAGATCGCGTCGGCGGTGTTCCCGGCCTGGGAACTGCCAAACTGGGCTTTGCGCCTGGTCATTGTCCTCCTCCTCATCGGCTTTCCGATTTCGCTCATCCTCGCCTGGGCCCTGGAAGTGACGCCGGAAGGTATTCGCACGACGCCGACGCCGCCCACCACGCCGCGTCGAAAGCGAAATGTGATCGCACTCCTGGCCATGGGCATCATTGTCTCAGGGGCCGCGGGCCTTTTCCTTCTGCCCCGCGCTTCCGCCCGAAAGATCGACAAATCGATCGCCGTGCTGCCGTTCGAGAATTTCAGCGACGACAAGGAGAATGCCTTTTTTGCCGATGGCATCCAGGACGACATCCTGACGAATTTGTCGAAGATCAGCGACCTGAAGGTGATCTCGCGCACGTCAGTGATGGGTTACCGCGGCAAAGACAAAAACGTGCGGGAAATAGGAAAAGCGCTCGGCGTTTCGACCATCCTGGAGGGAAGCGTGCGCAAAGCCGGCAACCGGGTCCGGGTCAATGTGCAGCTGATCGACGCCCGGAACGACGAGCATATCTGGGCGCAGGATTACGACCGCGACCTGACGGACGTCTTCGCGATCCAGACCGACCTCGCGCAAAAGATCGCACACGAGCTTCGAGCCCAACTTTCGCCCGGAGAGAAAGCGCAGATGACGCGCAAGCCCACGGAAAACGGCGAGGCTTATCTGGCTTTCGTGCAAGCCCTCCCGCTGCACCGGCAGGTCGAGGACTCCGACAAGTTGTTACAAGCCGAACAACTTTATGAGCGCGCGCTGGAGCTTGATCCCAAATTTGCCATCGCGGCGGCGCAGCTTTCCCGGCTTGAGAGCTGGATTTACCGCTCCCATGATCCGGCGCCGGCGCGCCGTGAGAAAGCGCGTTCCCTCGCGGAACGCGCCATCCAGCTCCAGCCGGACTGCGCGGAAGGTCATCTCGCCCTCGGATTTTGTTATTATTACGGCGACCGCGATTACGAGAGCGCGATGAAGGAATTCGTTATCGCGCAGCGCGGTTTACCAAACGAGGCCGAAGTCTATCTCGCCATCGGCGCCATCCAGCGGCGGCAGGGGAAATGGCAGGAATCGAACGCCAATCTCGAGAAAGCGGCCAGCTTGAACCCGAACGATCCGTGGCCCCTGCAAAATCTGGCGTTCAATTACGAAATGCTGAGAAATTTCGAGGCGGCGAACAAGACCATCGATCGCGCCCTGAAGCTGAATCCCAATTCGCTCAGCCTCTGGTCCATCAAGGCCCAACTCGCGATCGGGGAGAAAGGCAGTTTCGAAATTGCCAAGCGCATTGTTTCGAACCTGACGCCAGAACAGGCCAAGAGCCATCTGGCGGGTCAGGCTGTGCAAGTCCTGTTACTGGAACGAAAATATGCCGAAGCGTTGCGGGCAGCGGAGAGCGTTGGCGATGAACTGTTAGCCAGGGAACCTGAGGCCCTGCCTTTGAAGTACATGGTGGTCGGCATTGCCAAGAAACTGCAGGGAGACGAGGCGGGCGCCCGCGAAGCGTTTCTCGCCTCCAAACGATTCGCGGAGAAATATGTGAACGACGCGCCGAATGAGGCGGCGCGTCACTCCAAGCTCGGCATGATTTTGGCGTGGCTGGGAGAAAAGGAGGCCGCGATTGCTGAAGGGAAACGCGCCACCGAGATGCTCCCGGAAAGTGTTGACGCTTTCGACGGTCCGAAGCTTACGGAAGCGCTCGCGGAAATTTACGCCATCGTCGGCGAGCAGGACAAAGCCATCGATTTGCTCGATCATCTCCTGTCGCGGCCGAGCTTTGTCACGGTCGCCGGCCTCAAGGTCCTCCCGATGTGGGATTGGCTCCGCCATAACCCGCGTTTCAACGAAGTCCTGAAAAAGCACGGTGGCTAGCCTGCGATTCCTGCTGGTCCTGTTCTTGGCCGGGCCCGCCCACGCGGACTGGAGCGTCCTGACTTCGCAGGCGGAAGGACGGGGCGCGGGCGGGGTCGAACATCGGCGGGTTGTGCTGGCGGAGAGCGAAACGGACGAACGGGCCAACGTCAACCTCGCCCTGTTTTCGACGAAATCGGCGACGGTGCGCGTCATCGATAATCCAACCGGGGAAGACAGCCTCGCCGCCGCAATGCGGCGCGAACATTGTCTGGCGGGGGTAAACGGAGGCTACTTCGATCCGGCGGATGCACCGGTGGGATTGGTGATCAGCGGCGGGAAACTGATCGCTCCGCTGCGCAAGGCTCGTTTGCTCAGCGGCGTGATGATCGTCTCCGCCGGCCGCGTTCAAATACTTCGCTCGGCCGAGTACTCGCCGAAAAGGAAGGCAACCGAAGCGCTGCAATGCGGACCGTTTCTGGTGGATCGCGGCCAGCCTGTCCCCGGTCTCAACGATACGCGGCCCGCGCGCCGCACGTTTGTTCTCACCGGTGGCCCCGATCGCGCCGCGGTCGGCCTTTGTTCCGGAGTGACACTCGCGGACCTGGCGAAAATCCTGGCGACCGAGGGGATTGCGCCCCAGTTGAAAGTGCAGCGCGCGCTCAATCTCGATGGCGGTTCATCCAGCGCATTCTGGTTTGCCGGGGAACCGGGCCCCTTCTCCATCTCGGAGCAGAAGACGGTGCGTAATTTCGTGGCCGTGGTTCCGAAGTAGAAGCGCGAGGCCGCAAACCAAGAAGCGGCGGTCTCCAGACCGCCCAACCAAATCGACGGCGGTTTGTAAACCGCCGCTCCTTGACGCGCAGCGTCCGTCCACACGAGACTCGCAATTCCAATGCGAACTTTCGGCGGCTTTATTTCAAGCGGCGCGCTCGTTTATGGCGAAGTGCGCGAGGAGGCCGTGCACCTTCTGGCTCGACCTTTCTGGCTCGGCCTCGAATTCAGCCGCGAGGTCATTCCGCTGCGCGATCTCCAGATCGGCGTTCCAGTAGCGCCCGGCAAAATCATCGCGGTGGGTCTCAATTACGCCGATCACATTAAGGAGATGCAGCGCACGCCGCTCGGCACGCCGCTCATTTGGTTCAAAGCGCCCACGTCCCTGCTCGCCCATGGCGGGACGATCGAAATCGCGTTTCCGGATCATCAAACCGATTTCGAAATCGAGCTGGGAATTGTGCTCGGCACGGCCGCCAAGAACGTGGCCGTGGAACGCGCGCTCGAGCACGTTTTCGGTTACACGATTGCCGAAGATATCAGCGACCGCGACCTGCAAAAATCCGAAAAACAATTCGGACGCTGCAAATCGTTCGACACCTACACTCCGGTGGGGCCATTCGTTCACACGGGCGTCGACATCGGAGATCTGCCGATCGCGCTTCGGCAGAACGGCGAAGTGAAGCAGCAAGCGCGCACGAGCCAGATGATTTATTCCGTGGCGGAGATTGTCTCCTTCGCCAGCCGATCACTCACGCTCCGGCCGGGCGACCTGATCCTGACGGGCACGCCTTCCGGGGTGGGTCCGATTCACGCGGGCGACGAGATTGAGGGACGCATCGGCGATTGGCCGGCGCTGCGCAATTTTGTGGGGGCCGCGGTTTGAGCGGCGAAAAATAGTTCTTTCCAGCCACAATTTCCTTTCTCTAAGCTACATCCCAAGAGGGCGGATGATGCGAAATAACTTTGTGGCTCCGCCAGGATCCGAAACGTCGAACAGACAAACGCGAAAGTTTTGCTGGACTAGCCCTTGCCTCATTGAGGATAAACCAACCGGAATGAGTATCGGAATTTCCAGCCGGGAAAGAAACTTTCCAATCAACCCTATGAAAACACTGCTAATCGCCAGCCTCTGCTCCGTCACCCTCGTGTGGACTTCTTTCGGCCAAGTGCCGCCGCCACCGCCACCCGGAACGTCACCGGCCAACCCAGCGGCGGCAGCCGCCACCGCGCCAGCCCTCGCGACCAGTCCGGCCGCGCCTGGGATTTCGCCGGTTGCCGGCATAACGCCCATTACAGCCGCCGCGTCGCCGGCGGCGACGATCGCCCCCGCGTCTCCCGCGGCCAGCCCGGCCGCTAATCTCATGCATGCGGAGCCCAACACCGGCAATAAGCTCGTGGATAACTTTATCAAGGGCGGCTACATCATGTGGCCCATCCTCCTGGTTTCGATCACGGCCATCGCGGTCGTGCTCGAAAGAATTTTCTGGTGGCTTTTCCGCTGGATGCGCCGCGATCCAAAACGGATCGAAAAAGTCTTTACCGCGATCGAGACCGGGGACATCGCCGAGGCGTCAAGATTGTCCCGCGGATCGCGCGACCCGGTTTTGCGGATGATGTGGAACGGATTAAATCACCAGCACGCTTCGTTGCAAGGCGCCCTGCAAGTGGCCGCCGGCATCGAAATCAAACGCGCGGGCCGGTTCCTGGTGGTGATGGACACCCTCGTCACTCTGGCGCCGTTGCTCGGTCTTTTGGGAACGATCACCGGTCTGATGAAATCGTTTAGCTTCCTCGGCAACGAAGAACTGGCGGTGCAAGCGGTGACCGGTGGTATCGCCGAAGCGCTCATCGCGACCGCAGCCGGTCTTGGTATCGCTATTTTCGCGCTGATTCCCTTTAACTTTTTCACGTCTCGAGTGTCTAACTTAGAGTTCGAACTGCAGACGGCTGCGACGAACCTGGAAGTTATGTTGGAAGCTCACAATAAATCGCGGGAAGTGGAAATTCCGGGGACAACCCCGAGCTCGGCGACGCGCTCATCGATCTAGGGCCTCCCATGAACGTCTCCTCACCCATCCCGCATAAGAAAGCGCGGATCGAGATCATCCCGTTGATCGACATCATGTTCTTTCTGCTCGCGAGCTTCATGATGGTGAGCCTGAGCCAGACAACCATGAGGGGCATGAAAGTGAATCTGCCGGTCGGTTCGTCAGGTCACACCCAGTCAAAGAAGGACTACATCAGCCTGTCGGTGGACCGGGATGGCTACTCCTACTATGACAAAGAGAAAATCCCGCTCGAAGAAATCGCGCCGAGGTTGAGGAGAGAGTTTGCCACCAGACCCGACGCGAAAATTTTCATCCGCGGCGACATGGAGGCGGTCCACGGAAACGTAACCCGCGTGCTGGATCAAATCCGGTCGTCCGGTTACACCAAGATTTCGTTCGAGATCAAGAGCCAGGCCGCCACGGGGGTTCCTGTTCCGGGGGGCGGACCGTAAGGTATATGGCTGGCCCACTCCTCTATCGGCCACAGCCCAGGTGGCAGGTGATAGCGGCCTTCGGTGGCGCCCTGGCGCTTCATTTCGCCGCGGTAGGGATTGCCTCCATCAAGCCCGCGGAACATATCGAGGACCTGTCCCAGATTCCTGAAGCCGTCGTCGAGTTGTCCCTCGAACAGCAATCGGAACCCCCGCAACCTACGCCGCCCCCGGAGGAAGAGCCGCCGCCGCCACCGCCGCCAGAGGCCGTGCCGGAAGAGAAACCCGAGTATGTCGAGGAAAAGGCGACCCCTCCTCCCAAGAGGCCGCCTTCGACTGCACCGGTCCAGCCAATCGCGCGACCCGCCACCGCCGGTCCCAGTGGACCCGCGCCCAGTGGCAAGGCCGCGATGATTTTCAAGCCGCGCATCCAATACCCTTATGAGGCGAGGAGATCCAAGATTACCGGAAGCGGTACCATAGTCGTCTCCGTTGGCCCGGATGGGAGTGTCACCAGTTGCAGCATGGGCGCCAGCACGGGCAGCCCGATTCTGGACAATGCCGCGACCTCGGCTTTTCGCAGTGCGAGATTTAAGCCTGGAACAGTTCCGAGAGTGAAAATCCCAATTACCTTCACCCTGACGGGGGCATCGTATTAGCGCAGTTCTGAAAGACGCAAAATTATGAGAATGCGATCGCCCATTCCGCACAAAAAAGCGCGCATCGAGATCATTCCGTTGATCGATATCATGTTCTTTCTGCTCGCGAGCTTCATGATGGTCAGCCTGAGCCAGACCCACATGAAAGGCATTCGAGTTAATTTACCGAGCGCGAATTCGCCCCCGCCGCCTCCGAATCAAGAGAAAGATTACGTCGCAATTCGCGTGGCCGAAGGGGGCCTCATTTATTTCGATAACGTGAACGTCAACTATGACGAGGTGCATCAGAAGCTTTTCGAGCTTCAACGGGCCAATCCTCAGGTGAAGATCTCGCTCAGCGCCGAGACCCTGGCTCTGCACGGGCAAGTAATCGACGTGCTGGACAAGGTGCGTTCCGTCGGCATCGAAAAGATTGGTTATCAGATCAAGACAGCCGCTGTGCAGGGCGCTGCCGGAACAGTTCCAGCGCCCGGCGCTCCACCCCCTCCGCCCCCTCCCTAGCCTGGGCTGAGGCAGAATTTGGCCATGAGCGCCGTCCGCAGCGCGCGGATCGCACGCGCCCGGTGACTGATCCGGTGCTTCTCGGCTGACGAAAGTTCGCCAAACGTACGTGCGAAACCGCTCGGCTCGAAAACCGGATCGTATCCAAATCCCGCGGAGCCACGAGGTTCCCGGACGATTCTCCCCTCGATCGCTCCTTCGAAGATTCCCAGAATCTTCCCTTCCTGCGCCAGCGCCAGCGCGCATTGGAATCGCGCGGCAGGGGGTCCTGCCGCGGGATCGCAGCCAGCCAGTTCGGCGAGAAGTTTCGCCATATTTTCGGCGTCGGTCGCGCCCTCCCCGGCGTAACGCGCCGAATAAATCCCAGGCGCGCCGTTCAAGACATCGACGGCGAGACCCGAATCGTCTGCTACGACAAGCCCCTGAAAATGCTTCGATGTCTCGACCGCCTTCAGGATCGCATTTTCCTCGAAGGTAAGACCGGTTTCCGCTACCGCCGGCAGTTCCGCTGCGTCCGCCAAATCGCGAACCTCGAATTCATCCCCCAGAATCTCCGCGAATTCCCGCGTCTTGTGCGAGTTGCGGGTCGCGAGCAAAAGCTGGTGCATCGCCTAAAATAAATTAGGAAAGAAGCAACGCCGGAGATTTTTTCAGTTTCTTTCCTGCTTTCCTGTGTTCCTGATTCTTTCCGCATGAACGAGCGCCGCAAGCCTTATCCCTTCGATCGGATCGAGCCGAAATGGCAGGCGATCTGGGATGAAACGCGCTCTTTTCACGCGCCAAATCCCGGCGAAGAGAATTTCGGTCCGGCGAAGCCGAAGTTCTACGTTCTCGACATGTTTCCGTATCCGAGCGGCGCCGGCCTGCACGTGGGACATCCCGAGGGTTACACCGCCACCGACATCGTCGCGCGGTACAAACGGCTGCTCGGCTTCAATGTTCTCCATCCGATGGGCTGGGACGCGTTCGGTCTGCCGGCGGAGCAGTATGCCATCAAGACGGGTCAGCATCCGGCGGTCACCACGCGTGAGAACATCGCGAAATTCAAGGCGCAGCTCAAACGCATCGGATTTTCCTACGATTGGGAGCGCGAGGTCAACACCACCGACCCGGCCTACTACAAATGGACGCAGTGGATTTTCCTCCAGATTTATAACTCATGGTTCAATCCGGAGACGAAAAAGGCCGAGCCCATCTCCAGTTATCACGGCGCCGATCCGGACGCCGTGCGTCTGGCGTATGTGGCTGAAGTCCCCGTGAACTGGTGCCAGGAGTTGGGAACCGTCCTGGCGAACGAGGAGGTCATCGATGGCAAGAGCGAGGTCGGCGGGTTTTCAGTGGTACGCCGTCCTATGCGCCAATGGATGCTCCGCATCACCGCCCTGGCCGATCGATTGCTCGACGAGTTGGACGGCCTAAACTGGCCGGACTCAATCAAAGCGCTCCAGCGAAATTGGATCGGACGCAGCGAAGGCGCGGAAATTCGTTTTCCGGTCGCGGGGTCGGCGGGCCTCGACGACCGGACGCCGGAGCGCGGCGCCCCCGCCATCACCGTCTTCACCACGCGGCCCGATACGCTCTACGGCGCCACTTACATGGTGCTCGCTCCGGAAAATCCCCTCGTCGATCAGATCACGGCAGACGACTACCTTGAGTCGATCTCACAATATCGTAGCGCAATCGCCGCGAAATCCGATCTCGAGCGCACCGATCTGGCCAAAGAGAAAACAGGCGCGTTCACCGGCGCGTTCGCGATCAATCCCGCCAACAACGAACGCATTCCAATCTGGATCGCCGATTACGTCCTGATGGGCTACGGCACCGGCGCGATCATGGGTGTCCCGGCCCATGATGAACGCGACCTCGAGTTCGCCCGGAAGTTTGGGCTCGGCGTCATCCCGGTGGTCCAAGCCCCAGGGAAAACGCCGGAGGAATCGATCGGTTACACCGATGTCGGGACCGCGATTAATTCGCCCCTGCTCAATGGGCTTTCGCGCGCGGACGCCACGGCGAAAATCAGCGATTGGCTCGAGCAGCACGACCACGGCCGCCGGGACGTTCGTTACAAATTGCGCGACTGGCTTTTCTCCCGCCAGCGATATTGGGGCGAACCATTCCCAGTCATCTGGCGCGAGGGAAAACATGAAGCGCTGCCGGAATCGGAATTGCCCCTGGAGCCGCCCGCGCTCGAAGACTTCAAACCGACCGGCACCGGCGAACCGCCCTTGGCGAAGGCGAAAGATTGGATTCGTTACTCAGAGAGCGCATCGCGCGAAACGAACACCATGCCGCAATGGGCGGGCTCCTGCTGGTACTACCTGCGGTTTTGCGATCCACAGAACAGCAAGCGGTTCGTCGGCGAAGAACCGGAACGGTACTGGATGGGCGGTGGAAAACCGGGCGGGGTCGATCTTTACATCGGCGGCGTGGAGCATGCGGTGCTGCATCTTTTGTATGCGCGGTTCTGGCACAAGGTGCTCTTCGATCTCGGATATCTCTCGACCCCCGAGCCGTTCCAGCGCCTCGTTAATCAAGGCATGATCCTCGGGGAGGACGGGCGCAAAATGTCGAAGCGCTGGGGCAACGTGATCGATCCGCTCGACGTCATCGAAATATACGGCGCGGATGCGTTCCGCTGTTACGAGATGTTCATGGGCCCGCTCGAACAGATGAAACCGTGGAGCATGAAAGGCGTCGAAGGCGTCTCGCGCTTTCTCGCGCGCGTCTGGCGTCTGATCATGGAAGAGAATCAAGCCGGCGAATGGATTCTCTCCAGCGAAGTGCAGGAAGCCGCTTCCGACAAATCACAGGTCAAAGTCCTGCACGCCACCATCAAGAAAGTCACTGGCGACATCGAAACGCTTTCCTTCAACACGGCGATCTCGCAGATGATGATTCTGGTCAACGCGCTCACGAACGCGCCGGCCAAACCGGTTTCTGCCCTCCGCGTCCTGCTGCTCCTGCTTAATCCGTTTGCGCCGCATCTCACCTCGGAGCTTTGGCAAACGCTGGCCGAAAAGTTTGCCGGGGGGGATGGCGAAATTACTCGCCACCGTTGGCCGGAGCACGATGAGCGCCTCTTGGTCGAAGACGAAATCGAGATCGTTTTGCAAGTGAATGGAAAGTTGCGCGACAAAATTACCGTCGGCCTCGACGCCACGGAGGCCGCACTCGAGGCCGCCGCGCTGGCCAACCAGAAAGTCCGAAATGCCGTGGGCGGACAGACGATTCGCAAGATCGTCGTCGTCCCCAAGAAGCTTGTTAACGTGGTCGCGAATTGAGAGAATCGGCCAATGTTCAAGGAGTTCAAAGAGTTTGCGATCAAAGGGAATGCGGTCGACCTGGCGGTCGGCGTGATTATCGGTGCGGCCTTCGGAGGAATCGTTACCTCGTTGGTAAAGGATATCCTGATGCCTCCGCTCGGTTTATTGACCGGCGGCCTGGATTTTTCGAACAAATTTCTGGTCCTCAAAGATGCTCCCGGTGGCGGGCTTTTCGCCACCCCGGCCGACGCGGTGAAGGCCGGCGCGATCACGTGGAACTACGGCAACTTCATTACCCTGATCATTAACTTTCTCATCGTTGCGTTTTGCATTTTCCTCGTGGTGCGGTCGCTAAATCGAATGAAGCGGCCGACTCCGGATGCCGCGCCGGTTTCCAAAGATTGTCCGGCGTGCCAGATGACGATCCCAGTCAAAGCCACGCGCTGCCCGCATTGCACGTCCGAGATGTCGACCGCACGCGCGTAGGTGGATCGTGCGCTCCGCCGCCCGATGCTTAACTATTCGCGGCTTCGCCGGCCCTTTTGCCATCGCGCGACGGAGCGCGCGATCCACCACCTAAATCGGCACAGGTTCGTTTCTTGGAAGCCGTAGGACGCGCTCCGGCGTGCAGAGCCAGACGCGGCTCTCCCCGTCCTCCGTCCACCTCGTGCCGCTCGCCCAAGGGGAAAAGGCCGGCATGATCCAGCAGCGCGCTTGCTGAACGAACGCCGGACACTTCAACCGCAGCCCCGCGCCATCCGTGATCGTTCCGGCGGGATGGTGATGCCCGATGATCTGGATGCGATCTGATTGCCCGGTCGCGCAATGACCGTGATGAAAATGAAAGCCCCCGGTTTCCCAAGACTCGAACAACTCGACCTTGCCGCGCAGTTGCCGATCGTGATTTCCCGCAACCACGATCGGTTCGCAGAAATTCTGGATTCGTTGCAGCAGCTGGCGAGCCTCGCCTGCGGCTGTTTGATCGTGCACCAGATCGCCCAGGATAATCAGACGGCTCGGCCGATACTCGTCGATCAATTGCAGCAGACGCTCCGAGATCGACTCCATCCCCCACATCGGAATAAGCCAGCCGGCCGCGCGCTGGCTCAATTCGTAGCCAAAATGGAGGTCCGCCACGGCGAGCCAGCGCTCGCGCTGGTGGAAAAGCGCAAGCCGGCCATCGAGCAAGATTTCGTCGGCAACGAGCGCCTGGTTCGCGCGTAACGAGGTCATGGAAAGGTAATTGGCGCGGTAAATTATCGCTTGCGCAGGCGCGCATCAATCGGTATGAGCGCTTTTTCTGTCCAGATGAAAACATTCCACAAACTGACGGTGCTGGGCGCGATCGCATGCGCGCTGGTGAGCTGTGAAGCGCCCGAAAAATCGGCCTTCGGCCCACAGATGCGTCCGGCCTCCATCACCGGCGTGCGACGTATCGCGAACGTCCGGACCACCGCCTATACCCACACGGAAAAGGGGGGCAACCGTAACGCCATTGGCCGCCGCTTATCCGGTTCTAACTCCATCAGTGCCGCCTCTGATTGGTCGCGCTACCCGTTGGGGACCCGTTTCCAAATCGTCGGAACGACCGACCGTTATGTCATCGACGACTATGGCGGTGCGTTAGTGGGAACAAACACGATCGACCTCTACAAAACGAGCCGCGCGGCCATGCGACGCTGGGGCGTGCGCCGGGTGGATATCGACATTATCGAATGGGGCTCAAAAGAGCAGAGCCTCAAAATCCTGGCGCCACGACGAAAACATCGCCTGATCCGGCGAATGATCGCCGGTCTTGAACAACGGACCTGACGCGCGCGCCGCGCAGTTTGCTTTGACACGGCGCGCTGACGCGCCACAACTTGCCCGATGAAAATTCTTGTCGTCGGGGGCGCCGGATACATCGGCAGCGTCTGTGCCGAACTGCTCCTCAATGAGGGCCATGCCGTCGGCGTATTCGACAACCTGACCGAAGGGCATCGTCGCGCGGTAGATTCTCGCGCAGAGTTTATGGAAGGCGATCTGGCCGAGCCTGATCAAATTCAATCGACCCTCAGTTCGTTCGAGCCCGATGCGGTCATGCACTTTGCCGCCAGCGCCTTGGTCGGCGAATCGATGGAGAATCCCTCGAAATATTTCCGGAACAACATCGGAAACGGCTTGAACCTGCTCGATGCCATGGTCGCAACCGGCCGAAAGCAACTCGTCTTTTCGTCGACCTGCGCCACGTTCGGTCCACCGGAACGAGTGCCGATCGACGAGACTTTGCCGCAACGTCCGATCAACCCTTATGGAGAATCAAAACTGGCGTTCGAAAAAATACTGCGCTGGTATGGCGAGATCCATGGTTTGCGCTTTGTCGCGCTTCGTTATTTCAATGCGGCGGGCGCGTCAGAGAATTTCGGGGAAGAACACCGCGTCGAGACGCATCTCATTCCGAATGTGCTGAAAGTCGCGCTCGGGCAAAAGCCCCACGTGGAGATTTACGGCGCCGATTACGACACCCCGGATGGGACCTGCATCCGCGATTACATTCACATTCTCGATCTGGCGCGCGCGCACATTCTCGCGTTGGAAGCGCCCAGAAGTGAATTCTACAATCTGGGGACGGGCGGCGGATCGAGCGTGCGCGAAGTAATCGACAGTTGTCGAAAAGTGACCGGCCACCCGATTCCCGTGGTGGAAAAGCCCCGGCGCGCGGGCGATCCGCCTCGCCTCGTTGCCGCTTCGGAAAAGATTCGGAAGGAGCTGGGCTGGCAACCGAAATTCCAAAATCTCGAAGCGATTATCGAGAGCGCCTGGAAATGGCACCGGAAATTTCCGAACGGCTACGGCGACTAGGTGGATCGTGCGCTCCGCGCGCGATGGCAAGTGGCGGCGAAGCCGCGAAGAAAAATCATCGCGCGACGGAGCGCGCGATCCACCAAAGAAACACCCGCGGAAACACGTTCCGCGGGTGTTCTGAATTTCAGTTTGAAACTACTGACGTCCCGTTAGGGCTTGGTCGTAGTCGTGGTGGTGGTCGTCTTTTCGTAGTACGACACCGGCTTGGTCAGCGTGATTTTGCTGATCACCATGCGGTCGCCTTCTTTCACGTAGGTGTATTTCACCGGCATGTCAGGCTTGAGCATGGACCACTCAACCGTTTTGCCTTCCGGATCGACGATCGTCGTGCTCTTGGTGTAGTAATACTTCACCGGCGCGCTGCTCGTTTCCGTGCGGAACGAGATATAGTCCGAGCCCGGCGTGTAGGCTGTGATCGTGCCCGACGCGTCGATGGAGCTGGTCGACGTGGTGGTCGACGAGCTGCTGGAGACCGCGGCGGGATCGGTAGTTTTAGTGGTGGTGGTTGAGGAGGTTTGCGCGAAAGCTGTGGTGAGCGCGATTGCGCTGACGGCTCCGGCTGCCAATAGTGTAGTCAATCTGTTTTGTTTCATGTTTGTCCTTTGTTTTGGTTAAACGGATGCTCTCCGTCGTGCATTTATCCGACTGCTCAAAGGGGGAGTTTATTCAACCGCACCTTCATTTCGTAACCGGTGCGGTGTGCGGTTGCATCGGGGACAGTCAGGTTTTTTTGATCGCCGTGATAAAATAATCCCATGCAATCGCTCCCTGGTTTCCGTGATTTCCTTCCAAGAGACTGCGCCGCACGGAATTACATCTTCGAGCGCTGGCGGGAAGTCGCGCGCCGATATGGCTTCGTCGAATATGACGGCCCGCTCCTGGAAGACCTCGATCTTTACACAAAAAAATCGGGCGAAGAGATCGTAAAGCAGCTTTACGATTTTACGGACAAAGGCGGCCGCGCTGTGGCCTTGCGGCCCGAGATGACTCCTACCCTCGCCCGCATAATCGCAGCGACGCACCGGGAGTTCAAAAAGCCGATCAAATGGTTTTGCCTGCCGCAAATGTTTCGCTACGAGCGCCCGCAACGCGGCCGGCTCCGGGAGCACTATCAATTTAACGCGGACATCATCGGCGAGGAATCTCTCGAGGCGGACGTCGAATTGATTGCTCTCTGCGTCGACCTTTTGCGCGCGTTCGGGTTCACCGCGGAGGACGTGGTCGTGCGAATCAGCGATCGCGAATTCTGGATCGACTTTCTCCGCGCGCACAATGTGCCGGAAGAGCGGCGGCAGGAAATGTTGCAGGCGATCGATAAAAGTGAGCGCGAACCTCGCGAAAAAACGGCGACGCGGCTCGGCCCTCTCGCCGAGCCCGCCTTCAAGATTCTCGATGGAGAAGGCCAAAGCGAAAAGTTGGAGGGGTTGCTGGCGGCTCTAAGAGGTCGCGGCATGGCCGATTACGTGAAGATCGATCTCGGGATCGTGCGCGGGCTGGCCTATTATTCCGGCGTCGTCTTCGAGGCGTTCGACCGCGGCGGAAAGTTGCGCGCTCTCGCAGGGGGAGGCCGATACGATAATCTGATTCAGCAGCTCAGTGATGGGGCGGTGTCACTCCCCGCGCTGGGGTTTGCCATGGGAGACGTCGTTCTCGGGGAGTTGATCGCCGAAAACCCTGTCGCCAAAGCGAAGATGGAGGAAGCCATCGCCGCGCAACAGAACCTCGACATTTATGTCGTGATCGCGAAGGAAGAACGCCGGGCCGACGCGCTCGCGCATATCCAAGCGCTGCGTGACCGCGGTTATCGTGTCGATTTTCCGCTCACGTCCGCGAAGGTTGGAAAGCAATTTCAAACCGCCGAGCAACTGGGCGCGCGCATCGCGATTCTCTTCGGCGACGAGTGGCCCCAGGTGAAACTAAAAGACCTCCGCACTGGGGAACAAAGCCTGTTGCCGCACGGAGAGCTATCCGCGCGCTTCGCCACGCTTGCGCCTTCGCCAGCATAAGTGACGCGTTGGCCAATTCACCGACAGCGCTTGCGAGATTCCGCGCTTCGCCCAGAATGACAGGCTAATCATGTACCGGACCCACCATTGCAACGAATTGCGCAAGAGCGACATCGGCCAAACGGCGATGCTCGCCGGCTGGGTGCACGTCCGGCGCGATCACGGCGGCGTGATTTTCATCGATCTGCGCGATCGTGAGGGCTTGACCCAGGTTGTTTTCCGGCCGGAAGAAAACGCCGACCTGGCCGCCCGGGCGCACCACTTGCGGCACGAAGACGTTATCGAGGTTGAAGGCAAAGTGTCCGCTCGCGTGCCGGGCACGGAAAACCCGAAGCTGCCCACGGGCGACATCGAGCTCGTTCCCGACAAGTTGCGGATCCTGAATCGCGCCGACGTTCTTCCCTTCCCGCTCGACGCGGAGGCGAGCAACGAAGATCTGCGGCTGACCTATCGCTACTTCGATCTGCGCCGGCCGCAAATGGCGCGTAACCTGCGCTTGCGCCACAAGGTCGCAAAGGCGACTCGCGATTTTCTGGATGAAAAGGGCTTTATCGAAATCGAAACGCCGATTCTTTCCAAGAGTACCCCCGAAGGCGCCCGCGATTTCCTGGTCCCAAGCCGCGTGACCAAAGGAAAATTCTACGCGCTGCCGCAGGCGCCGCAGCAATACAAGCAACTGCTCATGGTGGGCGGGATCGAAAAATATTTTCAGATCGCGAAATGTTTCCGCGACGAAGATTTGCGCGCCGATCGTCAGCCGGAATTTACCCAAATCGATATCGAGGCGTCGTTTGTTGTTCCCGACGACATCTTCGTTCTGGTCGAGGGATTGCTCGCGGCCGTTTTCCGCGCATCACGGGGCGTAGAAATCGCGACGCCGTTTCCGCGCCTGACTTACGCGCAAGCGATGGATGAATTCGGGAGCGACAAGCCGGATCGGCGTTTCGCCATGCACCTGACGGACCTAGCCGACGTTTTTCGCTCCAGTTCCTTCAAGATGTTCCGCGGCGCGCTCGATGCGGGGGGCGCCGTGAAAGCGATCAACGCAAAGAATTTCGCAAGCCTTACCATCGGCCAAAGCGACGAACTGACCGCGATCGCGAAGCAATACGGCGCGAAGGGGTTGGCCTTCATCAAGGTGGAAAACGGCGAGTGGAAATCGCCGATTGTAAAGTTCTTTACCGACGCTGAGAAGGAAGCGTTGCGTTCCAAACTGCAAGTCGAAGAAGGCGACCTCATCCTGTTCGGGGCGGACAAATGGGAAATCGTCTGCGAGGTGCTCGGACGGCTTCGATCCCGGATTGCCGAGATGCAGAAGCTGACCGAGGGCTCCAGCCAGCTCGACTTTCTCTGGGTCACCGACTTTCCGCTCATGGCTTTCAGCGCGGAGGAAAACAAATGGAACGCGGTCCATCATCCTTTCACCCGGCCGAAGGATGAAGACATCGCGAAACTCGAAGCGCAGAGATTCGGCGAGGTGCGCGCGGAAGCGTACGATGTCGTCCTAAACGGCGTCGAGCTGGGCGGCGGAAGCATCCGGATCCACGAGCCGGAGTTGCAGGCAAAGATTTTCGCCGCGCTCGGGGTGAGCGAGGAAGATCAGCAGAGCATGTTCGGACATATGCTGCGCGCTTTTCGGCTGGGCGCGCCGCCCCATGGCGGCATCGCGTTCGGCCTCGATCGAATCGTCATGTTGATCTGCGGCGAGGCGAGCATCCGCGAAGTGATGGCCTTTCCAAAAAACAATCGCGGCATCGATTTGATGTCGAACTCGCCCAGCGAGGTCGACGCGCGTCAACTGCGGGATCTGGGAATCAAGCTGGCTGACGAGAAGAAATTAAGACAGGATTAACAGGATTTTCGGGATAATGAACGAGTTAGGGGATGTTAAGACACTGCGCGCGATGACGATGGAGCATCGGCTCAAACGTGGCTTAGATTTCATGGTACAAGCGCGCCAATTCAAAATCGCCTCGGTTCGCACCCATCATCCGGGATGGAGCCAAGAGAAGGTGATGAACGAAGTTCGCCGTTGGGTCCGCGACGGAATGAAACCGGAAGAGCTCTACGAGCTGTAGCGGTCTCAACTTGTGAGCGCTATCCGGCGATTAAAGCGAAGATCTTCGCTCAGAGATCACGCCGTCGCGAAAGATCGCACATGAGCAATTTCGCCGGAATGGGCAGGGCGAACCTCGTCCGCCTTTAACGTGAGCACCGCAATCGTCTCGCCATCCAAAGCGGTGAACTCAACCTCATAGCCGGCTTCCTTTCGATGCACCAGGACGACGGTCCCGATGTCGCCGGCACTCAGGCCGCGTTCCGGCATGTCGCGGGTGAGAATTACATCATCCAGTTCGTTAATCATGTCTGCTTTCTCAGTCGCAAGGGATATGCTGTTGCTAACCTGGGTACCTGCTCACCGGATTCAACAAACCATATCGACCGAACTGAGGCAACACCGCCATCAGGCAAAGGCATTGACCCTTCGACGACGAAACGCTCGCCGAGCGGCGTCCGCTCCTGGTTGGCGATATCGTTTTCACGAACGTGACGCCGCAGAGCGTCGGCCAATTCCTGCCACCGCTCCACCGTGAAGCCGTGGCTTAAGAAAAATCGCGCCTTGCTTTTGCCGGCGCGATGATTCGGATCGAGTAAATAATGGGCAATTTTCGCCCGCGGCACTTCCGCTTCATTCGCGGATGGCAATTTCACGTTGCTGCTTCCACGTTTTTGATTTCCTCTTCGCTCAGGCCATAAAGCTCGTAAAGCAACTGGTCGATTCGGCCAGGCTCATTTTAGCGCCAGATGTTTGGAAAACACTTCCCTCATATCACCTCGCCATTGATCGTAAAACCATTGATTCAGATTTTTCTCTTGTTGATAAAATTCGCTGCGTCCTTCGCCAACCGCGGGTTGATTCGAAAGGTAGAGGCGGTGATTTACGTAACATAAATCCACACATTTTTCGTCAACGTCATCCACGTAAGCGGTAACAGCCGGATCATTCCCGAAGGCAAGTACGAAGGCGTCCTTTCGTTGTCTAAACTCGTACGAGCACATTTCGAATTTTCGATGTGAATCCAAATCAGCCAAATGGGATGTATAGCTCATCCGTACTAACGTTCTGAGCGATTCGTACTCAGCGAGTCTCTTCTCAAATACCCCCACGGAAATACCGCCCTGATTCGGGCCCTGTGCCTCGATAATTTCCCGAAATCGGTCCAGACAGGATAATTCGTGCTTCGGCATTACGACTTCGCTTAACCAGACGAATGGAAAGTGATCGGGCCTCTTGTGAAAATACTCGCTAGCAAGTTTAGGATCGATTTGCTCATCAATGAGGATCGCAATCTTTATGTCTGCGGGTGATCGCTCCAACAACCGCAGGTCCTGCGGCACCTAGCTCTCCGTTGCAAACAACTCGAACACTACACGGCGACCATTTTGGAAAAACTGAATCAAGTCGTGTCGGCCCCCAGGAACACCCGCGACTTCTCGCACTGGGCATGAACCGGGATAGAGGCGCTTGACTAACTTCGATAATCTTTGCTCCACCAAAGAATGGAGCCGCTTTTCTTTTCTTCGGTGCGTATTTGCGTGACAAATCGATCAGCCAATGCCGCTCTTGAAGTCTTCGCTTGCCCAGTTTTTATCAAATCAGTTTCCATAAATCCCTTCCTTGTCCCCCTCCCCAAAAAAAAACGAACACATAATTGTGTTCGTTTCGCATTCGTGGTTCGCCATCGGCACCGAGGTTCCGATAGGAATATCAAATCGATAAGCCCATTCATGCGCTTGTCAACCGCCTCGACAAACGGTCGATTGAAGCAGCTGCATACTGCTGCCCGCTGTTCTAACCTCGATCGGGATCAGCCACCGGCCGATCCAACGTGGGCTTTCGCGGCCGTGATCTGGCTCTGCGGGGTGCGAAACAAAACGCAGAAGGCGAAGGTGACGATGCAGCCGACGAAGACAAACCAGGAAAAAGCGATCTTCGGCCACCAATCCGGCATGAAACCGCCGAATTTTATGGTCGCGCCAAAGAGCGGCAGCTCGATCTTGCACAGAATGAGCACAGCCACGACGCCGAGAAGCATGCCGATGATGTTCGTTTTGTCCGCACCGCGGGTGCGCGTCAGCATGCCCACCAGGAAGACGCCCAGGAGCGCGCCGTAGGTGTAGCCGAAAATGCCGAGCGCGATGGGAATGATAGTGAGTCTTGGATCCTTGAGCACCAGGTAGGCGGCCATCGTGGCGACCAAAATCATCAGAATGCCGAAAACGGCGGTCGCGACGCGGGCAGCCCGGATCGCTTGAACATCAGTGGCGCTGGGATTGATGTAGGGCTGGTAGAAATCCTTGGTGTAGCTGGTGGCGAGGGCGTTCAGAGCGGCCGAGGTCGAGCCCATCATCGTCGCGAAAACACCGGCCACGATGAGTCCGCGCATGCCGACGGGCATTTCATGGATGATATAGTGAGCGAAAATTTCGTTGTCGGGCACCTTGGGCGCGTTCGGCTGGTAATAGACCCAAAGCAGGATGCCGACGGTCAGAAATGCCATCACGAGCGGGATATCCGCGAAGCCGCTGCAAATGAGCGAGAAACGCGATTTCCGATAATCGGGCGCCGTCAACATCCGCTGCACCATGTCCTGGTCGGTGCCATGTGTGGCCATGGTGAGAAAAGTGGAGCCGATGAACGCCGCGAAGAGCGTGTACGGTTGCTCCAGCATCCCCTTCAACGCCTGGCCAAATGGCTTCTGCGCATCCCAGCCGCTCTGGAAGAACACCACGTTCTCAAAGCCGCCGAGACGCGTGCGCACTGTTTCCAGGCCGCCGGGGATATTTTGCAACAGGAGGACGACCGCGAAGATGATGGAGCCGATCATGATGAGGGCCTGGATTAAATCCGTCCAGACCACCGCTTTGATCCCACCGGCTGCGGTATAGAGGGTCGTGACGAGTGTCACGAACACAATCCCCCAGAAGTAAGTGTGGAGGCTGACCTCGAGGCCCGGGAATAGATAACGCCAGATCACGACCATGATCACGCCCCCGAGGTAAAGTCGCGCCCCCATTCCAAGAACGCGAGTAACGAGAAAAATGCCACTCGCCATGTTTTTTGTGTTCGTCCCGAAGCGGACCGTAAGGAACTCGTAAATGCTCTGAACGCGATACGCGTAGTACGGTTTGATGAAAGTGTACGCTATGACCACCCGCGCGAGGACCGTCCCGATAACGAGCTGCGCGTAAATGTAGCCGCGCGTCTTGAACCCCTCCGCCGGCGCCCCGAGAAACGTAGCGGCGCTCGTCTCGGCCGCGATGATTGAGGCCAGCACTGCCCACCACGGAATCGACCGTCCACCGAGGGAGAATTCCTGGAGGTTGCGGTTGCGCCGGCCCGCCCAGAGCCCGATGGCGACGATCCCGAAAAAATACGCCAGCAAAACAATCGCATCGATCAGCAGGCGCAGGTTAAAAACCGATTCGGACATTAATGACTGTTTGTTTAGGTTTCAGCGACGGCGTTAGCAGCATTAATTCATGTCGCTGTTTAGGTGACAGAAATTCCCGGACCCGGAAAGAGGTTTTTCTTTAGCCACAGATGAGCACGGATTTACACGGATTAAAGCATTCGCCGACCACGGGCGGACTTTGTCCTGCCTCCATCCGTGTTCCATCCGTGTTAATCTGTGGCCCAAATGATATGCGTTTGAAGGAGATTGCAGCGGCAGATTTCGATCTCGCGCGCACGCTCGATTCCGGGCAGGTCTTCCATTGGGAAAGAGCCGGCGACGGATATGCGGGAACGATTGGCTCGAACGGCGTCTACGTGGAGCAGCGACGAAACCATCTTTTCTTCACCGGCACGAGCGCGAAAGTCATTGGCAGCTATTTTGCGCTCGATCATCCGCTCGCGGAAATCTGCCGTTCGTTCCCCAACGATCCCGCCCTGTCCGCGGCGCGCGATTTCTGCGACGGCTTGCGCATCATTCGCCAGCCGCTCTGGGAATGTCTCGCGACGTTTATTACTTCATCGATGAAGCAGGTGGCGCACATTCGCCAAATCTCGCGCGCGTTGCGCGAGCGATATGGAGAACGCCGGCGCATCCTTGATTTCGAAGTGCGAACCTTCCCGCCCGCGAGCCGGATCGCGAAACTGACCGAGCATGACCTGCGGGCGTGCGCGCTCGGCTATCGGGCGAAAAATTTGCTCGCGACCGCCAGCCTCATCCGCTCCGGAAGGGTCGATCTCGAAGAATGGAAGGATCTGCCGGACGATTCGTTGCGGGCGAGTCTTTGCGAGCTGCCTGGGGTGGGCGCAAAGGTTGCTAATTGTGTGATGCTCTTTGCTTACGAACGCCTGCGCGCGTTTCCGATCGATGTTTGGATCGAGCGCGTGCTCAGGCAAAAATATTTTCCGGGAAAAGGAAAAGTCACCGCGGCCCGGCTCCGCGCTTTTTGTGAAACCTATTTTGGAGAACACGGCGGTTATGCGCAGCAATATCTTTTCCACCACGCCCGGAAAGGGGGCGGTGCGCCGCGCGCAACGGCGAATGAAGGCTGAGCGCAAGTTGTTAGGCAGGCGATGTGCGATATTATTCGAACGGTGGAAGACCGTGAGACGCGCCCCTGCGCATCCGACTAAATGATGAAACAAACAAAAGAGCGCCGGAAGCTGGGATGGGCGATCTTGATATCGTTGCTTTTGCACCTGGCGGTCGCGTACTCGCTCGCTGCCTTCGGCGAGGCGATGAGCCCTCCCTTTCTGCTCGAAGACAAGCCGGTTGAGCTCACCATCGTCGATCTATCCGCGACGCCTCCTCCGCTGGTGCCGAAGGATCCTCCATTCCTGGAGACCGCGAAGTCCCGGGAGTCGGCGGAGAAGCCAAAGGAGCAGACATTTGAGTCCAACGCTAATTCGCTCGCCGCGAGCCAATTACCCGCTACGGGAGATGCACCTTTGCCCACGCAGGACGGCAAGGAACGCCAAGCGATGAATCTGGAGACGCACGACTATTCGCTCCCGACCGACGGGTCCAAGCCCGAACCGCGATCGACTGCCGCGTCAGAATCGAAGCCTCAGCCCGAACCGACCACTCCGCCGAAAGCAAAGACCGCGGAAGCGCCCTTGTCCACGCCCATAGCGGCGCCCGCGACAACCCCCGAGCCCGAACAGTTCGCCATGCTAAAGTCCTCTCCGCCGCCGCCGATCAAGGCGCCGGACGAAACCGAGCCATCTCCGCCCCCGGTTATTGAAGCGCCGGCTGCGCCCGTGGTCTCGAGGCCGAAACCAGAGCTGGCCGCGTCCGATTATCAGGCGCAAAAGGAGCAAACGAAAATTTCCGGCCGCCTGTCCAATCGCGGCCCCTCTTCCGTAAACGCGGTCGGAACGCCTCTCGGGCGATATCAAAAGGCGGTTTCCGATGCGATCGGGTCGCGCTGGTATTACTATATGAATTCCAAAGGGGACCTGGTCAGCATCGGGACCGCAAACCTTCAGGCGGAGGTGGATGCGCAAGGCCGTGTGCAAAAGTTGCGCGTCGTCTCGAACAATGCGAACGAAGCCTTCGCCAACATCTGCTTGCAATCATTTCAGGAAGCGCGCATTCCTCCCATCCCGCCGGACCTGATTGCCGCCCTGCCGGAAGGCAGAATGCCGGTGGATTTTACTTTCATCTCCTACTCAAATCGATGATGACCTTCGCCGACTGTCCATGACCGAGACAATCCAGACCATGGTGGGCTTTTTCAGCAAAGGCGGCCTCTTCATGTGGCCGCTGCTCGCGTGCTCGATCGTCACCGTCACCACCATCGTGCTGAGCATCCTGACGTTGCGGGAGAAAAAAGTTCTGCCGCTGGTGATCGAGAGTGAAATCGAACGGTTGACGCCGGGCGGCAGCGCCGAGCGTCTGATGCGAATCGTGAACGACGACAGCTCATCGCTGGCCAGCGTCGTCCGCACGGCGTTGCAGCACCTGCGCTGGCCGCGGGCGGAAAACATCGAATCGGTGCAGACGCGCGCGCGCCGCGAGCTCGTCCGGCTGGAGCGCGGATTGATCGTGCTGGAAGTGGTGACTGGAATCGCGCCGTTGATCGGCCTGATCGGGACGGTCGCCGGTTTGGTGCACGTTTTCTCCGGCCTCGGCGTGAACACCGGCGCGTCGGACACGAAGGCGGTCGCACTGGGAATTTCCGAAGCGCTCAATTGCACGATCTTTGGCCTCTCGATCGCCGTGCCGGCGCTGATCGGGTTCAGCTACTTCTCGAAAAAAATTGAAGTGATGTCGGTGGAAATGGAATCGCTCGTCTCCGACCTCATCGCGAAGTGTTATTATGGTCGCATCCCCAGCGGGGAAGCGGTCCTGCCTCCGAGAACGACTTCACCGGCGCCGGCCCGGGCCCCTGTCGGGTGAGCCGGCCGCCTCTTGCCTTGCCATGAAAATTGCAGTCCGGAAACGGCGGGCGCCTTCCATCATCATCGTGTCGCTCGTCGATATCCTGACGATTCTTCTGATCTTCTTCGTGGTCTCGACCACTTTCAAAAAGGACCAGCCCGAAGTTCAGATCAATCTTCCTGACTCAAAGACGGCGGCCAACGCGGCGGCCGAGCTCGAGCACGCCATCGTGAGCGTGAGCGAGAACGACGAAATCCGGCTCGACGGCCAGGTGATCAGCGCGGAAGACCTGGAAACCTCCGTGCGGAATTTGCCGCCGGCGCGCAAATCGGCCCTGGCCCTGCAAGCGGACAAGAAAGCTTCCTTCGGCGCGATCATTAAGGTGATGGATGCGTTGAAACTCGCGGGCGTAAAGAATCTGCCCGCTTTCACGCACGGCGAGAAATGAGACTGCCGATCGTAAAATACGGCGACCCGATTTTGCGCGTAACTGGCAAACGCGTCGAGGACGTGGACGAGCGCATCCGCGCCCTCGCGGCGGACATGCTGGAAACGATGCACGCGGCGAACGGCGTCGGTCTCGCGGCCCAGCAGGTGGGCGCGGCGCTTCAACTTACCGTGCTGGACGTTTCGCAGGTCGAAGACCGACCGAGCACGATGAAGCTGAATGGCATTGCGGTCGATCCGGCCGCCGCGATGCCGCTTGTCCTCCTCAATCCGAAGATCCGCCTGGACGAAGAGGTCACCTCCGGAAACGAAGGCTGCCTCAGTTTCCCCGACATCACCGCCGAAATCGACCGGGCGATTTCCGTCGAGCTGGAAGCGGAGACGCTCGAGGGAGAAACTGTCCGGATTGAAGCAGCCGGGTTACTGGCGCGGGCGCTGCAACACGAGGTCGATCATCTGAACGGGATCTTGTTTATCGATCGGATGAGCTCGGTCGCTAAAGCCAGTCTATCGAGCCGGCTCAAGCGGTTGCAGAAAGAGACGGTGAAGCGGTGAAGCGTTGGAGCGTTAAAACGGGCGATCGAACTGCGTTCCGCTGTAACGCCTAAACCCTTAAACGCTTCAACGTTCCCCTAGATCGCCTTGTAAGTGACCGAAATGCTGCGGAAAACCATCTGATCGCGCTGGGCGGAGAAATAGAAAAGCTCCAACATCGTGCCGCCGACGATCCATTGATAGCCCACTAGCGTCTGGATGACATCGGAGTCGGTATCGCGCGAACGCGAGACCAGTTTCCCAGTGCCGAACTTCGCATCAAAGTAGCGGCGGATTTCTCCCATCCGATCGTTGTAACGCTCGATGGTCCAGTCCGGATATTCGTACTGCAATTCCACCTCGACCAGAAAACCCTCCTTGAACATGAAAAGCGTTCGCTTCAGACCGGGTTGGACGAGTCCTTCGACCGTCCACACGTCGCGTTTTTCCTTGCGCTCCTTCGAGACGATTTTGGCCTTCGCTCCCACGAGGACCTGCTCGATTTTCGTCATCGAGTCGTTCCAGTGGAACCCGAACGGCGGCGGGATGTCGTCGACCGCCAGCGCGGGAGTGGCGAGGAGGAGAAGCGCGACCAGGGCCCCCGGAAAAAAAGGCAGAGTTCCCGCTTTGTTCATGATTCGGTGGAAAGAATTGGAACGCATTTCAAAGGACACGGCGCCTGAGACGAAATGCTCATGCGGGAGCAACGTTGCGCGTGAGGCGGGGTTGGGTCAACCTCCGTGGGAGAATCTCACGCGTGTCTTCCGGCAACTCCGGTTTGAATTTTTCGTCAAGATTTTTTTGATTCGAGAAAAAAATAAAGTTCAGATTTTTGCTTGTCGCTTCCTTGAGCGGTTTCTAATCTCAAGCCGCTCGCAGAGCGAAGAGAGCCGGTGTTAATAAGATGTGAACAGTTTTCAGCAATTACCAAGAGCTAGAATGAGCCTAACACCCGCCAAAGGAGCTGAATCCACCGAACAGAACCTGTTTCCATCTGGGCCGCGGCGTCCTTTCTCGGGCACAATCTCCCTTTTTCCCTCGTGTTTCGCAGATTGGACGCAGATTTTTCGAGGGCACACGCTGAGGGCCATCTCAATGGGCGGCGGTGAGGAATTGCATTTCACCTCGCTATTTTCGTCTCCGCCCCTCGCACGGCGGGTTGCTTAACGCTGTTAACAAGTTCGGTATGGAAGAGAATTACGCTCAGCTATGGCAGAAATTGTCGGCAGCGCTCAAACCGCAGGTTAGTCCGGACACCTTCAAGCGCTGGTTCTCCGCGGTTAAGCTGGTCCACGCCACCGATGACGCGTTCACTTTCCGCGTCCCCAACAACATTTATCAATTCTGGATCGAAAGTAACCACATGGCGGCGTTGCAGGCGGCGATCGTCAGCGCGTTCGGCTCGCCGCGGGAAGTGAAGTTTTCTTCGGCGTCGGAAGGACCCGCGAAACCGGGCGACGAGGTTCTCTCTGAAATTCCCGAAAAGGAATTTAACCGGGAGAACTCGCGGGATGCCAAGCAATCCAGCACCGCGCTCGGGCTCAATCCACGAAACAGTTTCGAATCGTTTGTCGTCGGCCCGAACAACGAGATTGCCCATGCCGCCAGTCTCGCCGTCGCGCAATCGCCCGCGCGCACCTACAACCCTCTCTTCATCTACGGCGGAGTAGGGCTCGGCAAGACGCACCTGATGCAATCGATCGGTCAATATGTCGGGATGAAAAAGAAGAACGCCAAGGTCATGTACCTTTCCAGCGAGCTTTTCATCAACGAATTCATCGACGCGATCCAGCACAACAATCTGGTCAAATTCCGGAAACGCTATCGACAGGCGGACCTGCTCTTGATCGACGACATCCAATTTCTCGGCGGCAAGGAGCGATCGCAGGAAGAATTTTTCCATACCTTCAACACCCTTTTCGACGGGCATAAACAGATCGTGCTTTCGAGCGACCGGCCGCCTTCCGAGATTGCCAACCTCGAACATCGTTTGGTCTCGCGTTTCGAATGGGGATTGACCGCGGAGCTTCAGCCGCCCGATGTGGAAACGCGCATGGCGATCCTGCGGAAAAAAGCGCACACCCTCGGCATCAAACTGCGCGACGAGACTTTCGATTTTCTGGCCACCCGCATTCGCACGAATGTCCGGCGGCTGGAGGGCGCGCTTATGCGCGTCGCGTCGTTTGCGTCGTTGAGCGGCAAGGAGCTGACCAACGAAGTCGTGGAGCATCTCCTGAAAGATATTCTACAGGAGGAAGCGCGGCATGCCGTCACGATCGAGCAGATTCAACGGCGCGTGGCGGAACATTACGACGTGCGGCTGGCGGACATGACCAGCAAACGGCGGCCGGCCAACATTGCGTTTCCGCGGCAGATCGCGATGTATCTGGCGAGAGAATTGACCAAGGCGTCGCTCAACGAGATCGGGGATGCGTTCGGCGGACGCGACCACGGCACGGTCCTGCACGCGTGCAAGCTGGTGAAGCGCCGAATGCAGGAGCAGGACAATATCCGGCAGACCATCTCATTCATCGACAGCGCGCTGCAGCGTTGAGGAATGGGAACTGGGGGCGCAGGAAACGATTGCGGTTGCCGAATAAAATCGTAAGCCTTACATCTTAGCTTACGTCCCGTCATGAAACTTAGCGTTACGAAAGAAAAGCTGCTCGAAGGTTTGCAACAGGTCCAGAACGTCGTCAGCACGCGCACGACACTTCCAATTCTTTCCAACGTCCTGTTGCAGGCCAAGGGCAACGAAGTCCATTTGACCACGACCGACCTGGACGTCGGCGTGCGCGGAAGTTTCGAAGCCAGCGTGGAGAAGGAAGGCGCGACCACCCTTCCCGCCCGGCGTCTCTTCACCATTATCCGCGAGCTGCCTTCGAGCGAAGTCCAGATCGAGGTCGACGGGAAAAACGCGGCCTCCATTCGCAGCGGACAAAGCTTTTTCAAGATCCTGGGCCTGCCGGAGGAAGAGTTCCCGCCCCTGCCGAAATTCGAGAATGCGAAGGTCATTACGATTCGCCAGAAGGATTTGCGCGACGGGTTGCGAAAAACTTCCTACGCGATTTCGACCGACGAAACGCGATATGTTCTGAACGGCCTGCTCTTTAGCTTAAAAGAAAACAAGCTCACGCTCGTGGCCACGGATGGCCGGCGGCTGGCCATGGTCGACATCGAGCTCGAGTTTCCGCGCAGCCACGAGGCGGACATCATCGTGCCGACCAAGGCGGTCACGGAATTGCAGCGGCTTCTGACCGACGATGGCGAAGTAAAGGTGAGCGTGGGCAGCGGCCAGATTGCTTTCGATTTGAACAACACCCTCCTGGTTTCGAAACTGATCGAAGGAAATTATCCGAATTACCGGCAGGTCATTCCTTCGGAGACGAAAGAACGCGTCACGCTCGAGCGGGAGACCTTCCTGAATTCGCTGCGACGCGTCTCCCTGCTCGCCAGCGATAAATCGAACTCGATCAAGTTGAATTTCACCAAGAACAACATCGACATCACCGCCAACACGCCGGAGGTCGGCGAAGCAAAGGAATCGCTGGCGGTGGTTTACAAGGGCCGTGAGTTTTCGATCGCGTTCAACCCGGAGTTTTTCATGGCGCCGTTGCGGGCGCTGACCGAAGACGAAGTCTTTCTCGACCTGATCGATGAGATGAGCCCGGGCGTGCTGAAAATCCAGACGCCGTTTCTCTACGTGCTGATGCCGATGCGCATCAGCTCATAAGGGGCGCTCTTTTTCCGGAGTCTGTCATCCCGAGCCGCGCAGACGGCGAGGGACCTCGCAACAAAATCCTCGCGCTAGCGCAAACGGGAAAATGTTCAACCACTCCGCTGCGTGGCCCCGTCTTTGGTTCTTTGGAAATCGATCGGCGATTGCGAGGTCCCTCGCCGTCTGCGCGGCTCGGGATGACAACTTAGGGTCGGAGCGACATTAATGGCCGTAAAGCCGCGATGACATGGTCGACTGCGAGCAAACGCAGATCTCCTTCGGGCGCTCGCAGCACGGTCACGCTTTCATTCATCGGCGCCCAGATTGCCGGATCGGTTCGACCGAAAAGCAGGATGCATCGGGCTCCGGCGGCGGCGGCGAGGTGAGAAATTCCGCTGTCGTGCCCAAGGAAGAGCGCGCTTTCTAATAACCCGGCGAGCCGCGGGAGAGGCAGATGTTTCGCGAATCGCGCCGGCTTTCCCTTCCAGGCCGATTCCAACAGCCGCGCGCGCTCTTCGTCGGCTTCCCCAGCGACCACCAGAATCATGCGACCCGTGGAGAAGAGGTGCTCGCCAAGTTCCGTCCAATTCTCGATCGGCCAATTCTTTGTCTCACTGCCACTGCCGGGATGGAGGGCGATAATCGGCTTGGCGGCGTCGCCAAGAAAATTTCGAGCGAATTCACGATCTTCCTCCGCCGGATAAATCGCCGCCGCCTGAGCTTCCAAATGCAAGCCCACCTGCTCGAGCGGCCGGGCCAGCTGAAGCGCTGCATGCTCGCCGCCGGCCAACTTCGACGGGCCAACGACGATCGTCTTGATTCGGCACCGCTTCAGATTCGTTTCGAAAATTCCGTCAGGGTCAAAGAGGTAGCTGACGATCAGATCGAAGCTGTGAAAGTACTCGACCCATTCCTCCGGAAGCGCCGAATCCTTCGCGAAAAAAGATGCCAGCGGCCCGGATTCGATCGAGCGAACCACATCCGCATAGAAGCGCTTCTCGGCGAGCGCCGTGATGTGGGTGTGACCGAGGATTTCGACGTGCGCCCCCGGGAATCGATCGCGCAGGAGCTTGATCGCCGGCAGCGTGAGAATGAAGTCCCCGATCGCACCCCCGCGAATCACGAGAATGCGGTTCATCTATTTTGGAGCGGCGGTCAAAGATCGCCGCTCCGGAAATCAATACCGGGTGACGGCGCACGCGAGAATCGCGGCCCCGTAGAGCAAGGCGAGGCCGCTGGTTAGTCGCCAGCGCCCAGGTGTGCGCGCGCTCCAGTTGATCTGATCGCGCAAAAGATAGGGCATCGTCACCCAAAACAATCCAACGACGATCAAAAGATAGGCGAACACGGTTACGAGAAGGCGGCTTGTTTCCGTTCGGAGGAAGGCCGCATCGAGCAGCGGTTCGGCCGCCAGCAGGAAAAGTATGCCGAGCGCGCGGACGGCCAAAAACTCGTCCACGAACCTCAGGACAAGAAAAAAACCGATGGGGAGAATAATGAGCAACGGCCGCCGGAAACCGGAAAATTCCCCCATCTCCATCGTAGCGAGAAGCCACAGGCTCCAAAACAAATCGACCGTCAAAAGGAGGAAGCCGGCGACGCGGGACCGGGGCAGGCGCTGGGCAAAGCCGCGGGACAGATCGGGGCTGACCAATCCGGGCACGCTGACGAGCAAAAGGAAAAGGCCGGCGATCAGGCCAGCCGTTTGGAGCGACAAGTGATAAATCATGCGTGGGGCGGAGGAGAGGTTTGCATGGCTGGCGTTCCATACAAGCTGAATCCATTCGATTGCTGGATGTCGATCTCGAGAAGGGCGCCGACATGTTCCGGCTTTCCTTCGAAGACCACGATCTTGTTCGTCCGGGTTCGTCCCATCAGGCGAGCCGGGTTCGTCCGGCTCGGCCCTTCACACAGAATCTCGACGCCACGCCCGACCAAACGCTCATTCGCGCGGCGGGCGGAGGCATCCACCACGGCAAGGAGATCCTGATTTCGCTTTTCCTTCACCCGCTCATCGACCTGCCCGGGCATTGTCGCGGCAGGCGTATCGCGCCGAGTCGAGTAGCGGAAGATGAAGGCGTTATCGAACTGAATTTCCTCAACCAATTCCCGGGTGCGGGCGTAATCCTCTTCCTCTTCACCTGGAAAACCGACGATCACATCGGTCGTAATGGCCATTTCATCGCGTTTCCGCCGGATACGATCGACCAGCGCTCGATACTTCTCCGCGGTGTAGGGACGGTGCATCGCCTTGAGGATCCGGTTCGATCCCGACTGGAGCGGGAGGTGAACGTGCTCAGCCAGCTTCGGCAGATCAGCCATGGCCTGGAGCAGATCGTCGCGAAATCCAATCGGATGCGGGGAGGTGAAGCGGAGCCGCTCCAGACCGTCGATTTCGTGCACGGCTTCGAGCAGTTGGACGAAAGGACTCTTGCCTTTCACCGTCGCAAATTCGTGCCGCCCGAACAGATTCACGATTTGGCCGAGGAGCGTGACTTCCTTCACTCCCCGCGCCACGAGCTTGCGCACCTCGCCCACGACTTCTTCGATCGAGCGGCTGCGTTCGGCGCCGCGCGTCTGCGGCACGATGCAAAAGGTGCAATGCATGTTGCAGCCTTGCATGATGGAAACGAAAGCGGTGGCTTGCCGGTCCTTCAGCTCGTGATCGCGGATCGTTTCTTCCGAGCCGGTCTCTTCGCCGATATCGCAGATGGAGAACCGCGGATCATCCATCCGCCGCGCGCGTTTTTTCTCCAGGAGTTCTTCGATGTAATCCGCGACGCGATGAAACTTTTGTGTGCCCACCACGAGGTCCACATGAGGCAGGCCGGCGAAAAGGGCCTGACCCTGCGCCTGCGCCATGCATCCGAGGAAACCGAAGACGACTTCCGGCCGCCGCTTCGCGATCTGGCCCAGCATTCCCATTTTCCCGAGCGCTTTTTGATCCGCCATATCGCGCACGCTGCACGTGTTCAGGAGGACGACATCCGCTTCGGTTTCATGAGCGGCGCGCTCGTAACCACGCTGGAGCAACGAGTGCGCGACTTGTTCGGAGTCGCGTTCATTCATCTGGCAGCCGTAGGTTTTGATGAAGAATGTCGGCATGGATGGGCAGGAAAATGGCACAACCCGCCGAGGCGCGCCATGATTGGACGCCCGAAGGGGAAATTAAGGTGGAGTCGCAAACGGGCCCGGGAAGGGGTCGGCCTTCAACCGTTTTTCCACCTCGCGGTCTGTCCAGGGATTCGTGCCGCGCTCGTTAAAGATGGCTACGCCGATCACCCCGACATTGCGGGTATCGCCATATTTCTGGTGCGCATACGATTCCCGCACCGGCCCAAAACGAAACGCCGCCACCGCGTCGGTGCTTTGCCGAAAACCTTCCACGACAAGTTGGCGACGCGGATCAATGATATAGCCGCGCTTTCCAAACGAGGCGGTGCGGCCATCGATGACATCGAGCCCATCCACGGAAAGAACGATTTCGAGACGCAGATCGCTCCGGTTGCGAACGACGATGGAATAACGCCGTCCCTCTTCGCCAACCACAAACCAACGGTCGCCGACGCTGAGCCCCGGCAAGAAATTTCCGCTCTGGTCGCGCAAGCCGACGGAAATCAAACTCCCGGCGGGACTGCGAAGCAGCGGCCACCCGCGCCGCCAGGCCACCGCCCCGGCCATGGCACGAATGCCGGCCGCGTTGTTATAATTGATGGCGGCGAGAGCGAGCGGCTGCCTGCTCGCGCGGTCGAAGGCCGCGGATGCCACACGCGAAATCCGGGTTTCTCCCCATTTTGTTCCGAGACCCGGCCGATCCCGCGGAGGTTGCGAGAATTGCGCGGTTTCCGGAGCCGCGGAAGAGCGGCTCGAACTCGGTGCGACTGCCGGCCCGGCACAGGATGCGAGGGAAGATGCGAGAGCGAGCGGCGCCAGGAAACGGAGCGATTTCATACGCGGGAGATTGAATCGAAACCCGGCGTCGCGCGCGAATAAAATCGATTGGCAGCGGCGCCCCTTTGCAGTCATTCCGAGCGTAGCCCATTCGACTCACTTCGTTCGCTCAGGATAAACTCCGCGGAGTCGAGGAACCGCGTGCCCAAACTGGCGACAGTGCCACGGGATCCCTCGACTTCGCTCGGGATGACGGAAACTGCGTAACCTTGCGGCTTGCTTTGGGCAGGTCGCAAGCTGAAAGCTTGCGCTACCTTCTTTTGATATGAATCGAGATACACCCGCAATTGGCATCATCGGCGGAAGCGGCCTCTATCAAATGGAGGGCGTGGAAAACCCGGCCGAGGAGCGCGTCGAAACACCGTTTGGCGATCCATCCGACACCATCGTCGGAGGGCAGATGCATGGGCGGCCGGTTTATTTTTTGCCCCGGCACGGGCGCGGACACCGCTTGCTCCCACACGAGTTGAATCATCGCGCCAATATCTATGCGCTCCGTTCGCTCAATGTCCGGTGGATTATCTGCGTGACGGCGGTGGGGAGTTTGCAGGAACAGTACGCGCCGCGCGATGTACTTTTGCCCTCGCAGTTTTTCGATCGCACCAGCCAGCGGGCCGACCACACTTTTTTCGGAGGCGGGATCGCCGCGCACGTGAGCTTCGCGGAACCGATTTCGGCGAGCTTGCGCAACATTCTGGCAGAGTCCGCTCGCGAGACAGGCGTGAGGATCCACAACGGCGGAACTTACGTGAACATGGACGGCCCCGCCTTTTCCACCCGCGCCGAATCGGAGTTGAATCGCCGGAATGGCTTCGACGTCATTGGCATGACCAATGTGCCCGAGGCGAAATTAGCCCGGGAAGCTGAGATCGCCCTTGCGACTTTGGCGATGATCACAGATTACGATTGCTGGAAGGTGGAGGAGGAGCCGGTCTCCGCGCAGACGATTTTCGAGCATTTGATCGCAAACGCCGAAACCGCAAAGAAAATTCTCGCCGCGGCGATTCCGCGGCTCCCGACCGAGCCGAATTGGCCGGAACATCGAGCGCTCGACTCGGCCCTGGTCACCGATCGCAAACTTTGGCCTGCGGCGACCAGGGAGAAGCTTGGGGCCATCCTTGGGCGGTTTTCCTAGCCGGGGCCTGGCTCGCAAACATGAGTCGCGGCTTGGGTAACAAAAATCGTACTTGCCAACCGGAATTAAAATATAGTAATTATAAAGACCGTCGGGAGAAACCCCCGATCTAACGCTTCCACGGAGTTCCTAAAAATGATGATCAAAATTGCCGCTTGCCTGCTCGCAGTCAGCTTCCTTGCCGCCTGCGAATCGACAAAAACGACTAAACGCGAGACGCTCCGCGAGATGACCGCTCGCTACGCCAGCACCGATACTTCCTCTGTTGAACCGATGCCGCCGGCCGAAGGCCCTGAAGATGTGCCGGCAGACCGGCCCATGGATCCGACTCAGAACCCCGCTCTCGTTCCCTCGCCGTTGCTCCGGGCCAACGCCATCGGCGGCCTGTAATCACCAGCGGCCCGTTCTCTGAGACTCTCCGCGTGGCGCACCAGCGCTGCGCAGAGCCCGTGAATTTGCGCCTCTTCGTGAGCTGCCGTGACGGTGATTCGAAGCCGGGCCGAGCCTTTAGCGACCGTCGGATATCGGATGGCGGGAACCAGGAAACCGTCGCCCTGGAGCGCCCGCGCCAGGTGGATCGCCTCCTGTTCGCCACCCACGATCCAGGGATGAATGGCGCTCCCGGCTTCGTGTCCTTCACTCGATGAGGCCGGCAATCCCGGATTTGGCGGCAGGGCCGCGCGCAGGCTCCTGATTCCGCGCCAAAGACTCTGCCGCCGCTCTTCACCTTCGGCGGAGGCCAGGAACTCGATGGCGGCCATCGAGGCCGCGGCCAGGGCCGGCGGGGGGGCAGTCGAGAAAATGAACGAGCGCGCCCGATTCACGAGCCACTCGATCACGCTGCGCGAACCGCAGATGTAGCCGCCGCTCACGCCGAGGGCTTTGCTCAAAGTCCCCATCTGCACCTCGATCTCTTCGGCGAGGCCCTCTTCCGCGGCCAGGCCACGCCCGTTCGGTCCCAGGACGCCGACGGCATGCGCCTCGTCCAGAAAAAGCAGTGCGCCAAACCGGTTCTTCAGGTCGATCAACTGCCGCAAAGGAGCGCGATCTCCGTCCATGGAGAAAACCGACTCCGTCACGACGAGGACGCGTCTGCCCGGATGTTCTCGTTGCGCCCATTCCAGATGGCTCTCGAGCTTGCCCAGGTGGTTGTGGGGGAAAACTCGCAGAATCGCTCCGCTCAATCGGGCCCCGTCAATGAGGGACGCATGAGCCAGTTTATCCAACAGGACGACGTCGTGCTTTCCGACGAGCGCCGGGATCGTCCCGATGGCCGCGGCGTAGCCGCTGCTGAAGCAGACGGCGGCCGGTGTGCCCTTCCATTTTGCCAGCGCCGTTTCCAGGCGAACGTGCGGAGATTGGGTGCCGCTGATCAAGCGCGATGCGCCCGCTCCCACCCCGAATTCTTCGATCGCGTCGATCGCCGCTTTTCGCAGCCGCGCATCATTGGCCAGGCCAAGATAATCGTTTGAAGAAAAATTGACGAGTTGCTGCCCAACGATCTGAATTTCCGGCCCCTGCGCACTTCCGATTTCTCGAAGTTTCCGGAGCAGCGACTGGGCGCGGAGCGCTTGGAGTTGATCTTGAAAGAGATCGCTCATCGGGGCAGCGGCGATCGAAAGGTTACATCCAAAGCCCCCACGAAAGCAGCGCGGACGCATCCTGCCAGACGCCCGTCTTGCTGTCACCGAGGACGACCACGATAATATCCCGCCCCGGACGAGCGCCGCTCGCAATCAAACAATGGCCGGCCGCTTCCGTGTAACCGGTCTTCATGCCGTTGCAGTACGGAAGTTTCTTCAAGACTTTATTCGTGTTTGTGAGCACGCGCGTCCGCCCATTGGCATACCGGAAAACCAGCTGGGGCAGGCAAACAATGGAACGAATCGTCGGGTTCGCGTAGGCGGCCTTGGCGATGATCGAGAGATCGCGGGCGGTGGAATATTGGCCGGGCATCGGGAGGCCGTTGGGATTGAGAAAATTGGAATTCGTCGCCCCCAGGGAGCGCGCCTTTTCATTCATCAGATCGGCGAACTCTTCCACACTGCCGGCCGCATCCCGCGCCAGGCAGCGGGCAACATCGTTCGAACTCTTCACCAGCAGGGCCCGCAGCAAATCGATTCGCTGATACGTGTCGCCCGCCTTGATATTCAACTTCACCGGCTCGGCCATGGTATCGACCGGCAGCACCGTCACGGGCCGGTCGAGAAACCCGCGTTCCGCCACGATCATCGCGGTCAATAATTTTTGGGTGCTGGCGGCGGGACGCGCCGCGTCCGCATTTTTCTCATAAAAAATCTCGCCGGTCCGGGCGTCGATTACCATCACCGCCGCGGCACGCGTGGTTGGGGCGATTTTCGAGACCGGCCCGACGGGAATATCGGCCGGCTCCGCGCGCGGGACGGAGGCGGGTGCGTCTGGAATGCCGCCTGGGCGGACGGGCTTGAAATCGTATTTCTTTGGCTTCGCGGCGACGCAAGGAAGCGCCAGGCAGATCGCGCAAAAAAGCGCTGTCCATTCGCGTGGGCGTTTCATACGCGGCAATTAGCGGCAGAGTTTTCGGACACGCAAGCGATTGGATGCGGTTAGGCGTCTGATCCGCGTTGGATCAGCTCGATCTCGTAGCCTTCCGGCGCATCGATGAACGCGATCGCGCCGCCTTTGCCATTCGGGTGCGGACCATCCGAGAGCGGGTAACCTTTCCTGGCCGACTCGCGGGCAAATTCCTCGATGTTGTCGACCTCGAAAGCCAGGTGGGTCAGGTCAGGGCCGACGATCACGGGACCGCTTTCATCGAACTTACAGATTTCGATTTCCTCCACGCTGCCCGGCGCCTTGAAGAAAACCAGTTGCGAGCCGCGGCCGGAAGTGTGGCGCCGCGTTTCCTCAAGGCCGAGGACGTCCCGGTAGAAAGCGACCGTCTTTTCCAGATCAGTCACGCGATAGCGCGTGTGGAGGAGCTTCTTGACCATTGCGCCACTACTTGCGCGTGCTTGCCGGCAAATTCAAACGCAAATGGCGGTATGGTGGTGCGCTTGTCATCCCGAGCCGCGCAGACGGCGAGGGACCTCGCAGACGGTCAACCGCTTCCGCGCTACACGAGGGCGTGCACGCTGGATCACGCTCTGTTCCTTCTTGGAGGCGCAAGTTGCATTGGCGGGATCCCTCGCCGTCTCCGCGGCTCGGGATGACTAGTGTTTGCGCACCGGATGTGATTCCTTAGGCATAATGAAACTCGTCATCGCCGCGACCGGGGCCAGCGGCACCATTTATCTGCAACGGCTGCTCGCGCAGATCGATTGTGCCGCGAACGAAGTTCACCTCGTCCTGAGCGGCCACGCGAAACAAGTCGCCGCGCAGGAGGTCGACCAGTTGGTCGTGCCCGCCGGCGTGTCCGAGCACGGGGAGAACGATCTCAACGTCCCGTTCGTGAGCGGCTCGGCGCGTTTCGACGCCATGGCGATCGTTCCCTGCTCGATGGCCACGCTTGGCCGCATCGCGTCGGGTTGCAGTGACACGGCGCTTCTGCGGGCCGCGGATGTTTTCTTGAAGGAGCGGCGCAAATTGATCCTCGTCCCGCGCGAAACGCCGTGGAGCTTGATTCACGCCCGCAACGTGGTGGCCCTTCTCGAAGCGGGCGCCATTCTTTTACCCGCGATCCCGTCGTTCTACAGCCGCCCGGGTTCGGTCGACGCCGTAGCCGACACGGTGGTCTGGCGCATCCTCGATCAGCTTGGTCTTCCAAATCCTTCCGCCTACCGCTGGCGGGATGACGATGCCGCGAAAACAGGAAAAAAGTGAAGCTCGATAGCTGGCGCGCCCGCGCACTGATCGAGTTTGGCTACGGCTTGTTCCGGCTCTGGGCAAAGACGCTTCGTTTGCAGCTGGAAGATCCCCATAACGGTGTCGATCTGGTGCGAGAGCGGCCGGTTATCTTCGCCATCTGGCACAACCGCCTCCTGATGTTGCCGCCTCCCTTCGATCGTTGGTTTCCCACCCGGCAAAGCATCGGCCTGATCAGTGCCAGCCGCGACGGCGACCTGGTCTCCATTCTCATCGAACGCTCCGGTTACGGCACCATTCGCGGATCGACCTCGCGCAAGGGCGTGATTGCGTTGCGTCAACTGGTCGAGGCGCTCGCCGCCGGCAGCAACGTTTTGTTCACCCCGGATGGCCCCCGCGGTCCTGTCTATGAGGTCAGTCCCGGGGTAATTTTTGTCGCCCAAAAATCCGGCGCACCCATCGTCCCGCTGCACGTGGAGTACTCGAGCTGTTGGCGCCTGAAAAGCTGGGACCGTTTCTGTGTGCCGCGCCCATTCAGCAAGCTGCGCTTCATCGTGGGGGCTGCACTCCACGTCGAACCGGCGGCGGACGCGGAACAATTTGAGGCCGACCGTCTCCGCCTTCAGGACGAAATGATGAGCCTGGTGGAACAAAGATGAGACGGGCGCCGTACCCTCCTTTTGTCATGTTGAGCGAAGTCGAAACATCTCTCATTGTTAGCGGACCGGCGCCGCAGCCAGGGAAAGCGAGAGATTGAAAGCCCGGCCTCGCCGACTATGGTCGGCTGCGTTACGGCCTCGCCTTCGCTCGGAATGACAAAGGGCCGGAATCAACCGCTTTTCCACTCCTAGCCATGCCACATCTCATCGAAGGTCGCTCCATTGCCGAAAAGGTCTACTCGGATCTGCGCGTCGAAATAGCGGGACTCAAGGCCAGCGGCCGCACGCCGGGCCTCGCGGTCGTGCTGGTCGGAGACAATCCGGCCTCGCGGGCCTATGTGCGCTCGAAAGACAAGATGTGCCGCGATCTTGGGCTGCATTCGGTGAAGCTCGAATTGCCCGCCGAGACGACGCAGGCGGAGCTGCTCGCGCGCGTGGAGGAGTTGAATCGTGATCCGGCGATCCACGGCATTCTCGTTCAATCGCCGCCGCCGAAGCAGATCAATGAAGCGGCCATCGTCCGAGCGCTCGACCCGGCAAAGGACGTGGACGGTTTCCATCCGGTGAATGTGGCCAGGCTCGCGCTCGGCGATGAAAGCGGTTTTGTGCCTTGCACGCCACTCGGTTGCCAGCGGCTGCTGATCGAGAGCGGAATCGAAATCTCCGGGGCGCACGTCGTCGTTCTGGGTCGCAGCATGATCGTGGGAAAACCGCTCGCGCTCTTGTTAATGCGGAAAGGCCAGGGCGGTGATGCCACCGTGACGGTGGTTCATTCGCGCAGCCGGCGCCTGCCTGAGATCACGCGTTCAGCCGACATTCTGATCGCGGCGATTGGGCAGCCAAATTTTGTTCGAGCGGAACATGTGCGCGACGGCGCGGTTGTTATCGACGTCGGAATCAACCGGGTGGACGACGCGACGGCGGAGCGCGGTTACCGCCTGGTCGGCGATGTCGCGTTTGCTGAAGTCTCGGAAAAGGCATCCGCGATTACGCCAGTGCCCGGAGGCGTGGGCCCGATGACCATCGCGATGCTGATGTCGAACACGGTAAAAGCGTGCCGCCAGAAGTAGCGACGCTTGCCGACCCAACAAAAAGGCGGTTTGTAAACCGCCTCTCCTTGAAGCGTCCCCTGCAAACGGCGCAAATCATTGCACGATCTTCGCCGTTAGGAGCCGAAGAAGCGCTGGTTGAAATCGCGCCACTTCCAGAAACACCGAAGCGACACGCGGAGACAACACCGCCGCTCGCGCGAGCCGATTGATCCAAAGTCGCCCACGATAAAGCCGGGCATGCGCCGCGGAATAGGCAGCCGCCGTGGCGGCTTCATCGCGTCCGTTGTGCTGGGCAATGATTGCCTCCGCGGCCAGTTCGCCTGACGCCAGCGCGTAATAAATCCCCTCGCCCGTGAACGGCTCCACCACGCGCGCGGCATCGCCGACGAGGAAGAGAGAACGGTCGCCGGCAACGATCGGGGCGCGAGTCAACGGCGTGATCGTGCGCCAGGCGTGCTCGCGCGAAATGCCAAAGTGCGCCTCGGCCCAACTGCGCAGGGCCGCCATCCTGGCCGGAACGCTGACCAGGCAAAGATTTAATTGGCCATCGCCGACCGGAGCCTGGCCGGAATAGCCCTCGGGCAAGAACTGGAGAACGACGCGATCCCCGAATCCCGGCGGCAAGGGCAGGTGCGTTTGCAGCGCAATCCTCTCTTTCGCGCTTCGTGGAAGCAGGTGGCAAAGCCGGGCCACGGTCGAGTTTCGGCCGTCGGCGGCGATCAGCGTTCGAGACTCGAAAGTTTTATCGGCGGCCGTAATGGTCCAATTCGGCGTCAGCGCGCTCGGGGCCCGCAACGCCGTGACCGTCGTCCCCTCAGAAACCGTGGCGCCAAGCTCCCGCGCCCGGGTCATGATGAGTTGATCAAGCTGGCTGCGTTTGATGGCGATCTCCGCGTCGTCGCCAGCCGGCAATGCCACGGTTAAAGTCCGGCCATTAATGCCAATGAACTCGACGCGACCGAGCTTGCCGTGCGGCAATGTCCGAACGCGTTCCGCTACTTGGAGCCGCCGCAAAATGGGCCAGCACGCCGGATTGAGACAATCGCCGCAGACCTTTTCGCGCGGAAAGATTTCTCGTTCCAGGAGGAGCGTTCTCAACCCGGCCGCGGCGCAAAAGGCGGCGCAGCTCGATCCGGCGGGTCCGCCTCCCACGATTGCCACATCGAACATGTCCTATTGTCGGGGCAAGAAGGACGGGCCTCAAGGAGCGGCGGTTTGCAACCGCCGACCAAAAAAACGGCGGTCACAAACCGCCACTTCTTGGTTTTGTCGATTGGCGATTCCCGGAGCCCGCGCAAGAGTACGATTGCCGTGCCTCAAAAAGAAAAGCCCGACCTGACCCGTAAAGTGCACGAGGTGCCGCACAAACCGGGTGTGTACTTGATGCGCGATCGCTTCAATCGCGTCATCTACGTGGGGAAGGCGCGGGACCTGCGCAAGCGCGTCGGCTCCTACTTCATGCCCTCCAAGCTGGCCCAGGCCGATATCAAAACGCGCGCGATGCTCGATGCGGTCTGGGACTTCGAAACTCATACGGTGCAGAGCGAGCCGGAGTCGCTCTTGCTCGAGGGCAAGCTGATCAAGGAATATCGGCCGCGCTACAACATTTCGTTTCGCGATGATAAACGTTTCCTGGTCGTCAAGGTCGATCCGACAGAGGAGTGGCCGCGCTTCCGTCTCGCCCGTTTCAAGAAGGATGACGGCGCCCGTTATTTCGGGCCGTACGCGCATGCCGGCGCTTTGCGGCAAACTCTCAACTTCATGCGCAAAAAATTTGGCGTGCTCACCTTTGGCCGCGGCTCGCCCACGGAGCGGGAATTGAAATCGGCGACGTATCAGGTTCCGACGCGCTTAAGCGAAATCAGCGCGGAGCTGTATCGCGAGCGCGTTGCGCAAGCCTGCGATTTTCTGGAAGGGCATTCGCGGGAAATGATCGCGGCCGTGGAAGAGGAGATGCGAAAATCGGCGGAAAAGCTCGATTTCGAGAAGGCGGCCGAGCTGCGCAATATGCTGGATGATTTGCGCCGCACCACCAAGCCGATGCGGCGATTCACCCGCCATAGTTTGCCGAGCACGATCGATCCGGTGAGCGACGTTCAGGCGCTGGGCGACGCGCTTCAGCTCACGCGCCTTCCCTCGGTCATGGAATGCTTCGACATCTCAAATATCTCCACGACGCACGTGGTCGCTTCGATGGTTTGCTTTCGCAACGGAGTGCCGGACAAAGATAATTATCGCCGCTACCGGATCCGGACCGTGGCAGGCCAGGATGATTTTGCCAGCATGGCGGAGGTGGTGCGACGGCGTTATTCGCGCGTGCTGCTCGAAGCGCGTGAGGCAAACCCCGAGGCCGCCGAGTTCTCCCAGGAGAATCCCAGTGATGCCTTGGACCGCGCCAATCGCAGTCATCCCGAGCGGAGCGCAAGCGGAGTCGAGGGACCCCGTGGTTACGTCGATCGCCGTTCAACGGGATCCCTCGACTCCGCTCGGGATGACAGGTTTGTCGCGGTTCGGCTGCCGGACCTGATCATCGTTGATGGCGGAAAAGGCCAGCTCTCCTCGGCTTGCAGGGAGCTCCAGCGCCTCGGTTTGCACGAACTGCCGATCATCGGTCTCGCGAAAGAGTACGAAGAGATCTACCGGCCGGGCCGGGCTTTGCCGCTCGTGTTACCGCCGGACTCGGGCGCGTTGCGTTTGCTCCAGCGCATTCGGGATGAAGCCCACCGCTTCGCGAATACCTACCACCAGCTCCTGATGAAGAAACGAATCGGTGAAAGCATTCTGGACGATTGCCCTGGGGTGAGCCAGAACCGCAAAAACCTGTTGCTGCGCAAATTCGGGTCCGTCAATCGGCTCCGAAAAGCAAGCGTGGAGGAGATTGCCGCGACGGAAGGAATCGGCGTGAAATTAGCCGAAGACGTGCACCGCTTTCTGGAGCGGCATTGAGCCACTGGAGGGACCCCGCTGTGGCGTCCCGCTTCGTCTATCGCAACGGGACAACATATTTAGAGAATCGGACGATACGGCGGCCGTCCCTCCAGCGCTCCTTGGCACTGCATTTCCGCTTGTCGATCGTGGCGTCACAACCACAGTTGCCATTGTGAATTTGCGCTCGGCATTTCCGTTCCGGTTCATTTGCCTGCTCGCGGCAGGATGGATGACCGCGTCCCGGTGCGAGGCCCAATCGGAAAGCCCTTCGCCCGCGCCGGAAACAACGCCGTTCGAAGAAACGATCGTCCCCACCTTTGAGACGCAAAAACTCGCGCGAACCTATGTCCTCGACATTCCCGCGCCCCGCGGCCAGATCACGGACCGCCATGGCGCCCCGCTCGCCCAAAACCGGCTCAGCTACAATCTCGCGATCAGTTTCCCGACGCCACTCGATTTCTCCGATGCGCAATTGCTGGCCTTTGCCCAGGAGAAAATTCGGGCAACTGAAAAGTTGCTCGGCCGCCCGCTGAGGATTTCGGAGGACCTGATCAAGCGCCATTACCGGAACCGCGGGATTTTGCCGTTCGAGATTGCGCAAAACCTCACCACCGAAGAATACGACGGCACCAAAGAACGCCTTCCGGCGGGAGTCGCCTTGCGTCCTTATTATGTCCGCACGTATCCGAACGGAAGAATCGCGGGACAGATCATTGGTTACAGCGGAAAAACCGGGCGGACTCCCGATGGAATCATCGACAACCACGAAGTGCTTTGGCCGGAAACGGAGGGCCGCGAAGGTCTCGAGCAAACCTTCAACCAGGTGCTGACGGGCCAGCACGGGGAATACAGAATCACCTTCGACCAGGACGGCCGCAAAACCTCGGAGAAGATCGTGACTCCGCCGGTCCCGGGACACACCGTGGTCACCACTCTCGATCTCCGTTTGCAGGAACTCGCCGAGAAAGCGCTCGAGGCGAAAGCAAAGCGGGGCGCGATCGTCGTGGTCGATCCCAATAGTGGCGACATTCTCGCCCTGGCTTCCTGGCCCACCTACGATCCAAACGCATTCACCCCGACAATCTCGACCGAGAAGTTCAAGGCACTCCAGGACGACCCGAACATCCCGCTTCTGCCCCGCGCTTTCCGCTCTTCGTATCCGCCCGGCTCAGTTTTCAAGGTCGCGGTCGGCATCGCCGCGCTCGAGACCGGGCTCGTGCGGGCCGACGACGAATTCGACTGTGTGAAGGCAATCCAGATTGGCAATCTCACTTTTCGCAACTGGAAGAAGACGGACCGGGGCCTGTTGAACTTCGTACAGGCGCTGACGGAATCGTGCGACACCTGGTTTTATCAGGCGGGCATCAAGATCGGGGCGCAACCAATTTTGGATTGGGCGCAGAAACTTGGCTTCGGCGCAAAGACCGGCATTCCATTGCGCGGCGAAGTCGAAGGCCGGATGCCTAACGATCAATACATGAAAGCGACGCACGGCCGCAAATTGCTCAATGGCGACATCGCGAATTTGTCGATCGGCCAGGGGGACGCGGAGACGACGCCGCTCCAGGTGGCGCAGGCGATGGCCATCATCGGGAACGGCGGCACCTTCTATCAAACCCGCCTCGTGCAACAGGTGCAGACGGTCGATAACGAGATTGTCACGGCGTTCCAAGTGCGCGCGAAGAAGACGCTGGGGGCGTCGGCCGGCACGATGGAGCAGTTGCGAGTTGGACTGATCAACGCGGTGAGCGGTCCGGCCGGCACGGCTCATCAGGCGAGTCTGGAAAGCGTGGAGGTGGCGGGAAAAACAGGGACGGCGCAGTGGGGACCGAAGAATAAGGAACGCACGGCGGCGTGGTTTGCAGGGTTCGTGCCGGCGGAGAGGCCGCAGATGGCGTTCGCCGCTGTTTATGAAGGAGATGTGGGCGCCGATGTCCACGGCGGATCGCATGCCGCGCCGATGATCGGGATGATTTTGAAGGACATTTACAACGAAAAAGATAACGGAAACAAGCGGCGGCGCACGCCTGAGCCCGGAGGGACCCCGATCAGGCGGGCGGAGCCGGTGGAGGAGGAGGAAGGAGATTGAGGGAACGCGAGACTGCTGCTTGTCATCAACGTTCCGCTACACCGCAGCAGCCTCAGCAGCAGCGGGAAGTTCCATCGTGCCTTTGAATTTCGGCTCTTCCCGCTCCACGCCGAAATTATCGACGTAAAGCTCCGCGATTTTCTCCAGCTCCTCGCCTGTGAGCGGCGGACAGTCGGGCGCTTTCGCGAATTCGGTGAGCTGCGCTTCCTCATAGATGTTGGGCAGCGTGGAGGCGACACGATTGTCTTCGAGCAGCCATTGCAACGCCGCCTGGCCGAGTGTTCGATCGGAACTTTCGAGAAAACGAAGCCGGTCGATCTTCTTCACGCCGTTGAGGAGCCAGCTGCGCGGGCGATGGCTCCGGTGATCCGTGGGAGGAAAGGTCGTTTCCGCGGTATATTTCCCTTCGAGCATGCCGGAGGAATGCGTCACGCGGATAAGGAACATGGTGTCCTTGCCGGCTTCCGTTGCGGCGTCTTGCATGGCCCGGCCGGGATGTTGTTCCAGCATGTTGTAAATCTGTTGCACGCTCGTGATCTCCCGTTCCCGAATGCAGTTGATGCCTTCGTAAAGCCAGCCAATGGCCGGGCCCAGAGCGATGCCGGAATAACGGATTTTTCCACTCGCCTTTAGCTTCTCGAGTGTGGTCCAGACAGCGTCGTCATAAATCTGTTCCATCCGGATGTTGTGCAGTTGCAGCAGATCAATGCGATCGGTCTTCAGACGCTTGAGCGCCGCATCCGTGGCGCGGACGATGGCTTCCGGGGAAAAGTCCTGCGGGATTTCGCGCTGGCCGCGGCCGCGAGAATCGCCGTGAGTGACAAAATCGTAGCCGACCTTCGTCGCGATCACGATTTCATCGCGCTGCTTCGGAAACGCCTTTGCGATCAGCTCCTCACTGAGGCCATTCCCGTAGGTATCGGCCGCGTCGAAGAGGGTAACGCCGAGATCGAAGGCCTGGTGCATGAGCGCGATCGCCTCGCCTTCGGTGAATTGTCCCCACCAGCCGGTCGAGATCGTCCAGAGGCCAAACCCGACTTCGCTGACGCGCAAGTCGGTGTTCTTGTAAGTGCGAAAGCGCATTGGGGATCAAGCTTAGTGAATCTGGCAAGGCGATGCAACACACCGACCTCCGAAATTCGACGTTTGTCCGCCGTAGCTTTGCGCAGGGGGTTGGACAGCTTGCCCGCCGTAGCTTTGCGGAGGAGGGTTGGACGTTTCTTCCTTTCATCAGTCCCATGGTCTCCCGCTCCAACAGCGCGCTTCTGATTGTCGGCCACGGCTCGACCGTGAATCCAGATTCCAGCGCGCCGACGCTCACGCACGCGGCCGAGATTCGGCGTCGGGGGATGTTCGCGGACGTGGCATGCTGTTTCTGGAAAGAAGAGCCCAGCCTGCGCGACGCGTTATTTTTCTTTCGGGATCCGGCGATCCGCGACGTTTACGTCGTTCCCAATTTCATTAGCGAAGGTTACTTCACCCGCACCGTGATTCCCAGAGAGCTGGAACTAACGGGACCCACAACCTCCCGGCCAACCGGCCAAAGTTGGAAATACTGCAAGCCGGTGGGCAATCATCAGCGGATGACCGAGTTGTTGCTCAAACGCGCCCATGAAGTCGCGCCGGGTATTCCCGAAGCAGAAACCAGTCTCCTGATTGTGGGACACGGCACTGGCTTGAACGACAACAGCGCGCTCGCGGCCAAACAGCAGGTCGAGATCATTCGGGCGCTCTATCGTTTTGCGGCCGTGCTAAATGTTTATATGGAGGAGCCGCCCCTCGTTTCGGATTGGCTGAAACTGACTCAGACGCGGAATGTGGTGGTGGTTCCGTTTTTTATCTCGGACGGCCTGCATAGCTACGAGGACATTCCAGCGATGCTCGGAATACCCTCAGCGGGCCGCAATGGAGAATCCAGAAATCCGCATAACATAAACGGACGGTTACTCTTCTACTCATCCGCTATCGGCACCGATCCAAAGTTTGCCGACGTAATCATCGAACAGGCCGAGGCATTCGCGCAAACACCGAAACCGGATTTGGCCTCGTAATTTATCCGCACCCGGTTACGGTTCTCAGATGGAAGCGACGACGTGTGAAAGGCTGCAGGAACTTGGCGCCTTTGTTTTAGCAGGGGCGTGCAAGCCGCCGCAATTGTGCAAAGTGGCGGAGATGATTCGGGCGGCGCGTGATTATCGCTGGGTTGGAATTTACAAAATCACGCGCGGCGACTTCGTCATCGCCGCAAAAACCGGCACATGCCCGCCCGCCTATCCGCGCTTTCCGATCACGCAAGGCTTGGCCGGCGCGGCGCTGGAATCCAAACAGTCGATCATGGTGGCAGACGTCCACAAGGATCCCCGATATTTGCCCACGTTCGGAAGCACCCAGTCGGAAATCGTGGTGCCAGTCATCACGGAAGCAGGGAAAGTCGTCGGTTTGATCGACGTGGAGAGTGAAAAGTTGAACGCGTTTACGGAAGACGATCGAGATTTTCTGGAACACGCGGCCTATCTCATCTCGCGTGCTCTGAAGTGAGCGGGCCGGCGCAGGAGATCGCGCTCGGCAAATGGCTGGCCGCGGGTCTGCGGAGCATCGGCCAAATCTCCATCGAAGCGAGGGACGACGGCTCGTTCGCTCTGGCTCATCATGAGGATGCGTCGCGCAACGACCTTCTGCCCTACGCCGGCGCTGACGACGCGGCGGGGCTCGCGCGATTCGACGATGCCGGAAACTATCGACCGCTGAAGACGGCTCCGAACCTGCGACATGGGTGGCGGCTGATGCTGCCCGATCGAAGTGCGCTGGGTCTTGCGCTCGATCTCTTCTATCCTGGACGCGTTGCGGCTTTTTTGGCGCGGGAAACCGGCGCGTTGGTTACGACGCCGTTGCGGGCGACCCTCGATCGACAGACTGGAATGTATCGCCCGGCGGCAAAGATCAGCGATGAGGAAGCGAACACGCTCGTAGGAAATTTTTGTCGTTCCGATGGTGGATGCTTGCGCACAATCCTTTGGAAACGCGACCGGGAGGGGACGATTGCTTCAACGCTCCTGCCCTGCGAGAAGTTCGATCCGGCGCACGACCAAACCGGGTTCGATCGCCGGACGATTCCGTTGCTCTGCCAGGAAGCGTGCAACCTCCTGGTGGCCGAAGCGCGCAAGATCGTGAAGTGCGGCGCTTCTGCCGATTCTGTCATTCCGAGCGAAGCCCAGGAACCCCGGGATGGAACGTATCGTTGACTCCACGGGTTCCCTCGACTGCGCTCGGGATGACGTGAAAATCGTTCGCGCGCGCGTGGTCGTGCCGATGGAAGGCGATCCGATCGAGAATGGCGCGGTTGCGATCGAGGGGAGCAAAATAATAGGCGTTGGCCGCTTTGAGGAGGTGAAAGCCGGCCACGGCGGCGACGTCCTGGACCTGGGCGAACAGATCCTGCTGCCCGGCCTGATTAACGCGCATTGCCACCTCGATTACACCCTGCTCCGCGACAAAATCCCGCCACAAAAATCGTTCACCGCTTGGATTCGTGCGATCAATGCCGAGAAGGCAAAGCTGACGGCGAAAGATTACATCGCGTCGATCAATGAAGGCTTTGCGGAGGCGCAAAGCTTTGGAACGACAACAATCGTCAACCTGACCGCATTTCCGGAATTGATTGCCGAGATCGAGGAGCCGATCCGGACCTGGTGGTTCGGGGAATTGATCGATGTCAGAAATCCGGATCAAGCAGGAAAAATTGTCGATCGTGCAGTCGAGTTATTGAGATCCCAGAAACATTGGGGCCTGGCGCCGCACGCGCCGTTCACCGCTTCGGCGCAATTATTTTCCGCTGCCTCGGAGATCTCCTCGAAGCAAAACGTGCCCCTTACGACGCACGTAGCCGAATCGCGTGAGGAAATGCAAATGTTCCGAGACGCGGCCGGTCCGCTCTTCGACTTCTTGAAAAGCATCGGGCGCCCGATGGATGATTGCGGCGGTAACACACCGCTTTCGTCCCTGATCCAGAGGCACGCGGTGGACGAGCGCTGGATCCTTGCCCATCTAAACGAGCTCACGGAAACCGATTTCGATCTCCTGGCCCACGCGAAGAGTTTTCATATCGCGCACTGTCCACGCAGCCACACTTTCTTCGGCCATACGCCCTTCGCCTGGCCGAGACTGCGCGCGTTGGGTCTAAATATTTGCCTCGGGACCGATAGTCTTGCGAGCAACTCGAGTCTCAGCCTTTTGTCTGAAATGCGGGAATTACGGCGGAAAGAGCCGTCTGTTTCGCCACGCGAGGTTGTGACGATGGCTACTGCAAACGGGGCACGAGCCATCGGCCGAGCTGATTCCCTCGGCAGAATCAGCCCAGGCTTCCATGCGGATTTGATCGCGATTCCTTCGCCGGCAACGGCGGTGGACGCCTTCGATGCCATCGTCGCGTTCGATGGGACCGTCCGCTGGATGATGGTCGACGGCGAGATATTAAGCCTTCGTTAGGCTTTCTCGTTTTTGCTTTCCTTTTCTCAAATGTGAAATATTCTCCGCCCTGCGAGTATGGCTAAGATCATTATTATAGACGACGAGCCCGCAATGGTGGAGGTCATTGTGACGCTCTGCCGGGACAAAGGGCATCAGGTTTTTCCCTTCAATTCCGCACCCAAAGCCGTCGAGCAGCTCGACGCGATCGCTCCTCAGGTGGTCATCGCCGATATCAAAATGGAGACGATGACGGGCTTCGATGTTCTCCGCCATATTCGCGAACATCATCGCCAGACCGCCGTCATTTTGATTACGGCCTACGCGTCCGTCGAGACCGCGGTGGAGGCGATGAAGATGGGCGCCTACGATTACGTCACCAAGCCATTCAAGATCGACGAGCTCCAAATGACGGTACAGCGGGCGCTCGATTATCAGGCGGCGCTGCGGGAGAACGTTTATCTCCGCAAGGAGCTGAAGAATCGCTATCGGTTCGAAAATATCATCGGGACCAGCCGGAAAATGCAGCTCGTTTATAACCTGATCAACAAGGTCGCGGACACCGACAGCACCGTTTTGATTCAGGGCGAGAGCGGGACCGGGAAGGAACTCGTCGCGCGTGGCTTGCACTTTAACAGCAACCGCCAGCATCATCCGTTCGTCGCGATCAACTGCAGCGCGTTGCCGGAAAACCTGCTCGAATCGGAATTGTTCGGCCATAAGAAGGGCGCGTTTACGGGCGCCGTTGCCGATAAGCGCGGATTGTTTGAAGAAGCGAATCTCGGCACGATTTTTCTCGATGAAGTGAACTCAATGGCTCCGCCGTTGCAGACGAAACTTCTTCGCGTTTTGCAGGAACGCGAGGTCCGGCGCGTGGGCGACAACAAGAGCGTCCCGGTGAACGTTCGCGTCGTCGGGGCGACCAACGAGGTCCTCCAGGGCAAAATGAAGGATGGCTCGTTCCGCGAGGATCTTTACTACCGGCTGGCGGTCATCCCGGTCGAAATCCCGCCACTCCGGGAACGGCTCGAAGATGTTCCGTTGCTGGTGAATCACTTTTTGCAAAAACAGGCCAGCGCCGCCGGCGGAGAGCCGAAGAAGATCGACCCAAAAGCGGTCGATATTCTTTGTCACTACGATTACCCCGGCAACGTGCGGGAGCTCGAGAACGCAATCGAGCGCGCCTGCGCCTTGTGCGATGAAGACATGATTCTGCCGACCGATCTGCCGCCGCAAATTGTGGCCGCCGCGCAAGGTGAAAAAGCCGAGCAGGCGATCGCCGCGATGCCGGTGGGTCAAACCCTCGATGAATTCATCCAGCAACAGGAGCGCGGATACATCGACGCTACTTTGAACCATTGCGGTGGTTCGCGCGAAAAAGCCGCGAGCATGCTCGGCATCAGCATGGCCACGCTCTATCGGAAAGTGGAACCGAAGAGCAAAAAGTAGCCGAACTTTTCGGCCTCCCGGGCGACGTGCTTCGGCCCGCCAAACGCACTCGGCCTAGCTGCGTTTCGTCGTAATTCTGATCTGGTCGGCCAGTTTTTCCATCTCTTCCAATTGGGCGAGAATCGCCGCTTGCTTGCGAAGAGTTTCCTCGTTCGCAGCCTTCATCTCCTGGAGCATCTTCAGGACGGCTGGCGCGGAATCGGCATTGGCGGCGGCCGGCGCCGGCTTTGACGCGACCGCCGGCGTGGCGGCTGGAACGACCACCGGGACGGGCGACTGCGCGGGCAACAAGCAGGCCAGCGCGAAGGCAATTAATATCGACAAAGCTGCGGCGCGCATATTATTTGCCCCCCGCTTTGCTGGCGTAGATTCGCGCAACCCGAAGAATTTCCGCAATCGTGGCGACCTTCGCGTCGATCTTCGTCTGGTTTTCCGCGATCGCCGCCTGTTGGTTTTGCACCTCTTTGGTGGCCGCGAGAATCTGTTGCTCGGGCTGGCTGGCGTTTGGAGCGTCCGCCGCGGGAACTGCCATGAGCAGGACGAATGAGAAAAAGGCCGTGAGAGCTGGAAGGCGTTTCATGAGAGCAAAATCGGTTCGCCTTCTCTGAGAGCAAGTCGTATTCCGTCCAGGCGTCTGGCTGCCCGGAGGCATTTCACGAGGGGACGCGGCGTGGTAATTGCTTGCTTTTAGGCCCTGCTACCGCTTAGCGTCGGTAACCATGGCCGGCCCCGGGATGCATCAATCGCAAAACCTCTCGCTCCAACAGGTTCTTGCGCCCCAGCTCCAGCAAAGCCTGCTCATCCTGCAGGCGCCGCTCCTCGAGCTGCGGAACCTGGTCCAGCAGGAAATGGAAACCAACCCCGTCCTCGAGGAACTTGCCACCGAACCGAACGCGGACGGCACCGAGGAACCAGCCACGCCGACCGCGGACGAGGAGTTCAAGGCCGAGTTCGATCAACTGGCGAAATTGGATGACGAGTGGCGCGATTACATGGCGCAGTCGGGCAGCTACAGCGCGCGTTCGCAAGACGACGAGGAAAAGCGCCAGTTCTTTTTCGATTCCATCGCGACCCAGGAGACCCTGCAGCAACACCTCATGGGCCAGCTCAATCAATCGCCCCTCGACGCGGACGATCGGAAAACAGCCGAGCTCATCATCGGCAACATCGACGACAACGGTTTCCTCCAGGTCACGCCTGAAGACATGTCGCTCAATACCGGCATCGCGCAGGATGATTTCGAGACAATGCTTCTGCTGGTTCAGAGCTTTTACCCGCCTGGCGTCGGAGCGCGCGACTTGCGCGAGTGTTTACTCATTCAGCTGAAGCGCGACGGCAAGCAAGGCAGCCTCGAATACAAGATCATCCAGGACCATATGCAGGACCTGGGCAAGCGCCGCTTCCCTGAGATCGCGCGCCGGATGGGGATTAGCGTCGAGCAGATTCAGAAATGCGCTAACAGCATCGCGCAGCTCGATCCCCGCCCCGGCCAGATTTTCGCGGCGGCCCCGCAAAATTACGTCCTGCCCGATGTCACGGTCGAAAAGATCGACGGCCAATACCAGGTCATCCTCAACGGCGAACAAATTCCGCACTTGCGCATCAGCAACACCTACAAAGATATCATGTCGCAAGACGGCAACGGGAGCGAGGTGAAGGATTATATCCGGGACAAAATCCGGAGCGGCAAGTTTCTGATCAAATCAATCCATCAACGCCAGCAGACGATTTCAAACATCGCGCACCAGATTGTTCTGCGGCAAAAAGAGTTCCTCGATCACGGCACCGCCCATTTGAAACCGATGACCATGGTGCAGATCGCCGATATCGTCGGCGTGCACGAGACGACGGTGAGCCGCGCCATTTCCGGTAAGTACATGTCCACGCCCCAGGGCGTCTTCGAGATGAAATATTTCTTCACGCCGGGCTATCAGACCTCGAGCGGCGAATCGATGAGCAACACCAGCGTGAAGGAAGCGATCATGGATCTCGTGAAAAACGAAGACAGCGCCTCGCCGCTGAGCGACAAGGAAATCGTCGAAATCCTGAGTGAGCGCGGCATTCCGATCGCGCGCCGGACCGTCGCGAAATACCGGACCGAACTAAATATCCTGCCGAGCAACATGCGGCGGAAGTACTGAGACGTTACAGCGTTAAAGCGTTGAAACGTTACGTGGGCTCCCGTCTTAACCCTTCAACGCTTCAACGCTTCAACGCTTCAACGCCCATGAACTCAGCCCTCCGCGCCGCCGTCGTCGCCGAATGGCGAGGGCTTCCGGCCAACAAAACACGTCCGGATCGCTGGCATTCGCCGGGAGATTTGCTCCCCAAGCTCATGCAACAGCTCGGCTTGAGCGAGCGGCTCCGCGAGACTGAAGTGATCGATGCCTGGAAGACAATTGTCGGCGAATTCATCGCGGCCCATTCATCTCCGGTCAGTTTGCGTGGCGGCATTCTGTCGGTACGAGTGCTCCAGCCCGCCTTGCATTACCAATTCGAGCAGATCTCCAAGGCGGAGATTTTGCGCAAGTTGAAACAACGCTTCGGCGGCAAGATCATCCGCGAAATCCGCTTTCGCGTCGGCTAGCCATTCGTTCCCGGTCCAATGCTGATCCGGCAACTTTTTATCTCGCCCGGTCACAACTTCATCGGCCATTACGGCCGGCCGCCGGGCGACTTTCCTCTCGTGGAAGTGTCGCAGGTGGATTGCGTGGCCGGCCACGGCCTGCGCGGCGATCGTTACTTTGATTTCCGCAAGAACTACAAGGGCCAAATCACCTTTTTCGCGGCCGAAGTTTTCGAAAAACTCTGTGCGAACTTTGGAATCAACGATAAACCGGCCGGCGTCCTGCGCCGCAACGTGATCGTTTCCGGCGTCGATCTTCTCTCGCTCGTCGGCCGGGAATTCGAGCTCCAGGGAGTTCGATTCCGCGGCACGCAACATTGCGCGCCCTGCGAGTGGATGAACGTCGCCTTCGCGCCAGGGGCCGAGCAATTCCTCAAAGACAATGCCGGTCTCCGCGCCCAGATTTTGAGCGACGGCGCAATCACCGTCGGCGACGCGCGATTAGCGATGCCGTCCGGGCCGGTTCAAATGTGATCGCCGGAGTGCTTATGCCGATCCTTGAACGTAAGCTCGGCGATGCCTGATTTGTCGAGTTCGCCCAATCCTTCGGCGACCATGCGGTCGTACTGTTCTTTGCTCGCGCGCGCCAGCGGAAGGTCGAGCCCGATATCCCGCGCCAGCTGAAGCGCAATGCCGCTGTCCTTGGCCGCATGGGCCGCCGAGAAGAAACAGGCGTGATCGCGATTCTGCATATCTTCTCCGTCCGTTTGCAGAACGCGCGAGGCAGCCCCGGTCTGGGAAAAAACCTCGCGCAGCATGGTCAGGTCGAGGCCCAGGGCTTCGCCCAGGCCAAGGCCTTCCGCGAGCCCCGCGGTGTTGATGTTCATCACCATGTTAACCAGCGCTTTTACTTTCGCGGCTTCGCCCGACTGGCCGATGTAACGAAGCGACGCGCTCAGCTCCTTCAGGACTGGTTCGGCGCGGCGGAAGACTTCCTCGCGGCCGCCGCACATGAGATAGAGTGAACCTTCCCGCGCCTGGGTGATGCTCGAGGCCATGCACGCCTCGAGCGACGCTGCGCCGGCAGCTTCCGCTAATCGCTCAACTTCGAGATGCACCTCAGGCGAAACGGTCGCGCAGTTGATGAACAGTTTTCCCTGAGCGTTAGCCAAAAGGTTATCCGCGCCGGTGAAAATCTCACGCATCGCCGTGTCGTCCGTTACGATGGTAAAGACCACGTCGGCCCCGGCGCTCACATCGCCAAGGGTCGGGCTGGCGGCGCACCCCAGCTCTTGCGCCAACGAGGTCGCGGCCGCGCGGTTCACGTCGAAGAGCGTCGTGACATGGAAGCCGCGATCTTTCAAACGGCGCGCCATGTTCGCGCCCATTCTGCCTACGCCAACGAAACCGATGTTCATGTTTAGTTTTTCTTTGTCATGTCGAGCGAAGTCGAGACATCTCTCGCTGCGTCATCCTCGCTGCGCTCGCGACAGCAACAGATTCCTCCACTTCGGTCGGAATGACAGGAGGCTCCAACGCACCAAATCAAACGCCAGTGCTAAGCCTATTCGCGAAAAAAGGGTTGTCCCGCTTCTCTCTTCCAACGGTCGTAAGCGGTCCGTGCCCCGGACAAACGATCGTCTCGCCCGGCAGCGTCAAGATTTTCTCACGATTGTTTCGCAGCGCATCGTCGTAGGAAACGTTCCCGCCGCCCATCGAACCGGCAAAGAGCGAGTCGCCCACAATCGCGACCGGACGGGAAAGTCCGCTAACCACATAAGTCATTCCGCCCGGCGAATGCCCCGAGGTCAATCGCGCCTCGATTTTCAATGTTCCAGCCCGAAAGCGCTTTCCTTCTTCGATGGCTTCGGCTCCCTCTTCCGCTTCCAAGTCTGAAATGTAAACCGGCGCGCCGGTCTCTTTTCGCAGCCGGCGCAAATCAGCTACGTGGTCCGGATGCGCATGCGTCAGCAAAATCAATCTCACATCCAGTTTTTCCTGCTCGATTCGGCTCAACATTTCGCTGCAATCAGCCCCGGTATCGAAGGCGACCGCGTTGCGCCCCACTGGATCCCAGACCAGATAGGCGTTCACCGTCATGTCGCCATAGGTGGTGTTGAATTGGACCAGGCCAGGGACCTCGCCTACCGTCTCCGGGTTCCATTTTCCCGCGGCTAATTTGCGAAGGGCGGCCGCATCCAGTTTCAGAACGGGAGCGACAAGTTTGATGGCGTCATCATCAAAATCTCCGTCGCGCAGCTTTCGTATCTTCTCCGAGCTCACTCCGGATCTCTCCGCGAGCTGGCTATCGGAGATTCCCAAGCCGCGCTGCGCTTTTCCTATGATGTCGGAAACGTTGTCTTCCAGAGGGATAGCCATAAAATGTTCAGGCGTTCGCCGCGACGCGCGGCTCTACCTTGCGCAGCGTTCGAATCTGTCTCAACGCAATTCTTTCCATCCGGGAGGCAACTTCCATGACGGAATATTCGCGGCCAGTCTCCCGTTCCATTGACGTCATCGTCACATTGGCGATGCCGCAGGGCACAATTTGATGGAACGGCGAGAGATCGCCACAAACGTTCAGCGCGAGGCCATGCATCGTGATCCAGTGCCGGACGCCAACGCCGATCGATGCGATTTTTCGGTCGTCAATCCACACGCCGGTCAACCCGGGCCGCACCGTGGCGGCGATCCCCGCTTCGGCCAGCGTTTCCAGGAGCAACGCCTCCAGCCAGCGCAGGTAACGATGGAGATCCTGCCCGCACTGCCGCAGATCAATAATGGGATATGCGATCAGTTGACCAGGGCCGTGATACGTCGCTTGTCCCCCACGATTGATCGGATGAAGCGGATGAGGAAGGTGCGCCGCGCTCCGCAGACTCGATTGATCGGGCGTTCGGCCAATCGTGTAAACCGGCTCGTGCTCCAGCAAAAGCAGCTGATCGCCTAACGAGCGGTCTGCGCGTTTGTCCGCGACAATCTTTTCCTGGAGCGCCAGCGCGTCGCTGAAGCTCATGCGGCCCAGCCAGCGCGGCGATAACGCAGCGTGAGCGTGCGACGAAAGCGATCCGTCCGTCATATCCGCGCGCCGGTGGGCACCCCGAGCCGCGCGGCTTCCTGCGAGCGCAGATGCGTCAACCCGATTGCCAGCGCATCGGCTGCGTCAGGCGTGGGCGTTTCGGTTAACCCGAGCAAGACCCGAATCATGAACGCCACCTGGTTCTTATCCGCGCCGCCCCGTCCCACGGTCGCCTGCTTGATTCTCTTCGGTGCGTATTCGAAAACTGGCAGGCCTCGCTCCGCCGCCGCCAGGATGGCCGCGCCTCGAGCGGCCCCGAGCAGGATCGCCGTCTTGTGACTCTGCACATAAATGACGGCCTCGAGGGCACAGCAATCCGGTTCGTGCGCATGGATCAATTCCGCGAGGCGGTCGCGAATCGCGACCAGACAGGAGGACGAGCGAAGCGCCGCCGCGTTATGAATGACGCCGAAATAAAGCGCCTTCGGCTTTCCGCCATTGGCATCAATCACGGCGACGCCGGTATTGCGGAGTGAAGCGTCAATCGAGAGGACACGCATCGAATCAGCCACCTGTTTCCATTCCACTTCAGGTTAGGTTTCAGAACCCGCCATTCAAGGTGGAACTCAGGTAAAGCGCTTTTGCGGGGGCAGCTTCAAGGAGGGGCGCTTTCCAAACCGCCCGCCTTCCCATCGGCGGTTTGTAAACCGCCGCTCCTTGTGGCTTCCCGACGCCCGGGGCCAACCCGCTTCGGCGCGAACGAAAATGGGGGGCCAATCCGCTTTCATTCTTCCACTGCTTCCCACCGCTCGATAGGCTTTGCGAACGCCGTGCAAGACCGGCGCGACTGCACGTCTGAATGTCACGCCTGAGGGCGCTATTTATGCTCGAATTCTTTTGGCCGCTAATCCGCCCGTTCGCCTGGCTCGCCCGGTTGTTGAGGAAAATCGCCCGCACCGTCCTTGGACAGCTCTCCTGGACACCGCCGCATTGGCTGCAACGAGGCATCGTTCGAATGCACCTCTACCGGCGCGGGCATCCGTTTATCACCGCGGGCGCAGTTCTTCTGGTCTTGCTGCTCGCGAGCGGATCGCTCTGGACGTGGCGCTGGTATCAGCGCCAACCGAAGCCGCATACAGTCTCCGCGCAGGTCGCGCCCATTCCGGTCACGCCGCTCGAGAAGGAGTTGAAGTTCCCGCCCCTTTCCATCGAATTCACGGAATCCGCCGCGCGTCTCGATGATTTGAAGAATCCTGCGCTGCAACATGTGCGGCTCGAGCCGGCGATGCCCGGCACCTGGAAGTGGACAAACGATCGCAAGCTCGCCTTCACTCCCGCGCAGGACTGGCCAGCCGCTGCCAAGTACCGGATCATTTTCGACAAACATCTTTTCCCGTCCCACATCCGGATGGACAAGCTCGAATACGATGTCTCTACGCCGTCGTTCGGCGCGGAGATTAAGAGCGTGGTTCTTTCGGAGGACGCCATGGAACCGGGCGTTCAGCGGATCATCGCCACGGTGAACCTGACCCACGCCGTCGAGCCGGGCGAACTCGATAAGCACTCCGCGCTCACCATGGTCGGAGGCTCGATTGTTTTTGCGCCCAACGACCCGGCCCCGCATTTCTCGATCACCTACGGCCTGCACCGTCGGCAGGCCTACCTGCGGAGCTCACCCATCGTGCTGCCAGCCAACGAGGATTTTATACGGGTGACGATCGCCAAGGATCTGCGCACCGCGCAAGGCGGCGCGGAAATAAAAGAAGCCGTCGAGCAAAAGACGCTGGTGCCCTCCAAGGCGACCGCCTTCAAGATCAAATCGGTCGACGGCGGCATCGTGCGCAACAAAGAGGGCGAGCCGGAGCAAATGCTCAACGTCGAAACCACGGGAGACATCAGCACGGCCGAGCTGGCCAAGACGCTCCACATCTACCTCCTGCCCAAGCGCGAACCGGAAAAGACCGAAGAGGCCGCCGCGGAAAATGCCGATGAGGAAACGGCCTCCGAAGAAAGTAACAGCGAGGAAGAAAGTGAGGATACCGGGAATACTTCCACCGCGGCAAAATGGGCCAACGCCGATGAAATCACCGACGAAATCCTCGAGCAGGCCACGGTGGTTAAGTTCACCGCGATCCCAACCGAAAAGGAACATTCCCGGGACCATCATTTTAAGTTCAAGCTCGAAGGCGACGGCCAGCTTTACGTGCGAATCGACAAAGGTCTGCGCGCGCGCAGCGGTTACGATCTCGCGGAAAACTTTGCGAATGTCGTTGCCGCGCCGGAGCTGCCGCGGGAAATCGAAATCCAGGGCGACGGCGGGCTGCTCGCCTTGAGCGGCGAACGCAAACTCTCCATCCGGTCGCGCGGCGTGCCGTTGATCAAGTTCGAAATCGATCGCGTCCTTTCCAACCAGATCAACCATCTGGTCAGTCAAACCGAAGGCGAATTCCAAGCCCCGGAATTCAAACATGGTTCCTTCGACGAGGACAATATCTCGCGCATCGCGCGCGAGGACCAGCCGATCAGCCTGCAAAACAAATGGAAGTCGAATTATTCCGCGTTCGATTTTTCACGGCATTTGGAAAAGCCGGCGGACGGTGGAAGCGAGCGCGGCCTCTTTTTCCTAAAGGCGAGCGGTTGGGACCCAGTCCGGAAAAAGCAAATCAAGTCGGCCACGGCGAGCCGTTTCATTCTCGTCAGCGATCTCGGCCTGCTCGTAAAGAAAAACGCGGATCTCACCAGCGATGTTTTTGTCGCCTCGGTCAAAACCGGGGAGCCCGTTGCCGGCGTAACGGTCGAGCTCCTCGGCCGAAACGGGATCGCGGTGCAAAGCGCGAAGACTTCCGCCGACGGGCGCGTCACGTTTGCGTCGGTCGACAAAGACGAGCGCGAAAGAAAGCCGGTCGCTTACGTGGCGCGGCTGGGCGACGACGTCAGCTTCATTCCTTATGCGCGCGACGATCGCATGCTCAATTTTTCGCGCTTCGACGTCGATGGCGTGACGGAAGTCCGGGCGGAAGACCTCGACGCCTTCATTTTCACCGAGCGCGGCGTTTACCGTCCCGGCGACGAAATGAAAATCGGCCTGGTGGTAAAGCAGCGAAACTGGCAGGCCCATCTCACCGGTCTCCCGCTTGAAACGGAGGTGGTGGACGCGCGGGATCTAAAAGTGCAGAGCAAAAAAATCGCCCTGCCGGCGGTTGGCTTTGCCGAGGTGAGTTATCGGACCGCCTACGAATCGCCGACCGGCGAGTACACGATCAACGTCTACCTGGTGAAGAACGACAAGCGCTCGACGTTGCTCGGCTCGACCACCGTGAACGTGAAAGAGTTTCTGCCCGACCGGATGAAGATCGAGACCCGGCTTTCGAAGGTCTCCGCGCGCGGCTGGGTTGATCCGAAGGAGATGCGCGCTTCGATCGCGCTCGCGAATCTTTACGGCACGCCGGCCTCCGACCGCCGAGTCAAGAGTCGCGTCGAACTTTCACCGAGCAGTTTCTCGTTTCCGGAGTTCCGGGATTACAGCTTTTACGACTCCCTGCTCGACGAGAAGAAGGAACGGCAACGCGAATCGGTTGATCTCGGCGAGCAGGCGACGGACGCCGATGGCCGCGCGGAATTTGATCTGCAGCTCGATCGCTTTGCCGATGCGACTTACGCGATGCAGTTCTACGCCGAAGGCTTCGAGGGTGAAGGCGGGCGCAGCATTACCGGCCAGGTGTCGACCCTCGTCTCCGCGCTGCCATACGTCGTCGGATACAAGGGCGATGGCGATCTGAATTACATCAACGCGAAAACACCGCGCGGCGTCGACTTGCTCGCCGTCGATCCGCAACTCAACCGGATCGCGCTCGACAACGTGACGCTGAACATCATCGCGCAGGAACACGTCTCCGTTGTGACGAAGAAGGACGACGGCAGTTACGGCTACGAGTCGGTCTTGAAGGAGCGCGTCGCGAAATCCGAGAAAATCGCCATCCGCGCGGACGGATTGCGTTATCAGCTTCCGACGGACGAGCCCGGGGATTACGTGATCGAGTTGTGGGACGATGGACAACGCAAGTTGAGCAAGATCCGTTTCTCCGTCGTCGGCGCCGGAATCGTGAAGCGCGCGCTGGACAAGAATTCCGAGCTGCAAGTCAAGCTCGAGCGCACGCAATACAATAGCGGCGAGGAGATCGCGATCAGCATCACCGCGCCCTACGCGGGCAGCGGTTTGATCACGATCGAGCGCGACAAAGTCTACGCGCTCCGCTGGTTCAAAACGGATGCAGCCAGCAGCGTCCAGCGCATCCGCGTGCCGGACGGCTTCGAGGGGAGTGGCTACATCAATGTCGCTCTGATTCGGTCGCTCGATTCGAAGGAAGTTTTCACGAGTCCGCTCAGCTACGGCGTCGTTCCGTTCACCGCGAACATCGAAAAGCGGCGTTTGAAGGTCGATCTGGAAACAGCCGCCATTTCAAAACCGGGCGAACCGCTGCGCATCACCTATAAAACGGACCGGCCGTCAAAGATCGCGGTCTTCGCGGTCGATCAAGGCATCCTGCAAGTGAGCGATTACAAGCTGCCCGATCCGCTCGGCTTCTTTTTCCGCAAGTGCGCGCTCGGGGTTGAGACCGCCCAGATCATGGACTTGATCATCCCGGAATTCTCAGTCCTCCGCTCCATGTCGGCCTTCGGCGGCGACGGGGACGAGCAAAAGCAACTGAATCCGTTCAAGCGCGTGACCGAAAAGCCGGTCGTGTTCTGGTCGGGAATCATCGATGCCGATGCGACGGCGCGCGAAGTGGTTTACGACGTGCCCGATTATTTTAGCGGCACGCTCACCGTCATGGCGGTGGCAGTGGCGACCGACGCGACCGGCGCGGCCCAGCGCGATGCGCTGATTCGCGGGCCGTTCGTCATTACACCAAGCGTGCCGGTTCTGGCCGCGCCCGGTGACGATTTCGAGGCGGGCGTGACCATCGCTAACAACGTCGAAGGTTCCGGCGAAAACGCGGAAGTGCAGCTTCGCGCCGAGAGCTCGGAGCACGTGCAGATCGTGAAATCGTCCACGCAAACGCTCCGCATCGCCGAAGGGCGCGAACAAAGCACCTCGGTCTCGGTCCACGTGAACGACAAACTCGGGTCGGGCACGATTACATTTATCGCCACGGCCGGCGGAAAGGAGACGCGGCTGCGTTCGACCATCAGCGTGCGTCCACCGACCCCTTTCATGACCCACGTGCGCAGCAGCAACTTTACCAAAACGAGCGTGGATGTCCCCACCACGCGCAACATGTACCCGGAATTTCGCAAGCTCATTGCCTCCGTCTCCGCGCTGCCGCTGGGTCTGGCCCACGGGCTCGATGTTTACCTGAAGGAATTTCCGCACGGCTGTAGCGAGCAAATCACCAGCGCCGCCTTTTGCCGCCTCGTCCTGGCCAACGAAGCCGATTTCGGATTGGACCGAAGGGAGGTGAACGCGCAGCTCGAAAACGTTTTTGCCGTTCTGCGCCGCCGCCAAAACGACCAGGGCGCCTTTGGTTACTGGGGGCCGGAGAAAGGAACGGAGATCGATTTCATGTCGGTCTACGCGATGCACTTTCTGATCGAAGCGAAAGCGGCCGGCTTCGCGCCTCCGCCCGAAATGCTCGCGAGCGGTCTGCGCAATCTGCAAGCCATGGTCGCGAAAGAGCCGACGGGGCTCGATGACGCGCGCAGCGTGGCTTACGCGATTTACCTGCTCAGTCGCGAAGGCGTTGTCACCACCAATTACATCCTCAACCTGCGTGACTATCTCGACAAGAATTTCGAGAAGGAATGGCCGGCCGATCTCACGGGCGTCTATCTCGCGGGCGCTCTGCACATTCTGCGCAAGGAAGACGAGGCCGGGAAGCTGATCGCGCGTTATCGAATCGGCCAGCACGATCCGGCGCAAATCACCGATTTTTACCAGCCCCTGGGCGCCGATGCCCAATACATCGCCATTCTCGCGCGCGAATTTCCCGCGCGATTGAAGAAACTTTCCGGCGCGGAATTTGAAAAGGTGCTGAAGCCGATCGGCGAAGGCTCATTCAACACACTTTCCGCTGCGTATGCCGTGCTGGCCTTGAAATCGTATTCCCAGACCGTCGCGCAGCAGCCGCCTGAATTGACGATCGCCGAGATCGATAAAGCCAAACGCGAGAAACGCCTGACGAGCGGAACAAAGCTGCTCCAGCGCACGGACTTCTCGAGCGAAGCAGCCGCTCTCCGTTTCCGCAGCGCCAAACCTCTCAGCGCGCCCGGCGCGTTCTTCCAGGTCATCGAAGCCGGCTTCGACCGCCAAATATCGAACAAAGCGCTGAGTGACGGCCTGGAGATTCACCGCGAGCTCCTGGATAAATCGGAAAAGCCGGTTACACGGACGCAATTGGGTGATGTGATTACGGTTCGCTTGCGCGTCCGCAGTTTGCGGCCCGAATCGGTCACGAACGTGGCAGTGATCGATCTCCTTCCCGGCGGCTTTGAAATTGTCGGCACGTCGCTCTCGCCAGGCGTCTCATCCATCAGCGGTGTGGATTACGTCGAAGTCCGCGAAGATCGCGCGGTGTTTTTCGCGACGATTCCAACCGAGACGCTGGAGATAACTTACCAGATAAAATCGTGTAATCGGGGCGAGTTCGTGGTCCCACCGGTGTTCGCGGAATCGATGTACGATCGCAACGTCAAAGCGCGCGGGTTGGGTGGGAAGATCAGCGTAATCAAGTAAATTTCGGACACCGGAACGTGAAATTCGCGGTTCGCAAGAAACTCTGGGGAGCGCACGCGCCTCGCGTGCTGGCGAGGGCGCCCCGCCCTCGCGAACTTTTCAGTACTTCGCCGCTTCTCGCTCGCGGAGAAGATTGTTTCGGCGAGGCGCCGAAACCAGCACGCGAGGCGCGTGCGCTCCCCAGACATCCCGTTCTTCGTCGCTGTTTTTATTTCGCGCTGCCCATCCTGGTTCCTCTTCTCATTTGGCTTTTCCTGCCGAAGCCGTCCTTGCTCGAAGGGTTGGATTTTTCAACCCGGGTGCGCGACCGAAACGGCGACGTCCTTCGCGTTACCCTCACCCGCGACCAGAAGTACCGAATCTGGACTCCGCTTCGTGAGATCTCGCCGTCTCTGATCGATGCGACGCTGCAATTCGAGGACAAATATTTCGGGCAACATCCGGGCGTGAATCCGGTGCCGCTCTTCCGCGCTGCGTGGCACTTCGCCAGCTCCGGCCGCCCACGAGCCGGCGCTTCGACCATCACCATGCAACTGGCGCGGTTGCGCTTTCATCTCCACACCCGCACGCTCGGCGGGAAACTTCGGCAGATCTTCTACGCGCTCCAACTCGAGCGTCATTACTCGAAAAACGAAATCCTCGAAGCCTACCTGAACCTGGCGCCGTACGGGCGGAACATCGAAGGAATAGGCGCCGCGAGCGAAATTTACTTTGGCAAAACCGCCGCGCGCTTGAGCGAACCGGAAGCGGTTGCATTGAGCTTGATTCCACAAAGCCCAACGCGCCGTGCCTTGATCGCCGGCAAGGAAAACGGCGTGCTCACCGCCGCCCAACAGCGTCGATCTTCCCGCGCCGCCAGCGGGGATGCCCCCGAAATCTTTCGCCCGGAAGCGCGGCCGAGAACTGAGTTGCTGGCGCCGCATTTTGTCCAGAGTGTCCTCGCCGCCAAGACGGACAAGCCGGAGATAACCACGACGCTCGACCTTTCGCTCCAGCAGGTCCTGGAACGGCGGATCACCGATTATATCGCGCAGAATCGCCGCCGCGGAATCGAGAATGCCGTGGCCTTGCTGATCGATTTTGAGACCATGGAAGTCCTCGCGGACGTAGGCTCCGCCAATTTTTCGAACAAGGAAATCCAGGGGCAAGTGGATGGAACACGCAGTCCGCGTTCGCCCGGCTCGACCTTGAAGCCGTTTGTTTACGCGCTCGCGCTCGATCAGGGACGCATTCATCCGCTGACCCTGCTAAAGGACGCGCCGCGGACCTTTGGCGATTACAACCCGGAGAATTTCGACCGGGATTTTCTCGGGCCGATCCGCGCGTCCGATGCTCTCGCGCGCAGCCGGAACGTGCCAGCCGTAACGCTCGCCTCCGAATTATCGCACCCGACATTGTATGAATTTCTTCGCGCCGCCAACGTTTCGCTGCCGCGGCCTGAGTCGCACTACGGCCTCTCCTTACCTCTCGGTGGCGCCGAGGTGACGATGGAAGATTTGGTGCGCCTTTATGCGACGTTGGCTAATGGCGGACAGCTCCAACCGCTCCGGCGTTTTTTGCATGAGGCGCCGGGCACCAGTCAGCGAGTCCTCAGCCCGGAGGCCGCCTTTCTCACGCTGGAAATGCTCGGGCAAGTCCCCAGACCTGGAATGACTTCCACCGACTCAAACCAGCAGGCACAAGTATTCTGGAAAACCGGCACGTCGCACGGATTTCGTGATGCGTGGTCGGTCGCCGTCTTCGATCGGTATGTCCTGGCCGTTTGGGTCGGCAACTTCGATGGACGCAGGAATCCCGCGTTTATCGGCCGCACCGGCGCGGCGCCGCTCCTATTCCAAATGATCGACGGTTTACGCCTGAGCCGGCCCTCGCGGGCCAGGCCCCATCTGCCTCCGCCCGGATCGAACCTGAAGCGCGTGGAGTTCTGTTCGGTTTCCGGTCAGCTTCCCGCTCCATCCTGTTCGCACCGGACGGAGAGCTGGTTCATTCCCGGGATATCTCCAATCGCGACTTGCGATGTCCACCGCGAAGTCCTGGTGGATGCGGCGACCGGTTTGCGGGTGGACCAGGACGATGGCACGCGCGTGCTGAAGCGTGAGGTGTATGAATTCTGGTCGTCCGATTTGCTCGCGCTCTTCGAGCGGGCCGGAGTACCAAGGAAATTGCCGCCGCCATTTCTGCCGGCGATCGGGAGCGACCTGCTCGCGCGAGGCGGCCAACCGCCCAAGATCAATTTGCCCGCGAGCGAGATGACGCTCTCCCAGATCTCCCCCAGCAATCCGGGAATTCCGCTTCGCGCCGAGACCGAGAGCGGTGTGAGAAAGCTCTACTGGTTTGCCGACAAAACATTCATCGGCGCGTGCGACGCTCACGAAGTCCTTTGCTGGAAACCGACGCCCGGCGTTTATCAACTGACCGCGTTGGATGATCACGGGCGGTCCGGCTCCCGCTCCGTGACGCTGAGGTGAAGTAATTAACACGCCGAACTTCGTAACGCCTACAATTAGTCAGCCAGCGAGGCCATCAATTGTTCTGAACCGAAGTTCAGCAGGAAGTCAGCATAGTAACTGCTGAAAACATCCTTCAGGTAATCGCCGACATCCACGTCCCGATCGGATTGCTTCAGTTCGTATTTGCGGCTTTTCGTGATGCTAAACAGGAAGATCGTGTGGAAATATACGGAGCTGATGTATTTCTTTTCCGCGAGTTCTTTGCTTTCGACGCTGAGGCTTCCGTGCTTGCTGAAATGATTTCGTAACGCACGGCTGTCCATGTTGATAAAGATGCGCTCAAGATTGCCTTCGCCGTTCATCATCGGATGCATCACCGCTTCGAAGTCCATCACGACGCCGCTCTCGCCAAGCTTTTCCCATGTTCTCACATCAGGATTGTCGGGAGATGCCTCTTTGTAGACTAAGACGTAATCGGGGAGGCCTGGCGGCTCTTCCTTGGGTTCGTCTTTTTTGACCTCTTCGCGCTTTTGCTGAGGGTCGACCATCTTCACCCAGAATCGGCATTCCAAGTCCTCAGGTCCGCCCAGTTTCGCCTGAATTTCCAGCTCGTCGCCAGTCTTCAGGTCTCCCGTCGGAGCAAGGCCGATCCGAATCGTTCCTTCCTTTGGGCTAGATTTTCTGATGTCGAACAGCCTGTCAGGACTGTCTGCTGGTCCCGGTGGGACACCGGGTAATTCTCCGCTGCGGCGGAACTGCAGAATAGAGACCTGCAAATTGCCGGGATCTTCAGAGCGATCGAAGTAGTTATCTTCGACATCAGTCGCGAATCGAACCGTCTTTTCATCCCCTGCTGGGATCGTAATGAACTTCTCACCTGCGCCAGTTTTCAAGGTAAAGAATGATGGATATCGCTTAGGATGGAAGGGCTCTTTCGTTTTGACGGCCTTCGGCTTTTCAGGTTTCGAGTGCTCTTTCTTCTCAGGATCACGCTGATCGAGCTTGAATGCTTGGCTGAGTAGACGCATCAGATCCTTGTTGAACGGCAAGTCCTTGGAGAAGGCTTTCAGCAGGTCTTTGGCGTCACCTCCCTCCACGGAAATGGCGTTTTGCCTTCGTTTGCAGATTTCGGCGAGTTCGCTCTTTTGAAGGGCGGTGGCAACGCGTTTTCTAAGCTCGGCGGTGTCGTCCCCCGATTTCAGACGATCGCGTGACGCCATGAACAACTCGCTTCGAAAATCGTAGGTTAAACCGGTACAATCGACGTGAATCAGCAGATGGTTCTTAAGCAACGGCATCTTTAGCGTTCGAGTGATGAACTCCGGTCGGAAGTGACCGTGGACCTGACCGTTGAGGCTGAAGAGGACGGCCATGCTATCGTGAAAGAACTCGGTCTGAATGATATCCCGTGTCTCCTTCACTGAGCGACCCTCGACCTTGGCCCGAAAAACGTAGCAGGTGATCTTCATACGCCCGATATCGTGATCGGTTTCATCGATGGAGAACTTCGTCTCTACATATTTATTCTCCTCACGCTCCAGCCGGTTCTTGAGCCCGAAACAATCAATCTGGAGAACTTTGTTGCGCGGGTAACGCTCGGCCGTGTCAACGAGGTAGATCGGAAGAGCCGGCTCAAAGAGAAATTGATCAATCGCGCGACGCGGTTCCTGTGGAAGTGCGCCACGTGTGCCGGCGGGCAAGTCGTAATCGTAGAGTTTGATGATCGTTCCGGTCTCAAACTTTCGATTCGCCAATCCAAGGTCCAACTCCGTGATTGGAAATCGCGGGATCTGGTCATCAATCTTCAGGTATTCATACCAGGTGTTCTTCTTCGTTCTAGACTCTTCCTCGGTAAGGGGATGCTTCCGGATCAGCGTGAAACCAAAATCTCCGGTCCTGTCGAAGCGCCTCGACCCGATGAGGTGGTAACGGTGCTTTCCGCAAAAGACAATCGCACCCGTTCCGCCCATGTTGTATTTGCCTTGGACAAACGGAATTTCATTCTTATTACCGCGCAGCAGGGAGAGAAATGTGGTTTCGAAATTGTCAGGATGCTGCCCCTCCCCGTCGTCATAGATCAACAAACAGGGCCTCTTCGTTGAACCAGTAGCGACGACTTGGATAGCTTCGGCCTGCGCGCGCCGATTCGGGCCGAGATGCCAACTTTTCGGAGCGTTGCCGAAAAATCGATCGATGGCTTCGCTCATCGTTGCCGGCGCACCTGGTTCCGTCGGATTTAGCCCGTGTTCGAAGCAGCGCCGCAGCAGAATCGCATCGATTGAGTTTGTTATCTTTTCGATCACCGCAGCAATTGGTGACGATTGCTGATTTTCGATTATGCCAAAGTTGCTCTCATTTCCTCCGAGTGGCCGCCAGCGCAATTGATCTTCCTTTATGGCAACACTCACGTCCTCTTCACAATTTGCAGAAATGAGCTTTGCAAAGAGTGCGGTCTCGTCAGTCATTTCGTCAAAGGCACAACGTGATCCGTCACTACAATCGAGAAACGTTTGGCGTCAATTTTTACTCAGCGTCTAACGGATCTTCGTCCGCGGTAGCACCGGAAGGTGGAGCTAGTGTGTCCAACGCTGATTGAGGTAGCTGCTCAGACACCACCAGGAACATACCCGCGTTTTTCAATTGATTGTTCTTTAGCGTCTCTTGAATCCATTCCCCAGGCTGACCGATAAATGCAATTGTGCGATCTTCGACGACCTCGGGTTCCGCCACGCCTTTTCGCCTCACCGTTACCTCGATGCGTTTATTTGGCCCCAACCGAGTAACATCAACGCCTTTCGTTAGCGTCATCAGCTCGCCAGTGTTTCGCAACTCGGAGACAACATCCCGCGTTGTCGGATGAATCGTTTCGATATCAATTGCACTGATGGCATCATGAAGTCCTTCGCAGGCCTCTTCGCATAGCACTAAAGTTACCGCGCGTCTGTCTGCTTTACGACCGATGAAAAATACGCCCGGATTCTCGGTCAGTGCCGGCACGCTTAAAGGAAACAACTTTGAGTCTGGACCAGGCAAATAGGCAGAGACTTCCGTCGGGAAGGTTGCCGGCATCGCTGCTACTAACCCGATTCGGCCCAAGCTCGATAGTAATTTCTGTTGCACTTCCAATGCATGCGATTCCCGGAGGCGAGCTACGACCGCAAAGCCGTCGAGGGCGTCGAACGATTTGCGGAGATCTTCAGTTGAGATGGCTTCTATATGTTTCAGATCCCACAAAATCTGAAACCGTTGTTCGCCGAATTCACACACCGCAGTCCGCGCTGATTCGCCGGCAGTAGACCAGGTTGCGCTCGTTAAGGCGATTAATGAACCTTTCAGAAGCAATATTCGATTCATGGTGCCGCGTTGAAGATCACAAGAAGGCGTTAGGACTAGGAGCACATCTGATGCGGCGATGTCCTCGAACCGTCGCATTGAATTGCTGACCTCCGCAGGCGGGCTGGTTGTCTTTCGCTTTAAGATATCGCCGAAAGCGACCAAACTGTCGCGCTCCGGAACTAGACGGAGTCGCTCATTATTTTGGAACAAGCAACGATATGCAATGGCTTGCAAGTCTGGTGAGCCAGCCACATATGGCGGAGGATAGGCATCGGGATCTAGCCGATTCAATTCGATAGCTGCATCGATTATGGAATCTTCTCGCTCAATCTCGTGCTGTAACACCGCATCAAAAATGTCGACAAGGTAACTTCCCGGTTGTTCTGACTCATCTGCCAATAAGAGCTGCCGAACCTGTGCCAAATCTGCGAGATCGAGCGTTCTAATAAGATAGGCGGTATTCTCGCCAGCACGAGCCAAACCAGTCCGCCAGGCATTGAGGAAGCCAGCGAGTCTGGTGGAATCCTGATAGTGCTCCGCGAGTATTGTCAATATGCGGGCCAATTTTCCCTCTTCGAGGAGGTCGGTTTTCGTGATGATGCGAAATGCGGATTCGAAAAGGCCTGACTGGTCCCGAAATTCCTTTTGCTTTGACGCCAGGCGTGAGCTGCGAGACATCAAAATGACAAGCGGTGGTTGGGTACGTCGTCGCACTATTAGGTTTCGTAAGCCCTCGATCGACGCCCCGATTGCTCTGTCGTCCTGAGTCGAGCCGAGGAAGAGATCGATCACGATGAGGTTCACGTTTTCAGCAGCTACTGGATCCACCGTGGCACCAGTGGAGCAATCAACCCCATATTCCCTGAGCTTGGTAGTTAGCGCTTCTAGGTATGAAAGATCGTTTGCGCGATCTCGCAGATATCGACTAAAGAGTGTACGAATGCGCTCGCTCGATTCTTTCAGATGCCACAAGGTCGCTACAAACTTGTCGTTCGGACGCAACTCATCCCCGCGCAACTGATGGAAATCCAGAAACTCAGCCGCCATCGCCTTCTTGTCGTCGTCTGTCAGGTCTTCGAAGAATTGCGCCCAAAGATCTTCATCTTCTGACAAATCCCTCGCGAAGGGAATGTCCTGATATGCATCGTCGACAACCAGCCCACGCTTTATTCCGGCGCGTTCCAATACACTGGCTACATCGCTCATTTGAGAGCCGAATGAGGTGGAAGCTCTAACGTAAAACGATGTAATCGTCCGGTTTCTTGCGACCGATTTTCGTCGAGTGTAAGTGTCCCGCCACTATATTGCGCGCATTCACGTGCGATGTACAAGCCCAGGCCACGTCGTTTGCTTTTTTCCTTCAAGGAAAAAAACGGTTTGAATATCTTTTCGCGGTTCTCAGGAGCGATTCCACGCCCATTATCTTCGTAGATTATAGTCGGCGGACCGTCATGGACTGCGATGCTGATTGTCGGCTTGACGGACGGCTCCCTTTCTCGTCTTAACTGCATCCAATACTTTGAGTTTGATATAAGGTTCTCGATAACCTGGACAATCATCCCTTTGACGGCTTTGACCCGCACAGGCTGATCTGGCATATCAAGGTTTACGGTGATCTTGTGACGTTGAAACTGCGCTTCGTGCGCGTCGATGATCTCTTGAACAACGCTGTTCAATGTGAAAACCTCTGAACGCTGCCGGCCCGGGATGCTCAAGGGGTCAAGAATGCGCACCCGCTTTGAAAGACTCTTCATCTGCGCTCGCAGAGAGGCGAGCGCCGCTTTGACATCGGCTGGCACAGACTTCTTCTGCAAGGACTCTAGATTTTCCAACGCATGTTCCGATGCCCGCGCAAGCTCGTGAGCAACAACTTCAATCATGAGCCCAACACCGGCCATCTCGATCATCTGGCGACTTTCTTGCTCCACTTCGGAGATGCGTTGTCGGGCGCGCTCAGCGAACTCGGAAAATTCCAGGATTGTCTGTTGGAGGTCTTCGACGGCTTCCTGTTCTTCTTTCGATGTAACTTTTTTCAGTCGCTTCAGCGCCATTTTAGCTCGATTCTCGAGAGTATTGATTTCGTTCTTTGATTCGGAGAGATCAATCTTTTGGCTCTTGTACTGCCGTTCTACACTTTTAAGAAACTTAGCCAAATGATCATTGATGATCATCTGTAGAGTGCTAACAAGCACTTGTTGCTCCGGAGTAACTCTGAGCCCTTCCCGGTTCGTCTGATCCACAAGTTCTGGGTTGGCAGTGCGTGAAATTTCAACGCGACCCACGAATTGTGTCTTGTTTAGGGCGTAGCCGGCACGTCCCAATGCGCGCCTATCAAGCGCAAGCCAATCGTCTTTGTCTTCACCATACGGGAAAACCCGGAAACCATCTCTGAACAGAAATATTCCTGACCATTCGCGCTGTAACTCCCTCACAATTTTCATCTCACCAATCCCATCAATACTTCCTAGTAACCGTCGGTTGTACCAGTGAGCCTCGAATTGGAAAGGGCCAACAGTAACCAACGCAATATCCGGGATATTTTGGTTGTTATCGGGACCAATCAACGCGCCTTCCAAGTCGGGTGCGGTGAGGACAATCTGCTCGCGCTCGCGCGGATGCTCGAATCCCAAGTAAATTGCCTCGAGAGTGCACGACAGCTGAGGCTTGCCATCGACAATATCATACCGCCCAACAACCCTGGCGTGAGCATGATCAAGTAACCGCTGGTCCATCCATGGGACGGTCAAGCGATCGGTGTTCCAATAGAGCACAATCCGCGGGCGATGCTTTTGATCGAGAAACGGATCTGTCAGTTTGGCAAAGTCGGTCTGAACCATCGATTTCACTCGCTGCTCAGTCCAGTCCTCAGGTAAATCGCTAACTATGATTCTGGTGCCAGACCATTCCGGCGCCGACTTTGGGCCGTCGCTGACTGGCTTGACGTCAATATCTTCAATCATCGCGTCGAGTTCCCCGAACGCAGACCAGTCGATGTCTAGGAGATTGAGCTTCGAATCGCTCGCGCGTGCGGTTTCGACTCGCAGCCGACTACCTAGTCGCATTGCGGAGAGTCGCCCGATGCCTTTTTCGCCCAAGTACGGGGTCTTGTCTGCACCTCGTTGTAAAGCTTCTGCAACAATTCGCTTCCGCGAAGGTGTGCCTAACACAAGGAAATTCTTACTCAGTTCGGCGAGCGACATGCCTGAACCGGTGTCAGAAACTACGATGTTGTTAAGGGCGTATATCTTCTCGAGCGCGGTTGCTGCCGCCGTATTTGAATTCAGCTTTTTTAGAAGACCCTCGGCTTTTTCAAGGAGATCGGGTAGCTTGGCGTTAAATGCCGCGCGCACCTGTGTGGTCCAGGCATTCAGATTTGTGGTCTGTTTTCGGATCTCCTCCTTGAGCAAAAGGTAAGAGTTGCGGCGCAAAAGAATATTGAAATGAACTTCGACGCCAGTTTTCGTTCCCGCGTCGAAGCCATTCTTGATTAGCTCGTACAGCGCAATAATATCTGAGCTGATCAGTTCAGACCCAAGTTCTAAGACAGTTCGCGCTGATACCTTAAACACAATGATCGTCGTTACCGCCCTCGACTAGCGAAAGATTGCGCTCATAACTGGCAGATCAGGCAGGCCTGCGACCGATCGTCTGGCTCGTCCAATCCACCCAACAGATCTACTAACGGTCGATTCTTTTGGGAATCTTTTCTTCGCGCTTCACTTTGCATGTGCCGACGCTTGATCGCAGCGATGTTCTCCGGTTTTCGGAGTTCACTCAATGGCATTCGCTGAACCCAGGTGAAAGTCTTGCCGGCTTCGTCGCTGATCTTTTCATAGCTTTGGGCTTGGTCGAATTGGTCAGGATGCGTTTCGAGTAATCGCACCCACTCGATTGGACGCTGAAAGAAGCAGAAATAGCAGCCGGAGTGCGTCCTTCCCCATTTGAGATACGGAGGCAGGCCGATGCCACTATCCTCCAGAATTTTCATCACACCTGCGTAGTCGACTCCCGCGTCCTTAAAGGGGAATATCGCTTTAATGTTCGGCTTCGTGCTGATGTAGCCGATTCGGTCCTCATCCGCCCGGAGGCCCACGTAGCTAATTACTGGGTCGTCGCCAACAAATTCCTCAAATGGAAACAGTTTCAGATATTTTGTGCACCAGCGCACTTGGGGGGACGGCAGAAAACCTCCAAACGTTTCGAGCCAGTGATCGAACCCTCGTTTCGCATTCAGGCGAATGATCTTTTTCCCAAGAAAAGCTTCGACCTGATTCAGGTACTCGTACGTTTCCGTAAGTTCCTTCTCGGTGTCACAGAAGACGTACTCCATTTCGGGGATGCGATCGCGCATGAAGAGGGCGAGCGCTGTGCTGTCTTTTCCTCCAGACATGCAAAGAACATGACGAATCGGTTTATCCATCTGATTTTCTCCCGCTTTTTTCGAGCGTATTCCAGATCGCTCGCGACGCGGCCGCTAGCGCGAGTCGCTGATTCCCCGCGAAAAGGCCTTCGAACTGTCGTTGCAACTTGCCCAATCTCGCTTCCTCATCGGTGGCGAAGTGCACTACCTCCTCGTGTTCCATCCCGTTGGCCCGCGTTACAGCCAATCGAATTGCAGTGTCGTTCTTTCGACGTCCCTGCGAGAAAACGATACTCTCGAGACGATGGAACCTCGCTGCCGCCTCGCCTAGAGCGCTGTTGAACAAGTCTTCTTCCGCGTCATGCCACTTGGTTGGCGGTTTCAAGGCTAGGTAGCTGCCGAGCGATTCAAGCCAATCTGATTCAGGCAAGTTGTCGTCGATCAAACGGAGACAAAATGCTCGGAGTTTTGGTTCCGTGACGCTAAGTAGAATCTGCTCGGCTCGTTGAGCAAGATTCGTTCGGAAGACTTGAAACGACCCCGGTAATTCAAAAGCGATGCGAAGCTGCGCGCGCAGACGTTCCTCAAGTTGAGGATATGTCATCCTCAGATCGTCCAAGGAGCCCCTGAGAGTTTCGATGAACTGAGACGCCTCTTTTCCGCCAGCGCGCTTGGCAGAGATGGGCTTGAAGGCGCAGGCTTTGGGCAGGTCGGAGAAAAGCAGCGTCGCAGGCTCCCGCGCGTTGAGGATGGTGTCCCGGACCGATAGCGCCGTGGGCGAGAGTTTCTTCGTGTTCCGGGCGTAGGGCGGCAAATCCGCCACAAAAACACAGAGATGCTTAACGACATCGAGCAGTTCCACTTCGCGATCTTTTGAACGATCGACCTGCAAAAGAGCAACCAGCTTGTCGAAGAGCTCGGCGCGAACTCCTTGAATTTTACAAAACTGAACGTCAAACCGCTCTGGGGCTTTGGTCAGCAAGAGCATCGTCTCTCCATTTAGGTCACGAACAAATGTGCCGTCCTTGTAAAACGCGAGGTCCTTTTCGTGCGCGATCGCAAAAACCGCGAGCAAGAGCGGAATCAAACCGTCGCGAACTCCATATGGAGGACGGCGTAAATCTTCGAAAAGCTTGCCAACATTGACCCTCGCGTCAGGCTGCTGCTGAACGATTTCTCCAATACGCTCCAAGGAGGGAATGACGCCGCATTTCGCGTCCAGTGCTGGGATTGGAAGGTCGATTCGCCAAGCGTCACCGGCTTTCTGGTGAAGACCAGTATTCTGCAGAACGGAGAGATACATCGACATCTCCGGAGGCTTTTTAGTTGCGTCCATTCCGAGCAACGGTTCGCTCGCGCTGGAAAACATTCGCTCCATCAAGCGCATTCGTGCGGCGGCGGCAGCCGAACTCAACTCTCGTCGGTTCACGAGCTCATTCTGAATCCGGGGAGCGCGGGGATACAGGTGATCACAAATTCGTGAGAGCTGTTCGAGCAGTTCGCGCCCGCCCGCGACCTGCAACGTCCGGCCCTGATGAAACCATTGGAGCGACGATTCGATTCTAAATTGCTTGAAGCTGACGAAACTCTGTATCCGCTGCTCAAGCTGGAGACGGGCTGCGTTCTTTTGGCGAGCCACTTCGTTGCGCGCATACGCGTCCGCGTTCAGCTCTAGCACGTTACCAGAAACCCACTCCCACCTGCGTGCCTCTTGAACCAAACTCGCGAGGTTGTTGAGCGGCTGAGGAACCGCGAGTAGCAACGTTTCCCGCTGTTTCAGGGACGAATGTTTCGCGCACACTAACGCCGCTCGCTGTTCCTCGGCGGTTTCGCAGAGAGGAACAACGATAGCGCCATCGGCATTCGGCGGCGCTTCATCAAGCACGCGAGCCAGATCAGCTACGGGACAATAGCGGACGTTGAAGTGGCGAAGATTGCCCGTCTGGATGTAATGCCGTCGCGCGACGATAGGACGCGTTTCGAGAAACTCCTTGATATACAATGCCACATCCTGCGACGAGCCGATCGCTTTGCGGGCATCGGCGTAGGCCTTGTCGAGGTTAACAGAGGTGTGCGGCCAGAGACAGAGTCCTCGTGCTCCGCGGTTCCATAGAGCCCGCTTACCGGTTCGGAGCCTCTGAAGCGCTGAAGCGACTCGCGTGTGCGCTGTTCGGCTCTCAGCGGCAACGGCGCACAAAACCGATTCCTCGTTGATGGGTAGATCCTCGTCGTCGTGAAGATTCAAAATTCCGACGGTCTTGAGGATTTCCTTATCGAGTTCGTCCTCGGTCGCAAAACTGTCGATCATCGACGAGATCAAATTCCAATTGTTCCGATATGTTTGAACAGCGAGGCGATAACCGAAGTTTGCACGAACGTAATCGTAAAGATCATGAAGCCGAAAGAGTCTGTTCTCTTGAAGACTCTTCTCAGCAAATGCCTGCAACCCGAACGGTTCGTTCGATAAAAGAAAACTGAAGAGCGACCGCTCATTCTGCCCAAAGCGGCGAAACGTCCGGACCAGGACGGGCAAGACGCTCGGATGAAGCGGATAGAGTCGGGCTGCCAGCGCCGTTAAATCCTTCGCAGGCATTACGCCATACCATCCGAGTTGAGCGATTTGCTCAGCCGCCTTTTTCAATTCTTTCGACTGAACCTTCGGAATCTTCTGGAGCGAAACGCTTAAAGCCGACGAAATCAATTCAGCGATTTGGCCGATCGGTTGATCAAAGACGATTTCTTCGAAACGGCCGGCAATTTTCTCCCACTCTCGCTCGGTCGATTGGTCGAGATGATCGGCATATGCGCTGAAGCCCTGGTGAAGCAGGCTGACCAGAAAAAGAGGTTCGTCGCCGCTGCGTGACGCAGTCTCGGCGAGGCGTTGCAGGAGAAACACATCCTGTCGACCCGGATGGAGTGCGGCGAATTCTAGAAGCTTCCCTAGCTCGTCTAGAATCAAAACCAACCCCTTAGCCTTCGAATCGACGATCAGCTGCGTGTTGAATCGGACAATCAGGTCAAGGATCTGGTCATCCGTGGGTTCGGACTTGGACTCGCTGAGGCGTTTGATCTCCGCCGGTAATTTCTGCTTCGTGCCTCGGCCATAAACCCTGCCTGCCGACTGAGACAATGTTTTAAGAATGGAGACAGATAGCGGCTGCCGCGCACACGTAACCAAGAGAGGCAGGAACGACGGCGGCCTCTGGCCGAACTCGGTTACTCTGCGCACTTGCGGAGGGAGATTCGATTCGCGGCCGGCAAGCAAATGCGCCAAGAGCAGTGCAAAACTCGATTTGCCCGCTCCGTAGTGCCCTGTAATACGCCAGGCTCGTTGTCCCGAAACGGGCTTCAGTCCCGCAGCAACTCTGGCAAGAGACGAACGAGCAAAATCTGTAACAACGTAGCCGTCGAGGGCCGTTGAATCGCAGAAGTCGCGCTCGAGATGCGTCGAGCGCAAAAATCGACCCTCGATATTGAGGATGTCGGCGATTCGAGAATCAGACATTCGCACCCTCCAGAGCATAAACGGCCTCGAGCAGCTCAGCCAGATCGAGCTCACGTCGTCGTCGAAGCTGCTGTAGATTGGCAGCGTCGCTAAACGTAAGCGCGCCGGACGTGTCGCGTTCGAGTGATGCTATACGAACTCGAATGTCTTCTTCGGGCAGCTTGAAAATTTGGCCCGGGCTGCCATGACCACTCACGATGGTCTTGAAGGGGAGTGTTTCTTCGCGGTAATGACGTTTCTGCCAGAAGTCGGCGAGGCAGTAAATGAACAACTCGGGAGTGATATCTGGCTTCTCCTCCCGTCGAAAAGCGTAAATCGCTTCCCGACGACCGCCGGTATCGACTTCGCGTTCGCCAGCCTTAATCAGGAGCTCCAGTTCGATCAAGGGAGAATCGAGATTGTCTTCTTGCACATCCCCTTTTCGCCCGCGCGTCGGGATATAGGTATGGAGGAATGTATCGAAATGCTGCTGGATCGTGACCGGCGAAAGGTGCTGATCCTGCAACGCCGCTTCCTTCACTAGCGCGTCCATAGCAAGCGTCGGAGAAAGGACCGGCTCTTGCCAGCGATTCAGCAGATAGTCCCAGGCGAGAAGCGGACTATCGACGTTCGTGGAAAGCTTCCAGTGAATCAGCCAAAGCGTTCTGATGTCCTCGAGGAAAGGATCGGCCCCCTTAGGATCATCTAATATCGCGTGGCCAAGAGGCGTTACGCGGTAACCGGCCTGCCCTCCCAGCGATTCAATCATGTCAGCCGCCTGTGCCCAAAAGCGGATGGCTCGCACCATATTCTTGCCGACACCAAGGTCGACCATCGCCTGCTGCCCCTGAGAAAACAGGAGAGGTTTCTCTGCAACCCACTTTACCGCCTTTGGGAGCCAGGCGTAACGGCAGGGAAAGGATTCGTGGCCGGAAATGCGATATTTGGCGTTCAAATCTGGTCGGAAGAATTTCTGGATGTCAATGTCCAAGGCGTCAGTTTCTTGTCGCCGAGAACGTAAAGGGAACGCTCCTGTTTATCGACAGAAGATGCGGTCTTCCAGAAGAAAGAGTGGAAATCTAATCAGGTGGTTTCATCACTCCCTCAACTGCGTGAACAGGCAATTTTCACCAGCTTCGTTCGACGGCTCTTCCTTCCTGGAGCGCCACGAGCATTGCGGCGGTAATAGACCGCCGTTACAGGTAAAGCACGATGTCCCGCGAATACACGTTGCAGCGCGCCCCTTCGCGACCGCGATCAACATTGATTACGCGGCGGAGCTGAATGAACAGCAGCTTGCGGCGGTGACGGCTTCGCCAGGTCCGCTCTCTCGGTGATTGCCGGCGCAGGCAGCGGAATATATGCGGGCTTTCGCCGAGGTGTGGCCGGAGACGGTAATTGTGCAGCAGCCCGTTGCACAATTGACCAAGCCCAGGAAATCCAATCGGGTAATTATGCACCAGCCGGGTGCACAACTGCAGTGGCTCCCTCAGTCTCGCCCTTCTCGACAAACTCGACGCCCCGCCGACTGGCTACGGGCATCACGGAAGCCGATATACGCTTGTTGTGGCATCCAATTTGCGCCATTTTAAGAATCCATGAAGACCGCGATCGATATTCCTGAAAAGGAATTGAAGGCCGCGATGCGGTTCACCAAGGCGAAGACGAAGCGCGAAGCAGTGAACGTGGCGCTGGCGGAATTCAATCGGCGCAGGCGGGTTGAGGAACTAACGAAACATCTGGGGACGTTTACCTCCATCATGACGAACGAGGAAATGGAGGAAGAGCAGATGCGGCATCAGAAGGAGCGTCTGCGTGGTTCTCGTTGATTCGTCGGTTTGGATCGATGCCTTGCGGCAATCGGGTCCTGCGGATATTCGGTAGCGGCTGCAGATGCTGCTGGAGGCTGGAGAAGCTGCCTGGTGCGCCGCAATTCGGCTCGAACTCTGGCCTGGAACACGCGATGCCCGGGAGCGCAGCATTCTGGTGCAGTATCAGTCAATCGTCACTGATCTTCCGGTTACGCAAGGTGTTTGGGCACACGCGATCGAACTGGCTGAGCGCGCCCGCAGCAAGGGAATGAGCTGCCCATATCCCGATCTGTTGATCCATGCCTGCGCAAGGGTAAACCGAGTCGAACTGCTGCACCGCGACAAACATTTCGATCAACTTGCCTCTCTCTAGCCGCCGCGCGGATGACTACGGTTTCGGCCATAGTTTTTCAGATGGGCCTTGTTCGCTGAAAGTTCCGCTGGCAGCGAATCCGAGTGAATGACCAGATCTTCCATGCGACCCCAGAGTGAACCCTTTGCGCGCTTCGCCGGCGCCGCTTTGTGAGTCAGCCGTTCACGAACAATCTCGGATTTCGACATGTTACGAGCCCTGGCGGCACCCGAAATTTCCGCAAAGAGCTCATCGGCGACTCTAACGGTGAGCGTTTTCAGCCGAGCAAAACGTATTGCCGCTCTGACAAAACAACAACTCCGCGCCTTTCGCGGCGGACCTACGCCGCCAAAAAGCAGGTGATTCAAGCACGCCTGGTTGAATACCACCATTCCGTCGCCCCCTTCGGGACTCCTGCTTTCGTGGAAATGATTTACCCGGAGTTCCGCCAAAAGGCTTCACTCCGGGCTCTATTGCGCCGCACCTTTTGTGCTTCCCTTTTTCTGTCTGAGACGGCCGGTGAGCGCATCCAATTCGCGCATAAAATTGCGAGGGCCATGGACCACCGTTACAGGTAACGGATGTCCCGCGAATACACGCTCCAGCGCGCTCCCTCCGCGACCGCGATCAACATTGATTACGCGGCGGAGCTGAATGAGCAGCAGCTCGCGGCGGTGACCGCGTCGCCCGGGCCGCTCCTGGTCATCGCCGGCGCGGGCAGCGGGAAGACGCGCACCCTCATCTACCGCGTCGCGTACCTGCTCGAGAACGGGATCGACCCCCGCAATATCCTTCTGCTCACTTTTACGAACAAGGCCGCCCGCCAGATGCTCGATCGCGTCGCGAACCTGCTGCCGGTGGATGCGAGCGGACTCTGGGGCGGCACCTTCCATTCGATCGGAAATCGCATGCTGCGCCGGCATGGAAGCGCGCTCGGGTATTCGAGCGGGTTCACCATCATGGATCGTGAAGATCAAAAGGATTTGATCAATACCGTGGTTGCCGCGGCGGGAATCAACCCGAAAGAGATGCGATTTCCGAAAGGCGATGTGCTGGCCGAGATTTTTAGCTTCGTCATCAACACCGAGACGGCCATCGATGCGTTGCTCGCGGAAAAGTTCCCGTATTTCCTTCCGCTGCTCGAGCAGATCACGGACGTGCACGTGCGTTACGAGAAAAGGAAGAAGTCCACGAACTCGATGGACTTCGACGATCTCCTCGAGAAAACGCTCCGGATGCTGAAAGAGCACGAGGAGATCGCGGCTTTTTACCGGCGGCAGTTCCAATTCATTTTGGTCGACGAGTATCAGGACACGAATAAAATCCAGGCCGACTTCATCGACACGCTCGCCTCCGAGCACCGGAACGTGATGGTGGTGGGCGACGACGCGCAATCGATCTATTCCTGGCGCGGGGCGAATTTCAAAAACATCCTGGCCTTTCCGCAGCGCTATCCGGATGCGCAGGTCTTCAAGATCGAGATGAACTACCGGAGCGTGCCGGATATTCTGCGCGTCGCCAACGCGGCGATCGCCGCGAACGTGCAGCAGTTCCGGAAACAACTCAGCGCCACTCGGCCGACGAACTCAGTCAAGCCGGCCGTGGTGGGATTGAACGACGGGAGCGAGCAGGCGCAATTCGTGGCCCAACGGATTTTGGAACTGCGCGACGAAGGCATCGAGTTGAATGAGATCGCGGTTTTGTATCGGGCGCATTATCACGCCATCGAATTGCAGCTCGAGCTGTCCCGGCGCGGAATTCCCTACGTGATCACGAGCGGCGTTCGATTCTTCGAGCAGGCGCATGTGAAAGACGTGACGTCGTTCATCCGGTTCATCGCAAATCCGCGCGATGAGGTCGCGTTCAAAAGAATGGTGAAGTTGCTGCCCGGGATTGGGGGGAAAAGCGCGGATAATCTTTGGCGGGCCTGGGAAGGCAAACTGGACGAGCAGGGGGAGGTCACCTCGTGGAGCGAGCGGCTCCTGGCGATGGCCGTCGGCGCGAAATCAAAGAAAGCGTGGGAACAGCTCGCGCATACGCTCGATGAAATTGCGCCGGGCGGGCAGCCGAATCCGCCCTCGGAAATGATCACGTCGATCGTGGAGGCGGTTTACGACGATTACGCGAAAGCGAACTTCACCAACTATGAGTTGCGCCGGGAAGACCTGAACCAGCTCGCGGCCTTCGCGCGCCAATTCAAGGATGTGCACGAATTTCTCTCGCAGCTGGCGCTGATCAGCAACATCGATGCGGAACCGGCGCTGGATCAAACCGCGGACAACGAAGCGGTAAACCTATCGTCGGTGCACCAGGCCAAGGGGCTCGAGTACCATACCGTCTTCGTGATCTGGCTGACGGATGGGATGTTCCCGAGCTCACGCTCACTGGAAACGCGCGACGCAATCGAGGAAGAGCGCCGGCTGTTTTACGTCGCGATTACGCGCGCGAAAGACGAGCTTTATCTCACGTTTCCTCACATGCGTTTGAACGCGGGTTACGGCGACATGTTCCAGAGGCCTTCGCGCTTCCTGAAGGAAATTCCGACGCAGCTGGTCGAGGATTGGCGGATCCGGCGCAGATAATTTTTTGGCCACGGATTAACACGGATGAAACACGGATAGGGATATGCTGGAAATCGACGACGAACATCCGAGCAAGCTGCTTCATCGCGAGGTCACGGAGAGAATCATCGGGGCGGCTTTCGAAGTGCATGGCGAACTGGGATACGGCTTTCTCGAACGCGTGTACGAGCGGTCACTTCAAGTGGAACTAATTCGGCGAGGTTCGGCGGCAGAAATCGAAAAACGGGTGCAGGTGCGTTATAAGGATATTGTCGTCGGAGATTATGATTCTGATTTGATTGTCGATGGGTGCGTGCTCGTCGAATTAAAGGTTAATCCTCAGTACGATCGCCGGGATGAAGCCCAGCTGCTTAATGTGTTGAAGGCGACTGGCATCAAGGTTGGGCTCCTCGTCAACTTCGGACGGACGAAAGTCGAGTACAAGCGGCTCGTCTTTTAAATCCGTGTTTCATCCGTGTTCATCCGTGGCTGAATTCTCCCCTGCATGAATCTGTCGCCCGAGCAAAAAATTGCTGGGGTGCTGGCGCCGCTCTTCGCGCTGCGCCGGGAGAACGACCTGGGCATCGGCGATCTGGAGGCGTTGCGGCAGTTTATCGATTGGGCGGCCGGGATCGGGTTCAAGATCGTCCAACTCCTGCCGATCAACGAAATGGGGGGCGATCATAGTCCGTATAACGCGATCAGCGCGGTCGCGCTGGAGCCGACGACCTTGCACCTTGCGCCGGGATCACCCGGGGATCTTTCCCAGGAGGATTTCGACAGCGTCATCGCGCGAAACGATCTCGAGAAGTTGCGCAAAGGCGCCGTGAACCACGGTCGCGTCCGCCGTCTGAAAATCGATCTCCTGGAAAGGGCCTTCGTGGAATTTTCCCGGCGAGCTGGGGAAGACGCAGGCCGCGCGACAGACTTTGATGCATTCTGCGAAGCCGAGAGAGCGTGGCTGGCGGATTACGCGTTCTTCCGAGCGCTCATGGAAGGAAATGGCAACCAGGAAACGTGGGACAAGTGGCCGGAGGAGCATCGCACCGCGGCGGCGGCGCGGGAATGGCTCGCGACCCAGACAGCCGAAGTGCGGCGACGTTTTTCCGAACGCGAATCATTTTTCAAATATGTCCAATGGGTCGCATTCGACCAATGGGGTGGAATCAGAGCGTACGCGGAAAAGCGCGGCGTTGCGTTGATGGGCGACATCCCGTTCGGGGTCAATTACTACAGCGCGGACGTCTATTCGCGGCGGGATGAATTTGCCCTGGACTGGTCTGGCGGGGCGCCGCCCGAACCTTATTTTAAAGACGACGCGTTTACCCAGAAGTGGGGACAGAACTGGGGCATCCCGCTCTACCGCTGGGACGTAATGCGGGCGCGAAATCTCGCCTGGTGGCGGCAGCGGGTGCGGGGCGTCCGAAAGATTTTCCACGTCTTTCGGATCGATCACGTGCTCGGCTTTTACCGGATCTACGCGTTTCCCTGGCGACCCGAACGCAATCCGGAATTTCTGCCGCTGTCGTGGGATGAAATGCGCGAACGGACCGGCGGGGCGATTCCACAGTTCTATCCGCGCGATGATTCCACGGGGGAAAACTGCGAAGCGAATCGCCGCGAAGGCGAAGATTATTTGCGCGCGGTCCTCGAAGAGGCGGGGGACACCCGCGTAGTCGGTGAAGACCTGGGGACCGTGCCCGATTATGTCCGGCCGAGCCTGCGTTCGCTGGGCGTGGCGACTTTCAAGATTCCGCAATGGGAGAATTACGACGACGGTCGATCGATCCCGGGCAGCGAATACCAGCGTGTCTCGGTCGCCACCTATGCGACCCACGACCACAAACCTCTGCGGGCGCTCTGTCAGGAGGCCGTGGAGAAATCGAACCCCGACGAGGAGCAAGCCAGACGCGACGTGGCGAAAATCGCCGAATTCGCCGGCGCGCCGCCACTCCAGGAAGGGACAAAGTTTGAGACCGACTTCTATCCGCGGGTGATGGATGCGCTCTTCCGCAGCGAATCGTGGATTGCCATCGTCATGATCACCGACCTTCTGGCCCGCAAGGATCGATTTAACGTCCCCGGAACCGCGGCGAAGTCGAACTGGAGCCGGCGCATGGCGAAGACGGTGGCGGAATTGGGCGCGAGTCCGACGATTCGAAAACGGATTAGGATTGTCCGTGAACTGCTCGAGAAGACGGGACGCGCGTCATCCTGAGCGGAGCGCAGCGGAGTCGAAGGACCCCGTGGTTTTCGTTCGACGTTCCACGGGGTCCCTCGGCTTCGCTCGGGATGACATGGATCGGTATCTGTGGCTAAATAAATCATGAACTCACCTATTAAAGTGGCGATCACCGGAGCGGCCGGACAGATTGGTTATGCGCTAGTCTTCCGCGTGGCATCCGGCGCCATGTTTGGTCCAGACCAGCCGGTCGCATTGAACTTGATCGAAATTCCAGCCGGCTTCGAGGCGCTCAAAGGGGTGGTGATGGAACTGGATGATTGCGCGTTCCCCCTCCTGAACAACGTCGTCGCCACCACCGATCTCGATGAAGGGTTTCGGGATGTGAATTGGGCCCTGCTCGTAGGCAGTGTTCCGCGCAAAGCCGGGATGGAGCGAGGGGATTTGCTCGGGATCAACGGGAAGATTTTTATCGGCCAGGGGCAGGCCATCGAAAAGAATGCGGCGAAGGATGTGCGAATCCTCGTGATCGGCAATCCGTGCAACACGAATTGCCTGATCGCGATGAACAACGCGAAATCGATCCCAAGCGATCGCTGGTTTGCCATGACGCGGCTGGACGAGAACCGCGCGAAGGCGCAGCTCGCCCAGAAAACCGGCGTGGATGTTACCGAGGTCACGAACATGACCATCTGGGGGAATCATTCCGCGACGCAATATCCCGATTCCTACAACGCGAAAGTCAAGGGTCGCTCCGCGGCGGAAGTGATCGGCGACGAATCATGGTTGAAGGAAACGTTCATTCCCGCGGTGCAACAACGCGGCGCCGCCATCATCAAGGCGCGCGGTTCCTCCTCCGCGGGATCGGCGGCCAATGCGATCGTGGATACGGTCCGGTCGCTGACTAACGATACGGCTGAGGGCGACTGGCATAGCGTGGCCGTATGCTCGGATGGCAGCTACGGCGTCGAGGAAGGATTGATCTGCTCGTTTCCAGTCCGCACTCGTAACGGGAAGTGGGAGATCGTCCAGGATGTGCCGCTGAACGAATTTGGCCGGGCGAAGACGGATGCCTCGGTCGCCGAGTTGAAGGAAGAGAAGGCGCTCGTTGGCGAGTTGATCGGGTAAGCAATTCGCTGGCAAAGGCGGTGTCATCCCGAGCCGCGCAGACGGGACCGCGACCATGGGAGGAGCGCCGACCTCACGATGCTCAGGCGCTGCCGCGTTACGGACGGCGTGTTATACGAATGATGCCCTACTTTTTCTCGAACACGTGCATTTCGACTGCGAGGTCCCTCGCCGTCTGCGCGGCTCGGGATGACACCTAATCGCCACACCACCGTGTGTGCCGCGAGTCGGCCTTCACGAAATTGGTTTGCGTCCCCAGACGGAGATTAGTTCGTCGCCCGGTTTTGTTTCGATCGATTGGAAGCCGGCACGGCGGAGGTATTCCTGCAACTCCTGCGGCGTCGAGCAAACCGTGATGTGGTCGGGGCGCTCAGAGACCGGGAATTTCCGGTGCGTCTCGAAGATGGACCAGCCGGCATCGGAACAAAGATTCACGTTATCGACGTAGAGCTTGCCTCCGGGACGCAGAACGCGAAAGGCCTCTTCGACGTATCCATAGCGATCCCAGCCCTCCAAGTGCATGAAGACAACCGTGCAATAGACAAGGTCGATCGAATTGTCCGGGATGGGGCGCAGATCATTTCCAGACAGTTCGACGAATTCCACGTTCGAAAGACCCTGGAGCCGCTCGGCCGCAAACGTGAGCATGTTCGGAGAAACGTCGGCGCCGATCCAGCGACGGCAACGGCCGGCCAAATGCTTTCCGACCCGCCCGACCCCGCAGCCGATTTCCAGAACGACATCGGTGGGACTGATGCCGACGTTATTCAGGAGAAATTCGGCCGTGCCAGCGCCGCTCGCCTCAAAAACAGCCTCATCTTCGGTGCCGCTAACGTGCATCTTCGCACTGGAGAGCGATTCCGAGAGCGCCGTCCAAACGCCCTTGTAATCCGAACGCATGGTAGTCTTACGGTAATTCCTGGCCGATCAGGCGCTCCAGCGCTTCGTGATATTTTTGCGAGGTTTTCTCAATGATCCCGGCGGGCAGCGATGGGGCAGGCGGAGTCTTGTCCCAATCGATCGTCTCGAGATAATCGCGCACAAATTGTTTGTCGAAGCTGGGAGGACTTTGTCCGACAACGTATTGATCGGCCGGCCAGAAGCGCGACGAATCGGGCGTGAGACATTCGTCGATCAGGAGCAACTCGTCGCCGAAAAGACCGAATTCGAACTTAGTGTCGGCCACGATGATCCCGCATTTCGCGGCGTGCGCCCTGCCTGCCTCATAAATCTTCAGACTCAGAGCCTTGACCTGCTCCGCAACGTCTTCGCCGAGCAGCCGGCAACATTCGTTCCAATCGATGTTCTCGTCATGGCCCACGTCGCTTTTCGTCGAAGGAGTGAAGATCGGCTCTGGCAATTGAGAGCCGAGTTGCAGGCCTGGCGGGAGCGCTGCGCCGCAAATCGTTCCGCTCTTTTGATACTCTTTCCAGCCCGAGCCGGCGAGATAACCCCGGACGACACATTCCACGGGAAGCGGCTGCGCTTTGCGCACGATCATCGAACGGCCGTGCAATTCATGATGGTAGGGGGCCAATTCGGGCGGGAATTTTTCGATGTCGGCGGTGATCATGTGATTTTGGACAAAAGTGAAGCGCCGGAACCAAAACGCGGAAAGCTGGTTCAGGACGGCGCCCTTGCCCGGAATGGGATCGGGGAAAACGACATCAAAAGCGGAGAGCCGATCGGTTGCGACGAAGAGGAGCGTTTCGCCCAGATCGAACACTTCGCGGACTTTGCCGCTGCGGAGTTTCTTTATTTCGGGAAGATCGAGTGAAGTTATAGGAGAGCTTTGCACAGGTATAGAGTGAATGGTGATCAGTGAATGGTGAATGGTGAAGAGCCCAACTTTGCCAACGGTTGATAAAAACGCCAGTTCCCGATTCACTATTCACCGATCACCATTCACCCTCTCTTCCAATGGCCGGCCTTGTCATCAAACCTCGCGCGCGAATCCTGCACGGGCACGATTGGGTGTTTTCCGGGGAAGTCCTCAAGGCGTTCGGCAATCCAGCGGACGGCGATGTCATTTCGCTGAAAGACGGAAGAGATCACCTGATCGGCAGTGCGATTTACAACAGCAAATCGCAAATCGTGGCCCGGCGATTCTCGCGGCGGCGGCAGGACCTGGATCTTGATTTTTTCCAGCGCCGGATCGCGCAGGCAATGGAGTATCGGCAGCGGCGTGGGATCGATCCGCGGCTTTGCCGCGTGGTCTGGAGCGAGAGCGATGGATTACCGGGCGTGATCGTCGATCGCTACGGGGATCATGCCGTGTTGCAGACGCTGACTCTGGGGATGGACCTGCGGAAGGGTGTCATCGTCGAGGCGTTGCGGACGGCAGCCGGAGCGCCCCTGCAATCAATCATCGAGCGCAACGATGCCCCGGTGCGGCGAGCGGAAGGGATGGAGTTGCGCAGCGGGGTCCTGATGGGCGAACCGCCGGATGGACCTGTCGTTATCGAGATAAGTGGGACGCCACAGCGGGCGTCCCTCCAGTTGGAGATTGATCTCATGCACGCGCAAAAGACGGGATTTTACCTGGATCAATTGGCGCATTACCCAGCCGTGGCGCGCCAGGCGCCGGGGCGGCGCGTCCTGGATTGTTTCACGAATCAGGGCGCATTTGCCCTCGCCTGCGCGCGGGCCGGCGCGGCCAGGGTAACCGCGGTGGAAGCGAGCGCGGAAAATATTGCGAACTCGCGGCGAAACGGGGAGCGCAACAAATTGCCGGTCGAGTGGATCGAGCAGGACGTGTTTCAATTCTTGCGGTCCGCGGAAAAGGCGGAAGCTGAATACGATCTCATCATTCTCGATCCGCCCTCCTTCACCAAAACGAAGGGCGGTCTGCGCGACGCGTTGCGCGGCTATCGCGAGCTGCACGTGCGGGCGTTTAAACTGCTCTCGCGCGACGGGATGCTCGCGACTTTCTCCTGCTCGCATCACGTGAACGAAACCATCTTCAACCAGACCATCGCGGATGCGCTGGTGGATGCGCGCCGATCCGCCCGCCGGCTGCATCGCTTCGAGCAAGCGCTCGATCATCCCATTCTTTCAACGTTGCCGGAGACGGAGTACTTCAAGGGAGTGCTGCTCGAAATGGTGCCGGGGAGATGAACCGGAGGAGCGCCCTGAACGCCCGGAAGTCTTCCCAAATCGAATTTGCCGTGGCGATCGCGGCGCTGATCGCGTTGAAACTTTGGCTCGTCCAGGCCGAGGACATTATCGGAAGCGCCACGCAGTATGACGCGCTTTGGTTCGTTCGTTCGGCCAGCCATTGGTACTGGGATGCGCCCTACAGCTGGACGGCATTTGTGCGGCCATGCGCCTATCCTCTCTGGATCGCGGCCGTTCATCTGCTGCATCTTCCGCTGCGGCCGGCGATCGAAATGCTTCAAATCGGCGGCGCCCTCGTCCTTCTGATTGCTCTGCGAAGAATCGGCGCGGGGCGCTGGCTCGCCGCCGCCTGTTTTGCGGCCATCTGCTTCCATCCAGCCGGCTTCCAACTCAATAATTATACGATGTCCGACACCTTTTACGCGGCTGCCCTGTGGTATGTGCTCGGCGGTTTGATTCTGACGGCCGCGACCCGACACACATGGATTGCCGTTGGAACAGGAGGAATGATCGCGATCCTTTGGAATACGCGCGAGGAAGGCCTGCTCGTCGCGGCCTTGGTGGCGATCTGGTCGGCCATACTTTTCGCCCAGGAAAAAAGCCCTGGCAGCTCCACGCGCCTGGCGCTGGCGCGAATCGCAAAACCGATCGTGGTCACGTGCGCCGTGGCCGCGCTGGCGATTACCGGCGTTTACACGACAAATTACTTGGTCTACCGATCTTTCGCGCGGTCCGAAATGACGGCGCACAGCTTTCAAGCGTTGTTTCACGCTCTTCTGCGCATCCGGCCATCCGAGCCAAAGGGATACGCGCCAATCACGACCGACACGTTGCAACGCGCTTTCAACGTGAGTCCGACCTTCGCGCAGCTCCGGCCGCAATTCGACGGACCGCTCGGTGAAGCGTGGCGCACCGAAACCAGTCGTCGCGTCGGGATTCCCAACGAAATTGGGGTGGGCTGGATCGTCTGGGCAACGCGTCACGCTGCCAGCGTCACCGGCGTCTTCGACACCCCGGAAGGGTCGCAGCGCTTCTTCAAAAACGCGGCCCGGGAAATCAATATCGCGTGCGACGACGGCCGTTTGCCGACACGGTTCGTCGTGGATGGCTTTCTGGATCCGTTAGCGCAAAGCGGCGGATTGGGCAGGCTGCCTGCCTCCCTCGCGCGCGTCGGCGCCAGGTTCTTCGCGCGTTGGCCCAGAAGCACGCTCGGCGATGACGAGATCCTGACTCCAGCCGAGGTGTCGCTCTACGACGAGATGACGGGCCGCCGTTCCGCAGGAACATCACCAGGAACCGGTCTCGCCGTCTTGCTCGAGAATTTTATCGGGCGTTATCATTTCGTCGCCGTGATTCTCCTTCATTTGCTCGCGATCGTCGCCCTAGTATCACTTGCGCTTACTCGACGCCGAGCGGGACCCTGCGGCGGATACGGGGCAGCGATCGTTTTGCTCGGGAGCGCCGTGTTCTTGCGGGTGGTTCTCCTGGCCTGGCTGGACGCGACTGCGTTTGACGCCACCGGCGATCGTTTTCTGTTTCCGGTCCTGCCACTGTGGACAACCGTGCTCGTGCTGACGGTAGGGTATGCTGCGGCGCGCATGTTCCACTCGAACGAGGAAGGTAAGGACGTTCCGCGCCCTGGTGGCTGACCGGAACGGGTCGGGGCGCGTTGATTAGCGGTTAGACGGGTTTCCGCGCGATGAGAACCGAGTCGTGCCACTTGTTGCTTTCCTCATCGTATTCCGGCAAATCTTCCCATTGCGTGCTGGCCTCGATCACGTCGAGCCCGGCGTAACGCGCGAGCGCGCGCAGGCCGTCCGGATACATGCGCCAGCAGTCAACGGGGAAACGATGCTCCGGGCCGCTCGATGGGACGATGATGCAACAAAGGCCGTTCGGCCTCAGGGTTCGCGTGATCTGGCGCATCGTTTCCCAGAAAAATTCCGTGTGCTCAAATGTCTGGCCGGCGACAATGACGTCCGCGCTTTCCGGCGCCAATTCCCGCCAGTCGTACGGATTGGCCAGGATAAGGTCGACGTTGTTCCCGCCGGCCAGATCGACTCCGAGATATTGCCACGGCGGGACGGCAAAGAGCGGCCGGTAGGAACCGTTTATGTCCTGACTTCCCAGGTCGACGATCACGAGCGGTTCCTGGCGGCGCGTTTCGAGATGGTCGCGCCGAAAGGCGGTCATTTTGTCGAACGAGCTTTGGTGCATCTGCTCGCAGTGAACCCTGCGCATCGGTTTTTCGCAACTCTCGTCGCAGGTTGAAGGAAAACCCGGTTTGCAAACCGCCTCTCTTTTCGTTCAGGATGAGTGCGCATGAAGCCAGATCTCGAAGCAGAATTCGCGAAGCTCGCCCCGTGGGTTTTTCAGTTCCGGATCGACGGACATGACTACGGCGGTGCCGTCAGTGCGGCCGGCGACGCGCGGGTAGAGCGTTTTTTTCGCTTCGCGCCCAACGCGGCAACGATTCTCGAGCTGGGCGCGCTGGAAGGCGCGCAGACCTTTCTCCTGGCGGAACGGCCCGGAATGAAAAAAATCCTCGCTCTGGAGGGGCGTGCCGCAAATCTCCGCAAGGCTCGATTTGTCCAGGAACACTTGCGCGTGAAGAATGCGGAATTCGCCCAGGCGAACCTGGAGGAGGCCGACCTTTCCAGCTACGGCAAGTTCGACGCGGTCTTTTGCTGCGGCCTCTTATATCATCTGCCGAAGCCGTGGGAGCTGATCCAACGGCTTCCTTCGGTCGCACCCATTCTCTTCCTTTGGACCTCCTACGCGCCCGAGAATGAAGCCATCGAACTTCCGAATGGCCTTCGAGGTAAAATCCAGAGCGAAGGCGGGCCGGACGAACCGCTGAGCGGCCTGTCTCCCACCGCGACCTGGCTGACCCTGGAATCGCTGATCACAACCCTGACGGCGAGCGGGTATCGGAGCGTCCACGTGATCCACAACGATCCGACGCACGCGAACGGGCCCGCGGTTACGATCGGCGCCACAACCACCTAATTCGTTGCCATACCTCTCAGGCTTATTTTCGACGCGCGGATCTGCGCCTGTCGGCCTTGATCCCCGGAAGAACGGTTTTTTGCGGTCCGCTCTTCTCCTTCCTGGGCTATGCCTCCTCTTGGTCGGCGCACTGATCTATCGAGAGTTTCTCTTCGGCGATGCGGTCCTTCTTTACCGGGACATCGGGAGCGATTCATTCGTCCTTTTTTACACAGAGTTTATTCACCTTTCGAACTACGTCCGGAGCCAGGGCTTCCCTTCCTGGTCCTTCTATGTAGGAATGGGTCAGGATCTTGCCTATGCCACAGGCTATCTCATCTGGCATCCTGTCAGTTGGCTACCCAGCACTCTGATCGCCCCGGCGCTTGCCTTCCAACACTTGGGCAAGATTCTCGTCGCGGGATTATTCTTCTTTCGCTTTCTCCAGCTTCGCGGCCTTCGTTCGCCCGCTCCGCTCCTGGGTTCGCTTCTGCTTTCTTTCTCGGCTTATATGTGCATTGGCAGCTGCTGGTATCCCTTCGCCGACGACGTTGTTTGTTTCGCCGCGATATTGTTCGGCGCGGAGCTGGCCGTGCAACGCGGCCGATGGCTCGTCCTTGCCCTGGCGGTCGCGCTGGTGGGAATGATAACTCCATTCCATCTGTATCTTTGCGCCTTGTTCCTGCTGCTTTATGTCCCGATAAGACTCTACGGGCAATATGGATGGCAGCCGCGGATCATCGTGCGCGGTTCCCTTAAACTCGCCGGGGTGGCCGCCCTCGGCGTTGGCCTCGGCGCGATAGTCACTCTGCCCTATCTCCATGCCGCGCTAAACAGTCCCCGCGGTTCCGGGACAACATCGGCCGTGGCAGCGTTGAGTTCCGCGCCATTGTTTGGCCTCGAGTCGTCTCTCCATTACATCACCGCGATCTTGAAACCGTTCGCGAACGACATTCTTGGAACGGGGACCGGCTTCCGTGGCTGGCACAATTATCTTGAAGCTCCATTAACCTACTGTGGGCTTGTTTGTCTCCTCATTCTCCCGCAAGTGCTTATGGACGGAACGCGCCGCCATAAGGCGCTATGCGTCCTCTTCCTGATCGGGATGATTATTCCGACCGTCTTTCCCTGGTTCCGATACCTTTTCTACCTCTTTCAAGGCAGCTATTATCGGACGTATTCTTTATTCTGCGTCCTTGGAGTAATCACTTTGAGCATGATGGCTTTCTCGCGCTACGTGGAAGGCCGCACGCTGCGCCTCTGGCTCCTTTTGGCGACTGCCGCGGTGTTGCTGGGAACTCTTTGCCTGCCCTTCGAGCCCTTTCAGGCCCTCATCAATCCAGGTCTAAAACGCACAGCCACGATTCTCCTGCTCTTATACGGCGCACTTCTGGCCACCGGGCAATTGTTGAAGAAACGAAAAGTTGCGGCGTGGCTCGTTGTCGGCCTATCGGCGATCGAGCTGGTGCAGTTCGATCGAATCACGGTCTCCGATCGTGACACGGTCAAGAGAGAGGAATTAAGCAATCGCAAGGGTTATGAAGCCGAGATCATCGCCGCGCTGCGGGACATCACGACCAGCGACGATGAAAAGTTCTTTCGCATAACGAGGCTCCTGCCATCTGGTTCCGATCTTCCGTTCACCCTCAACGAGGCCATGAGGTTTGGTTACTACGGCACATCATCTTACAGGTCGTTTAACAATCTCAACTACACTAACTTCCTGACCGCGGTAAACGCCATTCCAGCCAACTCTGAAACAGCCACCCGTTGGTCGGTCGGGTTGCTCAATGATCCCATCCTGTCTCTGTTCGCCGCCGAGAAGTATGCGTTGGTGGATGATCCCCTGCCCTTTCGGAGCGCCGTACAATACGAATTCGTCAAGCGCTACGAGAAAGGCTACCTCTTCCGCAACGTCGGATTTCTCCCCTTTGGGCTGGCATTCGATCGCTACGTCACCGAGGGCGCTTTTCTGAGCCTCCCCGCGGCTGAAAAAGCGGCGGTGCTCCTCCGTGCCGTGGTTCTTTCGAATAAGAGCGAAGGCGAGAAGCAGAAACTTAAGGAGGCAGATCTTTCCGATCTAAGACAGGACGCAAGAAATTCCTCGCTTGCTGAAGTAGTGGCCGAGCGCCGGAGCACGGCTCTCGAGCTTGCTTCTTTCGACCAAACGCGCTTCGAGGGCAAGGTTTCCCCCAAGCAGAAAAGCATTCTCGTGCTGCAAACACCCTTTGACCGCGGATGGCGAGCCTTTCAGGACGGGAAAGCCGTACCGGTGCTAAAAGTCGATTTCGGGCTGCTGGGCGTCGGAGTGGATGCGGGGGAACACAGGATGGAATTGCACTACCGCAATCCTGTCCTGGTTCCTGCGCTGCTGGTCAGTCTCGCGGCTTTCTTGATCCTTGGCGTCGGCTTATGGCGATGGCCGCGCCTTGGCCTCCCAGGCTGAGGCAGATAAACAGGCCGGCGTTTACGCTCGGCGCCACGGCCGATTAATTTTCGCCATTCCCTTTCAAAATGAGAATGCGCTCGTCGTTGGTCCGCCAGAGATAAGGCACGACCGGAGTCATGACCTGCCCGAAATCGGCCTGGACCAGCAGAGGCGAGACCTTTGCCTGCCAGCGATCACGATAGGCAGACCAACCATTCGGATCGCTGGCGTAGCGCAGATCGAATTCACCGGTTACGACATAGTCGAATCGCTCCCGCTCGAGAAGGTCCGCCGCTTCGAACCAGGGAACGACCGTGAGTCCGGCCGCGATCCGTTTCCATTCCGCCGGCAGAATTGAAAGTTCCCGGAGGCCGAGAACGGTGTCTTGCTTTGTTGCATGTTCCTGGAGCCAATCAATAGCCTGAATACGACTGTCCTGATGCGCCATTCGCCGCTGCACCTGGCGGAATGACGAGAAGCCGAGGGAGACAACGCAGCCGCCAATGACCGCAACGCTTATTCCGAGGCGCAGCCATCCGTTTCCTCCCCGGCCGGCCCTGTCGATCAGAGCAGCAAATGCGATCGCGGCCGCGATACACAAGGGCGGAACGAGCGGCAGGAAACTGCGAAACGGCCGAAAGGATTGACCCCAAAACGCCGCGATAAGCGCCGCGGCAAAAAGAATCCAACCCAGCGCGACCGTTCCTGTTTTTCTTTGCCGCAGCATCAAGGCGATTCCCACAAATCCAACGAGCAGCAGGGGCACACCCAGTTCCCAGCTGGAGACCGCCTGCGCGAAGTAACCCCGCGGAGAGGGAATCCGGGCATAGTCGCGAAGATTAGCCAAAACGTCGCGCCAGACTGCAACCGGCTTTAGAAAGGTCATCGGCGCGCCCAACAGAACTCCGAGGACAAATCCTCCCGCGGCAGGAAGGAATAATCCCAAACGGCGCGACCATCGAACCGGGAGAAGCAGGATAGTCGTGAGAACGGCCATGCCGGCGGTTGCGGCAGGGTATTTTGAGGCAAAGGCAAGACCCGTCGCGAGTCCGGCGAGCGCGACGCCTCGCCAGAGCGGTTTGCCCGCCTCCGCCTGGATTCGTGCGCAAAAGTAAAGAACCGCGAGCACGAAAAAGGTCGCGAACGTATCCACGATCACAATCGACGCGCGGGTCACGAGGGCCGGACAGACCGCTACCAGGAGCATCGCCAGGAGGCCGGCCTGGCGGTTGGCAAGCCGGGCCGCGAGAATTCCCGCCAGAATTACGGTGGCGATGCTCAGGCAAGCTGTCGCCAGCCGGCCGGCGACAATTAGTTCGACCGGCGTGATCAGATCGTAGTTGAGTTTCGAGGAAGGAAGGTCGCGCTGCTGCGGAAGGTCTTCCTGAAAAGAGCGGCCATGATAATGGCGATAGAACGGCCCATAAGAAAGCAAAGCCGCGCCGGCGCAATAAGCCGGGAGAGCGGGCAAACCGTACCAGGAAACGTCGAGACTGCGATTGTTGAACGCGTCGATCGTCTGATGAAGCACATGTCCTTCGTCGACATAGTCGATGTAGGGCAGGCCGGATCGAATCGGCAATACTCGAAACAATATGGCCAGGACAAGAATCGCCCCCCAGCAAATCCAGAAGAGGACGCGGTCTCTGGGCGACGACTCGCGCAACAACGCCATCATGATAATTTCAGGGATTCAAAGGCCAAATGCCGTGCCGGGACATTCGCCCAACAAACAGAGTGCGGCGCACGGGATAAAGAATATTCTAATCCCGCGCCGCCGCGCCCTTCCGAATTGAACGCGAACTGGAGTCAAATTCCTTAGTCATGCAGTGGTTTTTTGCTCTCACCGAAGACTCGACCGCGTTTCCAGAGTATTCGGAAATGATCATGGTGGCGGTCCACACAGCGAGGAGATTTACCTCGCTCGTCCCGCACTGCATTTACGATGGCGGCGAAAATGATTTCACGGAGTGGCTGACTCGACAGGACGTGCGGATCGTCCGGCACCGCAGCTTTCTCCGCGAGTCCCTGGCCGAATTGGGCCGGCAGAAGGGAAATCCGCATTTTGCCGCGGCGCTTTCCGGCGCTTTCTCCCGCGTGGAACTGCCGGACCTGGTGACGCGCCCCGGGGGCGCGGCCCGCGTCCTTTATACCGACTGCGATGTGATGTTCGCCGGTGAAGTCGTGCCCGAGCTGGAGGCAAATCCTTGCGAGTATTTCGCGGTCGCTCCGGAAGGGACCCAGGACGATTACGTGAACATGAATACGGGCGTGATGCTGATGAACACCGATCGGCTGCGCGAAAGTCTGCCGAAGTTTCGCGGATTTATTTCGCAAAACCTGGCGGCGCTCGAAAGCGAATCGTGGGACCAGGCGGCCTACCGGCGGTTCTACCGCGATGGCAACGGCCCGCTCTGGGATCGGCTGCGACCGGAACTAAATTGGAAACCGTACTGGGGTGAGTGCGCGCAGGCGAAAATTATCCACTTCCACGGACCGAAGCCATTTCAGCAAAACCACATCGAATCCCACTGGCCCGAACTCAGATCGTTGACCGGCGGCGCTTATCCCGCGCTGGTCGAACGGTGGTCCGAGCTGCTGCGCGAAGCTCGAAAGTCTTCGGGGAAAATTGTGGAATTCTGAAGTTCGCCCGCTAATATCATCTCAGCCGCGCGCGATCCGGGTGCTTGAATCGTGCGATGCCACAACGATTGCCATGGCCGAACGAATACGACCGATCGAACAGATGCTGGAACTAAGCGAAGAAGAAGCGATGTCACCGGAGCATCTCGATTCCCAGGTTCAAAAAGCGCAGGAACAACTGCTGCAACTGAAGCGGCAGTCGGAGCAAATCGAGAAACAAAAGCGCGAGCTCGAAGAACTGAGCCGGCGCCAGGAGGAACTGGAACGCGGCCGCGCGGAAATGACAGACAAACTCTCGCGCTCGCTCGTGATCCTCGAACGCGAAGGATACGATTCGCAAAAAAAACTCGAACAGATTCGCGCGACCCACGAGAGCTTTACCCAGCATTTGCAGCTGCTCGAGGCGATCGAGCCCAAGACCTGGAACCCGGCGGAGCTCCCGAAAGAGTTGAGCCGGGCCTTGAGCACAGTGGACGACGCGCGGACGGAATTCAGCCAGCAACGGAGCCGGCTCGAGGCCGGGAACATGGATCAATCAACCGACCTGGATTTGCCGGAGGCCGCGCCGGGTCTTTCGGGACTGGCCGGCGGGAAAACCTTCGCGCAATGGGTGCAGATCGGTTTCGCCATCACTCTGCCGCTGATTATTTTTGGGATCATCGCGCTCCTGATTTTCTTTTGGGTGGCCGCGAACACTCAATGATTCCGCATGCGCCGCCGAACGCTTAAAGCCGGAACGCCGCTCAACCAAAAACAGGAAGAACTCGCTCAGCGCGAATCGCAGCTTCGCGGCGAAATGGAAAAGCTGGAGCGCATGATCGCGGAAGCTCCCCGCGTCGCCGAGGAAACGACCCGCCGGCAGCGCGAGGAATTGCTGGAGCGTGCCAGCGAAGGCCGCAGCCGGCTGGATGTCTCGGTCGCGCTCCAGGACAAGCGCTGGGGGGACGACAGCCACGTCGGGGGCCGGCGCGTCTCGCTGCGGAAGGAACGGCGCGAAGGCCGGATCATTTTTCTTGTTCTGGTGATTGCGCTCTGTATCGCCGTCATCTGGCTGGTGAGCCATCTCCCGTTTTAATCGATTGCCGCATGGCCGAGCCCGTTCAGATCGACGTGGCGCACGTCGCGAAACTCGCGCGGCTCAATCTCACCGAGGCGGAGACGAAACTCTTTCAAGCGCAACTGGGGCGCGTCCTGGAATACGCGGAGAAATTGCGGGAACCGGATACGAGCCAGGTCGAAGCGGCGGCACACGCCGTTCCCATTTTCAACGTCTTCCGCCAGGATGAGCCGCGAGGCGGGTTGAGCGCGGAAGAAGCGTTGAGCAACGCGCCGCGTCAGGCAAACGGCCTTTTCATCGTCACGAAGGTGGTGGAATGACGGGAGCCGATCTGCCGGCGCTTAGCATTGCCGAGCTGCGGACGCTTCTCCGTCAACGCGACGTTTCTCCGCGCGAAGTCCTGGAGGCCCTTCGGTCCCGGATCGCGGAAGTAGAGCCGGGCATCGACGCCTATCTCTCGATCGATTTCGACGACGCCCTCAAACAGGCGGAGCGCGTCGATGTGAATTTGCCGCTCGGAGGCGTGCCGATCGCGATCAAGGACATGATCAGCGTGGCGGGCCAGCCGTGCACCTGTGCCTCGAAGATCCTGCGGAACTATCGGGCGCTCTACGACGCCACCGTCGTTCGCAAGCTCCGGGCCGCGGGCGCGATTCCATTTGGCAAAACCAACATGGATGAATTCGCGATGGGCGCGTCCACCGAGAACTCGAGCGTGAAAGAGACTCGAAACCCGTGGGACATCTCGCGCGTGCCCGGCGGCTCGAGCGGCGGATCGGCAGCGGCGGTGGCGGCGGACGCGGCCTTTGGAGCCCTCGGCACAGACACGGGCGGTTCGATCCGGCAACCCGCGGCGCTTTCTGGCGTGGTGGGAATGAAACCGAGTTATGGCCGCGTTTCGCGCTTCGGCCTGGTCGCGTTTGCCTCGTCGCTCGATCAGGCCGGCCCGCTGACCAAGACGGTGCGCGATTCGGCCTTGATCATGAATGCGATCGCCGGACCCGACCCGCTGGACTCGACCTGTTTAAACGACGCGGTCCCGGATTACGCCGCTGAGCTGGGGCGCGACTTGCGCGGGATCCGCCTCGGTCTGCCAAAGGAATACATGATCGATGGGATCGATCCGCAGGTGAAAGCGGCGGTGGAAAAGGCGGTGGCGCATCTCAACTCGTTAGGCGCGGAGATCATCGAAGTGTCATTGCCCCACACGGAATACGCGATCGCCTCCTATTACATGATCGCGAGCGCCGAGGCGTCCGCGAATCTCGCGCGCTTCGACGGCGTGCGTTACGGCCACCGCGCGGAGAATCCGCTGAATTTGTTCGACCATTATAGCCGGACGCGGGAGGAGGGATTTGGCCCGGAAGTGAAGCGGCGCATCATCCTCGGCACCTACGTTCTCAGCTCCGGATATTACGAGGCGTATTACGCGCGCGCGCAAAAAGTGCGGACGCTCATCCGCCGGGATTTTGACCAGGCCTTCGCCAAAGTGGACGCTCTCATCTCACCGACCTCGCCGGTCCCGGCATTTCCGTTTGGGGAGAGAAGCTCCGATCCGTTGCGGATGTATCTGGCCGATGTTTTTACCAACGCGGCGAACCTGGCCGGCATTTGCGGGATCAGTCTGCCGTGCGGATTTGCCCGGACGGAGAATGGAACGGAGCTGCCCGTTGGGTTGCAGTTACTCGGGAAAGCGCTGGAGGAGGCGCGGATCTTGCAGATTGCGCATGCTTACGAGCAGAGCACGGATTGGCATAAGCGGCGGCCGCCGATGAGAAGAGGGAACGACCGGCCAACCTGAGATGGTAGTGTCCTAATTTAAACGCCTGGCTTTCGAGTTCCCCGATTGCGTTCGTGTAGACGCGATTTTCCAGGGATAACACTTCAACAATTCCCTCCCAAACCGTTTGCCCTTGGAATGTCTCTTTGACCGGAATGGCAGCACTGTCCCGAACAAGGCAATGCTCATTCTTCTCGATTTCTTCGCGAAGTTTTTGTTTGCGCTCGGTCACCTTCAACCATCCCAACCAATTACACGAACTGTGGATGCGGGATGTTCTCCTTGCGAGCGCCAAGAAAGAGATCGATTTGGACAATTGACAGATGGTGTACCTTATCAACGCATCATGATAAGTTTATTGGAAGCGGCAAAAGATGCGGGACTTTATTCGATTCCCGAAGCGGCCCGCTATGCCAAAATGCATCAGAGCAGTTTGAGAAATTGGTTCGCTGGCGGCGTCAATCGTCCTCCGCTACGACCCAGCGAAATTGATTCCCCGAACTTCAAAGCAATCACCTTTTGGGATTTAATAGAAGCTGTCGCGATTCGCTCTTTCCGAGTTGATTACAACATTTCTTTCCAGAAGATTCGCGAAGCCATCAAAAATGCGAAGGAGCGATATGGGATTGAACATCCTTTCGCCCACGAAAATCACAAGACGGTCGCTATCGGTCGCGATCTTCATATTTTTCTCAAAGAGGACGCGGAGAATCCCGTGCAACTGACCGGGAAAATAATAGGCCAAAAGTCCATGAAGCCATGCATTGAGGCTTACATGAAAGATATGGAGTTTGACTTGAATGGGATGGCGCGCCTTTACACTGCGTTCCGCTACAGGAATCAAGAAGTGATTCTCACTCCGAAATTCCACTTTGGAGAACCAGCGATAAGAGAAAACGGGCATACCGCCCAAACTCTTTATAAAGCGGCAATCGCTGAGGGTGGTTTTGAGCGTGCGGCGGAATTATATGAGGTAAGCGTCGATGCTGTGGACGCCGCGTACCGTTACTGTAATGCTGAATTGGGATTAGCGGCTTAAATAGACCCGCTCCCCCATGAGGCTCTACTTCGACGAGTGCTGTAGTCGGCGACTCGCTAGAGAGCTTAAAGCACTATATTCCGCAGATTATCCAGATTTGGAAACGTGCCATGTTCTGGACTTCTATAATCCTTCGACGGCGGAAAGTACTTGGCTGCAACCTCTACATGATGATCGCTCTTGGATTGCAATTACGAACGATCACGGTCGCAATTCAAAAAAGGAGAAGTTTCACGCCGTCTGCTTGGCGCTTGGAATTACTTATGTCGTGATGACTCCGGCACTCATCGAGGCCGGATACGACGAACAGAAAGACGCTTTGATGACTGTTTGGGACCAATTGCCGGAACTGTCCATGTTGCCTCCGGGAACCAAAATTACGCTTGGCTTTGAAGACTCGAAATCAGGAATCAGAACTTACGCTCTTCGAGTTGGAGGGAAACTTTTGCCCCGCATTTCAAATTAGGACACCACCTCTACGATCGATCAAACGATGTCTTTTCCGGGTGACGTAAACCTCGCTCGGACCACGCTCTGCGGCTTATCGCTGATGCCGAGATAGATTCGGCCCACGTACTCGCCCATGATGCCGAGCAAGAGCAATTGCGTTCCGGAAAGCAACAGGATCGCAGCCATGAGGGAACCCCAGCCGGTCGGATTTTTCTTCAAGAGGTGTTCGAGCACAACCCCGATCACCGCGAGAAAGCCAAGCGCGCTCGTGATCAATCCCGCCAGGGTCATAAGGCGGAGCGGCAGGACCGAAAAATTGACCAGCATGCTCATCCAGAGCCGAAGGAGCTTGCGCAAGGTGTATCCGCTTTTGCCCTGCCCGCGTCCCACATGGCGCACCGGCACGGCGCCCGCGTTCTGCGTGACCTGGAAAATGAGCCCGTCGATATAGGGATACGGCGTGCGCGATTTGGCGACCTCATCCGCGACCAGCCGGGTCAGACATCGGAAACTCGACAGGTAAAGTTTCCTCGGTTTTTCCACGACGTAATCCGCGATGAGATTGGTGAGCCTGCTGCCGAGGTTGCGCCACCAGGCATGTTCTTTCCGCTCGTAAATAGCGTAAACCACATCGTGCCTCCCCGATTCCGCCGCGGAAAGAAGCTTCATCACTTCGGACGGCGGGTTTTGCAGGTCGTCATCCATGGTAATGACATAACGGCCAGTGCTGGCGCGCAAACCAGCCAGGACGGCATTGTGTTCGCCAAAGTTCCGGGAAAGGCTCAGAAACGTGACCGGGATCCGGCTCCGCTGCGCCAATCCCAGCGCTATTTCCTCCGTCTCATCGCGACTGCCGTCGTTGACGAGAACCAATTCAAAACCGCCGCCAATTTCCAAGGCGGAGATTTCCTGGTAGAGCGCCGGCAGCGTCAGGGCGGCGTTGAAAAGAGGAATGACGATGCTGAGATGCGGACTGGATTCATCCATTTTTTCGCGCGACGGCAAAGAGCGACGTCCCGAACGGCAACGATACGTGACGGCTGGCCCGGAGTTCAAGACCTGCGATGCGCCGAAAAATTGAATTCACGATGAGCGGGAGCGGGCGGAAATCCGAGCGCGGGCGCTCATTCGTCTGGGGACGGCCGCGGCTGAGCCACCGCAAGAGGGCGATCGGGGGCGCGAAGGTCGCGTTCCAATAAGATAATCTCTCGACCGCGAAATCGGCCCCTTCCAGCAGCGTCCGAACTTGCCCCTGGGTGTAGCGGCGATCCACATCCACCGCGGAGTCATGCGCTCCTTTCAAGAAATCGAAAGCCGCCAGGTTCAGAATCACCCGGCCACCGGGGGATAAAACACGATGCGCTTCGTGGAGCGCGAGCGCGTCATCCACCCGGGCGTGACTTAAGACATCGAGCGAAAGGACGAAGTCGAAGGAATCTTGCGGAAAGGGAAGTTCGTGCACGCTCGCGGAAACAAGCCTCGCGCCGGTCTCGCGCCCGGCGGCCAGTTCCACGGCATGAGCGCTCTGATCCACTCCGGTTAAATCGGCCAGAGGAAATTTTTCCCGTACCACCCTGAGCATTCCTCCGGTGCCGCAGCCGGCATCGAGCAGAGAGAAGTTCGGAGCAACCGGCGCAATCGAATCGGCGACATGCTCACGCAACGCCTGGTACCACCAATAGTGGTCTTCGACCGAGCGCATGATGTCGTGTTCGCGCGGATCCATCGTTTGGGGCTGATAATTCCCTTGGAGGCGAGATTAGCGCAAGCCTGTGCCCCAGCGGCGATGAAGAAATCGCTCGATCGGCGCGAACAGAATCTTGTCCGTGAGCAGCCCGATCAAGACGATGACCAGCATCACGCCGATGACCTGATCCATCGCGTGCAGTTCGCGCCCGTAATGCAAAAGATGGCCGAGCCCGAAACCGGTGAGGATGGTCACGTAAATTTCGGCCGCCATGAGGGACCGCCAGGCGAAGGCCCAGCCTTGTTTCATGCCGCTGACCAGATACGGCAGCGACGCCGGCAGGATGACTTTCGTCCATTTGTGCAAGCCGCGCGATCCCATCGTCCGCGCGGCGCGGGCGTAGATGGGCGGAATGTTGCGGACGCCGGTATCGGTCGCGATCACGACCGACCAGACGGTTCCCATGATGACGACGAATAGCATCGCGCTTTCGGTCTGCCCAAACCAAAGCAAGGCGAGTGGAATCCAGCAGACGCTCGGCAAGGTCTGGAGCCCCAGGGCCAGGACCCCGACGGTGTCTTCCATGAACTTGAAGGCTGATGTGAATAGCCCCAGCGGAAGACCAATCGCGATGCCGATAAGGTAGCCAACGAGCAGCCGCCGCACGGTCACGACGGTGGCTTGAAGCAAAGTCCCGTCGCGCGCCGCGGCCACAAGATATTCCCCCACACTCTTTGGCGACGGCACTAAGACGGGCGACCATATGCCCTTCCGCACGACGAAATGCCAGATGGCAATAAGGGTGACAAAGAACAATGTTGCCAGGAGAGCGCGCCTCATCAGTCGGATACCTCCCCAGCCGCGTGGCCTTTCAAAGCGCGCGTGATTTTCCCCGCGTGTTCGGCGAGCTCGATGCTGTTGATGTCGCGCGGCCGCGGGAGCGGGATGTCGAATTGCTCGCGGATCCGGCCGGGATTGCGCGAGAATAAAATGACGCGATCGGCGAGGCAGACGGCTTCGCGCACGTTATGCGTGACGAAAACGATCGTCTTGCGGCGCTTTTGCCAGATCCGCTGGATGTCGCTGTAAAGTTGCTCGCGGGTGAGGGCATCGAGCGCGGCAAATGGTTCGTCCATCAGCAAGACGCGAGGATTCGGAGCGAGCGCCCGGGCCAGGGCGACGCGCTGTTTCATCCCGCCCGACAGCTCGTGGACATGCGCCGCCCAGAATTTCTCCAAGCCGACCAGTTGCAGAAAAAACTTCGCGACCTCGAGACGTTCTTTGTTCCTCAGCCCCGGTTTGAGTTTCAAACCGAACATGACGTTGCCCGTCACGTCGAGCCATGGGAAGAGCGCGGATTCCTGAAACATGACGAGCCGGTGCCGCCCGGGGTTGAGCACAGGCTCGTTATCGGCCATGACCATGCCCTCGTCCGGCGCTTCGAGTCCCGAGATGATATCGAGCAGAGTCGACTTGCCGCAGCCGCTCGGCCCGACCAGGCAGACAAATTCGCCTTCGCCGATTTGGAGCGAGACCTTATCCAGCGCGTGCACCGTCTGGCGTGAAGTGCGAAACCACTTCGACACATTGTCGACAACGAGCTTCGCCGGCGGCGGCCCAACTAACTCCTCCTGGAGTGACATTCAGGGTTTCTCGAAAAGTTTTGAGAGATCGGGCGCGGTCTTGATCAAGCCGGTCTTGAGCGAGCTTTGCATGAAATTCTCGACCGCGGCGCGCGGCACTTCGGACGTGAAAACGATCCGCTTCCACGATTGCGCGATCAGGTCCGGCGCCATCTCGCTCTTGGTTTCCTCGCGCAGCTCGGCTTGAACAAGCTTCTGGGCCTCCTCCGGGTTCTTCACCATCCAATCCGTCAATTCAGCGTGCGCTTGCAGGAACTTTTTCGCGAGATCGCGCTTTTCGGCCAGACACTTGACGCTCGACACCAAAATCGTGGTGGCGACGTCGCGTTCATCGATAAGAATCTTTCCTCCCGACTCGCGTTCCAGCCGCGAGACCCACGGCTCAATGGTCCAGACCGCATCGACCCGCTTCTGCTGAAAGAGCGCCAGCTGGTCGGGGTTCTGCGTGGGTAAAACCTGCGCGTCCCCGCCGAGCTGAGTAATCTTCAGGCCGCCGCCCATCAGCCACGCGCGACAGGCAATATCCTGCGTGTTTCCCAGTTGCGGCGTCGCAATTTTCTTTCCGCGAAAATCGGCGGGCGTTTTCAGGTTTTGGTCCGGTTGCACCACCAGCGCCGCGCCGCCGTTCGCTGCCCCCGCAATCAGCCGGACTTCCGCGCCGTTCGATTTCGTATAAGCATTCAGCGCGGGGCCGGGCCCGACGTAAGTGAGATCGATCGAGTGCGCGAAGACCGCTTCCATCGCGCTCGGTCCCGCATTGTAAACGAACCACTCGATTTTCGTCCCGGGGCCGAGCCGCTCCTCGAACCAGCCTTTCCCCTGGCGCGAGAGATTGTGCGCCACCAGCGCCTGGGCATGCGTGATGTTCGGAAAGTGACCCACGCGCAGGACAATGTTTTCCGCCGCTTCCACGCGACCGATGAGCGCGATGGCGATTGAGAGAATCAGCACGGACATTGTCTTCATAGGCTGCAGGGGCAATTCGAGCGTTACCTGTATTCGTTTCTGCCCGTGAGGAAGAAGGCATGTGATCGAGCTTTTTCAACAGTCACCACTCTTCGGACGAGCGCTTCCCAGCAATGGTTTCTAAAATTGCCCCGGTCAACTTTGTCATACGCAAATGTGCTTTCCAAACCGCACGAATTGAGTCATCAAAGAATCGGACATGGCCATGTGTGTGGCTTACCTGAGAGGATCCGGATGAGCAGACATTTCCCCCAGCCTTCCGCGGTAGTGAGGCCTGCGATCTCCGTCATGATCGTTTGCGCGCCCGACACCGATGTCCTGGCCGATTCGCTCGAGAGATTGCTCGCGGAGACGGAGGGATTCACGTGCAGGCGATCCGAGTATTCTCCGGAGTCCGGCATCAAGCCGCGCCCCTCTGGCGATCCCGATGTCGTCATAGTCACGCTCGGCGATTCTCCAGCTCTCGATCTGGCATCTCTCTTCGAGTCTCTCCACCGCGCATTTCCCAATAGACCGGTGCTCGTGACGACGACGCAGCCGGATGCGATCGATATTCTTAAGGTGCTCGAGATGGGGGCGTCGGACTTTTTCATGCCTCCCGTGCGGCGTTCGGAATTGGTGGCGCGGTTAATGCGCCAAGCCCGAGTGACGCATCGGGGCGATGCGCTCGTGCAAGAGCTCAAGGAGAAAATTGGCCTCAAGCAGATCATCGGTGAAAGCCCTCTCCTCCTCGAACAAGTCCAGCGGGTGCCGCGCTTCGCCCGGTGCGATGCCACGGTGCTGATCTCGGGCGAGTCCGGCACCGGGAAGGAAATCTTCGCGCGCGCCATCCATTACCTCAGCCCG